>ONCK01000030.1 GCA_900316315.1 uncultured Prevotellaceae bacterium
CACGATGAAAAACTGCGGCACGCAGTCGCTGACCTATCCTCTGCCGTTGCACTTCAACGGTCAGTCCGAGTACATCAACTGTACCGGCCGTCCGATGACAGCGTACCGGTTCTACACGCAGGACTACGGAGCTTCTTCCTCTATCGGTGGTGGTGGCGAAGGAGACTGCACACGTGAGGACAAGGCCGTGCCCGGCCGCTTCTTTATCCGTGCGACCATGGCCAAGTGGCGTTTCCGTCCGGGTGGTAGTTACCGCGTAAAGTGTAACTCCCATGATGAGACCCGCAGTGCCTCATGGAGGTTTACTCCAGTTGAGGACCTCGACGAGAAGACGATGGCCCTCCTGCAGCTCAATGAGATGATGACAGACGTGTCCGGCGCCAGCTACTCAGTGGGCGTCAACCCCGGCTGTGTATCTTCTACGGATGTGATGGACGCCCTGGACGAGGAAATGTCCGATGCCCAGTCCATGATAGACGACGGCTCCCTCTATACCGTCGACCAGGTCAAGGCCGCGCTGACCAAACTCCGTGCTGTCCAGCAGGCCGTAGAGGCCCAGCTCATCGGCATCGTGGACGACGGCCACTACACCATCGCCACCCGTCTCAAGCCTTACTGGCTGCAGACCATCTTCAGTGACTATGATCCTGCCGGTCGGCTCTACGGCACCTACCACAACACCAACACGGCTACAGAGTCTCTACTACAGCCCGACGGGAGGTGATATTGGTCCGCCTCTGCACCAGCAGAGTGCAGACTTTCACATGGTATGGTGGGGCACCAACAATAAGAATGAGGCCGGCTGCAACACCGGTAGCGCCTTCACTTTCGTAGCTGTAGAGGATCCGTTGGACAACGACCTCGAGTTCCCGATTCTGGACAACGACACCCGTATCATGACGCTGCCGTTCGACATCAGCGAGGACGGTCGGGCTACTGCTTCCGGCAACATGGCCGTCTACTCACTGAAGAATATCAAGGTTGACGCCGCCACAGGCCAGTCCTCACTCGAGCTGACAGACAGCTACGGCAAGGCTATCAAGGCCGGCCAGACTTTCTCCAACGTCTTCATCGACGGCCAGACCGGTTACATCGATCCCAACAAGGTAGTCGATCCCGATCCGACAGCCGCAGCTGACGCTACGATCACTGTTGACGCTTTGCTCAACAAGATTAAGGTGGTCATTTTGGCCGTGTAGCCCGTCGAACTACTATAGGCCTTCGGCATCTATAAGCGAATAAAACAGAGTGAGAGCATAAGAGTCAGGTAGACTGCCTATGCTTTGACACAGTATCGCTGAGAGATATTTGCCTTATGCTGGAAAGAAAAATAGCTAATGGACAATTGGTAGTGCCAGACAGTTTCAGGCCGTCTGAGAGGCTCTGACGTGCTTTGAACGAAAGATTGACAGAGCCCATGTATCTGAAGCGGGCAGATGCAGCGGGCCGGTGGCGTTGGGAGAAACGGTGCGGGGAAGGCTAGTTTACGTTCATGCGTCGGCTCCAGGCAGATATATAGCGCTGGGATTCAAGGCGGTCCTGTAGTTTGCGTGTGACGGTGGGGAAGAAGTCATAGCCCGTTTGGCGCTCTACTTCATCGATCGTTGTAGCGTAGTAGTTGAGATCGTGGTTCTCTGTGTTGTTGTTCATGACAAAGGCAATGCCTTTCTCTTTGCCTTTGTCGAGACAGAGCAGCACTTTAAAGAATTTGTCAGGAACACGCACGCGCTTGTGCAGTCTGCGCTGGCCGGTGCCGACGTAGATAGGTCCGGCAATGATGTGGATTGTCTCCTCCTGCTGCTTGGCCCAGCGGCGTGTGGCGCTTTCGAGACTATTCCAGTCGCCGGCGTTGAGTGTGTGCGTCTGCGGGCAGATATTGCTGAGGTAAAATGTCTGAGCCATGGCTCGCTTGCTGTATTTACAGTCGCCGGCGGGGCAGAGATGACCGCGATCAAATCCCGAGTTGTAGTAGTCGCGTAGCCAAGCCCGACTATCATTATCAAGGTCCGGATCCTCATAAAATGCCGGCTCACGCTTCTGCTTGCCCTCCAGACGTTCTGGACAGAGTGTCCAGGCAACATAGTTGGGACAGCGTGTAGATTTGTTGTAGGATACGGTATAGCCGTCGCGCACGAGGATTTGCTCAGGTACGCCCTGACGGCTTACGTCAGCCAGCAGCGGATGAGACCAGGCGTGGGCTTGGTTGCCCGAGGCGAGGCTGTAGCTTGGTGCCTCCCCTTTGGGCTTGATATCGTCGGAAGTTGCAGGATCGGAAGAGACATTGACGGACGATGGAGTGGCAGTCTTGGCCGTCTGTGAGATAAATACAATGGAGGCATCGCCTTTCTCGTTGGCTACAAGATGTGCTGTGTATGCGGCAATGGCAGCCAAGATCGTACAGCCAAGGATGATGCCTTTATTCATTGTGGCAAATGTTCTTCAGTTATGAATATCCTGTTTTCCAACATTCTCCGTCAGATGCCCAGGTCTATCTCGTCGTCTGTGCTGTGGGGAGCCTTGGAGGGCTGCCCTTCCGTACCGGCGGGGTGATGATGGCGATGATGTGCTGTGGTGTCGACTCTTCCTGTGCTCTCAAAGTCGTAGAGCGAGTCTCCGGACAGAGAGTCTGGCTCGGCCTTGGCTCGGCGTACATAGTTGGCGCAGTTGTAGCAATTATAGGGGATATCCTCGATAGGCTTCTTAAACTTCTGCTGGTATTTCTTAAATTGCGGGTCTCTCAGCACATCTTGGATGAAGTATCCCCAAATAGGCAGTGCCGTGCGGCTTCCTTGGCCAAGTGCGCCTGTCCGGAAGTGGATAGAACGGTACTCGCCTCCGACCCATGCGCCGCCGACAAGACCCGGAGTGACGCCGATATACCATGCGTCAGAGTGATTGTTACTTGTACCCGTCTTGCCGCCGAAGTCTGTCGTCCTGTCAAACTGGCGCACGTAGGTCCACAAGGCCATGGAGGTACCACCTGGTTCGCGCAGACCGGCCTTGAGCATCTCTTGCATGAGGAAAGCCGACCGATAGGGGATAGCCTGTGTTGGGCTTGGTGCATCCGCCTCGCTGTAGATCACATTGCCGTCGCGATCGACAATCTTGGTGACAAGGATAGGCTCGCGTTCCTTACCGTCGGCTACGACGGTGCTGTATCCGTTGACCATCTCCAGCAGGTTGACATCCGAGGAACCGAGAGCCAGAGACGGCGTATTGTCGAGCGGACTCTTGATGCCCATCTTGTGGGCCGTCTCGATGATATTAGGAATGCCGACCTCCTGGCCCAGTTTGACAGCGATACTATTGACAGACTGGGCAAAAGCCGCACGCAGGGTCATCGAGTCTCCGGAGAAATTGCCGTTGGCGTTATGAGGAGCCCAAAGCACTTCCTGATGCTTCTGCTTGTCGTAGACGTTCATGCTTACATACGAGTCCATACGCTTGTCGCAGGGAGTCAAGCCCTGATTCATAGCCGCCGAGTAGACGAAGAGCTTAAAGGTTGAGCCGCTCTGTCGCATGGCCGTGACCTTGTCATACTTCCACGATGCGAAGTCAATGTCGCCGACCCATGCCTTGACGTGGCGGGTGTCAGGCTCGAGGGCTACAAAGCCCGTGTGCATAAATTTGACCATGTATCGTATAGAGTCCATGGTGCTCATCGTCTGCTTGACGGGGCCGTCGTAGCTGAAGAGCGTGACTTCATGGGGCTTGTTGAGATAGTAGTTGATAGAGTCGGGGTCACCGTTGTATTTGTCAGACAGATAGCGGTATACAGGCAGGCGCTGGGCAATTTGTTCGATGAAACCGGCAATCTCTACATGGTTCTCGTCCTGCCAGGGGTTGGTGTTGTCCCAGTGATTGCGAAATCTCTGCTGGACAATGCGCATCTCCTTATTGACCGCCTTTTCGGCGTAGTCTTGCATCTTGGAGTTGAGCGTAGTGTAGATCTTGAGACCGTCGGAGTAGACGTCTACGTCGAGGTGCAGGTCGTCTTTGATATATTTGACGAGGTACTCGCGGAAGTAGAGGGCCTTGCCTTCATAGACATTTTCGACCTTAAAGTTGAGCGTGATAGGAAGCGCCTTGAGCGAGTCGCAGGCCTGAGCCGAGAGATCGCCATGGGCCTTGAGATTGTTGAGTACCACGTTGCGGCGCTCCAGACTGCGGTCATAGTGAAGTTTTGGGTTGTAGGCCGTAGTTGCCTTGAGCATGCCCACGAGTACGGCGCATTCCTCCGTCTTGAGCTTGTCGGGTGTCGTGTTGAAGTAAGTCTTGGCAGCCGTCTTGATACCGTAGGCATTGCTGCCGAAGTCGACGGTATTGACATACATGGTGAGGATCTCGCGTTTGCTGCTGGACATCTCGATCAGTATAGCGTCAATCCATTCCTTGGACTTCATGATGAGTATCTTGACTCCAGGTATTTTGCCCAGCAGACCAGTGGAGTACTGGGTACGGGTGCGAAACATATTCTTGACCAGTTGCTGCGTGATGGTGCTGGCGCCGCGTCCATTGCCGAGGGCTATGTCTTTGGCAGCCGCGAGCACGCCGCGGAAATCGATGCCGTGGTGACTGTAGAAGCGCTCGTCCTCGGTGTCGATGAGCGTCTTGTAAAAGATAGGCGTGACATCCTCGTATTTGACCGGCGAACGGTTTTCGCTAAAGTATTTGCCGATCAGTACGCCATCCTCGCTGTATATCTCCGATGCCTCGCTGACCTCCGGATGCATGATCTTGTGGATACTGGGGCTTTTGCCAAAGAGCCAGAGGAAGTTGAAGTAGACGGCAAGGCTGTATAGGAAGAAGAAAGCCACGATGCTCAGTAGAATGAGGATGAGCTTCTTCCACCAGGGCGCTCCATGGTAGAGACCGAAGTACCAATGCCAGAATCGCTTCCAATCGCGTGCGATAGTTCTAAGTAGCTGCTTGAGTATTTTCATATCTTAATATTATGCCAGATAATTATGCCAGATACTTTGCTCTGCGGAGTGCCAGACAAACGGCAGGGCTTAAAATATTTGGCAAAATTACGCATAACTGATAATATCCTTTCTCTCTTAACCCGTTTTTTTTTGTGCTGGTAGCCTGCAAAAAAAGTAATAACCAAGCTATTCTTTTCCATAGTCTGGGGACTGTTTCAGAGTGCGGGAGTATGCCGGCCCTGCCTGTTGGCCTCTGACGGATGGACGGCGAGATGTTGAGTCTGTGTGCTGGCGCGGTCCATCTTGTCCTCAGTGTGAAGGGGTATCTGTCCCTTCTCTCTGTAAGCGACAGGTCCCTTCTCGGCCTCGATGTGACCTGATATGGTCTGCTAACTGGCTGGTCGCTTTTGACCGAGGGCTGTTGAGAATATAAAGAAGTACTATCTATACATTTAAATAAAGGGCGTGGTCCAACTTTAGTTCCGCTTTGTCTTGCATGGACGGTCCTCCGCTTGTTTGATCCAGTAAATAGGCGTGTGTGGGCGCGATGCCGCAGATGTCGGCGGCTTTGATGGACGAGTCGAAGGTTTTAGTTATCTCTGGGCCTGACATCCCGAGAGCATCCACTCCTCTATAGTGTATCTTTTACGGAGAAACCGCACGACGGGATGTGATTGGCCGGAGGGAAAGAGGGCGGAGACAACTTTTTCTCCTTGCGAGGTGGAAAAATGAAAAACTTAAAGTTCTATCTTTGTACCCCATACCATTGCTTGATGCCTGCGGCAGGTGCGTTTGGCCTGGGGGAAGGCTATCAGTAGACGGGGAGGCTAATTTCCAGAGACGGTATCCTCTCATGACTATCTGTGGTGCACGAAGCCTGTCGAGTATCTCTCTTTATCAGAGACCTTATAGTTCGGGAGCGAACGGTGGCCTGCTTGCCTAAGGGTGAGATATCAGTTTGGCTCAAGGTTTCATTGCTGCCAGCGCTTGTTGCCATGAGCATGTGATCGGGTCGGCGGACATGAGAATAATGCTATTACGGGATCAAGTGCGGCTCTGAAAAGGAACAAAACTGATAAAAGAAAGGAAAAATGAAAATCGTGTGTTTTTTTAACAGTTTAAATTGAGCGCAGAAATTATATATTCTTTATTTTTGCTATCGCAGAAGCACAAATAGGATCCTAAAAATTAAAGTAGACACAATAAAATCAAAAAAAAGAAGCAGACATGAGTGAGTTCAGCGGTGGACAAACGCAAAAGAATGTTAGCAAAGCTTACTCGCATTTTCCATTGTGCTCCTTTGCGCAGATGAAACAACGCCAAACATATAGTTTAAGGAAATTATTCTCCATCTAATCCGCCTGTCTGGCAAAAATGCATGAAAACAATTAGCAGGCGGTTGCAAAGACAAAAGAGATTAACTCATAGTCCACTTATTTATTAACCAAAAAAACTTAGCCAATGAAGAAATTATTCTTTATGCTAGCCCTCTTGGCTAGCGGCTTTTGGGGACTGACTGCCCAGGCGCAGGACGTCTACCAAGTAAAGGACACCACAGTGGCTGACGGTTACTACCGTATTCATACGGATTGGGCCAACAGTCAGTATGGTGACTCCATCATTGGTGTGAGCCTTGCAGATGCTGCGGCCTCTTCTGATGAACAGGGTGAGTACATCCTGTATTTCAGATCGGACTCTGTCTACAACAACTCCACCAATTGGAATTTCATCTGGCACATCTATCGCAACAGCGACGGATCGTACACGATGAAAAACTGC
>ONCK01000029.1 GCA_900316315.1 uncultured Prevotellaceae bacterium
AGAACCTGCTATTAAGAAAGGGGTGGTCGCTTTGCTCTATCCCAATAGTCCGCGTCATCCTCGTCAGAAGTATAAATTGACAGTTAAAGGTCTTGCTTTATGGCATGATTTGGATGGTGAATAATGCCCCAAAATGTTTTACTTTCCCTCGCTACGCGAACAGTGACCTTCGGCTCCCATTGTTTTTCCGTAAAAGAAAAAGGAGTTACATTGCTGTAATTCTTTTTTTCAGTGCAGCTTGGGTGGCCACGATCCCACGACCTCCGGATTGTGAAGCCGGAGGGCTCGCGCCTCCGACCCCGCCAGTCTGGGCGAGAGGAGGACGGGGGAGAGATGACAGGTCGTCGTATTCCCTAGGGCGCGGTGATAGAAACGACATGAATGCGCGGGGGGACAAGGATAGCGGCCATCTACACAGATTGGAAGAAGAGTAAGAGAGGAGAGCCTGCCGTGCAGGAGGCAGGGCGGATGGAGCCGGACGGTCATATATCAAGGAGGATAGAGCGGGTGGCGCGGCTTTGGATGGGATATGTCGGGCAAAATACTTACTTTTGCGGCAGAATATGAACAATCCGGTGGGGCGGCTTGCCCCGGGACCGGGAAAAAAGAAGTGAAATGAAATCCAACCGTACCTTAAAGGACTGGGTGATTGCTGTGCGTCCGTGGTCGTTTCCGGCGTCCGTCATTCCCGTCCTCGTGAGTCTTGCCTATCTGTGGTGTTACAGTTCGGTGCCGTCTGTAGCCCTCGGGTCGCAGGGCGCTGGACAACCGCAGGATATGACGGGGCTGTTGCTCTGTCTGCCGCTGATGATCCTCGTGCATGCCGGGGGCAACCTGGTGAGTGACTACTACGACCATATACGCGGTGTCGACAAGCCCGATGGTCCCAACGGCGTGACGTGGATACATGACGGCACCTTCGCTCCTCGCGAGATCCTGCACTACGGGTTGGTGCTGCTGGCGCTAGGCGCTGCCGTGGGCGCGCTGATCATCAGCCGGACGGGCGGACAACCCCTGTGGATAGGGGCGCTCGGCCTCGCGCTGGCGCTGGGCTACCCTTGGCTCAAGGCCCATGTGCTGGGCGATGTGGACATCTTCATGTGCTTTGCCCTGCTCCCCTCGCTGGGTATGGGCTACGTCGGCACGGGCGATTATCTCTGGGAAATGGTGGTCGTTTGTCTGCCCTACGGCATGCTCACGGTGGCCATCCTGCATGCCAACAATACGCGTGACATCGCCAACGACACTCAGGCCGGCCTGCATACGGCGGCGAGTCTGATGGGCTGGCGCGGGTCGCAGTGGAGCTACGTGGCCGAGCAGTGGATACCCTATGCGCTGGTGGCGGCGATGAGTGTGGCCGTGTGCCTCCGGGTGGGGCTCGCCGGCCTGTCATTGCTGCTGGTCGTGCTCACTCTGCCGCTGGCCCGGCGCAATACCAAGGCGATGATGGCGGTGCAACGTGGCGAGTCATCGGCAATCGGACAACTGGACAAACTCTCGGCGCAGGAGCAACTGTCGTTCGGCCTGCTCTATGCGTTGGGCTTCGTGGTGCTGAGGCTGGTCGCGTAAGGAGAAGAACAAAAAATCAGAAGACAGTAATAAAATGATACAAGACAGACAAGATTTCCGCTTCGCCGGAGTCGTCGCTCCCTTGTGGCAGCCCGTGGCCGGCATGGTGTTGGCCGCTGCGCTATGGTTTGTGATGTTTTCGCCTTGGACGTCGCCTCACATCAACTTCTGGCTCGTGATGACCCTGGCCGCCGTGTCGCTTACCACCTGGGTTGCCCTGTGTGACCGCGGCTGGCTGCGGCGTCTACGTCCCTCGCTGCCGCAGATCGTGGTGGGCATCGTGCTGGCGCTGGTGCTGTGGGGGGTCTTCTGGACCGGCGACAAGGTGTCGCAGGTCATCCTCAGTGGCGCCCGCGACGAGGTCGATCTCATCTATGGCATGAGTTCCGGCACGCCCTCGTGGCTCATCGGCTTGCTCCTCCTGTTGGTTATCGGTCCGGCCGAGGAAATCTTCTGGCGCGGTTTCGTGCAGCGCAGGCTCTCGCAGCGCTGGAGCGCCGATACGGCCATGGTCGTGACACTGGTCGTCTACACACTGATCCATGCTTGGTCGATGAACGTGATGCTCATCCTCGCCGCCATGGTCGCTGGCGCTTTCTGGGGTTGGCTCTACCGTCTCTTCCCCAGGTGGCTGCCCGCCCTGGTCCTCTCTCACGTGCTGTGGGACACCTTGAGCTTCGTAGTTATCCCCTACTGACCGCACCCCTTGCGGCCGTTTCAGGAAAAATACGCCTCATCTTTTCTGGCGCGGAGCCCTCTCTCGGGGGGGAATCCTTTCGGAGTGAGCGCAGCGTCAGGCGCAGGAGCGTGCGGCCATTGCCATACGGGCCAGAGCGTCCGGAGTGTCAGGTGCAGGAGGGAGTGCGTGTGCGTGGGTGCGGCCGGAGTGGCCGGCTGGCTGGCCTTTCCGGATAGAGAGCCGGGGTCTCAGAAGGAGATGTTCATGCCCAGGCTGAGAGAGGCGTTGCTGCTCAGCGGGATCATCTCCTTGCGGAGCTTGCCGGCAGCCTGAAGCCCACGCCCTTTGCTGGTGACGACGATCAGCCACATAGAGTCTCTCTGGGGGCATCAGATGTGCATCCCGATGGCTGTTTGCCGGGACCCGTTTTCAGGCAGTCAAAGAGGATGTGGACTTCTGCCATGATTTCCCTCCCCGCCGCGCGGATCAGATTAGGACGAGGCTGCACCGCATGACGGACGAAGCAGGGCCCAAGCAGCAGACCGCACCCCTCAGGACGCGACTCGCCGCTGCGGCCCCCAAAAAAGCGGACGGGGCGGAGAGATAATTGGCCAAAAAGCAGTACCTTTGCACATACACTCTGTGGCTTGCCGGACTCCCCGGCGTCGGACGCTTCGTCGCCGGGACCGTATGGGCTGGCCGCAGGGAGACGCACTCACCAGTACTGCATGAAGATTACAGACCTTATCAAGGGCGAGGAGACAGCCTTCTCCTTCGAAATCCTGCCTCCGCTCAAGGGTGCGGGCATGGGTAAGTTGCGCGAGACGATAGACCGGCTGCGCGACTTCAATCCCCGCTATATCAATATCACGACCCACCACAGCATACCCGTCTACCGCGACGCCGGAGGTGGTCTGCTGCAACGTGCGATGCTCCGCAAGCGACCCGGCACAGTGGCCGTGGCAGCTGCCCTGCAGCAAGCCTATGGCATCCCCATGGTGCCTCATATCCTCTGCAGCGGATACTCCAAGGAGGAGACGGAGTATGTGCTCATTGACCTTCAGTATCTGGGCATCACCAATCTGCTCTTGCTCCGTGGCGACGGCGCCCGAGAATATGAGCAGGCCAATCCGGGCGTGCAGTCGTACCACCACACGACCGAGCTTCAGCAGCAGGTCAACCGCTACAACGAGGGCTACTTCGTCGACGGCACGCGCATCAACGACCCCGGTGAACCCTTCAGCTACGGCGTGGCCTGCTACCCCGAGAAGCACGAGGAAGCGCCCAATATGAGCACCGACCTCCACTGGTTTGCCGAGAAGGTCAGGCTCGGAGCCGAATACGGCGTGACGCAGATGTTTTACGACAACGACAAGTACTTCCGCTTCGTCGACGACTGCCGCCAAGCCGGCATCGAGGTACCCATCATCCCCGGCATCAAGCCCCTGGTCAAACTGAAACAGCTCACGAGTCTGCCGCGCATCTTCCACATGGACCTGCCCGAGGCGTTTACCCACGAGGCCCTCAAGTGCAAGACCGACGAGGAGATGCGCCGCGTGGGCATCGAGTGGTGCGTGCAGCAGTGCCGTGGCCTGATGAGGCGCGGCGTACCGAGCATCCACTTCTACACTACCGGCGCCAGCGATGCGGTAGCTGAGGTCGCCCGGCAGATTTACTGATTACGCCTGGATGGAGCGCTGAGGACGAACGGGAGAAAAAAGCCGCCGGGAAAAAAGACCGGGAAACCACCATCCGGCGGACAACCGGCACGATAGAGAGTAAGGACAAACCAAAGAGAAATACACTGAGTCACACGATACGCACACATGAGATTTAACCAAGTCATCGGACAGGAGGATGTCAAGACGCTGCTGCGCCGTCAGGCAGACGAGGGCCGCGTGCCCCACGCGCTGCTGCTGAGCGGCCCGTCAGGCGTGGGCAAACTGTCGATGGCTGTTGCGCTGGCGTCGTATCTGCTCTGCCCTCGCCACCATGACGGCGACAGCTGCGGCGAGTGTCCGCAGTGCAGTCAGATTGACCGCATGAGCCATCCCGATCTCCACTTCAGCTTTCCCGTGATTCGCACCGGCTCTGCGACGACCTGTGCCGACTACCAGCAGGAGTGGCGGGCGATGACGCAAGGAGGCTACTACTTCGGCCTGGACGACTGGCTGGCCCAGATGGGGGCGGACAACAAGCAGGCGCTGATCACCGAGGCGGAGAGCGACCGTATCATCTCCCGCATGAGCCTCTCCAGCTACGAGGGTGGCCTCAAGGTGATGATTGTCTGGCTGCCCGAGCGCATGAATGCCGCTGCGGCCAACAATCTGCTCAAGACCCTCGAGGAGCCCAGCGAGGGCACCGTCTTCATCCTCGTGAGCGACGCTCCCGACCAGCTCCTGTCGACCATTATCAGCCGTACCCAGCAGATTCCCATGCGCCCCCTGAGCAGTGACACGATCACGCAAGCCCTCACCGAGCGCAACGGCATCGACCGCGAGGCGGCCATGCAGGTCGCCCGCCTCTCCCAGGGCTCCTACCTCCGTGCCCTCCAGCTCACCAGCGTGGGCGACACGACCAAGCCCTTCTTCGACCACTTCACGACTCTCATGCGCGCTGCCTACAGCCGTGACCTTGTCACCCTGCGCTCCTGGAGCGACGAGCTGGCGGGGTGGGGACGCGAGCGTCTCAAGGCTTTCCTCGGGTACTGTCAGAATATGGTGCGCGAGAATTTCATCTACAACTTCCACCGGCCCGAACTCAACTATATGAGTCCCGACGAGAGCAAGTTTGCCACCCGCTTTGCCCGCTTCATCAACGAGCGCAATGTCCTCCAGTTTTGTGACGAGCTCTCCCATGCCCAGCGCGACATCGAGCAAAATGTCAACGCCCGCTCCATGCTCTTCGACTTCGCCCTCCACTGCGTCATCCTTATACGCCGCTAGCCCATGAACCCATCTGTTTACCCTATATAATCAAAAAAAAGATGACCAAAGACTTCCAATCGGCCCCTTGCCAGCGCGGCCTCTGCGCCCGCGGATGCAGCCGGCAGGACCATCAGCTCAATACTTACGACTACCTCGCCGACGTGCCCGGCAACGACCGTCTCTCCGACCTGGTCGAGGTCCAGTTTAAGAATACCCGCAAAGACTACTTCGTCAATAGCAACCACCTCCAGCTCCGCAAGGGGGACATCGTCGCTGTCGAAGCCACCCCCGGCCACGACATCGGCACCGTGACGCTCACGGGCTCTCTCGTGCCTCTCCAGATGAGCAAGACACGCCTCAAGGCCGATGCCGGACACAAGCGCATCTACCGCATTGCCCGCGATATTGACCTGCAGAAGTGGGAGGAGTCCAAGGCGCTCGAGCACGACACGATGATCAAGAGCCGCCAGATTGCCAAGGACCTCGGGCTCGACATGAAGATCGGTGACGTGGAGTATCAGGGCGACGGCAACAAGGCCATCTTCTACTATATCGCCGACCAGCGTGTGGATTTCCGCGTGCTAATCAAGGTACTGGCTGAGGAGTTCAGGGTACGCATCGAGATGAGACAGATTGGTGCCCGTCAGGAGGCCGGACGCATCGGTGGCTTCGGTCCCTGCGGCCGCGAGCTCTGCTGTGCCACCTGGATCAAGAATTTCAACACCGTGAGCACCCAGGCCGCCCGCATACAGGACGTCTCGCTCACTCCGCAGAAGCTTGCCGGACAGTGCGCCAAGCTCAAGTGCTGTCTCAACTATGAGGTCTCCACCTATCTCGACGCCCAGCAGCAGCTCCCGCCGCGTGATACCAGCCTCTATACCCGCGATGCCGAGTACCGCTACGTCAAGGCCGACGCTCTGGCCGGCCTGCTGACCTACGCGACCGACCGCCGCGACCTCTCGACAGCCGTCACGATACCCGTGAGCCGTGCCCTCGAGATCATCGAGCTCAATGCGCGCGGGGAGAAGCCTGAAGACTTGCTTGGCGACGGCGGCAAGTCTAAGCGCCCTGCCGTAGTCGACCTCGCCGAGCAGGACAGCCTCACCCGCTTTGACAAGGAGCGGCGCGGGGGCAAGCGGCGCAAGGGACGCTCTGACCAGCGCCAGCGGCGCAATGACTCTCCTCGTTCTGCCGAAGGGCAACAGACGCCGACGGACAATGCGGCAGCTCCTGCCTCTGCCCCCCATCAGGGCAGACGTCCGGCTGACGAAGGACGCCAGCAGCGCCAGCGCCCTCGCCGCGACAACAGACGTGATGATCGCCGTCAGCATGGCCGTCCGCGCAATGCGGAGGGACAAGCCGCAGGAGAACGCCCTGCCGGCAACCGCCCGTCCGGCAATGCCCCACAATCCCCTAAAGGGGACAACAAGCCCAAGGACGGAGGACAGCCCGCCTGATCCGTGGCGGCGAGACGCCTTCCGATGGGCCTGACCACGGCCCTGCGGGAGCAGACCGCCTCGCGATACGTCCCGCCTCACCGGTTCGTTTACTTGTTATGATGAGATACAGAGAGTTGCTACTTTCCCCGCTTCGCACAGCCGTCCGCCTCGGCCGGCAGTGGACGTGGCCTGCCGTCGTCATCCTGGTGGCGATGCTCTGTCTCGGTGCCTGTCAGCTAAGGGAGACCGACTACCGCGCCTACTGCGATGTGCCTGTAGAGAGCTGGGAGCAGCACCGCGCGGTCACCTTCCCTCTCGACAGCATCGTCTTGCCCGACGGGCAGTACCGCCTCTCCATTACCCTGCGCACCACCCACGACTATCCCTTCCAGACCCTTTGGCTACTGGTCACCACGCGTCTGCAGACCGACTCCGCCCAGTGGGAGCAGACCGCCGACACCCTCGTCTGCAACGTCACCGACCCCCAGGGCCATCAGCTCGGCCCCGGCGTCACCCGCTTCCGGTACACCATGCCGCTGCGTTCCCTCACCGTCAACGGCCCCTTGCAGGGACAGGTGCAGGTTCGCCACATCATGCGCCGCACCCTCCTGCCCGGTATTACCGACGTAGGCATCATCATCTCTCCCGAGCGCTGAGCCTTGCGGGACTTCTCATCATTCTTTACCCTTCTTGCGGGAGGCCGCCTCTATCAGCCCGGCGTCTCCAGAAGCCGCTGCGAGGGCACAGAAGCATAAAATGCGGAGAAGAAGGGAATGTGAGCGGGAAAATAAAACGTTATCTCTGACGCTTCATGGACGAGCGATAGCAGGATAGCCTCTCTGGAACTTTTCTTTCTCAGCCTGATACAGGGGAAAGGACTGGCCGGAAAGTCGTTTTCCCATGAGAGAATCTTCGCTCTCACGCCATTATCATTCTGATTTGCGACCTTATGGCTGGACTTAAGGCTCGTAAGCAGTGATGGCGGGCGCTTTTTACCTTATGCAGAAGGGCGAAACACCAATAATAAGTTTCTGTGGGATAAAGACTCGTCCAAGGCCATCTCTTCCTGTGTCATTTTTGCTAACTTTTATGCTCTTATAAACTGAGCGGGTTGTACTTTATTGTGTTAGCCTCCCTTGACACAGTTTATATGACATCCTCCAAGTATACCGAAAGCCGTATAAGTAGTTATTCTCCAAGTAGTCTATCAACAGTAGAGATACGCTTCTGTTTTATTGCATAACATTCCTTTTACCCGTATTTCCTGACCCTCTGATTTCTTCGTGATAAAGATAATTCACTATCGAGGGATGTCCTTTGGGACTTCGTTCGTAAGGCAATTCATTATCCACATACTTACATTGAGCCTCCTGTGCCATTTTCGCGGCCTCTTGCTCCAATTGCTTCCAATATGTTCGGTCTTTATGCAAATAGATTTCTTCATAAAGTGGGAACAAATGAGGATAGTGCGATTTGATATAATCCATAATGTTGGCCTTAAAACCACCCCGCAGATTGAGGTTCTCAAGCCAAAAGAGGTCGCAAATG
>ONCK01000028.1 GCA_900316315.1 uncultured Prevotellaceae bacterium
TTATCCTCTCCGGCAAACGCGCCGAACCTACGAGCTATGAGGCTGAGAGTGCTTGGCTCCGCGACTACAATGAGATTGGTATCAAGAATACAGCTACCTTCGCCTCTGCAGAAGCAGCCTCACAGGGCGAATATGTGGGCTTCCTCGGAAATAGCGCCACCAACTATCTCGAGTGGCGCAACGTGTGGAGTGACAAGGGCGGTAAATACACGCTGACCCTGTACTACCTCAGCGCAGAACCACGCGACGTCAATTTAGCCGTCAACGGCACCGAAGTCGGCAAGCTCTCAGCTCTTCAGAGCGGAAGCTACACCGAAAAAGTCGGCACAGCCACGCTGCAAGTCGAACTTCGCAAGGGCATGAATACTATCCGCCTCTCCAACGCTACCGGCTGGGCGCCCAATATAGACCGGCTGGAAGTGACCAAAGCGCTCTGATACTTTGATTAAACCCCATATTGGCCCAGGTGCATCTGTTCTCTGACCAGACAGGCATGACCTGGGCCATAATTGTACCCCATCGCCAAAAACAACCATGAAAACCGCCGTACTGCTGCCTACCACCTATCTCGGACCTGTCAGCTACTACCGCCGCCTCACCGCTTACGACCACGTGGGGCTTGAGCTGTGGGAACACTACGTCAAGCAGACCCTGCGCAACCGCTGTCTCATCCAGACAGAGGCCGGTATTCAGGCGCTTACGGTGCCAGTCGAGCGACACATGCCGCCAGGTACGCCGATCAAGGACATACGTCTGAGTGACCATGGCCGCTGGCGTCACCTCCACTGGCAGGCGCTGACGACAGCGTATGAGAGAAGCCCATACTTCGAATACCTCGCCGATGACCTGCACGCTGTCTACGAGCAGCAGTACACCTATTTGATCGACTTCAACGAGGCCCTGCGTCACGTCGTATGCGACCTTATCGGTCTCCATCCGGACATACAGCCCACCTCTTCCTATATTGCCCGACCGGAAGCCGACGACTGTCGCGATCTCTATGACCCTCACGCGCGTACGCGCGATTCCTATATATATAGTCGTCCTTATTTCCAGATATTTGCTGACCGGCACGGTTTTATGCCCGACCTAAGCATTGTCGACCTGCTCTTCAATCAGGGACCGGAAAGCATCCTCTACCTCCTCTGCGATTTGCCGGACAGAGCAGATGCGCCTGCCTCCACGAACCATTCCCATTAGCCTTCGCCCCAAGCCATCGTACTGCGACTCGCACTCCTCTGCCGTGTGTCAGGCTCGTCACGGCTTTGGTCGCCCACGCCTTGCGACCGTCTATATCGTACCCTCCGTAGGCAAGCCTCTGTCTTGGACCTTTAGTCCGCCCCGCATGGCACACAGAGAGCCTCCTGACATCTCCCCCCGCAGTCCCTCTGAAACGCATTTCACACGCAAAATACGTCCCTGCACATTCTGCAGAGACAAGGGCCGAAACAACAATGAATGAAACAAATAACTCCCCGACAAAGACGAAAAGTCACTTTTTTCGGCCAAAGTTTGCGGATTTAAATCTTTATCCTTAATTTTGCACTCCGAAACTTAAGAAAATTATAAATACTCTTATCATGACAGAAGCAGAAATTGAGTCTAAAGTAAAGGCCATCATCGTCGACAAGCTCGGCGTAGACGAGGGCGAAGTAAAGAGCGAAGCAAGTTTTGCAAACGACCTCGGCGCTGACTCCTTGGATACAGTAGAACTTATCATGGAGTTTGAGAAGGAATTCAAGATTTCCATTCCCGACGATCAGGCAGAGAAGATCTCCACAGTAGGTGACGCTATCGCCTACATCAAGGACCACGCTGACCAGGCTGCCCAGTAATACACATCAGCGCAGACTTGTCCAAGCTGAGATACGAGATACAAGTCACGAGACACTAGTCGATAAGAGCACTGTCAGAGATACGGCGCTCCAACGCTTGTCGCTCGCAGCTTGTACCTCGTATCTTGTATTTTAATCCTTATCAATCTAGCTCAATTATGGAATTAAAAAGAGTAGTTGTCACCGGTATCGGCGCAGTCACCCCGCTGGGTCTCTCAGCCCCTGAAACGTGGGAAAATATCAAGAAAGGAAAAAGCGGAGCCGGCCCTATCACACACTTCAACTCCGAAAAATTTAAAACACATTTTGCCTGCGAGGTCAAGGGATTTGATCCAAAGCAGTATATAGACCGTAAGAGTGTCAACAAAATGGACCTCTATACGCAATACGCCATGGTAGCCGCTATGGAAGCCGTAAAAGATTGCGGATGGGACCTCGACAATGTGGACAAGAATAGGATCGGCGTCGTCTACGGCGTCGGCATCGGCGGTATCAATACCTTTGAGACAGAAGTCACTGACTATGCCCTCAATCAAGACCGCGGCCCGCACTACAGCCCCTTCTTTATTCCTAAGATGATTGCCGATATCGCATCTGGCTTCATCTCAATCCATTTCGGTTTCCACGGACCCAACTTTACCACCACCTCAGCTTGTGCTTCCTCTACCCACTCTCTGGGTACCGCATTTGACCTTATCCGTCTGGGCAAAGCTGATGCCATCCTCGCCGGAGGTGCTGAAGCACCTATCTGGCCGACAGGTGTAGGTGGCTTCAACGCTATGCACGCTATCTCTACCCGCAATGACGATCCCGAGCACGCTTCCCGCCCATTCAGCGCTAGCCGCGACGGTTTTGTAATGGGAGAAGGTGCTGCTTGCCTCGTCTTTGAGGAACTGGAGCACGCCAAGGCGCGTGGTGCAAAGATCTACGGTGAAGTCGCAGGTGAGGGTATGTCGGCTGACGCATACCATATCACAGCCTCTCATCCCGAGGGTCTCGGCGCTAAGCTGGTCATGGAAGCTGCACTCAAGGATGCCGGCATGACACCCGAGGACATCGACTATATCAATGTACACGGCACATCCACACACGTCGGTGATATCTCCGAGGCTAAGGCCATCAAGGACGTCTTTGGCCAGCATGCGTACGAACTCAATATCAGCTCGACCAAGTCTATGACAGGTCATATGCTAGGAGCAGCAGGTGTCATCGAGGCTATGATAAGCCTGCTCTCTGTCAAAGAGGACATTGTACCTCCCACTATCAACCATGAAGAAGGCGACAACGATCCCGAACTTGACTACAACCTGAACTTCACGTTCAACAAAGCACAGCGTCGTACTGTACGCGCTGCACTGAGCAACACATTCGGCTTCGGCGGTCACAACGCGTGCATCATCATGAAAAAATACGCAGAGTAAACTCATCTTTACAAGATGCGTATGAATCCAATCGCATATTTGAAGTTCCTCTTTGCCCCCAAAGAGGAACTTTTTTATTCTCTGTACCAAATCCTCGGCTTCAAGCCACGACACCTCGACCTCTACAAGCAAGCACTGATGCACAAGAGCCTCAGCATCCGAGACAACGACGGACATCAGGTCAACAATGAGAGACTCGAATTCCTGGGCGATGCCATCATAGAGGCTGTCGTGAGCAGTTTGCTCTACCGTCAGTTTCCCAAGGCCCACGAGGGCTTTCTCACCACGACGCGCAGCAAGATTGTACAGCGCAACACGCTCAACCACCTCTCAGCCGATCTGGGCCTTGACAAACTTGTAAAATACTCCCTCCATACGGAGAGCCACAATAGCTACATCGGTGGCAACGCCTTTGAAGCCCTTGTCGGCGCCATCTATCTCGATCAGGGCTACAAACGCAGCGCATGGTTCATCAAGCGACTTATCGATCGCGGATATATCAGACCGGAAGCCGCTGCCCGCAAGGAGATCAACTTCAAGAGCCATCTCCTAGAATGGTGTCAGAAGTACAAACTCGACAGCACCTATCTGACCAAGCAAGACCGCAAGATTGATGACAGCAAAGAGCCGAGTTTTTACAGCCAGATACTAATCGAAGGCAACACGCTGGGCACCGGACGGGGCTATTCCAAGAAGGAAAGCCATCAGCGTGCCTCCCGCGCCGCAGTAGAGCGCATCAAGCGTTCCAAGCACCTGCTCCACTCGCTGGAGAAAGACCGGCTGATACGTCTCGTCGTCACCGATATGCTGCCGAAATAGACCTGCCCCTTATACAACCGTAATCTCCGCCGCATTCTCATGTACCTGTTTAGCCGAATGAGTGATTGCAAACAACAGAATATCGTCTAACTTGTCGTCTTTACGATACATATCACACACTATTTTATTAAGGATACCCAGTCCCAGACAGTCTACTTGCAATAGCCGCATGTTTGCGCTGCTTATTTGTGTGTTTGCCCTCACGATTTGCAATGCAAGAACTTACAAGGGACGTATTTTTACCGACAATATTCCCATTGTAGAACGCGATGGGCTTTATTTTGATGCCTGTAACTCTAATCACGAGCTGAAGCACCTCGCGTTTGACACTGGCTCCTATGTTATCTGTTTATGGGGAGATAAAAGCCTTTCAAAACGATATGGATAAATAATGTTTCAGATTCAAAGCATCATTCCGAAACAATGGAAAAAGGATTGGCACTCACTGAATTCGGTTCACGATGCGATTCTCTTCCTGTTTGCTTCAAATTGTTACCCTCTGACAGCGTGTTATGAAGTACATGGTTAGGCTTAGGGAATGGGGTAATGGGCTTTTGTCCCCTTATTCGCTGTGACTTGAACTATTATGTCAAAGTTGATTTGCGAAAAGGCATTATGATTGTATCCAACGACCATAGATGGGCCAAGCAGACCTAAGGCGTAAAAGTACACTACAGGAAATGCAATGACCTTCCTGAGCTTAGGGTGAGAATAGGTAAGAGACCTCGGATAAAACTCCCATTTGACTCAGGTGCCAACTATCTCTGCGATATCTCAACAAGCCTCATTGACACGTAGGAGAAGGAAGATAAGAAATTTAAGAACAGCCAGTTTCTTGATAGTACCACCACTACAATGGCACTACACGATACAATCGTTGCTAATAGGAGATTCAAAGCTTACAAGTACGAATTTGCCATCAAATCATTTAAGATAAAAGATGCCATCATCAGGGATAATCTAGATGATTTTGGGTCTGTAGGCGGTAAATATTCGTAAAGCCGTCATAGCCTCTGACCCTTGGCCCCGTAAGATCATTTCCCAGCCTTACGGCAGGTGACCTCTACCTATGCACAGACGCACAGTGCCGGTGAAAGTATCAAGGAGCATATCGCAGTTTCTCAAGAAAATGGTTCACGTCTGATAGGGCGCTTTGATTTTAGTCGCTTGGCCCGCCAGACTTCCAATGCCAGAAAATCTGCCAAGGCGCAGGCGTAGATGGACAACAGTCTTGTATCTCAGACACAGGTTTGCAGGCTCAAATGTGTCAAGTACGCACCAACCACACTCCCCTCAATGCATCTTGAATCCACCTCTTGAGAAGAACAAATAGGAGATAAAGGATACAGTGAAACCTACTTCAGTGAAAACATGGCTCATCCATAGAAATTGTACTCCTCCCGTTCGAAAGCATATCAAGTTTTTCCGATTCCTTCGCAAGGTTAGCGCTCCATTTGCGCCTCAAAAAAAATAAAACCCCTTGTAAATCATCGATTTACAAGGGGTTGATAATGTGTAAATGGTACCCAGAGCCGGGATCGAACCGGCATGCCTTGCGGCACTGGTGTTTGAGACCAGCGCGTCTACCAATTCCGCCATCTGGGCTTGGACCTAGTACGCAGTAGACGCCTTTCCGTATGGAAACGCGGGGCAAAAGTACGATTTTTATTTGCTCTTGGCAAGATTTTATCCCAAAAAGTTACTTACAGTCCCTATTTTACCTTCTCTTTCAGCCGCTTTCACCGATGGAGAAGGCACCCATTTGACCGCAGCTTCCCTTTCTGTGGTCAATTACCAAGTATTTTATAGCGGGCAGCCAACCCTACCCCTCCGATATTCCTGCCCCTACGGTCACATCCTATTTTATAGCTCACGCCGTCTATCCTCTCCTTTAAATTATGGCAGTTGCCAATCTACATCGCCCTTCCTCGTCAGATGAGGTTCTCTAAAGCCAAGACAGACATTGGCCCATATCCTGTCCTCCCCGGGATGAGAGGCAGAGCACGCCCCAATATCTGCATCATCTTATTCATTGTCAATGACTTCTTCCGGATATCCTTATCAAAATATGTTCCCGTTACTTTCATCTCGGCTTTCGTTCCGATAAACTTTCAGGAAATATAAGCCCGAGCAAATGCTCTCTCCATTTTTCCAAAGAAAGACGGTAAAATTGAGGATTTGAAAAATTTAGCATCAACAGTATAACGCTAATGCCAAGAAATCACTACTTTTATAGTCCTTAAAAAAATAAGGACTTTCCCGTCTTACGTACGAGGAGGCTCAAGCATTCGCATCCTGAAGGCATCAAAAGATGCAACAGCCTCTGAATGAGCGCCTAGAGGAAGGTTGTCCATGATCTCAATACCATTAACGACCAAACTACATCCGAAATAGACTTTTCTCACTACCTATAAATCTACTGAGACACAGATTCTGACTAAATAAACTAAAGCTATGAGACACAAACAAACATTAGCTCTACTGGCGGCATCACTGCTGACCTGCTCCAGTATGAGCGCGCAGGCACAAAAGGGCCCTGAATGGCTCGCGGATGCCGCATTTTATCAAATTTATCCATCATCGTACATGGATACCGACGGCGACGGCATAGGCGACCTTCCCGGTATCACATCCAAGCTGGACTATATCAAAAGTCTTGGTATAAATGCGCTTTGGCTCAACCCCATATTTGAGTCGGGATGGTTTGATGGAGGCTACGACATCATTGACTTTTACAAGGTTGACCCTCGGTTTGGCACCAACACCGACCTCGTCAATCTCGTCAAGGAAGCCCACAAGCGTGGCATCAAGGTATGTCTCGACCTCGTCGCCGGTCATTCCAGCAACAAGAGTGAGTGGTTTAAGCAGAGCGCCGCAGGTGACCGCAACGACCGCTATGCTGATTACTACATCTGGTCGGACTCTATCTCCCAGAAGGACAAACATGACATCGAGCTGCGCAATCAGGAGGCAGACCCTCAGTCAAGCAAGCGCGGAGCATGGGTAGAGGCGCCCAATGCAAGCCGTGGCAAGTATTATCTCAAGAACTACTATATCTGCCAGCCGGCTCTCAACTACGGCTACGCCAATCCCAATCCCAATCATCCTTGGGAGCAGTCAGTCGACGCCCCCGGACCGCAGGCCGTACGTCGCGAGCTCCGCAACATCATGTCGTTCTGGTTTGACAAAGGCGTTGACGGATTTCGCGTCGATATGGCTGCGTCACTTGTAAAAAATGATCCTGATAAGAAAGTCACGGTAAAACTATGGCAGGAGATGCGCGCATGGAAAGACAAATACTACCCGCAATGCGTGCTGATCTCAGAGTGGAGCAATCCTGAGGTTTCCATTCCCGCAGGATTCAATATTGATTTTATGATTCACATTGGTACCAATGTCTACTGCACGCTCTTTTTTCCCCGCGACACGCCATGGGGGAAGAACAAGAACTATACTGAATGCTACTTCGACCCCAGCGGAAAGGGAAGCAACAAGACGTTTTTTGACAATTACAGCAAAGCCTACAATGCTACGTGTGACAAAGGTTACATCGCCTTGCCATCAGCCAATCACGATTTCCAGCGCCCCAACATCGGTCGTCGCAATACGCCCGACCAGTTGAAGGTTGCCATGACCTTCTTCCTGACAATGCCAGGAGTACCGTTTATCTATTACGGCGACGAGATTGGTATGAAGTATCAGCCCGGCCTTACTCCAAAAGAGGGCAGTCGCGAACGTTCCGGCACCCGTACGCCCATGCAGTGGACATCAGGCCCCACAGCAGGCTTCTCCACCTGCACACCTGACAAGCTCTACTTCCCTGTAGATACTGAAAAAGGTAAGATTACCGTGGCAGAGGAAGAGAAAGACAAGAACTCTCTTCTCAACTACACCCGCAAACTCCTACAACTACGCCACAGTACGCCAGCGCTCAACAACAATGGCAAATGGCAGCTCGTCAGCCAAGAAGGTAACGTCTATCCCATGGTTTATACGAGATCACTCAATGGTGTGACCTATGTCGTAGCCCTCAATCCCAGTGGCCGCAAAGCCATGACAAGCATTGCACATCAGGGCAAAGCTACCCCGCAAATCGTCACCGGAAAAGCTAACTACAAGACAGGCAGCAAGAGTGACCAACTTACGCTAAATGCCTTCTCTGCAGCAGTCTACCGCATCAACCAATAGATGCCGGAAAAAAATCTGAGCACGTATCACTTTTCTCCAGAAATAAATTAGCCTCGCACAGCTATAATAAAATGAAGAGCTCTTGCTTTGCCATAGTGCATCGCAAGAGCTCTTCTGTCTTCAACCTCGAGTATAGCCCAAACTTAGCGGAGGCCGTCCTTCGGGGCTGCCGATATGCAGTAGAGAGTGAGACCTTCATCGCCGTCCACCAATGGTCAGCAAGCTGTACTTCCTTTGCTCTTATGACAGATCAAGCCCTGGATGGTAGCCGATGCTTTAGTCATGCGTCCCTGTTGCCTTTTTCTTCGCCTAAATCCTTTCCGCAAGAACCACGCTTACAGGAAAATTCTTTTTGTAATAAAAAATGTGCCGTAAGCCCTGACTTATATCTGAACATATAAGAGAGAAAACCTATTTGAGCCTCCTATACAGCTCGCTAAATCCCAAATATCACAGTCAATATTTGACCTTTTTGTAACTCTATGGCTTTCAGTCGACAGCAGCTCGCCTTCCAGTTTAAACTACATCCGACCTTGTATCGTGAACAAGGCAACCTGAAATGTCCGATTCAGCACCAGTACGAAGCAGCATTTCGGATTGATTACATAAAAAAGGCCATGATACGTATACACATGCACACTCTTGACTTGGCAATCGGCTACTTTGCAGACACAGGCAAGCGTACTGAGCATAGAGAGGGCAGATATCACACATAGGCCGCTCCACTCCACGGTGCTCCACACAAGTTTGTAAACCGGTCCCACAGCCGCCCATCCGCATCCGGTTTCATGCCCTTCTTCGCCTCTTATGCTTCCACTCAAGTCCGGTCAATAAGAGAAGAGCAAAGACATCTGCACGGAGCAGTCCTTGCCCTGTCATATCACACAACGACAGCCAAAACCGCCTTCCCTTCCGGTCTCTCCCCATCATTTTTCCCTCTATTGGAAACCCGCTGGAAATCTCCGAGCAAAAGAGGTAGAGAGATTTGCACACCATCCGCCAGCAGCCCAAGTTGATATTTTGTCTATAAACCCCAATATCATAAATGACCGCATCAGCCCTTGTCTGCGGCACAGCAAACAAGTGCCAAGTTGACACGAGAGGCTATTCGTACACACTGCATTTTATTTAATAATATTTAATCTCCCACTCTACAAAACCGGAAAAACATCCTTATATTTGCAAACAAAATAGGTAGATTGTCCGTATTCAGCCTATAATTATAAGGAAAATAATATCTAAAAATAGATCATACCCATATGAAAAAAGCATTTCGTAGCCTTGCGCTCCTACTTCCGATGCTATTGTCCGTACTGACGGCCAAGGCCAACTGGAGTGACCCGACGGTAGTCGTATCCGCTCAGCGCTTCCTGCTGGGCAGTACTCTCTCCGTCGACTACTACAACGCCCCCTCCGGCGCCTCGCTCGTCGCTTATCCCCTCAAGGGCAGCGCCATATTGCCTGCCGCCTCTGTCAGCATCGCCTCCACCAAGGGCACGGCCTCGCTGACCATTCCCCAGTCGGCGGGCAGCCACGGATACTATGTCGCCCTGATTACCGGCAGCGGCTCTACGGCCAAGGTGGTGTCCGACCCCGTGCTCATCGTCGCCGAT
>ONCK01000026.1 GCA_900316315.1 uncultured Prevotellaceae bacterium
ATGCCAAGCTTACTCTTTATTGTTTGGCAGAATTTTGATAATTCATCCATATTGTCAGTTTCTTACTAATTCTATAAATTCTTGAATGGAAGTGAGATTATACACACTTGGTATTATTCCATACGCCTCTTGCAACTTGTTCTTTGCAGACTTCCAGCCGATACCATCAGTTATCCAAACAAACTCGAAACCTTTCACGGAGTTAATCTTCGGTGCAATATCAGAATAAGAGCGTGCCACCTCATTAAGTTTTGAGCCACCGCCACTATAGAAGTTTACTTCTATCAGATAGACCTTTGATGGAGTCTCTACAACGAAGTCAAAACGCTTTTCGTCATCTCCCAAAACTTCTGTAATAGCAGACCATTCTCTCGAATATACTTCTTGTCTGAACGGAACGCCTGCGTTGGTAAAAATGTTAGCAACCGTATTTTCCATAACGTGTCCGCTTCTGTTTTTTCTTGCGTTTGTGTCCAATCCCGTTTCAATGCCAAATACATAATCTACAAGATTCTTCACCTGTTGATTTTGAAGAACTGCATCAAGTCCTGTCTCTGTCAGGAAAGTCATAACGGAGTCAACAGAAATGAACATGCTTTCAAGTGGAACGCAGTTACCTACTGAATCAAGTATCTTCTTTTTGTCACGAGTACGAACTGCAATAAGAATATCCATAACAGAAAAGGCATTCTTATCCCTGCTCCATATTGTTTCGACACTTTTGCGTAAGTCAGATGCGCCAATGAGACTATTAAGCATACACAGGCTCAACTTTATATCCTCCACGTTCTGTGAGATCTTTTCAAAGTCACAGAAGAAGTCCAATGTTTGGTTTGTCTCTTTGAGTTGAGACATGAATTTATCGAAATCTTTAAGCATAAACTTTCTGTTTTACAGCTACATATTGTGGCTTGTGGTTGTTAATATCGTTCATTTGGTAATCTTTTGTATCGCGGTAACTATGAACCAACAGCTCGGAAATCTTTCCTCTCTTTGCTCCGTTTGCATTCACATTACGAGAAGCCATAACTCTGTCGATGTAATAATCTGCATACAGAATATCGAAGAAGTTATCTGCTTCGTTCTTTCCTTTGCAATCAGAATTACTCAACATAAAATTATGCCCATCAGCAACCACTTTGTCACAGAACTTCTTCAACCTGACTTGTGAATCATCATTGAAGGCTTCTTTTGTATAGTCGTTAAAACTTGAAGTGTCACTCAGAGGACGATAAGGAGGGTCAAAATAGAACAAAGTTTTACCTTGTGCATAGAGCAAAGTGTTCTCAAAATCGCCCTCCAAGATTTCCACTCGCTTCAATAACTCACTATCTGCCCTAAGTGTATCTTCATCACAAATCTGTGGTTGCATATACTTTCCGCAAGGAACATTAAACAAACCTTTCTTGTTTACACGATACAATCCATTGAAGCAAGTACGGTTTAGAAAGAAGAACTTTGCCGTATTCTCTATCGGGTCAAGGTTCTTCTCATTGTAGCGTTGGCGTACAGTCATAAACATCTCACGTTTCGCTTCCATATCTTGCAAAGCGTAATATTGAGCTTGAATATCCTGCAATGCAGGAATCAACTCTTCCACATTGTCACGTACAGTTCTATAACATGTAACCAAATCGCTGTTAATATCGTTGATCACAGCACGTTTGATATTTGGATGCTGTTGCAGCATGTAAAACAACATAGCACCACCGCCAACGAATGGCTCTATGTATGTCGCATTTTCCCAATTATCAAAGTCAGCTGGGAGTTTTGCCTCCAGTTGTTCAATGAGTTGTCCTTTACCGCCAACCCATTTGATGAATGGTTTTGCTTTTGTATTCATTATTAATTCTTTTTTTTGAACTAATGATTGTCAATCATCACTGTTAGTACCTTTTGTTTTATTGATAAGCTGACGAACATCAACGTCCAATAGAGCAGCTACCTTGGTCAATGTTACTAAATCTGGTTGTGAGGTATTAGTACACCATTTTGAGATTGTTGCAGGATCTTTCCTTAATTGCTCGGACAACCATTTGCTTGTCCGCTTCTTCTCTACCAACACGACTTTTATGCGATTTATATCTTTCATCGTTTATCTTTATTATTGCGTTCAGCGCAAAGATAATGGAATATTTTTGAAATCAGTTTATTTTTTGTTGCACTTTTATTATTTAGCATATCAGTCGGAGGAAATTAAATTGTATCTTTGCATCAAGAAATAAAGAGTTGTTTGACAAGCATACTTATGTACAATGCAGAATTTAGAACTATTGCCAAATCATTACCTCTATTGAGGTGAGAAACTCATAATTCGCTCATTTTAAGCTATTCTGTATAAATTAGCGGATTTTTATATAAAAAACTGGAGAAA
Organism: uncultured Prevotellaceae bacterium; assembly: GCA_900316315.1. GTDB lineage: Bacteria > Bacteroidota > Bacteroidia > Bacteroidales > Bacteroidaceae > UBA6382. The sequence goes on from ONCK01000026.1 coordinate 2,375, forward strand.
GTCACTCCGCTTTTTCTCAAAAGACGAAAGGTAAGAAAATATGTTTAAATAACCTTTATAAGTTGCTGAATGCCAATTGTTTGCAATCAAGATTTGATGTTTTTGCAACCAGCTGGCTATCAGACGATAACAACTCGCCTTCCAGTTTCAACTACATCGGATTTAGTTTCAACTACCTCCTGCCTTATTGAAGCGAACAAGGCGACTTGAAGGGACAACATCGGCACCTGTTCGGAACAGCATTTCCAATTTATTATATAAAAAAGCGAAGGGTAACTTTTCGTTTGGCAACTATTTGGAGATGAAGGCCGCATATGGATGACGGCGCCTTTTGCGTAGCTTTTTTCAAAGGATACTTCCAAGGCGACAGCGCGGCTGTCAATAGCGAGGTGGCGTGGCAATTTTGAGACGATTGACATGAATGGATCCGATCTGGTGAATGTTTCCTCCCGACCGGCAAGTGATTTGAGGCAAGCGCAGGACAGGCATACTGCGGTCAGATAGAGAGGCGAGACTTATGGAGACGGCGAGGCCGTAGCGTGCTGGAGAAGGCGAGGCAAAAGGGATGGGGCGTTTTTGCCCCGAGTTTTTTTTTAATAGGTGAGGCATTATGGATAAAAAGTAGTATCTTTGTCAAAACTTACAAGGAAATCTCAATTTATCAACTCTGACATTTATGGGTAAAGTATTGATAATCGGCGCCGGAGGTGTCGCTACCGTCGCCGCAGTCAAGGTCGCGCAAAACGCAGACGTATTCTCCGACATCATGATTGCCAGCCGCACGAAGTCAAAGTGCGATGCTATCGCCAAGGCTATTGGCAAACCCAATATCAAGACGGCGCATGTAGACGCCGACAAGGTCGACGAACTGGTGAAGCTCATCTCTGACTTCAAGCCCGACCTGGTCATGAACCTCGCTCTGCCTTATCAGGACCTCACCATCATGGATGCCTGCCTCAAGACCGGCGTGAGCTACCTCGACACGGCCAACTATGAGCCGCGCGACGAGGCCCACTTTGAGTACAGCTGGCAGTGGGCTTACAAGAAGCGCTTTGAGGACGCAGGTCTGACGGCTATCCTCGGCTGCGGCTTCGATCCGGGCGTGAGCGGCGTCTATACGGCGTATGCGGCCAAGCATTACTTTGACGAGATCCAGTACCTCGACATCGTGGACTGCAACGCGGGCAACCATCACAAGGCTTTTGCCACCAACTTCAACCCTGAAATCAATATACGCGAGATTACGCAGAAAGGCCGCTACTACGAAAATGGCAAATGGGTGCAGACGGGCGCGCTGGAGGTGCACAAGCCTCTCACTTACCCCAATATCGGCCCGCGTGAGAGCTACCTGATGTACCACGAGGAACTGGAGAGCCTCACCAAGCACTATCCCACGATCAAGCGGGCACGCTTCTGGATGACCTTCGGCCAAGAGTATCTGACCCACCTGCGCGTCATCCAGGACATCGGCATGGCCCGCATCGATCCGATCGACTACGAGGGACACAAGATTGTTCCCTTGCAATTTCTCAAGGCCGTGCTGCCCAATCCACAAGACCTCGGCGCCAACTATGAGGGCGAGACGAGCATCGGATGCCGCATCCGCGGTCTCAAAGACGGCAAGGAGCATACCTACTATGTCTACAACAACTGCTCTCATCAGGCTGCTTACAAGGAGACGGGCATGCAGGGCGTCAGCTATACGACCGGTGTACCAGCCTGCATCGGCGCGCGCATGTTTATGCTCGGACTCTGGAAGCGTCCCGGCGTGTGGAACGTTGAGGAGTTTGATCCCGATCCCTTCATGGAGGAGCTCAACAAGCAAGGATTGCCTTGGCACGAAGTATTTGACGGCGACCTCGAACTGTAGCCCATACCCCTACAGCAGCCGCACGTCCGTTCCTCCTGGCGGGAGCCCCCGGAGCGGCGGCAAAGGTCAGCCCAGTGACAATATCATACATCAACAAAACTAACACAACCCACATTATGGCAAAAAAGAATGAAGCAGCCACTCCGGCCGAGAACAAAGACAAGCTCAAGGCGCTGCAAGTGGCTATGGCAAAGATAGTCAAGGACTATGGCAAAGGCTCAATCATGAAACTCGGGGATGAGAAGATAGAGCCCGTCGAAGTCATCCCCACAGGTAGCATTGCGCTCAATCTGGCCCTCGGCGTAGGCGGATATCCACGCGGACGCGTCATCGAGATTTACGGCCCCGAGAGTTCCGGTAAGACAACGCTTGCCCTGCACGCTATGGCCGAGGCACAAAAGGCCGGCGGCGTGGCTGCATTTATTGATGCCGAGCATGCCTTTGACCGGTTTTATGCCCAGGCTGTCGGCGTCGACGTGGACAATCTCCTCATCTCGCAGCCTGACAACGGCGAGCAGGCGCTTAGCATCGCTGACCAGCTGATACGCTCCGCTGCTATCGACGTGGTGGTCATCGACTCTGTAGCCGCCCTGACGCCTAAGAAGGAGATTGAGGGCACGATGGGTGACAGCGCTGTCGGACTCCAGGCTCGCTTGATGAGCCAGGCGCTGCGCAAGCTCACTTCTGAAATCGCCAAGACCAATACGACGTGCATCTTTATCAATCAGTTGAGAGAGAAGATTGGCGTCATGTTTGGCAATCCCGAGACTACGACCGGCGGCAACGCCCTCAAGTTTTATGCCAGCGTGCGTCTGGACATCCGCAGGGGCAAACCTATCAAGGAGAAAGACACGGTCAAGGGTAACCACATCACGGTCAAGGTCGTCAAGAACAAGGTCGCACCTCCCTTCCGCAAGGCCAATTTTGACATCATCTTTGGCGAAGGCATCTCCCGCACAGGCGAGATCGTCGATATGGCCACAGATCTCAATATCATCGAGAAGTCCGGTTCCTGGTTCAGCTATCAAGGAGACCGCCTCGGACAAGGCCGCGACAAAGTCGTTGACCTGCTTAAGGAAAATCCCGATCTCGCTGACGAACTCGAGAGCAAGATCATGGACACGGTCAAGCAGCAAGGCGCAGACGCCGTTGCCAAGGCCGTATCAGCCAGCGATCCGTCAGAGGACGAGGATCTCGGTCTTCCGATAGTCAGCGAGGACTAGCGGCCATGCACCGCAACGCTCTGACCAAGGTGAGAGGTATTGCAGACGGCCATCCGTACGGCAATACCTCTCTCTTGCTTTTCAGGCGGGGCGTCATCCCCTGTGTACGCCGCCTCCCGCAGAGGGCAGATAGCCGTCCGGTCGCCAGCTACCGCCTGTCGCTCATGGAAGAAGACCCGTTCGCCTTGCCCGATCGTCTCGCAGTGAGAACTGAGACAGGGCATTACGCTCATCCGAGTAGGGCATGATGCGGGAAATCCGCCTACGGGAGGTGAGAAGCGCTTCCCACTTCCTCCACCCGCTTGCTTGCCCGACCTATATCCTACAAAACATCAGTCAGTATGCACCTCAATACACTCACACAGTCACTTACCATCTCCCTGGCCCTCATGCTGGCCGGCAGTATGCCTATGGCAGCCGACAACCTCAGCCAGATGGAGTCCCACTTCCGCAACGTCCCCGACAGTCAGCCTCTCGCTGTCTACTGGTACTGGATGGCCGGCAATATCTCCCGCGACGGAGTCGTCAAGGACCTTCAGGCGATGAAGAGGGCCGGAATCAACCGTGCCCAGATAGGCATCATCGGCGAAGGGCAGGGCGCTCCGAAGGGCCCTGTCAAGACTTTTTCCGCCGCCTGGTGGGATGTGCTCCATCAAGCCCTCAAGACGGCAGGAGACCTGGGCATAGAGATTGGCATCTTCAACTGTCCGGGATGGAGCCAGAGCGGAGGACCGTGGGTCAAGGCGGGACAAGCGATGCGCTATCTCACTGCGGAGTGTGATACGGTATCCGGTCCGCAGACCCTCACGCTGACGCTGCGCCCACACGGCGAGGAGCAGGACGTACGCGTCTTGGCCTATCCGCTCAAGGAGGGCAAGGCTCGTCTCAGTTGCGTGGGGGATTTACGCACGGCTACCGAGCTGGTCTACACCAGCTCTGGGCCTGTGACACTGAGGTCAGTCTATATCCAGCCGGCGGCGCACAAGGGTAAGCTGCATGTCACGCTGGAGGTCGACCGCAACGGCAGCTATGAGTCGGTCAAGGAATTTGATATTGACCGCAGCAATCCCGCGCTCAACGTGGGCTTCATGCCCTATGCTCCCGTAGCCGTCTCTCTGCCCGAGACCCGGGGACAGCGCTTCCGCGTCAGACTCAGCAAGGCCGGACGCGTGAGCCAAGTGGTGCTGAGCGACGTGCCGCGTGTGGAGCGCTTCGCAGAGAAGTCACTGGCCAAGATGTGGCAGACGCCTCACCCGATGTTTGATGCCTATACGTGGCCGTCTCAACCCGACTATTCCGCTTCCATGATCGTGCAGCCCGCGGAGGTGAAGGACTTGAGCGGTCTGGTCGATACCAAGGGCGTACTCCGTTGGCGTGTTCCCCAAGGGCGCTGGGTCGTGGAGCGCGCCATGATGCGTCCGACGGGCACGGTCAACTCTCCAGCTCCCGCTGATGCTACCGGATATGAGACTGACAAGATGAGCAGAACGCATATCCGCGCTCATTTTGACGCTTATCTCGGCGAGATCCTCCGACGTATCCCGCCCGAAGACCGCAAAACATTTAAGATTGTCGTGGAAGACAGCTACGAGACGGGAGGACAAAACTGGACCGACAGCCTTGTGGCGGACTTCCGACGCGCTTACGGCTACGATCCCGTGCCCTACATCCCGGTGCTGAGCGGAACGGTGGTCGGCAGCGAGGAACAGAGCGACCGCTTCCTCTGGGACTTGCGGCGCCTCGTCGCCGATGAGGTCGCTTATCAGTATGTGGGCGGACTGCGTGAGATCTCCCATGAGCACGGTCTGACGACGTGGCTCGAAAACTACGGCCACTGGGGCTTCCCCGGCGAGTTTTTGCAATACGGCGGCCAGTCGGACGAAGTCGCCGGCGAGTTCTGGAGCTTCGGTGACTTGGGCAACATAGAGAACCGCTGCGCCTCGTCGTGTGCCCATATCTACGGCAAACCCAAGACGTGGGCGGAGAGCTTCACTTGCGGCGGGCCCGACTTTACCCAGTACCCAGGGCAGATGAAGCAGCGCGGCGATCGCTTCTTTACCGAGGGCATCAATGCTACCCTCCTTCATCTCTATATCCAGCAGCCGGCTGACAGCGTACCGGGCGTCAACGCATGGTTTGGCAACGAGTTTAACCGGCACAATACCTGGTTTTCCCAGTTTGATGTCTTTGCCCGCTATCTCAAGCGCTGCAACTATATGCTCCAACAGGGACGCTACGTCGCCGATGTGGCTTACTTCATCGGCGAAGACGCTCCCAAGATGACCGGCCGTCAGGACCCCGCGTTGCCCGCGGGATACTCCTTTGACTACGTCAATGCCGAGGTGATCCGACAGGCCTTCGTGATGGACGGACGTCTGGTACTGCAAAGCGGGATGTCGTATGGCGTGCTCGTGCTGCCCCGCATGAAGACTATGAGGCCTGCGTTGCTGCGCAAGATCAAGGATCTCGTGGCACAAGGAGCCATCATTCTCGGGCCGGCGCCCGACCATTCGCCTAGTCTACAGGACTATCCACAGGCTGACAATGAGGTGCGCAGCCTCGCCGCCCAACTCTGGGGCCGTAGTACGGGAGAAGGGAGATACCACGGCGCTTACGGCAAAGGACAGGTCTTCTCCGGCTACACGCTGGAGGAGGTGCTCGACACGCTGGGTCTCGTGCCCGATTTTCGCTGCGACCAAGTGGCGACACCGGTGCTTTTCATCCATCAGCGCTTGTCCGACGGAGACTACTACTTTGTCTCCAATCAGAGTGACAAGGTGCAAGACTTCACGGCCTCTTTTCGCATCGGAGGACGTCAGCCCGAGCTCTGGAACCCGCTGGAGGCCGCCATCCGCCTGCTGCCCCAGTACAGCAGTGACGGTCGGCTGACACGTGTGCCCCTGCACCTGGAGCCCTACGAGAGCAGTTTCATCGTTTTCCGTACAGAGGCGCAGTCCGCACCTCGCACAGGTGTCAACTATCCGGAGCCTCGGCCTGTCACCACCCTTGAAGCGCCCTGGACCGTCACCTTTGAGCCCGGACACGGCGGTCCTGAGAAGCCTGTCACCCTCAAGTCGCTCTCCGACTGGACGACAAGCAAGGACAACCGCATCAAGTACTTTTCCGGTAGGGCGACCTACACGACCAGTTTTAAACTGTCCGCACTGCCCGCCGGCGAGACCTACCTTGACCTCGGACAGGTCATGGTCATGGCGCGTGTAAAGCTCAACGGCCACGATGTAGGCGGCGTATGGACGTCTCCCTATCGCGTCGACGTGACACGCTGGCTTAAGCGCGGCCGTAACCGTCTCGAGGTGGAGGTCGTCAACTGCTGGCACAACCGCATCATCGGCGATCTCGCTTTGCCTCGCTCGCAGCGCATCACCCATCAGAGCGTCACGGCGCTCAAGACTGACACTCCTCTGCAGCCCTCGGGGCTGATGGGACCTGTCAAACTCCTGACATATGACTATATCATCAAATATTGATTGGCTATGAACTCTAGACATTCCTTCCTGCTTCCCTTTCTGCTGCTGCCCCTCCTCGCCTGGAGTGCTCCCATCGACGTGCCACAGCCCGCAGGCTACGCCGACGTCCATGTCTACGGTGAGCTGAAGAACCGGTTGAAACTCAATTTTGATCGCCTTGAGGAATCAAAATACCAGCCTTCCCACCTCTTCCTCTCCATGCAGGAGAGCGGCGGTTGGCCAGGCGATACTGAGGGACGCACCATCCTGGCTCTCGTCGAGGATGCCCGTTCCACACGGCGTCAGCCCCGATACCTCAAGGAGATTATCCGGCAGTTGCCTGCCCATCTCAATGCGTCAGGCTATATGGGTCCCGTGATCGAGCGACAGCTCAACGAGCAGCAACTCAGCGGCAACGGCTGGATGATGCGCGGTCTTGCGGCCTACGCCGACTGGCAGAAAGAGCTCCAGCAGATAGCGCCCCAATACTATGATGCCGAGGGGGTACAGATTGCACTGCGCACGCTCAAGTCCACGGTGCGCTCCCTCTATCTGCCTAACCTCGACCTCTACGGCCGCTATCCTGTCTCGCTTGGAAAGCGTCCCAAGAATGCAGGCGGCGCTTCGGGTACTACGGTGACGACCCAGAACGGATGGCAACTGTCATCAGACATCGGTTGCGTCTTTATCGGATTGGACGGACTCGTCGATGCTTACCGTGTGCTTCATGAGCAGGCTCCGGCCGACGGACTCACAGCTGCAGAGAGCAAGGACGTTTGCCAGGTCATTGAGACGCTGATCAGCAAGTTTGAGGCCATGGATCTCCTCGCCGTCAAGGCGCAGACCCACGCCTCGCTCACGGCCATGCGCGCCCTCATCAGATACGCCGAGCTCACAGGCAAGACCCGCTATATCGCCCTTGCTCGCAAGCGTTACGACCTCTATCTGCACAACGGTATGACTGAGAATTATGAAAACTACAACTGGTTTGGCCGCCTGGATTCTTGGACGGAGCCCTGCGCTATCGTCGACTCCTACCTGCTGGCCCTCAAGCTGTGGCAACATACGCTCGATGGGCGCTACCTGTCTCTGGCCGAACGCATCTACTACAACGGCCTGTGTCACACGCAGCGTCGTAACGGCGGATTTGGTCTCGACAATTGTCCCGGACTGGCCTCCCATACGCCCTTGCTGCAGGTCCACATGCCTGAGGCTCACTGGTGCTGCACGATGAGAGGTGCCGAGGGGCTGTCTGAAGCCTCCCGATCACTCGTCTTCCAACGTCACAACGAGATATGGCTGACGGCCATTCGCGAGAGTGAGATGACTATCCGACTGGAAGGCGGCGCGTTCAAGTTTGGCGTCTCCACCTCATATCCCTACGTCGCCTCGACACGCGTGGATATCTCTTCCAATGATGCCGGTCTCGTCACCCTCCATCTGCCTGTGCCACAGTGGGTGAAGAGTTTCAAGCTCATGCTCAACGAGAAGGTAATCAATGCCAAGGCTGAGAACGGATTTGTCACCGTCAAGAGAAAGTTTGAAACCAACGACCGCGTCGCTATCATTTATTACTACGACGTGAGCGAGGAACCCGCTATCAATCCGCGCAATACCGCCCGCGGCGCGCGCCGATACTTCTTCGGCCCCTTCCAACTGGGATGCAAGACCGACTCACCCGTTGAGATGCCGCAGAATCCCCGGTGGAGACGCGAGGGGGCGCTTCACTGGTATGTCGACGGTACACAACTCGATCTGACGCCTGTCTATCACGAGATGAACCAGCACATCTGGGCGCCTGGAAGCGGTAAGCAGCAGATTCTCTTCTGATCGTGTGCTGACGGGCTGCACTATGACGACATTCCTTCGGCCAACAGCAGTTGCAGGTGTGGCTTCTCTCTCTCTACAGCCTGCCTTTGTAGCTGAAAAAGGACAAACATCATATATAAAATATGTGAGACTTTTACCATCCTTAATCTCTTTACGGTAATGGAAGATTCCGTCTAAGATATGATGAAAAATGACTTAACTTCCCCTAATAACTTCACAGGAATGAAAAACTCCGATTCTTCCGAAACTCCCGGGCGCAGGCATTTCCTCAAACAGCTGGGCAGAGGTGTCAGCTCGGTTGCTGCCTTGTCGGCACTCTCCTCGCTACCTGCGTGGTCGCGTGGTAGCAGCTTCAGCTATGACCGCGCTCGTCAGAGCGCCGAGGATATTGTCTCCGGATCTGACGATATCGCCATGACTTATCGCACCAACCGTCATATGCAAGACCGCGTGTCACTCCTAGGCTACGGCATGATGCGACTGCCCCAGCGCGATGGCACTGTAGACCAGGAGATGGTCAATCAGGAAGTCGACTATGCGCTGGCCCACGGCGTCAACTACTTTGACACTGCGCCTTCCTACGGCAAGAGTGAAGAGGTCACCGGTATAGCGCTTAGCCGTCACAGACGCGATACCTACTACCTCGCTACCAAAGCGTCCGACATCAGACGCTACGGCCTCGCCGATGGACAACAGATGCTGCACAACAGCCTCGACCGCCTCCGGACGACCTATATCGACTACTATCTGCTCCACGCTGTCGGCTTGGGTGGCATGGATAAGCTCCGCTTGCGTTTCCTTGACAACGGACTGCTCGACTGGCTCTGTGAGCAGCGTGATAAAGGCGTAATCCGCAATCTAGGCTTCAGCTACCATGGCGATGTCAGGGTATTTGACTATCTGCTCGCCCACAACGACAAGTACCACTTCAACTTCGTTCAGATAGAGATGAACTATATCGACTGGCGTCACGCCTCGACGCAGCGTAATAGCTGGAAGCATGACGCCGATGCCGAGTACCTCTATGCCAAGTGTGCCAAACTTGGCATCCACACGGTGGTCATGGAGCCCTTGCTGGGAGGACGCCTCGCCAAGGTCGATAGTCAGTATGCACAGATGATGAAGCAGATACGACCCGGCGACACACCTGCCCGCTGGGCACTGCGCTGGGTCGGTAGCCATCCCAATGTGCTTGTCACGCTGAGCGGTATGACGACGATGGATGTGCTCCGGGAAAATGTGGCGACCTTTTCACCCCTCGTCCCTTGCACCGCAGCTGAGACGGCACTGCTCTCGCGACTCGCGGACGCCATGGCCGGTACGCCTGTCGTGCCCTGCACGGCTTGCCGTTACTGTATGCCGTGTCCCTTTGGCGTCAATATTCCGGGCAACTTCTCCGTGTACAATGAGGCTGTCAACCTCCATCAACTGCCTCTGCCCGAAACGACGGCAAGCGACTATCAGGAGAGACTCCAATCCTTCCGCCGCAACTACCAGGCCCAGCTTAAGCCAGCAGAGTGGGCTACGCAGTGCCGCGACTGCGAGGCATGCCTGCCCAAGTGCCCCCAGCAGATCCGTATTCCCAACCAGCTTGCCCGCATCCGCGAGATGCTGCCCGAGACTTCTGCCTAAGCTGTCTCAGCCACCTGAGCCGAGATAATGGAGAATGTACCCGAAATGACGAACTCCAGCATTGTCTCGAAGAAATGACTTATTGTGGTCTATGGCTTTGGGCGGCGATGTGGTATAGTCCCTCGATGGACTCACACGTCCCTTTCAAATCTCGGTGAGAAAGAACTGAAAGGTAGAGCATTCGTCTTGACGAGCGCTCTACGCGACTGCGCGACAGTCGTATGTGGGGCGTATTTTCTCTGGACGTCGTCTTGAGGCTGCAGGGAGGTCTGTCCTGCTATGGTCGTGTGGCGACTGTCGCTCGTTGATCGGAGAGACGAGACGATGGAATACAAAAAAAGAAGGTGAAGCCCCTATGTAGGACCTCACCCTTCTCATTTATGCTTTATTGCGCGGTTTATTCTCCCGGGTGGATAGCACCAGAGGGGCATACGTCAGCGCATGTGCCGCAGTCAACGCATACATTGGGGTCGATAGAGTACTTGGTCTCGCCCTCACTAATTGCTCCGGACGGGCACTCACTGATGCAGGTGCCGCAAGTCACGCAGTCATCATTAATTACATAAGCCATAGTTGTGATTTCTTTTGATGTGTTAATACCTAAATGTGACTACAAAAGTACGGCCTTTCGGCCAATAAGCAAAGCCTTTTCCCTGTTTTTTTTGATATGCATACCTATTTTTGGTGAGTGGCCGCCGGTTAAGTGGTGTACCGGTTGCGTCCGGCGTCGATTCGGAGAAAGATAAAGAGGAGAATGGTAAATCCCCACAGACTCGAACCGCCGTAGCTGAAGAAGGGGAGCGGTATGCCGATGACAGGTGTCAGGCCCATCACCATGCCGATATTGATGAACACGTGGAAGAGGAAGATGCTCACCACGCAGTATCCGTAGACGCGGCCCGAGGCAAATCGCTGGCGTTCGGCGAGATGAATAAGCCGGAGGATGAGCAGGAGGAAGGTAATCAGCACAGCGGCCGACCCGATGAACCCCATCTCCTCACCGACGGTACAAAAGATGAAGTCGGTGTCTTGCTCGGGCACGTACTTGAGCTTGGTTTGGGTGCCATTGAGAAAGCCTTTGCCCAGGATGCCGCCCGAGCCGATGGCGATCTCGCTCTGGCGCACATTGTAGCCGGCGCCGTTGATATCCTCCTCGAGTCCGAGCAGTACGCGCACACGTGTCTGCTGGTGAGGCTCGAGTATGTCGTTGAGCACGTAGTCGGTGGAGTAGTGCATGGCGACTGAGCCTACAGCAAAGGCGGCCATCAGCAGAAGAGGCAGTGACCGGTTGCGCAGAGACTCAAAGGCGAGATATATGGCGCTGCCCAGACAGGTGGCAAGCAGGGCCCAGGAGACATCAAAGCGCACGATGAAGGCGGAGATGAGGCAGGCAATGCCGTTGATGGCAAGACCGCCGACAAACAGCCATTTGGCGTGGGTACGGTCGCGGTCATAGATGAGATTGAGCACGATGGTAAAGATCCAGATGAGCAACAGCACGCTGAAGGTACCCATCTGAGTCGCGGCAAAGGGCATCTCGTAGACATTGTACCGCAGGCCGACGACAAAGTAGACAACTGCGGCAAGTCCGACAAAGAGTACACTGCCGCTCATTCCCTCTCTGTAAAACATGAGGAAGAAGGCTAAGTAGACCAGCGCGCTTCCTGTCTCGCGCTGAAGCACGATGAGAAGCATCGGGAGCAAGACCATACCGGCGGCACGGGCGAAGTCTCGCGGCCGGTGGATATTGTAACCGTAAGAACCCATGAGCTTGGCCAGACAAAGCGCCGTGGCGGTCTTGGCAAACTCGGCTGGCTGCAGGCTGACTGGACCCAGCTTGATCCAGGAGTAGGACCCTTTGATATCGCCCGCGAGAAAGGGTGTAATCAGTAGCAGTCCCATCATGATGACATAGAGCAAATTGGCAAAGGTGTCGTAGATGCGGTCATCGATGAGGAGGAGGGTGAGCGCCCAGACGAAGGCCAACCCAATCCAGAGGAGCTGCTTGCCGGCGCGTGTGCCAAAGTCGAGAACCAGGGAGTCTCCGTAGTTGTAGGTGGCACCGACGACGCTGAACCAGCCGGCAGTGACAAGCAGCAGGTAGAGGATGATGGTCACCCAGTCGAGGGAGCGGAAGATATTGCGTGCGCTTACGTCGTCTTGTATCATACGGTGAGAGTCTTGATGAGGGGTTGGATAGATGCTGCTCCGGCGGCCGACATGCTGAGGCCGCAGCTTGACCGGACGGAATCGGCTATAAGACAGGCCACTGTGGTAGCCGCTGGTATGGAAGAGCCGAATGGCAGGAGGAGATGGGATTTAGCGTGCACGAGTACCATAGTTGATGATTTTACTGGCGTACATTTCGGCGCGCTTCTCCGATGATGGAGAGAGTTTGCCCTTGAGGTATTGCTCGATCATGAGTCCACCGATGGGCACAGCGAAGTCTGCGCCAAATCCGCCGTTCTCTATATAGATGGAGATGGCGATATGGGGATTGTACATCGGAGCAAAGCCGAGGAAGACGGAGTGGTCGCGGCCGCGGTTCTGAGCCGTACCCGTCTTACCGCAGACCTCTATGCCCGGTATGGAGGCTCCTCGGCAGGTGCCGGAGAGTACGGCGCTGCGCATGCCGCGCACGATATAATTGTAGTAACGCGGCTTGACCATCGTGTAGTGCCGGCGCGTGTAGAGCGTATCTAGCGGACGTCCCTCTACCTTGCTGACAATATGGGGGATGTAGTAGTAGCCTCGGTTGGCGATGGTGGCACCGAGGTTGGCCACCTGGAGCGGGGTAAGCATGACCTCGCCTTGACCGATAGCGTCACTGATGATGGTGAGGGCGTTCCAGTGCTTGTGGTACCACTTGTCGTAGTAATCGGCATTGGGAATCATGCCACGTTTCTCGCCCGGGAGGTCAATACCCAGGCGGTAGCCGAAGCCCATCGAGACCATGTAGTCCTTCCAGCGTGTCAGCGACATGCGGTAGGAGCCATATTTGCGCCGGGCCATGATCATGTGGTAGAAGCCCCAGCAGAAGTAGCTGTTGCACGAGGTCTCGATGGCAAAGTTGAGGTCTACGGGAGAGCGGTGTCCGTGACAGCCGACATGTACCCGGCCAAGGCGGAAACCATGG
>ONCK01000025.1 GCA_900316315.1 uncultured Prevotellaceae bacterium
TTTATGATAGAAAAACTGCTCGCGTTGGCACCAAAATCGACAAATCGACAATTGCACTTTTTTGTACCTTTCAACTTCGGGGTGTATTTGTTTCTGTCTATGTTACAAATACTTATAAAAATCCAAAACACTTCCACATGAATTCTTCACCTACTTCAATGAGCATCACAAGCACGAGTTCGGATTTGACAGCCAGTTGCTCTTGATGCACACGACGAAGTACCTGGTACCCACAGGCTCCACCGACCTTACCTTTGATCAAGCCACTGGTGCTGTCTCTTATTACAATAACGGCGTTGCTGGCACCGCTACGACCACAGAGCGCAACGAGATTCTCACTTGGGCGATGCCCAGTAACCAGAGCCGCTCGTGGAAGCACGGTATCGAGTACGGACTGGACTTCGGAGAGTTTAAGCCGATCCGTACCTCTCTCAGCATCAATGGAGCTTGGTTTCATATCAACCGCCGCTATGAGAAAGACCAGCTGAGTATCATCGAAAAAGACTTTGACTATGCAGCCATCATGCCTGCCGGAAGCGGCACAATACAGGATCGCATCAACACTACTTTCCGTTTCATCACTCACATCCCCGCCATCAAGATGATATTTACGACGACGGTACAAGTAGTATGGTATCAGAGTACACAAGCCTGCTACACCGACAATGACGGCAACAATCTCTACTCTACTATTACCTATCAAGGGAAACAATACTACGCAGTCAATCCAATCGGCTATTACAATCGTAATGGCAATTACACAGCTTGGACAGCTGACGCCGCAAACAGTGCCACGCTCTTCCGTATGGTTGACCGCTACCAGATGTATGCTTTCAAGAAGGACGTAGTTGATCCGTGGGCCATGCTTAACTTCCGCTTCACCAAGGAGCTTGGTCGCGTCGGTGAGCTTTCCTTCATCGCCAACAACTTTCTCAATACATCCAAATGGCACACCAATAAGTACTCACTCGCCAAGAGTCAGTTATACCCCGACATTTACTTCGGCGCAGAGCTCAAATTGAAATTCTGATACTAGATTTATTGCTATAGTTTTCTGATTTTATTAACCTAAACAACAAACAATGATGAAAAAGAATCTATTAAAAGTGGCTTTCGGACTGCTTGCTATTCTGCTCACCTTGCCATTGACATCGTGCAGCGATAGCGACGACGAAGTTAAAAGTTACGTGATGAGCATCAAGCTCACACTTCCCACCGAAGTAGCCGAGGACAATATCGAGAATGTCCAACTGATCATCTCCAAGAACAATCATGCTGACACCATCAAGTTGGGTAGCCAGTTGAGTTACGGACTTACTCTACCTCAGGGCCAGTATACTATCCAAGCAACCGGTAAGGTCATCGACGAAGCTCAAGCTTACGTAACCGGCCAGACTACTGTAGACCTTTATGCTGACGCAACTACGACCATCTCTCTCAGCAAGTATACACAGTCTCCTTTGATTTTCAAGTCTCTCTATACGACCGGAGGTCGCCAGGGCTATATGAAGGATGGTTACTTCGAGATTGTCAACAACTCTGACGAAGTACAGTATCTCGACAACCTGATTCTCTTTGCAGGTCCTACTGGCCAGGCGCAAGCCAATGCTTGGCAGGCTGAGGGTATTACCGATATCTATCCTTCAGGTCAGGGCGCCGTCGTAGCCTTCCCCGGCAACGGCACGGACTATCCTCTCCAGCCCGGTCAGAGCGTTTTGGTCGCTCAGGATGCAGCCGACCACACTCAACTTGACCCCAACGGCATCCACAGTGATCTTAGCAATGCAGACTTTGAAATCTATCTGGACTATGTAGGTAGCGAGATAGACTATCCTGCCACCAATATGAAGGTTCTCTGGACCAACAACAAATACATGGCAGCCTTCGGCCTCGGATTCTTCAGCCGTAGCTACATCCTCGCCAAATTGCCTACCGGCATGACGCCTGAGGAGTTTGCAGCCGACTCTACCAACTTCCAGACCACACCTAACACCACAAGCACTTCTCTCTCCATGATGATGCCGAGCAAGTATGTGCTTGATGCTGTAGAGATTTGGGACGCTTCTTCTGATGTCCACTACAGTGTCTTCCTGCCCAAGGATGATGCACAGGGTGTCTTTGGCTCTACCGTTTGGACCGGCAAGTGCATACGCCGCAAGGTCTCCAAGATTGTCAATGGTCGCGTATATTATCAGGATACCAATAACTCTTCCAAGGATTTCCTCAACAATCAACCGCAGACGCCAGGCGTAACACCTACGGCCGTTGACAAGTAATCATACTTCCCGTCAGTCATCTGACTGATGGTGATCTCACCCCAAAGACTTAAGACTCGGCCTGTGCCACACGCCATGTGCCGGCTTAAGGTTAGGTCTTAAGTCTTTACTTTATCAGATATCGTCTATCGCTTATTTGAGACTCAGACGCTCTAAACAAACAGACTTCTTACACGTACAGAAATGAAACGAACAAGCCTTCTCATCACCACAAGCCTTATCGGCCTGATGTCAGTCAGCTCCGGCCTCGCACAGACAACAGACGTGCAGACTGGCCACAACACTTGGCAAGATCAGCAAATCAATGAGCTGACCAACATCAGATACGGAGAACTTAGTCCGACATTTTTGTCGCACAACAAGAAGTCCACTTCTGCCTTTGCTAAGGTAAACTACAATCTCGCCAGAGGCAAATACCATGCACCCGATCAGTCGGGCCGCGAGAACGACCTCAATGTCTACTTCGGCGGACTCAAGCGTATCGGCAAACTGGATCTGAGCGGATATCTCAAGTATGTCAACCAGCAAGCAGACAATCAGAGGTGGAACTCATCTCTCTACCTCAACCCTGACAACCCCTTCGTTTTGGCAGACTCCGTCCTGAGTGACGTGACAGCCGAATCCTTTCACATGAATGCGGCTGCCTCCTACCAATTTCTACCCGCCCTCGAGGCCGGTCTCTCCATTGGTCTAAAGACAGGCAGTCGGTCTGACCAAAACGATCCCCGTCCCAAGACCAACAGTTCCGTCGTCCCCATCACAGCAGGTATCGAATGGACACCTTCAAAGGCGTGGTCCTTTGGTCTGGCAGGTAACATCGAGCTATATCGCTCTGACATAAACTACACCCTCATCAACAATCTTATCGTATACCGCTACTTTGTAATGAAAGGTATGGGAGACTACTATGGCGTAAGCACAGGTTCTCAGACCAGCTACGACCGGGATTACAAAGGGACCTCATGGCAAGCCGCCGTCCACGGCGTTTGGCAGCCACAAGGTCAATGGAGCGACTTCCTCGAGCTGCGCATCGCCGGCAACAATCAGAAGGCCACAGATGGAGGTTCTAGTTATACTTTCAAGGGCGGCGAATACAAGTACGCCCAGTGGTCCCTGCTTAATCGTCTACAGTATCGTCCCAGTGACCGTGTGCTGCATCAACTGGCTATCGAGGCAAGCTACAAGAGCGGCAACTCCACTTGGAGCGATCAGACACGCCGCGTAGATACCGAGCATGCCAACCGTATCTACTACGAGGTACTCAGTACTTACAAAGTACAAAAGAGCAAGCGGCTGCAAGGTGACCTCACTTACCGCTTTGACCGCTTCAAGGCTGATAAGCCTGACCTCTATGCTACAGTCAACGTCGGCGCAGTCTTCAATTCTGACAAGCACTATACTGATGCCGGATGGCCCAAACAGAAATATACTCTTGCCCACGTCAACCTCAATGCCGGCAAATCCTGGGCTCTTGGCAACAATACGCTGACCACCTCATTGGGCGGCGGTTACTACTTTACCCTCGGCGACAAGACTTTTGGCAGTGGCAACACTAGTGCTTCCGCCCTTGACATCACAAGTGCCTATGTCTTGCCCTACTATGAGTATATCACAGGCAAGCACTTCAATGTCGGAGGCCAGATTGACTTCAACGCGCCACTCAAGTCTAAAAGTGGCAATCTGTCTCTGGGCGGATTTGTCAAGGTCTGGAACAATCTATATGCTGACAACGGCGAATTCAGCGCCAAATACAAATCCAAAGCTTTCACCAATATCGACCTAGGCCTCTATCTTACATTCTAGACAATCCATGAAAATCAAATACAGTCAATACCTCTTACTATTACTTCTCTTATTACTCCCCTTCAAAAGTCAAGCACGGCATGGATTTGCCGTAGTCATAGATAGCAAGAGCCTCAGCGAGGCCCGTGAGGAAGTCAATGCCTACATTCGGGCCATAGAGCAACGTCAAGGACTCAAAGTCTACACTGTCGTAGACCGATGGGGCATACCCGACAGCATACGTGCTACGCTCAAGCGTATGCATGAGCAGAAGCAAGATCCCATCGTGGGTGCCGTCTTTATCGGCGACATTCCCATTCCTATGGTACGCGATGCACAGCACCTGACATCGGCCTTCAAGATGAGCCAGAAAGCTGATCGCCGCGACAGTAGCGTGCCCTCAGACCGCTACTACGATGATTTCGGTCTGCAGTTTACTTCTCTGGGCCGTGATAGCGATGCCGCTTATCCCTATTTCTACTACTCTCTCTCGGCCAACGGTGACCAAACGCTCAGTCCGGACATCTTCAGCGGACGCATTAGGCCTACCGATACCAAAGGTAGCACCCGCTATGACAAATTGCGTACCTACCTAAGAAAGGCTACGCAATTTAAGTTGAATCCCGAGCATCTCAACTCAGTATTCATATTCAACGGAAACGGATCGCTGACCGAATCCAATGTTGCCCACATCGACGAGTTCCGCAGTATGATGGAGCACTTCCCTCAGCTACAGCAGCGACAGGAGAGCTACAGCTACATGCAACACGACGAAGCCCCTTATATCAAGACCAAGATGGAGCAGGAGCTCATGCGTCCAGACTTGAGTCTCGCCATCCTCCATCATCACGGCGACTACGACACGCAGTATCTCGGAGCCTATCCGCGCCCTCGCACTGCAAGTGAAGCTATTGACTACATCAAGTACACTTATCGCAATAATATACGTACTTATAAGCGTTTTGGTAAAGATCCTGACAGCATTAAGGCCAAGATTATTGCTTCCAGTGGTATTCCCGCTGAGTGGCTGGCCGATGTAGGCAGCGCAAAGAGTGAAGCGGCTGACTCTCTGATCGTCACAAAGGAGAATCTGACCCTTCATGACTTTGCAGACGGGCGATATAAGCCCAATTGTCGCTACATCAACTTTGATGCATGCTACAACGGAGCTTTCAATATGGAAGATTGCATCGCCAATGAGTACATCTTCCAGCCAGGCAAGACTCTCGTAGCCATGGCCGGCAGTGTCAATATTCTGCAGGACAAGTGGCCAGACCGCTTCATGGGTCTGTTGGCCCGCGGCATTATGGCTGGCTATATTGCTCAGTGTACCAGTTATCTTGAATGGCATCTTATTGGAGATCCGACCTTTGCCTTCGCGCCCGAAGCCAATAGTGCGGACGTCAACGCAATGATGGCTGACTATACGCCCAAGGACTGGCTTAAGGCTTACGACAAGGTTTCTGACAGCGATATCAAGGCTATGGCCCTCTACAAGCTATCCAGCACACGACTTATGACATCGGCCCGACTGCTTAATATTCAGCAGACCTCGCCCTTTGCCATGGTCCGCCTTGAGGCCTTCCTCACACTCAGGCTACGCGGTGGAGACGATTTTGTCAAAGCCATGCAGATAGCCTCTCGCGATAACCACGAGCTCATACAGCGCTTTGCTGTCAATGAGATGCAAAGCAACGGAGATCCGCGCATCATTTCCTCCCTTCTGCGCCTGTATCTCAAAAACAACCCTTCAGCCCGCGTAGAGTTTAATGCCTCACAAGCGCTCCAATTCTTCCCAGAGCAGGAAATGATGCCCATTGCACGCCATCTGATTGATAGCCTCTCCGCCTTTGCCATTGACACCACGACATTTGCAACTAAACTGTCTAAGATCAAGGAATATTCACACTACTGGGACGGTGACATCGCAGACCTAATCTCTGGTAAGCTCGATGCCAAGCATGCCTTACGTCAAGCCAACTATATGCGCATCTACATGCCTTCTTACCTCATACCTGACGTTGCCCAGTACACTGCAACCTGCACCAATGCTGAGCTGCAGCGTGACCTGCTTGAAGCCCTCGGCTGGCATGGTACAGCCTACACGGCTGGGGACATCGTCAAAGTAGCTGAGCAATTGAGCCATGACACCAGCCGCCCGGAGGAAGTCCGTCAGGAAGCCCTCAAGACGCTCAAACGCGTAAATGCGGTCCGACAGCGATAGTCGCTCTGCAGCTTGAAGGGAAAATACCCGCTTTAACCATTTACATAAAAACGACCTCATCATCCAATAAAGTAAAATAAGCCTGTACAGTAGACACAGTAAAAACAACATCGGCCTTAGTTTAAACTACATCGGGCCTTGTCAGAACTAGGTCAGACGTTGTCAGTCAAACATCTCACATTTTTAAGAAAAACAAATAAGATCAGTATATGAAAAAGACAGCCATTCTACTTCTCTTGGCCCTCGCCACAGGTCTGCAATCCCAGGCCCGTGACGGATTTGCCATTGTAATAGATCAGAAGAGTTATACCGAAGCTAAAGCAGAGGTAGACGCTTACGCGAAGAGTGTAGAGCAACTCCACGGACTCCACGTCTACACCGTCATCGACCGTTGGGGTATCCCCGACAGCATACGTGCCATCCTCAAGCGCATGCATGAGCAGAAGCAAGACCCTATCATTGGCACTGTGCTCATAGGTGATATACCTGTAGCCATGATTCGTGACGGCCAGCACATGACCAGTGCTTTCAAGATGAACCAGATACAGCCCCGCAAGGAGTCTTCTGTGCCAAGCGACCGATACTACGATGATTTTGGTCTGCAATTCAAAGACCTCGGACACGATGACGACGCCCCCTACTTCTACTACAGCGTCACTGCCTCCAGCGCGCAGCGTCTGGAACCTGATATCTACAGCGGACGAATCCGACCCACTGACGTCAACGGTACAAGCCGCTATCAGAAGCTCCGCGACTATCTCCGCAAGCTGGTCATCGAGAAAAACAAACAGCGCTCGCTGCGAAAGATGTTCTTCTTCAGCGGCCATGGCTACATATCTGAGAGCAAGGTAGCGCGCATGGATGAGAAGCAGGGCTGGAAAGAGCATTTCCCCCACCTTAACGGCCGCACTGATGCCATAAGTTATATGGACCACACCGACCACCACCCGGTCAAGGAGAACTTGATGAATGAGCTCATGCGCTCCGATCTTGATTTTGCGATACTTCATCACCACGGATACTGGGATACGGAGTATCTCAACGGCATCTCTCCCATCTACACCGTACAGCAAGCCAAGGACTTCATCACCCGTAATCTCCGCGAGCATCTCTATTCGACCAAGCAGCGCGGCCGTGACTATAAAAAAATGGAGCAAGACTTCAAGGAGCGTTTTGACGTGCCCGACAGTTGGATGAAGGGCGCCTATGACGATGCCCAAGCCCTTAAGGACAGTGCTCTTGACGCTCAGGAAGATCTCCACCTCGAGGACTTTGCCCAGTACGGCTACCAGCCAAACTGCCCCGTCGTAGTCATCGATGCCTGCTTCTGCGGATCCTTCCACAAGGAAGACTGCATCGCCGATGAGTATATTTTCCAACCCGGCTCGACAGTTGTATGTGTCGCCAACTCTGTCAATGTACTGCAAGACAAGTGGAGCGACCGCCTCATGGGACTCATAAGCGAGGGTGGCTGCATTGGAGACGTAGCCCGCTACTCAACATATCTGGAATCGCACATCATTGGCGACCCCACCTTCCGGTTTAAGCCAGTTAGCGACGCAGCTATCGACATCGACCATGTTATCAATGAGAACAAGGTCTCCTCATGGCGCAAGTTGCTCAAGAGCAGTCTGCCTGACTATCAAAGCCTTGCCATAGAGCATCTCTGCCGCCTCAAGGCTATCACATCAGCTGAGCTTAAGAAGATCTACGAGCAGTCCCCCTATGGTATCGTCCGCATGATGGCGCTGACAAAGCTCTCCAAATTTAATGACGCCAACTTCATCGAGACCATCAAGCTTGCATCACAAGATGCATACGAACTCGTACAGCGACAGGCCATCCGCTATATACATGACAGCGGCGATGAAAGACTGATACCTTCCCTTATCAAGATTTGCATCAGCAACAATACAAGCGACCGAGTTAACTTTGATGCCAAGACCGCCCTTGATGTAATGTCAGGTGACAAGCTTGTAAAGGAGTTTGCCCAACAGTTTGACGATCCGTCAGTACACTATATCCACAAGGATACCGTGCGCTCTATTATCCTACGTACCATCGAGCGTGGAACCCGTGGTGCTGTCAAGGAAATTGAGGAAATGACTGATACCGCCACGACCAAAAAAGCAATCAAGTTTACGATTCGTGCACAGCGCAACAATCTCGTGCACGCTAAGGTACCCTTCTTCATTGACTATGTCGAGCATGGCACTACTGACCCCGAACTTCAGACAATGGTACTCGAAGCGCTTGGCTGGCATGCCAATTCCTATCAGGCTAAGAACATAGCCGACGCCGCTCTACGCATTTCCAAGGACAGCAAGTACGCTCCTGAAGTACGCAATGAGGCACTGAAGACATATAATCGCATTACTCAATAATCCCGATATGACCATTCGACCTTACAAATATTTTTTACTGGCGGCACTATGCCTTTTTGCCGGCGAAACAGCAGCGCAGCCTGTTGTGCGCAAGGCGTATCCTGCCCCCAAAATGACACCTCAGGTAGCCTATATTCAGAGTCTGCGTACCCACTTCAAGCCACTTGCGGAAGGAACTGTCACGCTGCCTGTCAGTGTAGACAATTCCAAAAGCATGTACTTCCCACCCATCCTTGACCAGACCGGGGGCTCATGCGCCCAGGCATCAGGTATCGGATACATGTTTACTTATGAGATCAATCGTTATCTGGGCCGTGACGCCAAAGCCTCTGCTGACAATCGTTTTGCCTATCAGTTTTCATGGAATATGATAAATGGTGGTCAAGACGAGGGAGGCTTCGTAGACGAAGGTCTCTATCTCGCCATGCGTTATGGCATGATGACAGAGACAGACTATGGGAGGGCAAGCCTATATTCCTTCAAGTGGGCGACTGGATATGATAAGTATCTGCGTGCCATGCACTATCGTGCCTCTCAGATCGTCACG
Source organism: uncultured Prevotellaceae bacterium (assembly GCA_900316315.1). GTDB lineage: Bacteria > Bacteroidota > Bacteroidia > Bacteroidales > Bacteroidaceae > UBA6382. The sequence continues at coordinate 9,214 of ONCK01000025.1, forward strand.
ATGCCTGACAGCATCCCTCTTATCAAGCGTTACCTCTACGATGCAGGTGACGGCAGCCAGACCGGAGGTATCCTCACCTTCTCCACACAAGCCCGAGGCTGGACCTTTAACGATGACTACGACGGGCCATCGGCTACAGGATACCACTCATTGATTACCAGCCTGGCTACTTCCGGCGCTCACGCCCTGACAATTGCTGGCTATGACGACCTTGTGCGCTACACTGACGCCAAGGGCGTGACCCATACGGGAGCCTTCATCGTCGTCAATTCATGGGGTACTTACAGCCACGACAACGGTCGTTTCTACTTGCCTTACGATTTCTTCCGGAGTGTTAACAATCGTCCCACTATCCTGAGTGACGAGCTCGTAGGTGTCAAGGTTACTACGTTTGAGCCCAAGGTTGTCTATAAAGTTAGTGTTACCTACAGTTCCCGCAATGACCTTGCCTTCGGCATGAATGCTTCGACCGACGCCAAACGTACCTATATGCCAGACTACAGCTACTGCTATGCCTTCCGCAACCAAGGTGGCGACTACAGCATGCAGGGTGCATTCAATACAAATGGCATCGAGATTGCCATGGACTACACCGACAGAGCCAACAAGCTGGACAATATCAAGCGATACTTCCTCAATGTCTACTGCACCCGCCAGGGCAGCCGACTTGGCGCAGGAACTGTCGACAGTGTACAAGTCATAGACTATCGTGGCATGACTCCCAAAGTATACAGGGCCCAAGGTGATTTCCCCAAGACCATTTCCATGGGCGACAATGTCATCATTATTCCTACCCTGCTCTATACTCTCTCTGTCTCGCCCTACCGCTGGCTAGATGTGAACGATATACTATCGTCTAATACTTACCTCGTGCGTACAACCAAAGGCCGTCAAGCCAAGGTCAAATTCACCGGCTACAATCCACAGACGGGTGAAGTGAGTCTAGACTATGCCATTTTCAACAATTAAGAAGCCACCCTTTGACATGAAACACATATTTCGCCTCACCTTCCTTCTAATGGCTGCCGCTGTCACACTGTCTGCTTGCTCCAGCGACAGCTCCAGCAATCCCATAGTCAAGCAGTCCTCTCTGCAAATACAGACCGCAAAAGACCAATGGACCTATATCTCACTCGAGACAGGATCTGTGGTAAGCACTTGCGCCATCGGCGACACGATAGCTCAGAAGCAGATGGCACAGCGTACGGACTGGGACATTGCTCTCTGCAATGGTATGATACGCACCAATAGCGGCGCCTCTGGTACAGCAGGAGGTGGCATCGCCAAAAGCCCGACGGATTATGACAATCTTCCCTCGGCGATCTCTGCAAGTTACGACACCGACCGGGATACTTTGGAAGTGTATTAACTACCTTAGGCACTATTCGCCTGATTTACCAAACGAGCGTGAGATGAAGGGCAGAGCAATACGCAAGCTCTGATGCCAGTATTCCCAGGTATGTCCTCCATTGCGCACTCTCAGTTGTACAGGTAATCCACGGCGAAGCATGCTCTGATGGAGTTGTTCACTGAGCGGCAGAAGCCCGTCATCATCGCCGCAGTCAACAAACCAGTCTATCTTTTTCAACACTGCAATCTGCTTGTCGGTCGCGACACTGTCCAGATAGGTCATCGGACAGTTGTCGTGTACTGACTTGACGCGCAAGGCCATGTACTTGGTCTTGTCCAGAGGCTTGACATGGGCATCTAGCCAAGCACTCATCGCATAGCAAGCCGCGAAAAGCTCCGGATGGTGCATACAGTAGGCTACGCTGCCGCCCCCGCCCATTGACAGTCCGCTAATAGCTCTGTGACGTCGGTCCCCGATAATACAGTATTTCTTTTCCGCCGCAGGCATCAGCTCTTCGAAGAAGAAATCTTCGTATGCATAGCCCTTTACATTGAAGTAGCCACACCATGTATGGACAATGTCTGGCGTACCCGCATTGGGCATGATGATGACCATCTTGTCCGCTTCGCCGGAAGCCATCAACTCATCACATATTTGGCGCATGTGCCCTTTGACATCCCAGGCTGTATAGGTATCACTGAGCCCATGAAGCAAATAGAGGACAGGATATTTCTCCACATTGCGCATGCGGTAACCCGCAGGCAGGTATACATTGTACTTGACCCACTCGCCAAGTTTCTCACTTCTGATACTATCTACTATAATATGCCCCCTCTGGGCACAGCACGGCATCTGAACGCTGACCAACAGAAGTAGAATAATAAGAAAGCTAAATCTCTTCATAACATCTATACATATTTGTTTAACTGTCTCAGAATATATTTCCTCTTTGTCCGACGTCTTGTGTCTTTTATCAGTCTTTGCCTTCCCGACAAGATGCCGGATACACACAACAGCCGGCATTTACTGATGATACCGGACAGGGCTCCCCACCAGGCCTTGGCTCCGCCACATAGGTTCTGAAAGAGCCTTTTGCCAAATACTCCCTACTACTGTCAGAACGGGTCTGCTCAACTGCCGAGCACCGTTCCGTCCACTACTTCGCCATCTAGAAGCTGCTGTCCCTCAAAGAAGTAGTACCAGTAGCTGCCCTTGTATTTACTCAGTCCCTCAAGTCCATGATTTTGTACCAGTTTGCTGTAAAACTCATCAAATTTGCTTCTCATCATATCCGGCAGATGGAACTGTCTCATAAGAGGAGCATCGTTTGTCGTCTCTACAAGTATGCACGCCTCAGCATAAGCGCGGGGCAAGGGGTGAATCTGATAGTAGTCATACCTTGTCAATGTACGTGCAAAGAGAGGCAAACGCCTGTCCAGAAGCAGGCTACACAGATAGAGATCAAGCAGTTGACGATTGTCAGGTGACTTGCGAAGCAGCATCTCCAGTTCTACAGTCATCTCATACATTCCTACATACACCGTATCAGTCAGAGGTTTGTTTACAACCCGATGACGGTTCTCATCAACCATACGTTGTGCTTTCTTGGCCATAGAAGCGTCCCACGTAGTACCTTTCATCACTGCCAGCAACTTGTCAGCGACCTTCCAATCGCTCTCGGCAATAGCATAGTTGAGCATATGTCTCTGACAACTCAGGCTCGTACCTTCCTTACACTTCATGCCCATCTGTACAGTCTGGCGGTAAGCCTCGTCCCACACCCCAATGGACTCATAAAACTGCCTATTGAAATTGCAGCACATTGCTTTGCTGTTTCCTCTGAAGAGAAAGTCTTCGCCATTGGCGATCGGATATTGGTTAAGATGCTCGGGCAAAGTGCCCAAGTTGAGTTCTGCAAGCATCCCATAGACCGCTGAAGGCTTATCCAACTGGCTACGGTCCTCAGGAAGCATCTCCAATATTTTTTTCCACTGATGATGGTCTGCCAGATAGCTCAAGTACCACTGTTGTTCATTGCTTCGCCGCTGCTTATCAGAGAGGCAGGCTATCATCGTCCCCACTATCAGCACGAGCCCAAGTGTTAAGGGCATCCAAGACTTAGCCCGCTGCCATCTGGGTACGAGCATCAGCCCAACAGACAACGCAGAGAACAGTATAAAAGGCAATGTACCTACTCCCTCTATGGGCGAATACAGATAGCGTCGGTCCAGAGGAATAAATCCAATCCATCTATTGCTCATCCATACGCAGGCAAAGGCTATCAATATTGCGCCGACAGTGCCTACTATAGCACTCTTTATGTCTGATTTCCCTTTCTTCACATCCAGCAGAGGAAGCCAAGCCACTGCTATTGAGGCCAAGATGATGAGCGGCCAAGACATAAACAGATAGCCAACCCATGGCATCAGTTCGACATAGATGTTTCGTTGTGCTTTGCGCTTGATGTGCAAACCACAGAGGATATAGGCAAAGAAGCAGACGCCCTGTAGAGCCACACTGACATCGAGTGGAGCGGCCAACAGCAGCATCAGCGGAGCCAAAAGCGCCAAAGCAGTATATCCCTTGCGCCCCAGCGATGTAGGTATTTGAGCACAGAGCCATGCCATCAGAGCCAGCAGGACACCCTCCACGATGCAACCTACCAGCACCCAACGGTATAGCTGCAAGATCCAGTTGCTCACAATTGAGGTAACGCCTGGCGCCTGCGACAACTTATAGTGCAGGAACGTAGGTTCTGAGACGTAAAAGTCAGTAGCCTCCTGAGCAGCTACCGTATTGGGCAGCCATATATATAGCCCCATGACTGTCAGTATCAGAAGCGACAATATCAATATATAGTCTGATTTTTTCATCTTATCATAGCTTTAGGGCTTCACAAAGCGAGCGAATTCATCCTTGTCGAGTACGACCTTGCCTTTCATCAGTTCAGGCGCATTGTATGAAAAACGGCGTTGATGATTTTGTTTAGGCGACTTTTGTGGCAACATAAATGGCTTAGAAAATCTACCGCCATTAAACCTTGCGATATACAGCCTTGTATACCGTCCATCGTCACGCCGGGACGTATACAGCAACCATCTACCGTCGCTGCTCCAAGAGTGGAAACTCTCAGCCTCAGCGCTATTAATTTCCGAAGCACGTCCGGCAACGCCCGTACTTAGATTGATCAGCCATAAGTCCGCCTCTCTGTGCTGGATGGCAAATGTGCCAAAACCAGTGTGGGCAAAGACCAGCCACTTGCCGTCAGGTGAAATACGCGGAAGCGAGGCACTGCCGCCTCGCGATGCGCTCCACACCGTATCAGGCCGAGAGCCCACGCTCCCCGTCCGTTCGTCAAAGGCGACGCGCAGGATGCTGTAGTGAGTATCCTTGGCATTGTATGGCATTGTCGGCTGACTGGGAGCTTCACAGTAGTACAGCCACTTGCCGTCTGGAGAGAAGGTCGGAAAAGTTTGCCACTTCAGCGAGTCCGTAATCTGAGGAATAGCCTTCGTCGTCTGTCGCGCGATATCATAGATGACAAGTTTGCTCCTCATATCAAAGACCTCTATCTTATCCTGACAATGGGTGTAAAACGCCTGCAGCACCTCATTGGCAGAAAATACGATATAACGGCCACTTGGATGCCATGCCGGATAAGTGCCGTGGGAGGACTGTCCGTTCTCAGAGATATCCGTTTTGCTCAAGATACCATCCTGACAGATCACTGTACCGCCGCCCTTGCTCCTGACATGCATCATCCAGTCTCTGGGACTGCCTTTGAGGGGTGTGTGGCAATTGACACAGCCGTTTGAAGCCTGGTCGTTGCTTACAAGTACCGACTCATCGAAGTCGCTCAAGTCCCTCTGCATTATAGCCATCTTGTTCCATCCTACATATCCCGGCGGTAACAGTCTGTAGGAGACATATCCATCTATCGTGTCACCGTCAACAGCTATTGTAAAAGGCTTGTAAGTGACACCATCCGGTTTGCTATCGCTCCATACCGACACCGTGACTTTGATTGTCTTGCCTCGGTTTTGCATGAGTAATTTGTGCCAGTCCTCGAGGGGCCACTGTATATCCTCTTTGCCACTGGCCTCCAGCGTCATACTGTTCTGCCCCTCTGCCGTAGCTTGTATATGGGTAGCACCAGCCACTTCAAAGTCAAGCGGAGCTATGTTACAAGGAACCGTCACATCCTTGTAGTCAGGATAGATGGGAGGTTTCGTTCCGACACTTTCCCGAGTCGTACGCCTACCGCAACTGGTAAGTATCAACGCGGCTGCCAGGACAACCAGTGTCAACCTATGATAATGTATCATTTCTTCTAAGCTCTGTCTGTTTGCGATTGTAAAGATACGACGATTTAGTCAAACGCCTACGATATCAGTACAGAAAAACTTCCCTTCCCCTTCCGCTGACCGCTCTCTCCATAGCCACAATCCGATCCGCTTCTTTATCTCACATCGCTATCCGAGCTACTGACTACAAGCGCCGATATTTGGAGCACTAGGTCTGACCTTGTTTTACCGAAGTCCGACCTTGTCAGTTCCCGACAGATACTCTAGTAATACAGAGTCCGGCCAACAATTGCCCATTGTCGCCTGTAGCACCTCCTGTCCATTAATATCATTTGCAAGCTTTCGGATTATTTTTTGTTTTCCTTTGTTCTGATCTCCCATCTGTGCCCGTCTGCTTATTTGCCAGCGCCCTTTATGTCGCGACTTCCCAACTGAGCTTCCTGACAGCACTTTTCTGCCTCCACATATCGGATAAGCAGGCCTTATTTCGTACTTTTGCACGTGAAATACCCCATTATGTCACACCTATGATCAAAGCCCTGTTTCTCGATATCGACGGTACGCTCGTCAGTTTTGCGACCCACACTATACCTGCCAGTACTCAGTTAGCCTTGCGTCAAGCCCATGAGCATGGGGTCAAGATCATCATTGCCACAGGTCGGCCTTACTACTGCATAGACAACTTGTCCTCCATACAGGACCTTATCGACGGCTATATCTGTACCAATGGGTCCAATTGCTTTGTCGGCCAGCACACCGTGCACCTCCAGCCCTTGCCCGACAAGGCCGTCCGCTATATCATGCAGCAGTGCGACATTCATCAGATACCCGCCGTCATCGTAGGTATAGACAAAGTCGCTGTCTACCATTTCACTCAAGCTGCCAATGAAGCCTGCTACGACCTCATCCATGTCGATTGGCAAAAACTGTCCAGTCCTCTGGAAGAAGTCTTACAGGAGCCTGTCGTACAGGTCAGCCCACTCAATACCGCAGAGCAGGAGTCGGAGTTTTTCCCGAATTTGCAAGACTGTCTGTCCACGCGCTGGTGCGAAGCATTCTCCGACATTACGCCGCTTGGCGTGGACAAGGGCAAAGGCATCGGGTATATGGCCCGTTACCTCGGCTTCCCCATTTCAGAGACTATGGCCCTGGGCGATGGAGGCAATGATGTGCCTATGTTTCAGTGTGCCGGCATCGGTGTAGCCATGGGACAATCACAACCAGATGTGCAGGCACAGGCCGACTACGTCACATCAGATGTCGACCATGAGGGTATAGCTCAAGCGCTCCGCCATTTTGGTATCATCGACTGAGCCCCGATTGTCCATCTATCACTTTCCTCTTCACCGGCAACCCATCATTTTCAGATAAGTTGCCTATTACCTTTTATATAAACTGTCTCCGTAAAGCTCACATCCGACTTCACGGAGACATAGTCTGACCTTGTAAAGATAGGAAGCGCCTTGAGAGGCTGCCTATCTTCGTCTACCTTTAGAAATGCAGGTTTACATCGATTCCTAGCTGGAAGGGAGTACCTTTCTGGTAAAACTTACGCTGCACCGATTCAAAGTAGAAACTCTTGTAGCCCGTATTCGTCAAGTTTTGCCCCCACAGATTGACACTTATCTTGCCCATATCAGCTGTCAGATGCGCACCAAGCGTGACATAGAAAGGCTGGCGCGCCGAGTTCTCCTCATTCCAATAGATATTACCCAGTCCTGTAGCCTGTGCCCCCAGGATCAAGCTATGCAAGAGGCCGGCGTTCATCCGCCAGGTATAATCTGCCAAGACGCTGGCCGTATGTTCGGGAATGAAGGGCACACGATTGCCCTTGTAGTCGGCATCTCCGGTATTGTAACGGCGGAACTCAGAGTGAGTGAAGCTATAAGCAGCCCTGAGGAACAGGCGGTCGTTGAGCAGATGCGATGCCAGACCTGTCTCAATGCCACAGCTGTGGCTCCTGCCGGCATTGACCATGATACGTCCCAGCCCACTTGACACGAAGCGAGTGATCTGCTGATTGCGGATATCCATGAAATAGAGGGCTGCATCCAGTGTCAGGGTCTTGCCTATCAGATTGAGATGAGTACCCAGCTCATAGTTCCAGCTCGTCTCCGGCTTATAGATGACAGTTGCTTTGACATCGGGCAGAGTGCCGATGGGTATATGCTGGTCTACTGCCTCTCTGATCGCCGTAAACATGGTGCTGAGCTGTGGCCGACTGTTGGCGAGCTCCGTAAGTACACCGTCAACATAATCCTTAGTGCCTTGCATCATATCATTTTGCAACGCTGTGCTGAGGATGTCAGAAAACATCTGTATATTGTACCCTCCTGCACGCTGTCCCTTAGATACCGTAACATACACATTGCCTCTGTCCTCCGGCAGATCGTACTGCAGAGCCGCCTTCGGCAGGAGAGTCGTGTAGTCTCTTCCGGTCTTACCTGAGAGCGACGTTGAAGTGGTCATATCGGAGGTGAGCTGGAAACTTGGCATCGCAAATCTGTATCCTACAGGAGCCCCTCCACGATAGTTCAATTCCTGATGAGCATAGTCCAGACGCAAGCCTAGCGTAAGTCCGAGCCTGGGTACGAGGAAGTCATGGAGTGTCCCTTGCCAGTAGGCGGCGAGGTTAAGCACCGGCGTGCGGAAGGCTGACGGCACGCCAAAACTCTCGTCGGTGATAGCAAGACTCATAGGTAACGCTTGCGTCACCTGACCGCCCGTACGCGGGTTGGTGATAGTGATAGACGGAGTCGGCATATGACTGGCAATGCTTGTATTGATCATGTCTACACCGTCTTGATAAAATGTGACGGGGCCCTTCGTTCTCAGATTCTCCCATATTGTGGACACACCGCCGGTCCATTCCCAACGACGGCCGGGAAGCGAGCGCAGGGAGAGATCCTCTGACAGCGTATGCGCGCGCTGTCGCTGTTCGAGAGTATAATCATCGAGATAAGTGAAGTCTTGATCCATCATCATGCGGTCCCGCAATCCTTGGTAGCCCGTCACTGAAGACAAAACGAAGTTTTCGCCTGTCCACTGTGCCTTCAGACTACCAGTCAAGAGGCTACGGCGATAGCTGCTCTCCCGATTGGCAGTGATACGGCCCACGCCGTCCAAATTTTCACCGCTTATACTGCCACCATAGAAGTAGGGATAGCCTGACTCGTCGCTATATTGATATCCCACGCCCATATCCAGCAGCCAGCGGTCCGAAGGATGGTACATAGTCCTCAGTTTAAGTCCAAAAGCATCCGTACCTCCGACCTTGCGTCCCAGGGAGTCATTGCGCCAGAAGCCATTGTCTGTCTCATAATATCCACCCAAGCTCATTGCCAGTTTGTCAGAGAACCTTTGATTGGTCATGGCGTGCAATTTCAGCGCCTCATTGCGCGTAGCACCGCTCACCTGGATATCCGTTCCCTGATAGTTGAAAGGATTACGGCTGTACATTCTCACGATACCTCCCATTGCTCCGACGCCATAGAGCGTGCTCTGCGGACCGCGCAGCACATCAATACGGTCAATGCCCAACAGGTTAAGCGAATACTCGCTGCGGTCGATTACCGGTACGTCGTCCACATACAGACCTACAGCCGGCGTACCCGCACGCGAGCCTATGCCACGTATGTATGCCGCCGAGGAGAGACGGGAACCATAGTTAGGGACAAAGAAACTGGGGGCCAACCCATTGAGGCCGCTCAGATTCCCTATACGGCCGCTCTTCATATCCTGAGAAGAGAAGAGCGATACACTCGTAGCCGTCTTGCGTAGCTGATTGGTCTGCTTGGGTGAAGCAATCACCACGACCTCATCGATATCAACTGTGGTAGAACTATCTTGGGGCATGTCTTGCCGCATGGGATTTGTCTCAATCGATGCGGCAAGCGCGAGCAGGAGTAAAGGAGTCATCATCGTATCTGTCTGTCATTTGAATTCGTCTGCAAAGCTAGTCTCTTCTGCTAGCCTGCACAATACCTAATTTTATGTATTTTTATTATACAAGACCATCATAGACAAGCTCGTCAGCAAGATGACTTTTCTCATTGTCACGTGCTTACCTATCTCCATAATCATTAAAGATTAAAATATCCAGAGAAAAGCTATTGGCACATCATATCCATATTTTTAGCATCGTAATTTATCTCATACAAACGGAAATGATTATTTTTGCAGTCTGAATCTCAACAATTAATCGACAATTATGAAAAAGAAAAGAATACAATTCAGCCTCGTCTACCGTGACATGTGGCAGAGCTCAGGCAAATATCAGCCCCGCAAGGATCAGCTGGAGCGTGTTGCTCCCGCGATCATAGACATGGGTTGCTTCAGCCGTGTAGAAACCAACGGCGGCGCTTTTGAGCAAGTCAACCTTCTCTACGGAGAAAATCCAAATTTGGCCGTAAGAGCCTTTACCAAGCCTTTTAATGAGGCAGGCGTCCAGACCCACATGCTCGACCGCGGTCTCAACGCTCTGCGCATGTACCCTGTCCCGGCCGATGTCAGACGCTTGATGTACAAGGTCAAGAAAAAACAGGGTACAGATATCACCCGTATCTTCGATGGTCTCAATGATGTACGCAATATCATTCCCTCTATCCAGTATGCCAAGGAGGGCGGCATGATACCTCAGGCTACTCTCTGTATCACCAACAGTCCTATACACACCGCAGAGTACTACAGTCACATAGCAGATCAGCTCATCGAAGCCGGAGCACCTGAAATCTGCCTCAAGGATATGGCAGGTATCGGACAGCCGGCGATGCTGGGCAAACTGACGGCAATGATCAAGAAAAATCATCCCAATGTCATCATACAGTACCACGGCCACAGCGGCCCCGGCCTCTCCATGGCCAGCATACTTGAGATTGCCAAGGCTGGCGGCGATATATTTGATACAGCAGTAGAGCCGCTGAGCTGGGGTAAGGTGCATCCCGATATCATCTCCGTACAGAGCATGCTCAAGAACTACGGATTTGAAGTCGCCGATATCAATATGGATGCCTACATGCAGGTACGTAAACTGACGCAAGAGTTTATCGACGACTTCCTGGGCTACTTCATGAATCCCTCCAACAAGCTGATGAGCTCACTCCTGCTGGGCTGCGGTCTGCCAGGCGGCATGATGGGCTCAATGATGGCCGATCTCAAGGGCATGGAGCAAGTCATCAACTCTACACGCAAAAGCAAAGGGCTCGAGCCCTACACTGAGGACCAACTGCTTATCAAGCTCTTCAACGAAGTAGCCTACGTATGGCCCAAGGTAGGCTATCCCCCACTTGTAACTCCCTTCAGCCAATATACTAAGAACATTGCGCTCATGAATCTTCTCACCTTGGAGCAAGGCAAACCGCGCTTCAGCATGATGGACGAAAATATGTGGGGCATGATCCTCGGCAAGAGCGGACGTTTGCCCGGCAAGGTAGCGCCTGAGCTGGTCAAGTTGGCAAAGGAGAAAGGCAAAGAGTTTACCGATGTCGACCCGCAGACACTCTATCCCGATGAGCTTGACAAGTATCGCAAGATGATGAAGGAAGAGGGTTGGGACGAAGGCCAGGATGAAGAGGAACTCTTCGAATTCGCCATGCACGAGCCGCAATACCGCAACTACAAGAGCGGCGTAGCCAAGCAGCAGTTTGAGGAAGCCCTGCAAAAGGCCCGTGAGGCCAAGGCATCAGCAGGACTGACGCCCGCCCAGATTTCTGAGCGCCGCCACGCTGAGGCCGACCCCATCACCGCACCCGAAGGAGGCCGCATCCTGTGGGATGTAGAAGCCGGAGATCAGGCACGCGAAGCCATCGAGCCTCATATCGGCATGCACTATGAAGCCGGAGATCAGTTCTGCGTCATCGAGACAACAAACGGACGCCTTGTCAGCGTGCCGGCCAATCTTGGCGGTGTGCTGGTTGAGATCAATGCCAAGCAGGGTACGACCGTCCGCCGCGGCGACGTCATCGGATACATCCGCCGCTAGATTTAGCTATACTCTATTATAAATGAAGAGGAAGCCCGCTCCAACGAGTGGGCATCCTCTTTTTCTTATATCTTGTCTCAAGTAGAGGCATCGCGGTGCTTACTTCCAACCAAAGAGGAGGTAATGGCCTGGCCTCAGAGAGAATGTATCCTGACGGGCATGATCCTTGACCTGACACCCGCAAGACAAGATGCGACAGAGACCGCGACTGCGTTTCACAGTGACCGTCTGGGCGTGATTGATGTCCCGATTAAGGATAAGCAGATAGTGAGCCTTCCCATTTTGTAAGTGGGAAACTAGGACACCCTGCCCGCTGGCCTCAACGGAGTGAAAGGGCGCTGGCAAATGGGTGAGACGGTGTGTCTGCACGGGCAGGGCTGCGCCGGTGTGCCCAACACTGACAACCTTGGCCCCGAGGAATACAGGCGTCAAAGCTTGAATCTCCCGATTAATATCGCGAAGCAAATACCACACGTGGGTACGCTGCCCATCGAGACTGATGGGCGCTGTATGGAAGTTCCATGTCCCCTGATTGCCGGGATTCCAATAGGTAAAATACTGTATGCCCTGCGCGCCATAGGCCAGATTGCTGAAGACCTCAAGATGCAGGATGTCGCTCGTCGCCACGGGATAATCTCCATGGGCCGTGGTCAAGGCAAAAGCCCAAAAGGGCTGACCGGAAGAGCGACTCACGGCGAGAGCATCCTCCAGGTTGCCGTAAAACTGAGGCTTGACCATAAGGCTGTCACCGCTCATCACAATAGGATAATTGTCATACGAGATCAAACCAAGATCTACTTCCCGCGTAAACCGCTCCAGATACTCGCGGTATGAGGTGGTACCCAGTGCTTCGGGGGCAACATAGTTGGGCAAGAGATTGAGATATATGACCCGCGTAGTATCTTCTGCCAGCACCTGGTCGCGAAACTCACGCAGCGCCGGGAAGCCCGCACATGGTGGCTCATCTTGCAGGAACCATCCGCTGACCATCGAGTCGCCTTTCAATTCCCCGACCAACTGGCCAGTCACCATCTGCGTAACACCCGTTCCGCGGCAGGCATTGAGCGCCCGCTTCATCGAGCTCAGTTGAAAGATGTGGGAAAACGAGATATTGAATCCGCAGTCCGCCATCTCCAAGTAGCGCTCGCGGGTCAGTGCACTGTCCGGCATGATGGAGTACCAGGCCAGTATAGGGAAGCGGCCCGGTACCGGATTGCGGTACTGACGAAGCGCACTTGCCGGCACCGCCATCAGGCTCATCAGACAGAGCAAGAGGAGTGAGCTTATCTGCGTCCTGCGCGGTCTCATCTACAGCTGGAAGTGACTGAGTCTGGCAATAATCTTGCCGAGGATGTCAAACTCAATATTGACTTTAGTACCAACCTCAATAGCGTGGAAATTGGTGTGCTCGTGAGTGAAGGGGATGATATTGACTTCAAAGGAGTCGTCAGTGGGATTGCAGACCGTAAGGCTCACGCCATTGACCGTCACGCTCCCCTTGTCTACGCAGAAGTAGCCCCGGCGAGCCATCTCAGGGTCCAGTTTATATTTAAATGTATAGGTCCAGCTACCTTCAGCATCGACTATGCGTGTGCACACAGCCGTCTCATCGACATGTCCCTGCACGATGTGGCCATCAAGACGGCCGCCGACAGGCATAGAACGCTCCACATTGACCTCGTCGCCGACCTTGAGGTCTCCGAGATTGGAGCGCTCGAGCGTCTCCCGCATGGCAGTCGTCTCATACTGGTCACCGTCGACACGGGTCACCGTGAGACACACCCCATTGTGAGCCAGACTCTGTGCAGGACTGAGTTCGTGTCCCAGGAGACTTGTGAGCGTCAGATTCAAATTGTCCTTGTCATAATTGATGGCCTTGACAACAGCCATTCCTTCGATAATTCCAGAAAACATATAGAACCTTAATTCCGCAACGAAGCGTGTAAATTGTTATTAATGTTTTTTATAAGTCTCTGAGGAGCAATAAGTTCCTCAGAGACTTGTCATTTGCAGAATTTTCACTAACTTTATGGTGCAAAACAAAAGAAGTTCAATTCTACATGACATGGCAAAGATAGCA
>ONCK01000027.1 GCA_900316315.1 uncultured Prevotellaceae bacterium
CTTCGGGCGAACCGTCGCCGTCGGCTTCTTCTATCTCTCACCCGCCATGCTCGGCACCGTCACCGGCATCGACAGCCTCAACCAAGCCTACTCACACTTCTGGGGACTCCTCGCCACGAGCATTTATCTAAGAGAGGCTTCCTTTAGAGGAGAGAGGAGAGGGGAGAGAGGAGAGAGAATAGTACTCATTCCTCAATCATCCCACTCCACTCTCCTCTCTCCCCTCTCCACTCTCCTCTGCATCCTCTGCATCCTCATCGCCACGCTCTGCAAAGAGAACGGCTACATGTGGGGCATCATCGCACCGCTCGTCGCCTGGGGATTCCAAATCATCGACCGTCGCCGCCTCCTGCGCCACTGGGCACTCGTCATCGCCTTAGGCATCGCCTACCTCGTCGTGCGACTGCTGCTCACCACCAGCCAGCGCCGCAGTCTGATCCTCGACCAGCGTCCGCCGGTCTACGACGGACAGCGTCTGCGTCGGGGAGAATACGGTTCCTTCAACGAGCTCGTAGACAAACTCCTGCGCGCTCAAGACTACTTCCTCGTCATCGGTCCTCCCGGTTCGGGAAAAACGAGTTGCGCTTTGCGCTACATGGTCGAGGAGGAACTGCGGCAGGGTTCCCGCCGTATCCTGCTCATGGCCTATACCAATCGCGCCGTAGACGAGCTCTGCAATATGCTTGATGCACTCTCGGCCGCCCAGCCGGCTCTCCTGCCCGACTACTTGCGTCTCGGCAGTCCGCTGGCAGCAGAGCCTCAATACCGCAGTCACCTGTTGAGCCAGCGCAGCGACGTCCTTGACAGCAAGGCAGCGGTACAGAAGCTTCTTGATGAGACCCACGTCTATGTAGCCACGACTACGACGATGTCCGGCCAAGACTTGTTGATGCAGCGTCTCCACTTTGATGTCGCATTTGTCGACGAAGCGTCACAGATCCTCGAGCCGCAGCTACTCAAACCGCTCTGCATCCTCTCCGACGACGGTCAGCCCTCAGTCAGCCGCTTCGTATTGGTCGGCGATCAGAAGCAGTTGCCTGCAGTCGTCATGCAGCCCATGCGGGACAGCCGGGTGACCGACCAACGTCTGCGACAGATCGGACTGGAAGATTGCCGCAACAGTCTCTTCCAGCGTCTGCTCATCCTGCAGCAGAGAGCCCATCGCACGGAGGCGTGGCATTTGCTCAGCCGTCAGGGACGCATGCACCCTGACCTCTTCCGCTTTGTCAACAACGCCTTCTACGACCATCAGCTTGCCTGCGTGCCAATCCGCCATCAGCAGCAGAGTCTCTCCCAGCTCTATCCCCATAGCCAGCACCTCAACGCGGCCGTCTCAGATGCCTGCCAACGTCTCATTGCCAGCCGGCGCATCGCATTCATTGACCAGTCTCCAGCCGATGACGGGCCCAATGACAAGATCAACTCCGCCGAAGCCGCCACAGCCGCCCGCATCGTCTCTGCCTACGCCGCCACCCTCTCGCGCGAGGGCCGCACCCTGCATGCACAGGATGTCGGCATCATCGTGCCCTACCGCAACCAGATCTCCATGATCCGCTCCGCCTTACAGGCCGCCGGTATCGACTGCGCCCAGGACATCACCATCGACACCGTAGAGCGCTTCCAGGGCAGTCAGCGCGACCTCATCATCTACTCGCTCACCGTGAGGCGTCCTGCCCAGCTGGCCTTTCTCTCCTCCTCCACCTATCTCGACACCGACAGTCAAGGCCACACGCTACCCGTCGACCGCAAGCTCAACGTCGCCCTCACACGCGCCCGCCTACAACTCTTCATCATCGGCAACGCCCGTCTCCTGAGCCGCCTGCCTCTCTACAAGGCGCTCATAGACGCTACTCTGACAGATTTGTATCATTTATAAATATCAATAACATACCACTATGCACACCTCCAATCACTTGCTGAGCTTCTTGCTCGGCGCCCTTCTCCTCCTCGGTCTCGCCTCGCCTGCCCACGCTGAGACCCGCTGGCACTGGCAAAACGGCACCATCGTCGTCGACACGCCTCCTATGCCCGCAGGACAGCAGACTGCACTCAATCTGACCACGCCTAAGCTGCCCGTCATCCGCATTGCCTTTGTCGGACTCGGCATGCGCGGTGTCGATGCCGTCAAACGCTGGACATACATCCCCGGCGTACGCATCGTCGCCCTGTGTGACTACGAGCCCGACCGTGCCCAGCGCTCCCAGGAGACACTGCGCAAGGCCGGCTTGCCCGATGCCGCCCTCTATACCGGCGCAGAGGGCTACAAGGAGCTTTGCGCCCGCAAGGATATCAATCTCGTCTATATCGCCACCGACTGGCAGCACCATGTACCCGTAGCCAAGTGCGCCCTCGAGCATGGCCACAATGTTGCCATCGAGGTGCCGTCGGCCATGAATCTCGATGACTGCTGGGACCTCATCAATCTCGCTGAACAGAAGCGCCTCCACTGCCAACTGCTCGAGAACTGCTGCTACGACTTCTTTGAGCTCAACACGCTCAATATGGCACAGCACGGCGTCTTCGGCGACATTCTCCACGTAGAGGGCGCCTATATCCACGACCTCTCCCCCTACTGGAAGAAGTATTGGAAAAACTGGCGACTGGAGTACAACCAAGCTCACCGGGGCGACGTCTATCCTACCCATGGCCTCGGTCCCGTCGCCCAGCTCCTCAATCTCCATCGCGGCGACCGCATCAAGACTCTCGTAGCCATGGACACCAAGGCTGCCAGCGGGCCCATGTGGGTCAAGGAAGTGACCGGCAAGCAGATTGACGAGTCCCAGTTCCGCAACGGCGACCACACGACGACCCTCATGCGGACCGAGGGCGGACGCGTCATCGAGATACAGCACGACGTCATGAATCCGCAGCCCTACAACCGCAAGTACCAACTCACAGGTACCAAGGGATTTGCCAACAAGTACCCTGTCTCCGGCTACGCCGTCGGTGCTGATCAGCTCAAGTTGTCCGGCGTAGCGGTCAAAGAGGACAATATCTCGTCCCATACCTTCCTCAACGACGCCGCACGCGCTCAGCTCGAAGCCACGTACAAAGCTCCGCTGCTCAGCATCTATGAAAAGAAAGCCAAGGAGGTCGGCGGCCATGGCGGCATGGACTTTATCATGGACTCTCGCCTCGCCTACTGCCTGCAAAACGGGCTACCGCTCGATATCGATGTCTACGATCTCGCCGAATGGTGCTCGCTGGCCGAACTGGGTGAGCTCTCCATGGACCACGGCAACGCATCCGTGCAGGTACCTGACTTCACACGCGGACACTGGCGCGACATCCAGGGCTTCCACCACGCTTTTGCTACCGCAGCCGAGGAGCGGCAGGCTGCCGCTCTGGCAACGGGCTACACAGCCCAACTCAAGAGCAAGGGAGCCGACGCCGCCGAGAAGTGGCTCAAGAAGCAGCTCAAGGCGCAGGCCAAAAAGCGCTAATCCGTCCTCAGCCACCTACATACACAGGCCGACATAGTACTGACGCCAACTCTTCCCCTACCTGTCACAGACCGGAAAAATGGGCTGCGCTCAGCGCTCTGACAGAAGGGGGATACGGAAGGCCGATAACAAGGTCGGACCTAGTTTAAACAACATCGGACTTAGAAATTTCCAGGTCCGATGTTGTTTGTTATTCTAAGCGACTCTGTCAGTGCCGCGACTCAGGCGACTTGGAGACCGGCTGATACTGTCCTTATAAGGATAGACGCTAAGGATATATTTCGCACGGGCCGCACTGTATCAAGGCTGATGTATGCCGTATGCCGCAGGACAGCGCTGCCGGCAGAGGAAGGAGACTTGTTAATCCAGTTGCCAGAGGCCCATCCAGGAGACATGGTGCTCCTTGATGCCGAGGTCGTCCATCCAAGCCTTGGTCTTGGGCACCTCATACTTGGCCGTGCCAGGGCCTTGGCCGTCGTCATTGTCCCAAAACTTACGGGGTGTACTCCACAGGCAGGCCTTAAATTTGACCGTCTCGTAGAAGTGTCGCTTGCAGGCCCATTGCCCGTGGTGCGCCATCTGGAGATAGTCGCAGTCGAGGTCCTTGCGCCAAGGGCTAGCCAGCACCTTGAGTCCCTCTTCCTCGCCCATGTCACCCAGAAAAACGATAGACTTACGGTCATCCCAGATACGGGTGATCATGGAACCATTGTTATAGCTATTGTGGGCGTACAGCGTATCGGCCACCGTGAGGAAGCGAAAGTGCATACCGTCGATCTGTCCCTCGTAACCGGGCTGCTGGATGTCGATGACCTCGGTATGGGCCGCCTGATCAAGGGCAGCGTAAAACTCACGGCAGTGTTGCTCATCGACCTTGCGGCTCTTGATCAGGGCCTCGTCGAAGCGGGAGTGGTAGATGCGGTCCACCTTGATGCCGAGAGGACGCTGGAGAATATGAGTCAGCGAGCCCATATGATCAATATGGGGATGGGTAACAAACCAAGTGTCTACGTGGCCGCCGAGCCCCTTGAGGAAGCCGCGGAGGTAGTACTCGTCCTGACGAAACCCGCCGTCCATCACACAGATTTTGCCGCTGGCCGTACGAAAGACGTAGCTATTGCCTATGAGATTGGCCTGTGTACCTAGTTGCCAGAGCGTGAAGGCACTGCGTCCCTTGCCTGTGGAGCGCGTCAGCGGATCGTTGAGATGGAGTCCCTGCGAGTCGGTCGCCAGGTGGGCCATGACCGGAGATACGACCAGTGCTGCGGCACCGGAAGCCGCCCACTGTAAAAACTGTCGTCTATTGATATCTGTCATGTCTTGGATGATGCTAATAGGATATGTGCTACTGAAATACTTGGGAGCCGTCTAGTCAAGCTCCCAAAGACCCTGCCACGAGACGTGGTGCTCCTTGATGCCGAGGCGGTCCATCCATCCTCGCACAATAAGCGTCTTGAGTTTACCCGAACCAGGGCCTTGGCCTCCATCATTGTCCCACACCCATCGCGGAGTGCTCCACAGACAGGCACGGAAGGGGAATGAGCGGTAGAAGGCCTCATCACAGCCCGCCTGGCCGTGGTGCGCCATCTGGAGATAGTCGCAGGGGAGGTCAGCGGCCCATGGCGATTGCATCAACTTGCGCCCCTCCTCGACACCGGCATCGCCTAGGAAGACAATGGATTTGCGCTTGTCCCATGCGCGTAGGACCATGGACGAATTGTTGTAGCAATTCTTATGAATATCCGGGTTCTGCACCGCCAACACTTTGACCTTGAGACCGTCAATCTCAAAGGTGTGTCCCGGCTGCTGGACGTCTATCACCTCGGTATCCCGCAGGGCATCAAACTGCGCATACAGCGCCCGCGTCGCATCGCCCCGCGTGGGTGCCCAGGGCTCGGTATCGAGGATTGACTCGTCCATCCGTGAATGCACGATGCGCCTGATGCTGATGCCCATTGGCTGCTTGAGGACATCGCGCAAGGTGCCCATGTGGTCAGGATGGGGATGAGAGAGAAACCACGTATCCACATGGCCTCCGAGCAGGGCCAGGAAGCCACGTAGATAGTACATGTCCTCCTTAAAGCCTCCGTCGATGACGCATACGCGCCCCTTGTCGGTAAGCAGGACGTAAGAGTTGCCGATATCATTGCACTGTGTGTCGAGCTGCCAGAGCTTAAATCCGCTTCCGCCGCGCACCCTCAGCAATTGTCTCGGCGTCTGCTGTCTGCGGCTGGCCGAGACGGTCTCTGTAGGGCTGATAGCCGCACCCGCAACCAGCGCGCTGGCGGCCAGGAGACTGCGCCGGACAAACTGGCGTCTGTCAATGTCTGTCATAATGTATGAGCCTTTAGGATAAATAGCAGTGTCCGGAGACACCATGTTTTGATTTAACGATTACAAAGATAGGTAATATTTGTTTTTGGCATGCCAAAAACTGGTAAAATTCGTCCCCTGCCAGACAGTTTTTCCACAAAGCCGCTACAGTCTGGTATCTCTGACTTCAGCTGACAGTATCAGTCACAGAGGAACGGACTGATGGATAGGAATAGAGGTACATTGCAATTTTCAGCATCGGTAAAGTGTAATATTCATTCCGAAATATCTATCTTTGTGCCGTAAAGAACACCAAAGACGCCTTATACTCAGGACGCGAAGTTAGTTCTACCAAAGGGGAAAGCAGTGCAAACCCGCAGCCCATCCCCTCTGCAAGACAGCTTCTCCCACTGTCACTGACAGAGATACAGTTTTCCCTGTCTATTCTGCCCGCCCGGCCCGTCCACGTCACGACCTATGCAAGACCTGCTCAAGACCTATGCCCCCATTGCACTCGAGGATATGAAAAGCCTCCGCCTGATGAACCGCATGGACACCAAGTTTGTCACCACGCGCGGCAAGCTCTTCCGACTGCTTGAGCTCGCGCGGCCCTACTACAGCATACAGCAGGTCGACGGCAAGAGGGTGGCTTCTTACTACACGCTCTACTTTGATACACCAGAGCTGAGCATGTTTCGCTGCCACGTCTCGGGCCGTGCCAATCGGCAAAAGCTACGCATCAGGTCGTATATGGACAACCATCTGAGCTATCTGGAAGTCAAGACCAAGGACAATCATGGACGCACCTGCAAGCAGCGCACCGAGATGCCCGACTTTGACGCTACACGTCCCCTGCCTACTATCTGCTTCACCGAGGACGACGAGACTTGCAAGGCTTATGTCCCATTTCTCCGCAGCTACCTGCGCTACGATCCTCAGACGCTGCACCAGCTGATTGAGAACCAGTTTGACCGCATCACGCTTGTCAACCACGCCAGAACCGAGCGCGTGACCATCGATACCCATCTCTGTTTTCACCATCTCCTCAATGACCACCGACGACAACTCGACGACTATGTCATCATTGAGATCAAGCGTGACGGACTGCTACCCTCGTCAATGACGGAACTGCTCCGGCAACTACGCATCAAGCCCCTGGGATTTAGCAAGTACTGCATAGGACTCATCATAACCGATCCCAGCCTGCGCTACAATCTGTTTAAGCCGCGTATCCACCAGCTGGAGCGCCTCTGCCCGGGAACTCGCCTGATTCCGTTCCCACACTCCATGACTCCCAAACCAACAGATTATACCTCATGAAAGACTTACTCTGCACTACCTTTTCCGACGGCTACGGCGCCATGCTTATACGCTTTGCCATCTGCATGATCGTCAACTGGATCATCGTGGACCGTCTCTACTACACCAAGAGTCGGCGACGTGACTTCTACTTCACCTTTATGATCATCTCGGTAGCGATCTTCTTCCTCGTATTCTTCATGATCTTTGTCCTGGAGGATCTCAAGACCAAGACAAGCATCGGCCTCGGCATCGGTCTCTTCGGTATATTCTCCATCATGCGCTACCGCACCGACACCATGCCGGTCAGAGAGATGACCTACCTCTTTGTCATCATCTCGCTCTCTGTCGTCAACGCCATTGCCGCTTCCGTCACAATAGTTGAGCTGCTGCTGACCAATGCCCTCTTCATCCTCGCCATCTGGATATGCGAGCGGTGCCTGAAGCCTGCCCACGTCAAGCTCATCCAGTACGACCGCATTGAGCTCGTCAGGCCCGAATGCAGGGATGCGCTCAAGCAAGACCTCGAGCAGCGCCTCGGCCTCCACATCAGGCGCATAGACATAGGCGGCATTGACCTGCTCAGAGACATGGCCGTGCTCCGAGTCACCTACGACTCCGACGAGCCCGACAATCCCGTAGACAAGATTGTCAAGGTCACCAACTCCCAGCTGACCGAATGACGGACGCTGCCCCCCAACGGCATATAAACACAAAAGAAATACAATCAAATACTCAATACACAAGACTATGAAGTACACACCTCTCACCCTGATCGCCCTGCTCCTCATCCTGCTGGCGCAGCCTCAGGCCGCGCAGGCCGACGGCGGCGATGACTTTGGCATATGGTCTACCGTAGGGGTAGAAAAGAAGATTGACAAGCGCTGGCGTATCGGCGGCGAAGCCGAATGGCGTACCATGGACGACGCATCCAAGACCGACCGCTGGAGCTTCGGCGTCTACGGCCAGTACAAGGTGAGCTCCTGGCTCAAGGCCAGCGCCGGATACGACCTGCTCGTGGACAACAACTACAAATACTCCTACCACACCGACGGCACGCCCAACAAGAAGGCGCACTACTGGGGACAGCGTCACAGAGTCAACGTGGCGCTGACGGGTTCCTACCACTTTGGTCACTTCGGCCTCTCGCTGCGTGAGCGCTGGCAGTACACCTACCGTCACCACAAGAGCGTGCCCGAGCGCTACGACTTCGACCAGGAGGACTACGACGGCAAGCCAAAGACCTACGCCGGCAAGGGCAGCAATGTGCTCCGTAGTCGCCTCAAGCTGGACTACGATATTGCCAAGACAGGACTGGAGCCCTACGCCAGCGTCGAGGTCTACAACGGCTGGTACATCAAGAAGGTGCGCTACACTGCGGGACTTGACTGGAGCATCAACAAGCATCATGAGGTGGGCATCTACTATCGTCTGCAGACCTTGCATCATGATGATGACGAGGATCCCGACACCCATATTCTAGGGCTGAGCTACGCCTTCAGGTTCTAGTCCGCCCGACGCCTCAATCCCGCTCTGTCTTCTCAATCCGCTGACTGTTTTTTCGTTCGGCTCTACCGGCTGGGCAAGATAGCGGCATATCGTCTGTAAGGTCTCAGCACCCATCATGCAGACGGCTGCGAGTGCCTTGCCCGCCCTGACTGGACGCGGCTAAATGCCCTTGTCTGCCCTCAACGGCTAACCTCCAAGAGACCACATCTGCTCCTACAGACACCCCATCAGGCCTCCTCGCCGGGAGCGACGGCGCGCAAAAACTATCATGCCGAAAAATTAGTTTTTTTTCTAAAGTTCCGTTTCTTTCAACGGAAAGCACTAACTTTGTAACCTCAAACGCAAATACCCATGTCAGAAGTCAGGCAGATAAAAACCGCACTCATCTCCGTTTTCCACAAGGACGGGCTGGATGAGCTGCTCAAAAAGCTCCACGAGGAAGGCGTCAAATTCCTCTCCACAGGCGGTACGCAAAAGTTTATCGAGAGTCTCGGATACCCCTGCCGTAAAGTCGAGGACGTCACCACCTATCCGTCCATTCTGGGCGGCCGTGTCAAGACCTTGCATCCCAAGATATTCGGTGGCATACTGGGCCGTCGCGCTCTTGCCTCAGACCAGGAGGAGATGAAGCACTACGGTATCGAGGGCATCGACCTTGTCATCGTCGATTTGTACCCCTTTGAGCAGACCGTAGCCAGCGGAGCAAGCGATCAGGATATCATCGAGAAGATCGATATCGGCGGTATCTCGCTCATACGCGCCGCAGCCAAGAACTTCAACGACGTCGTCATCATCCCCAGCAAGGATGAATACCAGCCTCTACTCAATCTGCTTAATCAGAAAGGCGCCCAGACTGATCTGGAGGACCGCCGCCACTTCGCAGAGCGGGCCTTTGCCGTATCCAGTCATTACGACACAGCCATTCACGCCTGGTTTGCCAAGCAATAAGCCTCTGACTGCCGCCGGGGACTCCGGTTCCCGCCACGACAGTCGGTACACATCCACTAATATCATTAGCCAATATTATACAGATGGGATTCTTCTCTTTCACACAGGAACTCTCCATGGACTTGGGCACGGCCAATACTATCATCATCAGTGATGGCAAGATTGTCGTCGACGAGCCGTCTGTCGTAGCCCTCGACGCGCAGACCAACAAGATGATTGCCGTAGGAGACCGCGCCAAGCTGATGTACGAGAAAAACAACAGCAAGATACGCGTTGTGCGCCCGCTCCGAGACGGAGTGATTGCCGACTTCTACGCCTGCGAGCAGATGATGCGCGGTCTGATCAAGATGGTACATACAGGCAGCCACCTCTTCTCCCCCTCCCTGCGTATGGTCATCGGAGTGCCCTCCGGTTCTACCGAAGTCGAGCTCCGCGCCGTGCGCGACTCTGCCGAGCATGCCGGCGGACGCGATGTCTACCTCATATTTGAGCCCATGGCAGCCGCCATCGGCATCGGCATCGATGTAGAAGCCCCCGAGGGCAACATGATCGTCGACATCGGCGGTGGTACTACCGAAATCGCCGTCATATCTCTGGGCGGCATCGTATCCAACAACTCCATCAAGATGGCAGGCGACGACCTGACAGCAGACATTCAGGAGTACATGAGCCGCCAGCACAATGTGAAGGTCTCAGAGCGCATGGCCGAGCGTATCAAGATACATGTCGGTTCTGCGCTGACCGACTTGGGAGAAGAGACTCCCGAAGACTATGTGGTCCACGGCCCTAACCGCATCACCGCACTTCCCATGGAGGTGCCCGTATGTTACCAGGAGGTGGCACACTGTCTCGAGAAGTCTCTCGCTAAGATTGAGACGGCCGTCCTCTCCGCGCTGGAGAATACGCCGCCCGAGCTCTACGCCGACATCGTCAAAAACGGCATCTATCTCACCGGCGGCGGCGCGCTGCTCAGAGGCATTGACCGCCGTCTGTACGAGAAGATCAACATCCCCTTCCACGTAGCCGAAGACCCGCTGCACTGCGTGGCCAAAGGCACAGGCGTAGCGCTCAAAAATGTAGACCGCTTCTCCTTCCTCATGAGATAAACCGTCAAGACGGCACCGCCTCCTACAGGGCGTCTGTCTGACAAAGACACAGAATAGCCGAGGGGCGGGTCTAAGCCCGCCCCTTGTAGTCACTGCCAAGTCGGACATCCGCCGCGTGCCGCCCGTCTCCATTCCACCAATACCACATCCCGTATCACCAAGTGCAAACGCTGCTCGAATTTATCAAGAAGTACTACTACTGGGTGCTCTTTGTCACCCTGGAGGTCGTCAGCCTCGTGCTCCTCTTTCACTACAATAACTATCAGGCAAGCGTATGGTACACCTCAGCCAACCAGGTCGCGGGACAAGTCAACAGTTGGTACACAGAGGGTATCTCCTACATCCATCTCAAAGACGTCAACGCCAATCTCACCCAGCAAAATGCCTTTCTGCAGACCGAGATTGGACGGCTGCGTATGGCACTAGACAGCACCAAGACGCCGCCCACGGCCAATGATCTCGCTGTCAGCGCCGCCTTGGCCGGATATCACTTCATCCCCGCCAAAGTCGTCTCCAGCAGTCTCCATCGCGATGACAACTATATCGTCATCAATCGAGGCAAAGCCGACGGCATCACCACCGATCTCGGAGTCGTCGGCGGAGGAGGCGTAGTTGGCATCATCTTTCTCACAGGCGAGCACTACTCCCTCGTGATGCCGACCATCAATGTCAAGAGCAATATCAGCTGTCGCATACGCCACAAGGGTTACTTCGGCTATCTGCAATGGGCAGGCGGCAGCACAGCCAGTGCCTATCTCAGCGACATCCCGCGCTATGCCAAGGTGAAGGTCGGAGACTACGTCGAGACGAGTGGATACTCTAGCGTCTTTCCACCGGGTATCTTTGTGGGCAAGGTGAAAGGCGTCTCCAACGCACCCGACGGCCTCTCCCTTCAGCTCAAGGTCAACCTGGGCACCGACTTCGGCCGACTCAGCGATGTAAGTGTCGTCATCAACAAGGAACGTCCCGAGATAGACAGCCTGCGAGCCCACTTTACCAATTTTGAAACCCCTTCCAACTGATGCAGCTCAAGCGTTTTCTTTGGTTTTTTGTCTTCCTGGCCATACAGGTTCTCGTCTTCAACCACGTACAGGTCTACGGCTACGGCGTACCCATGGTCTGCATCTTACCCATCCTGCTCTTTCCGCTCGAGACTCCGAGATGGCAGATTCTACTATGGAGCTTTGCCATCGGCCTGCTGGAGGACATCTTTACCAATACGCCCGGTATGTCGGCAGCCACGCTCACGCTGATTGGCATGGTGCAGCCCGCTCTCCTGCGCTCCTTTACCCCGCGCGACGAGGAGGACGATGATGCGGGCCTTGTCCCGTCCAGTCACACGCTGGGCTGGGCAGCCTTTGTAAGGTATCTGATTGTAGCGACCCTGCTACAGGCACTGTGTTTCTTTACCCTGGAAGCCTTCTCCTTCTTCAATATCTGGAAGTACCTTATCAACATCCTGAGCAGCTGGGCCATGACGGCCATCATCCTGACGGCCTTTGAGAGCATCAGGTCTGGCACCTCGCGCCATACGACCACCTAGCCACCGGGGCGCCTTCTCGCCTGCAGCAGGCTGACAAAGTCAGCCGAGCGACAAGAGCAGGACGCGCCAGACCGAGGCCAGCTTCTATATATCCACAGTCGGCAATGAAAAATGTAGACTTCAGCAAACGCAGATTTACCATCGGAGGTATGGCGATCATCATCGTCATCGTGTACCTCATACGTCTGCTTACGCTCCAGATCATGAGCGACGACTACAAGCGCAATGCCGACTCCAATGCATTTCTCAAGAAGATACAGTACCCCGCCCGCGGCCTCATCACAGACCGTCGCGGCCGCTTGCTCGTATACAACGAGCCGGCGTACAATATCATGGTCATCATGAACGAGCAGCACGGTGTGGATACGCTGGACTTCTGCCGCACCATCGGCATTACCAAGGAGCAGTACATACAGCGCATGAACGAGATTAAGGACCCCAAGCTCAACTACGGCTATTCGCGCTTCACCCCCCAGCTCTTCATGTCGCAGATACCGGCCAAGGAATTTTCCGTCTTTCAGGAGAAGCTCTTCCGTTTCAAAGGCTTCTACATCGAGAAGCGTGCCATCCGTCACTACGCCACGACGTGCGCGGCCCATGTGCTCGGCGATGTGGGCGAAGTAACCCAGGCCGACATCGACTCTGACGCCTACTACCACAGCGGAGACTACATCGGCAAGCTCGGCATTGAGAAGGCGTATGAGAAGGATTTGCGCGGCGTCAATGGCATGAAGATTCTGGTGCGCGATGTCCACGGCCGTATCAAGGGACAGTACCAGAACGGACGCTTCGACCGCGTCCCGGAGCCCGGCAAGACCCTCCGTCTCGGCATTGACCGCGACCTGCAGGCACTCGGAGAGCGGCTCATGCATGGCAAACTCGGTTCTATCGTCGCCATTGACCCGCAGACGGGTGAGGTGCTCTGTATGGTCTCGTCGCCCTCCTTTGACCCGCATATGCTGGTCGGGGCTGACCGCGGCAAGAACTACAAGAATCTCTACCGTGACCCACGCAAGCCGCTGCTCAACCGTGCCATCATGGGACAGTACCCGCCAGGCTCTACCTTCAAGACATCTCAAGGACTCACCTTCCTACAGGAAGGTATCATCACGCCGTCCACGCTTTACCCCTGCTA
>ONCK01000024.1 GCA_900316315.1 uncultured Prevotellaceae bacterium
GCTCTGCGGGTCGGTAACCAGTTTGGGATCTATCCAGCCCGAGCCACCATGGACGTAGACGCCTTCGGCATCGGTCGTGCTCAGCTTTCCGGTCGTCTTAAGCGTAGCCTTGTCTGTCAGCTTCACCAGTACGTTGTTGGCAGGGAAGATGCCGTAGCCCGGAGTCATGATGCTGTCACCTCCAAGGGTGCCCACGAGACCGTTGGCTGTCTTGGCTGCTGTAGCATAGACATTGCTTGCAGGTACAGTGACATAGGCTGTGATGGAGTCTGCGGTACCTGCTTCGTGAGAACCGGTACCTGTTACCAGGATAAACGGCTCACCGGCCTCAAAGGACTTCTTCTCGATCAGATCGAGTGTCGTCGTGCTGTCTGCCTCATTGACTGTCACCTTGCCCAGGGCGTAGGTCTTGCAGTCTGTAGCGTCAAATGCGATCGCATCCTCGCCGAGTGCAAACGGCAGCGTCACGATACGTGTGTCGTTGTCAAGAGCTGGCACTGAAAGCTCAGACAGAGTTTCATCCACGGGCTCAAAGGTGTAGGCGCTACCCGTATTGTAGCCACGCTCGGTACCTGTGCCCCACCATACGAGGCGGTTGTCAGAACCCTGGGAGTGCAGCGGCTCGAGGCGCGGTGCATAGTTGGGCGTAGTGGCGCCGGCCGGGGTATAGACATTGGTCGAATCCATGAACAGATACTCATACTGGTTGCGGCCAATCAGGTTGAGCTTGCCGCCTGCGGGAGCCTCAACACTCTGGGTGACATACCAGTCGCCGTCCTGCGTACGGCCGAGATACAAGCCCGTACCGCGGTTCTGGATAGCATACGTGCTGTCGCCTGTCTCGACGATGCGCCACATAGCATACGGATTGTCCGTACCTGTGAAGTAGTTGGCCGTGTTCATGTAAGCTTCGTCAGAGAGGCCTGACTTAGGTGTAGTGTACTCTGTACCGTCTACAGGATCTACCACTGTCTTGAGTCCGTAGCGTACGGGCTCTACCTTGCCCTGGCGCTTGCCCTCTACGTAAGGCTTCTGGGCATTGGCTCCGCTGACAAACAAGTACTGACTGCCGCGCCATGCGGGGATCTCAGTGGTTGAGTAGTTCTTGGTCTCAGTGGAGCGGATGTAGTACCACTTGTTGGTCTCAAAGGTCTTGCGCTCTGCGTTGAAGGTCTTGTAGGCTGCGTTGAGCGTAGCAAGAGCCGTAGCAAGGCTGGCCTGAGACGGGTGAGCGGAGGGAGCGACTGCGGCCTGGGCGGCTGCGATAGCCTCCAGGAAGGTAGCCTTCTGGTCAGAGGTGACGTCACCGTACTGGGCGGCGTCTTCAGAGAGGGCAATGTAAGAGGAGTCGGCCAGTACCTGAGCCTCAGCAATGCGGGCTACGAGCGGCAATGTGTCGACGTTGAGGGCCTGCAGGGCTTCTGTAGCAGAGATCAAAGCAGAGAGCTCATCACGGGTTACAGTGCCGGCTGCGTACTTGGCACGTGCGTTGGGCAGCAGGGCGCTGACGGCGTCGGCGGCACTCTTGACGTCACTATTGTAGCTGCTTACAGAGTTAGCTGCGTCTACAGTAGCAGGATACATCTGCAGGTAAGCTACAGAGAAATAAGGATGGAGACCGTTCAGCGCGTTGACCTTAGTAGTGGGCACGGCGAAGCGATAGTACTTGTAAGATGCACCGGCCTGGATGAGCGGGGAGGTGTAGTTGCGGAAGTGAACATCCTGCGGGAAGTCAAGTCTCTTGATCTCTGTCCAAGTGCCACCATTGGTAGTATCATTGGTTGCGGAGATGATGATCTCTGTCGGACGCTCGTTGTCACCATAGTCGTAAGATCCGTAGCGGGTAGGAGTGCCACCCAACTTACCCCAGTTGGGATTGCCGTTACCACGAACTTTCCATCTGAAGATAAAGTTTTCGACTGGCTTGTCTCTCAGGTCGACCTGGAGGTAGTGATAGTCTTCAGGAGCGGGACCCTGCGCTGTAGTGCGCTGAGACTGGAAGTAAGTATTGCCTACGGGATCCAGCAGAGCATCATACGTACCTTCGCTGGCCTGCTTGCCATTGGTGGAGAACTGATTGTGAGTCGAGTCTTCGCCGCTTGCCTCGAAGATAAGGCTATCTGCAACATTGTAAGATGCAGCGACAGTCTTGTCAAGAGCGTTGGTGGCTGCGTTGATAGCGTTGTACATATCCACATTGCGCGACTTCTGAGCGCCGATTTCAAGCAGGCTGTCGAGCAAATGCTGGTCCGTCAGCTTATCGAGCTTGAAATAGACGGTGTAAGGATTGTTGTAGATCTCCATATAATCTGGGCCAGTAGCTGCACCGCTACCATGTCCATGGCTGTGCCAAGGAAGAAAATCCTTAGCGCTCTCAGGGAAGATGATGAACGTACCCTCTGTACGCCACTTGCCGAGGTTAATCTTACGGCCGCCGGTATCACCGGACAGCGAAGTCTTGCCTACGATGTACTGGAAGGCGTTCTTGTCGTCTACCAGCGTAAGTCTATCACTCGCAGCAGCACCGTCGCCGATGTACTTGCCGAGACCAACATTCTGTACCGTGTACTTATCGTCACCCAGCGGGGTGATCTTCCAGACGTAATCCGGGTTGTTGCGGTTGGACTCGAGGTCGTTGGCCCAATATACATTGCCGTCCGCACTGCCATAGATACCGCGGGACAGGGAGTCGCCCTGAAGGAGATGGAACGGGCGGTCAGTATTGTGAATGTAGTAGTAGCCTTCCTCAATGGGGTTGAGGGCAGCTGCAGTATCCGTCAGCTGTGCCTTCAGCGTATTGTATGCTGCTGTCACTGCCGTAGCGGCTGCCGTGTACTCGGCATCCGATGCGCCGTCCTTGGCGTATACGGCACGTGCATCTGCGATGGCCTCCTGCAAAGGCGCGGCCAGAGAAGTCTTCAAGTAGCCGGGGTTGGTGCCCGGTATCCAGTCTACGAGCAAGCCGGCGGCGTCGGTGATAGCCTCGTTGAGCTTAAACTTGGCCGTGATACGGCTCTCGGGAATCTTGACGAAGTCCCACAGAGCGTAGGTCATGGAGTTGGTCGGGTTGGTCGTATTAAGATGCTGAATACCCTGGTTGAAGAAGAAGGGGTTGCGGTTGGAGAAAATACGGAAGCTGTTCTCGCTCACGTACTGCAATCTGTAGGTCGACTTGGGCGTACCCGTCATCTGGATATGTCCCTGATAGTTGCGGCCGTCATAGACAGGCTCAGATGTATGCAGCACTACCTGAGGTACAAAATACGTGGAGTCGCCTGCATAGCTCGACTCGGCGCAGTTCTTGATGGTATAGGTACCGTCAGCCTGCTTCTTAATGTGCCAGATAAACTGCTGGGGAACGTCAGCTCCCGTGGCGTCGTTCAGGTAGTCGTAGCCGCAGAGCCAGGGATTGGCCAACCATGCGAAAAAGTTGTTTTGTCTGCGGGTAGAGTCCTTGGATGATCCAGGCATACTGCCGGATTCCTTCCAGTACTCGCGATAGGCGAGGTCGTTGAGAGGCACCATCCACTTAGCACCTCCGGCGGGATAAGGAGTAGTGTAGTGGTCCTTAATGCCAAAGTAGCCATCGTCAAGGGTAACGATGTAGGGCAACATGGCCTTACGGGCTTTTTCAAGCTTTGCTACCATCTCTGTGTACTCTGCATCGGAACCACCGGCGTCAGCGAGGTCGCTGGCCTCGTCGATGAGGTCCATCAGGGCGAGGTAGGTGCCGTTGTTGGTGGCGGAGACGTAGCCGGGGTTCTCACCCTCCTGATAGTTGTAGCCCTTGATGTCGGTCAGGGCTTCATTGAGTTTCATCCAGCCGGCTCTCGTTCCGAGATCGACGGGAACGAGTTCGAAGGAAGCATTGCCCAAGCCGTCCTTGTTGTTCAGCTTGATGCGCCAGTCGTCACCGAGACGCCATTTACTCTTACTGCTAGTGTTGTAGATAAACACAGCTCCGGCAGGCGCGGTATCCTCGCGGTCAAGCACCTGCGTATAACTTGTGGCCGTACCGGAAGATCCGTAGGCCATCTTGTAGAGATAGACACTGTCCTGCTCAACGCCTGTTCCGTAAATATACGCGGCGTTTCCAATCACGATCTGGTGAGGGAAAACATAGGTGAAGGGCTGAGGGCCACAGTTCTTAAGATGGTAGGTCTGATGACCATCCTTCATACCGGCTTTGGTAAGGTGCCATATTGACGTGAGGTCATCGTCTGTAACAGTAGCCAATTCCTTGGCACCGATGTCCCAGGTACCTTTACCGGTATTATACTCCATGTAGGCCGCCCAGTCAAATGTGGACTTGACCTTGTTGGCTGTACTGTAGCCGTTTCTGATTACAAGCCTGTAGTAACCGTCAGGTACAATTGAGTCGGTCACAGCCCATCTCGTCTGAGCCGTCACAGACTGTCCGATACCTAAAGCGCACAACAGACATGCTAAAAAAGATAATAATTTTCTCATAGCTTACGCTTTTTTAATATTAGTAAACGTGGCAAACATAGTATCATTTTTTGATTCCTCCAAATTTTTATCCTTAAAAAATCAGATTTCGTCCAAAAATTAATTAATGCTTCTACTTTTTTGCCGAAAAAAGTTGAAAGATTATCTACTCCTTCCAGCAGTAGCAAAAAACGCTATATAAATTATAAATACTCACATCTTATAATGCCTAATTAGATTTACACTCTTCCGGGGACGTAATGTATAAAAGTCATAAAATCTTCCGTCAAGACGATTCCCTTGCTCTATCATATCAGGAGCCCAACTAACAAGAGGCATAATCTGTCTGCCATCAGACATCACGATAAGTATGCCGACAAGGAGCCCTCCCGTCCATACTCCACCGGAAGTATAGGCATCGTCCTATACTCCGGCAATGACATGACTTCTGTCCTCTCCATATATTGGCAGGCTCTATGACGCTACCATCAGAGTGTAGTCAGATATGGACTGTCCATCGCAAACACACCCACCCTACGCAAGAGGCCCATCCGGCACCTAGGGGGATTACATCCACCCTCCCCTGCGAGCTGTCGCGGGGCGCCGAAGCCTGAGAGCGTTTCATCAAGGCCAACGTCAGGGCTTATGCTACGCCTATCGGATGAGATTTATATGCCGCCGGAATTCGTACAATATATTCGGCCCTTACACTCTACCCTATCCAGTCACATCTCATCTGTGTCAGGCCTCACTCCACTTACATTAGCCCCAAGGTGAAACTACATCAGACCTTGTTGTAAATAGACCGGCCCTTGTCTTGGGTATGTCCCACTTGGGCTGTTTCACTGCCAAACATACGGACCATGCCGAGACAGTAGGGAACTACCGAGAGGCAGGGTCATCATGACTGTCCGGAGGTACTATTATATAAAAATAAGTATTTTAAAAAGCGAAGGAGAGAATAAAAAGGCGGGAAAGGATTACAATTTGCGTATCAGCGTCAAGCCGTCACGCAGAGGGAGGATAACCTTATCCACACGGGGGTCACTGGCCACCAAGTCATTGAAACGGCGTATACCCTCGGTCTGCGGGTCGCCATCATAGGCACTGTCGACGACATGGCCGTCCCACAGTGTATTGTCGGCGAGGATGAGACCGTGGGGAGTCAGATACTGCAGCGCGAGCTGGTAGTACTCCACGTACTGCCTCTTGTTGCCGTCAATGAAGACGAAATCAAATCTCCGCCGCCCCTGCTTGACTTCATCGGGTAAGTCTGTCAATACATCGCCTATGCAGAATTCGACACGCTCCGCCCAAGGCGATTGCTCGATGCGGGGGCGTGTGAAGTCCTCCATCTCATCATTGATCTCATAGGTCAGAATGCGGCCGTTGCCCGTCAGCCCCGACGCCATACTCAGCGCCGAGTAGCCGGTATAAGTGCCTATCTCGAGGACTTCACGCGGACAGATAATCTCCATCAGGAGGCGCAGCAGCACCCCCTGTATGTGCCCAGACACCATGTGGGCGCGGACCAAGTAGAGATTGCTCTCTCGGTAGAGACGATGGAGGTAGGGGTGTTCGGGCGAGATATGGGCCTGTATGTACGACTCAAGCATAAGCAATCAGTGGATCAAGGCTTCGAGCGCCAGGCGGTAAGAGTCCAGCCCGAAACCGCATATCACTCCCTTGCAGGCGGGAGAGAGATAGGAATGGTGGCGATAGTCTTCACGCTGGAAGACATTGGAGATATGTACCTCGACGACCGGCGCCTTGAGCGATCGGATACAGTCCTGCAGAGCTATGGACGTATGGGTATAGGCTCCCGCATTGAGGATGATGCCATCCCAGTCAAATCCTACTTCCTGCAGCTTGTCAATGAGCAGGCCCTCGACATTGCTCTGATAGTATCCGATCTCGATGTCAGGATAGTCCTCCCTGAGCCCTTCCAGATAGGACTCAAACGAATTATTACCATAGATATCAGGCTCCCGCGTGCCGAGCAGATTGAGGTTGGGCCCGTTTATAATCTGTATTTTCGCCATGGCTGATGATTTTTTCGTACATTTGCTACGGGCAAAGTTAGGTATTTTTATGTCCAAAGCAGCGGAAAAAGTAAAAAAGATTGACTCTGGTGGCAACATGACGCTCTCCCGAGGCCTCCGCAGCGTGCGTAGCGAGGAGCTGGATTCGCTGTGCCACCACTATGCGGTCTACCTGCAGCTGGAGAAGTCGCTCTCCCCTAACACCGTCGAGGCCTATATGCAAGATTTGGGTAAGCTGCTCTCCTTCCTCGCCGGCCGCGACCTGCGTCCTCAGGATGCCAAGCTGCAGGATCTGCGAGACTTCTCTTCGGGCCTCTATCATATCGGCATAGAAGCCCGTAGCCAGGCACGCATCCTCAGCGGCGTGCGCTCCTTCTACCGTTTCCTCTATCTGGAGCACATGATGGAGCAAGACCCCGCCGAACTCCTTGTCACGCCCAAGATAGGCAGACGTCTGCCTTCGGTGCTGACGGTGGACGAAATCGACCGCATGGAAGCCGCCATTGACCTGAGCCGGCGCGACGGCCAGCGCAATCTGGCCATCGTGGAGACGCTCTACAGCTGCGGCCTCCGCGTCAGCGAACTCTGCGAGCTCAAGTTGACGGACCTCTATCTCGACGAGCACTTCATCAGAGTCACGGGCAAGGGGAGCAAAGAGCGGCTCGTACCCATCTCAAAGCGTGCCATCGAGTGCCTGCGCAACTACTTCCTCGACCGCAATACATGGGACATACCGCCAGAGTATCAGGACTACGTCTTTATCACCGTGCGCCGCAAGACCAAGAATATCGGCCGCATCATGGTCTTTCATCTCATCAAGGAGCTTGCAGAGCGAGCGGGTATCCACAAGGACATCAGCCCTCACACCCTGCGTCACTCCTTCGCCACCCACCTGCTCGAGGGCGGCGCCGACTTGCGCATGATACAGGCTATGCTCGGTCACGAGAGCATCACGACGACCGAAATCTATACCCACGTCGACCGCAGCCGCTTACGCGAGGAGATACTGCTCCACCATCCGCGCAACATACGCTACCACGATGCCCACCGTCCCCACCCTGCCGATGGAGACTCCGACTCCGTCACCCCCAACTCAAGCATGAAGGGCACAGGGTACAATCCGTAAAACAGTTAATCAAGTCCGTAATCTATATACCCCAAGTGGCACTCCCACCATACTACCTTTGCATTATCGGTGAATACATCCTGGGCCACCCTACTACAGGACCGCAGTACATTCTCTTCTCTCTAAAATCTATAAGACACATGGCAGAAATCATCAAGTTGGACTCTATCGATGCTTACAACAAAGCCTATGGCATCGAGACCCGTCACCCCCTCGTTACCATCGCAGACCTAAGTAAGAGCGCTGCCGCCCCACTCCAAGGAGAGGTCACCTACCGTTACGGGGTCTATGCCCTCTTTCTCAAGCAGACACATTGTGGTGACATCACCTATGGTCGTATGCCCTACGACTACCAGGAGGGCACCGTGACCAGCTTTGCGCCCGGCCAGGTCATCACTGTCCACCATGAGCCAGGCTACAAGCCTAAGGCTCTCGGACTGCTCTTTCATCCCGACCTGATCAAGGGTACCGACCTCGGACGCACCATCAATCAGTACAGATTTTTCAGCTACAACTCGCGCGAAGCGCTCCATTTGAGTGAAGATGAAAAAGCCATCTATCAAGATTGTCTTGACAAGATCTCACAAGAGCTCGACCACCCCATTGACAGTCATACAAAAAAACTCATCTGCCGCAACATAGAGTTGCTGCTCGACTACTGCATGCGCTTCTACGAGCGTCAGTTTGTCACCCGTCATGACGCCGACCAGGGCATACTCGGCAAGTTTGAGTCCCTGCTCAATGACTACTTTGAGGAGGGAAATGCCCGTCGGGAAGGTCTGCCCAGTGTCAAGCACTTTGCCGAGCAGTGCTTCCTTAGTCCCAATTACTTCGGCGACCTTATCAAGAAGGAGACCGGGCGTTCGCCTCAAGAGTACATACAAAGCAAGATCATAGACCTGGCCAAAGAGGACCTGCTCGGCACCGACAAGACCATCTCAGAAATCTCGTATGACTTAGGCTTCGCCTACAGCCAACACTTCAACCGCTACTTCAAGCGCAACGTGGGCAAGTCTCCCTCTGAATTTCGCAAGACCGCCATATAGTCCAGCCCCCTATCATGCACACCAAGCCCATCCAAGTCGACACCGTACCCAGATGTAACAAGCTCTTTTGTCGCAAAGTGCTTCATCCCCTCGTGAGTCTCATTCCTCTGACCCACAGCGAGGATGCCCGCACGCTGCGCACAGAGTGCTACTGCATCTTGACACTCAAGCTCCCCTCCAGCTATACAGGCTTGGGGCGCACGTCCTGTGACTTCACGGCGGGTACGGTGGTCCTCTACCGGCCGGGGGAAGTCGTCGACCTGAGTATGCTCCATGAGTATCCCACAAGTGGACAATTGCTCGTCTTCCACCCGACTCTCATTCAGGGCACTGCGCTCGGCAGCCATATCAGCAGCTATCCTTTCTTTGGCTACCGTCCTCAAGAGGCGCTTCATCTCTCAAGCAAGGAGCAACATGTACTCCAAGGCTGTCTCACCGACCTTAAGAAAGAACTCCTCTGGGGTATCGACGACTTCAGTAAGCCTCTTATTTGCAATATCATAGATCTATTGCTCAACTATACCCAGCGCTTCTACGTCCGCCAGTTTGTCACCCGACACGATGCCGAAGCTCCGCTCATCGTCCATGGGCGCTCCATGCTCCTCCGCTACCTCCACTCTCCCCTCCCCCGTCGTCGTACTATGCCCACTATCTCGGAGATTGCCTTTAGTTTGGGGCATTCCGAAGCCTACTACGACAGTATCTTGCGGGCGCAGACGGGCAAGAGCTTTGCAGAGTATGCCAAGCTATTGCGCTGGCAGCTCGCCCAGCACGAGATAGCTGAGACCGACAAGCCCTTTGAACAGATAGCTGACGAGATGGACTTCCCTTCTGTCAATTGTATGTCAAGCCTTATGCGGCGTCTCACTGGCAAGAGTCTGCAGGAGATCCGCGACAAGAAGATCTGTTCCACTTCCTGAGTCATCAGTCTCAGTACCATCCATAGCCACATACAACAATCGGCGCCCCGATAACGGAGCGCCGATGATCGTATCGTAAGTCTGTCTGGCCGGAAGACGGTATCCCATGTAGCCTGTCCGGCCGTGTGGGGCAAGTATCAGAAGGAGTCAGCAGGCTATCCGACAGCATATCTGCCCGGCTCAGCCCTGGCACAATTGCCACGCCATGGCATCAGTCTGCCATAGGAGGCTGGCTGTCGATGACGACGATCTGCTCTACCCGCTGGAGGTCTTTGCGCAGCTGCTCGGTGAGCTCTACGTAAGAAGCGAAGCGGTGCTCGGCCCTAATGCGGCGTTCGAAGTCCAGATGGAGATCCTGGTCGTAGATATCGTCGGCAAAATTGAGAATATGCACCTCCAGCGTGCGCTCGCCCTCATGCTCCACCGTCGGGCGACGGCCTATATTGGCCATGCCAGCATACTGGCGGTCTCCCAGCGTGACGCGCGTAGCGTAAGCTCCGTCCAAAGGAAGCATCTTATGAAGCATGTGGACATCCAGATTGGCAGTAGGAAATCCCAACTTGCGTCCTAAGCTTTGTCCACGTACCACCTTGCCCTCCACGCTATAGGACCTGCCTAGCAGGCGGGCCGCTTGTGTCACGTCGCCGACCTGGAGCAGGAAGCGTATCGCCGAACTGCTGACCGGTTTGCCGTCCAGCAAGAACTGGCTAGCCTTGATCACGCCGATGCCAAGTTCCTTGCCGTATTCTGCATACTGCTCAAAGCCATGATTCATGTCGCATCCGAAGTGGTGGTCGTAGCCGACTACGAGGTAGCGGACGTTGAGCTGCTGCTTGAGGACGCGGTCCATAAACTCGTAGGAGGTCATCCCAGCCATCCGGGTATCAAAGTCGAGCACGCAGCAGTAGTCCGGATGGCAGTGGGCCAGGAGGCTGAGCTTCTCCTTGGGAGTATTGAGCATCTCAGGCTGATAGTCAGTCCGGAGCACGCGGCGCGGATGTTGTCCGAAGGTAATGATGAGCGACGGGAGCTGATGCTCGGCCGCTACGACCTCAACCTGCCGGATGAGATCCTGATGGCCGAGGTGCACGCCGTCAAAGAAGCCGATGGTGGCCACACATGGTGGAAGCTGGGCGTCGGCCAGACTTTTTAGAATCTTCATTATGATTGGATTTGAAGGGTATCTGTCTGCATCAGATGGTCCAGTGGAGCTATCCAGGCGTCGCCCAGGGCCTGCAAGGCCTGGAATCCCACAGCGCGGGCGCCCTCTACATTCTCCTCATGGTCATCGATGAAGAGTGTCTCCGCCGGTTCGATGCCTGCTTGCCGCGCCACCGTCAGATATATCTCGGGCTCAGGTTTCTCCAAGTGCATCTTGTAGGATACAAAGACCTGGGCGAACCATGACCACATGCTCTCTCCGCGGTAGTCGGAGAACTGGTCTACACAGCAGCGCCAATGGATCTCATTGACATTGCTGAGCAGATAGAGGCGGTATCGGTCCTTGAGGCGGCGCAGCGCTGCCTTACGCTGCTCAGGTATCCCCCCGAGGAGGGAGTTCCAAGCCCGGACAAGTTGAGTATCGGTTGCGTTGGGCAGGTGTAGCAGTTTGCGCAGCCCGACTAAAAAGTCTGCTTCGCCGATGGTGCCGCGGTCGATGCGGCGGAAGAGCTCGTCATGGATGATATCGGGGCTAAAGGCCTGCGAATTGCAACCCAGCTCGCGAAAGGCGGCAATCATCTTGTCCCAGTTGAGGTCGCAGAGCACACCTCCGTAGTCAAAGAGGAGATTACGTATAGGTTTCATAGTTTCAGGAGAGATGATGGTGCAGGAGACGGCGGACGCCACGCTGTATCTCGCCTATCCAAAAGATGACAGAGGTAGAGGCGAGGAGGCAAAGCCACGTCTTCCAGTCGAGGGGTACGACGCGAAATACGTCGCCTCCCAGCTGCACGATGATATATTGGCCCACGAGGATTACCGCCATGACAAAGAGCAGTCCCTTGCACTCCCAGAGGTGGCTGAAGGCGCTCTGCCGGCTCAGGAAAGGCTTCATATTAAGCAAGTTCCATAGCTGGGCAAATACAAAAGCGGTAAAGAAGAGGGTAAGTTCGGATGCATCAAAGAGCTGGTTGCGGTCAAAGAATACCAATATGTAGCACAGTGCCACGACAAATAGGGCCGCAGTACCCAGTATCAGACCCGCCATCGGCCGGGTGATGATGAAGTCCGACGGTTTGCGCGGTTTATCCTTCATGACATTGATGTCGGGCGGTATCGTCGAAAGGGCAAGCGAGGCAAAGGTGTCCATGATGAGATTGACCCAGAGTATCTGCGTCACAGTCAGGGGCATTTCGCTTCCGACAAAGGCTCCGATGATAGACACCACGAGGGCGGTGATACAGATCGTGAGCTGGAAGGTGATGAAGCGCTGTATATTTTTGTACAGCGAGCGTCCCCACATGACCGCCGTGGCGATGCTGCCAAAGGAGTCGTCGATCAGCGTGATATCGCTAGCCTCCTTGGCCACGCTGGTACCGCTTCCCATCGAGAGCCCCACTTGGGCGTGGTTGAGTGCGGGCGCGTCGTTGGTCCCATCGCCGGTCACGGCGACCACCTCGCCCTGTGCCTGCAGCAGGCTGACGAGGCGCTGCTTGTCCATCGGCCTTGCCCGCGCCATGACCTTGAGGCTGGCGAGGCGCTTGGAGGCTTCCTCATCACTGAGTCGGGCAAACTCGCTTCCGGTGATGACATTGTCCTCACCGTCGCCCTCCTCCCAGAGTCCAATACGGCGGGCAATCTCGACAGCCGTGCCTGCGGTGTCACCGGTGACAATCTTGATCTGTATGCCGGCGCGACGTACGGCTGCCACAGCGGCAGGTACCTCCTCGCGCACGGGGTCTGTGATGGCAGCCACGCCGATGAGACGGAGCCCGCCTTGGGCAACGAGCTGCCGGCAGTCGATATCCTCCTCGTCATCCACCTCCCTGCACGCAAAGGCCAGCGTACGCATCGCCTTGGCCTGATAGCCCCGCAGACGCAAGGCAAGGCCGTCGGCCTGATCCTCGGTCAGCTCACACTTGGAGGCGACTATCTCGGGCGCACCCTTGACATAGAGCAGGGTCTTGTGCTGCTTGGGAGAGCGCACGACGGAGGCCATATACTTCAACTCGGTGCTGAAGGGCTGCTGACTCAGCATCTCGCCCTCGCTGCGCCAGGCCTTGTAGTCCTCGCCACGCGTGTTCAGCCACTTGAGAAGTGCCCCTTCGGTAGGATTGCCGGCAATAAGTCCATCGTCCATCACGTGGGCAGTGCTGTTGCAGGCGATATTCTCCATGAGCAGGGTTTCGTCCGCCGCCTCGTAGTGCATCTCGACGACCTCCATACGGTTTTGCGTCAGCGTACCCGTCTTGTCGGTACAGATGACCGTGACAGCGCCCATCGTCTCGCAGGCGTGCATGCGGCGTACCAGGTTGTTGGTCTTGAGCATGCGGCGCATATTGAGTGCCAGACTGAGGGAGACCGCCATCGGGAGGCCTTCAGGCACTGCCATGACAATCAGGGTGACCGCAAGCATGAAGTATTGGAGCACGATCTCGGCGACCTTCATCCAGTCGGTCGGTTCTCCGGCCGACAAGAGCTGGAAGTAATCGTATATGCCTCTGGCTGTGCCAGCGACAAAGACACATATTGACACAATCAAGGCCACTCTCGTGATGACGTTGGCCAGAC
Organism: uncultured Prevotellaceae bacterium; assembly: GCA_900316315.1. Lineage (GTDB taxonomy): Bacteria > Bacteroidota > Bacteroidia > Bacteroidales > Bacteroidaceae > UBA6382. The sequence continues at coordinate 13,316 of ONCK01000024.1, forward strand.
GCTTGAGCTGCTTATTGAGCGGAGTGTCTATCTCGACAGGGCGGCTAGCCTCGCGGGCGACTGACCCTATCTCTGTATGATCGCCTACAGCCGTGACCTCCATCAGACCGTAGCCGTCCAATACCTTGGATGAGCGCATCACGCGGTCGCTCGGATAGGTAGCCTCGGCGTCAAAGTGGGCTTTATCCGTAGTCTTGTAAGTGCTGGGCTCGCCGGTGAGACTCGACTCGTCCACCTGCATATTGCGGGCACGGATCAATTGTCCGTCGGCCGGCACTTCGTCGCCCTGTTGCAGGATGACGATATCGCCTACCACAAGGCTCGTGCGCGCTATCTGCACGATCTTGCCTCCTCTCACGACTGTCACGAGGTCTTCCTCCTTGAGCGCATTGAGCACGTCAAATCTGCGCGCTGCGTCCCATTCAAAGTAGAAGCCGATGGTCGTAGCCAGCAAGATGGCCACCACGATACCGATGGTCTCGACGAAGTCTTGTTCATAGATGCCGATACCCAGTGATATGATAGCAGCCAGTAGGAGGATCTTGATGATAGGGTCTTGGTACTTCTCCAGATAGAGATGCCAGAGGCTGGGGCGCTTAGGAGGGGTGAGGCGATTGGCGCCGTGGTCAGCGCGGCTCTTGGCCACCTCAGCCTCAGAGAGGCCCAAGTGGGTCAGGTCCAGTTGGTCTGTCATAGGGAATATATCATTTTTGCAAACGCAAAGTTACCATATCTTCGGCACACCTCCAACGCGGGGTCTCCTTTATTTTTCCCGATGAGAGCGGCATCACAGCCCTGGAAGCCTCAACGCAGGTCTCATCAGCGAGGTGTCAAAGGCGAGCTCCGACCGATGCGCGTCCATTCGCCCTCGTTCTTTTAATCCGCTTCGTCCTTGTCTTGTCAAGGCCGTATTGGGGAGAAGAAAATATCATGAGAAGGGGGTGTCGCTATCGGACTTACCCCTGTCAGATGCTTATGCCTGGCCAGCTGTCGGCGCGACGGCGGCCTTGGCATCGCTCTCTTCGCTGTCGGAGGAGCGGCGGTGAGCCTTATTCCACTTGTAGTATCTGTCCAGTTCGCCGTCCAGTACCTTGACGGTGTAGCCTATGAGCGCCGCGTCGTCGAGGAAGCCTGTAAAGGCCAGGAAGTCGGGTATCAGGTCAAGCGGCGAGACGACATAGAGCAGTACGCCAACCACGATGATGAGCTTGCCCTTATTGTAGTTGCGATAGCGGCCCTCGACGATATCCTTGACATAGTAGTAGAGCAGCAGCAAGTCTCTGAGCACGGGCCATAGGGCACGCTTGCCGAAGAGATGCATCACAAGGCCCAGGAGCGACTTCATCTTGCGGGAATCAGAGAGATAGTCGATGGCTTCATTTTGCCACCGGCCTGCCTTAAAGCGTCTCACGACCTCATCCTTGATTTCCTTCATGCTTTGTTTCATAGCGTTTAGATGATGGGGAATGACTATAGATAGAGGACCAGCCCCGCAAATCCGCAGAAGAGGATCATACGGATGGGATTGATCTTGAAGAAATGGGTACCTGCAAAGGCGGCGGCAAAGAGAAATACGCTGATGCCGAACTGCCAGGGATTGACATCGGGACTACTGAAGTTTTCGGGCGTCATGAGCAGCAACGCAGCGGCAGCGATGAGTCCGACGATGGTCGGGCGAAGGGCCTCAAAGATATTACGCGTCACGGGGCTCTGCATGTATCGCTGCAAGACCTTGATCACCAATATCATGAGCAAGAATGAGGGTAACACCACGGCCAGCGTAGCCGTCGCACTGCCGAGAATGGCCATCGTGGGCGAGTATCCGGCATTGAGGATAGCGCGGTAGCCCACATAGGTCGCCGAGTTGATGCCGATAGGTCCGGGCGTCATCTGACTGATAGCAACGATGTCGGTAAACTCCTGCGTACTGATCCAGTGATACCTGGATACGACTTCCCCCTGTATCAGGGAGATCATCGCATAGCCGCCTCCGAAACCGAAGAGGCCTATCTTGAAAAAGGAGAAAAACAGGAGCAGGTATATCATATGTCTGATTGCTAAACTGAAGTATTAGGACAGGGATCAATGGGATCCGTGACTGTCGTCATCGCCGGGCTTAACGAACTGCCCGTATAGGAATGCGCCAATTGCCACAGCCAGGATGATGTACACCGGGGAGACTCCGCCGAGCCATATCAGCAGGGCGGCAAAAACGGGAAGCCACACATTGGTCAGCTTGATGTGGGCGGCGCGTGCGAGATGGAAACACGGCTGTGCGATGAGGGCCACCACTGCCGGGCGGATGCCCTTGAATATGGCCTCCACAGCAGGCCACTGCGAGTAGTTGCGAAAGCAGAGCGCGATGGCCAGGATGATGAGGAAACTGGGCAGGATTGTCCCCAGCGCCAGACAGATACTACCGGGCAGCCCCTTGAGCTTGTAGCCGATATATATGCTGAAGTTGACCGCAAAGACGCCGGGCAGCGCCTGAGAGAGCGCCATGAGATCGAGAAAGTCCTCCTTGGAGAGCCACTTGCGCCGGTTGACGACTTCCTCCTCGATGAGTGGTATCATCGCGTAGCCGCCTCCAATCGTGAAACAGCCAATCTTAAAAAAAGTCTTGAAACCTATCCAGTACGCATTCATTGTCAGCGGCATCTAAGTCCTTGCAAAATTACAATTTTTCACTTATACATCGCATCCATTCGGACTTTCATTTGCCGCAAACAAGATAAAATTGCTGCATTTACGTCCCACAATGCCTCAGGAGGCGTCTCGCTCTTCCTAAATCCCGGCTGAGCTCGACAGTAATTGCTGAAGATATCCCGCGCGAGGAGGGGACATGGTCCGCACTCGGTCTCTGCCACCGAAGAAACCCTCCAAGCGTATAGCCGCCCGACGGTTTCTAAACAGTCCAATAGTTTTTTATATAATAAATTCGAGATACTGCTTCAAACAGGTGCAGATGTAGTGATGACAAGTCGCCTTGTAAGCGCTACAAGGTCGGATGTAGTTTAAACTAAGTCCGATGTAGTTTAAACTGGAAGGCGAGTTGTTATCACCTGATAGCCAGCTAGTTATAAAAATGTTGGTTTTTGTTCGCAATTCATTGTATTTCAATAGGTTAGAAAGGCATTTTTCGAGAGACTTTTGACTCCTTACATCCGAACACAAGCCGGAGATATCCTCTTACATTTTTATATAAAAAATATTGACCGTTTCCGGAAGTTCTCGATCCGATTGGGCTGTCTGTACTTGCAGACTCAGTTCTCGCGGGGCAGTTTCCGGCGCAGTTCGCAAGATTTTCAGCCAAAGGCGGGCCGCGAAAAGAATGTACAGGGCACCTCTCGTCCCGCCTCGCTAGACCCGCTGACCAGAGACTCTCCAAGTACAGGCGTATTCCTACCGGTCGGCCATGGGCGCAAGAGAGGAGGCATTGGCTGAATGTATGCCGGCGGCGAAGAAGGACTTGTCTCTACAGATTTTCGGCCGAGACAAAAAAAAGGGCGGACGCCTAATGGCATCCGCCCCGAACTAATATAAATTCAAAAATGAAGCAAGTGCTTACTCTTGGTTGTCATCCTCGCTCTGCTCCTCCTGACGGCGGTTGCCCTGATAGCGGGGACGCTGTCCGGCACCCTCACGACGCGGCTGGCGCTGGCGACGCGGACGCTCCACATAGTCGGCCGGTTTGTCGATCAAGACGCGGTGGCTCAAGCGATACTTACCTGTCTTCTCGTCTATGTCGAGCAGTTTGACGGTGATGTTGTCTCCTTCCTTGATACCGGCTTCCTCAACGGTGTCGAGGTGCTTCCAGGCAATCTCGCTGATATGAAGGAGTCCCTCACGTCCCGGCATAAACTCTACGAAGCAACCATAAGGCATGATGCTTACGACCTTGGCGTCATAGGTAGAGCCAACTTCGGGCACAGCGGCGATAGCGCGGATCTTAGCTACGGCAGCGTCGGTAGCAGCCTTGTCAGGCGCACATACCTGTACCTTGCCAACACCATCGGCTTCGTCAATGGTAATCGTAGCTCCCGTCTCTTCCTGCATACCCTGGATAATCTTGCCGCCAGGGCCAATGACAGCACCGATAAACTCCTTGGGTATCGTAAACTCGACGATACGAGGTACATTGGGCTTCAGGTCGGGACGCGGCTCGGCGATAGTCTCGGTGAGCTTGCCCAGGATATACTCACGGCCGGCCTTGGCCTGCATCAGTGCTTCCTCGAGTATCTCGTAAGAGAGACCGTCGCACTTGATATCCATCTGGGTAGCGGTCAGACCATTCTTGGTACCTGTAGTCTTGAAATCCATATCTCCGAGGTGATCCTCGTCACCCAGGATATCGCTGAGGATAGCGTACTTGTCCTCTCCGGGGTTCTTGATCAGACCCATTGCGATACCGGCAACAGGATTCTTGATGGGCACACCGGCGTCCATGAGGGCGAGTGTACCGGCGCAGACAGTGGCCATAGAGGAGGAGCCATTGGACTCCAGTATCTGGCTGACGACACGTACTGTGTAGGGGAAATCAGCAGGAATCTGGCCCTTGAGGGCACGCCAAGCGAGATGTCCGTGGCCAATCTCACGACGGCCTACACCACGCTGAGCCTTGGCTTCGCCTGTGCAGAAGGGCGGAAAATTGTAGTGCAGAAGAAATCTCATTGAGCTCTTATCCAGTACATCGTCGACGAGCTTCTCATCGAGCTTGGTACCGAGGGTGACGGTGCCGAGAGCCTGAGTCTCGCCACGCGTAAAGATGGCAGATCCGTGAGGCGTGGGCAGAGGACTTACTTCGCACCATATGGGGCGGATATCCGTGGTCTTACGTCCGTCAAGACGCTTGCCCTCGTCAAGCACGCAGCGGCGCATAGCGTCGCGCTCCACATCATTATAATAGCGGTCAATCAGTGCATTCTTCTCCTCGAGCTCCTCAGGAGTGAGGTCAGTATGCTGAGCAGCGTAGGCGACCTTGAAATCCTCGCGGATCTGAGTAAAGGTGTCCTCGCGCAGATGCTTGTCGGCGCAGCCGCTGGCAGAGAAGTCGTAAGCCTTCTGGTAGCACTCCTTCTTGACTTGCTCGCGCAGCTCCTCGTCGTTGACCTCGTGGCAGTACTCGCGCTTTACGTCCGTACCGAGCTCCTTGCTGAGCTCCTTCTGCAGACGGCACTGCGGCTTGATGGCCTCGTGGGCGACCTTGAGGGCCTGCAGCAAGTCTTGCTCGCTGACCTCATTCATCTCGCCTTCTACCATCATGATATTCTCCTCCGTGGCGCCCACCATGATATCCATGTCGGCGTCTTTCATCTGCTCGCGCGTCGGATCTACGACATACTCTCCGTTGATACGGGCTACGCGAACCTCAGAGATGGGGGCTTCGATGGGAATATCGGAACATGCAAGCGCAGCACTTGCTGCAAAACCTGCCAGTGCATCGGGGATGTCTACACCATCGGCAGAGAGCAACATCACATTAACAAAAACTTCCGCATGATAGTTGCTGGGGAAGAGAGGACGCAGTACACGGTCGACCAGACGGGATGTCAGAATCTCGTAGTCAGAAGCGCGACCTTCGCGCTTGGTAAATCCACCTGGAAAACGACCTGCTGCGGAGTACTGCTCGCGGTAATCGCACTGCAGAGGCATGAAGTCTGTGCCTGGAACAGCGTCTTTTGCTGCACACACTGTGGCTAGCAACACTGTGTTGCCCAGACGCAGGACGGCACTGCCGTCGGCCTGCTTGGCCACTTTACCGGTCTCAATGCTGATTGTCCTTCCGTCAGGCAGCTGGACCGTCTTTGTAATTACATTCATCTAAAAATAGCTTTTATTGTTTCTGCTTTCATCAAAAATAGCACGCAAAATTAATGTTTTTTATTGGATACTGTAGCAATTGGCTCATTAAATTTTTGATTTACAGTCCGGAAACATGACTTTTAGACTGTTTTCCCTTACATACTGTCATACTCTGTGCCCTTCAGCTACCGGGCTTGCACGTCTCGGCGAGATCTGTCAGCGCAGGCGTTCGGTCAAGGGTGCATTGCGAGAGCTCTGCGCCGGATAATCTCAACCTAAATGCTGACAGATGCCGGTATAGTGTCAGGCATCTACCTCTCGGGAGACTTTCTCGACAGGCTAGTATATTCTCATCGGCTATGCCTTGCTCGGAAGGGCGGTCCGTCACACTGCCATGCCGTCCTCATCTCACAGGGAGCGCTTCCAACCAACTTTGTCACCATAATAAACGCAAACCACTCACCATCCTCTTCACCCCATGTCGGATGGAGTCGAAATTGGAAGGCGAGTGGTCATATCTGTAAGCCAGCGACTTACGATAGCGCCTGTTTGGGTTTTAAAATTGTCAATTATTTGGCCGCCTCACATCGTCTTGCGGAGACTGTACAGCCTTGCTATCTATATGCTGATGAGAGACAGGCACTTCCGTCTCTCATACCAGCAGAGGAATCTCTCCTCGAACAGCCGCTAAGCCACACCTGCACGTGACTCGTCAACAGTATATTTCATCAGGAGGTAGATGGCTACCGACACCAGCATACCCGTGATAGCAGGCAAGCCGGAGGATAGCAGATCACTATGGAGCCCGGGGATGCTGCCGTTGCCTACAAGGGCCACGAAACTACCTACTGCCCATGCCACGACGGCTGAGATATTGACAGACCTGAACTTGGCGTCCTCAAGCTTGGGATAGTGGCCATGATTGACCAGCGCGTAGTCGACAATCAGGACGGCGCCAACGGGCGGGATGAATGTATTGAGAATATTCAGCCATCCCGTAAAGTTGTCGTAGAGCCATAGCGCGGTGACAGTGCCGAGCAGTCCGTTGAAGATCACGACGTAGCGCTTGGGAATGCCGGTGATATTGGACAGGCCGAGACCTGAGGTATACAGAGCGTTGTCGTTGGTCGTCCAAATATTGAGCAGGAGAACAAAGACGGCTGGTACGAGCAGGCCCTGCATTTGCAGGACAAGTGAGATATCGTTTTTACCCCATACCATCGCACCTACTGCGCCGAAGAGGAACATCAAGGAATTACCGATGAAGAAAGCGAGCACCGTAGTGCCGACGCCAATCTTGGGCGACTTGGCGTAACGAGTAAAGTCGGGTGTGCAGGTACCGCCGGAGATGAAGGAGCCGATTGCAATCGTGATGGCGGTGGCCATCGTCATCTCCGAGGTGGGTACATAGTGGCTCAGGTAAGCGAATCCGTTGGCTGCCGTACCGAGCGTAGCAGGATGGTCAAAAAAGAGGGCGCGTATCATCGAGTAGCAGCCGAAGATGGCAATGGCCGGCACGGCGACTATACTGACGATATTGAGCGCCTTGATGCCCCAGTAAGCTGACGAGGTCATCACAACACCTGCACCGATAACCAGCGTAAGGAGCAAGTGCGAAGGAATATTGACATTGTCAAATCCGATATGCATCGCAGTACCTTGCAGCAGCCATGTACCCTGCAACGCGGGCACATCCATCAGCGCCAGGGCGGCAGGTATGGCAAACATGGCGACGCCTACGCCAAACCAGCCTATCTGTGTGAAGGCCAGCACGCCGCTGGGAATATATGATCCGCGGTCGCCGAATACATAGTGGGAGAGCAGATGGACCGAGAGTCTGGTGCGCGAGGCAATCCACGCCAGCAATCCGGTATAGGCACCAAGGATGAGGTTGCCGGCTATGATAGCCATTATAAGGTGTTTGAGGGTGAGTCCGTTGCCCAGCTTGCCACCGGCCCACATGCTCGCACTGAAGAATGTGAAGCCCATCATGATGACAAACATCGACCAGAAGCCTCTACTGTGTTTGGTCGGAATGCTTTGTCGCTCAAAGTCGCGACTTTCCGTCTGCTCTGCCATTGTAATTAAGGTTTGTATTAATAAATTGGAGTCTTATCCGTTGAAAGTCTTGTCCATTTTGTCTATCTGCTCAAAGCATACCTGTCCCAAGTCGGGCTCGCCCAGACGAGAAGCGTCGAGCTCGGGAAAACGCTCGTGGAGGAGCTGCTGGTAGGTGACACCGTGGCGCGCCAAATCGTAGGTCTGCCGCCAGTAGTCAATCACATCTGCCACATACTCCGGAAGCCAGAAAGCACGCGAACCTGCGTCGTAGATCACACAGCGTTCCAGCGGATAGGCTGGAGACTCATACTGCGACTCGACAAACTCGGGAGCCATCAGGGCGCCTCCCCTCAGCAGGTCGGTGCCAGTCAGACGTATGGTGAGCTTGGTATTGATGTCGGGTACCAAGAAGCGGCCTTCCATATAGATGACATAGGTCTTGTCGTAAGCAGGGAAGAGCTCGCGACAACGGGAGTCTATCTGCTGAAAGATCTCCTCGGCCTTGTTGCCTCCGTAAGTGAAGAATACGATACTCCGGAAGCCACATCGCTGCGTCACGGCGGCATTGATGATCTCGTTGAGAGCATAGTGCAGGCTCGTTCCCGTAGCTACGACGTCGCCCATGACGAGCGAAGCCTCGGAGGGGAAGAACATCTTGCGATAGCCCTTCTCCGTGATGTGCCAAGACTCAGGATCGGAGTCCTCGCGAGCACGCTGAGCGGAAATAAAGCTCGTATTGTGGCGATACCATCCGTAGGCATCGGTCAGCGCATCCCGCAGGCCGAAATTGAGTGCGCCTCGCAGAATATTGACTACGACTGTCTGCAATTCCTCCAAGCCGAAATCGAAGTGGCGGAAGATATTTGCACACGCCTCCTGCAGTCTCCTCGTATAGCGGGTGCCTGCTATGGACGGATCATTGCTGATCGCGCGTGTCTGGGGCGTAGAGGCGATGAAACGGCGCAGCGTGGCATCCTCCTGGGCGGCAGGAAATCCTTGCTCTGAGGATATGATTTCGTAGAGCGACAGTGTGTCGTCCTTGATGATTTGATTGAGTTTGTCCATCTTCTGACAATTTAAAGGTAATCAGCGGAGCACACATGTTCAGGCACTCTGCTACTGCATCGCAAAGGTAGTGCCTTTATTCCGATTGTCGGCAGAAATTGCAAAAAATCTCAATTTCATTTTATCATACCTTAATTTCCCATCCGTACTCCAGAGACCGTCTCCCCGATATGCCTCCAAAAGCGGAGTCTGCCTGCCCCATGATACCGTCGGGCCGATGACAGGTCAACGAATACTGTCCTCAAAATACGAAGCCGGCGAGACGAAAGGAAAAGGGCTGTCTATGAGGAGATCAGACCGCAATCGCTATCGGGTCCGACAGATGCAGTTCCGACAGAGTCAGGCCTCACCAATTCTTCCGAGCGTCTCAGGAAAAGTAGGGCCTGACATTTAAATTTGTAGCCTTGTGCATGAGGTATTTCATCCGAAGATAGGTATCTTTGCAAGTGATATACTGCATCAAAAACATGGACTGGATCAAGCAAGACGACATCGGGTGGATAGATGTACTGCGCATCGTGGCTATCTTTGCCGTAGTCGTATCTCACTCAAGCGACTTCTACATTGCCGCCTTTGACAACGACAGGGTCAGCTTCTACACTGGAGTCTTCACAGAGAGCTTTGTGCGCCCCTGCGTCGTACTCATGGTCCTCATCTCGGGCTATCTGCTGCTCCCCATCCGAGGCCAATACTCTGTGGGCGGCTACTGGCGCAAACGGATCGGGAGGGTGGCATGGCCGCTCGTCTTCTGGTCAGTGGTCTTGCCTGTCGTCTTCTACCTGTACTTCCACTATTTCGGACAGGATACCCGCAATCCGGGCATCGACGCCGCGACGTACACGCTGGGGACGTTGGGGACGAGGATTTCCACCTTCCTGCTCAATTTCAACTACGACACCACGCCCCTCTGGTACCTCTATATGCTCATCGGCCTCTACCTCGCCCTCCCGATTGTCAACGGCTGGCTCACCCAAGCCTCCAGGCGCGACATCGAGACGGTACTGCTGTGCTGGTTGGGCACACTCTTTATCCCCTACCTGCGCATCCTGGGCCCCATGGTCGGCGCCGGAGGCGAAGTGGGTTTCGGCCCGCTATGGGGAGAATGCACTTGGAACGTCTTTCACTCCCTCTACTATATGGCAGGCTTCATGGGATACATGCTTCTCGCCTACTATCTCAAACAGTGGCCGCCCCAGTGGAGCTGGCGCAAGACACTGGGCATATGCATCCCGATGTACTTGCTCGGATTTCTGGGCACATCACTCGGCTATATCTTTGTCGACCAACTCGCACCCGGAGAATATCAATATCTCGAAATCCCCTGGTGGATGTGTGGGCTCAATGTCTTCCTACAGGCCATGGGCGTCTTCCTTATCTTCATGCGCCTGCGTATCAGACCGCGGCAGTGGCTTTCAAGAGCTGCCGCGATGATGTTTGGCGTCTATCTGTGCCACTTTCCTCTAGTCCACATGGCTTACGACTGGCTGGACACAGAGAGCCTGCCGCCTTTTGTCCGTCTCATCTCGGGCGCTGTCATCACCTTTGTGCTGAGCTACGCTATAGTGAGGGCGATGTGGCGCTTCAAGTTCACTCGCCGCATGGTCAAATAGTCTTGTCTCGTCTCCAATGTCAACTAACCATATTTTTAAAAACACAGACCTATGAAACATTTACTTCTGGCTGTTGCCGCCACCATGGCGGCTATCGTCTCATGCACCCCTAAAGGGGGTACCGGTACTGCTGCTACCACTCCTGCCGACTCTGACAGTATTCTGCGTCTCAACTGCATGATCGAGGTAACGCCGGCCAACCGTGACAGTGTCATTGCCCTAAGCAAGGAGCTCGTCGCCGCTTCGCTCAAGGACTCTGGCAACCTGAGCTACGATCTGATGCTCTCTACTACGGATCCGTCCAAGATGATGATCCTTGAGACCTGGGCCGACCAAAAGTCGCTGGACAAGCACTCAGCATCCGAACATTTCACCCGCTTGGTGCCGCAGATACAGTCGCTGGCCAAGATGGATGTGCAAGTATATCAGATGAAGCCTGACCTGAGTCAAGCTAAGGACAGCATCATACGGCTTAACTGCTTCGTCAAGACGGGTGCCGGACAACGCCAAGCCATCATCAAGCTTGCAAATGCCCTCGTCAAGGCTTCTCTCCAAGATCCGGGCAACATAGGATACGACTTCATGGAAAGTGCTACCGACTCCACACAGCTCATGTTTGTCGAAACCTGGAAAGATCAGCCCTCACTGGACAAGCACTCCGCTTCGGCTCACTTCACAACCATTGTGCCGCAGATACAGAAGCTCGGCCAAATGACGCTCCAACCGTTTAAGAAGGCTGTCGAATAGCCATGAGACGCCTCTTCACCCTGATAGCCGTAGCGCTTGCCCTTGCTGCAGCAGCCCGTCCAGCAGCAAAGGGCCGGCTCCTCGTGCTGGCATCTGACAAGGCCTCAGTCCGCAGCACGCCCTGCACAGTCAGCATCTACATGACCAAGGCCAAGGCCTCCTCGCAGGGCATGGATATCTGTGACAGCCTGATCTTTGTCGTCGCCGATGGGGGCACATGTACGGTATACGACTACCGCTCAGCGACAGGCAAGGCACTGGCTACATTTGACCTGGGTTCGAAACGCGTAGGCAACCACTCCAACTGCGCCAACTTCGGCCTCGAGACTGCACCGGGAGCCTCCTTTCCCGCCCTCTACGTCTCTGTCGGAAAACCAGGTGATCAGGACGAATGGAATGTCCATGTGGAGAGCATTACCCGGCAAGACAGCACCTTCAAGTCACGCCTCATACAAACGATCTGCATGGACCAGAGTCAGTATGCGGCACACGGTCTGCAACCCATCTGGGGCTGTCCCAACTGGGTCATAGACAAGGAGCGCAAAGCCTTGTGGGCTTTCTCCGCCATCAAGCGCACAACTGTCGCAGGTACCGGAGAGATGTCGACCAATCGCTACATCGCCACCAAGTTTCGGCTCCCCGCGCTAAGCGAGGGCGACACCGTGAAGCTCACCCACGCCGACGTACTCGATCAGGTCAGCTTCCCCTTTGACACTTACGTCACTCAGGGCGGCACGATGAGGGATGGCAAAATATGGTATGCCTATGGATTTGGCAAGACGGGCACGCTGACGCCTTCACGCGTGAGGGTGTATGATACAGATAGCCATCAGATCACAGCACGATACGAGCTGGAAAGCATCATCAACGAAGAACTCGAGGATATCTCCATCTACGACGGCCATATCCTGCTCAATACTAACTCCAGCAAGATATACGAGCTGACCGACACCTTTAAGAAGACATCGGACAAGTAGCTTGACAGTCCTCCTCCCAGGTCCTGCTGCCAGCAGGACCCAGCTGCCCTCAACAATATCAGACCTGACCAAGGCCACGCGACTTGCAGCCTTGAGTCAGGTCTGGTTGTGTTTCTACCTGTCCATAGCGAGTCATCTCCAAGTATGGATAAAGTAGAAAGCCCTCCTTTATAAGAAATAAAAATGGAAAAGAGAGTTTATGTTATCCGATGCTAATCATTAACTTTGCAATACTACAATCCCCTTAATAGACAAAAACATGTATCTCTGTAAGCTCATTGCACTTGTCGCAGCCGCACTCATAGTAAAACCAGCCTCGGCCAAAGTTCCAAATATCGTACTAGCCTCCAACGCCGCATCCAAGCGCGCGACAGTGTCCGACTCAGCTGTTACGCCTCCTACCATGGGATGGAGCTCGTGGAATACCTTTGCTCTCAACATCAACGAAGGGGTCATCAAGGGTCAAGCTGATGCGATGGTCAGTACGGGGTTGAAGAAGGCGGGCTACCAGTACGTCAACATAGACGACGGCTACTGGGACGGCCGCGGCTCCGACGGCAACTTACGTCTCAACACCACACTCTTCCCTCACGGCATGAGATACCTGACCGACTATATCCACAGCCTAGGTCTCAAGGCGGGTATATACAGTGACGCCGGAGACAATACCTGCGGCTCCCGCAACAAGT
>ONCK01000023.1 GCA_900316315.1 uncultured Prevotellaceae bacterium
ATCATCGAATTAAACCACATGTTCCTCCGCTTGTGCGGGCCCCCGTCAATTCCTTTGAGTTTCACCGTTGCCGGCGTACTCCCCAGGTGGGATACTTAACGCTTTCGCTTGGTGACTGACTGTCTATCGCCAACCACGAGTATCCATCGTTTACTGTGCGGACTACCAGGGTATCTAATCCTGTTTGATACCCGCACTTTCGAGCCTCAGCGTCAGTCGTAACCCAGATGGCTGCCTTCGCAATCGGAGTTCTTCGTGATATCTATGCATTTCACCGCTACACCACAAATTCCACCATCCTTATGTACACTCAAGAATGCCAGTTTCAACTGCAATTCTACGGTTGAGCCGCAGTATTTCACAACTGACTTAGCATTCCGCCTACGCTCCCTTTAAACCCAATAAATCCGGATAACGCTCGGATCTTCCGTATTACCGCGGCTGCTGGCACGGAATTAGCCGATCCTTATTCGCAGGGTACATGCAAAACACCACACGTGGCATACTTTATTCCCCTGCAAAAGCAGTTTACAACCCATAGGGCCGTCTTCCTGCACGCTACTTGGCTGGTTCAGCCTCGCGGCCATTGACCAATATTCCTCACTGCTGCCTCCCGTAGGAGTTTGGACCGTGTCTCAGTTCCAATGTGGGGGACCTTCCTCTCAGAACCCCTACCGACTAATCGGACGCATCCCCATCACCCAGCGCCTCGCGGCTTTCGTATGTCTCTGATGTCAGAAACACACCTCATGAGGCATTAATTTCCCTTTCGGGAGCCTATTCCTCACTGGGCGGCAGGTTGGATACGTGTTACTCACCCATTCGCCGGTCGCCATCCGGATAAGCCGAAGCTTCTCCGATGCTGCCCCACGACTTGCATGTGTTAAGCCTGTAGCTAGCGTTCATCCTGAGCCAGGATCAAACTCTTCATTGTAAATTGTCTGTCTTTTCGCCTCTGCCTTGCGGCAGCGGCTTGTCTTCTCAAGATGCGCCTCTGTCCGTATCAAAGAGTATTCTCATGCCTCAGACCCGTCCGCAGGACAGACCCGAGACCGTATTGACGGTTGTTCTTTTTTACCCAGACGGCCCCCTTCCCTGAGGAAACGGATACCGCCTGCTCTTGTACTACCTTCTAGTTGTTTATGTAATCCTTTCAAATATCACCAAGATTTCCTCTTAATTCCCTTGCTGACAGGCAAATAATTTTTTACTTTGCTCCCTACACTTGCACTTCCCCTACGATACCCTCTCCTCAGAATACATATTATATTATGAATACATATTATATTATATTGTACGCGCGAGAGCGAATTTCCCCGAATACGGAGTGCCTTCCCAACGGACGTGCCGTAGTATCACGCGTGATTTCGCGCATTACAGAGGATGAGCCTCTGTATCATGAGAATAATGGCTAAATGATTTTGCCTTTTTCACCCGACAAAGATAAAGATTATCTTAGAGCGACCATCCAAAGCCTCAGCACCCGATTGTGTCAATTATAAATTTAGGGCAAAAGGGACGGCCTGGCTCATTCGGGCGTCTGAGTCCGGACTGATGGAGCAAACTTCGGTTAGCCAAAAATCAGCAAGGGAGATACAACTTTCATTGCCGTCCGCGAAAGGGTCTCCTACTACTCACCTGCTATTTTTCATGATTGATCAGCAGGTACATGTCCGTGGCGAAGGCTCTTAGAACGGCCCACTAGGCGGAGTGGAATGTATGATCGCTAGTCACTTCCGCCATCGTCCCTTCCACGCCGGAAGTCTATCCGCGCTTTACCGGATGCTATCTCACAAATGCCAAGTCTATAGATAGGGGAAGCCGGTTTTTATCAAGAACATAAAGAAGCCTTCTTTTTTATAATAAAAATTTGGGTAGAAAGTCCCGTTTTGTCTCCAATGACGAAAAGGCGGAAAATTGCTCAGAACACCCTTGTAACTTACTGAAAATCAATGAATTGAAAATAAGATTTGACACTTTTGCAACTAATTGGCTATCAGGTGATAACAACTCGCCTTCCAGTTTAAACTACATCGGACCTAAGATTTGACACTTTTGCAACTAATTGGCTATCAGGTGATAACAACTCGCCTTCCAGTTTAAACTACATCGGACCTAGTTTAAATTACATCCGACCTTGTTGCGCGAGCAAGGCGACTTGTCGTTACAACATCGGCACTTATTTGAGCCGGCATTTCGGATTTATTATATAAAAAATCTTCGACAAGATAAAGAAAGCGAGAATAGTGGAAAGAAATAAAAGAGGCGAGCACTCGTGCTGGCCATGATATATGTGCGGGGCCGTTCGCGACCGCCCGCCACCTGCTCCTCAGACCCACAGACAAGCGGGGACAATGGGGGGACTGGCGGCCTATGGCACCCGCTGAGGATTTTCCGAGGAATAAGGCAACGGACGGGCGACGCCCTTCCTTGCTTGAGGTATGTCCGCAAGTTTTCGCCAAGGATGCCGCGCAAAGGTCTGTGGCTGAGCGACAGGACAGATGCAACGGACCGGATAAATATTGCCCAATCCCATGGCTGCAACCTCCTGGAGACATGACAACGAAGTCTACGTTCTTTCTATCATATCTACTCACCGGAGGCCGTAGCGGAATATTCTGAGGCGGAGATACAGAGGTAGCAAACCTGTCTGAGAGGGGTTGTCAATAAAAATTATCATCTTCCTCAAATTGCTAAATGATACGCTTGTTTTCGTCCATTTACCGCATTTCCCCTATCTCACATCACCTGTCCGAAAGGCCCAAGCCGGTCCCCGACCTTGCGCAAGGATGACAAACTATGCTACACCGAACGAAAGGCCCTCTGTATGAATAGATATCAGTAAAACGCACACACTTACGCCCCGCCCTGTGAGAAGGTAGGCAATATCGCAAGGTTGGGCAAAGGTGCGAGACAAATGACAATAATTTTGTACTTTTGCCTTTTGTATGGATGATGCAGCTTATACAATGGACCACCTCGCAATCGGTTATCGTCATCGCGGGCAGCCACGAATCTTGTCCTCGGGGCTTTGCGGGTGTCTCCGCAAGGGTGAGTTGACTTGCCTCCTGGGAGAAAACGGGTGCGGGAAGTCCACGCTACTGCGCACGCTTGCCGGCTTGCAGCCGCCTCTGGAGGGTAAAATACTCGTACAGGGGCGCAACCTCGCCAGTTTCAAGCGCAGCGAGCTGGCTCAGCTTGTAAGCATTGTCCTCACTGATCCTATCAAGAACAATTCGCTTACCGTCACGGAGATTGTCTCGGCAGGGCGTTTCCCCCACACAGGCTTCTGGGGCCACTTAGGCGCCGCAGACCGGCAAAAGGTAGATGTCGCTCTCTCGCAAGTAGGGATAAGCAGCCTGCGGTCCCGGCAAGCATACACGCTCAGCGATGGCGAGCGGCAAAAGGCACTAATCGCCAAAGCCTTGTCTCAGGACACCTCTATCATACTGCTTGACGAGCCGACCTGCTTCTTAGACTTTCCGAGCAAAGTAGAGATTTTGCGGCTGCTTCAGCGATTGGCCCATACCCATCACCTTGCCATACTGATCTCCATCCACGACTTGGAACTGGCGCTCCAGATAGCGGACAGCCTATGGCTGATAGACGCCTCCCACCATCTCCACACAGGGCGTCCGTTAGAATTGGCCCAATCAGGCATACTCGACTACCTGTTTGAGCGTGCGGGAGCCATCTTTGACCGACAGCACCTGAGCTATCGCATTGACACAGCAAAGGCCCCCGCTGCGCAGCCTGCGGTCGCCACCCGCCTCTTAACCCAACACCTATGATCGTCTGTATTGCAGAAAAACCCAGCGTCGCACGCGACATCGCGCACATCGTAGGAGCCAATGAGACTCATGACGGCTACTTGGAAGGCAACGGCTACCAGGTGACCTGGACCTTTGGCCACCTCTGCGAGCTGAAGTATCCTGAAGACTATACGCCACAATGGAAAGCGTGGAGCCTCAGCGCGCTGCCCATGATTCCCCATCCGTTTGGCATTCGTCTCAAGCAGGACAAGGGGATAGACAAGCAGTTTAAGATCATTGAGCGCCTCTTCAAGCACGCCGACCGTATCATCAACTGCGGTGATGCCGGCCAGGAGGGCGAGCTTATACAGCGATGGGTCATGCAGAAGGTCGGCATCCACTGCCCGGTGAGCCGTCTGTGGATTTCCTCCCTGACAGAGGAGAGCATACGCAAGGGATTTGAGGATCTCAAAGACCAGAGCGCATACCAGTCGCTCTACGAGGCCGGTCTTTGCCGCGCTATCGGCGACTGGCTGCTGGGGATGAATGCCACCCGTCTCTATACGCTCAAGTATAGCAGCCAACGCCGCGGAGCGCCTCCCTTGTCAGTAGGCCGCGTACAGACGCCAACGCTCGCGATGATCGTCGCGCGGTGTCGGGAAATCAGAGACTTCGTGCCCCAACCATACTGGGTACTGGCTACCCTGTACCGTAACACGCTCTTCACCTCCACAGTGGGCAAGTATGACGACGAGGCGACTGCCAGCGCCGCCTTGGAGCGCATAAAGGGCAAAGACTTTGTCGTGACCGATATCCAGCAGAAGCGGGGCAAGGAAGCGCCGCCTCACCTCTTTGACCTCACATCGCTACAGGTAGAGTGCAACCGCAAGTATGCCTTTTCTGCCGACGCCACGCTCAAGATAATCCAGAGCCTGTACGAGAAGAAGCTGACTACATACCCCCGTGTGGATACGACTTACCTCAGCGACGATATCTACCCCAAATGCAAGGGGATACTCGAAGGACTCACTCAGTATCGCCAGCTTCTCCAGCCCTTGCGCGGCAAGAAGCTGCCGAAGAGCAAGAAATACTTTGACACCAGCAAGGTCACCGATCATCACGCCATCATTCCCACAGGCGTTGCGCCCCAAGGCCTGTCAGACATGGAGGGCAAGGTGTACGATCTAGTCGCCAGGCGCTTCATCGCCATCTTTTACCCCGACTGCATCTTTCAGACCACCACAGTGTCCGGAAGCGTCGACAAGGATCACTTCAAGGCCACGGGCAAGGTCATCGAGGACGAAGGGTGGCACTACGTGTACACAGGAGACACCAAATCAGAGGAAGAGAAAGAGGAAGACAAGGAAAAGGGGAACGAAGAGAAGCTTCTCCCAGCCTTCACCAAAGGCGAGTCGGGGCCGCACACGCCCCAGCTGAGCCAGAAGATGACTACGCCGCCCAAGCCCTACACCGAGGCGACTCTCCTGCGGGCTATGGAGACTGCGGGCAAGACCGTAGAGAGCGAGGAACTGCGTGAGGCAATGAAGGAGAACGGTATCGGCCGCCCCTCTACCCGGGCAGCCATCATCGAGACCCTCTTTCGCCGCCACTATATCGTCAAGGAGCGCAAGAGCATCTACTCCACGCCCACCGGCGAGCAGCTTATCGACATCATCCATCAAGACTTGCTCAAGAGCCCTGAGCTCACGGGGCGCTGGGAAAAGAAGCTGCGCGAGATAGAATACCACAAGTACAGCGCGTCCCAGTTTATTGATGAGCTGAAGCAGATGGTACAGCAGATCGTCCTCGAGGTACTCCAAGACAATAGCAGCCAGCATGTCGCCTATACCGAGACGGAGAAGGGGCGAAAGGGCAGCCGTACCCGCACGACCAAGACTGCTACCAGCAAGGCCAAGCCCAAGGCCCCCGGTCAGGCTAGCGCCGGTACCACTGACCCGCTCGTCGGGCAACCGTGCCCCGTCTGCGGCAAGGGAGTCATCATTAAGGGCAAGACGGCCTACGGCTGTTCGGAATGGAAGAACGGCTGTACATTTCGCAAGCCGTTTGAGCAATAAAAAGGCACAATCCGAGTTATATTAAAGTATGAAATACGGATGTCTTACCTTGGCCCTATTGCTCCTGCTCGCCGGATGCAGCCCTGACCGCTTCATCCGCAAGGGCAACGAAGCCGCCTCCATCGGAGAGTGGTACGAGGCTTCGCTATGGTATGGCAAGGCATACACCAAGATTCCCCTCAAGGACAAGGAGAAGCGCGGAGAAGTGGCCTACAAGGTGGGCGACAGCAACCGCCGTCTCAACTATGTCAGCAAGGCTCTGGCCGGCTACCGCAATGCCGCCCGCTATGGGTATACAGATACCCTAACTTACTTCTACCTCGCAGAGATGGAGCGCATCATGCGTGACTACAAGGGCGCCGCAGCCGACTACAACCGCTATCTGCAGCAGCATCCAGGCCACCAGCTCTCACTCACGGGCCTGCAGAGCTGCGCCATAGCCCCAGAGATCAAGGAGCGCGGCTCCAGCTACTCCGTCAGGATTGACCGGCTCTTCAACTCTCACTATGACGACTACTCTCCCGTACTTCAAGCAGACCAGATATTTTTTACCTCAACCCGCAAAGAAGCGCAAGGCGACGATATCAATGGCGTCACAGGCATGAAGAGCGGCGACTTGTTTACGGCCAAGAAGGATCAGAAGGGACACTGGCAAAAGCCCGAGGCGCTCCCCAGCCCCGTCAACAGTCAGTACGACGAGGGGGCTTGTGCTTTCAGCCCCGACGGCAAGACCATGTACTTCACCCGCTGTCGCTGGGACACCAACTACCCCCGACTGGCAGAAATCTACAGTTCGTCCCGCTCTGACGCCTCATGGAGTGAGCCCCAGCTCGTACAGATCTCCCACGACACCTTGACCTCATATGCCCATCCCGCTGTATCCCCCGACGGGCGATGGCTCTACTTCGTCTCCAACATGGCCGGCGGCCAAGGAGGCCTTGACCTCTGGCGCGCCGAACTCACAGATTACGGCATCGGTACCGTTGAGAACCTCGGGCCCGAAATCAATACCAAGGGAAACGAGGTGTTTCCGACTTTCCGTCCCAACGGCGACCTCTACTTCTCGTCCAATGGCCGTCCGGGACTCGGTGGGCTCGACATATACAAGGCCACGCTTGACACGACCGACGCCAAGCATCCCGTATGGCACGTCACAGCGCTTCCAAGTCCCGTCAACAGCAGCGGCGACGACTTCGGCATGACCTTTGACGGCATCCACAATCGTGGCTACCTCACCTCCAATCGCGCCAACCGCCGCGGCTGGGACATGATCTACACTTTTGAGTGTCCAGAAGTCGTCCAGTCGGTCAAAGGATGGGTCTACGAGCAAGATGGCTACGAGCTCCCCAAAGCAGTAGTCTACATGGTCGGCGATGACGGCACCAACCTGCGCCCCGCCGTGCAGCTCGACGGCTCCTTCCAAGTCGCCGTCAAGCCAGGCGTCAAATACATCTTCCTAGCTACCTGCGACGGCTACATGAATTACAGCCAAGAGCTGCAAGTGCCCCATCTCAACGAGAGTCATGAGGATACCCTCCAGTTTCCCCTGCCTTCTGCCAATATCCCTGTGCTTGTGCACAATGTATTCTATGACTTCAACAAGGCCACCATCAAGCCCTCATCTATCCCGGCGCTCAATGGCCTCGTTAACCTCCTCAAGCAAAATCCCAGTATTGCCATCGAGCTGAGCAGCCACTGTGATTATCGCGGCTCGCAGGAATACAATCAGCGTCTCTCCCAACACCGTGCTGAGGCAGTCGTCGACTATCTCACCTCCCACGGCATAGCAAAAAACCGCGTCGTAGCCCGCGGCTACGGCAAGCTCAAGCCCAAGACGATTACGGGCAAGTTTGCTGAGCGGTACCCCTTCCTCAAGAAGGGCGACGTGCTCACGGAAGACTTTATCAAGCATCTGTCTAAGAGCAAGCAAGACACGTGCAACGCCCTCAACCGCCGTACCGAGTTCAGCGTGCTCAAGACAACCTACGGCTTGCTTGACAAACATGGCAACCTCGTGCCCGACAGCTTCGACGCCCAAAACAAAGCCAAAGCCAAGGTTGCCGCTGCGTCACATCCCGTGGAAGGAGCCAAAGTCAAAGCCTCCGAGGCGCCCGCTCCCAAGGCCAAGCAGCCCGCTGTGTCTGCCAAGTCCGCGCCGAAGTTGAGTGATAAAGCCAGACAGCCGGCCGATTCCCAAAGGGTCAGAAAGACCATCCAGACCAAGGCTACACACAAATGACAGGCCGTATACTATAGGCAAGGGATACGGTGCCCTCGCCCTCTCGTCCAACATTGCGCACAGACAAGGCCGCGATGTACATTCCGCAGCAACATTAGGTCAAAACTCTCTCAGTCTGTAATCAGCCATCTGCCTTTTCATTCCTTTTATCCTTCCGCCAAAAAGTATGTCATCTTCATCCGGACATATTTCTCGGCCACCGATGAGCTACATTACCGCCAGTATGACTTCTATCACGGTATCGGGCGAGGAAAAATGGGACTTAGTCCTTCGCTTTTTCAATAAAAAATATTTCCTTTGCATTCAATAATGAAGACTCAACGGCTCCCACAGGTACTCAAATGGTTGTCAATCATCATTGCCTGTCCCTTTATCCTGTTTCTACTGCTCGCCGTAACCATCTATATACCTCCTATACAAAACTGGGTAGTAGACCGCACCGCCAGCTATCTGAGCAGCAAGACGGGGACACGGATTAATATTGACAACATAAGGCTTGCCTTTCCACTCGATTTGAGCGTCAATGGCATGCAGGCCATCCAGGCATCCGATACCCTGCTGGCCGCGCGCAACCTGCGCCTTAAGGTCAAGCTACTTCCCCTGCTGCACAGTATAGTCGATGTCGAGGGCATAGAGCTCCGCGACGCCAGTGTCAATACCAAGAGCTTCATCAGCAATACTCAGATTATCGGCGTCATCGGCGAGTTGGTCGCCGATCCTCCTGCTACCTATAGCCTGCTCACGCAGCAGATAGACGTGAGCAAGTTGCGCCTCTCTGACGCTGATATTCGAGTACTGCTCTGCGACACCGCCAAGCAAGACACCACCTCGCCGCCGAGCAAGATGGTTATCTCACTAGGAGATGCCCGCCTCAACAATACCAAACTTTACCTGCAGATGCCGGGTGACTCGATGAGGATCGGAGCCGACATCGGCCGCGGCCGTATCAACAGTCTCCTGCTGTCCCTCGGCCCCGGACGCTACAGCGCCCGCCACATCCAGCTAGATAGCAGCCAGATAAGCTATGACATCCCCTATGCCGCCTACAGCAAAGGTCTGGATACCAATCATCTCTTGCTGAGCGGCCTCAGCCTCAAAGCAGACACCTTCAGCTATCAAGACGGGCGCATCCGCATAAGCATCTCTCAGCTGGCCTGCCGCGAGCAGTGCGGGCTCCAGCTACAAGGTCTCAACGGGCAGCTAACCCTCGACGGAGAGGGGATACAGCTACCCACCATCCATATCAAGACTCCCTATACCGACCTGCAAGCCTGCGTCAGATTGCCTTGGCAGTCAGTCGGTGACCCATGTCGGGGAGAGATGGACGTGAGAGCAAGCGGCAAGGTAGGTCGCAAAGACGTCCTCTTGTTGACCGGAAACAGCGCCAAGTCTCTTCTGCACTATTATCCTGATGTACCGTTGAGACTCAAGGGGCACATCATCGGTAATATGGAGCGCCTGACGGTTCGCCAGCTTGATGTCAACCTGCAGGGAGTAGCCCATCTGACCGCCAGAGGCAAGATAACCCATCTCATGAGCGACCGCAGCCGAAGTCTCGACCTCAACTATAGGCTGCGCACCGGCCACCTCGGCTATTATAGCAAGCTCATCCCCGACGGAGTCAAGATACCTGCCCAGTTGCTGCTTGGCGGCAACTTCAAGATGCACGGCAGTCAGCTTCTTACCCGCTCTACACTCCACAGCGGACGCGGCAGTCTGACAATCAACGGACAGATAGACTATCAGACACTCGCCTATGACCTGGATATCATTGCCCGTCGCTTCCCCTTGCGCACCTATATGCCCTCGTTGCCGCTTACTCCGCTTACCGCTCGTGCCAAGGCCAAAGGACGGGGATTTGACATGCTGGCCCGTACGACAAGGCTCTCAGCGCAGGCCCATATCCAGCAACTCAGCTATGACACTCTGCCTCTCAGCCATACGCAGATCCAAGCCAACCTCGTCGGGGGCAATCTCCAAGCCCATATCAAGGCTGACAATGACATGCTCCAAGCCAACACACAGATTGCAGCCCTCCTCTCCAAGCACCAGGTCAGCGCCTCGGTCCAAGGCTATATCGACGACCTGTCTCTCAAGTACTTTTCTGCCGCCGCAGACTCCATGCATCTGATGAGTCATATAGACATTAAGGGGCTCTATGTCCTTGACGGCAGCCACATCCAGGCAAAGGGGTGTCTGCAATATCTCAACTTCGTCACCCCCTCTCAAGGCTACATGGCCGACGACGTCGACTTCAGTTTCCTGAGCCGTAAGGACTCCACCTTTGCCAAGCTTCTCAACGGCGATCTCTCCGCCTACCTCTCCTCAGACCAGAATGTCTATCATCTGACCGACGGTCTGAGCAAGTGCGTCGACCATCTGATAAAGGGCATCAAGTCGGCAGACATCGACGAGGACCGTCTTAAGGACTTCCTGCCCGACATGGTGCTCAATATATCGGCCAGCCGTCAAAACGCTGTCTCAAAACTACTCCGCATCAACGGATACGACTTTGACAATCTACATCTTGACTTTCGCACCAACCCCTCCGACGGCGTCAATGGGCAACTTAGTGTGGACAAGTTCCGTACGGGCAGCCTCCTGCTCGATCAGACGACCGCCAGGATCTATCAAGACAGCACCGGCATCAGAGTAGCGGGCAAGATAGCCAATACTGACAAGCACAACCCCAACCGTTTCGTCGCCTCACTCAATGGCGAGTTGCTCAAGAACGGATTTTCAGTTCAGAGCCTCTTTAAGGATGAGAAGGGCAAGACAGGGCTCGACATCGGCCTCAAGGGAGAACTCGCCAGTACGGGTGGCATCACCTTCCACCTCTTCCCCGAGACCTCCACTATCGCCTACCGCAAGTTTAAGGTCAACACCGACAATTACCTCACCCTCACTCAGGATGACCACATCAGCGCCGACATCAATCTCCTCGCCGATGATCGCACCGGCCTCAAGATTATCGCCCCCAAGAGCGACTCTATCGACGACATTACCCTCAGCTTGAGCCGCATCAATCTCGACGAGCTCTCCACAGTATTGCCCTACATTCCCGACCTCGGCGGACTGCTCAGCGGAGACCTCCACATCATCCGTCAGGATAAGCAGGTGTCGGCCTCAGGAGCCATAGATGTCAACGATTTCCGCTATGAGGGCTACCAGATGGGCGACTTCGGCGCAGACCTCGTCTAC
This sequence comes from uncultured Prevotellaceae bacterium, assembly GCA_900316315.1. Classification (GTDB taxonomy): domain Bacteria; phylum Bacteroidota; class Bacteroidia; order Bacteroidales; family Bacteroidaceae; genus UBA6382. The sequence goes on from ONCK01000023.1 coordinate 11,268, forward strand.
CTGCCCAAGAGCAGTACTGTGCACTATCTCAACGCCATGATACTGAGCCAAGGCAAAGAAGTGGCAGATTTTGACGGAACCTATCTGAGCCAAGGCAACGGCAGCCTCGACGCCACGCTCACCTTGCAGCAGTTCCCATGTCGTCTGCTCAATAGCTTCATGCCCTCCGACGGCAGTGTCGCCCTGGACGGCAGAGTGGCTGGCGCACTCTCCATCAGCGGACCTACCGACAAGCTCATCTTTGACGGCAATCTGCAGCCTGACAGCATACATGTGCAGTCTCCGCTCTACGGGGTAGACCTACTCATGGCTGACAAGCCCATCCACATAGACCACAGCTGCCTCCGCTTGGACAGCACTTTATTCTACTCGTCCAGAAATGACAACCCGCTGCTGGCCACCGGTACAGTAGACTTCTCCAACTTCGACCACATCCTCCTTGACCTGGCTTTTAAGGCCCACAATTTTGAGATTGTCAATTCGCCCCGTACCAAGCAGAGTGTAGTCTTCGGGCAAATCTACTCCGATCTCAACGCCACCGTCAAGGGGACTACAGACTTCCTGCGGGTCAAGGGCAAGCTCAAGGTCCTCAAGGGTACCCAGATGACCTATGTCATGACCGACGGGCCTCTGGCTGTGGAGGATCAGCTGAGCGGACTAGTCGAGTTTGTCGACTTCAGTGATACGACCAAGACCGATACCGTAGAGAGCATCCAGCCTCCCAGCGGAGTCTTTGTCGATATGGCTATCAGTATCAGCAATGCCGCCAAACTCCACTGTGAGCTCTCAGCCGACAACGAGAGCTACTTTGACTGTCGAGGCGGCGGCAATCTCAACCTCAAGTACTTCCCCAGCGGCGATATTTCCCTTATCGGACGCTACACCCTCTCAAGCGGTGAGCTCAAATACGCGCTGCCCTTCATTCCGCTCAAGACCTTCAAGCTCACAGGGGACAACTATATTGCCTTCAACGGCGAGGCGTCCAATCCGATCCTGCATATCACAGCCATGGAAACGACGCGCGCCTCTGTCAACGACGAAGGGAGCAATACGCGTATGGTCTCCTTCAACGTAGGTGTGCAGATCACGCAGACACTCAGTGACATGGGATTGCAATTCCTCATTGAAGCCCCAGAGGATATGAACGTGCAAAACGAACTCGCCTCCATGTCAGCCGAGGAGAAGAACAAGGTCGCCATCAGTCTGATTGCCACCGGTATGTATCTGACTTCCACCAATAAGTCTTCCTTCAAGGCCAACAATGCTCTCAACTCCTTCCTGCAAAGCCAGATCCAGAATATTGCCGGTCAAGCCCTCAAGAGCATCGACCTCTCCGTGGGCGTAGAGGGCTCCACCACTGCGTCAGGCAATGCGCAGACGGACTACTCCTTCCAGTTCTCTAAGCATTTATGGAACGACCGTGTGACCTTCATTATCGGAGGCAAAGTAAGTGCGGGCTCATCCAATGCCCAAGAAAATCAGAGCTTCATCGACAATATCTCCCTCGAATACCGACTCAATCAAGAGGCTTCGCGATATGTCCGCCTCTTCTACGACCACGATACGCAGGATCCCCTTGAGGGACAGTATTCATCGGCTGGCGCCGGTCTGGTGCTGCGCCGCAAGTTCACCAACTTCCGTGAGATTATCCTTTGGAAGCGCAAGAAAGCCACTTCGGCGCCCCAGGGAGTCAACGTCATACCTGTCAGCTCAAATCCATAACCCATGAGACGACACCTACATTTATTCCTTCTCGGACTCCTGCTACTGTCCCTCACCCTTGCCGGCTGCTCCACCACAAGCCACCTGCCCGAGGGCGAGACCCTCTATACAGGCATTCACCAAATCACTTATCTGGGTCAGGGCCAGAAGCCCAAGAAAATCGCCCGCGATACCACAGGCGTCATCATCTCCATCGCAGATGCCGCAAAGCGGGTGGACAATCTTCTCCACGGTTCACTGGAGGGAGCCTTCGGCTCTGCAGACTCCCTCAAGACAGGCAGGCACTCTGAGACCAAGCTGTCCAAGGCCGAAGCCCAAGCTCTGGAAACAGCCGCAGAAGAAGTCAATGCCGTGCTCGAAATAGCGCCCAACAACTCTCTCTTTGGCAGTGCCTACCATCGTACACCCTTTCCCATAGGTCTGTGGGCCTACAACCGATATGTCAACAAGCCATCCGGCTTTGCCAAATGGATGTATCGGAGTTTTGCCAGCGAACCAGTGCTTATCACATCTGTCAATCCCGCTACGCGTATCAAGGTAGCCACCAATACGCTGCACAACTATGGTTTCTTTCACGGCAATGTCAAGTATGTCATCGAGCCTAAGGGCAACCGCAAAGCCAAGATGAACTACTTTGTCACTCCTGGCCGCGTCTTCACGCTCGACAGTATTGCCTATAGAGATTTTCCGCCTGTTGCCGACAGTCTCATCCGGCACAGCCGACGCGAGAGTTTCCTGCGCAAGGGTGATGCCTTCAGCGTCGCCAAGCTCACAAGCGAGCAGAGCCGTCTCGAGAAGCTCTTCCGCAACGACGGCTACTACTTCTATCGCGCCAACTCGGCGACTTACAAGGCCGACACACTGGTCCGTCCCTACAAGGTCCAGCTTGTCATGCAGCCCAAGGAAGGACTGCCGCCCCTATCCCGCGAGCGCTGGTATATAGGCAACACCTACATCACCGTGCGCAACTCAGACCAGCAACAGGCGACCAATATATGGTCACGCCATGGCCTCAACATCATCTACAGTGGCTCCAAGATACCCCTCAGGCCTATTGTCTGGATGCAAAATATCGCACACCGTCCCCACAGCCTCTATCGTCAGGATGACCAGGAAAAGACACAGGAGATGCTCTCCTCACTCGGCATCTTCAGCAGTCTCAGCCTCTCCTATCAGCGCCGCGACTCACTGGCCCTTCTGCGGGACTCCACGTCCACCGCAGCGCGTCCCAATCTGCGCGACCTCACTGTCAAGAGCGGTCAAGACACGCTCGATCTCTATATAGACGCGGTACTCGATAAGCCCTATACCTCCGACATCGAAGTCAATGTGACGGAGAAAAACGGAGACCGCCTCGGTCCCGGACTGACCTTCAGCCTGCAGCGCAAAAATGCCTTCCGCGGAGCTGAGCTCCTCAACTTCAAGCTCTACGGCAACTATGAGTGGCGCATCAACGGCGAGAATACACGCCACAATTCTCTTTTCAACTCTTACGAAATAGGCACGCAGATTTCCGCCGACTACCCGTACATCGTCTTCCCGGGCATCAATCGCCGCACATTCCGTTTCCCCACAGCCACTTCCTTCTCCCTCACCGCCGACTGGCTCAATCGTGCCGGCTACTTCAACCTCTTCTCCTCGGGCATCGACGTCACCTACTCTTGGCACCGCAATACGACATCGCGCCACCAGCTCATTCCCTTCAGCCTCAAGTATGACAAGCTCATCAGCAGCACCCACGAGTTTGACTCCATCATGTCGGCCAATCCAGCCCTCTACTCGAGTATGCGGGACCGCTTTGTGCCGTCGATGCAGTACACCTATACCTATATGGAGTCAGCTACCGTACATCGCAATCCTCTCTGGTGGCAACTATCAGTTAAGGAGGCCGGCAATATCACCTCGGGCATCTACGCCCTGTGCGGACGCAAACTGAGTGAGAAGAACAAAAATCTCTTTCACAACCCCTTTGCCCAGTATGTCAAGGTGACTTCAGAACTTCACAATACCTTCCGCATCGACCGTACAAGCCAGATCGTCACTCGTCTCATGGGAGGCATCATCTACTCCTACGGCAATACAGACTATGCGCCGTACAGTGACCAATTTTTTGTCGGAGGTGCCAACAGTATACGCGCCTTCCAGATACGCACCATCGGTCCCGGTCACTACTACACGCCCAAGTCCAAGTATTCCTACATGGACCAGACCGGCGACATCAAGCTTGAAGCCAACGCAGAGTATCGCTTCCAGCTCTTCGGAAGCTTACACGGGGCTCTCTTTGTCGATGCGGGCAATGTATGGCTGCTCCGCGACAATGATCTCCGCCCCGGCGGTACCTTCCAACTGAAGCACTTCCTCTCCGATATCGCTCTTGGTACCGGCTGCGGACTGCGCTACGACATGGACTTCCTCGTGCTCCGTCTTGACCTCGGTATCGCCATCCACGATCCCGCAGACAACCATAGGAGCGGGTACTACAATATCAAGAAATTTACCGACGGACTCGCCCTGCACTTCGCCATCGGCTATCCCTTCTGACCGGCGTCTGCAGTTGCGAGCCAACTTCTCCTCTATCCACTCTCCATCTTCCCAACCATGACTCAAAATCCACAAGCCCCTCTCCTCAACTCCCACAACAAGCAAGAGTATCCCCCAGCCCACACAGCCGAGCATCTACTCAACGGACTGATGGATCAGACTTACCACTGCGGCCGTGCCTTCTCGGCACACGTGGAGCGTCAGAAGTCCAAGCTGGACTACCATCTTCCCGTCCCGCTCACGCAGGAGCAGATACAAGCGCTCGAAGACCGCATCAACGAGATTATCGCGGAGGATGTAGAGGTGTGGATAGAGTATGCTACGCAGGCCGATGTGGCTCAGCGTTTTGACATGAGCCGTCTGCCCGACGATGCCAGTGAGACCGTGCGCATTGTGCACGTGGGTCCCTACGATGAGTGTCTCTGCGCGGGACAGCACGTCTCCCATACGGGAGAGATCGGCCACTTCCGTATCTCCTCATCCCGCTGGCAGGAGGGCGTGCAGCGCCTTGTCTTCCGACTGGACGCCACACAGTAATGATACGTCGGCCGTAGCCGGCAAGGCACACAATGTGACTTCTGCCGATGGGCCGTCGGGATAGGTAGCCAACGCGTCCGTACACGGCCATAACCTATCCTCTCCATCTCATATACGCAGACAGGACAGCCGCTTCGATCGGCTGTCCTGTCTGTATGTGCCTGTCTGACAAGACGACGGGATCCCTCTAAATCCTCTCCAGTAGCCTCCGCCTTATCGTGAGAGGCTGAATGTCTGGCCCGTCACGCTCATCCCCTCTGCCGTGACATGGATGCGCTGGGTCGGCCGGCTGTTGCTGAAGAGCAAGACCGAGGCCTTTCCCGCCTTGTCGGTGATGACGCTGGGTGCCCAGTAGAGCGTACGCCTTACGTCCTCAGGCGTAGGGGCATCGACCGTGCGGTAATTGGGGCTGTAAAATTCCTCATACTTGGAGTAGCCGTGCAGCACAGTGATGCGTTGGCCCTTACGATAGTTGAGCAAGTTTTGGTCCACTCGGCTGTAAAGCAGGAAGGTCACAGGCATGTCACCCGAAGTGTCCTGGAAGGAAGGGATAAAGTGCCGTATGGCCTCAGGGGCCTCGGCAATGACGAGACTGCGTATCTCGCTCATGGAGAAGTCGGTCTCTTGCTTGGGCAAGTCATTGTCGACTAGGATGATGACCGGACGGCCCTTATACCTCACGATGGGAGTACCGCTGCCGGGCACCACATTGATATCCCCCTGGCTCAGCCGCATAGCCTGCTGCTGCGCCGGACTGTAATCACTAAGTTCGGAGCGGCCGTTGTCATGTGTCCCCGTAGTCGCATTCATACTGAACTCCACATCTACATGCTTGTTGCGCTGCTTGAGCCAGTCCCATAGAGAGGGGTCAGTATCGCCCTTGTCCAATTCGGTCTCCAGCTCCTGCTCTATATTGTAGTATATCGTCGCATAGCGCAGGCCAGCTGACTCACCGCCAAGCCACGTATATCGCGACCCATAGGGGAAGAAATGCTGCTTATCCTTGACCCGCACCTCGGGGAGGTGGACAATTTTGGGCAAGGTATCGGTCCACTCAAACAGTTGAGGCTGCCGCACATGAGAGATGTCCGTGGCGGGGGGACTAATGAGGAGTTGCTCTGGCTCATAAGCCGCCGGAGCAGGCGAAAAACCTCTGTTGAGCGCCACGCCACAGCGCTGTCGCTTGTCCTTAACAGTCGTAGTAAAATAGCCGATACCGTCTCCGTAAAACGAAGGGGCAAGCAGAGCAAAATTGCCCAGACTATCAGTGACCGTGGAGCCGCTGACAAACTTCTGCCCGAGCATGATCATCAAGTTGACGTCGATATGAGGCTTGCCGCGGTGAGCCGAGCTAAAATCCACCACCTTGCCGTCGACGAGGAGACCATCTTCTACCGGCTGCTTGAGACGGAAGGGCTTGACCCCCGACATCTCACTCCACTCATAGCGTCTCCATCCCTGCACCATGAGCAGCAAGTTGAGATGGGCAAGATGAGTGGAGTCGCAAGACGCGAGATAGTACTCCGGCTGGTGGATGTATCCCTTGAGGTCGGAGGCCAGAAGCAAGTCCGTGGTAATATCGGCCCCGTCGGCCTCCAGCTCACCGTCCACATCGCGCACGGCGAGCGAAAACTCACCTTGTTGCGGCTGCCCCTCACCGTCTGTGAGGGTGAAGTTGAGGGCTATGGGCGAAAAGGCTTTGTAACTCTCCTGACTCTGCGCCACGCTGAGCTCCATCGGTCTGCGACGAGGTATCACCCAACTGAGCCGTTCGGCCACTACAGCGCCCTCCGGTGTAAACAGCGTAATCTGGTGGATGCCGTCCCTGAGGTCCTGACGTGGGAGCAGGCGATAGTTGGTCACGCCAGCCTCCACATAAAGCGTATCAAAGTAACAGGCCACGCCTCTGCAGGTGACGCTTAGCCCCAGTACCCGCTGGCCAAAAGCGGCATTGGCCCTGACCTGTACCGCCAGTCCCCCGCTGTCGCCCGGGAGGACCTGCAGCGTACAGCCCGCCTCCTGAGCCTCGGGCAAGTCAAATCTCTCAGCCTTGCCCTCACCGCTCTGCAGCTCTATATAGCCTCCCGTCCAATCTGCGGGCACCTGGCACAGGCCCATTCCCTCGTGTACGGCATTGACAGGGGCTATCTCCGTGCCGTCGGCACGGCAGAGACGGCCGGAGGCCTCGACGGGATGCCCCTTAGTATCGGTCACCTTGAAGGCCACGCGGCCTGCCAGCCCATGGACCAGATGTCCTCCCTCGGGATAGGCGGTAAACAGCAGATGCCCCTCGCGTCGGGTGTCCGGAGACTTGAGCACAGCTGTCGCAGGCCGCTTGATACCAATATCGCCGTCGAGAGGTTCGTCGTACATCGAGAGCTTGCCGTAGCAGAGTGAGTCCCGCGGCGCATCGTATATGGGGATGACACGACTGAAGGCGTAGGCAGGGTCCCAGTTGAGCATCGCGCGGGTATACGCTCTCACCTCGTAGTATCCGGTATGGACGATCTTGTCCAGATGAAACTCTCCATTGGTACGTCCATTGAGTATGGGGTAAGTCTTACGCTCCATGAGCTCGCCTTCCGGCGTCAGAAGCTCGACGTAGAGTACCTTGCTCATATCGGTCGGCAGTAGCGTGCCGGCACCTACGACGTAAGCCTTAAACCATAGGGTCTCGCCCGGGAAGTAGGCATTGTTGTCAAGATGGAGATAGACCTTCTCCTGAGTATACTGGTGGTGATACGCTGCGATGTTGGTAAAGAAGTGCTTGAGCCTAGTCATTACATCATCTTGGGCGCAAGCGGTACGGCCCACTCCAGACAACAGCAACACGCTGAGAAGCAGGACAAACTTATGACTGTATATCTTCATGACTTACTGGTATAACGTCCGCCCGATATCAGCTTGAGGCAGGACTATGACAAAGGTAGCAAAAAGAGCGTCAGATGACCAAATTTTTGATTTTCGATTTTATGCCGCCGATTCGGATATTTTTCACAATTCACTGAATTACAATTAGCAGACATTCGCCTCTCCGCTTAAAATATCCCCAATCTCGCTTCTACAGAAGGCGACTTGACGCCAGCACATGTGCGGCGGGATGATGAAGTGGCAGAGTCTCTCTGCCACCCGCCTGACAGCAAAGGGATCAGTCCGAGTCTGCGTCCTTGAGTCTGACTCGCTCCTGCTTGCTCAGCTTGCGGTACTCCGTAGGAGTGAGGTCGTACTGACTCCTAAACTGACGGAGGAAGGTGCGCAACGATCCAAATCCGGACTCCTGCGCTACATATTCCAAGACATAGTCGGTCGTCTCGAGTAGCTGGCAAGCATACTCGAGGCGCATCTCAAGGATGAGCTGCTTGAGCGTGGTCTGACAGTCCTCGCGCAGCTTCTGATTGATAGCATATAGCTTCATGCCTACTCTGGACTCCAGCTGCTGGACAGGGATATCGGGGAGCACGAAAGATTTATCGGCTCGCATTACCTCTCTCAGAATGGCCGCCATATCCTTGTTCTGAACGGCAGTATGGCAATCTGCATCCTGCTGCATCTTAGAGGCTGTCTTGATATAGCGGAAAATATAGCGGATATTGCGCAAATGCTCCTTGCGCCATAGGCGCGTCACAACGAGTGCGCCCATAAGAATCACAAACAAGCACAGGCCAACCAGCTCGTAGAGCTTGCGCCGGTAGAGGGTGTCCTTGAGATGGCCATTTTCCACCATCGCCGCATGACTACTGGCGGCCAGATTGTACTGCTGATTGACAAAGGCCTGCTGGACACTGTCGAGTATCCTCATACATCGGACAGCCTGATCCATATTGCCCAAGCGCGTATAAGCATAGACAAGCGTCGCCATGAGTGACCGCAGTTCGGCCGATCTGATCTCGTGACTGAGGACGCGGGCCTTTGCAGCGAGATCTATGACTGCCTGATACTGATCCAGATCGAGATAGACCTTGGCCAGTCGCGATGTCATACCGTCGCTATTGGGGTATCTGTCCAGCAGACTGTCGGCTTGGCGGGCCAAGCGCAGGGCAAGCGCAGACTGACGCATACCGCAGGCACCCTCCGCCCACTGCCCGAGCAAGCCGAGACGGATGATGTCGTATCCGGCACTGTCAGTGGCACCATCGCCGCCCCGCTGTTGCTCCTGTCGGAGCTGCATGACTCTCACCTGAGCCATGTGGGCAGCCTCTGCCCATCGCCTGGCCTTGAGATAGACATCAATCTCCGCCCTGTCGAGCGCATGGCGGTTGATATGGATTGAGCTGATGCACTTGGGCAGGCGTAGTCGACCTGGTGAACTCACGACATGAGCACCACCGTCATACCCGTAAGGGCTCTCTCGCAAGAGAAGCCCTTACGGTCGTATTTTTATCCGCACCTCTGCTGACAAATGTGGGACAGGAGGACAAACAGACAGACACAGGACCGTATAGGCCTAGTCCCGTTGCTGTCTGTCTCACCCACAAGCCTATGCTGCGCCTCCAGATGCGCCATCATGCGCCCCCGTTCATCGCCTTGCCCCCGCTGCCTCGTAGCATGAAGGCTCCAGCCGTCTCCCTATCGGGCCTGCCAAAAGTCATGGGAGGCAAAGAGCCCTTCATCATCGGCGACTGAATGTCAGCAAATCGCTCACCCACAGCTCTCCTCGCCAATCAGCAGGCATACGTCCGCGACAAGCACACGCTGAGCGGCCCATCAAACCAAGTGCAGCAGACGACACCCGTTTACATCACCCACAGCCCGCCTCCACCAGGAACCCTTTCCCGCCAACATAACTTCTCGACAGATTGGTCTTCGTCTTGCGCCCTCCCCTCCGCCGATAATCTTTTTGCGACAACCTAGCCCACAAATATAGTCGTCCCGTGTTATCATAGGCCCACAGGAATAAAATATTTTTATAATAAAAAATTGAACTGACATTTCCCTTTCGCCTTCGAAGACGAAAAGGTAAAAATTTGCGCAAACAGCCTTTGTAACTCGCTGAAATCCAATGAATTGCAAAACAAGATTTGGCCTTCTTGTAACTGGCTGGCTATCAAACGATAACGACTCGCCTTCCAGTTTAAACTAAGTCCGACCTAGTTTAAACTACATCCGACCTTGTAGCGCTTACAAGGCAACTTGTTCTCACAACATCGGCACCTATTTGAGGCAGCATCGCGGATTTATTATATAAAAAAACGGAAGGCGGCCTAAAAAGGTACTGGGCAAGCGCGCATCAACCCTGTCCATGCAGTTCCACCACCCCAAGATGCTGTAGAGTAGTCCGTCCTTGCTAGGCAAAAGGGCTTCCGCGCCCGTCTGAGGGGCGTTGCTGATAAGGCATTCACCTTTTCCCGAATGGCTAGACGATAGGGAAGACTCTTCTGAGCTCCCGCTACCCCTTCTTCTTGCCTCCAGATGACCCAACAAAACCGCGGTGCATCACGTAGAGACGCTTGTTACACCCCCGTAAGTGTCTGTCCTACGGTCTCAGTCCCTTGCTCCATTGACAGGCAGCGGCAGTACAAGCATTCCCCTTCAGATAAACAGACAGAGCCACCCCGCAGGGGAGCTCTGTAAATGGATATGATTGTCACGCGCCGCGTCGCCGGGCGGAGACTAATAGGCGTTTTTGTCAGGCTTAACGATGCTCAGTACCGTCTTTATGATAATCTTGAGATCAAGTCCGATACTCCAATGCTCCAGATACCATATATCCTTCTCAATACGGCCTCGCATCTGCCACAGTTCCTTGGTCTCGCCGCGATATCCCGTGACTTGAGCGAGCCCGGTGATACCTGGCTTGCACAGATGCCTGACCATATATTTGTCAATCAGTTTGGAGTACTTCTCCGTATGCTTCAGCATATGCGGGCGCGGCCCTACGATGCTCATGTCGCCCTTCAACACGTTGAAGAACTGCGGCAGCTCATCAATATTGGTCTTGCGCATGAAGTTGCCAAAGGGAAATTTGCGCGGATCATTCTTGGTAGCCTGCAGCGTGTCGGCTTTGGCATTGACATGCATGGACCTGAACTTCAGACAACTGAACTCTTTGCCGTCAAATCCCGTACGGGACTGCTTAAAGAAGATAGGCCCGCGGCTCTGCATCTTGATGATCAGACCGATAATCGGAGTCAAGAGCAACACAAAGAAACAGACAATCGAGCTAAATACCACATCGAAGGCTCGCTTCAGGAATCTGTTGGTCGGATTAAGCAGCGGATCGATATAGTTAGTCATCACGGTCACTCCCATGATGCTTTCTGCCTTCAGATTAAACCCATAGTTCTTGAATTGCCTCGGAACGTAGAAGAAGTGGATGGCATGCCGGTCACACGCCTCCATAATCTTTGCGATGAGATCGGAGTCATTGTACGAAATACTGACGTAGACAGAGTCGCAAAGCCTGTCTGAAGTATTCATGATCTTGTCCAGCAGCTCGTCAAAATCCTTGATCGTACCCAGCTGTTTGATCTTGCCCTCCAGACCTGCGATGCTGTCGTCACCATAAAAGCCCAAGACCCTTATGCCAAGCGAGAGATCCCCGGCCAACGCATGGTAAAGAGGTTCCAGCGCCGGATCATTGCCAACAAAGATCGCCTCACGTATGTTGCCTCCATGGGCTCGGTAGCGTCTAATTGCGCTAAACTCAATCACCCTCGAGGCAAATATGCAGACAAACAGTGTGGGACCGACTACAAGCATGAAGTTAAACAGCCCGCCCTTGAAATCAAAAAGCCGCAAGATAAAGAAACTGATCAAAGTCTGAAATAAAACCAATCCGGTCACGCGCTTGAAGACCATGGATATCTTGGCAAAGCGCAAATTGACGATGGGTGGCAAGAAATATTCAGCCACTACGAGACTTATGTTCATTACAAAGAAGAAAAACTTCGTACGGGCTGTAAATATCTCAGGGACACTAGTAACACGATTTTGTAAGAAAAACAACAGAACGGCATTGAGAACGACAATGTCAATCATAAAAACAAGTAACCGGATGATGATACTTCCTTTAATGTCTTTCATTACAAAATGATTATCTGATGATCTTACATAGGCCTATTTTACTTTTTCGTACTGCCCTGATGCTCTGTCGTAGAGGGGAGCTGTCAAACACGACAACTACCAAATAAGCTTGTTTTGTCTAAGGTTCCACTTGTTTACAGCTTCTTGCACAGATGAAGCTATCACAGTGTGCAAATATACGAATATTATTTTACGAAAATTCAAAAACACAATATTTTTTCTTACAGATACAGAAAGGGCTGTGCCTTGATCTCTTATCCGCTACCGGTTCGCACGACAAAAAAAACGCCATCCATCTACTTGCATTCCCTTTCTTTGTGCGACAAAGCCGCTCATATTACGGCCGATAAAGTGGTCAAGTTCAATCAGCCGACAATCTCCAGAAGCAGGCTTGCGATGTCTTTGTCTCGAGAGGCTGCAAGAGGGATCTTCTACCCGAGACGCAGAGGAAAAGTCTTAAAGCGGACACGAAAAATATACGAAAAAAATTGTCACCCCGAGCACTTGTAGTGCGAGAGAACGAGTCGGTCGCCGCTATCCCCTTCCTCACAGATCGTACCCGCCTGCTGATAGATTGTCCGAATGACACGGGGCCGATAAAAGCATTTGTCGTGGATGCTTGAGAGAGATAATGAGCATGGTGGAGGGCTTTTTCTCTGTCATCATGGCAATTTGTATTAATTTGGTCTGTTCTATAAGGAACATAACGGCTTTTTGCGTAACTTTGCGGAGTTGGGATAATTGCAGGTGCCGCGATGTCTGGTTTTTCTCCTCTTATCTGAGCGTCGTTCCCTCATTTTAATGTGATTAATACCAAGTTGGAGCCATAGCTCTGCCAAGGCCTGTAAGAGCGAGGTCTCCAATGATTAGACTGAAAAGAAAATGGACAAAGATTTCCTCCGCAACAACGACCTCGGGCTGTTGCTGCTCCGCCTCATGGTAGGCGGCCTGATGCTTTTTCACGGAGTACACAAACTGATCTACGGCGTAGCCGGCATAGAGGGTATGTTGGCCGGCATCGGGCTGCCGGGCTTCCTCGCCTACTTCTCCCTGGCGGCAGAACTCGCAGCCTCAATTCTGATTGTCCTGGGCGCTTGGACACGCGTGGCCGCCGTTGTCATGGCGGGCAATATGGTCGTAGCAATTCTCATGGCCCATTTGCCAGTGATATTCTCCGTAGATCCTGCTACAGGAGGCTGGGCTATCGAACTGCCCATGCTCTATCTCCTCGGCGCTGCCGTACTCTGCCTTACCGGCGGCGGCAAGTATGCGCTGACCAAGGGACACGTGACAGACTGACCTTCGACAGACCGGACGCTTATCTGACACAGGGCTTCACAGCTCCGTGAGTTTTTACCGAAAATGCCTCGCACGAGCTGCAGACGCCGCTGGCTATCGTGCTAAACAAGATCGACAACCTCCTGCAAGACGAGCACATGACCGAGCATCAGGCGCAGGAAATGCAGGAGATGTATCAGGAATTGCGACATCTAAGCGACCTCAGCCGTAGTCTCCTGTTGCTCGCAAAAATCGAGAACAAACAATTCAAGAAGCAGCAGCACGTTGACCTTTGCAATGAGGTGCGCGAAATCATGCCTCGCCTGGAAAGCATAGCTGGAGATATCACCATTACCGTAAATTATCCGCAAACTTCTGTCGAGCTAGTCTGCAATGAAGCCTTGCTTGTCAGTCTGATTACCAACCTTGTTGCCAATGCCGTGCGCCACAATTATCTGGACGGCAGCATCGCTATTCGTGTTACGTCCGATGGGCTGACGATTGCCAACACTTCAAATGAGCAGCCACTGGACCCTGTACACATCTTCTCCCGTTTCTATCGAACGAAGGAGAATCAAAAAGGCAACGGACTGGGACTTGCCATCGTCAAGTCCATCTGCGATTACCACCACTGGGCAATCTCCTATCAATACACCGACGCTATGCATGTATTTAGGATTGACATGAATAGGCATAATGCCGACTCGGGCGCCGCCGACATAGCTGGATAGAGTCGACAAGACATCTTTCGGTGAAATATTTTTCATCATGCACTTGGCAGCATCCACCTTCACCTCATATTGCGGATAGCTCATATCAAAGGTAGAGTGAGCCTTGGAAATCTCCGAACGCCTGTTCAGCTCATCGAGAAACTGCTGCGTGACCCTCGCAAGGCTGCTGAAGTCCTCATCTGAGCGATTTTGTACGTATATCTCGAAGCCGCTGGCAGAGCCGTAGCCTCGTATCATAGGCAGCGTGCCGCAGTTGACCTTAGCCTCCTTGATGCAATCGGTGCGACGATAGATCTCGTTTACCACGCTGTCTATATCGTCGGCCTTAGCCTTGCGCTGTGACCATGTCTTGAGGCGAACGGAGAGGAAACCTGCCGAGGATGTCTGATTTTGCTGTGCATCTCTTCCATCCATACGGGTATAAATCTTGATTTGCGGTATCGTGCGCACCACAGACTCTACTTGGTCCATCACTCTTCCCGTCTGCGCGAGGCTGTATCCCGGCTTGCACTGCACATTGACATCGATGGTGCCCATATCCTCTTGCGGCACAAGGCCCGTCTTTGTAGTCCTTATGGCGATTACAAGCAGGGCAAGGGCTATTGGCAACGAGAGGATGACATACCTGCGGTGATGTAGCATGCCTATTACGCCATGCTCATAACGCGTCATCCATTTTCCGGATTGTAGCACCGCCTTTTGTTTCTTCGGACGGAGTATCAGTTTACATAGTACCGGACACAATGTGATGGCATTCAGCAAGGAGAGCGCCACAGCTGCCGCCATCGTCAGTCCCAACTCCTTGTAAAAGACGCCACTCGTGCCACTGGTAAAGCTGACCGGGATGAAGACAGCCATGAAGACCACAGACGTTGTTATCAAGGCCGACTTAAGTTCTCTCATTGCCTCAATCGTAGCCCGGTAAACGCTTTCGTAGCCGCTCGCCAACTTGGCTTGCACAGCCTCAACCACGACTATGGAGTCGTCGACCACAGTGCCGATGGCCAGCACCAGGGCAAAAAGCGTGAGCAAATTGAGTGAGAAGCCAACAACCCGCATGAAAATAAATGTACCAATGAGCGAGACAATGATAGCAATGGCAGGAATAGCCATCGAACGCCAGTCGCGCAAAAACAAGCCCACGACAATGATGACCAGAATGAGCGCAATGATAAGCGTCTCCACTACATTATATATGGATGCGTTGAGAAAATCCATCACACTGGTCTGGTCGGCCAGCACCATCCCCGGCGGCAGAGCCTTCCGCGCCTGGTTTTCCACCTGGTCGATTTGCTTAATGATATCATTGGCATTGGATCCCGCTACCTGCGTGATACTCGCCGAAGCGCCAGGCTTCTCCTCTGTGGTACTCCTCAGGTCGTAATTGACTGTACCCATCTCTATCCGTGCCACGTCTTTTAGGTGCAGCACCTTACCGTCAGGTGTAACCTTGACAACGAGATTTTCATAGTCCGAGACTTCGCTGTAGCGACCGCGACATTTCAAGACATACTGATAAGTATTGGCCGACTCAGCCCCAAGTGAGCCTGTCGGCGACTCTAAGTTCTGCGCTGCCAAGACATTGTCAATATCAGAGGGTACAAGCCCATAGGCCATCATCTTGCCGGGGTCAAGCCAGATACGCAAGGAGTAGTCTGCTCCGAAGACATTCACCTCCCCTACTCCCGGAATGCGCGAGAGTTGTGGCTCAACATTGATCTTCAAATAATTGGTCAAGAATTTGGAATCATAGCGTCCGTTGGGGCTATAGAGGGTAATGATTTTCAAGTTAGAGTTCTGCGTCTTCTTCACCGTGATACCGCTTCGGACAACCTCAGAGGGGAGTTGCCCTTGCGCCGAAGCCACCCTATTCTGTACATTCGCCACTGCCATATTGGGGTCTGAGCCCTGCTTGAAATAGATCGTGATGGTACACGTACCATTGTTTGAGGCTGTAGAGGTCATATACTGCATATTTTCACGCCATTGATGGAAGCCTCCAGCGGCACCATGACACTCTTCATCACTGTCTCGGCACTGGCACCCGTATAAGTGGCAGAGACCTTCACAGTAGGCGGCGCGATATCAGGATATTGCTCAAGGGGCAAACTGATAAGGCTGATAATACCCCAGGATAACAATGGTAACAGCCTGCATAACCGAGGTTATCGGCCTGTCAACAAATGTCTTTATGCTCATGCCTTTACTCGTCGATATTTTTGGCGCAAAAGTAGAACATGACTTTGTAGATAATCTGTATAATCGTCTTTCGGACTTTACTTCGCCCTATATTCTCTCGAAAAGAGGGCAAGCCGCTTGAGGCTTTTCCGCGCATTTTCCGAGAAGCTCCGAGCTTCATAAACACATACTAAGCCTCATAAGTTTGCTATCAGATACTTTGGCCTCAGCAAGGCTGTCTGTAGACGAACATACAGACAAAATAAATTCGGAAAAAGGGATAATTTTTTGTCCGAAGCCCCTCCTAGACAGATGAAGGAGCGCATCGGCTCTGCATGGGCAGACCCCGAGATAACATCAGGGGGGGGGACGGATACTGTTTAGCCAAGATAACGAACATCATCGTCGTACTCCCGGAATGCCGTAACCCAAAAGCCAAACGATTTCAGTCCGTCCCATAAGCTCTGTTCTGCCGTCCGGGACACTGGACCTCGTACGGCATCCTGAATTGTATTCTCCAGAACTTGACGGCATCCTTTGAAAACACCCCACGCATGAGGGAGCAGCGAACCTAAGCAGTCTCTGCCGCCAAAGAATCCTCTGAGCATTCAGGAGGCCGCCGTTTTTTAGACAGCCCATCCGTTTTTATATAAAAACTCCGAGATTCCGCCTTGTACAGGTGCCGATGTTGTGACAACAAGTCACCTTGTAAGCGCAACAAAGTCGGATGTAGTTTAAACTAGGTCGGACTTAGTTTAAACTGGAAGGCGAGTTGTTATCGCTTGATAGCCAGTTAGTTACAAAAGAGTCGGTCATTATTTATAATTTCTTGTATATCAGTAAGTTACATGGGCATTTTCGGAGGATTTTCACCTTTTCGTCTTCGGAGACAAAAGGGACATCTCGGCTCAATTTTTTATTATAAAACTAATTCATTCCCATAAGCTCATGATAAAACGGGTACCTGTATTTGTGGGCTTAGTTGTCACAGTAAGACTTACTGCGGATGAGAAACTGCCGGACGAAGGCTACCCCTTCGACAAACGATGGTGTGATAGCAGAGCTCCTTGGCAAAGGCGGAGCCGCGGAGGCAATAATTGGGCATTGTCCGCTGCCACGGCATGGTGAGCCAGTCAGCGAGTGCCTGTCGCGTGCCTACACATGCTGATTGGCGATGAGGACTGCAAATAAGCAGTTGGCTGACATGCAGCAGACGGCGATGAAGGTCTTGCTCCTCTCTGGTTTACGACATAGCCGGCAGCGGAGCTTATCCCAACCACCTCTGCAGCATTGCGTTCAGACAAGGCAAAATAAAAGGAGCTACAAACATTTTGTAACTCCTTTTATTCACGTGGACCAGCTAGGGCTTGAACCTAGGACCTCCAGATTATGAGTCTTTTCCATAGTGATTTTATGGAATTTCAAAAAATTCTAAATATCGGTAAATAAATGAGTTACAAATTTTGCGGTTTGCAGAAAATGTCGTAAATTTGCACAGAATTTAGAGGTCTATGTTCACCTCATGTTCACCAAAATGTATTTGAAATCATCGATAAATAAAGGGTTTAGCTATGCCAAAGAAGAAGTTCATGTTCACCGAATCGGCTGATTTAGCCAATTTCAACTACAAGGGCATCTATGTGTCCCTTACTATTGATATACGCAAGTGGGCCGTTACAAAGAGAGATGAAGCTGGCCATCCGTTGGAGCACGACCAACTTCAGGAGTTGCCAATTGTTCTAAGAATAACCAAGGATTCCAAGCGTCTCTATTTGCCAATAGGTGAAAAATGCAAATGGAATGATTGGTTGGAAATGTGCAAGCACGAGCAAAGTACAAGAGTGAGAAGTGATTCCGAGAAACGCGCACAACTAAAGAAGCATATCACCAATCTGAAGCCAATAGTGTATGAGATGGCCGATGCTGGTACTTTTTCCCTTGCCCGGATCAAAGATAGGTACAATGGAATTTCAAATGACGATGTCACCATATACACTATTTGGGACGAGTATATTCAAGAGAAGAAGAATGAAGGAGAATTTGGGACGGCTGGTGTGGGCAAAGACACTCGGAATCGTTTTATTAGAGACAATGGTAGAGAGGTTAAGTTTTCTGAGATAAACTTTGATTTCGTACAAGATTGGGTGAGAAAGATGCAGAAGGCCAAATTGAGCACAACATATATCGGTATTAATCTACGCACTTTTCGTACTATGGTAAATAGAGCCATCAGAAAAGGTTATGTTAAAGGTAATACGGAGGAAATGTTCAAGGACTCTGGCTATAACCAAATGGAAAGCCGGAAGGATTGCTTTATGGCGGTGACAGTCTTTCAGCAGCTATATGAGTTTTGGGAGAAGGGCGAAGCAAAAGATGAGAATGGCAAGGAACTCTTTATTCCAAGGGACAAAAATGCGCTATTCCGCGACCTTGGCCTGTTTCTTTTTATGTATTTTGCCAATGGGCAGAATTTGGCTGACACTCTTCGTTTGGAATATGATAACTGGTATTTTTCTTCACAAGGAAAACAACTGAGATTCCAAAGGCATAAGACAAAAGGTCGTACTAAAGGTGGCAGTGAAGTCATTTTCCCTGTTACGCCAGAGATACAGAAGATTCTTGACAGGTATGGCAACAAGCCAAAACTGGGTGAACGCGTTTTCCCCATTTTGGACAAGTCTAAAACTCCAGAACAAGAGTTGTGGGTGATACAGCGCTACAATAAATACATTCGCAAACATATGAAGAAAGTAGCCGCGCTATTGAAATTAGAACAGACACCCACCTCAACTTGGGCACGTCATAGTTTCGCAACAAATCTGAACAATTCTGGATGCGTTCCACGGGAATATATACAAAGTAGTATGGCACATAGCTCCAACAACGATGTTACGTCAAAATATATTGGCTCATATCCGCTACCCAAGATGCAGGAGTATAATTCATATTTGCTCAAAATTCCACAAACCGTTAATAGCACGGAAGATTTGCTCAAAATACTTAAAGCTATGAGTGAGGAGGAGCGTGCGGCACTTATGGAAGAAGCTTCTAAATAGGTTATAACTCGGCGCAATCTGGCAAAAAAGTCGAGATTGCGCCAACTTATAAAGCGTGGAACGGAACAAGTGGACATATTTGTGATGTTAAAAATGGAATAAGTGGGTATGTTTGCGGTGGCAAAATCGGAATAAGTTGGCAAAATTATTGCTAAAACTACGGAATAAGTGGATTTTTCTTTGCTGAATAAAGATTTTATTGTAATTTTGCAGCGGAATTTTAATGACATTGTTATGCTTGAACGTAAATTCACTTCATTCCTGGAAAGTTTCCTTTTGGAAGAGCCAAATAAGATTCTGCTCGTTAACGGTGCACGACAGATAGGTAAGTCTTACCTTATCCGTTATGTTGGTCAGAAGTTGTTTCGACATTTTGTTGAAATCAACCTCAAAGAAGACATCGAAGGCGATAAGGTTTTCGCAGATGTTCATACAACCACCGACCTCTATATGCGGTTGAGCAACTTCTATTCCTCCCCCTTGGGCGACAAAACCGATACGCTGGTTTTTTTGGATGAGATACAAAGCTATCCTCACTTGATGACGATGCTGAAGTTCCTCAACGGGGAATCGCGCTATCGTTTTATAGCAAGTGGTTCCCAGTTAGGTGTTGCTTTGTCGGAAACACCTTCTGTGCCCCTTGGAAGTGTGACTATTGAGCAGATGTATCCTCTTGACTTTGAGGAGTTCCTTTGGGCCACAGGTGTCGGCAAGGAATGGATAGAGAACATACGGGAACACTTCAGTCATGAAGAGCCCTTGGATGAGAGTACACATAACATTCTGTTGAAGCGTTTCCAATATTATCTGCTTGTAGGTGGGTTACCTGAAGCCATCAACAATTATCTGGCTGACCGGAATATGGTTCGCGTCAGGCAGACACATAGGGACATACACAATCTCTATCGCATTGACGCTTCACAATATGATGAGGAACATAAACTTAAGATTCGCAAGATTTACGACCTTATCCCCAGCATCTTGGAAAACAAGAAGAAGCGCGTTGTATATAAAAATATAGAAAACAAGAAAGGAAAAACTTTCTCCGATTATGCAGATGAGTTTGAATATCTAACCAACTCTGGCGTTGCTTTGGAAGTGTCTGCTATCAGCAATCCTCGTTTTCCTCTTGCTGAGTCTGATCAAAAGAAGCTGGTTAAACTCTATCTCAATGACGTGGGGCTGTTGACGAATCTTCTGTATGGATTGAATGTGAATGCTGTTCTGCAAGACATCAAGAGCATCAATCTTGGTACAGTGTATGAGTCTGTGGTTGCTCAGGAACTTGCTGCACATGGCTTCAAATTGCATTATTATGATAACAAGAAAAAGGGTGAAGTGGATTTTCTTGTAGATGACCACGATAATTTGACGGTGCTTCCCTTAGAGATAAAATCAGGAAAAGACTATACTGATCATAGTGCGCTTACCAAATTCCTAAAAACGCCAGATTACGGTATTAATCATGCAATCGTCTTTTCTAATGAACGGGAGATTTTCAGGAAGAAAGGTGTCACTTACCTTCCTATATATTATATTATGTTTCTCCATAACGAGCACCGCGAAGGACCAGTAATACTACCCGAATTGGAAGCCATCTAATATATTGTGGATTCATGGAAGAGAAGGTGCTATTAGATTGGAAAGAAGCCCACGCAGAAGTCTATGCCAAGTTCAAGGAGGATTTGGAAGGGCAACTGCTGAAACCATATCATCAGAACATCTTAGACCTTGGTGACGGCAATGCAGAATCGCTGCAATCAGTCATTGTCAATCTTGCTGCCGTGTCGTCAGAGGAAGGATTTGATATAGACAAACTGTACACAAAAGCTGTTGAGTCTGGTGAAGCATCTGCATACTGCCTGTGCTGTTATCTCCTATTTGACAATGGTGAAGGACGATTGGCAGATGCCATAGCGGAAAAAGTCGAGAAGCCCGACACACAGGAAATCTTGGATGCTGTCCAAGAGTATAAGCGGTTTTACAAGCAGAACCGTAAGCAGGAGGTAGCCGAGATAACGACAGATGAGCTGAACATCCTTTCCCTTAGGCGTTGGCATTATGACCATCCAGAAGAGTATAAGGAGTTTACGGATACGTTCCAGAAAGCCTATGATGGCGACATGACTTTCATACAGACCAACTTCTTCTTTTTGATGGAGATGTTTTCAACCAAGGGCGTGAAAGGTATGATGAAAATCGTGGCATCCTTGTTCCCTGGTAATAAGCACTACCAACAAAGTCTGATGGGGAGCGATGAGAACCTTTTGAAGGGACGTTTGTCCGAAATGCTTGACTCTTCCCTCAACAATGATGCTATCCGTGAGCGACTGCTTCACAAGAATCCTTATCTGTTTAGCCTTTACTATTGGATAATTTTCGACAACGGTTTCCTTCATGCTGCCGACCTCATATCTCAGACTTTCTTGAAACCCGAAAGCCCTTATTGGGAAAAACTTATCGGTAGGCGATGTGTGGAAGCCCTCATCGGTGCAAGTATTGACAAGGCCCGCTATTCAAAGGCACAGTGGAAGGAAGTAACCCAAAAACTGAAGAAAGGAGAGGCCAGGCAGGTCATAGATGTCGCCCTGTTAGAAGTGCAAGGGCGCAGAGGAAGGAAGAGTACCTATGTTCTCCTGGAAGAGATGCTGTCTACGGAACATGTCTCAATCTTGACGGATGAAATTCAAAAGTTATTGCAGGATTGGAAACAACTCGAAGATACAGACTCCATCCTGGCATACATCTTCGCAGCCTTGGTCAAAGGCAACTTGCTCTGCGGTGAGTACAACTACCGTACCTTCCATGCTGCCGTTCAGGAGAAATTCCCCGATATCCATATCAACAAGGGCTATGACTGGGCAGAAGCTCTTTGCAATGCTGTTCTGTCTGATGATCTGAATTACAACATCAACATTTCTGAGGACCAAGTTAAACGAGGGCGTAGGTATGCTACCGACATAAAACTTCGATTGCTTTCATTGGTCAATCCCAATTTCGTATAAACTTTTAGAGATGTCCTGTTAGGGGCATCTTTTTTCGTTGTAATCGGGGCTCGCTTGTTAAAAACAAGCCTCGATTTGTTAATTATACCTCGGCAGAAATCGTGCTGATTTTTGCCGAGGAAAGACCCCATGACATTACGATACCTTTGCGGCATGAAACTATTAAACGCGAAGATATGACTGGAAATTTCGTAATGCTTCAGATGGATGACCTCAGGCAGGTTGTCACTGAGATTGTAGAAGAGGTCTGCGCAAAGCGCGGCCTGAACGAGAAGTCTTCCGAAGAAGAAGGCGAGTGGTTAACCCGTGAAGAGGTGTGCGACATGCTGCGCATCACCTACACGACGCTATGGCGAAAGGAGAACGAGGGTCTCATCAAGAAACACAAGATGGGCCGACGCAACCTCTATTCTAAGAAAGAGGTGATGGACATTTTCTCTTCCGCTATAGAAGGTGGTGATAACAAATGTAAGGAGGAATGCCATGGATGACCCCATCATGTCTTTTGACGGAAATGGACAGCCGGACGTCCTTTCCCTCATCAACTCCGAGGCTGAGAAGGTGGAGCCTACAAATAAGGTTCCACCTACTCCCCCTGTAGTGCGAGCACCATCTCTTGAACTTCCAGAGTCTTTGCCGACTCCACCTGACCAACCCAAGGAAACATCGCACCTAAAGGCATCGACCTTCGCGGAGCCAGTGCTACCTATTGATTGGTTGTCCGAACCTGTGCAGGAGTATATCCGTACTGTCTCAGAATCCTACGGATGTCCGCAGGAGTATGTGGTGGTCAACAGTCTCTTCACTGCTGGCCTCGCGGCAGGGAAAAAGGCACAGCTCGTCACCAACCCTTATACGAACTATCCATGCGACTTTTTCTGTATGGTGGGAAAGCCCAGCCGTAACAAGACTGGGCCTCTCAAAGAAGTCACCCGTCCGTTGCGCGAGCAGGACAAAACCAACTTTACCAAGTACCAGGAAGAAAAAGCCGCTTATGACCAATGCAAGCATGAAGACAAAAGCTACAGCGGTGAGCAGCCTGTATTCCACCAACGGATAGTCGGTGACAGTTCACCTGAATCCCGTAATGCCTTGCTTGCTCAGGGTGACATGATTGGAGTTGTGGCCGACGAACTGAAGTCGTTCATTGATTCATTGGGCCGTTATTCCAAAGGCGGTAATGGGGTCGGGGCAGAGCTATCACAATTGCTTTCCATTTGGTCAAACGTCGGCTTTGCCATCAACCGAAAATCCGAGGAGACCAAACTGATTGATGATCCTGCCATGTGCATCAATGGCGGCATACAGCCTGAGCTGCTCGGCAAGACCTTCGGAACTGATGCTTTGATGGATTCCGGCTTCACGCAGCGATTTCTCTTTGTCTATCCCGACAAAGGCACGTTTATAAAGCGATGTGACCGTAAGTTCATGACATCTGAGATGCGTGAGAGCTGGGCAGGTACTATCGGCAGACTGTTCAACATGCAGCCGTTAACCCTCCAGTTGTCTCATGAGGCAAACCGCATTTTCTCCAACTATGCCGATGACAATGACATGAGGGCAGATGCAGAGGAGGATTGCTATATCGGCGGCATGATACAGAAGATGAACATCCATACACTGCGCCTAGCCATCATGGCGCACCTGCTGTCCGACCATTGGAACGAGCCAGTTATCACGGCTGAAGGAATGGAACATGCCATCCGCATGGCCGATTACTTTACCCAGATTCATGTTGAACGCATATATCCTTTGTTGCGAGGCTCGGCAACCACACAGCGTCCGATGACCAACGGCGACCTGCTTCGG
>ONCK01000010.1 GCA_900316315.1 uncultured Prevotellaceae bacterium
AAGCCCCGGCACGCCGATGGTACTGCACCACAATGCGGGAGAGTAGGTCGCCGCCGTTTTTAAGAGAAGGGCGTCCTGGTCAGCAATGACCGGGACGCTTTTTTTGCTTTATGTCTCTCCGGCAGACCCGCTGCAGCCCTCCTTCCCTGCGTGCCATATAGAATCTTGGTACGACGGGAGGATATTTGTTGTCAGCCCCTTTGTCGTCCTTCTTGTTTTTCCAGTGGACAAATAAAAAGTCTTGACCTGAGCTGCTCGTTCTTTATAATGCATGAGGTGAGCAGATTTTCTGCCTAAGTATCTTGAGCCTTGAATATTTATCAGCTTTTGTCAAACTTAAATGATTTCTTGGCTTGTCAGTTAAGAATAATCATCTAAACTTTTGTATTTTTGCAGTCTAATAAGAGGTTATCTCCCGCATCGCAATGATAGCTTTAAAATGTTGCTATTTATGATGAAGGTGTAATGGAGATCAATTTAATAATATATAGCCAATATAAAAAATATGAGTCGCAAGTTTAGTGAGCACAAGGAGTTTAATCTTGCTGAAATTAATAGAAATGTGCTGCAGCAGTGGAAAGATAAGGATATGTTCCGCCGCAGTCTAGAGGCACGGGAGAACAGACCAACATTTGTCTTTTTTGAAGGGCCACCATCTGCCAACGGCCATCCTGGAATTCATCATGTCCTGGCTCGTACGATTAAAGACACTGTATTGCGCTATAAGAGTATGAAGGGGTATCATGTGCCACGAAAAGCGGGATGGGATACTCATGGATTACCTGTAGAACTTAATGTTGAAAAGGAACTTGGAATCACGAAAAAGGATATTGGCCATAAAATCAGTGTGGATGATTATAATAAGGCCTGTCGCGAGGATGTCATGAAATTTACGTCTGAGTGGCGTAAATTGAGCGAAGAGATGGGGTATTGGGTAGACCTTGATCACCCCTATATCACTTATCAGAATAGCTATATTGAGTCTCTTTGGTGGCTGCTTAAGCAGCTTTATCAGAAGGGACTCCTATACAAAGGATACACTATTCAGCCTTATTCCCCAGCTGCAGGAACGGGACTTAGCAGTCATGAACTTAATCAACCGGGATGCTACCGTGATGTTAAGGATACGACTGTGACGGGGCTTTTTGAGGTTACTGACACCAATGGCCTTAATATTAATCAGACATGGGGTAAGCTTTGCTTTATTGCATGGACGACGACTCCTTGGACTTTGCCGTCTAATATAGCTCTTTGTGTCGGTCCCAAAATCAAATATGTGGCTGTACAGACATACAATCCCTATAATGATGAGAAGCTTACGCTAATTATGGCTGAAGCTCGTGTCAATGCCTATCTCAAACAAGAAGGTGAAAATATCCCGATGGAGGATTATAAACATGGGGATAAAATTATACCTTATAGAGTGATCGGTAGCTGGATTGGCGATCAGCTGGTGGGTATGAGATACAAGCAGA
The DNA here is from genome assembly GCA_900316315.1 of uncultured Prevotellaceae bacterium. GTDB lineage: Bacteria > Bacteroidota > Bacteroidia > Bacteroidales > Bacteroidaceae > UBA6382. The sequence goes on from ONCK01000010.1 coordinate 1,476, forward strand.
TGATGCCATGGGTAAAGCCTTGTGAGAAAGTGGACCGTAATGCTCCTGCTTATATTAAAACCTATGCTAAGGCGCACCCAGATAAAGTATTCCAAGGTGAGACAGGAAAGGATAGTTTCGTTGAAATGGCTGATGAAGCTTTTCGAGTAATTCCGGGAGACTATGTGACGACAGAGGATGGTACAGGAATAGTCCATATTGCCGCCACATTTGGCGCTGATGATGCTAGAGTGGCAAAAGAGGCAGGTGTGCCCTCTCTATTTCTGATTAACAAGAAAGGAGAAACTCGGCCTATGGTGGATTTGCAGGGAAAGTATTATCTAATAGAGGAATTGGACGCCAATTTCATTAAGTGTTGTATGGATACGACGCTTTATACCCACCATGCCGGTGACTACGTCAAGAATGCTTATGATCCTAAGTTCAATCCCAACGGAGTATGGAACGTCGAGGCTTCTGAAAAGGCAGAAGACCTTAATGTCGTGATCTGTTTGGAAATGAAACAGACGGGACTGGCTTATAAGATAGAAAAGCATGTTCATAATTATCCTCATTGTTGGCGCACAGATAAACCTATCCTATATTATCCGCTCGATAGCTGGTTTATTCGTAGTAGTGCTTGTAAGGATCGCATGATGGAGCTTAACCGAACTATAAAGTGGAAACCAGAGACAACGGGAACGGGAAGATTTGGCAAATGGCTGGAGAATCTCAATGACTGGAATCTCAGTCGTAGCCGCTATTGGGGAACTCCTCTGCCAATATGGACCAATGACGATGGCGAACGTAAATGCATCGGCAGCATCGAGGAATTATACGCAGAAATTGAAAAGAGTGTATCTGCCGGATTGATGAAGAGCAACCCATTAAAGGACAAGGGATTTGTGCCCGGAGACTATAGCCAGAGCAACTATGACAAAATAGACCTCCATCGTCCCTATGTGGATGATATTGTATTAGTCAGCGATACTGGTAAGCCAATGCACCGTGAGCCGGATTTGATTGATGTCTGGTTTGATAGTGGCTCTATGCCTTATGCACAATTGCACTATCCTTTTGAGAATAAAGAATTGATAGATCAGCGTAAATTTTACCCTGCTGATTTTATCGCTGAGGGCGTTGACCAAACAAGAGGTTGGTTCTTTACACTACATGCTATTGCAACAATGGTGTTTGACAGTCAGGCGTTTAAGTCCGTAATTAGTAATGGACTAGTGCTTGATAAGCATGGTAATAAGATGAGTAAGCACCTAGGAAATACAGTTAATCCTTTTGACGTAATAGAGCGTTATGGAAGTGATGCTGTAAGATGGTATATGGTGACCAACTCTTCTCCATGGGATAATTTACGTTTTGATGAGAAAGGTGTAGAGGAGGAGAGCCGGATGTTTTTTGGCAAACTGCACCAGACCTATTCCTTCTTAGCGATGTATGCCAATGTAGATCATTTTGACGGAAGCCAACCTCCGGTAGCACTTGACAAACGTCCTGAGATAGATCGTTGGATTCTTTCAAAACTTCATACACTTATCAAGGATGTGACCGACTGGATGGAAGACCTTGAATTAACAAAGGCGGGTCGTCTTGTGGAGAATTTCGTCATTGATGACTTGAGTAACTGGTATGTTCGACTTAATCGCAAGAGATTCTGGGCTGGAGGGATGGATATGGACAAACTTAGTGCATACCAGACTCTCTATACTTGTCTGGAGACTGTGTCCCGCTTGATGGCTCCTTTAGCTCCATTTTACAGTGATGCACTATATCAAAGTCTGACAAGAGCTACAAATGAACATTCCCTTGAGAGTGTACATCTAGCCGACTTTCCAACGTATGACAAAAATTTTGTAGATCAGGATCTTGAAGAGCGTATGCTACTTGCTCAAAAAATTTCTTCGATGGTGCTTTCATTGCGCAAGAAGGAGCAGGTCATAGTCCGTCAACCCCTGCAGTGCATTATGATTCCTATTCAGAACAAGAAGCAATGTGAGCAAATAGAAAAGATGGCAGACCTCATCAAGAGTGAAGTTAATATTAAGGAAATCAAATTTGTAGAGTCAATACAATTAGAAAAGACGATCAAGGCGAATTTCCGTATTCTTGGGAAAAAGTATGGTAAACTGATGGGTGCTGTCAATAGGGAGATTCAATCGATGACTCAGGAGCAGATTAATCAACTTGACGCTGATGGTCATATTGAGCTTAAGGTCGGCGAACAGAATATCGATTTGCTGAAGGATGAAGTAGACATATTCAGTCAAGACATTCCAGGGTGGAGTGTCATAAATGATGGAACTCTTACCGTTGCCTTGGATCTCAAGATTACTGACGAACTTAGGCGCGAGGGCCTGGCACGTGAGATCGTCAAACGCATACAGGCCTATCGTAAAGATCATGGTTTTGATATTACAGACCACATTGACATCGTAATGCAGAACCGTGAAGATGTTAAAGATGCCGTTGAGGCGTACAAAGAATACATATGTGCTCAAGTACTATGCGACAATCTTGAGTGGAGTGATAGTCCTGCTCCCGATCAACTTGAATTTGAGAATTTCAAACTTAATGTAATAATCAGAAAAATCTAATAATATGACAGAGAAGACAAGATACAGTGATGAGGAACTTATGGAATTTAAGGATCTCATTTTGCAGAAAATGGAAGTTGCTAAGAAAAATTATGATGATCTGATGGCTGTCCTAATGAATAAATCTGGCAATAGTGTAGATGATACGTCTCCTAGCTATAAGGTAATGGAAGAAGGGTATAATACTCAATCTAAAGATGAGCTCACTGCACTGGCAGCACGCCAACAGAAGTTCATTAAAAGTCTTCAGGCTGCGCTTGTGCGTATCGAGAATAAAACTTATGGTATTTGCCGTGTGACGGGTAAGCTGATACCTAAGGAGCGTTTACGTGCGGTGCCTCATGCTACTCTCAGTATAGAGGCAAAGGAAATGATGAATAAAAATCAAAACCACTAGCGATTCAGCCTATGAAAGAGCAAGGCAAAAGACTGATGACTATTGGAGTTGTCTGTCTAGTCTTGTTACTTGACCAAACTCTCAAGATTGCAGTCAAGACAAGCATGATGCTTGGTGAGAGAGTACAGATATTTGGACAGAAATGGGCCAATTTGTACTTTATCGAAAATGATGGCATGGCCTTTGGATTTGATTTCATGGGCACTATTCTGTTGACTGCATTCCGTATAGTGGCAGTTGGACTACTTGTCTACTATATTCATAGAATACTACGGGAACGTCGATTGCCTTGGGCTTATTTTGTCTGTGTTGGATTAGTTCTTGCCGGCGCAGCAGGTAATATCATTGACAATCTGTTTTATGGTGCGATTTTCACTCAGAGTACTCCTTATACAGTGGCATCGTTGGTCCCTTTTGGCGAGGGATATTCGGGAGTGATGTGTGGTAGGGTTGTGGATATGTTTTATTTCCCATTGATAGACACATGGCTGCCTTACAATTGGCCCCTTATTGGTGGTAAACATTTTGTATTCTTCAGTCCTATTTTCAATCTAGCAGATGCTGCAATAACATGTGGAGGTCTTGTGATTATATTTTGCTTTCGACAGTCGCTTCAATATTCGCTGACTCTCTTTAGTCGTAAGAAAGCCGGAGAAAATGATAATAAATAATTTTAAGCGATCTCTTTGATGCGTAAGACTCTCTATCTGATTTTGCTATTTGCTTTGGCAACATTCTTCATAGGTTGTCGCAGAGACAGCTCGGCCAATATTATTGGTGAGAAGAAGATGGAGAATATCCTTTATGAACGTCAACTGGCAGAAGCAATCACAGAGACAGGAGATAATGCGGCTTACAGGCAACGTGTTTATATCGAGAGTATTTACAGTAAGTATGGTGTGACAGAGGCTCAGTTTGACAGCTCTCTACTTTGGTACGCTCGGCATACTGATCGCCTCTATAAGATTTATGAGAATATTGATAAGCACTTGACGGATGAAGCTCAGCTCTTGGGATTAGAGAATAACGCTACGTCTACTTATGCTTCAATGGGAACAAAAGGTGATACTGCCAATATATGGAATGGGCGTTCGTATTACTTGTTGACATCCCAAGGAGTCGGCAATAATTATATGACTTTCCGAATAGAAGCAGACACAACTTTTTACCGTGATGACCGTTTCTTGCTGCATTTTGTCTCTCATTTCGTCTATAGTGATGGTCCTCGCGATGCGGTTGTGTCGTTATCTGTCGTTTATAATAATGATTCTGTCGGTAGTATGGTTAGTCATCTTATTACTGATGGAGATTTTACGACAATGATTCGCTCCACAGACCGCCCTATTAAAGCTGTGGAAGGCTTTATATATCTTAATACCAAGTGGTCAGACCGTCCTAGACTTCTCTTTGTTACTAATCCCTCTCTGATACGCTTCCATGAGACGAAGGAAGATCGCGAGGAAATACGGAGGCTGGACTCTATACGAAAAGCTTCGAAACATCTGATGATCGACACATTAAAAGCGGATACAGCTGAACGCACGCCTCTTAAGACCAATGGACAGCTATTACTTCGCAAAAAGCCGATACCTCATCGCACCTTCAGAAAGGAGCCTTTACTCTAAAATAGCCTTAATCATTAAGCCATACAATTAGTCCGTGCATAGGTTTAGCCATGCACGGACCGATTATTTACAATTTATAATTTCTACAGTTAGTCCATTCGTGATTCGTAATCGGCATAAGTGTATTTACGGAGAATTTCTATTGATTTGTCCATGTGCTCTATAGCAATGTCGGGATGTGAGACACCATTAAACATGAGCGTCTTAACTGTCGTATAGTGTATCATATCCTCAAAGATAATTTGTTCTCCGACTTTAAGCGGATGATCAAATTTCCAGTAGCCCACATAGTCGCCACTGAGGCAACTGTTTCCTCCCAATCTGTAGACATTGGGTGATGCATCAGGCTTGTCAATTTTGATGGCTCCTCTTACTTCTGGTTGATAAGGCATCTCCAGACAGTCTGGCATGTGGCATGCAAAACTGACATTGAGCATCGCAGTACGAATACCGTGATTTTCTACAATATCTAGGACATTTGCGGTAAGAAATCCGGTCTGCCACAGAAATGCGGAACCCGGCTCGAGAATGAGCTGGAGATTAGGGTAGGACTGATGGAACTTCTGCAGGATTTCAATAAGAAGGTCTACGTGATACCATTTGGCCGTCATCAAGTGTCCTCCGCCCATATTGAGCCACTTTACTTGGGAGAGCCAAGGAGCGAATTTTTGATCGACTTGCTGAAGCACCTTTGCAAGACTCGTAGCATCATTTTCGCAGAGGCAGTGGAAATGCAGTCCTTCAAGTCCTTGAGGCAAATGTTCGGGCATTTGCTCTGCCAATACGCCGAGTCGCGAGCCAGGAGCACAGGGATTGTACAGATCAGTGTCAATCTCTGAGAACTCGGGGTTAATGCGCAAACCGGCTGACACATGAGGATATCCTTCTGCTTCCCATTGAGCAAGTAAGGGGGAAAAATGCTTATATTGCGAGAGCGAATTAAAAGTGATATGCTCACTTAGAGGCAGCAAATCGCGCAGGCTTTCCTCGTCATAGACAGGCGCGTAAGTCATGCATCTGCCGCCAAAGTGGCGAGCAGAGAGCTTGGCTTCTCCTATCGAACTGGCGGTAGTATGGCTAATGTACTCCCGAAAGATGGAAAATGTCTTCCAAAGCGCAAAAGCCTTAAGCGCCAGGATGATTTCGACATCAGCTTTGTCAGCTACTGAGCGTATGAGCTCCAAGTTTTTCCGAAGCTTGCTTTCCTCGAGAATATAACAGGGGGATGGATAGCCCTTGGTCCTAAGAGAGAACATAAGATAGTCAAACTCTACATGATGCCATCTTCGCGAAGCTTCAATTGCCACTTCCAGGCAGAGAGGAGCACATCGCTAAGCGGGGTCTCAGCCTTCCATCCGAGCACTTTGTTTGCTTTGGTGCAGTCACCCCAGATCTTCTCAATGTCGCCTTCGCGGCGTGGACCGAACTTCCAATTGAGCTTGACACCTGTGGCTTGTATAAAGGTCTGGACGATCTCGAGCGTCGAGTTGCCTTTGCCAGTGCCGATGTTGAAGTAGTCTATCTTGTCAGCTCCCTCGTCGAGGACACGAGCCATGGCTGCTACATGTGCTTTTGCCAAATCGACAACATAGATGTAGTCACGGATGCATGTACCGTCAGGAGTGTCGTAATCGTTGCCGAATATTGTAAGTTGTTTCCGGATGCCGATGGCTGTTTGGGTGACATAAGGGATGAGGTTAGCGGGGACACCATTGGGCAATTCGCCGATGAGCGCAGAGGGATGAGCGCCTATGGGATTGAAATACCGCAGGATGATGCTTTTGATGGGTGCACCGGAATGGATATAGTCATAGATTATTTGCTCATTGATCTCCTTGGTGTTGCCATAGGGAGATGTGGCTTTCTGATGAGGAGCCGTCTCTGTAACTGGCAGATTTTCCGGTTTGGGCTGGCCGTAAACCGTGCAGGAACTAGAGAATATGATGCCCTTTATATCATATTTGGGCATCAGTTCAAGTAGGTTAATCAGAGAGACGATATTGTTGCGGTAGTAGAGTAGGGGCTTCTGGACACTTTCGCCTACCGCTTTGCTGGCAGCGAAATGGATGATTCCAGATATTTTAGGATATTTCTTGAAGACGCCTTCTGTCGCCTCCTTATCCTGCAAGTCTACTTGCTCAAAAGCCGGACGTACATTGGTGATCTTTTCAATGCCATCAAGGACTTTGATATTGGAGTTGGAGAGATTGTCAACGATGACTACATCGTAGCCTGCATTGATGAGTTCTACACTAGTATGGCTGCCGATAAATCCGGTACCACCTGTGACAAGAATTGTCTCTTTCATGATAATATGTGTTTTTGTTTAATTTATATATCTTATATATTTATTTCTGGATTACTCGACATAGAGTATGAGGCCTTTGAGGTATTCGCCTTCAGGGTGATAGATATTGATGGGATGGTCGGCAGGCTGATGGAGCTGGTGTAGGATGCGTACGAAGCGGTGTGCTTGTGTGGCAGCTGTAAATACAGCCTGTCGGAAGTGTTCAGGTGTGATGGCTTGTGAGCAACTAAAAGTAAACAGGATTCCTCCAGATTTGATTTTGCTCAGCGCTGCAGCATTGAGCCGGATGTAGCCTTTGAGTGCATTGTGGATGGCATCTCTATGCTTGGCAAAGGCAGGCGGATCGAGTACAATCAGATTGTAGGCCGCTTCTGGTATATCATGCAAATAGCGGAAGGCATCTTCTGCTACGGCTTTATGATTGGTGCAATCAGGAAAATTGAGATGTACATTATCGCGTGTCAGTTCTATTGCGCGTGATGAACTGTCGACAGAGTCCACCTGTACAGCGCCACCTCGTATAGCGTAGACGGAGAAGCCTCCGGTGTAGCAGAACATGTTGAGTACTTTGCGCCCTTTGGCATAATACTCCAACAGACGCCGATTTTCCCTTTGATCGATAAAGAAGCCGGTCTTCTGTCCCTTACGCCAGTCGATGCGGAATTTCAGACCGTATTCTGTAGCGACGTTTGTTGATTCGTACCCATAGAGATAGCCCGATTCATCCTCGAGTTGCGCATGTATGGGCAGTGTGCCATCGCTTTTGTAGTAGATGCAGTCCAATTGGTCGGCCATAAGCTGATGGAGACATTGGGCAATCTGTTTACGTAGCAAGTGCATGCCTACGCTATGTGCCTGAATGACAGCGGTGCGGTTGTATATATCAATGATGAGTGCCGGCATGCGGTCACCCTCGCCGTGGATAAGGCGGTAAATCGAGTTGTCTGGCCTGATGAGTCCCAGACTCTGCCTGACCGATATAGCGGCTTGCAATCTCCGCAGGATAAAGTCGTCGTTGATTTCAATATCGTCAAAGGCTAGGACGCGGACGGCAATTGAGCCGGTCTGATAATGACCGACAGCCACAAATTGGCCCTCACAGTTGATGACGCGTACGCAGTCGCCGCTTTTTATGTCCTCATCCATCTGGGCTATTGCACCTGAGAATATCCACGGATGCCAACGCTTGAGGCTACTGTCTTTGCCTCGTCTGAGGTATATGTTCTTATACATTTTTATTATATCGGTCTAAGGGACGTAATGTCTATTTCTGTCGCTTTGTCAGCCGGGTGTGTCTGGCCGTGGTAAAAAGATTGATGTGGCGCATTTGGTTCTCGATAGCGGCTTGGCGCTTGCGCAAGTAGGTGGAGGGATAGGCAGAGTTGTATCTCAATGGATTGGGCAGTGTGGCAGCTATCAGGGCGCATTGGCTGCGAGAGAGTCCTTGGGCTGTGGTATGGAAGTGGTCACGTGCCACGGCTTCGACGCCGTATATGCCATGCCCCATTTCGATAGAGTTGAGGTAAACTTCCATGATCCGCTGTTTGGACCAAAAGAACTCGATTAGCACTGTGAAGTACACTTCAAATCCCTTACGTGTCCATGAAGACTCCGGCCAGAGAAATACATTTTTTGCAGTTTGCTGGCTTATTGTCGATCCTCCTCGCTTGCGGCGGCCATCGAGACGATCTCCGATTGCATTGCCTATTTCCTTGAAATCAAATCCGTGGTGCTTCAGAAATCGTTGGTCTTCACTTGCCATGACGGCGACAGGCATGTATTTGGACATCTTCCTGAGAGGAACCCAGTGATGATGGAGCCTCACCGTCTCCCCAGAAGCACTCTGCTGCACGAGTCTGATGATCATCAGCGGGGTAACAGGGACCGGGACAAAACGATAGATGATGACAAAGAAGAGCGAGGAGCCGAAAAAAACGATTACGGCCCACAATATGATTTTACGGATGAGCTTTAGCAATGTGTCTTGTTTTTGAAGTCACTCTAAGAGACGATGCGGTAGATGGAACCATGACGTATAGAGAGCAGCCTCGATGTGAGAATGAGACTCGCGGTGCGATTTATTTCTTTTCGCTTGCGCTTTGTTCCGCGTTTTTGATCATTTGCTCACTAGCGTACATATAAACTTCAACGCGCCGGTTGAGTGAGCGACCATTGGCTGTAGCATTGGTTGCCACGGGCTGATGTGATCCCTTACCTTCTACGCTCTTGAATTTGTCGGCTGAAACGCCACACTGGGTAAGGAATTCGCTTACAGCTTTTGCACGACGCAGAGAGAGAGGGTCATTAATCTGGTCGTTGCCTGTTGAGTCTGTATGGCCATAGATAGTTAGGTCTACGTCTGAGTATTTCTTAAGTACGTCTGCAAAGTTGGCCAAGTTCTGCTTGGCGCTCGTACTGAGCTCAGCCTTATTTGTATCAAAGAGGATCTTATTCTCAAATGTCACTTTCTCAGCTTGCAGACCATTGGAGTCGGTTACATCTTCTATAGTGGCATTGGGCACCGCTTGCTCGACTTCCTTGCGGGCTTTGTCCATTTTTTTTCCGATGATGATACCCGCTCCGGTACCTACTACAGCGCCCATGGCGGCACCTACTCCCGCATTGCCAGCGATTTTTCCAATGATGGCACCCAGAGCAGCTCCACCTGCTGCACCGATGACTCCGCCTTTGGTCGTATTATTGGCATTTTTTACTGTGTCGCAGGAGCCGAAGGCCAGCAGCGAAGCACACATTACATAAATAAGAGTCTTCTGAAATTTCATGATTTGTGGTATTTTGTAGGATAGTTTGTATTGACGGTTATATTATTATGCAAAAGTACGAATAAGCGGGCACAAAGTAAGGATATTGTGGATTTTTTTATTCAGATCTGTCGAAACTCTAAGTGCGCCAGTTAAGCAGGCCGATGGCGATGGATAGAGGCCTGCGTTTGACATAGGCAGTTATCTGATGGACTCTTGCAAACAGATGTCCATTTGATAGAGATGGGGGCCGACGGGCGTCTTATTTTCTATGGTCGATCTGGATTACTCAAGACCTATGAGGTAACTCGTACGCCCGAGTGGAAGCACTCTCGTCCTTTTACTTGAAGAGGCGTCCTCCCGAAACATCTTTGTTAGCAAGGGCCTGTAGACTTTATCCCTCGAAATGCAAATTTTTAAAATTTGATGATAGTTCGTAATTTGTTGATGGTGTGCAACTTAATCGCCTTTATTGACGCTGTCTATCGTACTATAATTTTTATCTGTTGGACAGGGCCGAGAGTGTGTCTATCTTTGCATCAGAAAAGAAAAATATTAACCACTTAAAAGAATATATTAACCACTTAAAAATAGAATTATGAAGACTTTAACAGTATCAGGCCTCAATCCCTCCAACCAAGTTACCAACGCTCTGAGTCAGCTACTGGCTGATTTGCAAGTACATTACACTAACCTGCGCAATCTGCATTGGAATGTCAAAGGTCACGGCTTCTTCATCCTGCATGAGAAGTATGAGGATCTCTACGATGACACCGCTGCTAAGGTGGACGAAGTGGCAGAGCGCTTGCTGCAACTGGATGTGACACCCGAGCACCGCTATTCGGTCTACCTGCAGCAATCACAAGTGAAAGAACTGGATGTTGTACAGGACGGCAAGGCAGGACTCTCCTATGTGCTCGACGCATTGAAGACCCTTATTGCCCAAGAGCGTGAAATCCTGAGCAAAGCCGCAGACAATAGCGATGAGGTCACCGTATCGATGATGAGCGATTACTTGAAGGGACAGGAGAAACTCGTCTGGATGCTCACCGCTTTCATGCAACAAGTTTAGAAAGAGAATGTTGTTTGATAGATAAAATGCTATGAGAGAGGATGTGTGACGAAAGTCGCGCATCCTTTTTTTTGTTGGGGGGCGGCCTCTGGCTGTCCTTAGACTGTCCTGTCAAGGCGGGAGCCTAAGGTTCCACGTACCAAACCCTGCCGGGATTGACCACCCTGTCAAGGCAGAATTACGTGCAACCTCTGTTACGACTTTTACTGCTTCATGATGCTCGCGTGTTTCCATTATCTTGCCTATCTGTTCGGTTTTCTTTTTTCAATTGATCTATTTTCGCCGAAGTTTTCCCTGCTTCATCGGACATCTTTTTGCAGGAGCTAGGCTTATCAAGATCAACATTCCTCTCATCAAGGGCTAGCTGAAGCTTCCTATTTTTATATAAAAATGAATTCAGATTTTCGAATAGCTTTCAAAAATAAAAAGGATGAAAATTCTTATATTTCCTCTGTAACTTATTGAATACAAAATAATTACAAATAATATTTACGTTCTTATAACTAACAGTCTATCAGACGATAGCAACACGGTACTTATTTAGAATAAGTCGGACCTATTTTAAATAAGTCCGACCATGTTACGCGAACACGGCGTCTTGAAATGACAACATCGGCATCAGTACAGACAGTATTCCTTATTTATTATATAAAATAAAGGAGTCTTGTGTGCTGATGACTATCTGGAGAGAAGGGCGCATATGGATGTGGGCTTATTCTTTGGTTATTTTATCTCCTCTGACGACTACCATGCATGAGGTGTCATGATGTGTTGTCCGTCAGGTGTTGCGATTGCAGCCTCGGCCGGGAATTCCTTTCCTCTGGCTGCATGAGGGAAAAGTGGCTAACGCATAAGCTCGATTTTTTCGTAGGAACTTTTTCTGTCAGAATTCTTTTATTACTTTTGTTGCCAGTATCAAATTATAGTGTCCATGACTTTACAACAACTTGAGTATGTTCTCGCGCTTGATAAGTGGGGCAATTTTGCCAAGGCGGCTTTTTATTGTGACGTCACGCAGCCTACGCTCAGCTCTATGATTCAGAAGTTGGAGGTCGAGTTGGGAATGAAAATCTTTGATCGTCGCCGGCAGCCTGTCGTTGCGACCAAAGCCGGGCGCGCTATTATCAGCCAAGCCAAGGAAGTGCTCAGTCATAGCCGTTGTCTGTACGACATCGCCATGGAGGAGAAAAATCAGTTGACCGGCGAATTTACCATTGCTGTTATTCCCACTATTGCGCCTTATCTTATTCCTCTATTTTTCCCTCAGTTGATGAACGAGCATCCGGAAATGGATGTCAGGATTGTGGAGTTGAAGACGAGTGAGATCAAGCGAGCTCTTCATGATGGTGATATAGATGTCGGCATTTTGGCCGATGTCAATGGATTGGATGATTTTGATAAATTACCACTTTATAGCGAAAAGTTTTATGCCTATGTCTCGGAAGGAGACCCGCTTTTCGCTTGTGATCGGGTCAATATAGCCAGCCTAGGGAAAGAGTATTTGTGGCTGCTCGATGAGGGGCATTGCTTCCGTGACCAGCTAGTGAAGTATTGTAAACTGAAGTCCGCCTCGCTGAGTAAGCGTGCCTATTGGCTGGGCAGTATAGAGACCTTTATGCGGATTGTAGAGAACGGTAAAGGTGTGACGTTTATCCCGGAGTTGGCATTGGCTCAACTTCAGGAGAAGCAGCGCAAACTGGTGCGTCCTTTTGCCTTGCCCGAACCTCGCCGGCAAATCTTGGCTATCACTCCTAAGACGTTCATCCGTCACAAACTGCTTGATATGTTGGCAGATAAGATACGAGTTGCGGTAGATCCTCTTTTGTCAAGATATTAGTTCATGATACAGTAAGGTCGGCGCATACGATATTTTTGATATATGGTTTCTGCGTGCTCGATTTCGTCAGCGCCATGATGACATTTAAGGTGGCTCTGTTGCGGAAAGAAATGAGTTTGTCGAGATGAGTGAAAGAGATTTTCAGATCTCCTCAGGCCGACAGACGATAGGAAGGTTTCACAGTTCGAGAATCGTGTCGGTGGGTCTAACTGGAGATTTTCAAAATAGAAGTTCTTTTAGGAAATGCCTTTGTCATGCTGTGATTTCCCCGCGTGCGATCCGAATCCAGTCTCTTGCCTCTTGTGAGAGATGGCCATTGAACCCGAAGATATCATAGAGCTGCTGCTATCAGCGGAGACGCGCCGCCGCTGTACAAAAAGAGCGGTGGCAGCCGTCTGGCAGATGCTCAGAATAAAAGAAAGAATTTGATATAGAGGAATGTATTAAGGCTGCCTCAGAAGGGACGTATGCTCGTAATGTGAAGAAGCCATAGGTAAGTTTACGGCCCCTTGCCCCCAGTACAGCAGAGGTGGCCCACCAAGCCACAAGCTCCGGAAAAGCAAACGAAGCAGAATCTCGCTTGGACTTCAGTCGGGCTGCAGATCATCATATCAATCCCTATGGCTGCCTTTGCCGTATCAGACGAGGGCTTGGACAAATTTTTGAGGATAAAAAAGAGCGTTTTGATGGGCATTTTTGTCAATAAACTAGTAACTTTGCAAGAAACTATGTCGTAAAGGCCATGAAACTACAAATCATCGGAGCAGGTAATTTGGCTACCAACCTCGCACTATCTGCTAGGGATTGTGGCCATGAAATCGTAGGAGTAGTGAGCCGTACAGCAGCCCATGCTCTGGAACTGGCTCGCTTGGCCGATTGTCCATGGTCAACTTCTGTAGACGCCATATCAGATGAGGTCGAGATATGTGTCATCGCAGTGAGCGACGATGCGCTGCCGCATGTTATCAGTACGTTGCCGCGACGTGAGAGGACGCTCTTCGTTCATACGGCAGGCAGCCAGCCGATGTCGATATTTGATGGACGGGAGCGGATGTGCGGTGTGTGGTATCCGATGCAGAGTTTTAGCAAGCAGCGCAGGGTAAATTTCAAGAACATTTCCTGTTTCTTGGAGGCCAATACGCCAGAGGCTTCGGAGCGCCTTCGGCAATTTGCATATTCGCTCAGTGACAATCTTTATCAGCTGCCTACACCACAACGTCAGATGCTCCATCTCGCAGCAGTCTTTGCCAGCAACTTCAGTAACCATTGCTATACCTTGGCTTCGCAATTGGCACAGCAGGCAGGAGTGCCCTTCAGCGCCTTTCTTCCGCTGATCGATGAGACGACAGCCAAGGTACATCAGCTCTCACCTCTTGACGCCCAGACAGGACCAGCCCGCCGCGGCGACCGTGAAGGCGTAGCGCGTGAGGGGCGGCTGCTCCAAGGCCAGCCGGATCTGATGGCCATATACGCCTTGCTGAATCGCAGTATAGAGGCTGCAGAGCGTGAGCGCCAGAGGTCTATAGCGACACCAACAGAAGGAAAACAGCTATGATAAACTACGATTTGACCAAGATTAGAGCCTTGCTCTTTGACGTCGACGGCGTACTAAGTGCTCCGTCTATCGCATTGGGAAGCGACGGACAGCCTGTGAGAACTGTCAATATCAAAGATGGATATGCGCTGCAACTGGCTATCAAGAGGGAACTTCAGGTCGCTATCATTACTGGAGCTAAGACCGAGGCTGTCAGAGAGAGATATATCCATCTCGGTATCAGCGAAGTGCATCTCGGATGCAGCGTCAAGAGCAAAGTATATGCCGACCTGTGTCAGCGGCTTTCGCTGAGAGATGATGAGATCATGTACATGGGTGATGATATACCCGACTATGAGGTGATGAAACGCTGTGGACTGCCATGCTGTCCCGCTGATGCTGCGCCAGAGATCAAGGCTATCTCGCGCTATGTGTGTACAGCCTGTGGCGGTATGGGATGTGTCAGGGAGGTCATCGAGCAAATCCTGCGGGCGCAAGGCAAGTGGCAGATGGATCATGTGGCCTTTGGCTGGTAAAGTATAGACAATGGTAAGTAGACAAATAACATGCATATCGCTGTTGCCCTATCTTAAGGGATGGGATATCGTCTTGGTAAGTCAGTCTCCGAGACGGCGTCAGTTGCTCGGCGATTTGGGATTGCCCTACCGTGTGGCCAGCAGTACAGGAGATGAGATGTATCCTACCACATTGGAAAAAGAGGAGATACCCATTTATCTGTCACGACAGAAGGCTGAACATAATGAGGTACAGCTCGGCCCTCACACCCTTATCATTGCTGCAGATACGATTGTGTGGCATCAAGGTCAAGTGCTGGGCAAGCCTGCCAATGTCGCCGAAGCCAAGGAAATGCTCTCTTCGCTTGCTGGTCAGGTGCACAAGGTGATCACTGGAGTAACACTGCGGGATCTTCATCGGACAGTAAGTTTTTCCAGCGAGACAGAAGTCGAGTTTGTATCGCTTACATCCGATGAGATAGACTACTATGTAGATCATTTCTGCCCCTTGGACAAGGCTGGAGCTTATGGCATCCAGGAGTGGATAGGCATGATGGGAGTCAAGCGCATCGTGGGGTGCTACTACAATGTAATGGGACTGCCTGTGCCACAACTATATAAGGAACTTAAAAATTGGAAATCAGACTGATGACGCGTCTTAAGTTATATGAAAATTTCAATCGTCAGACCGACTTGGATCAAGTCGTAGACGTGCTCAATGAGGGAGAACTTATCCTGCTCCCGACAGACTTGCGCTATGTTGTAGGATGCCATGCCTTGCGCAATCAAGCTGTTGAACGCTTACTCAAGTGGAAGGGACGTGGCGATGACGTCCGTAACAAACTTACACTAATCTGCCACAGCATCAGCCAAATCAGTGATTTTGCCCGCATAGACAACGAAATGTTCAGACTGATGAAACGTAATACGCCGGGCCCTTTTACCTTTATCCTGCCGGGACTTAACAGATTGCCCAAGATATTGAGCAAACGCAAGGAGGTGGGTGTCCGTATACCTGAGAATCCGGTATTATATAATATCGTCGAGGCCCTTGACGCCCCTATTATGGTCTCATCATTGCCTCAGGAGCCGATAGATGTGGACTATTATACCAATCCCGAGCTTGCGGAGGAGCACTTCGGAGACGAGGTAGCGCTGACTATAGACGGAGGGGTGGGACGCGACGGCCAGACGACTGTGGTCAACTGCACGGGCGCCTCGCCTGTGATTGAGAGACAGGGCTCCGGTGAACTTATCATGTAACTCCTTAAAAACACCCAATATGAAAAGATCAAAAATCGGACTCCTATGTCTCATGATAGGGCTGGCGACGCTGTGCAACAGCTGTAGTGAAGAAGACTTGGTTTCTCATGTGCCTACATTTTCGGATATGGCCTTCAATCCCACTGCACCACATGTCGGGCAGACGATTACGGCCACCTGTGTACAGTCTCACAAGGGCTCTCTACTGGACCGCACCACCTATGCGTGGTCATATACTGTCAATGGCCAGACGACAGATGTCAATTCCGCTACGACTAATTATGGAGTGGACAACAGCGACCCCTTTATCCGCTTCACCCCGACAGAGGCCGGCAATTACTCTATTACAGTGACAATCCGATACAATCTTTCCGCCAAGACGGACGGTACAAGTGGGTCATACACAATACCAGACGGTACCGTGAGTTATCAGAACGGGACATTGGTGTCACTTGTTACTATAACCAAGAAGTTTAACGTGTTAGAATAAAAATATATAGATCTGGCCTTGGTCGGACACAAGGTGAATCCCATAAGTAATCATCTAAAAAGAATATGACCCTTATCAAATCTATTTCCGGTTTCCGTGGTACTATAGGAGGACCGACTGGAGATTCTCTCAATCCTTTGGACATTGTTAAGTTTGTGAGTGCTTATGCCGTACAGCGACGCCGTAACTGCAAGCTGCAGAGCAATACCATCGTTGTCGGGCGTGACGCCCGTATCAGTGGGGAGATGGTCAGCAAGATTGTCTGCGGCACCCTGATGGGATTGGGATATGATGTGATCAATATAGGCCTGGCAACGACGCCTACGACAGAGCTGGCGGTGACCATGAGCCAAAGTTGTGGAGGACTGATACTAACAGCAAGCCATAATCCACGGCAGTGGAATGCTCTCAAGTTGCTTAATGAGCAGGGCGAGTTTCTCAGTGCAGCAGAGGCAGCAGAAGTGGTGCGATTGGCAGATGAGGCCAAATTTGAGTATGCTGACGTTGATCATATCGGAAAATATACGGAGGATTTCTCCTATGGGCAAAAGCATATTGAACTTGTCAAAAATCTTGAACTGGTAGATGTTGAGGCTATTCGAAAAGCTCATTTCAGTGTCGCCATTGATACTGTCAATTCTGTAGGCGGTATTATCCTTCCTCAGCTCCTCAATCAACTTGGCGTGGCGAACATCAAGGGACTTTACACAGAGCCTACAGGAGATTTTAAGCACAATCCGGAGCCCCTCGAAAAAAATTTAGGGGATATTAAGGCGCTTATCAAGCGCGGTGGATTCGATATAGGCTTTGTCGTTGATCCGGATGTGGATCGTTTGGCGCTCTTTTGTGAAGACGGCACCATGTATGGTGAAGAGTATACTCTGGTGACTGTAGCTGACTACGTGCTCCAATTCCAACATGGTCCGACGGTCTCCAACCTAAGCAGCACCCGGGCATTGAGAGACGTGACGGAGAAATACGGGTGCAAATATTATCCCGCTGCGGTCGGCGAGGTGAATGTGGTTACCAAGATGAAGGAAGTCGGAGCGGTCATCGGAGGAGAAGGTAACGGCGGAGTAATTTACCCAAAAGCGCACTATGGTCGTGATGCGCTGGTGGGCATTGCGCTCATTCTCACCTATCTGGCTAAGAAAGGCTGCAAGACTTCTGAGTTGCGGGCTACTTATCCTCAATATGTCATTACCAAAAATCGCATAGACCTCGAGCCTTCCATGGATGTCGATAAGATACTGCGCATAGTCGAGGCGCATCATCTGCAAGATCAGGTCACAAATATCGATGGCGTTAAGATTGATTTTCCTGACAGCTGGGTACATATGCGCAAGAGCAATACCGAACCGATTATCCGCGTCTATGCTGAAGCTGAGACTGCAGAAAAGGCCAATGCCTTGGCTCAAAAGATGATAGATGAGATAAAGGAAATCGCTAGACAATAATACAAAGAGATGGAAGCCATTCGATTTGTACCAAGTCTGACAGACGAGTGGAATAAGTGCGTGGATTCATCTACCAATGGCACTTTTCTATTTAAGCGTCCCTATATGGATTACCATAAGGACCGCTTCTATGATTGTTCACTCCTTTTCGTCAAACGAGGTAAGCCCATCGGGTTGCTTCCTGCCAACATTTGTGGTGATGAGGTTTATAGTCATCAAGGCTTGACTTATGGTGGATTGGTCTACGGACCTAAGGTGTATGTAGAGGATGTCGGCGAAATGCTGCGTCTGTTGATATTGTACTATCGTAACGAATTGGGCGTAAAAGTCATACACTATAAGCCTGTACCCGACGACTATCTGTTGCAGCCAGCTTCAGAGCCTTTGTTTTGTCTCTCGCAGATGGGGGCTCAACTAGAGCGACGACAACTGGCCTCTGTGGTGAACTTGCGCCATAGGATTCCCTACAGCGAGCTCAGGCGGCGTCATCTTGCGAAGGCCAAGCGAAGCCAGTTGCATTTAGCGTGGGGAGAGATAGAGGCAGACTGGACAGACTTCTGGCAAGTTCTGACAGATATCTTATGGGAACGTCACAAAAGCCGCCCAGTACACAGCCTGAGTGAAATCATGTTGCTTCATTCTCGTTTCCCGTCTGAAATACGTCTTCTGACTATTCGGCAGGGTGATGTCCTGCTTGGGGGGACCGTCTTATATATCACGCCTCGTGTCATTCACACCCAGTATATTGCAGCCAGTGACCGAGGGTGTGAGCTGGGGGCCTTGGAGATGCTTTTTGATAGCCTGATGCATTCGGCTCTTAGTCAGGAGCATGATTACTTGGACTTTGGCACGAGTCATCATTCTGACGGATCTCTTAATGAGGGACTCTGCTTTCAGAAGCAAGGCCTTGGCGGGCGCGGCATTTGCTATGATCAATATAAACTAAGCTTAACTTAACTTATTACTATGCTTACTCTTGACATACTTATCAGCGTGACCAATGCTAAGATAGTCCGTATCAAGGAGATGCTTCCTGAGCCACAGGAGGGAGTGAGATATATTATCTCTTATCAGTATACAGATGAGAAATTTCTAAAGCTTTTTCCCCCTGTCTTGGAGAGCTATCCAGACGTGAGGGTCATCAAGACACAGGGCAAGGGACTGAGCCGAAGCCGAAACTCTGCTCTCTCGCTTGCACAAGGCGATTTAGTCTACTTTATCGATGATGACACCTGCTTCCTGCCTCATACGATAGATATTATCCGACAGACTTTTGAGCAACATCCAGAGTCGGATATCTGTCTTTTTCAAGCTCAAAACTACTCCGGAGCTCCTTTGCGGAGCTACCCATCTAAGCCTCAGCAAGTGACGACTTTTGCTCAATATATCAATACGCTGGCATATGAGATGGTTTGTCGTCGTGATAAAGTACAAGGTATCGTGAGGTATGATGAGCGCTTTGGCCTGGGGTCAGAACAATTCCATTGCTACGAGCAGCAAGTGTTTCTCTATGATGCTTTGCGGGCTGACCTCCGCATAGACTATTTTGCCATACCCGTCATCCAGACTTCGGCTATCTATAAGCCGCTTTTGATCAATAGAGATCATCATATACAGCAAGCGATGGGCGGCTTGCTGGGTTATGTGTACCCTTATTCTGCAGTGCCCAAGGCTTTTCATCTGGCATATATTGTGTCTCAGAGAAGTAAATGTAGCTTCTTCAGACTTTTATTCCAGCTATTAAAAGGAATAGCAAAGGTCAAATAAACAGGTAAAAGAGCCGCTTTGACTTGGGGCCTATAGAAAATATTATATCATATGCCGACCCAGCAACTTCGGGTCGCCTTGTTTGCGTAACAAGGTCGGATGCAGTTTAAACTAGGTCCAATGTAGTTTAAACGGGAAGGCGAGTTGTTATCGCTTGAAAGTCAGCTGGTTGCAAAAAGAACAAATTTTTATGTATCTCTTTGATATTCAATGGTTTTGTGGAGCGTAGCTGAACGGATGTTTTTTGTAGAGGCTGTGAGAACGCTCTCTTGATGAGCCAGGGGAGAGTGCGGCAGTCAACTTGCAGACTTTTATTGGCCAGCGACGAAGGAAATGCTGTTGATCAGCAGCCTAAAAATCGTATATTTGGCTGTGTAGCATTTGCCAGGCAAAGGATATAGTCGCTCCTTTCGCAAGCGGAGGAGAAGTCGTCTTATCCTTTTGGGGCTATGAGTCAATTTCCAAGTATTATAGATGAGATCCATGGTGAGTTGCGCCACACGGCGAGAGAGTGCGTCGTGTTCTTGTCTTGCCAGTCGATTGGCCTCTTGTCGTAGAGATACGATAATAGTCATTTGATCGGCAAGGCGTCGGTCAATGTGAGTAGCTGCCGTGTCCGACATGATAGACTGTGGACGCTGGCGGTAATAGTATGCTGGGATTCTGGTGATGTATAGACTATGGGCTCGGAGTACAAGCAAAGGGGTAAATGCTTCATCCTCATGAAACAGGTCAGGGATAAAGCGCAACTCTCCGAGTATCTCGCGCTTGAAAATGTAGGACCAAGCGGATGCTCTAAGATTGTGACGGAGAAGCATCTGTGTCCCTGTCATCGGACCGAGTAATTTAATGGAGAAGGTCTTCTCGTTCTGATGATGCCTAAATCTGAACATGATCATGTCAGGTTTCTGCTGGTCCAGAAGTTTGAGACATTGGGTATAGCCCTTGACGAGCAGCATATCGTCAGCATCGACAAACTGAATGTATTGCCCTTGAGCGCAGTCAAGTGCAGCATTGCGCGCAGCGGAAAGTCCGGCGTTAACTTGTCGTATGATGTGTACAGAGGATGTAAATTCACTGATGAGTTGGCAAACGGGTACGGCATTGCCGTCGTCTACGACAATGATTTCGCGTTGCTCGCTGCTTATAGGTAGCAAGAGAATGCTTTGGATACATGCCTTGACAAGCTCGGCCGGTACATCAAAAACTGGTAGGATAAAGCTTATGAGCGGCGGTATACTTTGTGAATGAATTGGTTGAGCTGACATAGGCGCTTGAGACCGAAAAGATGTTTAATAAAGAGTTTTGGAGTTGCCATATAGGGCTTATCCGGAATATCGGGCACGTGTCTTGTCGCTTCGTAGATGTCAAGGGCGACATTGACAATCTGAGCGTAAAAGCGAGTATCACAGGCTTCGGGGAGAATGCTGAGGTAACCATCAAGCAGGTCTTTAAGCTGCTGTCCTGTAGCGGAGGCTGTGATGCCTCTGTCGTTCCATCTATATAGATAGCAGCCGGTAGACAGGGTAGCAATGCTGCGACTTTGAAGCAGGAGATGAGGCAGGGTCAGAATGTCCTCAAAAGACCGACCTACGGGGTAGCGCACTTGATAAAAGAGAGAAGCGCGATAAAGTTTGTTCCAAGCATAGGAATGAGCATAGCCGCGTCCTTGCAGCCAGTAGTCTGCCAGAGTCTCGTATACCTCGCCATGAAAGGTAAGATGGTATTCCTTCTTAGGATTTCCATAGTGCACTATAACAGGGAATTCGGCGATATCAACATGGGGATGAGCTTCCAAATAGGTGAGAATCGGCCGATAAGTGTCATGGCAGAGAAGATCGTCACTGTCGACAAAGGTTATAAACTGTCCTTGCGCTTTATCAAGACCGAGATTTCGTGCAGCGCTGAGGCCTCCATTGGGCTTATGAAATGTTTTTATGCGATCATTTTCTGCACTCAGGAGGTCGCATAAGTTACCACTCCCATCGGTTGAGCCGTCATCGACGAGTATGACTTCACAATCCCGGACTCCTTGTTGCAATATGCTGGTGAGGCATGGACGAAGCGTCTTAGAGACATTGTGAACAGGTACTATGACAGAAAGCAACATGACAATATCGGACTAAGAGTTGGTAAAAGAGTTGGAAGTCCAAAGGTCAAGGTATTGTTGAGCCACTTGAACATAGTCATGGTATCGCTTAATGTAGGCAATACTGGATGCTGACAATCGCGGAATAAGTTCTGGATGCAATACAAGGCGTTGTAGCTGGTCGTAAACATTCTGTTCGGTAGGCTGAACGTTGATGATGGGGCGCAGGTCGTAGTCTCCGAGTAAGTCATAGCCTTCCGGCTCCCCCCCGCCTACAAGCACGAGTCCTTTGGCCATGGCAAGCAGTCCATTCATCGCAGGAGTATAGGAGTAGAGCTGGTCCAGTAGGACATCACAGCTATCCATCATTTCCTGATATTGTGTATAGGGCACTGATTCGACCTTGACGATCTCGCAGCGCCCAGGATAGTCTCTTGCGATGCGTTCCAGAGCGTGTAGCATGATATCGGTTCCTTTATAGGTATTCCGGTCACGCTGGATGCCGATAAAAAATCTGATAGGGGTCGGCTGTCTACGGATACGGCCTTTGATTTGGTCAGTGTTGATAGGAAAGGGGATAAAGTGAGTCTTGCCTGAAAAGCGGGGAAGGTAACTTTGGTAATACTCGTAGAGCCCTGCTATGATATCATTGCAATCCATGGCAATACGAGTGTTGAGCTGACCTTTGGCTCCTTCTATCCACTCGTTTATCCACTTGTCAATATCAGCTGATTGGCGGATACAATTGCCTATATTGAAATCACTGTAACGAAAAGTACGGCAACTTCTTCCAGCGAGTACCCAGTAACGGTCCATACCAAAAGCTGCAAGTGAGAATTTGCCGTTGTTGCGTCGGAGATATTTGTAAATTGGCAAAATATGTTCGGCTTTGAGCTGTACAAAGACAGGATTGATAATCTGTACTCTGTCATATCCTTTCAAGGCGGGAAGGAGTCGAAGTAGCTGCGCCAGATAGGCAAGACCGCTAAAGGGTCTCCCATATTTTCTGCTGAGATCTATGTCACGAGGATAGCACTTCCATCCATCGCCATCGCTGACGACTGTGACATCAACTCCCAGCTTCCTAAGTCCTTGTGCCAGGGTCCAATGAACATTACTATATTCACCGAGGAGTAACACTCTCATTTCTCTACAAAAATACGATTTTCTAATCTTGTAGTTTGATTTTATCAAGATTTTGTTCAATGTATTTAAAAATAAATAGTTAGTTTTGTTTCTCGAAAGACCTATTATGGAAATCTTATAGAACCAAGAATAAATTTAAAATATGTATGTTAAAGCATAGA
Source organism: uncultured Prevotellaceae bacterium (assembly GCA_900316315.1). Lineage (GTDB taxonomy): Bacteria > Bacteroidota > Bacteroidia > Bacteroidales > Bacteroidaceae > UBA6382. The sequence goes on from ONCK01000010.1 coordinate 24,487, forward strand.
ACTCAATCTCGTGCCAAACATCACTCTGTCAATCAGTCAGCAAGTCCGGCAAAAATCCAGAAGCGTCGATTGTCATTGCCGCATATACCGCTGTTGCTTGTTGCATTTTTGCTCTTTTGGCTTTTTGCTTCTGTAGTATACCGCTACGTTTTTTATATGGCAGAGCAGAATACATACTTTGCCTTTGACCGGGTGGCCATGTATGATGTGCTATCGACACCCGGAGGGTGGCTGATTATGGCGGGCCGCTTTTTCCTGCTTAGTTTCCATTGGCCTCTGCTAGGCGGTTTGGTCCTGTCTCTGTTTTTGACAATTATTGCTTGGCTAATAGACTATGTATTTAGGCTACGTGGATGGTGGAGGGCTCTGTCAGTCATCCCGAGCTACGCTTTCTTGGCTTATATTGTATCAATACAACTTAATCTGTATTACGAACTTGACCCAGGAATTCTCTTTTATGTTCCTTTGATAGCCTTGGCTGTTATGACGGTAGTTACTTTGATCGTGCGTCTTGTCTCTAAACGACATTTAAGGAGCCTATTCTCCCTTAATAAAATCGAAAATCCTTTAGTAGAGTGGGGAAGGGGACTGATATATCTCCTAATGTTTGGTGTGCTGAGTGTATTTGCTCTGAAGACTGGAGACAGTGCGTTGCGTACAGCACACATGCAGACGCTCCTGCAGCAGAATAGATACGACGAGATGATAGATGTCTGCAAAGGCATGAAGCATCCTACACGAACCGTTTGTGCTTATTATGCAATTGCCTTAAGCCAGACAGGTCGCATCTTGGACGGAATGTTTGATATTTTCTACCAATATCCCAACATACACCTTAAGAACAAGACCTTTATCGATGATTTCGGCACCAATTACTATGCTGCTGATTGCAATTTTTATTCGGGTCTTATCACTCCGGCATACCATATTAATATGGAGCAGTGTGTCATCGGAGGACTTAATGTCTATCGCCTCAAATATATGTACCTTTGTTGCTTAATCAACGGAGAGATACCTTTGGCGGAGAAGTACTTGCGCTATATTGAGCAGATGCCATTTGAAGGACAATGGGTCAAAAAATATCGCCCAATGCTATACAATTCCAAACTTATTTCAACAGATCCGGCTCTAGCCAAAGTGATAGAATTGGAGCCCGTGTCAGATGCCTTCGAGCAGTCTTTTTCCGTGCCCACTTTTATTGGATACAATAACAGTATGCTTGAGGGACGATCTGAGCGTGCTTTGATGAATTCATTGGCCAGTTGCTTATACACCAAAAATCTGCCCGGCGTCATGGACCGATATGGAGCTTTGCTACAACTTGGACAACAACTGCCTAAAGTGGTGGAGGAAGCTGTGTTGCTCTATTCGATACGTGATCCGAAAAATGTGGATATCAGTAAGTTCACTCCTTACATAGTGGATATCTTCCGTAACTTTATGAGTCAGGCTGCTCAGTACAAAGGAAAAGATGCCAAATATAAGGGACAAATGCTTAAGAATCAGTATTTAGGATTTTATCCACTCTATTATTTCTACGAGAATGTGCCCGATGATAATTATAATGAGACAACAAAGGTCATGAAACTAGGTGACCGTGTCAACTGACTTGTTAGTCTGAGACTTATAACCTCAAAAGTAAGATTAAAAGAAAGATATATCAGAAGAGTATAATTTTATATTGTAACTATGACGCCCAACTCCCGCATTTATTTTTTATCGTTGCTTTTGGCCTTTTTGCTAACAGCCTGCGGTCGTACATATACTGTGCCTCAGAATACAAAGCCCACAACCCAAAAGCTTAAGATCTATCCTGACTATACCAATATTGTCATACCTCCCAATATAGCTCCTCTCAATTTTATGGTACGTGCTGTCGGAGACGAATTCGTAGCTCAGATAGTTGCTCCTTCTGGCAAGCAGATTGTCTCTGGCAGTGATGAGACAGGTATTATCCGATTTGATTCTGTCGAGTGGCGCAACCTATTGTATTCTAACAAGGGACAATCACTTACGGCCACTATTTACGTTAAGCGGGGAGACCAGTGGTATGTTTATCCATCGTACTATCTGCAAGTAGCCGAGGAGCCTATCGACCCCTATCTTAGCTATCGTCTCATTGAGCCAGGCTATGAGCTTTACCGCCAACTTGGCCTCTATCAACGTAATCTGACAAACTTTGACGTACATATAATTTACGAGAATAATAGGACCGAAGACGATAAAAACTCTCACTGTATTAATTGTCATAACTACCAAAATTACAGTACCAAGCGTATGCTCTTTCACGTCAGAGGAAATCATGGCGGAACTATAATTGCAGAGAATGGAAAAATAGAGAAGATTAATCCCAAAAATGACTCACTGATGGGTAATGCAGTCTATCCTTCATGGCATCCACGACGCAACTGGGTCGTCTTCTCGTCTAATAAAACAGGTCAAGTTTTTCATATATACAATAAAAATAAGATTGAAGTTCTTGACTACGGAAGTGACCTCATTTTTTATAATGCAGATACACATGAGGTGAGCAATGTCCTCAAGACTTCAAGTGATTGGGAGACTTTCCCTTGTTGGGCACCTTCAGGGGACCGTATTTACTATTGTGTAGCCCACACATCTCTTATTGGGGATGTATCTGATAGCGTTACTATTCCCTATGCGATACAGCACTATCGCGATCTTAGGTATAATCTGATGACTATGTCATTTGATGAGCATACGATGACATTTGGCAAGCCCCAGCTCGTCTACGACTGTGCTGCTCATGGACTTAGCGCCTCTGTGCCGCGTGTTAGTCCTGACGGAAAATATCTACTTTTTACGCTTGGTAAGTATGGGCAGTTTCATATATGGCATCGTTCATCAGACCTCTATGTTAAAAATCTTGCGACTGGTCAAGTGTATCCTCTGCGTGCCGCCAATAGCAGCAATGTTGATTCTTATCATTCGTGGAGCAGCAACGGCCGTTGGATAGCCTTCAGTAGTCGCAGAGATGACGGAAATTTTACTCGCACATATATTACTTATTTTGATCATCAAGGGCATGCGCACAAGGCTTTCATGACCCCGCAAGAAGATCCGCGTTTCAATCTACGCCTTTTCAAGAGTTTTAATGTTCCAGAGTTGACGCGCGATGCGGTACCGTACGAGTCTAGCCAATTCCGTCAAGTGATATATAATACCGATCCTACGATATGCAAATATCGTGAAATACGTTCGCAGCATATTGGCAAGTAGTGTAGAGCTTATTTTCACAAGTAGAAAGTCGGTCGCCTAAGAATTCAGACCTTGTAGTTTTATACTCGATGAAATGAGTAACAGATGCTAAAGTCTGAATTCTTAGGTCTGTTAACTAAATATTGTGAGAACATCATGATTTATTTCAAATCTAGGGTGTCAATTGATGAGTGTGGTGTGTCAGGTACGTAGAACGCTATTTTCCATTTTCCGCATATAAAGAAGATGTTGCGTTATGTGGTATAAGACTTTTTATGGGAGTCTTGTTTTGAAGATATACACAAGATGCTTTTCGTCAAGAAATTTTTTATTACTTGATCCTTTTGTAGAGCATTATGTATTAGGAGCAAAGTCTAGTTTTTTTATTTCAAGGAATCAATCTTTTAGGGAATTTTTAACGTTCCTGTAGAACGAATATCATACTCTTTAAGGGTGAAATTAGGCTGATTGGCGGGAAAATGGTAAATTTGCAAACATATTTTTGATGGTGCATTTTGCAATGGGTAGAACTATATACAAATTTTTTTTGACTCTGACGCTACTACTGTTTGTGCAGTTAGTGAGTGGTGAGAATAAAACCTTTACTCTTGTATTGGATGCTGGCCATGGCGGCCACGATGCTGGCGCTATTGGCACTTACTCTAAGGAAAAAAACATCAATCTTAATATTACGCTAAAGGTGGCACAGTTAATCCAGCGTAATATGCCTGATGTTAAGATTGTCTTTACACGTAAGACTGATGTCTTCATTCCTTTGCATGAGCGTGCGGCTATTGCTAATCGTAATAAGGCTGATCTTTTCATTTCTATTCATACTAATTCGCTTGAAGGTGGTAAACTCGCATATGGTAGTGAGACTTACTCGCTTGGTATGGCGCGTAGCAAAGAAAATCTCGAGATTGCTAAACGCGAAAATTCGGTCATCTTATATGAGAACGATTATCAGAAGAGTTATGCGGGGTTTAATCCGAAGTCAAGTGAGAGCTACATCATTTTCGAATTCATGCAGGATAAGTATATGCGACAAAGTGTAGAGCTGGCTAAAGCTATTCAAACGGAATATCACAATGTGGGCCGTGCAGATAAGGGTGTTAAGCAGGCAGGCTTCCTTGTCTTGCGTGAGACTACGATGCCCAGTGTGCTTACAGAATTAGGATTTATCTCTACACCGCAGGAAGAACAGTACCTTAACTCTCAAAAGGGTACAGATGAACTTGCAACAGCTATATATCGCGGCTTTGCAGCTTACAAGCAGAGCGTACAGCGGAGCAAATCGGTCGTGCTGGATAACGCTGGACGTAAATCTGATGCGCCTATTGGTACCCAATTTTCCGAAGTTATGAAGGCGGAGGTTAAGGCTGGACGTGACGCGAGAGAAAGAGATATAAAAAATTCAAATGCGAAGGATGGGAACCAATCTATACCTGAAAGACGAGTTGTTAGTACTAAAAGTGGCGGGCAGAAGGAAAATCTTTCGGATACCGGTAGTGCAACAACAGCTCCATCTGACAAGCGCGATGTAAAATCCCCGTTGAGTTCAGCTAATTCCCATGCTACATTAATTAATATGGGAAATAGCAATGAAAGGAATAATGCAAAAACGAAGCCCTGCTTTAAAATTCAAATTCTTACTGCGCCCCGTATGCTTCGTAACGACAGTCAGCACTTTAAGGGATTGGACAAAGTGGATTATTACAAAGATGGCAATATCTATAAGTATACCTATGGTTCTACTACGGACTATAACGAAATCGTTCGGCTTAAGCGTTCTATTGTAGAAAAATTCCCGGATTGTTTCATAATTGCAATGCAAGGCGATCAGCGCATCTCTATTGCTGAAGCCCGCGCTGCGCTCAAAAAGAAATGACTTAGTAATCGCGTTAAAATCAGACACATAAACTTATGAAATCGATCTTTACCAAAGAAGTTAAGATTGCGTTGGCTGCAATATGTGCTATAATACTTCTCTTCTATGGCATCAATTTTCTGAAGGGCAGCAATCCTTTTAAGAAGCACAATATGTACTACGTCAATTTTCACGACGTAACGGGTCTGCAAGTTTCCAATCCAGTATATACAAATGGCTTTCCTGTCGGTATAGTCAGAGATATTGATTATGACTATGATCATCCGGGAAATATCAGGGTAGGCATTGAGGTGAATGAAAATATGCGCTTTACAGAAGGAAGCCATGCAGAACTGGTTTCTTCCATGTTAGGCAATACGACGATGAACGTCATACTGGGTACGTCTTCAAAATTCCTTCGCCCAGGAGATAGTTTCCCCGGTGGTCCAGAGGAGGGACTAATGAGTCGGGCTGCGGATTTGATACCAACGATTCAACAGATGTTGCCTAAGTTTGACTCCATTCTTGCCAATCTTAATGTGATATTGTCTGATCCGAAAATTAAGCAGACTCTTGATAATACGGAGTATGTGACGGCTAACCTCAAACAGACGACAGATGATCTGAATGTACTCATGCATAATGATGTGCCGGCATTGCTTGCGAAGTTAGAAAGTGTGGGTAGTAATACAGAACAATTGACTGGAAAGTTAAAAGATCTTGATTATGCAACGACGCTTGCTAAAGTAAACGAAACTGTGGCTCAGGTTAATGCCATGACAAAAGATCTTAATGAAAAACTTAACTCTCGAGAAGGATCGCTGGGACTGATGTTGAATGATAAAACGCTTTATACCAATCTTAATAAGACGATTGAATCGTCTAATGCTCTGATGACAGATCTTAAGGCGCATCCAAAGCGATACGTCCACTTCTCTGTTTTTGGAAAAAAGGACAAATAAAAACAGATCTGATAATTTTAATTCTAAATTAACTTCCTCATGGATTCCTTCTTTTATTTGGAAGCTTTTCATTTGGAATTAGAAAGTTAAATGATATGGTGTATTGTGTTTTTAGCTGAGAACTTATGCATAGGCATATGATTAGCCTTTGGAAAGTAGGTTCTTATCATTCTGATAAGTAAAGAAATGTTGCTAATTAGAAATACGATAAGTTTTCTGACTGATTTTTAAGATGCTTGCAGATGCAGCTTGAACTTAATCCCAAATATGTACTTGCGAAATCAAGAAAAAAGTTAGAAATTTGCAATACAGAAAACAACAATCAGACTTAGCTTAAACAATGTCTCGGTCCCCAGAACAGAAATGGGCAGATTGCCTGTCCTTTATTCGAAACAATATTGGTGAGAGCCAGTTTAATATCTGGTTTGCACCAATTAGTTTCCATTCTTATGGGGACGGATTACTTCGGCTCAAGGTGCCAAGTATGAGTTTTATCGAGTTTATTGAGGCTCATTTTGTTAAGTTAATCCGTACCACTATAGCTAAATTTTATGGGTCGGGGACCCAACTTAAATATCTGGTTGATATAGATACCTCAAATCATATTGAGGAAAACTTAGGTGCAACCACGCGCTCGACAATTCCAGACAGCAGCAGTGACAATGCATCAGCTAGTAGACAGCCATTTGAGACTCCAGCCCATCAAGGTGGGCAAGACCTTGATCCGCATCTCAATCCGAATTATACATTTGATAATTTTATACCTGGCGATAGCAATAAACTTACGCGTACCATTGCATTGGCAATAGCGGATAAGTCATATCAGAATACATTTAATCCTTTCTTTATATATGGTGCCTCAGGTGTGGGTAAGACGCATTTGGTTAATGCCATTGGGTGTCGTATTAAGGAGAAATTTCCGCGTAAGCGTGTCCTCTATGTGTCTGCTCATCTTCTGCAGATACAGTATACAGATTCGGTTAGAAATAATCGCTTCAATGATTTCATGAACTTCTACCAATCTATCGATGTACTGATAGTGGATGATATTCAGGAAATAGCGGGGAAGACCAAAACACAGGAGGCTTTCTTTAATATATTCAACCACCTTCATCTTAACCAGCGTCAACTTATTCTGACCTGTGACCGGCCGCCAGTATCGCTTGAGGGAATGACAGACAGATTGCTGTCACGATTCAAATGGGGTATCATTGCTGAGCTTGAACAGCCTAATGTCAAGTTGAGACGTGACATTCTTAACTTTCTCATTAAGCAAGAAGGCCTTCAGATACCGCAAAATGTCGTCAACTATATTGCGACTAATATAACTGGAAACATACGAGATCTAGAGGGTACCATAAACTCAATTATGGCATATTCGATTACTTATAATAGTGATATAGACTTACGTCTTGCGGAGCAGGTCGTTGCTCGTATTGCGGGCACTCGCAAGAAAAATATTACGATAGACGAAATCATTGCCAAAGTTGGAAAGTATTATTCCATTAAAGAACGCGAGATTCTCTCTTCAAGTCGTAAAAAAGAAATCTCTAGGGCACGACACATCTCTATGTATCTCTCTCAGAAATACACAAAACTCTCCAGCTCCCAGATTGGCGTACGTATAGGACAACGCGACCATTCAACTGTGTTACACTCTTGCAGCCAAGTTGAGAAACGCCTTAATGCCGATCAACAATTCCGCCAAGAGTTTGAGGCTATTGAAAAATCACTTTTTATTTAGCAGTTGAAATTTACGAAATTAATACAATATTCTTCATAAACATTCTTTCTTGTCAAGTCAGGCCTGTATATAATCGGGCCTGATTATATTTTATTTTTATAGAAAGCCTAAATCTCTGCCGTGAATGGAAAACCATGAAAGTCCTCTACAGCCTCGAAAGCGAGGGACTCAGGAAGTTGTACGTCGTTATTTGAGTTTTGTTCTGATACTCTTTATTATCGCATTTGGCACATCTCTGTCTATTAGGGCTAATCTCGGCAGCTCTCCTATCTCATGTCCTCCATATGTGCTCAGTCTTGTACCTGGAGCATGGAGTATGGGTCGCTATGTGATGTGTATGCATATATTTTTCATTTTGGCGCAAATCCTATTACTCCGTCGCAATTATAAGAAGATACAACTCTTGCAAATACTTGTCAGTGTCCTCTTCGGATGGTATACAGATGTGACAATGTGGATGACGTCTTATCTGCAAGTGCCTTCTACTTTGGCAGTGTCGATAGCATATCCGCTGCGATTTATTGAGCTTTTGATTGGCGGTGGTATTCTTGCCTTAGGAATTGCCCTCGAAGTAAGATGTGACTCTCTCATGTTGGCAGGTGAAGGCTTTCCTCTCGCTATCGCTAAAGTCGTTAAACGGGACTTTGGCAAGGTTAAGATTTGCTCGGATACGGCCCTTGTCTGCGTAGGTGCTATCTTTATGCTCATATTCTTTGGACAATGGCACTGGGATATGATTGGAGTGGGCACTCTTGTTTCGATGTTATATGTCGGATTTATGGTCCGTGTCTTATCCCCTCATATCCAATGGGCAGACTATGTCTTTATACCTTCGTCGACACGACATCAGTTGGCTCTTGCTAAAAAGGCATATACTTTAACTTCACAGTCTCATCTCCATACAGTCATCACCATCTCACGTCAGTATGGAAGCGGCGGTCACACAATAGGCGAAGATCTTTCCAAGGTCTTAGGATATCCTCTCTACGACCGCAATCTGATAGACATAACTGCTAAATCTCTTGGCTATAGTCCGCAGAAAGTTGCCCATGAGGAACAAAATATCTCAAATCAGAAACTATGGCAGTATATTTTTGCGGACAGTAGTATCCCGGAGTCTATGAATCCTAGTCAAGATGACGCTATATTTGTAAGTCAGAGTCGAACTATTAGAGAATTGGCTTCTGAACATGACTGCATCATCGTGGGACGTGTGGCCGACTGGATTCTCAGAGATTACCCTGGCGTATATCGGATATTTGTGACGAGTGATGAGGAGACTGCTGTACAAAAGATTATGGCCAAGGATGGACTTTCTTACGAGCAGGCTGCGCGTAAGATTGAGCAAGTCAATCGTGGACGTGCCAATCACTATTGGAAGTATACTAATCGGCGTTGGCTGGATGCCAGCAATTATGATCTTGTGATTAATACGAGCCGCATGACAACGGATCAGGCTGTATCTGTAATCCTGACCTTGTTGAGGTCCAATAAGCGCTCCATCCACGGAGGGCAGGCGGGTTGAAACGGTGCGACTGCGCGATAAAGGTGTATTAAAAGCTCTCCTCATCGTAATTCGTCCTATATATTTTCAATTATCGACTGTATCACCCATGGATGTTATTCAGTTTTTCCATGATGTACGCGCGATCGTTCGTCAGATTCCCCCAGGCAAAGTGCTGACTTACGGTAGGGTGGCCACTTTGGCTGGCTGGCCTCATCATGCGCGTCTGGTAGGGCGGGTGATGAACTTGACCAAGGATGCTTCTGTGCCATGTCATCGTGTGGTCAATGCGGCAGGACGTACAGCGCCCGGTTGGCCAGGACAAATCAGAAGTCTGCGCGAGGAGGGCGTGGCATTGAAATCCAGCCTTCGTCGCGATGGTACTGCAATGGTTGATCTGAGGCAAAGCCTTTGGAAAATTGAGGAAGACTGTTAATGCTTGGCTCTCTGCCTCGATTATACTTGAAGAGTATATTTCGGAAAGTATTGTAATTGCTGAAGATCGGTGCTGTGTAGTGATGGTCAAAAATACTACCGTCTCATTTGCTTGGCATTTTAACACAAAATCTGTATCTTTGAAGGGCTAAAGAGAATAAAAAGTGAAGAATACGTCGCAGGAAAAGCACAATCAATTGATATCGGGCATTTCAAGCTATCGCTTGGGTAACATGTGTAAAATCAGCCATTTCTTGATAAAGATGAATAGAGATGGGATTGTTTATTAAGAAACCTTTTGATCAGCTTCAACACGAAGCTTTGGAGAACGGAAAGACTTCATTACGGCGTGTACTTGGGCCTGTGAGTCTTATAGCGATGGGTGTAGGCGTCATTGTGGGAGCCGGGCTCTTCAGTATTACAGGCATCGTTGCGGCCAACTACACCGGACCTGCTATAACGCTCTCTTTTATTATTGCAGCAGTGTGTTGTTGCTTTGCAGGCCTTTGCTATGCCGAGTTTGCCTCTATGATACCGGTCTCTGGAAGTGCCTATACCTATACTTATGCTACGATGGGCGAACTTGTGGCGTGGATTATTGGATGGGATCTCGTCCTTGAGTATAGCGTCGCAGCCACTACTGTCAGCATTAGTTGGAGCCGGTATGTCATATCTTTTTTCGCAAGTATCGGCGTCGATTTGCCGCCTCAGTTGACAAGCTGTCCGTGGGATGGCGGAATCATCAATTTGCCGGCTTTGCTCATTGTCGTCTTGATGAGTTTGGTGTTAATCCGAGGCACAAAGCAAAGCTCAGTGTTCAATGCCTTTATTGTGTTTCTCAAAATAGGCGTCATCGTCCTTTTTGTCATTCTCGGGTGGAAGTATGTCAACAATGACAATTTTCATCCTTATCTCCCGCCCAACACGGGCAAGTTCGGCGAATTTGGGATCTCGGGCGTGATGCGGGGAGCCGCCATTGTCTTTTTTGCCTTCTTAGGCTTTGACAGTGTGAGCACAATGGCGCAGGAGACGCGCAATCCGCGTCGCAATATGCCTATAGGCATTCTGGGATCGCTGGTCGTTGTGTTGGTGCTCTATTTGAGCTTCGCCTACGTTATGACCGGTGTGGCTAACTATCATCTTTTCGAAGGGCAGGACGGCGTTGCTCCTGTAGCCGTCGCCATCTCCCAGATGGGACACATTGGCGCAGACGGCCACGTGATACCCGCTTACCCATGGCTCAACCGCGCCATTCTGCTCGCCATTCTTGTCGGATACTGTAGCGTCATTCTGGTGACATTGTTAGCTCAGAGCCGCGTGTTCCTCAGCATGAGTCGTGACGGTCTGTTGCCCCCATTTTTTGGAAAAATCCATCCGCGTTTTCGTACGCCGACCCACAGCAATACTCTGTTTATGATAGGCGTCGGGCTTCTCGCGGCTTTTGTGCCCGCAGAAGTCGCCGGAGAGATGACGAGCATCGGTACGCTGTTTGCCTTTATCCTCGTTTGTGCCGGCGTGCTGATTGTGCGCCGGACCATGCCTGATCGAGAGCGAGCCTTTAGAGTCCCCTGGGTGCCGGCCATCCCCATTATGGGCATTATCTCCTGCTTCATCGTGATGATCTCGCTGCCTGCCGATACCTGGATACGACTCATCGTGTGGATGCTGATAGGGCTGGATGTCTATCTCTCCTATGGCATCTTCCATAGCCGTCTCGATCCGCACCCCAGCCGCCGGGGTCAGAGCTATCTCAATATGTTGGGCATTGCGATAAGTGTGCTTTGTACATTAAGCGGCTTCTGGCATCAGCAATCGGCAGGGTGGAAGAGTGACAAGACCTTGCTCATCGTCGCCTTAGTCTTTGGCTTGGGACACATGGCCTTTTGGCTCCACCGTATCTTCAAGACTCATGTCAAAGGGTAGGAGTGAGGCCCTGGCAATAATCAGACATAGTTGAAATGTTGAAAAAGTGGATTTTCCTTCTCCTGCTCGCTGCCACTTCAGCATGCCTCTCAGGCTACGCCGATATCATCAGTCGGGCGGAGCACTACTGGAACGGCCTTGACCCGACAGACACCATCGCAGCTCAAGACAGCGAGAGGATGGACAGTCTGTTCACCGACTTTCTGACACTCCTGACGTGTCGTTCTGACTTGTCCTGGAGCGACAGCTGCGTCACCGCCTCCTTGCGTAGGATCGAGCACAATGGCTGGCTGCTGCACTATTGGCTTGACAAGTATAGGGAAAAGTGGTTGACCAAGGGCTCGCCACTCTACAATGAGCGCCGCTATCTCCCTGTTGCCCAGTATGCGGCCACCAGTGAGTATGTGGACGAAGGATACCGGTCACGGGCCCGATTTCATCTCCGACAGATACTGCTCAATCGGGTTGGCTCATCGGCCAACGACTTCAGCATCAAGCTGACATCAGGCCAGTCGATACGCTTGTCTCAATTGCGCGCGGACTATACGATACTCTTTTTTTATGATCCAGACTGTCCCCATTGCTTGGCAGTCCTTGACGAGATGTACCATAGCCAGACATTGTCCAAGTGGCTTTCTCAGGGCGTCCAGCTACTCGCCGTCTATCCCTATATAGACGAGACGGCGTGGCGAGGCTGTGCCCACCTGATGCGTCCCGCGTGGCTCAATGGCATCAATCTTGATGGGTGCGTCGCCGACATCCCCCTCTACGATATCAGCGATATGCCGAGATTGTACTTGCTCGACTGGGACAAATCTGTCGTCCTACGCAATACCTCTCTTGATACCATCCTCTCGACCCTCCGTCAGCTACTTGGCACAGAGTGACGCTCACGCGTTTTTGCCATTGTGAAGTGGCATTTTGCCGATTTCGAGGGCGCTGATTCCCCCTTTTGGCTCGAAATCAAAGAATTTGTTCAAAAAGATAGGCTAAAAAGTGACCAAGAAGATGTAAAAATAAGTATCTTTGCATGCCGATTATTATCAATGGGTCCCTTAGACCCGTGTTGATTGTGCCGGACGAGCCCCGATGGCTTTTGGCCGAGCCTGTGGTTCAGAGGCACAGCAAAGACACTTAGTAGTACAACAAATTAACAAAAAGCAAAGTGAACACTTTAAGTTACAAGACCATCTCCGCCAACAAGGAGACCGTAGACAAGAAGTGGGTTGTAGTAGACGCCAGCGATCAAATCCTAGGTCGTCTTGGCTCTAAGATTGCCAAGCTCTTGCGCGGCAAGTATAAGCCCAACTTTACCCCTCATGTGGATTGTGGCGACAATGTCATCGTTATCAATGCCGATAAGGTCAAACTGACAGGCAAGAAGTGGACCGAAAAGGTCTATATCCGTTATACCGGCTATCCTGGTGGACAGCGTGAGCTGACCCCTGCTCAGATCATGGCCAAGCCCAACGGCGCAGACAAGCTGCTCCGCAGAGTCGTAAAGGGTATGCTTCCCAAGGGCGCTCTCGGATCCAAGCTCATTGACAACCTATATATCTACGCAGGTAGTGAGCATAAACACGAGGCTCAGCATCCTGAGAAGATTGACATCAACCTGTATAAATAAATCATTTTTAGGAAGAGATGGAAAAAGTAAACGCATTAGGCAGACGCAAGAGCTCTGTCGCCCGTGTATACATCACTGAGGGTTCCGGCAAGATTACGATCAACAAGAAGAATCTGACGGACTATTTCCCCTCACCCCTCCTGCAGTACGTCGTCAAGCAGCCCCTTGAGGTCCTCGAAGTACTGGATAAGTATGACATCACGCTCAATATCATCGGCGGTGGCTTCACTGGCCAGTCCCAGGCAGCCCGCATGGCTATCTCCCGTGCACTGGTCAAGATCAATGCTGATGACAAGAGCGCCCTGCGTGCCAAGGGCTTCCTCACCCGCGATAGCCGCGAGGTTGAGCGCAAGAAGCCGGGACGTCCGAAGGCTCGGCGTAGATTCCAGTTCAGCAAACGTTAATTTTCGCCTCCTTTATTACTGGATTGGAAATCTAACGTTTAGTATCTAAACAGTTGAGACTTGTCGGTAGACACCATCAATATATAATGTATAGCCGACAACTACCCGATTGTTGGTTTTCAAGTAAACAAAAAAGAAAGTAAACGAAACAAATTACGACTATGTCACGTACAAATTTTGACCAATTACTACAAGCTGGTTGCCATTTCGGCCATTTGAAAAGAAAGTGGAATCCAGCCATGGCTCCCTATATCTTCATGGAGCGCAACGGCATCCATATCATCGACCTCAACAAGACCGTAGCCAAGATAGACGAGGCTGCAGAGGCCCTGAAGCAGATCGCCAAGTCTGGCAAGAAGATACTATTTGTTGCTACTAAGAAGCAGGCCAAGGAGGTCGTCGCCGAGAAGGCCGCAGCTGTCAATATGCCCTACGTCATCGAGCGCTGGCCAGGTGGCATGCTGACCAACTTCACAACCATCCGCAAGGCCGTCAAGAAGATGGCCAACATCGACAAGCTTACAGCCGACGGCACCTTCTCCAATCTCTCCAAGCGTGAGATTCTCCAGATATCCCGCCAGCGTGCCAAGATGGAGAAGAATCTGGGCTCTATCGCTGATCTCACCCGTCTGCCTTCTGCCCTCTTTGTCGTCGACGTGTACAAGGAGAATATCGCCGTCCATGAGGCCAACCGCCTCGGCATCCCCGTCTTTGGCATCGTAGACACCAACTCTGATCCCCGCAATATCGACTTCGTTATCCCCGCCAACGACGATGCCACCAAGAGCATCGAGGTCATCCTTGACGCCTGCTGTGCCGCCATTGCCGAGGGACTTGAGGAACGCAAGGTCGAGAAGGCCGATGCTGAGGCCGCTGAGGCCCAGCAGGAAGCCGAAGCATCGGAAGAGGATAAGCCCCGCCGTCGTCGCGCAGCCCGTGCCCGCATCGAAAAGCCTGAGGCTACCGTAGCTGAGGCCTCCGCAGCCGAGCCCGCAGAGGACAAGGCAGAGTAGTCCATCAATCTATTACTTCATCTATTTATCAGACACATACAACACATAGATTATATTATGGCAGTAAATATAGCAGACATACAGAAGCTTCGTAAGATCACAGGAGCAGGACTTGCAGACTGCAAGAAGGCCCTTGAGGAAGCAGCCGGAGACATCAGTGCCGCTACCGAGATCGTTCGCGCCAAGGGCCTCGCCATCGCAGCTAAGCGTTCCGACCGTCAGGCAGGCGAGGGCTGCGTCCTCGCCAAGACTGACGGCAAGTTTGGCGCCATGATCGCCCTCAAGTGTGAGACCGACTTCGTCGCCACCAATGCAGATTTTGTCAAGCTCACCCAGGATATCCTTGATGCCGCCTTTGCCGCCAAGGCCAAGACCCTCGATGAGGTCAAGGCCCTCAAGCTCGGTGATATCACCATCGCCGAAGCCGTTACCCAGCGTAGCGGCATCACGGGCGAGAAGATGGAGCTCGACGGCTATCTCACTATCGAAGGCGAGAACGTCAGCGTCTACAACCATCAGAACAAAAATGTCCTCTGCACCATGGTCGCTCTCAATGAGCAAGCGGATCCTGAGATAGGTCATCAGATTGCCATGCAGGTAGCCGCCATGAACCCCATCGCCATCAGCGAGGCCGACGTTCCTCAGGACGTCAAGGACAATGAGCTCAAGGTCGCCATTGACAAGACCAAGGAGGAGCAGGTCAAGCGCGCCGTCGAAGGCGCATTGCGCAAGGCCGGCTTCAACCTCTATATTTCCGAGAGCGAGGAGCATCTTGCCGAAGGCATCCAGAAGCATGAGATCACCGAGGCTCAGGCTGATGAGATCCGCCAGCTCAAGGCCAAGACTGCAGCCGACAAGGCCGCTCATATGCCCGAGCAGATGGTGCAGAATATCGCCAAGGGTCGTATGGCCAAGTTCTACAAGGAGTCCTGCCTGCTCGATCAGGAGTATTGTATGGATGCGACTAAGACCATCTCTCAGATTTTGCAATCAGCTTCTAAGACGCTGACAGTTACCGCTTATAAGCGATTTACACTACGTGCAGAATAATGTTTTGACTTTCATTCATACCTTTTTAATAAGTTGGCCCTGTCTCTTTGTGAGATAGGGCTGATTTTTTGCTCTAGATACCGATACCTTTTTATTAAATTTGAAATTATTGCTATCCGATAAAAGTTGACGGGCACAAGAATATCTGTTTCGGCTACTAATTACACGGGGACGGAGCCTGATTTTTTGATTTACAAGCCCCCTCAGTCGAACTGCGACGGCTCCGGCGGGGCATCGGATGCCTTGTCGAGCAGGATTTCCCTGTCTTTTTCGGGATTGTTTAACGGGCTGTAGAAATCAACGTAGTACCTCTGTTCTCCTGACCATTGTTGCCAGCCTTGAGAGACTCTAGTGCCGTTTCAGCCATTTGTGCATCACCATAAGCAGAATGGCTATCGGCGTCACCCATATTTGGATTTTGATGGCGTTTGCGCTTCGGCCATAGTAGTATTTCAGAGGGCCTGCTTTATCTGCTTGAACAGCAGCTCGATTTCCCAGCGTTTGCGGTATACGGTTACGATCTTCTCCGGGACGGAGTCCATGTCATGGGTCAGCAGTGATATGAGTTCGTACTTCTTCACATCACAGTAGCTTATTATGCGTGCTTTATGACGAATGTCCTTTGCGCCTTTCTGTTGTTTGGTAAACTCCACATGTTGTATCCTCACTTCCATAAGACCGTCCGGAGTCTGACACATCGTGTCTTCCAATACTTTGTATTTTAACGATTTCTTCACCTTGGTCACGTAGAAGACTCTCCGTCTGTAAGCACCTGGGATTTCCCATAGTCGATATAGGCGCGGTCCATGGCTATTATGTCGCCCTCGCTGAGGGGCGTTAGCTAGAGCATGAAGGAGCTGTTGGTGGTAGCCGAGGTGAATGTTATGTCCGAAGGCACTCCCTCGTTGGCATGGATTATGGAATGCTGTACCTTGGTGCCCCCCCTTCTTTTGCCGGTCTTAGGATGCCGTCCTACAGCCTTGAAAAGTAGATTTGAGAACAGCGAGATGGTGGTGAAATCAATGATTTGAAGCCGCTTCATCCATTGGGGGAGTTTTGTGGCTGCGGCTGTCCGAGAAAAGAACTGTACAATAAGTGGCATACAAATCCCGGTAGATGGACTCAAATAAACGAAGAGTCTTAGACTTGTCAAGCAATTTATTGACCAGGAGAGAGTGTAAAGTAAACTGTGTTATCCTACTTTTATTGTAGCCAGACACAGTTTACTTTACACTCTCTGTTAATTACGAGGTAAAATGAGTGCTGATTAAACGAGAAGTAGTCATAATTGCTATCTTGGTTGAGGTTGCTATCCATCCAGGCCAACTGTTGTTGGTACTGCTTGTGAGAGGGATGCCATCGTCACGAGTGCTGCCAACTTTTCCTTCCTTGTCACATAGTCTTGGTCTCTATGGCGTGCAGGATTGCCACCGTGTTAGTGGGATACTTGGATGTTTTTATTTGGAGCAACGTATACTGTTAATCGGTCACTCGGAACTTGATAACTCTTGCTTTCTGCTTTATAGTTTATTTGGGGAGTCTTGCGGCTGCGTCTATCCGAGGAAAGAACAGTACGATAAGTGGTATACAAATTCCGGTAGATGGACTCAAATAAACGAGGAGTCTTAGACTTGTCAAGCAATTTAATGACATAACCATACAGCGGTTGTCCGCTAAAATGACTACTTTTGCCTATAGCCGACTTCTCCTTTTCGCAAAAGCAAAGTAGTCGAAAAGGGCTGACTCCTGCAATAGATGCCAGCCCTAATTTTTCAACACTTCAGAAAGTTTTATCGGACAGCAATAATAAAAAATTGTCCAGTAAAGGGCTTCTATGCGATAACTATCAGAGGGTCTGCTCCAGACTTCCAACAATTAGCTACAAGTTAAGGTAAGTCATATATGTATATATCCAGATACGACAACTTGTACTTTTTCGTTATGAGCCAGTTTCTCAATATATGTATTGTCTTTAGTGTAATGTTATTTTACGTTACTCAGAGTACTATAATTTTACTGAGTGACGTCCGCCATGTAATTGCAGTTGTTTCCCATTCCATTTAACCGTGGCCGTAGTCCCTCTAGGAACAACGACTTGAGCTTTGAGGTGACCAGATTTTTGCAGAGAAAGGTCGACGCTAATTGTGCCATACTTGATTTGTACTTGTGTCTTAACATGAGTTAAGCCAGCAAGTTGCGGAGCTATGTCAAAAGTCTTAAATCCAAGACTAGTAGGCTTAATACCACAGACCTCGCGTCCAAGGATGACGGTCATGCCACTTGCCCATGCGTGGTTGATGCTGGCTCCGGGCTCCCATAGTTCATAGACGGTTGTAGCATTAGGATTACTCATCATTTTGCTATATAAATGGCGGGCCCTCGCGAGAGCTTCTTTGCCCTTTCCCATACGGAAGAGGGCTTCCTGTACGTAGAGTTCAAGCAATGGGCTACTAAAGTGAGTCGTTTCAAATATTTTGAATAAATAGGGATATCGCTCCTTGCTTGCCAATCCGCTGACGACAGCAAGTGCTTGTGCACGATCATCATACTGGCCCTCAAAGTTTGGACTCTTATAGCCATTACCTTGCCAATAGCGTTTATCAAAGCCTTGTACCATTTTGTCTATCTGCCGTGCAATGTTAGCTTGATCTTCTGATTTTCCAAGTATGCGGGCATACTCTTGCTCTGCTTTAAGTGCCAGATAATACCATTCGTTAGTGATAAGTTCGAGGTCAATATTGCTCCCCCAATCGGCCCAACTCCAGCCTCCTTTACGTATGGGGACAAATCCGTTGCTGTCTGTCTGCCAAACCTGATGGAGGTATTTGTGGATTCCGTTATACAGGTCTGCCAGAGAAGAAAAGTTGCCGCTATTGTACCAGTGGGTATAAAAACCATACCAGCCTACAGACATAAGCATTTGGCAAGGTAGTTCTTGCTTGTAATTACCAGGTATGGGCGCATGAATAACTCCGTCAGGATTTTGCCATGCAATCAGTTCACGCATTCCTTTATCGATAATTTTCCAGCTAGTTGTGGAAAGGACATAAAAATTTTCTTGTATGTCATTGACAACGTCGCCCCACCACTGTGCGCGCTCGCGGTCTGGACAATCAAAATATGTATCGCGCATATTGACGTACAGTGTTCGGGCAGAACGTTTCCAAAGCTCATTCCAAAAAGGATCGTTGCAGTTAAATTCTCCTACAATATCTGTATCATAGCCGCTTTCGCGGTATCTGACATCTATCACTTTGACACCTGGTGGTATGGTATAAATCATCTCGTTGCCATTAATCCAACCGAGACTTTCGTATTCCTGTATGCCTTCGCGTGTGATGTATTCGGCGCGGACACTATTTTGTGTACCGATCTTGAAGTCTTCTGTCCGCATGTCAATGGTCTTTCCAGCTTTGGCTTTGACCTTGAGATAGGGTGTGACTTGTGCGTCGTAGGGCAAACGACAGCGCAGTTGACGTTTAACGGAATCCCATTTTGTCCAAATGTATTTCTTCCGACTTGTAAAGCGCCAGAAAGGTATAGGACGACTTACAAGATTTCCATAGATAGAGTTAATGGCTTGTGATGCAATAACTTTTGCTCTTTGAGTAGGAGCATTGCCACCTGGAAGTCCATTGATTATTGTGCCTGCATGGCGGGCATCAAAACGGATTGATGCTTCAGAGAGACGATAGTTTGGAGTCTCAGTATCACATGTGGTGTAGGCGTCAAGTACTTCTGCGTGCCAACTGCTATCAGATAGTATGTCAACACTATTATTCTGGGCGTCAAAGAGCAGTCCTGCATGTCCACTGCTGATATGGCTGAAACCATCTTTGC
This sequence comes from uncultured Prevotellaceae bacterium, assembly GCA_900316315.1. Lineage (GTDB taxonomy): Bacteria > Bacteroidota > Bacteroidia > Bacteroidales > Bacteroidaceae > UBA6382. Next base: position 44,075 of record ONCK01000010.1, read on the forward strand.
CAAAATAGCAAGTGAGAATCTGCAGGTGATTGGCACCTTTGCGCAGATATGGTGCGAGCTCGACTATATCGTAGTAGGTAGACGTTGGCGAGGGACCACGCTTGAGCTGTCCTTCAAAAATAATGAGTCTGTTGTTGAGCCAAAGCCAATACTTTGAGTCTACTGCTATTCGGGCTTTGAGGCTGGTAGGCTTGGTAGAGAGTGTGAAGTCATGAGTGAAACGTTGCCAGGTATTAGGGCGTTCTTGGCACTGCGGAGCTTCAATCCATTGTCCCTTCCATCCTTGTGCTTTTGCAGAGGATAGAAGTAAAAAAGATAAAATTATGAAGTGTGATAATTTTCTCAGATACATATAATATAGATATTTAGCCTATTTCTATTATGTTACAAAAGATACTAAGGTTGGCTCAGATAACAGTTTTTCCAGATTTCATCAATTCTTCAGTAGATTTGCGAGGCTGGTCAATAATTTCAAATTTGGTTTCAGGACTTTTAAGAGTAGCTTTGACTTTTTTGTATCTTGGCTGACGGAAGAATCCGAAAGGATCAAAGGGATCAATATCGTCGCTTTGCTCGATATAGAGTTGCGCGGAGAAGCTAAGACTTGGGAAAGTGTATTTACCCTTATTGTTACTACCTATGACATATTGAGACCATACAGTAGAGTAATAAGCCCTTCCACCAAGATAACTCCGACTTTGACGACGTCCGTTGCCTTGATAGGTCTGACGTACGCGGCATCCTGAAATTTTTACGTTGCTATCAGTGCACTTGATTTCGCCAAAGGGTAGGTTGCTGTAAATGATTACACTAAAGACAGTACTGTCCCCAGCGATGATATGTTCTCCATTATTGATGACTACACGAGAAAAAATTTCTTGTCCTTCTTTTGCATTGATTGTAATGGGAGAAATAAGAGTTATGACAAATAGTGAAATTAAGATATGACGAAACATTTATATACTTTGGTTTTGTGAATGGTCAAGGTTAAGACTGTCTGTGTATAGATAGTCGGGGGGGGCATGTATGCCGAAGTTGGCTAAGCGTAGTATTATGTTAAAGTTTGTCACATTGCAGAATCCATGCGGTACTGTCTGCGTCGCTTGCCATACGCCAATCTCCCCTTGGGCTCAGACTACATGATCCAATCTTAGGGCCATCAGGAAGACAACTTCTTTTATACTGTTGCTGAAAGAAACGGCTGAAAAATGTAGTTATCCAATGCTTTATGGTTACATTATCATAGACATGCTCAAAGGCTTTTTTCGCAAGAACGTAAATCTTTGCTGGTGGAAATCCGTAGCGCATAAAGTGGTAGAGGAAGAAGTCGTGAAGCTCATATGGCCCGACGAGATCTTCTGTCTTCTGCTGAATATTCCCATGTTCGTCAGCAGGTACGAGTTCTGGGCTAATCGGCGTGTCTGCAATGTCAAGCAGAGTCATGCGGCAGTTATCGTTGTCTATGTGATTAGCAGACCAGACAACAAGGTGACGCACGAGGGTCTTAGGTACAGAGGCGTTGACACCATACATACTCATATGGTCACCGTTATATGTTGCCCATCCGAGTGCTAGCTCACTCAAATCTCCTGTTCCGATGACAAGTCCGCCCATTTGGTTGGCTGCATCCATGAGTATCTGGGTTCGCTCACGTGCCTGGCAGTTTTCATACGTTGTATCGTGTACGGAAGGGTCAATGCCCAAATCGTGAAAGTGTTGGCGGACTGCCTCTGAGATGCTAATCTCACGAATGGTAATACCCAGGAACTTCATGAGATTTGTGGCATTCGTATAGGTACGGTCTGTTGTGCCAAATCCTGGCATTGTGATACCCACTATTCCCCGACGATTGTATCCGAGCAAATCAAAGGTTCTCACGCATACGATAAGAGCGAGAGTTGAGTCAAGTCCGCCGCTGATGCCAATTACAACTGTCTTGCCGTGTATATGTGTAAGTCTCTTAGCTAGGCCTGATACTTGGATATTAAGGATTTCTTTGCAGCGTTCGTCTAGTTCCGGTCCTATCGGAACAAAAGGATGAGGGTCGATATATCGGGTGAGTTTGAAAGAGAGTTCGTTGAGATTTTGCTCAACATGAATGTGATAAAACTCCTTTGTATCATTCAGCTGGGCAACACTGCTTGCGAAGGTTGTATTAACACGACGCTCTGTACGTAGGCGGTCGATATCTATTTCAGAGATGACAAGCTGCTCGTCGAGAGAGAACCTCTTTCCCTCATTGAGCAGTTGACCATTTTCATAGATCAATGCCTTACCGCTGAAGACGATATCCTGTGTACTTTCTCCAAATCCGCATCCACTAAATACATATCCGCATATACAACGTGCGCTCTGCTGACTGATGAGGCCTTTGAGATACTGATGTTTGCCGATGGCGTCGTTGTCAGCAGAGAGGTTAAAGATGATATCTGCTCCATGCAGAGTCAGCAGGCTGCTGGGAGGTATAGGGGCCCACATGTCCTCACATATTTCAACTCCAAAATTGAATCCCGCAGCTTCAAAAAGCATCTTAGGACCGAGAGGCACGGTCTGTCCGGCAAGATGGACTGTGGTATTTGTGAGATTAAGTGCTGGTGTAAACCAACGCATCTCATAAAATTCTTTATAATTTGGCAGGTAGCTTTTGGGAACCAGACCGAGTAATTTTCCTCCTTGGATGACTGCTGCACAGTTGAGGAGGGTCCCTTTATATGCAACAGGGAGTCCGACAATTGCCACGACATTGAGCTTGAGGGTAGCATTAAGAAGCTGCATGAGTTGTATCTCAGCCTGCTCAAGGAGGAGCTGTTGACTGAAGAGGTCTTGGCATGTATAAGAGGTAATACACAGTTCTGGAAACACTACGGCTTCTACGCCTTCTTCTTCTGCTTGTAGGAGAAGTGTTATAATGTGCTTGACATTGTACTCGCAGTCAGCAACTCTTACAGAGGGTATAGCGCTGGCGACCTTGACAAATCCGTATTTCATATCAGATAGACTGTATTGTAAAACAAGTGTCCCTTTTAGTAGTGGAAAGTGCTGCCGCCCAAAAACTCTCTGAGCAGAGAGGTCGGGGGGAGGGCATCGGTCCGGATGGGCACGATATAGTTGAGAAATTTGCGCAGACGGTAGGCCTCGGAGTACTGAGGCGAACTTTCGGGCACCATCTCGAGCAAGGGCAGGGCTTGGCTGCGCAGGCCGGCGAGCTCAAAGAGCAGGGCACTATTGAACATGACGTCGGCGTTCTCCTGATAGGGGAAGATCCACTTGCGTTCGCCGGCTTGAACCTTTTGCCAGCGGCCGATGGTCTCCTCAGCGGAGTAGTTGCGATACTTGTAGTCGCGCACGATACGCCTCAGCAGGCGGTTGTCGCTGGTGGGGATATAGTTGTGGTAGTCCAGCAGGATAGTTGTGAGCGCGCTGACGTAGATTTTGAACTTGTAGACATCGGGGATGTCCTTGGTGAGCTCAGGATTGAGCCCATGGATACCCTCCATGACCAGCAGGGTATGACTGTCGATCTGAAGATGCTTGCCACTCGGGGAACTCTTGCCTGTGGTGAAATCGTATTTGGGCAGCTCGACTTCCTTGCCCTCCAGGAGATCCTGCAGGTCTTGCTGGAGCTTGGGAATATTGAGCGCGTAGATAGACTCGTAGTCATAGTCTCCATTGGCATCACGCGGGGTCTTGGTCCTGTCAACGAAATAGTCATCCATAGAGAAGGCAAAGGGCTTGAGGCCGCAGGCCATGAGTTGGACGCTCAGGCGCTTGCTAAACGTGGTCTTGCCCGAACTGGAGGGGCCGCTAATCATGATGAGCCGGACCTCCGGATGGCGCTGTATCTCCTCGGCGATGTTGCTTATCTTCTTCTCCTGGAGGGCCTCGCTGATATTGATGATGTTGATGGCTTTGTCATGATTACGGCAGGCCTCGTTGAGTTCCCCGATAGTGCTGACTCCGATGATGTCTTGCCAGCGCTGGTGCTCGCGAAAGACTTCGAGCATCTTCTCCTGCTTGATGAGGGGCTTGAGTTGGTCGGGATGTTCGGAATCGGGGACGCGTAGCAACAAGCCGTCACCCAGACGCATCAGCCCATAGAGCGACAACTGCCCGGTGCTGAGCAATAGGGGGTCGTAGTAATAGTCGGGCTCTCCGTCGAGGGTATAGTACTTGGTGTAGAGAGATTTATTGCCTTGTAAAAGCTTGACTTTGCTGTAGTATCCGTGTTGGGAAAAAAGCTTGATGGCCTCATCGGTATGGGCCACGACCTTGACGAAGGGAATGTCTTGGTCGATGATCTCCTGCATGCGTCGGGTGATAGCTTGGATGTCTTCTTCGGTCAGCATCCTGCCCAGGGAGAGTTGACAATAATAGCCGTTGCTTACAGGGGCCTCGACTCTGAGCGAGCCCTCGGGGAAGAGATCCTTACAGGCTTTGCTGAGGACGAAGAAGAGAGAGCGCGTATAGACTCTCAGACCCGAGGGGGAGGTGATGTCGAGAAACTCTACATCCTTGTTGTTGTATACGGTATAGGCCAAGGAGCGGCTTACATTGTTGACTTTGGCATGGGTCAGGCTTTGGAGACCTTTGAGATGCAGTTTGTCATAAATTTCGAGCAGGGTGCTGCCTGTAGGCACCTGTATCGTTTTACCATTGTTGACACAGTATATACTGACGTGTGTCTGCTTATTACACTTAGTCATATGTCAGTAAAAATGAATCGAGCTATAGTCGGAGACTACTTCTTGTTTTTGTAGCGCTTGTTGAGGCCTTTGATGACATCCTCGGTGATGTCGAGTTTGTTGTTGGAGAGGAGGATGTTGTCCTGGCCTTTGCTGAGGATGTAGTCGTAGCCCATGTCCTTGTTGTAGTCAGCAAGGAAATGCTGTATAGAGTCGTGGAGGGCCTTGTTGTACTGGTCTTGCTGCTTCTCATATTGTGATTGAAGGCTGCTTTGCAGATTTTGGAGCTGCTGTTGCTTCTTTTGAAGATTTTGCTGAGCCTGTTGTACTTCTTGCTGGGTCAACTTGCCCGCCTCATACTTGACTTGCAGATTGGCGGCCTCACGCTGAAGGGCGACGGCGCGGCTCTGGAAAGTGGCTTGTGCCGATTTCTGCTTCTTCTGGAGTATCTCTGTGCAGTCTTTGGCAAACTGATATTGAGTCATGATGGAGTCCACCTCGACATAAGCAATCTTAAGAGAGGCCTGCTCTTTGACTGGGGCTGGTTTGCTGGATTGCTGATTACCTCTGCATGAGGTGAACATTGATACTGACAGCAGTAGGGCTGGGATGGAGAGGATGTGAGCGTACTTCATAATGGTGTAGCTTTATGTTTTATAGTATTAATGATTGTCAGTAATTGTATGGTGTTAGTCTAATTTAGCTGAGCGCGCTTTGTCCTTGCTGTGCTCGGCAATAAGTAGGCCCCCTTTGCGGCGTGCCTGCTCATCCTGCTTGCGCGGGCAGTCTATGCCGCGGCTGCGGAGCGCCGGATTGTCATCTACATCAGCCGAGCCAAATCCATCTTTGCCCATGAGCAATCGGATGGAAAGCAACGTGATGCTGAGCGCGACGATAATGACAACAGTGAGCAGTGTATGGGCCATGACAATAGGAATTCTTGTATGCGCGTCGGGCGAGGCAACGCCTCTCTATTATGGAGGCCTGCCAAGGCCTCTCTGGATAAGCAAAGGTACGCAAAACATCGTATCAACGGAAAATTTTCCAACAAAAAGTCCGGAGTTGGAGTGCAATTCGATAAAATGTCTTACTTTTGGCATTGGATTGGACCAGACTGATGTCGGGACAGAGATTTCTTAATCACGCAATACTATTTTTTTCAAGAAGGTAATATGAATCTCAGCAAACAGACCATTCAGCAACTCGATGAGCTCTTTGGGGAATTGGAGAAGCACTATTCCCCTGGATCAGATAGCCCTATCATGACAGACATTAGCTTTCAAGCCCATCAGGATAGTGGTGAGCTCACAGCCTATGACGATGATGATCAAGAGATCGCTTCGGAGGTCATCGATGAATGGATAGATTATCCGGAGGCCAATTTCAATGAGGTTGTGCGGGAGACGCTTAAGCAGTATCTCCGCAGCAATCGTGAGCGCGTACTGAGTCTATCGATCATACATCCCTTCTCTTTCGTACTCGTTGACGGGGATCTCGAGACAGTGTCGGATATTTATCAGGTAGACGATGACTCCATTATGATTGAGCATGAGGAGCTGATGAAAGGTCTCGATCAAGACCTTAATGCTTTTATCACTAAGCTGCTCAAGGAGTAGTATCGGACGATGAGAGTGCAGCTCGTCTGGCGTCTGCGTGACGCTCGACTCCATGACCTTAAGAGTTGAAAAGCGCTTCTCCTCTATGGATAAGAGGGTAAAGCCCCTATAAGTAATCATCACTTTGGCTTATAGGAGGAAAAGTATACTGCTATGGCCAGGTAGGCGATGCAAGTCGGCTCTAAGGAAATATGAGAAGCCATCTTATCTTTCGAGAAACCGACCTTTTGTCGCGAGGAGAACTCGGTAGTAAGTTGAGGAGTGAATTCATACGTCCTTACACGGTCAAGTGTGAAAAAGAGATTTGCTTTGTCCGTGAACAAGGTCGTCTATCTTATTTTATGGAGAGTGACGAGCAAAGGCGATTGGGCTACGCTAGGGTTTGCGTCTTTACTCTGAAGGGGGAAGTGTGGTCTTCTTGCGCTTATAAAGGGATTTGCCGACCATCCATACGAGGGCAATGGCTACTATCGCACAAATGCCGACGACAATGGGGTGTTCATACTCTTTGACTTTTACCAGAAGTTGGCTATAGGGAACCAGACGATGGAGATACCAGCCGAGGAAACAGAGAATACTATTCCAGATAGAAGACCCTATGGCTGTATAGAGAATGAAAAGGCCGAAGTTCATTCGAGAGAGACCTGCTGGAATTGAAATAAGCTGTCTAATACCTGGGAGCAGACGTCCGATGAGAGTGGCTACGGCCCCGCGACGATTGAAGTAGGCTTCGGCCCGCTCCATCTTCTCCCGGTTGAGCAAACATAAATGTCCGAGACGGCTGTCAACAAATTTGTAAACGATTGGACGGCCGACATAGACTGATACTACGTAATTGATGACAGCCCCCATAATACTGCCTAAAGTGGCAAAAATGACTACAAGGATGACTGACATGCGACCCTCTGCTGCCATATAGCCTGCTGGTGGTACGACTACCTCTGAAGGAAATGGAATGGCAGAGCTCTCTATGGTCATCAAGATGGTCACACTAAGATAGTTGAGATTGTCGAGCAGTGACTGGTAGATTGGAGTGAGGATGATCATCGTTGTATTTGCTTTTTAGGATTGAAAGACACTTGCCGGAGGACTTGTCTTGGAGTGGTGTAGAAAGAGGTCAAATCTCTGACCTTAATTTACCCATATTCGAGAGCCTGTTGATGATAAGGGCAACCCTTCTACGGGCTGATGGCAAGGGCAATTTTCTACTGGCTAAGATACACATGATGTGTAGTCGTCGGCTTGCCGCTTATGCCCTCATCTTTTTGAGAAGCGGATTGGGCATGTCTTTCTTAGGCGTATGACAAGTGCCGTCTGCTGTTAGTCTTTCTTTTTTGCCCAAGTGTCCTTGAGATTGACTGTACGATTGTATACAGGATGCTCGGGAGCAGTGCACTTATCAGGAGTAAAATATCCTATTCGTTGAAATTGCAAGTAGCTTCCAGCTGTCTGATTAGCGGCAAATGGCTCTACGTAACAGTCGGTGAGGACTTCGAGACTATCAGGATTGAGCAACTCGCGGAAGTCTCGCTCATCGGCGGAGGGATTTTCCACGCTGAAAAGACGGTCATAAAGTCTGACTTCTGCTTTGACGGCATGGCCACGGCTGAGCCAGTGGAGAGTACCCTTTACCTTGCGATCGGCGCCAGGCAGTCCGCTACGGCTCTCAGGGTCATACTCTGCATATACTTCCTCTACTTGTCCATCGTCTCCCTTGCGGCAGCCTGTACACTTGATGATGTAGGCATTTTTGAGCCTGACCTCTTTGCCTGGAGTAAGGCGGAAGTATTTTTTAGGAGCGTCTTCCATGAAGTCCTCGCGCTCTATCCAAAGCTCGCGGCTGAAAGTGATTTCATGGGTACCGAAATCGGGATCCTCTGGGTTGTTGATGGCTTGCATCTGCTCAGTTTGTCCTTCCGGATAATTGGTAATAGTGAGCTTGAGAGGATGTAGAACAGCGGATACTCGTGTGGCGCGCTTATTAAGATCTTCACGGGCGGCTGCTTCCAGCATGGCGTAGTCATTGAGCGCATCGTACTTGGTGTAGCCGATCATATTGATGAAGTTGCGTATGGATTCAGGGCTGTAGCCTCTGCGACGCAAGCCGCAGAGAGTCGGCATACGCGGGTCATCCCAGCCTTTGACCAGTTGCTCGTCGACGAGAGCGTGGAGCTTGCGCTTGGACATAACGGTATAGGTGAGATTGAGCCTATTAAACTCGTATTGCCTAGGCCTGTGGTCGTTCAGATCTTTCCCCTTCTTGAGCTCATCAATGAAATAATCATAGAGCGGACGATGGGGAACGAACTCAAGAGTACAAATACTATGGGTCACGCCTTCGAAGTAGTCGCTCTGTCCGTGAGCAAAGTCGTACATGGGATAGGCTTTCCATTTGTCGCCGGTACGGTGATGGCGGCGGTTTATGATACGGTAAATGACCGGATCGCGAAAGTGCATATTGGGATTGGCCATATCAATCTTTGCCCTAAGCACCATAGAGCCCTCAGGTACTTCGCCCTTATTCATCTTATTGAAGAGGTCAAGACTCTCCTCTATAGGCCGATCGCGATAAGGACTCGGACGGCCTGGCTCAGTAGGAGTGCCCTTTTGCTCGGCTATCTGCTCGCTGGTCTGTTCGTCAACATATGCTTTTCCTTCCTTGATCAAGCGCACGGCAAAGTCCCATAGCTTTTGGAAATAGTCAGAGGCATAGTATACGTGACCCCACTTGAACCCGAGCCATTTAATGTCTTCGAGAATTGAGTCTACATATTCCTGATCTTCCTTCTGAGGGTTAGTATCATCAAATCGGAGATTGCATACACCGCCATATTTCTCTGCAATACCAAAGTCCATGCAGATAGCCTTGGCATGACCGATATGCAGATATCCGTTGGGCTCTGGCGGAAAGCGAGTCTGGATGCGTCCGTCGTTTTTGCCCTCGCTGAGGTCACGTTCTACGATTTCTTCTACAAAGTTGAGTCCTCTCTTTTCGGACTTCTCATCTTGTATATCTGACATAAGGCTTTCCGTATTTTTATTTATGGTTGCAAAATTACATTTTTCTACTCACAATATCGCTTCTCAAGGGCAAAAGTTGATTATGGCGTGACGAGCCAAGCTTCAGTATGCAGCTCATTCTTGTATCCGCTTTGTCCCGGGAGTTTCCAATTTTCATCGTATGCGCCCAGATACTGTATATGGTACATGTCAAACTCGTGCATAGGCTTCAGACCTTGTGAAGTAATGAATATAAAAGGCAGATGTGTCTTAATCTCCGTAGTGTCACTTGGGTTTATGGGTCGGATAACTTGTCCAGCTGCATAGATGACCTCAGGGCGAAGAGATTCTGTATTAGGAGCGTAATAAGCCAGATTGAAAGCCTTGGGATTGTTACGCAGTTCATAGAGAGATTCCTTATTTTGTTGAGCCAGTGCAGGGATGACAAGCCGAATGCCAAAAAGACTTGCCCCTATCATGATCAGCACGCATATGGCAGGCATAAGCCAGTCTGGGCGCCTCAAACGCAGACAGTAGAAAAGTCCGACGGCCATGGGAACCATCCAATAGAGCAATTCTTGTGCATGAGTTCTGGAGAAGTCCATGCGGAGCGGATTGAAGGAAATCATGAAGGCAATGCCTATGCAGAGGAGCATCAACAGGATGGAGATGCCTTTGTAAACGTAGTATTCGACCTTGGACAATTTTAGGCGTGAGAGGAGAGCGTAGATGTAGCAGCCTGTAAGCATGGCGCTTGGCATCATTATGGGTAACAAGTAGCGGGCTTTTTTCTCTGGAAAAAGGCTCAGACAAATGAGCGTTTCCAAGGTCCAGACTATAGCAAGGCGGAGTGGAGGAAAGCATCGCAATTTGGGGTAATACAAGGCAAAGCCTAAAGCGGCCAATACTAGCGGACACCAGATGCCTGTTTCCTTGAAAAAAGACCAGTAGTAATACCAAGGCCTTACGCTGTGACTTACCCAAGCCGTTGTCTCCTTATGGAGTACATAGTGGGCTTGATCTTGAGCAAAGACTAAAATGTATAGATACCACCATGTACTTACGATGACACAGGTCAGTATCATCAAGGTCAAAGCACCCCATTTTCCCTTCATGCTCGGCCGGTAGACGATGTGGTAGCCAATGAGGAAGGGTAGGAACAAAGTGTAGAGCGAGATGGGGCCTTTGGACATAAAGGAGAGTCCCATAGCCAGTCCTGCCAATGTCATCCATCCCCAGGAAGGGCCAGACCGGAGTGTCGCTTTGATATAGGCCCATATGCCTATAGCACATAAGGCATGGCACCAAATATCCCACGTGGCATTGCGCGCCAGAAACATGATGCTATAACTGCTCGCCATAATTAGGCCACACCAGAGCGCGTTTATTCTGGAGAGGGAGAGGAGGCGTACAATTTCAAAGGAAAAGAGTACCCACAGGCATGCCAATAAGGACGTCAAGAGGCGCTGTGCTCCTATATCATGAGGAGAGACAGACTCAACTAGTGCAGCTCCCCATGTGGGCAAGGGCGGCTTTTCCAGACGCGGTTGCCCATTGAGTGTTGGCACTAACCAATTGTGTGACTCTACCATCTCGCGTGCCGTAGCCAAGTTGCGGCATTCCATAATATCGACGGGGAGCAATCGGCTGTTGGGAATGAAACAACAGGTACATACCAGCAGTATGAGAAGCAGGCAACGCGGAGTGGTTAGATAAGACTTGAGCATATGTAGGTTGCCCTATGGAATCTTTCCTATGGTGCTACTTCTTAAGTTTACGGATGGCTTCCTCGAGAGTGGCAATCTTGCTGAGCGAGTCAGCTTGCTTCTTACGCTCGAGTTCAACAACTTGAGCTGGTGCATGTGCTATAAACTGCGCATTCCCAAGTTTCTTCTCTATACCAACAAGGAAGGACTTGAGGTGCTGCAGCTGGGTCTCTGCCTTTTGCAACTCTGCTTCGGTATCAATCAAATCGCCCAAAGGCACAGCAAACTCTGTGGTGCCAACGATGAAGGCTGAGCTGCCTTCACTTTTCAGACTTACGGTCGAAACTTTGTTGACATTGGCCATCTTGCAGATGACGCTCTTATATTGCTCGACAGGGTTTTGACCAATGGCTTCCAGTTGCAGAGATTCCTTTTGCGGTATATTGCGACTGTTGCGAATAGCACGTATTTGAGTGATGACCTCCTTCACCGTCTCCATCTGGGTAATGATCTGATTGTCTTCTGCGAGAGGGGCAGGTATGTCAATGAGGCTTACCATGATACTCTCGTTTTGTTGACGCGGAGTCAGATCTTGCCATATCTCCTCTGTAATGAATGGCATGAAGGGGTGAAGTAGCTGGAGGAGCTTCTCAAAATAGTGATATGTAGTGTCGAGAACCTCCTTGGCAATAGGCAGTCCATAGGCGGGTTTGACTATCTCGAGATACCAGCCGGAGAATTCATCATGTATGAGTCTGAAAAGTAGCATCAATGCCTCGTTGAGACGGTACTTGCCAAAGAGATCCTTAATCTCGGCTGCACTCTGTCTAAGCAAAGCATCAAACCATCTCGTAGCATACAGGTCTGTTTCTGTCGGCTTGAGATCATCCTGTAGCTTCCAACCCTTGACAAGACGGAAAGCATTCCAAATCTTGTTGCAGAAGTTACGTCCTTGCTCACAGAGGCTCTCGTCAAAGAGGATATCGTTGCCGGCAGGTGCGCAGAGCAGCATACCCATCCTGACTCCATCAGCGCCGTACTTGTCGATGAGCTTGAGAGGATCAGGCGAATTGCCAAGGCTCTTGGACATCTTGCGGCCTAATTTGTCACGCACGATGCCTGTAAAATACACATCCTTAAAAGGCTCCTTGCCCATGTATTCGTATCCGGCCATAATCATGCGGGCTACCCAGAAGAAGATAATGTCTGGACCTGTGACCAAGACAGCAGTGGGATAATAGTAGTTAATCTCGTCGTTGGAGGGATTGTTGATACCATCAAAGAGGCTGATGGGCCAAAGCCATGAACTAAACCATGTATCGAGCGCATCTTCATCCTGCTTAAGGTCGTCAAGTTGATATGTCTTGCCGTCTGATTGGGCGTTGGCTTGGGCGAGAGCCTCTTCTTTAGTCTCTGCGACAAAGTATTTACCGTCGGGGAGATAGTAGGCCGGTATTCTGTGGCCCCACCAAAGCTGTCGACTGATGCACCAGTCCTTTATGTTCTCAAGCCAGTGGCGATAAGTGTTTTTGTATTTGGCTGGGTAAAACTTGATGATATCCTCCATAACAGGCGGTAGGGCTTCGTCAGCGAAGTGTTGCATTTTGAGAAACCATTGGGCGGACAATTTGGGCTCTATAGGCACATTGGTACGCTCAGAGAAGCCGACGTTGTTAGTGTAAGCTTCTACCTTCTCCATCAGGCCAGCCTGCTCAAGATCTGTCTCAATCTGTTTGCGTACGTCCATGCGGTCCATTCCCACATACAGGCCTGCAGCTTCGGAGATGGTGCCATTGTCATTGAAAATGTCGATACTCTTCAAGTGGTGCTTCTGACCGAGCATATAGTCATTGACATCGTGAGCTGGTGTGACTTTAAGACAACCTGTGCCGAACTCGATGTCAACATATTCGTCCTCAATGACGGGGATGACTCTCCCTTCTAGCGGGACAATGACCTTTTTGCCGCGAAGCCATTGGTTCTTGGGATCTTTTGGATTGATGCACATGGCCGTATCGCCCATGATGGTTTCTGGACGCGTCGTGGCCACTACAGCATATTGCTTGAGGGCTGTATCTGGAGATTTGACATAACTATAGATCTCGGCATCGTCAGGAGCAATGTAGTATCTCAGATAATAGAGCTTGGAGTGTTCCTCCTTGTAGATGACTTCCTCGTCAGAGAGTGCGGTCTGAGCTTTAGGATCCCAGTTGACCATACGTACACCTCTGTAGATAAGTCCTTTGCGGTAGAGATCACAAAATACTTTGATAACACTCTTGCTTCTGACTTCGTCCATAGTAAATGCGGTACGGTCCCAATCGCATGAGGCGCCTAATCGGCGAAGTTGTTTGAGGATGATTCCTCCGTGCTCATGTGTCCAGTCCCAAGCGTGCTTAAGAAACTCCTCACGGGTTAGATCTGATTTTTTGATTCCCTGTTCTGCCAGTCGCGCGACGACTTTGGCTTCTGTGGCGATAGAAGCGTGATCTGTTCCTGGAACCCAGCAAGCGTTGTAGCCGTCCATGCGGGCGCGACGTACAAGGATATCCTGAATTGTCTCGTTAAGCATGTGGCCCATGTGCAGCACACCTGTTACGTTAGGTGGGGGTATGACCACTGTGTAGGGCTTCCTGCCATCGGGCTTTGAACTAAAAAGATGATGCTTGGTCCAGTAGTCGTACCATTTATTTTCTACTTGATGAGGGTCATATTTGCTTGCCAGTTCCATAGATTTTTGTGATGTTATTTTCTTTATTATTGAGTTGCAAAGTTACGAATAAGCGAGCAGAAAAGACTAGAGGAAGAACGATTTTCTCTCTCTTTGGATATATCGAGCGCAAGTACTTTGTTTAATGTTACGAATAAGCGAGAGAAGGGCAAAGTCCTTTTGCCTTTCAAGTGTAAGTTGAAAAAGATGCGTTTTTATTCGTCCTCAGTCCATGCTTTACGCCTGTTCTTGAAGATAGTGTTCGGCGATTAGCCTCTTTCGCAGAGTAGCTGATAAGGGCAGAATGCACAACTTCCCTTGTTTGGCGTCGGATTCAGCGGTTCAGTGACCATTTCATAGAGAACATCTTTGAGTTGCTGGAGATAGGGTCCCTCTACTTGATTGACATAGTTGGTGATAGGCTGACTGTCAATCGTAAGTTGGGGATTGTAGTCTTGGGAATTGGCTCGACGAGTGAATAGCAGAACGGGCTGAATGGGGAGATGCTGAAGCCGCAGGGAGGTCAGCAGGCTTGCCTCGTTAGACTGCTTGGCGAGACGAAGCTCCTCGGCGATAACGTGGCTGTAGAGGAAGGTCTGGAAGATGTAGTGGCTACTTACTTGTTTGGGGTAAAATACTTCTGCTATCTGGGGCGCGTCAACTGCTTTAGGATTGAATGCCCCTGTCTTGTAGTCGGCAATGCGCAGGACGGGGTTGCCCTGCTCATCGCGGACGATATCGATGCGGTCAATCTGGCCGCCAACTTTAATCCAACGACCGTTGTCGAGGGTTACGTGAGCATAGTGCGCCTTCTCCATCTCGATGATATGGAGGTCACTGAGACGGCTGTCGGCAGTGAGTTGCCAGGTGATGTATTGCTTGAGGACGTCATGGTCAACGAGCTGGGAGTCTGGATTGTATCGCTGCGCTACTGGTACCTCGTCGATGCTTTCAACATTCCCGTGCCCCAAGCGTCTATAGTCCAAGATGGAAACATCATTAAAGGCCTGTTTGATGATTTTATCTATTCGGATATTGTCTTGAGCCAGTAGCCTCAAGTCATCGGATTTGACCGGTGTACCATATGGGTCGGGCTTTTTCCCCTTAGTGAGTTGCTCGTAGGAGAGTTTCATCGCGTCGTGGAAGATACTGCCAAAGGTATTAGCCGGAAGCAGGATGTCATTGACGATTGGCTGGCGCAGATTAGCAAATCGGGAGAAGTAGTAGCGGAGTGGACAGGTCAAGTAGTCGGAAATGGCCGAGGGGGAGATGGTGATTTCTTGGACCTGGCTGCTATGGATGCTCTCGTTGTTGCTATCAGAGATGGGACGGATAGGGAAGTGGTTGCTGAGTTGCTGCTCTTGGAGGGTGAAGTGTTGGATGGGGAGATCTGTACAGGCTTGCAGTTGCAGAAGGAAACGGGAGGGCTCTCCCTGGCGGTCCTGTGTCACAGCCCGGCTATAGACATAGGTGATGTGTCGGGTGCGCTGGAGGAGGCGGTAGAAATTGTAGGCGTAAATCTCGCTCTCGTCCTGGTAAGTTGTGAGATGAAATGCCCGGCGCAGATCAAAGGGGATAAAGGAGTGGTCGGCACTGCGCTTGGGCACATTGCCCTCGTTGACGGAGAGCATGAGGATCTGGTCAAAGTTGAGGTCTCTTGTCTCGAGCATACCAATCACCTGGAGGCCTGAAGCTGGTTGCCCATTAAATGGAATACTTTGCTCCTTGAGTACTTGCAGGATGAGGTCACGCAGGCCTTGGTTGCTAATCTGGAGGATTTGGTCCTCGATGAGGCCATGAAAGCGGTTGAGCGTCTTGATTACCTGATAGCAGGCTTCGCCGCCGAGTATTTTGGCCCAGTCACGAGAGTCTTCTTCGGTGTCGTAGTAGCTGTGGCCGAGCTCGGTAAACTGCTGGCTGAGTTGCCTGATAGCCTGTAGCTGCTTGTTTGCGTCTTCATCTGGCAAAGCTGTGCCGAGTTTTTCTGTCAGTTGAACGAAGGTCTGCGTTTGATTTAGCGGAAAGCCTTTGGTGATATTGACTTCCTTGACGCCCTTGTCCTGATTTGGATCGTAAGAGGGTATCGCGTGGAGGAGGGGCAGCAGAAGCGTTTCGTCACAGAGTACGATGGCGGTATTTCTTTCCAGATTCTTGGTCAGATGGGCCTGGAGCCAATCAGATGCAAACTGGGCCTGGCCGCTGTCAGATTGGGCAGAGACGAAGTCAATCTCCTGGGTGCTGATATTGTCGAGGTCTTCCTCTTGGAGCGCTTGCCCAAAGGTCTCGATATTGCGGGCTAAGCGGCGGACGAAAGGGAAAGTCTCGGGCTTGTCCATAAAGAACTTGTCGGTGTCCCAATAGAATAAGGCTTTTCCCTCCCTCTTGAGGTAGGCCATCAAGTGTTGCTCTGTGGTGAGCAGGACATTAAATCCCACAAAGGCATACATCTCTAGATCCTCAGGGAGCTGTCCTTCGCCTTGCTCCAGTTGTTCGACCACTCTGCGGGCTCTTGCTCCGGCATAGGCCTCTCCACGGTCCAGGAGTTGCTTGTTGAGCTGGTTATAAATGTCTTTGAGCTTGCCCCACAGGTCACTGAAGTTATTTTGCAGCTCGGTCCGGCTTTTTCCCTCGAGTATCGCGGTCAGTTTGTGCTGTACTTTGTTGTCGATTTGCTCCAGTTGTTTGGCGGCCCGCAGATTGTCTAGGAGCTGGTCGGCCGGAGCCATATTTTTGTCGATGTTGTTAAAGTCCGCCATCAGTTGCTGTCCCCAGCTGTAGAAGTACTCGAGCGAAGTCTCCCGTCCGGTGACCCGGTTGTAGATCTTGTGGAGCAGGCAGATGGTGGCGATAGGGTCGTCGGCCTTCAGCGTAGAGAGCTGGTCAAAGAGTTGGGTGATAGTATAGTATTTGGGTGACCAGAGAGGCTGGTCCTGATTGAGCTGAGAGAGATAGTTGTCAAAGAAGATGCCGGCCCGCTTATTGGGAAATACGATGGCAATGTGCTGGAGCCGGTTCTGATAGCGGTTGTATATGTCTTTTGCAACGAGCTGTAGAAATTTATCCATGAGATGACTGCTTTTCGATAAATGGCTGATGAAATACTGCTGGTTGGCTTTATTTGACTCCCACGATGGGAGCGCCCTTCTCGCTGACGTACCAGAGGTAGCCCTTGACGTCTGGATAGCCCATATGGCTCAGGAGTTGCATATACTGTTTGACTTGGTCCTGATGCTGCCGGCGTCTCTTGCCGCTCTTGAAGTCGATGACGATTGTCTCCTGCCCATTCGTGATAACGCGGTCGGGACGGACTGGGCGCACCTTGCCATTGCCTTGGTAAACGATGATATTGTTCTCCCTGATGAGTTGCCACTGGCCGTCAAACCATCGGGCAGCCTGAGGATTGTTCCAGCCCTGATGGATGATCCTGGCCATTTCTTGACGCTCTGCGAGGCTGGCAAAGGCTCCCTCTACCCAAAAGCGTTCGATGACGGCCTCGGCGTGCGCCTTGACGTCAATTTCCGCATAGAGCGCATGGAGCAATAAGCCTCGCCGCGTAGCCACCTGATCTTGGGCTTCCTCCGGACATAGATAGTCGCGGGCTTCGGTGGACTGGCGAAATAAGAATCGAGAGGTGTGACTGCGTATGTCTACGGGAATAGCGGTGATGGTGGGCTTAAGCCGGTGCCCATTGTGGCCTCTGACAGCTGTAGACGGCTGCTGTAGTTTCTCAGCGCCAGTCTGATATTGGTAAATTGTCTTGTCTTCAGTTAGTCCACCCACGTGCTGGGCGCTCAGATAGTTGTAAATCCAGATGCTGGGACTCTTGTTCTCCTTGGGCTTTTGGGGCTTTGTACCAGAGATGTAGAGACTACTCTTGGCGCGGGTCAGGGCAACATAGAGCAAGTTAACATTGTCTACTTCGGCCAGAAATCTCTCTTCCACGTAGTCGTTGTGATAGATGGAAAGCTCCATCTTGTCTCCGGTCGTAATGGGAAGCCAGTTGCGCTCGTCGTAGGGCGCTTGATTGGGATGGCACCATATCTCATTTTCTCTGTTGCCCCAGTCGCAGAAGGGGACAAAGACGATCTCGCTCTCGAGTCCCTTGGCCTTGTGGATAGTTAGGATGCGGATGCCCTTGGTCTCTCCGCCGCTCACCGAGGTTGTGCTGAGTCTGTCGTCCCAGTAGTCGAGGAGATTGGGGATCGTAGCGTCATAGTTGTTGGCAAATGAGATGATGCAGTCCATCAGGCAGCATACATAGCCGTCATCGTGGAGAGGGCGACGGCCCTGGTCATCATAGAGGAGAATGCTGGTCAGTCGGCTGACGGTCTCGTAGAGGGGTAAATCCAGGAGTTGCTTGTCAAGCCCTTGGGGCAAATAGTCCTCGAGGTGTTTCCCAGAGATTGTGCGGTGGATATCCTCCCAATCAGTGGGTTTGCCGAGGATATCGTTGTGATAGTGGTAGATGAGGTAGTAGAGAGCGATATCGTCAGAGGGATCGTTGAGCCAGCGCAGGGCGTTGATGATCAGTTGTACGGAGATGGACGCCTTGAGCAAAAAGGCTTCTGAGGAAGTCATCTGGAGTTGGCGATATCTGGAAATGTCAGATTGCTGTGGCGTGGTGTCGTTGGTCCCCTGCTGCAACTGGGCGAGGTATTCGACAATCTGGGCCGCCTCATTATTGTATCTGACGAGGATCATGATGTCCTCCTGAGGAATGCCGCCGTCGACCAGCTGGAGGATTTTATCAAACGTATCCTGCATGATGTCTTTCGTCAGAGACTCTGTCTTTTTACCCACATAGAGCTTGACGCTGACAAATCCTCCCTTTTTGTCCGGGCGGTAGTAGTCGCTGTGATCGGTCGTAGTGAAGCCTTCGTCATAGATCTGCTGAAGCGCTGCGCGGGGAAAAGGCATGGCGGGGTCTTGTCGCAGATAGTCAAAGAGCGCGAGGTTAAACTCGACAATCTGCTGCCGGCTGCGCTGGTTGCGCCTCAGGGGGATCAGAGCGGCCGTCTGGTCCTGGAAGTGCCGCTGAAGCGCTCCTTCCTGGTCAATCTGCTGGAGAATTCTCCAGTCGCCGTTGCGCCAGCGATAAATGCTCTGCTTGACATCTCCCACCAGCAGTACGGCGCCGCTAGCCAGGATCTCATCGGCGATTTTGCTGAAGATTTCCCACTGTGAGGTCGAGGTGTCCTGAAACTCATCCATCATGAGTGAGTGATACCTCACGCCTGTCTGTTCGAGGATAAATTGCGCGTCATCCTCCTTTAGTTCTCGGTTGAGGGTATGGGGCGTCATGCTCAGCAGCGTCTTGTTCTGCTGATGAACGATGTCCTGGATATATCTGTCGAGTGTATAGAGCAGGCTCACGTCGTTGAGGTGCTGCAGCGTGAGAGTGACGCTGTTGGAGGTCTCCACGAGTTGTGTCCCTAGACGGTAAAGTTCGAGGGCGTCGTCATAGGCCGCTTCAGCCTGACCGGGGTCCACCTCCTTGCTCTTATGCCATTGCTTGACCCATTCATCCTGCTGGTCTGTTCCCGTATGTGCGTTGGGGGCGAGCAGGCCGGTGAGTGTCGCGTTGAATTTGGGCAAACTATTGTAGGGAGCCTTGCAATCTAGCGCCTTAAGGAGTTCTGTCAGATATTTCCACAGGTAGTTGTTGATCTTTTTGCCACGGGGGTTATCTGGTATCTGCAGGTATTTGTCGAGGAAATTCTGGGCCTTGGGGCGAATGCCATCTGCGGCTTCCTTTGCGAGCTGAAGGAGCGCTTTGCGATATTCGCTATTTTTTTTGCCCTGGTCTTCCTTGATTTGTTCCTCATGCTTGCGGTATTCCTCGTGGAAGAGCTGACGGCCGATTTTTCTGAGGCTCTTACGGATGTCATAGCTCTTCTCGTCGCTCATCTGGTCCTGTATATAGGTCTTCAGGCGTTTGCCCGTCGGAGTCGTGAAGTCGGCATTGTCCTGTATTAGCTGGTTGACCGCCTCCTGAGTAACCTTGTCCTGGTCGAGCTCGACCTGATAGCTGGCCCTGAGTTGGAGCTTGCGGGCGAGTCCGGCCAGTAGCACTTGCAGGTAGGAGTCAATCGTAGTGACGGCGAAATGGTCATAGTCATTGAGGATGTCGCGGAGAATGGTCTGGGCCCTGGGCTGCCACTCAAAGACGGGCTGGGTGGCCATGTTGGACCGCATGAAGTGGCTTATGGTGACGATAAAAGGGTCCTCATCCTCCAGCTTTCCCGAGGCAATCTCATAGAGATTGGTGATGATACGCTGCTTCATCTCGGCCGTCGCTTTCTGTGTGAAGGTGACCGCCAGAATGGAGCGGAAGTCCTGTCCGTCGAGCAGCAACGCGATGTAGCGGGCCGCCAGAGTAAAGGTCTTACCGGTGCCGGCTGAGGCGCGGAAGACTTGCAGCTGCTTGTGATAAAGTTGCTCGTCGGGCACGGCTGCGGAGTATGGAGAGGTAGATTGTGGCTTACTCATTTTATAATAATAGGAGAAGAATGTTTGGGAAGTAAAATGTCTTTGTTGTAGACAAGCAAGAGCAATCCCGTTTTCTCGTATATCCAGTTCTGGCAAAGGAGAAGTGCGTTCGAAGTGTCTATGAGTCGGTCCATATGGCTCGTATCGGACTCCAGTGGGGAATGGTCGAAGTTTCGTTGAACTGATTTCTGTGGCCTCAAATAGGGCTCCAATAGTGGATGGCTGAAGTCTCGTTAAACTGCTCCTGTAATCTCTATCCGGCTTCACCAATGGAGACGGGCGAATTTCGCCAAAGGCATTCCGCACCTCTTGTCTTAGGATTTTGGGGAGAAAACCACTCTGCGTCATCGCGGGGAGTTGTCCTTTTGGGACTTTGTCCTTTCCTCGTACACCTCGTTTGCAGAATACGAATTTTTCATCCCGCTTCAGCGCTTTCAGATTTTCTCGTCCGAAATAGCCGAAGATACTCATCGGCTGGCGTTGACTCCTCTCCGCTCCACAGAGACAAATATCTGACTCGCAGCCTCCATCCTTTGTGGCTGTTTTTAGACCCTGTAAAGGCGAAGAAACGCGGCGCTGAGGCTATTTCCTCTGGACTATCTATACCCCGTGAGAACTACTTGAACGGCCTGTCCGGTGCGAGGCATTTGACTTTGCTTGCGAGGCTCTTCTTGGTTCTCTCGCCTTAACCGTAGGCCTCCTTGGGTATAAAGAATGCCCGCTTAGAGCACTTTGTCGATTTCGCCCTTGATGACGTCGTCGCCAGGATAACCGCCGGTCTCGATATTGTCGTATACCTGTTTGCCGTTCTTGTCGATGATCATATAGGTGGGGATACCCATGATGCCAAGGCTTTTGAGCAGACCGCTGAACTGACTGTCTGTGAGTCTGTAGTGGTAGCCCTTGATGGACTTGATGGCATCGCGCCAAGTGGCCATGGGAGAGGTCTCTCCGGTGATGTAGACGAAGTCGACCGGACGCTTGTCCTTGAGATACTGTTCCTTTATCGGGTCTATCTGAACCATGGCGGCGCGACAAGGTCCGCACCAGGTGGCCCAGAAGTCAATCAGCACCACTTTGCCCTTGTGCTTGGCCTTGATGACGTCGAGTATCTGCTCGGGTGCCGTAGTCGAAGCGACGGTCTCTACGGTGACGCCTGGAGTGGCAGGAGCTTGTGTCTTGGTGGCCGGAGCCTTACGCTGTGCACATCCGGTCAGGGGCATGGCCAGAGCGAACAGGAGGACGTAAAGGATATTTTTCATTGTCTTGTCTGTTTTTGGGGATTATACACTCTTTCTGTTTGTTCTGCTTTTGTTTGGGCAAATTTACGAATAAATGGACGGGAGAGGGTGTAAATGGGATAAAAAATTGTTTGCCTTCTCTTTTTCTGTATTGTAATTTCTCTATTGGTCTCGTGTCGCCCCGTGGGTTTATACTCCCGTCCGCGCAGCCTTTGGCTGCCCTTAGGCTGCCACCCACACTCCTCGGTGGTAGAAATAAAAAAGGAGAAATGAATCATTTCTCCTTTTCTGAGTGGTGGGCAAAGATGGATTCGAACCACCGAAGGCGTAAGCCAGCAGATTTACAGTCTGCCCCATTTGTCCACTCTGGTATTTGCCCGTTAGTATCTTTTGCGGTGCAAAGATACTATTTCTTTTCCAAACTTCTGCGGTAAGCAATCATTTTTATTGCCGTAGCGCCGTATTCCTCACCTTTATTGCCCAGTACGCCGCCTGAGCGTTCCTCTGCCTGCTGGCGATTGGAGCATGTCAGCACGCCAAAGATGACTGGCACTTCTCCCTGAGCGTTGAGCGCGGCCAAGCCGTTAGTCGTCCCTTGGGCGATGAAGTCAAAGTGGGGCGTCTCGCCTCTGATGATGCAGCCGATGGCGATGACGGCGTCCACCTCGTGACTCTGAGCCATGAGACTGCTGCCATAGATGAGCTCAAAGCTCCCCGGCACCGTCTTGATGAGGATATCCTCCTCCTTGACGCCGTACTGCTTGAGCGTCTTGGCGGCGCCGTCGGTCAGTGCCAGTGTAATTGAATCGTTCCATTCGCTGACCACGATGCCCACTCTCATGCCTGTAGCGTCAGGCATGCCTCGGGCGATGATATCATTAATATTGTATTGTGCGGAAGCCATTTTGCTCTTGATTCCGTAGCTTTGCGATTGAGTCTCTTACTTGGAGACGCGCTGTATATACTTGTCGATAGACTCAGCATAGGGAGCCTTGGGATACTTCTGCTTCACCTCTTGATAGAGCTTGAGGGCCTCATCGGTCTTGTTCTGGCTCTCCAGCAGTTCGCCTGCTTGAATGAGGAAGATGGGGGACAAACTATTGTTGTCAGCCTCAGCAGCTGCCTTCTTGAGTAGGGAGATAGCCTTGTCAATCTGTCCCAGCTGGGCGTAGCAGTTGCCGCGTGCGGAGACGACAGCGGGAGAGATGAGACGGTCGCCCTTCTCGTCATACTTGTCCAGATAGGTCAGAGCGTCTTTGGCATCCCCCTTCTGTGCGTAGCTGAGTCCAGCGTAGAGGTTGGCGAGGTTGCCTGCCTTGGTGCCAGAGTAGCGCTTGGCGATGTCGAGGAAGCCGCGAAAGTCGGTATTGTCACCGTTGAGGGCTACGTCAAAGTTGCCTGCGGCGAAGTAGTTCTGTCCCTTGGAGAGCAGGTAGCTGGCCTTTTCGGCTCGTGGCTTGGATATGAAGTTGACATAGCTATAGATACCGGCGATGACGACGATAATGCCGATGAGGACGCCAATGAATATCTTCTTGTTCTTCTCAATAAATTGAGTTGATTTGTCCAGGGCGTTGGTAGAGAAGGCCTGGTCTTCCGTCTTGTGTGCCATTGTGTAAATTGAAATCGGTTTAATCGTGCTTTTTGTAAATGCAAAGGTAACGATTTATCTTGTAATGAAAAGGACTTTAAAAGAAAAATTATTGTTTTGCCTTCTGCCGCCGGTCCATACAACTCGCCAAACGCCATCCAAAGTGCAGGGAAGCCTAAGGCTTCACGTAATTTCGTCCCGACGGGGTTGGTTGCCCTTAGGCTGCCCGCTAGTCTCTGATAGCCGGGTTAGGTTTAAAGTCCACTTCTAGACCGTCGTAGGCCGCTTTGAGAGGGCTTGGCAGTTGGGTGTCCAGTTGCGCTTGCGTGCCATGGAGCGTGCGGGCCAGATGAGTGAGGTATACAGGTTGTCCGCTAGGTGGCAGGTAGAGCTTTCTGCTGTTGAGCACATCGTAGATTCGCTTCACAAGCGCCACGCTAGAGTGCGTGAAGAGGCGGAAGTTCACCTCGTAGTTCATACCCATTGTAGACTCCATGATGAGCGCCGTGATCGGCGTCCCTGAATTTTCAGGATCGATGCCAGCCCATCGTGCCGCCCTCACCGGTATACCACTCGTATCCGTCGCGTAGATGAGGCGCACGTCACCCTTCTCCAGAAGGAAAAATTGCGTCTGCTCCTGTATGTTGCCCGTTGCGTGATTGGCTGGTAGAGGAGTTACCGTGACATTGGACTGCTCAATCGGCACGCCGAAAGTCGTCTTCAGCACCTGCGGCATGCTTACGCCCAACGTACTAGCCACAGACTGGAAGCGCGACACGCAAGTGTCGTACCACGAACTGTGGCAGTAGACCGTCTTGATTCCCAGCTGTAGAGCGTCTGTCGGATTGAAGTGGTCGCCATGTGAGTGGGTATAAAAGATGACTGTCGGAGCTACCCCCGAGGGCAACATATCCTTAGCCTGAGCCGTATAGTCGATGAGAAAACTATTGTCCACCAAGATGCTGGAAAATCGGCGATGTTCTCCACGGCCATCTACGCCCTGCCAGTCAGCCGCTCCTGTTCCCAGGAAGCGGATGTGGAGTCCCGTCCCTATTGTCGAGCTCAATACCAGTTTTTTTGCGGCCGTCTTTTGCACTGCTGCGGTCATTGCGGCTGTCGCCACCCCAATAAATGTCCTGCGATTCATTATATAAAAATATAAAATGTATAGGAGAGTGTAAAATGTTTTGTTCCACAAAAATACGAAAATCTCCCGTTCCCATCAAATTTTTCCTCGTCTTTTCGCCTGTACCCAGGTCTATGCGACTACTTGCAAAAAAAACATCATGGAGGTCAGCCAATAGGAAGACTGAGATCCATGATGTTTATAATTGATTCGCTTTGTCGGGTGGTGGGGTCGCTAGACGATATACTGAGAGGAGATACTCTCGTTGTTCTCGATGCGCTTGATGGTCTCTGCGAACATGTCGGCGACGCTGAGCTGTTTGACCTTGGAGCAATGGCCGGTGTAGAGGATGGAGTCGGTGAAGACCATTTCCTCCAATTCGCTCTCCTCGATGCGCTGGCTGGCGGGGCCAGACATGATGCAGTGGCTGGCGACGGCGCGTACGCTGAGGGCGCCCTGCTCCTTCATGATTTTTGCGGCGAGGGTGATAGATCCGGCGGTGTCGACCATATCGTCGACGAGCACTACATTCTTGCCCTTGACGTCACCGATGATCTGCATGGAGGCTACGACATTGGGACGCTCACGCACCTTGTTGCACAAGACGAGGGGGCACTGCAGATATTTGGCGTAGGTATTGGCGCGCTTGGACCCTCCGACGTCGGGGGTGGCGATGCAGAGGTTGGGCAGGTTGAGGCTCTTGATATAGGGCAGGAGGGTAGAGGAGGCGTAGAGGTGGTCTACGGGGATATTGAAGAAGGCCTGCTCCTGGTCGGCGTGGAGGTCCATCGTGATGAGACGGTCGATTCCGGCGACGCTGAGCAGGTCGGCTTCCAGCTTGGCGGCGATGGAGACACGGGGCTTGTCTTTGCGGTCCTGACGGGCCCAGCCGTAGTAGGGGATGACGGCGATGATGTGGTGGGCGGAGGCGCGCTTGGCTGCATCAATCATCAGCAGAAGCTCCATGAGGTGGTCGGAGCTGGGATTGGTCGACTGTACGAGAAAAACGTCATGGCCGCGAATGGACTCTTCGAAGCGTACGGAGAATTCGCCGTCAGCAAAGCGTGTAAACGCCAACTTGCCCATGGGGATGCCCAAGTGTTTGCAGATCTTCTCTGTCAGGTAGAGGCTGTTGGTGCCCGAGAAAACCATAAATTGAGGATTGTCGCTCATTTTTAGATTTGTGTGTATATAATTTGTAGGATGTAGTGTTGAGTCTATCTCGCTCCTATTGACCCGTCTCGCGCACAGGCCGACGCCGTGGGATGGCAGGCTTTTGTCAACTGCAAAAGTAATTATTTATTGTCAATATGGGATAGGATGATGGGCTTTTTTTTGAATGCCAGAGGAAGCCTAGGCTTCGCGTAAATTGTCATCCGGCTTACAACCCCGTCTAGGGTAGCCGCCTTGTGAAGGCTGTAAGAAAAAAGTTTTTGTCTATCCCCCGCTTATTTTGTAACTTTGTTCCCAATAAATACGGATAGAGTAAAAATGTCAGCTTTGGTAATCAAAATAGCAGATGTTGACTGGCGTGCGGCTAAGGCTGGCAAACCGTCGGAGTTGCTGCCTGCCCTGGAGAAAATACTGCTGCCCCTCCTGGACAGCGGACTGACTGCGGAGCGCATGGCCCAGCTCAAGGCGGACCAAGTGACGCTGATGGCTTACCTGTGCCTGCGGCGCGAGATGAGAGAGGGCGGCCTCGTACAGCTGATATACAATGGCTATGGCGGCTTCATCCTGCACAATCCGCTGGCCAAGGCAATGAGGCTCTGGGGACTCAAGGACCTCTCCAAACTGCTCTACGACTGCCGCCGCCTCTATGACGAGCAGGGCGACACGATAGAGGGACTTGACCTGTCGGAGAAGGACTTTATGGCGCTCTACGAACAGCATCCAGAGATGGAAACGGTGGATGACGATTTTGTGGAATGCGAGCCCCTGTTTACGGCCGCAGTCTGTCGGTATGTGCTGGATCATCCGGAGAACTTTGACCTGTCCGTGACCGAAACGACTCAAAAAAATGAACGATAAGATAAGCAAGACGATACTCATACGCAACAAGCGGGCCGAGTTTGACTACTACTTTTTGCAGAAACTCACGGCCGGCCTGGTACTGACCGGTACCGAGATTAAGTCCATCCGTACGGGTAAAGCCTCCCTGGTAGACACTTACTGCATCATCACGCGGCATGAGGTATGGGTCAAGGGGATGTATGTCGCACCTTACTTCTACGGCTCCTTCTCCAATACGGGGGAGCGCCGGGACCGTAAGCTCTTGCTCAACCGCCGCGAGATACGCAAGTTGGAGACGGAGATCAAAAATCCAGGACTGACCATCGTTCCGACAAAGCTCTTCATCGACGACAAGGGGAGGGCCAAACTCGAGATCGCTCTCGCCCGAGGTAAGAAGCAGTATGACAAGCGCGAGGTGCTCAAGGAGAAAAATGACCGTCGCGAGATGGACCGCGCGATGAAGTTGTACAGCAAATGACAATAACGAAAAAGATGACCGAAGACCATAAGACGATACAGGATATCATAAAGCAACGCGTGCTCATACTCGACGGAGCGATGGGCACGATGATACAGCTGTACGGACTGGAAGAGAAGGACTTCCGCGGGATAGTCTTTGCCAACGCCGACAAGTTGCTCAAGGGGGACAATGACCTGCTCTGTCTCACCCGCCCGGACGTAATCCTGGACATCCACCGCAAGTACCTAGCCGCAGGGGCCGATATAATTGAGACCAATACCTTTAATGCCCAGTCGGTCTCCCAGTCAGACTACGGCACTCAGGGATATTGCCGCGAGATTAATCTCGCCGCATGCCGTCTGGCCCGCCAGGCTGCCGATGAATACAGCCGTCAGACGCCGGACAAGCCGAGATTTGTGGCGGGTAGCATCGGACCGACCAACAAGACCTGCTCCATGAGCCCCGACGTAGACAATCCGGCCCTGCGCGACCTGACCTTTGACCCGCTCTGTCAGGCTTACGAGGAGCAGATAGACGCTCTCGTAGAGGGCGGGGTCGACGTGCTGCTGATTGAGACGATATTTGACACACTCAATGCCAAAGCGGCTGTCGTGGCGGCCGAACGGGTCTTTGACCGGCACGGAAAGACGGTGCCAGTTATGCTGAGCGTGACGATAGGCGACAAGTCGGGCCGTACACTCTCTGGACAGACCCTTAAGGCCTTTCTGACCTCTATGGACTTCGCCCCGGTATTGTCCGTAGGAGTCAATTGCTCTTTCGGCCCACTGGAAATCAAGCCTTATTTGGTCGAGATTGCGTCGGACGCGCCCCACTATATCTCTGTATATCCCAATGCCGGCCTCCCCAACGAGATGGGGGAGTACGATATCACGCCGCAACAGATGGCCGGGCAAATGAAGAGCTTTGTGGACGAGGGGCTAGTCAATGTGATTGGCGGCTGCTGTGGTACGACAGATGAGTACATCGCGCTCTATCAGGACATCATACGAGACGACCGTGGGTGGAAAAAACCTCACCAGCCAGTTCTGTCTCGCCAGCTGCTCGAACTCTCAGGCCTTGACCGCTTGCAGGTGCGGCCGGAGAGCAACTTCATCAATATCGGTGAGCGATGCAACGTCGCCGGTTCGCGCAAATTTCTGCGTCTGATCAAGGAGCACCGCTACGACGAGGCCCAGCAGATTGCACGCAAGCAGGTCGAGGACGGCGCCCAGATTCTCGATATCAATATGGACGACGGGCTGCTCAATGCCCGCAAGGAGATGGTGTCATTCCTCAACCTCATTACTGCTGACCCCGACATCTGCCACGTGCCGCTGATGGTTGACTCGTCCAACTGGGACGTAATACTTGCGGCGCTCAAGTGTGTACAGGGAAAATGCGTTGTCAACTCGATTTCGCTCAAGGAGGGCGAGGACGTCTTTGTCAGCCATGCGCGGGACCTCAAACGACTTGGAGCCGCTGTCGTCGTCATGGCCTTTGACGAGACAGGTCAGGCCACCTCGTATGAGCACAAGATACGCGTTTGCGAGCGTGCGTACCGGATACTGACCGAGAAAGTGCACTTCAAGCCTTCTGACATCATCTTTGACCCTAATATTCTTACTATAGGCACAGGTATGGCGGAGCACAATGACTACGCGATCAACTTCCTCAAGGCGACGCACTGGATCCGCACTCACCTGCCGAGTGCTCATGTGAGCGGTGGCGTGAGCAACCTCTCCTTTGCCTTCCGCGGCAACAACTACCTGCGCCAGGCGATGCATGCCATCTTCCTGTACCACGCAATTCGCGAGGGAATGGATATGGGCATTGTCAACCCCTCGGCCAGCTTGCAATATGACGATATCCCGCTACATGACCGGGAACTCATAGAGGACCTCATCTTCAACCGCCGCCCAGACGCTACAGAGCGCGTCGTGGAGGTCTCGGGCGGACAGGAGGTCCCCCCCGCTTCTATGGAACAGGCAGAGCCGGTCTCACAGTGTGTCGAGCAGCGACTTGCCTACGCCTTGCGCAAGGGGATAAGCGACCATTTGGAGGAGGACCTGAAGGAGGCCCTGGACAAATACCCGCATGCCGTCGACATCATCGAGGGCCCGCTGATGCAGGGCATGGGTGAGGTCGGCGAACTCTTTGGTGCGGGTAAGATGTTTCTGCCCCAGGTCGTCAAGACTGCTCGTACGATGAAGCGGGCCGTGGAGATTCTCCAGCCGTATATCGAGCAGGAAAAATCAACTTCTGCATCCACAGGCGGCAAGGTGCTGATGGCCACCGTCAAAGGAGATGTACACGACATTGGTAAAAATATCGTCAGCGTCGTACTCAGCTGCAACAACTACATGATTACCGACTTGGGCGTGATGGTGCCGGCGGAGCAGATCGTGGCAGAGGCCTTGCGCCTACACCCTGACATGATAGGCCTAAGCGGACTGATTACCCCGAGTCTCGACGAAATGATACATACGTTGCAAGCCCTGCGCAAAGCAGGTATACGCATACCGGTGATGGTGGGCGGCGCTACGACAAGCGAGCTGCATACCGCACTCAAAATGGCTCCGGAGTATGACGGTCCTGTGGTATGGGCCAAGGACGCGGCACAGGCCTCGCTGATCGCCGGAAAGATTACGTCTCCTGATACGGCGCCCGCCTATGTCGCTGACCTCTATGCGACATACGACCAATTGCGGCAAGGCCATCACCAAGAGCAGCATTTAGCTTCGCTGGAGGCCTCGCGGCACAATAAGCTCAACCTATTTGAAGAATCCAATTGATATGAAATACTATACATCGGCATCAGATGCCCTTCGTCTGAATCAGTCCCGCAGTTACCGGCAGGTGATCAGTGACGCCTTAAATCTGTGTACTACTCATGTTGTGGCCTTTTTCAAGGGACTTTGGTCCTTGTCCTTTGGCATAGGACTCGTCATTGCCATGGTGCTACTGTTGATGCGCTTATCGGCGACGCAGGTCCAGCTGCTCAGCACCATTGTCGTGGGCGCGCTGATATTGCTCCTGCTCGCAGCTGTATACATAGCGGTGACGGCAGATCTGCTCAGGGCACAAGTCGATGGCCTCGTCAGCCCATCGCTTAAGCGCCACCTCAAGGCTTACCTCAAACGAAGTTTTTCGGTGTACTTGTTGCTGGTTATCCAAACGGTGGTCTTGGTGGGCCTGGGACTTTTGACTTTCAAATACTCCGACGCACACATCTATCTGTGGCTGGCCTACGCGCTTGTCGTCTTGATGCTGTCGGTCCCCTTCTCGCTCTCATTGGCTCATAGCTGCTTGATCCACTCATCTGCCCTCAAATCCTTGGCATGGGGATTTAAGAGAATGAACCAAAACTTTGGCTCTACCCTCTTCGTCAACTTTGCCACGGGCGTGCTCGGCGTGATTTTTGTAGTCCTCTGCTGTCTGCCCGTTCTCGTACTCAATATTGTCTTTGCTGCTTCCGACCTGGCCGTTGCCCTGGGAGACACGACGGATTTGCCTTCCGCTATCTATGTGTTGCACTTTGTGCTGTCTATGGTACTGTCCGCAGTCTCTACAATCAGTCTCGCCGTTTATAGCGTGGCCATCATACTGCAGCACTATTCTGTTGTGCATCGGCAGACAGAGTCATCCAGACGTCTCCAATAGCGCCTGCGGATTACTTCTGAAGCATTAGCGCCAACAAATTTTTCAGGAGACATTGGCACCTGCAGCCGCTTTCAGAAACGGAAGCATTTATGCTATTTATATATATAGGCTATCGTGGTCAAGTATATTTTTACCAAGGCAAAAATGAGGGATTGCCCACTCGTGTAAGAGTAGGATGCAATCCCTCGATGTGTTGTGTTGTGGCAAAAGCCCGCAATCGAACTATTTCTTCTCGGGCAGTACTACCTTGAGATTGAGTTCCTGAAGCTGCTCGGGTTCCAGCACTGTAGGCGCATCGACCATTTGGTCACGTCCGCTATTGTTCTTGGGGAAGGCGATGCAGTCTCGGATGCTGTCCAGACCGGCCAGAATGGAGACGAGACGGTCTAGTCCGTATGCCAAACCAGCATGAGGCGGTGCCCCATACTTGAAGGCACGCACGAGATACTTGAAGCGCTTTTCTACGGTCTCCGGCGTCAGGCCTAATATCTTGAATATCTTTTGCTGGAGCACACTGTCGTGTATACGGACGCTTCCACCTCCTATTTCGACGCCGTTGCAGACCATATCGTAAGCGTTGGCGCGTACTTGCTCAGGATGAGTGTCTAGCAAGGCGATATCCTCGGGCTTGGGTGATGTGAAGGGGTGGTGCATGGCCATGAGGCGCTGCTCCTCTTCGCTCCACTCAAACATCGGAAAATCTACGACCCAAAGCAGAGCAAACTTGTTCTTGTCCCTCAAGCCCAGACGCTGGCCCATCTCAAGGCGCAATTCGCAGAGCTGCTTGCGAGTCTTCATCGCGTCGTTGCCACACATAATCAGGATCAGATCACCCGGCTCGGCACCCATGACGACCTTAACCTTGTCGAGCACTTCGGGGCTATAAAACTTCTCAATGCTTGACTTGGGAGTGCCGTCTTCTGCTATCTTGATAAATGTGATGCCTTGAGCACCAATCTGAGGTGTCTTGACGAAATCGACGAGCTCGTTTTGCTGCTTGCGGCTGTAACCGGCACAACCTTTGGCACAGATGCCGCCGATGTAGTTGGCGTCGTTGAATACGCCGAACGAGCCAGTTCCCTTCAGCTCATGGTCGAGCTCGACAAACGTCATTCCAAATCTCAGGTCAGGTTTGTCGGAACCATAATATTTCATGGCATCCTGCCAAGTCATGCGCTGCAGGTGAGCGGGGAAGTCATTGTAGCCGATTGTAGCATCAAATAGATGTTTAATCATCTCCTCAAAGAGACTGATAACGTCATCCTGCTCGACAAAGCTCATTTCGCAGTCGATTTGAGTAAACTCTGGCTGACGGTCAGCTCTGAGATCCTCGTCACGGAAGCACTTGACAATCTGAAAGTACCGATCCATACCTGCCACCATCAGAAGCTGCTTAAAGAGCTGCGGACTCTGAGGCAAAGCGTAGAATTGGCCGGGATTCATGCGGGAGGGAACGACGAAGTCTCTTGCACCCTCTGGAGTCGAATTGATCAAAACAGGAGTCTCTATTTCAAGAAATCCTTTGCTGTCCAGCCATTTGCGAACCTCGATGCACACCTTGTGGCGTAGTTCCAGATTTTTTCTGACGCAATTGCGCCTCAAGTCCAAGTAGCGGTACTTCATGCGCAGGTCGTCGCCGCCATCTGTATGGTCCTCGATAGTAAATGGAGGCGTCTCGGAGGTGTTGAGAATATTTAAATCAGAGACGACAATCTCGATGTCTCCAGTCGGAATCTTAGGGTTTTTGCTATATCTCTCGCGGACAGAACCCATTGCCTGGACGACGTATTCGCGGCCAAGCTCTTCGGCTTTTGCAAAAAGGTCTGGCGATTGTTTCTCATCAAAGACCAACTGAGTGATACCATAGCGGTCACGTAATTCGACAAAAGTCATACCGCCCATCTTGCGTACCCGTTGTACCCATCCGGCTAGCGTCACTTGCTCGCCGGCATTGGTGAGACGGAGCTCTCCACAAGTCTTAGTTCTATACATATATTTAAAAAGTATAAGTTTTTTGCTTGGAATAAATAAAAAACGAGCGCGACCTTTAGCTACCCCATCTCCAAGGGGCGCCTAGGACGCGCTGGTCGAGGTTTCTTGTGGTCGGGGTGAAAGGATTCGAACCTTCGACCCCCTGCTCCCAAAGCAGGTGCGCTAACCGGACTGCGCTACACCCCGTTTTCCGTTTTTGCTGTGCAAAAATAATAAAACTTTTCCAACTGGCAAAAAAAAACAAAGAGTACTTGTCTA
Source organism: uncultured Prevotellaceae bacterium (assembly GCA_900316315.1). Taxonomy (GTDB): domain Bacteria; phylum Bacteroidota; class Bacteroidia; order Bacteroidales; family Bacteroidaceae; genus UBA6382. The sequence continues at coordinate 76,619 of ONCK01000010.1, forward strand.
TAGCCCGTTTTGTTGCTTAGTTGTCAAGTGCACATGGTAAAGATAATGGTGCATACGCCTACTGCAGATTAAGTGCTCAAGCATACGGCCTGTCTATCTTGGTCTCAAGCTCACGCAACTCGACGGTATCGAGCTCTATTTGCCCAATTTCCTGCTCCCATGTCCATCGAGGAATATTTGCCTTTTCCATATCTTAAAAGTTAAGTTGTGTTAGTCCCCTTTTTGACTAAAATATCTTAGGCTGCAAATTTATGAATTTAAAACTGTGGTTCCAAAGAATTTGATAAAAAATTTATCTATTTTTTCGTGTCTTTCCATCATTCCCTTTTCGTATGCGTAGGTGGGACAGAGTAACAGGCGAGTAGATCCGCACATTTTTTCCTACTGAAGTTTTATAGGACTTTTTGTAGTGTGGGAAAAGTTTTCTGTATTTTATTTTGACTTCAATATTGATTTTGGATGATTTGTTTTTCCTCTATGTGGGAAGCCCCATATTCCGGTAGGATATTTCATCAGCAGAATATCTCTATTCTTTTAGAAAAAAGAGTCAATAATTTACAGGAGAGGCCTGTGGATAAGAGAAAAAGATGCCTTGAGCGAGAAAACAGGGCGATAGGCGTCGAATTGGGAAGTGGCAGCCTGCAGGAGTTATTGCACGGATGTCGCCTTGTCGCTTGTGGACGAAGTCGGATGGAGAGAGTCGCTCTCAGCAGCTTGATTCTTAAGGGCCTCAAGCGATGATGGCCGCCCTGTGAGCGCGGCGAAGGGCGCGAATTGGGCGGCTCTGTCCCGCCTCGACATCCGAGGGTGCTTGGAGGATGTGTGATGGGGGAGGTGGATGATGTCTTCGTACGAGTCTGTCATGCTTTGTGTCCTCCTATTTGAGTGTTACGTTGTCTGGCTGTAGCCCCTTCCTGAAAGTCAAGACTTCTCAATACCGAATTTTTGCCAAATTCCTGTTTAATGGAAAGCATGGTTTGCTGAATCTTTTTTTCTTTCTTAAGCGTCTCTTTGCGTCTAATCTCTGCCTTTGTTCGGGCTTCCGGATCATCAAAAAGGTTGAGCTCCAATGGAGTAGCGTATTTTTGTGCTTCGTCTTCTGGTATGACGTTGGCTGTTGTGAGATTGAGACGGCGTATGAGTAAGCCGGGCGTGACTGCTCGGTCGTAGGCCAGTAGGGCAGCTTGGGTGATCAGTTGGGTAGAGGCTGTAGGCTGGCAGAGATGCTCAGTGGCGAGGCCGGGCTTGGGTACGGTGCGCCCATAGTGATCGGTATGGGTGCCTTGGGCGTATGGTTTTTTTGCTCCGTTATGGGTGAGGTTTTGTATATCGTACCCGATGGAGAGTGTAATCTTATTGCTTACGAGTCGCTTGCTTACGAGTCTGAGCGCGGAGGCTTCAGCCATTTCCTGTACGACGATGCGGGCTTTGGCCGTATCATATGGTTGGGTCAGCACTTGGCCATTGCTGAAGGAGTTGGCCGTGGGACGATATTGCTTAATGTCGGCTATGGTACAAGGTTCCCATCCCCATGCGTGATCGATGATAAGTTCTGCATTGACGCCAAAGGTGTGATAGAGCAAATCTTCTTCTTGCAGCGATGCGCGAGCGAGTTGACCCATCGTATAGATGTCGCATTGAGACAGACGATTGGCGATGCCTTTGCCGATGCGCCAGAAGTCAGTCAGAGGCTGATAGTCCCAGAGCCGTCTGCGATAGCTCATTTCGTCCAGTTCGGCGATGCGTACGCCGTCACTGTCAGCAGGGATGTGTTTGGCCACGATATCCATAGCTATCTTGGCAAGATAGAGGTTGGTCCCAATGCCGGCGGTGGCTGTGATGCCAGTCTGTCTGAGCACGTCACGTATAATCATTATGGCGAGCTCATGGGCGGTCATGCCGTAAGTATTTAGATATCGGGTGATATCCATAAACACCTCGTCTACACTATACACATGGATGTCTTCGGCAGAGATGTAACTGAGATAGATCTGGTAGATGCGATGGCTATACTCGAGATATCGTGCCATGCGCGGGGCCGCAGCATAGTATTTGACTTCCCAGTTGGGATGTGCCTTGAGCTCTGGAGCGGAGATAGATTGTCCTGTGAAATGTCTGGTCTGGGTCAGACGCAGGCGCTCTTCGTTGATCTCTTGAACGCGTTGGATGACCTCAAATAGCCTCGCCCTGCCGCTTATACCGTAGGACTTGAGAGATGGCGAGACGGCAAGGCATATGGTCTTGGAGGTGCGACTGAGATCTGCAACGACGAGATTTGTCGTCAGCGGATCCAAGCCGCGGTCGACACATTCCACTGACGCATAAAAACTCTTGAGGTCGATGGCAATGTACTGATGCTGAGGCTCAGTATTCATAACTCGGGGGTTAGTCGATCGCCCTCATGGTTGATGGACCAAAAAGGTATCTTCTTGGGCTCTGTAAACTCTCTCATGCGCCACGCTGATTCAAAACCGCTGGCCGCGAAGTGCATAGGGACAAATAGCTTGACCCGAAAACGGTCGATGAACTGGCGTGCGCCTCGCGTATAGCCATTGCCGACCCGCCCGTCGATAGGAAACATGACGATGTCAAATCCGTCTCTGAGCTTGCGTATGTCCTTCAGTTCGCCGAGATAGGCCTTCTCTTCATGCAGCGGGTCGATCTCGCCAAACTCCTCCGTCATGATGTGGCCGCCGGCATAGTTGTCAGTGAGGAATGTCGCATACCAGTTGTTGAGGTCTCCGGCATGAAAGAGGTGGATGTCTCCCCACTGTACGATCCACGATACTCCGCTGTCTGTGCTGCCCGTAGCTGTCACCTTGATTCGGTCATCCTCCCATGTCTTTCCCTTGGCCAGCCAGGCATCAGCGTCGTCACGGACGGCGCGGCGGTGACGCAGGATATCCTTGGAGAGCAAGTAAGTCGTTGGGGCCTGTCTGCGGCTGCGCCAGCTCAGTATCTCGGCATTAAAGTGGTCTTCATGGAAGTGGCTGGACAATACGTAGAGCGGTTTGTCAGACTCCAGTATGTGCGGCATGACGCCGGCCGGATCCATCCAGTAGTCAAGTACTAGATTGAAGTTGTCGGTCTCTACGACAAATCCGCTGTGGAAAATGTAAGTGATTGTCATGTGTGGTCGGTGGCTTGAGGGGATGCTGCCTGTACAGAAGCATCATGTCTGTACAAAAATACAGATAAAATTTGACGAAAGCAAATTGCGAATGCCTAAAAATACAACTTATTTTTACCCGTTACAGTTCGCCGTTGGGAGTAAGCCCTCTCAACACTCGCTACACATGAAACTGGAGATATGAGAGACAAAATGGACAAGTCACGCGGTTTGCATCACAGGGTCCGATGTAGTTTAAACAAGGTCCGATGTAGTTTAAACTGGAAGACGAGTTGTTATCGACAGAAAATCAAGGAGTAATGTGCAACTTTGAGTCTGTCGTATTGACCTGGGACTCAGTGACTTGCTGATGAGCGTTGGCTATTTGCCACAAAGAGGCTGGTTCATTTGATAGGGATCTTTGGCCTGTAGAGACGTGAGGTAAACGTGCCGTTTACCTGTTCTCCGTATGTCTCGATGGCTGTCGTAGCTTGGTTATGAGCGCTACCCGGGCAATTGTCACAGATAACCTCTTCTCAAAAGTGTAAAAATGTCACAGAAATCTGCCATTTTGGCACGAAGGAATTGGTGGTACGGCTTTTGAAAAAGGACGGTTGAACTACAAAATATACGACTATGAATATTGACAAGTATACAATCAAAGCACAGGAAGCCATTCAGGCCGCTATACGACGGGCTTCCAATGAGCGCCAGCAGGCTATCGAACCAGAGCATCTGATGGCTGGAGTCATGTCTGTGGGCGACAATGTAACCAAGTACATCTTTAACAAACTGGGTGTCAATGGAGATCAGCTCCAACGCATCATTGACAATCAGATTCATACACTGCCGCGTGTGACCGGCGGTGAGCCTTATCTCAGTAGTACAGCGAACGATGTGCTGCTGAAAGCGGAAGAACTGAGCAGCAAGGCTGGTGATGAGTTTACCGGGCTTGAAGCTCTGCTCCAGGCGCTGCTGGCTGTCAAGAGCACTGTAAGCGGGATACTCAAGGATGCGGGTATGACAGAGCAAGGATTGGCAATGGCTATACAAGAGTTGCGTGGCGGCCAAAAGGTAAAGTCCCAGACAGCAGAGGACACTTATCAGGCACTTTCCAAGTATGCGCGTGACCTGGTCAAGGATGCTCGAGACGGTAAACTTGATCCTGTCATCGGACGTGACGAAGAAATACGACGCGTACTTCAGATCCTCTCTCGACGGACCAAAAATAACCCTATACTCGTGGGTGAGCCCGGTGTGGGTAAGACCGCGATAGCTGAAGGATTGGCCGAACGTATCGTCAGAGGTGATGTGCCAGAAAACCTGAAGAATCGCCAGCTCTTTTCTCTCGATATGGGTGCGCTGATTGCCGGCGCCAAGTACAAGGGAGAATTTGAAGAGCGGCTCAAGAGTGTCATCGCCGAAGTCAAGCGCAGCGAGGGCAACATCATCCTCTTCATTGATGAAATACATACTCTCGTAGGCGCTGGACAAGGTGAAGGAGCAATGGACGCAGCCAATATACTTAAGCCAGCTCTATCGCGTGGCGAACTGCGGTGCATCGGTGCAACGACACTAGACGAGTATCAGAAATATTTTGAGAAGGACAAAGCGTTGGACCGCCGATTCCAAGTGGTAATGGTGGACGAGCCGAGCGTGGAGGACAGTATCTCCATTTTGCGAGGTATCAAGGATACATATGAGCGCCATCACAAGGTGCGTATTCAGGATGATGCGGTGATTGCAGCTGTCCGGCTCAGTCACAGGTATATCACCAACCGGTATCTCCCAGACAAAGCAATAGACTTGATGGACGAAGCAGCCGCAAAACTGAGTATTGACCGCGATTCGATGCCGGAAGAGCTAGATGAGATCACTCGCCGCTTGCGCCAACTCGAAATAGAGCGTGAGGCTATCAAACGTGAGAATGATGAAGCTAAGCTCAGTCAGCTCAATAGTCAGATATCCCAGCTGAAGGAGCAAGAGGCGAACTATCGTGCTAAGTGGCAGAGCGAGAAGGAACTCGAAGACAAGATTCAGCATGGCAAGGAGCAGTTGCAGCAACTGAAGTTGCAGGCTGAGCGCGCCGAGCGTGAAGGAGACTACGGACAAGTGGCCGAGATACGCTATGGCAAAATGAAGCAGATACAGGACGAGATGGCTAGCGTACAGGAGCAGCTTAAGCAAGCCCGTAAGGATGGTGCCACTCTCAAGGAGGAGGTTACTCCTGATGATATAGCCGACGTGGTAAGCCGCTGGACAGGCATACCTGTATCACGTATGCTGCAGAGTGAACGAGAGAAACTCCTGCACATGGAGGACGCCCTTCACAAACGGGTTATTGGACAGGACGAGGCCATCAAGGCCGTGAGCGACGCCGTGCGTCGTAGCAGGGCTGGTATCCAAGACCCCAACCGCCCGATAGGCAGTTTTATCTTCCTGGGTACCACTGGTGTCGGTAAGACTGAGCTGGCCAAAGCTTTGGCAGAGTACCTCTTCAATGATGCATCGATGATGACCCGTATAGATATGAGCGAGTATCAGGAGAAGTTTAGCGTGAGCCGACTCATCGGTGCGCCTCCTGGCTATGTAGGCTATGACGAGGGCGGTCAACTGACGGAAGCTGTAAGGCGCAAACCTTATTCGGTCGTACTGTTCGACGAGATAGAGAAAGCACACCCCGATGTATTCAACATCTTGCTGCAAGTACTGGATGATGGCCGTTTGACTGACAACAAAGGTCGTACAGTCAACTTCAAGAACACGATTATCATCATGACCAGCAATCTGGGCAGCCAGTATATACAGCAGAAGTGGGATGAGATACGCCGCAAAGATGACAGCCAACGTCCGGCGTTGCTTGAAGAAGCCAACCGCGAGGTAATGGGACAGCTCAAGGAGCACTTCCGCCCGGAGTTCCTTAACCGAATAGATGACATCATTATTTTCCAGCCGCTTACTCAGCCACAGATAGAGCAAGTCGTCAAACTCCAGATCGCGGGTATTAACCATCATCTTGAAGCCAATGGCATCGAGCTCAAAGTGTCAGACGAAGTAATAGCTTACTTGGCAAAGGCTGGCTATGATCCCGAGTTTGGTGCCCGTCCTGTCAAGCGTGCTATTCAGAATCATCTGCTCAACGACCTGAGCAAGACGATACTTTCCGGATCTGTGGATAAGACAAAACCCATTGTCGCCGATATGAAAGACGGACAGGTCGTGTTCTCCAACTGATAAATTATCAAACTTATTTGAGGGGGCTGTGTCAAAAGTCAGATTCTGGCCCAGCCTATCATAAATTAGGCAGCTATCAGGTTTCGATTTGATAGCTGCCTATTTTTATTGACAGAAGTTTCTTCTTTCCGGAATTTTCCCCAAAGGGTCCATAGGGATGCCAATAACAGACCAAATAAAGCAGAAAAAGCCTCCATTACGGCCTTTTGGCGCTGCCGGGTCTTTTTCTTGTCCTCCTTGGAGCCTTGGGCGAGCCGGCTGTTCTCCTCGTTCTCCTTGTCTATGAGCTGCTGCAAATGCTCGGAGTCTATGGCATCCGTCATGGTTCCTTTCTCCTTGGACGGGGCGTTGTCCTGGGCGATGCCCTCGTCGATCTACCTCAGCACACTCTTTATCCTCTCCTCCAGCTTCGCCTTGTTCGTCAGGGTAGCCTTCTTCCAAACAAACGTGTACTTGTTGGCTACAGACTCTATCTT
>ONCK01000007.1 GCA_900316315.1 uncultured Prevotellaceae bacterium
ATCGGCGACGATGAGCACGGGGTCGGACACCACCTTGGCCGTAGAGCCGCTGCCGGTAATCAGGGCGACATAGTATCCGTGGCTGCCCGCCGACTGGGGGATGGTCAGCGAGGCCGTCCCCTTGGTGGAGGCGATGCTGACAGAGGCGGCAGGCAATATGGCGCTGCCCCTGAGGGGATAAGCGACGAGCGAGGCGCCGGAGGGGGCGTTGTAGTAGTCGACGGAGAGAGTACTGCCCAGCAGGATGCGCTGAGCGGATACGACTACCGTCGGGTCACTCCAGTTGGCCTTGGCCGAAGAGACGGACAAGAAAACCATCAATAGGATAGAGGTAATACGAAATAGCTTCTTCATAACATACATTTTAATTATTGTACCCTGACAGGTGGGATCCATCACGAGCACTATGGCCATATGGCCTGTGCAAAGATAGACATTATATCCGATATATCTCACATTATCAGCAAAAAAACTTTTGTACCTCTGCTTAAATCCGGTCTTAAGGCTACGAGTTTGCTAATGCTTTTACCTCCTCCCTATACTGGCCATCCTCAAGTAGCAGAGCAGATCTGCCAGTCTCCTCTATATGGTATATGCCTTAGTCTGTCACGCAGCAAAGCCGGATACTATAGTCTCAGTATCCGGCCTTGTCAAGTACATGGTGCGCCCTGTCATCAGGGCATAGCTCTGAAAGTCACCTCCAAGCCGTCATAGCTGGCACGCAGGGGAGCGGGAAGCGCCTCATTGAGTTGGTCCTGCGACAATCCGTCGTGGAGTTTGTTGCTGATATGGGTGAGGTAGACCGGCTGTCCCGTAGGCGGAGTATAGCGATGGGTCTGGGTAAGCATGGTCGCGATGCGGGCGACGGTATCCGGCGTGGAGTGATTGAAGATACGGAAATCTGTATCGTGCCCGAGCCCCATCGTGGACTCCATGACGAAGCCTGTGATAGGTCTGGGGGCAATGTCGCTGTGATGGGAGTCGATGCCGGCGAGACGGGCCGCCTTGCCCATGATTCCGCCTGTATCTGTAGCATAGAGCAGACGCACGCCGAGATGACTGGGCGTCGTACCTTTTTCAATCAGATAGATATGTGCCTGCTCCTCATAGTAGTTGGTGGTATGATTGGCTGGCAGGGGCGTAAAAGTAAGGCCCTCCACGGTGAAAGGCGTGCCGACTCTGATGGTGACAAAGTGAGGGAGCGGTAGATGCTCTGCGGAGGCGACAGTCTCAAAGTCGCTCTTGGCACGGTCAACCCAAGTCTCCGATACATACACATACTTGACGCCGAGCTTCAGGGCCTGAAGAGGCTGATAGTGGTCGTGGTGAGAGTGGGTATAGACTAGATGCTGCGGCTTGCAGCCTTCGGGCAGCATATCGAGCACGCTGACCGTGAGGTCAACCAGTACCTTGCCATCGAGCAGGATACTGCTGTTGCGACGCCCTTTGGACATCCCAGGCTTCCACCCCGCCGATCCGGTGCCGAGAAATCTGACTTGGAGGTCATCAGGACCTGCCTTCACATTCTCACAAGTGACCATAGGCTTTGGAGCCACCTTGGTCTTGGTTGCGCCATAGGCTCTGTCGCCGCCAAGTCGGGAGAGAATGAGCGCGGAGAGACTTGTCTGCAAAAAACTTCTTCTATCCATTAAATATCATGTTTTGGTTATACTCTTTTTTGTGGCTCCTGCTCATCATCAGGTTGATACTCGAGCAGGTCACCGGGCTGGCAGTGGAGCTCGCGACAAAGGGCCCGCAGCGTAGAGAAGCGTATAGCCCGCGCCTTACCCGTCTTGAGAATCGACAGATTGGCCGGCGTAAGCCCCACGCGGGAAGCCAGCTGCCCTAGCTGCATCTTGCGCTCGGCCAGCATGACGTCCAGACGTACGATAATCTTGTCCATAGGCTCGGTAATCAGACAGTAAGATCTTGTTCCTCCTGCATGTGGAGACCAATATACAGGATATTAGCCAGCAGGAGCATGATAAGACCCAGTATCGAGTATCCCGTCACAACGGCATCAGAGGCTGGGGCCGACTGTCCCGATACGACACGCAGCAGGATATGGAGCACAATTGCCAGGGCGCCTATCCAAGCAGCCAGGGTGACGGTGCTTGAAGTGAAGACCCGACGGCGGTAGACATTGCGCACAATCAGCAGCATCAGGACGGCCCATGCACTAATCACCGTCCACATGACGAGATCCTGCCTATGCTCTACTACGTTCCAAGTGCTGGTCTGACAATTATTTACGACGACACCAACGACCTCGCACACGGCCAGGAGCAAGGTGATCAGACCTGCGGCCAATGTATAAAAGGCATTACTGTAAACGCCGCCTTTGCGACGTTGGCGCCAAGCCTTGCGGAGATCAATACCCAGAATTTTCATAAGCAAATATCCTGATTAGTTTTCGCCGGCAAAGATATCGTAAAATATAAAACAATCAAAGTAAAATGAATAATTTTTATCGATAAACAGAAAATCCCATACTGTCGCCACCATTTGGCTTACCGTTTCGTCCAAGTCGGATACCGTCCAGGCTACAGCCCATTATAGGTAAAGTTGCTCCAATGCTTGTCGTGCACTGCAGCTCTATCCACGCCTGGGAACAGTTTCTCCGACTTGTTGGCCGTACCCTCAACTACCAGATAAGCCTTGACATTAGAGACATGAGGCCACCCTCCGGACTGGCGGCCGGACGGTAGCCATAGCAGGAGCGCCCTTTGGCGTTATGGGCACACGCCCAACGCTCCGAAAGTCAGAAAGTGGACTGACCATGAACGGACATTTTATAACAGAATAAAAGCTTGCATAAATTTTCTCACTTTAAAAAAGGTGTTAGTCAAATTGTTTTTGTACATTTGCCACGATAATACGTAATAGCCTCTGTAAATTCATGAAAGAGTCTCGTTTCGTCTTAACCATCCTCCTTGTGCTGTGCATCGTCATGGGCCTTAGCCTGACGGGGTGCAGCCATGATCATGACGCTTCCCCGGCCGATTCGACCAACGAGCGCCTCTTGACCTATGAGGAGCAAATGGCCAAGATACAGCGTCTGCAGGAAGAGATACTCGACGACCTGCCCATGAGCCGTATACAGGAGATACACGATATTATCCGATATGCTGACAGTGTTTATCTGGACGCTACGTCCATCGCCTATGGCGATCTCGACGAATGGTACCGCACGCGTCTGCGCATCGTCACTTCTGAACTCTCCACATCGGCTACAGAGGACACAATCACCTATTTTTACGAGCGCGTATTTGATGCCGACAATTTTACGGGCATCTTCACTTACGACAAAGCCGCCAAGCGGTGGACGCATGTCTCAGCTCCGTATATACAATTCAACTTTGAGGACGCCGAAGGCAAAGCCTGCACACTCGAGCTTCGCACCTCAGGCAACAAGCGCCGCATGCTCTACAATCAAGCCGTCATCAATCACGGCCGGGATGACTCCGGCAGAGACAATGTGACCAATACTGTCAACTACGTGACCGTGCCCGCTCAGTGTACCGTCAGTCTCACGCGCGGCGGAGAGCAGCTGATGGCTGTCACCATCACCAATATTTTTGACTCCTACGGCACCAGCGACACCGATCTCGCCTCCAATGGCCTTGACCAGACCAAGGTCGTTACCATTGGGTCCGACTTCCGCGCTACGCGCCACACTTATGTCAAGGCCGGGGAAGTATCTACCCTCGACTACACACTTGAAGACGATGACAAGACCATAGTTCATCTCACCACATCGGGACTCGCCACATTTGCCCAGCCACAAGGACTTCGCCTAGGCTATACCAATGTCGAGCTAGACCTCTACAGCGGAGCCCAGTACCGCGGTACAATCTCCGATCTGTCCGACTTTATCGCCCAGATGGTGACAATCTATGACGAAAAAACCTCAGCCAATGACCGCAAGGCCGCTATCAGCCAGCTCAATAGTCTCGCCAAGATCGATGTCTACTACAACGGCTGGAGTCTGCGTCAGGCCTCTCTGGACTTCAGAACCGATGCTCCCGATCGTGCATTTGTCAGTCCCGCCTACACCACGACCGACGGCAAAGTCTTCCTCAGCTACAGCAAATCCGCAGACTACCTCCTTATCTCCTTGCTCTGCAATGACTATAGCCTCTGGGACACCCTGCGCTACAAGTATGCCGAAAAATACTAAACACTCACACGATATTTCACAGAAAACCGAAACCTAAAAACAAAATATATGAAAAACAAGTTTTTTCTCCTGACTCTCATTCTGGTCTGCTTCGGCCTTGGCCAGAGCAAAGCGCAGATTTACGCTTCCGTCACTGATCCTGCTACCGGCGAGTTGATATACTACAATATCTACAGTGCCAAGCCTGAATACAGCGGCAAGTGCATGACAGACAACAGCACAGCTGCCACCTCCCTCAAGATACTCATCTCCGACTCCGTCGCAGGCAACCAGTATCAGCAGTGGGAGATGAAGGCCGTAGCCGCAGATACAGCCACCTACTACTTACGCAACCGCAAGTCGCACAACTATATGCAAAATAGCGCCGTATCTTCGGGTGACTACGATATCGTGCAGGTTATCGGACTCCGCTCCAAGACAAAGCCCTATACCGTTACCTTCATCGGCAATGGCCAGGTGCTTATCAGCTACGCCGATAATAATGCCATCAACCACTACCTGTGTGCTGCAGACATGGATGACGATCCTGAAAATCTCTATCTCGATGACGTACAGGACAGTCGCTATGCTTGGTATATCCAGCGCGTAAACGCTACGCCCACAGGTGTCAAAAACCTGGCGCTTAAGGATCCCGTCACAGTCAATGTACTCAACGGCCACATCGTAGTCGGAGGTACACGCAACTTCTCTGTCTACGACATGAGCGGCCGTCTGCAGCCCCAGTACGGCATGCGTATGCCGGGTATCTATATCGTGCGCACGCCGGCGAAGTCCTTTAAAGTTCTCGTCAAGTAGCCATCCCCCTCTATCGGATAATCTCATCGGAGGCCGCCCCACTACAGGGACAGCCTCCGATTTTTGTACAGTTTCGTCCTCTCCGGATATGCCCGCAACTTCCTCTCCACCCGCCAGTGTATCTCTTAAGAAAAACTTTGACGGAGACTTGGCTCAGTAGAATATCTGTAGCGCCAAGCATTTCGCTTAGCAGTAGAAAGAAGTGAGGTCTTTCGAGTTCGAGGCGTCTCTCAAGCAGAATTGGAAGTAATTTATCCTCGAAGCAAAACGACGTTGCTGCAATTCTTTAGGTACAATAATCATACAGGCAAAGTCAAGATTTCCTTTGCAAAGCCTGCACAATGCAGCATCCATGAGAGCGGACCACTTCCGTCCAGCCTCATTTGCTTACCGTGCTACCTAGTCCTAACTCACCGCACGGCCTCCTTGACGGCATCCTTTTAAAAAATATACTACGCGAAGAAACGGCACCGTCCACATGCGGCCCCTACCACGAAGGTTCCCCAATACTTTCGGGAACTCGTCGCATCTTAGGCGGCACATCAGTTTTTTATATAATAAATCTCCATCTCCGCTTGATGCAGGTGCCGATGTTGTGATGACAAGTCGCCTAGGTCGCACGACAAGGTCGGATGTAGTTTAAACTAGGTCGGACTTAGTTTAAACTGGAAGGCGAGTTGTTATCACCTGATAGCCAGCTAGTTACAAAAGAATCAAATCCTGTTTGCAATTCATTGGATTTCAGCGAGTTACAAAGGCATTTTGAGCGATTTCCCTCCTTTTCGTGTTCGGCGACAGACTAGGCATCTCCATTCAATATTTTATATGAAAAAATTTATATCCCAGTGAAGCCTTAGTCAGAATAGTTGCTTGTATTTGCAAGCTTGTCTCTCTCGGCGAGACTTCCAGCGAAGCACAAAAAAGGAATCCGGCGAAAGTGTTACGGCTGCGAAGACTGATTGGGCAACAGAGAGAGAGACGCCGTGCTAACGAGGAAAAGTGATCGGATAGGAAGAGAGGACTTGAGATAATAAGGGAAGGTAACTAGAGCAGCGAGGCGAGTGATTAGGCAACGGGGGCTAATGAGCAATACACGAGGGGGATCGGCCGAGGCTGCAAGGAGAGTAATTGGAATAACGGGGGCGTACTATCGGGCCACAAAGGAGGATGACCAGAGCAGAGAGGAGATTGACTGGACCACTGGGCGAGTAATCAATCCACAAGGGAGCATAAGCGGACCAGTGGGGAGAGTGATCGAGATTTCATCCGCTAGCCTTTGTCCGGCCCACCAATCAGGGTGTGGCCGTCACGGACGTAGGCCTGCAAGCCGGCGATGGGCGCGATGAATAAGCCGCTGACTGACATTCAGCGGACGACACAGAAGGTTTTATTCCCCGCAAATTTTTGACTGAGCCGGAGCCTCCTGGTTTCTGGCCGCTGTAAAGATATTTTATCAGCCATGCGCGACTTATTCAGACTTTTTACGTAATTTTGCCTTTCAAAGTCAAGGTTCTAACCTTCCCATGCGATTCCCGCTCATCCTCTTACTACTCCTGCCCCTCTCCCTGCTGCGCGCCCAGACCCTGCCTACTGACGGTCCGCTTACCATAGACACAGCGCTGCAGGCGCTTGCTAGCCGTCTGCTCGAGGGTAAGCAAGGAAGCATCATCGCTCTGGAGCCTCAGACAGGCAAGGTTCTCTGTCTCGTATCCTCCTCTACCTATACCGACACGACAGATCGGGCCATCGGCATGGCTTACTCTCCCGGCTCCACCTTTAAGACAGCCCAAGCGCTCACCCTGCTGTCGCTCGGGACACTGTCTGCCGAGACACAATACGCCTGCCACAAAGGATTTTGGACGGACAATATCCATATCGGATGCCATGAGCACCGATCTCCCCAGTCCCTTCGCGGCGCGCTGTCCGTATCATGCAACTCCTACTTCTGCAAAGCATTTAAGTACTTCGTAGATCATCCTGGCAAATTCAGTTCCAGATATGCCGCCATCAACCGCTGGCACGCCTATATGGCCAGCATGGGGCTCGGCCAAAGCCTCGGCATCGACCTGCCCGGCGAGGCAGGCGGTTTCATCCCGGACTCTGCCTATCTCAGGCACGCTTATCACGGCCGCTGGAACGGCGCGACGATCATGTGGGTCGGCATGGGACAGGGAGAAGTCAAACTTACCCCGCTGCAGCTCTGCAACCTCTGCGCCTCCATAGCCAACCGCGGCTACTGGTACACGCCCCATATCCACCAGCCGACGCCCGGCCATCCGCTTGATTCCAAGTATACCGTCAGGCATCGGTGCTTGCCTTCGCCCAAGGCGTACCAGGTCGTCATAGACGGCATGCGGGGAGCTGTCACCTACGGCACTGCCAAGAGCATCAAGGATACGCGATTTACCATCTGCGGCAAGACCGGCACTGCAGAGAATACTGGCGAAGACCACTCCATCTTCATGGGCTTCGCCCCCATGACTTCGCCCCGCATTGCCGTATCGGTGTATATAGAGAACGGCGGCTTCGGCGCCGACCTCGCCGCCCCGATAGCAGCCCTTCTCATCGAGCAGTACCTCACCGGCACCCTCTTGCCGCGGTCAGAGCACAAAGTCAGACAGTGGGAGAACTATATCGTACTGCCCTACCCCGAAGAAACTATACTTGACGATAAACAAGACGACTTGTCCGCCTCTCCCACCTCAGCCAAGGCTGCGGCAGCCAAGAGCAGCACGGTCAAGCCTGCAGGCACCTCAGCTAATGTAAAGGGCAAAGCAAGTACTCGCGCCGCTGTCCGACATCAAGGCAAGGTCTCCGGCAAATCGGCTCACAAATCCGCACTTCCTGCCGCCCGACGCAAGTCCGTCCCCAGCCGGAAGTAGTTTTTTTTCTTCATCCTCACGCTATCTGCCTCATACAGAAAGCCGCGCCCGTCAGCGCCGTTCCCTACTCCCGGTGGCAGGGACTGCTTGGGTATTGCCCCAACAGAAAAATGTAAGCAAAAAACAAGATTTTTTTCTCGCTGGATCCTTTTCCCAATCAAAAAAACTTACCTTTGTAACGTAAAGAGAAATCTAAACCAATTTTACAAGCGATGAAAAAGTATGTTTGCACCGTATGCGGCTACGTATACGACCCCGAAAAGGGAGATCCCGATGCCGGCATTCAGCCAGGCACAGCCTTTGAAGACCTGCCCGAGGACTGGGTATGCCCACTCTGCGGCGTAGGCAAGGAAGACTTTGAAGTACAGGAGTAAAGTCCCCCTCCGGACAGATTTACTCTCTCCTATCAAGCCACATGACTCTGATGTTGTGTGGCTTGTATTTGTTTTTGTTGCGCTCTTACCGCTCTCAGAAATTCACGATTACCCCTCTATCTCTGCCGCCATTGACCCTGACTGAGCAGGGTGCCGCGTAAGTCCTTGGCAACTTTCTCTTTGTTCTTCTGCCGACCATAGGCAACCGCAGAAGAAGGCTCCACATCTGCCGCCTGTCAAACCTGATAAAGACGAGCAGGCGTGGCGCTTAGCGAGCTAGGGGGTGGTGAGCGCCAGCACCAGACGGTCTTGCCAGTGACGGGCGGGGGCGGACGTGATCTGTCCCATATTGAAGACAGCAAAGCATAGCTGATGGCCGCTGGCTGTCGTGCAGTAGCCTGCCAGCGTGCTTACACCTGTCTCCGAACCCGTCTTGGCATGTACATTGCCCTGAGCCGGAGTACCGCGAAGGCGGCTCTTCAGCGTGCCATCTCGTCCCATGACTGGCAATGCCGGATACAGATGGCTGTATATCTCGGGGTGACGATAGGCGAAGCGCAGCATACGCCCGACAAGCTGAGGCGTGAGACTATTGTAGAGGGAGAGGCCGCTGCCATCGGCTATCCTGAAGGTGGACGGCGAGACATGGAGGCTGTCACGCACAAAGTCGGTGATAATCCCTGCTGGCACGACGTGAGAGGGATAGTGGCCGTGAAGACTGTCTCGCAGCTGATAATAGAGTGATTCGGCATAAGTATTGTCACTCTCCTTGAGCATGTGGACCAGCACCTGATCTATAGGGCGACGTACAACTGCTATCTGTGTAGCTGCGCCGTCAGCAGGCAGAGCATCCACTATGGTGGTTCCCCACTGGAAAGTCGAGGTCACGCGGTCCCGTTTGTCATATCTGATACCGGCCTCGTCGAGAGCAGCAAGCAGGCGGGGAGCAAAGGTGTCGGTACCGTCGTAGAGCAGCGGCGTCTGACGCATGTCATCATCATCCCAGCACCATCCCCAGCCGCGAGGCAGCGTGTCCTTAAGCGACACGTCACAGAGGATACGCCCCTTGATACGACGGATGTCCCGACTACGGAGAGCCTGGACGAACTGCTGTATATCCTGTGCGCCCAAGCGCGGGTCATAGCCTCCCTGCACAATGAGATTGCCACGGAGACGATGATGCTTGATACTGCCCGTCGTATACAGCCTCGTCATGTACTGATAGCTGCCCCCGAGCCGGTGAAGGGCTACCGTAGTGGTGAGTGTCTTCATCACCGATGCCGGACGCATTTGCAGCGTGGCCCCGCGATCGACAAGCAGGCTGTCAGCCGTGAGATCGTATACATAGAGCCCTACGAAGGCATGGCGAAAGAGCGTATCCCCGAGCAGTTGGTCTACCCGCTGGCATAGCTGACAGGGGGTCTGGGCGCTGGCAGCGAGCGAGGCGGCTAGCGCGAGCAGGAAGGAAAATAGACAACGGAGCATAGGCATAGAGAGATAGCGCGTCAGCGCGTGAGCACCTGCAGCAGGTGGTCATCAAAATTGCGCGCCTGACGCGAGGAATTAACATTCTGGTGGAAGATAGCAAAGCACACCTCATGGCCATTGGCCGCCTGGCAGTAGCCCGCCAGCGTGACCACGCGGCGTACGCTGCCCGTCTTGGCGTGCACATTGGTAAATGCCGTGCCGCTTTTCATCCTATTGCGAAGCGTCCCGTCCTGACCTGCCACGGGCAGAGAGGGATAGAGGTGGAGATAGAGATTGGGATTGCTGTGTACATACCGGAGCATCCTTACTATTAGGTACGGGCTGAGCAGGTCATAGGTCGAGAGCCCGCAGCCGTCAGTCACTTCATAGTCATTGGGATCGAGACGCAGATTGTCGTGGATGAAGCGCTTGATGTAGCGCTGGCCGTGGGTGAAGTCGGCATACGGAGTATGGTCCTGCGCTCCGAGCTGGCAGAAGAGCGACTCCGCGTAGAGATTGTCACTCTCCTTGAGCATGCGCATCAAGATCTGGTCAATGGAGTGCGTACGTGAGACCAGCAAGCGTGTACCTCCCGAGGGCAGCATGGCACGGGCAAAGGTAGCGGGATGAAGGATGCCTTCCTCGTCAAGATACTCATAGAATTTTTGCATAAATCCCTCGTGCCCGTTGTAGAGCAACGGCGTCAGCGGGATCTCATCGTTGGCCCAGTGCCACAGCCATCCGTTGCCGAGTGTCGTAGTATCCTTGATTGACACATCCGTATAGACTTGTCCTGCGATACGATAGATACCTTGATCCTTGAGGGCCTGAACAAAGGCCTGCATGTCGTCGCTGCCGAAGCGCGGGTCAAAACCTGCGACGATGTAGACGTCGCCCTGCAACACCGAGTCCGCCACCTCACCTTTAATATAAAGGCAAGTTTGATATTGATAAGAGCCGCCTAATTGGCTCAGTGCGGCAGATGCGGTGAGTGTCTTGAGAACTGAGGCGGGACGCATCAGTTGGTGTTCTCCATAGCCGTAGAGTACCGAGTCCGCCGTCAGGTCGTAGAAGAGCATCCCCACTTGCGAGGACTTCAGAAAGTCGGCATGACTCACCTGATACCGTACTTCATCGATGAAGGACTGAGGCCAACCGATCTCCGGCGAGGCCTGCGCCACCGTATCCGTCCCTGTGGTGTCGGCAGCATAGGTCACCGTATCACGGACCTGGACTGCTACCACGGCACTCTGCGTACTGCCCTCGATTGCAAGGGAGGGCATCAGCAGCAAAGCGCACAAAGACAAAAATATAAGGCGTAGAGGGGAGTAAAATCTATCTTGTATTGGGTCAGTCATCAGAAAAAGGTGTCTCTGATCGGCAAAATTACAAATTTATGCCATTTCGGCTTTAAGCATAGAGCGCCTTTTTGTAATTTTGCTTCCAACTAAATCCACACACATGGTACGCAAATTTGATTATCTCGTGATTGGCTCGGGTGTAGCCGGCATGTCCTTTGCACTGCAAGTAGCCGACAAAGACCACAGAGTGGCACTGATCTGCAAAACAACCATTGATGAGGCCAACACGGCCAAAGCTCAGGGCGGCGTAGCCGCAGTGACGGACCTCGAGAAGGACAGTTTTGAGAAGCATATCCAGGACACGATGATAGCCGGCGACTATATCAGCGATATAGAAGCCGTCAAGCAAGTCGTTTACAACGCCCCTGCAGGCATCAAACGCCTCGTCAGCTGGGGCGTCAACTTTGATAAGAAGACCGACGGCACATATGATCTCCACCGGGAGGGAGGCCACAGCGAGTTTCGCATACTCCATCATGCCGACGACTCAGGCTATGAGATACAGCGCGGACTCATCGAGGCCGTCAAGCACAACCGCTACATCACGCTCTTTGAAAATCACTTCGCCGTCGAGATTATCACCCAGCACCATCTGGGCATCGAGGTCACTCGTCGCACTCCCGACATCGAATGCTACGGGGCCTACATCCTCGACCCGGATACCGGCAAGGTAGACACCTTCCTGAGCCACATTACGCTGCTTGCCACAGGCGGCATCGGCGCTATTTACGCTTCGACCACCAATCCCAACATCGCTACCGGCGACGGCATTGCCATGGCTTACCGCGCCAAAGCGACTGTCAAGGACATGGAGTTTGTACAATTCCATCCCACAGCGCTCTTCAACCCCAAGGAAAAGCATCCGGCCTACCTTATCACTGAGGCCATGCGCGGCTACGGCGGCATACTCCGCTTGCCCAACGGAGAGGAGTTTATGCAGAAGTACGACAAGCGCCTCTCGCTCGCACCGCGTGACATCGTAGCCCGCGCAATCGACAAGGAAATGAAAATACACGGCATCGACCACGTCTGCCTAGACGTGACGCACAAAGACCCCGAGGAGACCAAGAAGCACTTCCCCAATATCTACGAAAAATGTCTGACCATCGGCATCGACATTACCAAGGAGTACATTCCCGTCTGCCCCTGCGCCCACTACCTCTGCGGCGGCATCAAGGTAGACCTCAACGGCGAGAGCAGTATCCACCGCCTCTACGCTGTAGGTGAGTGCTCGTGCACAGGACTCCACGGAGGCAATCGCCTGGCCAGCAACTCGCTCATCGAAGCCGTCGTCTACGCCGACGCAGCCGCGCGCCACAGCCAGTCTGTCGTCGACTCCTACGACTTCAATACCAAGGTGCCGGAATGGAACGACGAGGGCACGATGACCAACGAGGAAAAGATCCTCATCGCGCAGGATATGAAGGAAGTAGAGCAGACCATGAGCAACTATGTCGGCATCGTGCGCAGCAACCTGCGCCTCCACCGCGCCTGGACCCGCCTCGACCTGCTCTACGAGGAGACAGAGGAGCTCTTTAAGCGCGTCAAAGCCACGCGAGATATCTGTGAGCTTCGCAACGTCATCAATGTAGGATATCTCGTGACCCGACAAGCTATCGAGCGCAAGGAGAGCCGCGGGCTCCACTACACGATCGACTATCCCAAGCACGCCTACGACTTCAAGTAGACCGCGATACTCAGCGGCATATATCAGGAAGCGTCCGACCTTGACTTGACAAGATCGGACGCTTCTTTTGGCTCTCCCGTCACTCGCGCCTGACTGGATGCCGCGGGACGGGACCTGCACCGGCGCGGGACTACTCCTCGGGAGCGAAGAGCGGATCCCAGGCAGGCAGCATCTGAGGCTTCTGCTGATAGAGCTTGAGGAGTTTGGCCGGAACATACTTGCGATTGACCACCAGACGGAATACGTAGTCGTCAAACCAGCGGTCTGTCATGATAATATGGCCCTTGTATCCATAGTCCTTGCCCCAGCTGTTCTCCACCATCCATTTCTGCGGCTTGCCCTGGGCATCCAGATCGACCGCCATCAGGGTCATCGCGTGGCTGGAGCCACTGGCATAGGTCTGGATGCGCTCCCGCTTGGTCATGGGGAAGGTCGTGCCCAGCAAGTCGGCGTAACAGAAATTGTCGGAGTCTTCAAATCCGAGCTTGGAGTCAAGTTCTTTACCCACGTCGCAGCTCATATACATCATCGTGCTGTCCTTGATCGACTGGATGGCCATCTGCTTGAGGTCCTCCATGGGAATATTGACGAAGGTCCAGTTGTGGCCGTCGTAGGTGTGACGGTCCATGTCTATCTGGAAGGTCTGGTAGTACGGGCGCGTAGGGTCGTTCATAAACATGGCGTAATCACTGCCCAGGTCCTGACCCAGGTACTCCTTGTAGAAGGACTTTGGCGTATACTCCTTGGTGCTGACAGCATTGCCCTTGCTGTCGCGCAGGGTCCAGGTGAACTTCTGAGGTGGCAGGCCGAAGCAGCGCACCAACATCTTGTAAATGGTGCCGAGCTGTTGCCCCTTCTCTGCCTCAAGCTGCGCCTTGCTGCTCTTCTTAGCCATCTCGCGCAACTTAAGTCCGTACTCGCGCAGCTTAAGGCTGATCAGGCGGGCATAGACCGAGGTATTATTGGCGCAATACGTCTCCGGCATCACCTCCGACGGCACCAGGCCGTACTTCATCACCAGGTCAGCGACGCCGCAGAAGGTACCGCCGTCCGAGATTGGGTTTTTGAAGAGCCAATCCACGTACCGGCTATTCATCGGCAGCGATGCCGAGTCTATCACGGCCTGCAGGAAGAGGTTGGACTTCTCCAGCTGGTCGTAAAAGAACAGATAGTTTTGGGAGAAGGTGAATGTCCCGAGGTTGTATCGCTGTATCATCTTGGCGCGGAGCACGTTGAGTCCGGAGAAGAGCCAGCAACGACCCGACTTCTGCTGGTCTGTGATGCCCTGCGACTTGACTTCGTTGCTGAAATGGGTGTCGTAGGCGCTATTGTTGGCGCTTTGGCCGACCGACTTGAGGCCGTTGAGCGCCACAGCATTGTTGAGCGCGCGGTCAGCCGGCGAAGCGGCACTCTCTTGGCGGAACTTGGCCAGTTGAGCATCCGTGATGCTGTTCTGAGCAAACGATGCCGTGGCGCTCAGGGCTGCCAAGGCTAATGGTAGGAGGTATCTCATGATTTTACTATTTGATTTATATTATGGTAAAGGCTGTATGCTGAAGCCCCCGTCCTGAGGGCACACTCTTGCAAAGGTAAACATAAATAGCCGTAACTCGCCTATTGACAGCAAGAAAAAACAAATGAACGCGAAGGTCCGCATCCTCCTTTCGGCAGATGCGGACCTTGCTAAGTCTTTGTTGTTCCAAGCTGACTCGAACAGCTACTGAGGGTACCAAAAACCCTAGTGCTAACCATTACACCATGGAACAAACACACAAAGATGCTCATCCCGTAGTGGGACTTTGCGGTGCAAAATTACAGCTTTTTTATTTTCAAGCCAAATCTTGCGCCCAAAAAACTCTTTTCAATCGCTTTTATTTGGCAATGATGAGGAAGTAATTCTTCTTACCGCGCTGTGCGATGAGGTATTTGCCGTCGAGCAGGTCATCGCTGGTCAGTACAAGCTCGGGGTCGGCAATCTTTTCCTTGTTAATGCTGACGCCGCCGCCCTTGACCATCTTGCGCATCTCTCCCTTGCTGGGGAAGCACTGCGTCTCGCCTGCGAGCAGGTCCACTGCGGTATGGCCCACGATCTGGTCCTTGTCCAGCTGATAGGTGGGCACGCCGGCAAAGACGCTCAGCAGCGTCGCCTCATCGAGCTTGAGGAGTTGCTCCTTGGTAGCGCGTCCGAAGAGGATATTGCTGGCGTCGACAGCCGTCTCATAAGCCTCCTGACCATGGACAAGGCAAGTCACTTCCTGTCCCAGGCGCTTCTGCAGCTTGCGTTGGCCGGGATCCTGCTGATGCTCGGCCACGAGTGCTGCAATCTCCTCTTGGGGCAGTGTCGTAAATATCTTGATATACTTCTCTGCATCATCATCGCTGACGTTGAGCCAGAACTGGTAGAAGGTATAAGGCGTCGTGCGCTTCGGATCAAGCCATACATTGCCCTGCTCCGTCTTGCCAAACTTCTTGCCGTCTGCCTTGGTAATCAGCGGACAAGTCAGCGCGTATGCCTTAGCTTCCTCACCCAGTGTACGGCGGATCAGTTCTGTACCCGTCGTGATGTTGCCCCACTGGTCATTGCCCCCAAGTTGCAGCTTGCAGCCCTTGTGCTGATAGAGGTAGAGGAAATCATATCCCTGGAGCAACTGGTAAGTAAACTCCGTGAAGCTCAGTCCATCGCTTGCCTCGCCGTTGAGACGACGCTGCACGCTCTCCTTGGCCATCATGTAGTTGACCGTGATATGCTTGCCCACTTCGCGGGCGAAGTCGAGGAAGCTGAAGTCCTTCATCCAGTCATAGTTGTTGACCATCTCCGCCTTGTTGGGCGCATCGGTGTCAAAGTCGAGGAAGTGGGCCACCTGCTTCTTGATGCATTCCTGATTATGATAGAGCGTCTCGGCATCCAGCAGATTGCGTTCCTGGCTCTTGCCCGAGGGGTCGCCAATCATACCCGTCGCGCCGCCCACCAGGATAATAGGCTTATGGCCGCAACGCTGCAGATGGCGGAGCATCATGATACCGCAGAGGTGTCCGATATGGAGGGAGTCAGCCGTAGGATCCGTACCCAGATAGGCTGTCACCATTTCGCGTTGTAGGAGTTCTTCTGTGCCTGGCATGATTTGGGCGAGCAGGCCGCGCCATTTGAGTTCTTGTACGAAATTCATCGATGTGATTGACTTGATTTTATAAATGCAAAGTTACGATTTAGCGAGAGAAAAGACGGAAAAGGAAAATGAAATTTTCATTTTACAACTCTTCCGAGCGTAAGTAACATATCCAATGTTACGATTTAGCGAGAGAAGAGACGGAAAAGGAAAATGAAATTTTCATTTTACAACTCTTCCGAGCGTAAGTAACATATCCAATGTTACGATTTAGCAAGAGAAGAGACGGAAAAGGAAAATGAAATTTTCATTTTACAACTCTTCCGAGCGTAAGTAACATATCCAATGTTACGATTTTGCGAGAGAAGAGACGGAAAAGGAAAATGAAATTTTCATTTTACAACTCTTCCGAGCGTAAGTAACATATCCAATGTTACGATTTTGCGAGAGAAAAGCAAAATCTTTTGGCCTTCCGAGCGCGGGTAACTCATCTGACGCTACGGATAAATCAGCCAAAGGCGACGCCAGAAAATCCCGCGCTTCATTTTCCACCCGCCCGGGCATAAACGGCTGCTCCCAAGTAGGCGGCCATAGAGCGGGATATCGGGAGTGACTATCCAGGCAAGTGAGACGAGAGTACGGATGGATTTTTCTTCGGAGAAGAGAAAATATTTTTTATAATAAAACTTTTGTTTCTCCTTCCCCCTCTTACCCGAGAGAGGAAAAGGACAAAAACAGCCAAAAGCACCCTCGTAACTTATTGGAAACCAACGAATTACAAACAAGATTTGACACTCTTGTAACTGACTGGTTATCAATCGATAACAACTCGCCTTCCAGTTTAAATTACATCCGACCTTGTTTAAACTACATCCGACCTTGTAGCGCTTACAAGGCGACTTGTCATCACGACATCGGAGCCTGAAAAGGAAGAAAACGAGATTTTATTATATAAATAAATGATTGCATCATTCAGATGTCGCATGATCTCCTTCCTTTCTCCCGTGCCGAAGTCGCAGATGAGGAACGCGCATCGGGAAGACCGACAGGTGCAAGTCCCAACCGACGGAGAAGACGCACGACCCGTCACCTCCTATCCCGAATGGCGGTCCCGCAAACGCCCGGGTCCCGCTCCGGAAGGACCCGTCGGAGAGCAAGCCCGGCTCAGAGGCGGCAGAAATGGGCTGCATCATTATTTTTCAGCACAGGTCCGTATATCCTCAAAAAAACTTCGTATCTTTGTAGCTACAAGAGCCTCAACAATCCAACATTAAGACACACTCACACAGATGAAATTCACCCAGCTCGCTCAACCCATCTTTGAAGCCGCCATCCGCGACTACCATAAGACAGACAACGTCGACACACCTATCGCAAATCCCTACCAACCGGGAACCATCCAGTATGATCTCTATCTCAAAGCGTGGATAGACACCGTACAGTGGCACTTTGAGGATCTCATCCGTGATCCCGAGATTGAGCCCAAGGCTGCTGTGGCGCTCAAGCGCCGCATCGACAAGAGCAATCAGGACCGCACCGACCTCGTAGAGCGCATCGACAGCTACTTCCTCACGCTCTACCGCGACGTCAAGCCTCTGCCCAATGCGACCATCAATACCGAGAGTCCCGCCTGGGCCATCGACCGCCTCTGCATCCTCGCGCTCAAGATCTACCATATGCGCGAGCAAGCCGAGCGTCAGGACGCCAGCGATGAGCACCGCGCCAAGTGCCAAGCCAAGCTCAATGTCCTCCTCGAGCAGCAGCGCGACTTGACAGGAGCCATCGACACGTTGCTCGACGATATCCAGGCTGGACGCAAGTATATGAAGGTCTACAAGCAGATGAAGATGTACAACGACGCCGATACCAATCCCGTACTCTACGGCAAGAAATAAAAATCTGCCTCGTCAGGAAATAATCCAGAGCCGCGAAGGACAAAAACCTTCGCGGCTCTGATGTCTTTAGCCCGGCAACGCCCACGAGGCAAACGCTCTGCCAACGAGTGCATTGCCCCTCCGACCCGCCAAATTGAAATGGCCTTTCTCACTCTCCTCTCACTCCCAATGGAGTCAGCGCGGCAGTCTGCGGGATGGGGCGGACAGACAAAAGGGGATGTGCCAGAGACACAGCTAGTTCTCCTCCTTGACGAGCGAAGCATACAGCTCAAAGAGCTTCGCCACGCATTCCGTCTCGCTCATCTTGACTGGGAAGCCGTAGGCTGCCATCACCGCCCGGTCATTGTCGCGATGGGCCTCCAGGAGATCATACGGCATCAAGTTGGGATCGTACAGGTCGGCCAGCGAAGAGTCGGGGTAGTGCTTCCGCGCCTCCAGTATGGCCTGAGCCGTCTGTCCGATCTTCGCCTGCTGATCCGGCGTAGCCCCCGGCCAAGGGAAGTTGTTGTAGACCACATCTTTGCTGTAGCGGTAACGCATTTCCAGTCTGCCGCACACAGCCCGCATCCACGCCATGTGGACGTTGCTCTCCAAAATGCCAAAATGGTAGAGCGTGGCGGAAGGAATCAAGAAAACCAAATTACTTGCAAATGTACCTTTAGGAATAAAGCCCATCGGCACATAGCGACGCTTCTCAGATGATGTTTCCGGGATTATAATAGAGTCGCCATCAGGCATATTTTCCACATGGAAGTGTGTGGGACGCTCTGCGAGCTTGCGAGTCCCGGCACTCTTGCTTTCTAGCCTCAACTGCTTGACATTCTTCACCCGCTCCAGGCACAAAGGCATCTCCGCTATTTCGTGAGGAGAGCAATCGCCGAGCCATAAACAGTATCGGGGTTTTTGGTGGATAAACTCTGCCGAACCATACCAGAGATGAAAGAACTGTGCAGCCTTCGGTTCCTTTTGGATGAAATCCTCCATCTCTTCCTTGGAAAATAAATAGTTGCCGCCATCAATAGGCTTATTGCCTATGCCTATCGTCGGTACGTCGCAAATCGGGCAACTCCGGCTATAGACAAAAGTATTTGAGGCATTAACCAAATAAGCATTGATATTGGAAACCTCTTGTTGCTGACCGTTATCATAAATGACTTTCCTGCTGCGATTTAGATAGGAGAAGCTCACCACAACGACGTGGACATGAGCTTTAATACTCGCCTCGCTGTCCCACCGGAAAGTGCGGTGGGCAAAATTGATATGGATGCCTTCGTCAAACAGTGGCTTCCAAAGATTGGCTACTTGCTCGCCTTGCGAGATAGAGTTGGTTGATACCAGTGCGGCCTCAATCGCGGTGCCTCTCATATAGTCGGCCGCCCGTTTGTACCAAGCTCCTACATAATCGATGTTGCCCACATTTTTCCAGTCCTTCCCAAATACATCAAGCATATCGGCCTTTTGCGCTTCCGACATAAGGCGTGCGCCTACGAATGGCGGGTTTCCCATGATATAGTTGAGCCTTTCTTTCGGCACGACGCTTTCCCATGGGATGCACAGGGCATTGCCTTCCTTGATATTGGCATAGCTCTTCAGCGGCAAGAAGTCGATGTCGTGGTGGATGACACTCTCTGTCTCGGCGAGCATTTGGCTCTCGCTGATCCACAGGGCCGTGGTCGCTACAGTCACGGCAAAGTCGTTGATTTCGATGCCGTAAAATTGATTGATATTGACCTTGATGGGATTGGTAAAGGCATCAAACGGCTCAATCGAGTAAATCTCACTGATTACTTCGTTCTCCAGACGACGCAGACTCAGATAGGTCTCAGTGAGGAAGTTGCCCGATCCGCAGGCGGGGTCAAAGAAGGTGAGCGAAGCCAGTTTGTCCTGAAAGTCATGGAGACGCTTGAGCCGCGCCTTGACGACGGATTCGCCCTTGACGCTCTCAAACTCCTGCTTGAGGCTGTCGAGGAAGAGCGGGTCAACGACTTTATGGATATTCTCGATGGATGTGTAGTGCATGCCCCCTTTGCGCCGGGTGTCGGGGTTGAGCGTGCTCTCAAATACGCCGCCGAAGATGGTGGGCGAGATTTGCGACCAATCGAAGTCGAGCGAGGCGTGACGCAGCAAGACGTCGCGGATCTCGTCGGTGAAGAGCGGGATATCAATCTCCTCGGCAAAGAGGCCGCCGTTGGTATAGGGGAAGGCGGCCAAGTCGGGGCGCATGTACTTGCTGCGCTTCTCCACCGGCGTATTGAGCGTATCAAACAGGCGGAGCAGGGCATTGCGCATGGACATGGTATCGTATTGCTGCAAGTAGTCGTGAAACATATCCCGCTTGCCAAATATCCCGGCATCCTCGGCATAGAGACAAAAGACCAACCTGACGCAGAGGATATTGAGGAAACGCATGGAGGAGGGGTCGGCGGGGTCGTACTCCTTGATGAAGGCGTCGTAGATGCGGCCGACGATCTCGCCGGCCTTCATGCTGACCTCCATCTCCTTCTTGGTATGCTCGCTGGTGGCGTCGACGAGAAATTGCAAGCGGTAGTAGTCGGTGCCGAGCTCGCTGAGGAGGATGCGCTGCGGCTCGCCGTTGGGATTCTCCATATCATAGACATCAAACTCTGAGAAATTGCAGGTCACAATCCACCGCGGCCGCTGTGAGTACGGGAGAGCTGCGGAGTAGCGCTGGGCTTGCTGGAAAGGCGTGAGCTTGACGCCGTCACTCTGGACAATGACCTTGCGAAGGTCTTTGCCCAGGGACTTCTGCTCTATCATGACATGGGTAGCCGGTATCATCACGTCGATAAACGACGTCTTGTCGAGTTGTACCTTGTCTTCAAACTCGACATACTCCGTCGGCTTGTCTATACCGTAGACATTGCCCAGAAGATCGAGCCAGAAGCGCTGACTCTCCCCTTTCTCATAGCCCTTGCCTTGCCACCGCTGGGCAAACTCCTTGGCAGCTTTCTGCTGTTGCTTCTCCGTATTCATCGCTGATATTTTGCTTTTACTTACAAAGATAGCGCAAGCCTGCGGAGCGGGCAAAGGGAAGCGGGCAATTTTATGGAGGAACCCTGCTGTACGGTATGCCTTCTCCCCCACCTCTTGGACTATAGCCGAAGAGACGGGAGACGAGCCGTGCCGCGCTCTGCAAGGGGAGGTGTAAGCGCGTCCAGCTATCGGGGAGTCTGCGGAACAACAACCGGACTAGTCCCCGCTACCGGCCTGACAGATATCAGGCCGGCAAGCCAACGGCGTACGACAACTGGAAAAGACTTTTCTCCAATCGCCCCTTTGCCGTACTCGAGACGCCGCAAGGCCGCCACCGCTCTCGCTCGCGCCAAGCGCACATATACAAGAAAAAGCCACCTGGACAAGGTCCAGATGGCTTGATGCGTATCATTTTGCTGCCCGAGCGGCAGCAACTGGGAGACTAGAAGAGCTTATTGGGATAGATACCCTTGTCGACAAGCTCCTTGAACTTGGCGACAGTAGCGGGGCGATCTTCAGGATAAGTGACGCCAAACCATTTGCTCGTGGTGTCGAGCACCTCAACGCTGGCGGTGCCGTCCTTGATCAGCTTGTCGACCAGCAGGGGAATGAAGAACTCGGCCTTAAGGTTGGTCTTGGTGCTCTCAAGTCCGAGGAAATACTTGAAGTAGTCCTCGCTGTGCTTGAAATAGTCGGGGGTGAAACCCCAGAAGTTCATGCTGACAGGCGTCGTATCGGCGATAGGGGTCCATGTCTCGCCGTCGTCTTCGAGATACTTCACCTGGCCGTCGGCCTTGCGCTCGATCTTGGTGCGCTCAACTACGCTCTGCAGATGATGATTGCTGTCGGTGCCGCAGATACCACGGCTTACTGTACCGCTCTCGCTCAGGGTGTTGCCTACGCGGAAGCCGACCATGGCGTACTTGCCGGTACTGCCTTCGGGCAGGCTGCTGAGAAATTTGCCCATGACCTCAAAAGACTCGCGTCCGTAGAAGTCGTCGCAGTTGACTACGGCGAAGGGCTCGTGGATAACGGGCTCGCCCATCATCAGGGCGTGGTTGGTACCCCAGGGCTTCTGACGTCCCTCGGGAACAGTGAAGCCTGCGGGAATCTTGTCAATGCTCTGAAAGACGACTTCGACGGGCAGATGACCCTCGTACTTGCTGACGACCTTCTCTCTGAAGTCCTTCTCAAAATCCTTACGGATGACGAAGACCAGCTTGCCAAATCCAGCATGGATAGCATCGTAGATAGAGTAGTCCATAATGGTCTCACCATTGGGGCCAAGGCCGTCCAGCTGCTTCAAGCCGCCGTACCGACTGCCCATTCCGGCAGCCAGGAGAAATAGTGTTGGTTTCATAGTGTATCTTTATTGGATATCTTGTATTCGCGTACTGTGTTACAAAGATACAAATAAGTGCTTACAAAGACTTCAAGAGGGCAGTGCTTTTTCTCTTTTCCGGTCTTGTCGGGCGCAAAAGGCCTCCTCAACGGCAGAGCCTCGCAGCAGCAGGGGCCGCGGGCACAAGCCCATCCTATAAAACCCCTTCGAGCTCCGCGACTGTCGGTCATGAGACAACGCGGAGCTCGAAGGATAAATCTCGTAAAAGGTCTAGTGGCGCTGACGCCGTACGCTGTATGTCGGACGCGAGCTGCTGGCGCCTGAACTCTTCTGCCGCTTCAGCTGGCTGCGCGAACTGTTGGATTCAACCTCGCGCTTACTCTTACTACGCTTGGCCGACACGGTCTTGGAGCCCTTGTCCTTGGCCGCAAGTAGGGAGTCCTGAGCTGCCTGCTGGGCCGCAAGGCGCTTAATCGTGGTCGAGTCGGTCCCCCATACGTGGTCCTGGAAGGTAGTCAGCTCTTTCTCAATACGCTTCTGCTCCTTGACCATATCGGAGTCGGTCTTGCAGTAGTTGGCCAGCACCTTACCCTGAAGGTTGTTGGTCTTGTAGATCTTGCCTTCGTACTGATTGGTCGTAAAGTAGTCATCGGCCGAAATGGTCGCGGCATTGTTGTAATTGCTGCCATTGAGACTGAGCTTGGCAAGGTAAGGAGCCACGTCGCTGTACTTAACCCAGAAGAGAGGAGTGCTTACGGGATTGACCTCAAACTCATCTACCACGCGCCTCACAGGACAGAGAGCGACAGGCTGGGTATGGAAGGTCGCAGTATGCTGGTCAAAATAGGTCGACTCCTTGATGTAGTAGAGCGTGACCTCGTTGGAGGGAATGTCGCTGTCCTCTATACGGTAGCTACCGTTCTTCTCTTGATAGCGGATATGGTTGCGGTCGAGGAAGTCCTTGCGCTGTACCTGATTGGAGGCGCGGAAGTCCTCGTTGCCGTCGATCGTATAGTTGTAGACCGTAATCTGTCGCCGCATCATCAACTTAAAGAGATAGGTGAAGAGATTCATCCGGTCGCCCTGGGGCTCCTCTGGATAGTAGAGCACGGCATTGCGGTCCTTGGTGAGATCCAGGACACGATAGATGTCGCGGCGCCAAGACACATCTTCGGGCATGTCCATGGCAGAGGGGAACTCAAGCTGAGCACGCTCCGACACGGTCGCGGTCTTGGCGGACGACTGCGTCGCTGCCTTGCGGGCGGCCTCACGCTGGCGCGCAAGGGGCTGCGCGACGGCGGGGATGGTGAGGAGCGCTATGAGGGTCAGTAAAAATGTACGTTTCATCTTGCTTTGCTATTATGCTGGTTGCAGCTTATTAGTTTTTATCTTACGATGACTTCGAGAGACTGAGGGAGTGTGCGGGTGGTACCGTCGGGTCCCGTAGCCGTGACATGGTTGATGTAGAAGCGCCGACCGCCACGCAGACTACGGAAGATCTGGCGCTGGCGCGCAGTAAATTTGTCGCTGTTGGAGACCTCCGGGATGGCATTGCCCATGTTGTCAAAGAATACCGTTTGGAAACTCGTGACGTGGAACTTTATATTGAGCAGACCGTCATCGATAGCCGCCCCGATACCGTCCACACTGAGAAGGGTCGACTTGGAGAAGCCGCGGCCGCCGAGGTACTTGGTGGGATTGCCTTTGTCGTCGGTGTAGGCGATGAATGCAGTCGGGTCGGGCAGACGGCGTACCCGGAAGGTGAAGGCTCCCATGCGCTGCATGCCGCCTGACTGACTAGGCGAACTGATGGTGATGGTCGCATCGGCGCCCACCTTGGTCGGACGAGCGATGTACTTGCCCGGGCCTACGGGCTGCAGAGTGCCGCCCGTCATGGTAGCGACGATACGATTGGACGGTATACCGGGCACGGAGACACTTATAGGATTGTTGTAGCCGGCATAGAGCACATTCATCAGATCTGCGCTGACGGTGGCCGAAGGCGCAATGACGGTGTACTTTTGCTCAAACTTGCGGCTCACTATTGCTCCGCTGGCATCGGTCATCTCTATGTGTCCGGCCAGAGTAAAGTCGCCCGTCTTGCCGCAGTTGACCTCGTAGAGGCCGTTGCGCAGGCCTACCTGGCGATTGCCTATGAAGATGCGCGGCTCTTGCGTCGTGTCGACGGCGGCCATGATGATGCGCGCGCTGAATTTGCCACCCTGGACGATAGTCTGTGCGTTGGGCACGACGTATGCGTTGAGCTGGTTGACACGTACGTCTTTGAGATCCACATTCTTGACCAGCGTGTGGAGGACTTCTCCCTCGGCATAGCGTATATCACTCTGCAGCTTGGTAAGCAGGGTCGTCGCTGCGGCTGCAGGAGTATTCTCAAACATATACTCAATCCAGTTTTTGCCCATGAGTACATTCTTGCGGGGGACTTTCGTGCTGAGATTGCCGCTGATGATCTCGCGCTGCACGGGGTCTGTGATGAACTGCAGGATGCGTTGGCGATAGTCGTTGACGGCATTGTAGAGCTTGCGGCCTTGGCCGGTGCCGGGGGCGAGCATCACATGAGAGGCGGCTTCGAGGTCATCCTTATTCTGTATATTATTGATATCTCCGTCTTCTCCATCGGCCTCCCTGACGATAGCAATCTTGAGGACCTGTGCATAGTCGTAGAGGGAGTCGCTCATGCGCTTGACATAGATGGCCTTTTCGTACCACTCCTTGACCTTGGCAGGATTGGCCTTCATCTGGGCATCAAAGTCGGCATAGAGCGCATTGTTTTGTTTGGACGAATTGTTGGTAGACCGGTTGAGGCTGTTCTCCACGAGCGTGAATCCATTGAGCACATCGGGAGATACATTGAGCGCCAGCATGGCCAGGAGGACGATATACATAAGGTTAATCATCTTCTGGCGAGGCGAGACCGGCCGACGCTGGATGTGCGTATGCTTGGTCTCGGAGACGGAGGCCTGCTGGCTATTGTTTACTTCTTCGGGCATAGTCGTGTGTTGTCTTTGCGCTATCGTAATGCATCAGGCGCCTTGCTCTCAGCTCTCGGGCTGAGGTGCGGCATTCTTCATATTGACGGTAAGCGCCTTAATCATACGTGCATAGATGGCATTGAGGTCTTCAATCTGCTGGGCCATCTTGCGTGTCTGCTCGTTGATTTGGTCAATCGAGCCGACTTGCTGGCTGATGCTCTTGAGCTGGAGCTCGTAGACGGTATTGATACCTGTGAGGGTGCGGTTGAGATTGGTCATCTCCTCGCTGTCGGTTGTGAGGCGTGCGCTCTGCTTCTCTACGCGGTCGAGGGTCTCTGTGAGGAGCTTGAGCTTCTCTACATACTGCTGGCTGGCTTCCTCCATCTCGGGAGTCATAGAGGCCTGAGCGCGTTTGAGGAGCTCCTCATTGGCCATGCGTATGATATCTGCCAAGTTGGTAGCCGTGATGCCTGCTCCGGCGGCTGCCTGCTGCAAGCCGGCGCTGAGAGTGGGCTGGGCCTCACCCTCTGACGTACTTGTCTCTGCTCCGCTTGTCAACTCACTGGGTGCAAGCGCTCCGCTGCCACCTATGATGATCGTAGAGCCTGCACTGACGCCACTGACACCGGCTCCGGCTGCTGCACCGCTGCTCTGGCCTGCTGCGCCTGCGACACTGCCACCACCCAAGATGACAGATCCTCCCGCCGGATGAGATGCAGTAGTTACAGTCTCGCTGCTGTCGCTGTCAGCATCGGCAGCTGCAATCTCCGCCAGGGTCTCGTTGGTCAGTTCACGCGACTCGTCGCTCTTGTTGAACGGACGGTCAAATGCCGAGATGAAAAATACGAAGACCTCAGTGCCCATACCGATATAGAGCATGAGATTGGCGAGAGGCAAGTGAGTCAGTTTGAAGAGCGCACCGAGGATGACGATGGATGCGCCCCAGCTGTATGCATAGTTGAGAAAGGTCTGGCCGGGCACGCTGTCCATCCAGCGCTGCATACGTCCGACAAAGTTTAGCTTGGAAGCTTTCATGTGGATAGGTCTATGTGATATTGGCAGCTCCGGGGCTGCCGGTGTATTTTATTGATGTATGAGAAATAGATTACTTGGTCTTGCTGCTTGACGAGGCGAGGGAACGTACGCAGCGGAATCCGATATAGCAGCGCGGCTGGTTCTGATATTCATAGGTACGCCAAGCCGAACGGATAAGCGACATCGGGTCCTTCCACGACCCACCCTTGACGACCTTGCGCTTGAGCCGGTAAGGGTCCTCGATGGCAGCCCTGTACTGGAGCTCAGGATTGAGGTCGCTCATATTGGTCACGCCGGCCTGCGTATAGACTGTGCTCGTCCACTCCGCTACATTGCCCGCCATGTCATAGAGTCCGTTGCTGTTGGCTCCATAAATGCCGCACTTGGACGTGATCAAGTTGCCGTCCTCCGTATAGTCGCCCTTGTCAGGTTTGAAGTTGGCATAGTAGCAGCCTTTGCTGTTTTTCGTCGCCGCATCCTTCCACGGGAAGGGGTTGCCCTCCTTGCCACGTGCGGCATACTCCCACTCTACCTCGGTCGGGAGGCGATAGCGCTGGAGCTGACGGGCTTCTCCCTTGAGTCCCTGGAGGAGATATTCCGTACGCCAAGCGCAGAAGGCCGTCGCCTGCTCCCATGTGACACCCACGACGGGATAGTCGTTGTAGTCCGCGCTGGCGAAGTAGAGACGCATGTACTTCTCGTTGTTGGCATTGGGGAAGTCGTTGATCCAGCAAGTGGTATCGGGATATACATTGACGATGTAGGTGTTGAGGAAGTCGTAGTAGCTTGACAGGGGCCGCGTGATGGTCTTACGGACGATGTTGCCGTCTTCATCAATATAGGCCGTGTCCTTAGAGATCATGACAACCTCGTTGGGGTCTGCGGGCTTGTCGGTATTGAGGCTGCGCTCTTTGGGGTCGAGGCGGTACTTGCGCATGGCAGCCTTGGCATAGTCGTAGACCTCGTAGCGATAGTTGAGCTGCTTGGCGTCGAGCATGCGCTCGCCAGTCACAGGGTTGATGGTGTAGAGGCTATTGATGGCCGTCTCTTCCTCCTCGGTCAGATTTTTGGTCGGGATACGGATTGTCCAGTCGAGGTAGGGCTTCTCCAAAGGATTGCCATCGGCATCCTCAGTCACCTTGTAGCTCTCGATGCCACCGTAGTTGGGGTCGGCCAAGCGCTCGCGAATGATGGAGTCTCTGACCCAGTAGACGAACTGGCGGTACATGGAGTTGGTGACCTCGCGCTGATCCATCCAAAATCCGTCGACCGATATCTCCTTGGAGGGGATGTCGGCTCCCCAGAGACTGTCGTTCTCAGAGAGTCCGACCTTGAGAAAACCGCGGTCGACCTTGACCATGCCATAAGGGGTAGGCTCATTGAAGGGCCTGCCTGAGACACCGGTCACTTCGCCTCCGGTAAGCATCTTACCCCCCTTGGAGAAACCGAAGCAGGAGGTCATCAGCATAATAGTAAGTATTCCTGTCACCAGGATTTTGGCTAATCTTGTATACATCTCTTTATATCTCTTTGTCACCTAGAGTAGTCTGACACTCTGGTGGCGGTTTTTTCCTTTCTTTTCCAAGTTGAGCTTCATTTCATAGCTCAGTACTATTTCATGAGCCCCGTTACCCAGTCCCACACCCTCGGTGTAAGCCTCGTAGGAGTAGCTGATGACAACGCCGTGGAACTTGCCTCCCACAAAGAGCGACGCGCTGCTGCTCGGGCTGTAGCCTGCGCCGGCAAAGAGCATTGTCTTGTCATTATTATACTGGGCGCGCACTGTCAGGTCTGTCTTGTCCGACTGTCCGTCATACATCCAGCGTGCAGTGGGGTGTATTGAGAATAACGGATTTCGCAGTACAATATTGTATCCGGCGGTCAAATAATATGAGCGCTTGATGTCTATCTTGTTGGTCGTGCCCATGGTCACCGTGGGTGCCGTGAGGTGGAGACTGGATGCGCCCACAAAGAAGTGCTTATTGCTGTAATAGATACCGGCAGCGGCATCAAACTTGGTACCTGAGACCGTTGAGGTCGGGATAGCGGGATCACCGGTTTCCTCTACGTCGACCTTGCTGCCGTCAAAGCTTTCATTGAGCACCTCGCCCTGTATACCCAGAGACAGCAGCCCGTCCCAAAGCCTCACACGGTATGCGTACTCTACAGCTATGCGCTTGTGGGAGAAGAAGCCTATCTCATCATTGAGCAAGTAGGCGCCTGCGGCATGATGCTCGCCGATGAAGTAGAGCGGCATGTCGGCCCCGACAAACATAGTCTTGGGGTTGTTGCTGTAGCCCGACATCTGATTGCTGTAAGCTCCGATCACGCGCAGATTGGGGCGGATGCCCACCGCAGCGGGATTGAACTGGGGCTCCAACATCCAGTAATGGGTGAAGGCAGGGTCGTACTGGGCTTTCACTTCTGCCGAGAGCAGACAGAGCAGCCCTATGATGATGTAAAGACTTTTCTTCATATCTTTTAAATAACTCAATTATTGCTCTTTTATTGTCATCCAGCACCATTTTTATTGCTTTTTTGTTTATCCGCAAGCCTTTGTCCATCATGCTGACGCTTGCCGATAGCCTCCATCCTCGCCCTTGCCTCCACCGCAAGGGCACGTCTCTGCCAAGGCAGCCATTTCCGAACCTCCCCATCCACTTGCGGTCTGTCTGCAAGGCCCCATAGTGACACGAGCAGCGGGGCTGCGTCCCGGATGACGCAGTCTGATTGAGGAGCAAGGCAGGCCTCTATGTCTGAGGAGTGAGTCTCCGGCTCTTCCTCGAGATCTGACATCTACAGGATACCGATAATAAAAAAAGCACTGCGCCATCTTGATGGATGACGCAGTATTGCTTTCCTTTTTCAGCTGATTACAACTGAGAGAGAGTTGAAACCTTTGTCGGAGAGTTTCGTCTGGTTTGTTTTATAAGCAATGCCCTTTTCAGAGCGTTAGTTCGTATCGTGTCTATATCTTGAGCAGGTCGGTGACAAACTCTTTTGTCATATTGCCTGTGAAGTTGAGTACCTGGAAGGTCTCTTCGCCCTTGCTCATGGTGAGCATGATGATTTCGATGACCCTGGCCTTGTTTTTGCGCAGCCAGATGCAAGGCTTGCGCTTATCCTGTGCAGGTCCCCTGTAAGGCTTGTAGGTAGTGCTGTACTGGGAGAGGAGCTTCTCCGCAGCCTCGCTGTACCTATTGGCATGGCGGGAGGCGGTAAAGATGCGGAGGCTCTTGATATTGGGCAGCACCTTGCGGAGCTGTTCGTTCTGCTTGCTGCCTGAGTTTTCGGCCTGTTCGAGCACTTTGCCCATCATATTGGGACTTACCGTGACGCACTCGTAGTCTTTGTCCTCGCCGGCGGCTGTGCTTCCCCCGCTCTCCTGCAGGGTATTGACCAAGAGGCCGACAAAATCCTGTCTGACTTCTGCAGCAGCACTCATGCTGAGTGTCAGGGTCAGTATGATGGAGAGGAAATGCTTCATCTATTCCTCCGTATTGACGTTGGCATCCGTTTGGGACGTAGAGTCATTGGCCTCAAGTCCTGCCTCGCGCAGTCCGCTGCCCACAGTCTTGAGCGCAGACGAGACTTGCTCGTAAGCGACCTGCGGGTCGGTATATGTATCCTTGTAAGTAGCGTAATTGTAGCTAGCCTGCTGGGGCGCATCGTCCGTGCTGAAGGAGTGCTGTGCCGCCATGCCGAGCGTGAAGACGATAGCCACCACGGCAGCTGCCTTGTAGAAGGGGCGCAGCCTATAGTGTATCGTATTGCGGCGGGCCTTGACAGTCGTCTCATTGATGCGTGAGAGCATACGTTCGTCAAAGTCGTCACCGAGGCTGACCTTCTGTTCCTCCTCCTCGTATCTGAAGAGCGAAGCATACTTGCGGAGGCTCTCAGGTATCTCTTCTTGCTGGAAGAAGTCGCGCAAGATGCGCTCTTCACTGACTGTGGTCTCACAGTTCCAGTAGCGTTGCAGGAGTTGCATGATATATTTATAGTCCATAGCGGTCTATCTTTTCGAATTGTTGTCTTATACGTTGCCGAGCCCTGAATAGAGTCACTTTGACTTGTTCCTCCGATATCTGGAGCTCTTGGGCGATTTCCTTGTACGGCTTGCCTTCGATGTCGCGCAGCTGCATGATGGTGCGCTGCTTCTCGGGCAGCTGTTGGAAGAGCTTGTGTACCCACTTGCGGCTATCCTCGCGCGTAAGCGTCTGGAAAGGCGTCTCGCTTGTATCGAGCGTGTCGTAGGGAGACTCATCGAGGCTGACGTTGCTGCTCTCCTTGCGTGCCAGGGCGTCGAGTGCCATGTTGCGGCATATGGTGATGCTGTAGGCTTCTGCCGAGGAGGGAGTGCTAAGTTCGCCACGGTGGTTCCACACCTTGATCATAGTCTCCTGTACGATGTCTTCTGCTTCGCCCGTATTTGGGATAATGCGGAGCGCGAGGCGGTAAAGCCTGTTTTTAAGGGGGAGTACATCGTCCCGGAAGTTGATCATTTCGCTTGCTCTCTATAGGTGAAGACGCACGAGCGGGGAAAAAGTTACACGGTCTCCGTCATTTTTTTGTCAAATCTGTCCTTGCCTCATGCCACCGGCGGCCCTAGGTGAGGCCTGCCTCCGGATGGCACCGGTCCCCCGCGCTCCGTTACGACAGCTGCCGAAGGCCGCATGGCTGAGCTCTCCTCCCGGCGCAGCCCATAAGCGGGGCCGGGCGAAGGGATAGCTGCAGGGCAGAAGCAGATCCGCATGCCACGTCTCGTCAGTCAGTATGCGAAGATACGTATTTCCTCTGGATTTCTGGCATACTCTCTCCCCTATTTTTAGGTCTGCCAAAAGATTGTACTCCTTGGCTCTGCCGCGCACCGGCTCCAGTGCTTTCATCTGCAAATCGTCTCCCGACACTGGCAAGGGCTGACCTACTCAGGACAACATTTCGCCTCATCCTTCCTATCCCCTTCTTCCGCCTGTACAAGGGCTCACGCCGCGCCGTCAGACGGGGACCGCATACTCCCGAGTGGGTAATCAGCCTGAAGACGTAGAACTCTGATTTTACCTACATAAGGGGATTGCCAGCGGAGCAGAAATACAATAACTTTGCTAGTGAGACATAAGCCCATCATAGGGCCGCCTGTGCATCGGGCTCTCTATCTGCCGCTTGCAATGTCTGGCAGGGCATCCGCAAATACGCTGTCCCATAGAGCAGATGCCGTCATAGACACTACGCGCAGCCGCACAATCGCCGTGAGACACGGCTAGGCGCGACAAAACAAGGCAAATTTCTTTTTTAATATTACTTCTGGTAGCGGGGCCTCGGCTCCGCTGCTTTTTTGTGCCCGATGGCGCCCTCGTGCACACCCGCCTAATGGGCGCAGTCTCCCATTTGTCCGGCGTCACAAGTCACACAGACAGATGCGCCACGCAAACATCCCATCCGAAAACGGGACTCTGCAGAAAATCAACGGGGGCAAATTCTTCTCCGCCACACGCCGAAGGTCTGCCAGCGCTCCATCCTGCCTTCCATCGCCGCTCTGCCACCCTACAACCGCAGCTGACACGCTCTGAGCGGCCCATCAGACGGACTACACCGGACAAAGCCTCAACCACGCTCCTTGCTGCCCGATGATACTCTTCACTACCCTAGTCACATCTCTTGCAACCCAGTCATGCTTCCCAAGTTGCTCCACCTTGAGCTGAGGTTTCTCCGCACTTCGTCTGAAGTTTTTTCGCAAGAGTACTGGCCAGCAGTATAGCCACCCGATTCCTCAAAAAGGCAAAGGGACAATCTTTTTTTATAATAAAAAATTGAACTGGAAGTCCCCGATTGCCCCTGAAGACAAAAAATTGGAAATCCCCTCAAATTGCCTTTGTAACTCACTGAAATCCAATGAATTACAAACAAAATTTGGCCTTCTCATAACTAGCTGGCTATCAGGTGATAACAACTCGCCTTCCAGTTTAAATTAAGTCCGACCTAGTTTAAACTACATCCGACCTTGTTGCACTTACAAGGCGACTTGTCATCACGACATCGGCACCTATACGGGACAAGATTCCGGATTTATTATATAAAACATGGATGAGCTATCTAAAAGCAGCGAATTGTCGTCTGCTATGGGGAACCTCTTGGTAGAGCGCGCGTGTACGGGCCGCGCCCTCCCTTGCGTAAGATTTTTCCAAGGGAGGCTGTCAAATCCCCGCAGTGGTATTTGTCGATTGTCACAGGGGAGACGCAAAAAAAAGTCACAACGGCAGCGCACGTCACATCAGAATTGCGTAAGTTTGCATTTCACCTCTATCGCCACACCATGGACCATACCTCCTCTACTTCCCCCCTGTCCGTCTTCCGCTACTGCCCCCGATGCGGCAGCACGCAGTTTGTCACCCACAACTTCAAGAGCAAGCGATGCGAGCAGTGCGGATTTGAATACTACTTCAACGCCGCAGCCGCCATAGCCGCCGTGGTCGTCACCGCCGACGGCTACCTGCTGACAGCCCGCCGCTCCCGCGAGCCGGCACAGGGCACCCTCGATCTGCCGGGCGGATTTGTAGATGCGGGCGAGACCCTCGAGCAAGCCGTCGTACGCGAACTGCGCGAGGAGACTGGCCTCTCTGTCACGCCGAGGCGCTGGCTTTTGAGTCTGCCCAACCGATATGTCTACTCCGGCCTCGCGGTGGCGACAGTCGACAGCTTCTTCCTGTGCGATACAGATACGAGCCAGCCCATGCATGCCCAAGACGACGTAAGCCAACTCCAGTGGCTCAAGCTCGAGGAGGTGCGGCCGGAGGAGTTCGGACTCGACTCGATACGCCAGGCCGTGACCCGCATCAAGGAGATGCCACTCAGCCAACTGCTAGACAAGCAGTAACGGCGTCAGCAAATGATAGGCCCCCGACGGCGGGATATCGCGTCGGGGGCCTATCGTATAGTGTAGCGGCCGGCAAGACTCCGGCCTTCTCTGGAGGGCTACTCGAGATAAGTATATCCGTAGAGGCCGCTTCGATAGTTGCTGATGAAATCCTTACCCTCCTTGGTCGAGATTTTGCCCTCCTTGATGGCGCGGGCAGCCCAGGACTCGAGACGGCGTACGAGGCGCTTGGAGTCATACTGTACGTATCCAAGCACATCGGCTATGGTCTCGCCATCGATGACATTGGTGATCTGGTAGCCGCCGCCCCGCTTGGTCGTGACAGTGACCGTGGTCGTATCGCCAAAGAGATTGTGCATATTGCCCAGTATCTCCTGATAGGCGCCGATGAGGAAGACTCCAAGGTAATAGGGCTCGCTCCGCTTGAGCTCGTGGAGAGGCAGAAAGTGGTTGAGGCGGCCTCCGTTGATAAAGGTTGTGATATGGCCATCGCTGTCGCAGGTGATATCCTGCAAGGTGGCGTTGCGGTTGGGCTTCTCGTTGAGCCGCTGGATGGGCATCACGGGGAAAAGCTGGTCGATGGCCCATGAGTCAGGCAGGCTCTGGAAAAGGGAGAAATTGCAATAATACTTGTCAGCGAGGAGCTTGTCCAGTCCGAGAAGTTCCTCGGGGACATGCTTCAGGGTATGGGCCATGGCGTTGACCTCGCGGGTCAGGCTCCAGTAGACGCTCTCTATCTGGGCACGCGTCTTGAGGTCGATGAGCCCATGACTGAACAAGTCAAGGCCTTCCTCCCTGATCTGCTGCGCATCGTGCCAGTCCTCAAGCATAGAGCGCGGAGACATATGATCCCATATCTCACTGAGGTCCTTGACAAGCTTGTGGTCGTCTTCAGAAGCCTCCCACGACTCGTCCATCTGGGGAAGTGAAGTTTTCTCAAAGGCTTGCAGGATGAGCACGGAATGGTGTGCCGTCAGCGAGCGGCCACCCTCGGTGATGATGCTAGGATGAGGGATATGATTGCGGTCGGCTGTGTCGACAAAGGTATAGACACAGTCATTGATATACTCCTGTATGGAGTAGTTGACCGAGCTCTCGCTATTGGAGGAGCGCGTGCCGTCGTAGTCTACGCCGAGGCCGCCGCCACAGTCCACAAACTGGACATTGAAGCCCAAGACGTGGAGCTGCACGTAGAACTGGGCCGCCTCCGTAAGTGCCGCCTGGATACGACGTATACTGGTCACCTGACTTCCGATATGGAAGTGGATCAGCTTAAGGCAGTCGGCCATATCATTTTGCCGCAATATGTCGAGGGCCGAGAGGAGGTCGGACGAGTCAAGTCCAAACTTACTGGCATCGCCTCCGCTCTCCTCCCATTTGCCACGTCCCTGCGATGCCAACTTAATGCGGATGCCGATGTCAGGGCGCATGTCGAGCTGACGGGCTGTGGAAATGATGGTCTCAAGTTCGTCCAGCTTTTCAATAACCAGGAAGATGCGCTTACCCATCTTCTGGGCGAGCAGTGCAAGCTGGATGAAATTGCGGTCCTTGTGCCCATTGCAGATGATAAGGCTGTCCAAGTCC
This sequence comes from uncultured Prevotellaceae bacterium, assembly GCA_900316315.1. GTDB lineage: Bacteria > Bacteroidota > Bacteroidia > Bacteroidales > Bacteroidaceae > UBA6382. Next base: position 34,568 of record ONCK01000007.1, read on the forward strand.
ATATTGGTTGCCAGCACTGCATGCAGCTCAGGCTTGCTGCCGGCCTCGAGACCGATATTGTAGTTTTTGCCATGGCTCACAATCTCCTCCACCACGGGCTTCATCTGATTGACCTTGATGGGGAAGACGATGATGTGATCTCCCTTAAAATTGTAGGCTTTGGCCGCCTTTTCAAAGCAGTCGGCGGTCTTCTCGATGCGGTTGTCGAGTATCTCCGGAAAGCGGAGCAGAATAGGCGGCTTGGTATCTCTCTCTACAAGGTCATCGACGAGTTCCTTCAGGTCTATCTCGTTGCCGTCCTTATTGGGAGTGACATAGACGTGGCCCTTATTGTTGATACCGAAGTAGCTTACTCCCCATCCTCCGATGTTGTAAATTTCCTCAGAGTCTTCAATTCTCCATTTTGCCATCGCTTAAATTGAGTGCTTGTAGGATTTGTGATACGATATAGTTGATCTTGGTGTAATTGTCCAGGACATTGACATCTACGACGTGCGCAGCACGCTCGTAGTAAGGCAGTCTCTCCTGCATCTGGGCGCTGATATACTCGCGCAGCTCGGGACCTGATTTTCCCTGGAGCAGGGGGCGTACCGTGTGGCTCAGCTTGAGGTGAGCCAGGATAGTATCTACGGATGCCTGGAGGAAGACGGTGTCGCCCACAGAATTCATGTAGTCGATATTGTCATAGAAGCAGGGGGTACCACCACCGCAGGACAGTACGATATCCTCAAACTCGACTACCTCGTGAAGCATGTTGCGCTCCAGCTCCCTGAAGCCCTTCTCGCCACGCTCGGCAAATATCTCGCTGATACGCTTTCTGAAGCGTCCCTCAATATACCAGTCTAGGTCGTAGAAGGAATATCCGAGCTGCTTGGCCAAGGCTTTGCCCACCGTAGTCTTGCCCGCGCACATGTATCCTATGAGTATGATGCTCTTCATCCCTTGCTAGGCGTAGTACGACGGCGGGTAAATCGGCGCTTGGAGCCAGTGGCGGGCTGCTTGTCGACGATAGCCTTACACTGCTCGTAAGTCAGGGTCTCCGGATGGGCTGCCTCTGTCTTGGGCAAGTGATAGTTGCTGTCCTTGTAGTGAATATAGGGGCCGAAACGGCCATTGAGTATCTCCATGTCGGGATCCTCGGCAAACTGCTTGATATGCTTCTGCTCATCGGCGACACGCTTGGCCTTAATCAACTCGATGGCCTCGTCCAGGGTCAGCTTCATGAGGTCCTTGTCCTTGGGAATGGAGACGTACTTCTTGTTGCAGACGACATAGGGGCCGAAGCGGCCGTTGTTGACTGCGACGCTATGACCTTCAAACTCGCCCAATTTACGCGGCAACTTGAAGAGATCCAGTGCTTCCTCAAAGGTGATGTCCTCCAGACTCTGCCCCTTAAGCAGAGGGGCAAATACGGGTTTCTCTGCATCGCCTGACGTACCGAGCTGGGCCATAGTACCGAAGCGCCCTATCTTGACCGAGAGCTGGCGGCCGGTCTTGGGGTCGATGCCGAGCACGCGTTCGCCAACCTTGTGCTCACTCTTAGTGTCGAGGGCTTTTTCCACTTCCGGCATGAAGTTGGAGTAGAACTGGCGCATCAGCTTTGTCCATTCCTTTTTGCCTTCGGCTACTGCGTCAAAGTCTTTCTCGACCTTTGCAGTGAAATTGTAATCCATGATTTCGGGGAACTCTTCCATCAGATAGTCATTGACGACCATGCCGATGTCGGTGGGGACAAGCTTGCCCTTTTCTGTTCCGGCTATTTCCTGCTTCTGGGTCTCCTTAATCTTGCCTGACTTCTGCAGGGTGAGGATGGTGTATTCGCGGGACGTACCTTCGCGGTTGCCCTTCTCGACATATTTGCGCTGCTGTATGGTGCTGATGATGGGAGAGTAGGTAGAGGGACGTCCGATGCCGAGCTCCTCCATCTTCTTGACGAGGGCGGCTTCATTGTATCGGGGCGGACGCTGCGTAAACTTCTCCGTAGCCGTAATGGTGTTGCGACTGAGGGTTTCACCCTTCTTGAGCGGCGGGAGAAGGCCGCCTGCTGCTGACTCGGCATCGTCACCGGTCTCGTTGGCCGCAGTATAAACCTTGAGAAAACCGTCAAATTTTTCTACCTCACCCGTAGCGATGAACTGCTCCTCGCGGTTGGAAATGGCAATGGTAGCTGTGGTCTTCTCGTAGAGGGCATCCGCCATCTGGCAGGCCAGGGTACGGCGGCGTATAAGCTGATAGAGTCGCTTCTCCTGTTGGGTTCCGTCAATCTCCTCGCGGTCCATGAAGGTCGGGCGTATGGCCTCGTGGGCCTCCTGAGCGCCCTTGGACTTGGTATGATAGTTGCGCGGCTTGCTATAAGCTTCGCCATAGGTCTCAATGATGTACTTCTTGCTCGTGCCGAGGCAGAGTGACGACAGATTGAGCGAGTCTGTACGCATGTAGGTGATATATCCCGACTCATAGAGGCTTTGTGCAATGCGCATCGTCTGACTGACGGTAAATCCGAGCTTATGCGCGGCCTCCTGCTGCAGGGTTGAGGTCATAAAGGGAGGCGCCGGAGCATGTCTGACGGGCTTCTTCTGCAGGTCAGATATGGTATACTCCGCACCGGCACAGGTCTCGAGGAAGCGCTGTGCCTCTTCCTGCGTGTCAAAACGCTTGTTGAGTTCTGCCTTGAGCTCAGTTTTGCCTCCTTTGCCGTCGTCTGTGATAAACGTGCCGACGACTGTATAGTACGGGGTGCTCTTAAACTGCTCTATCTCGTGCTCACGGTCGCAGATAAGTCTGACGACGACGCTCTGTACGCGTCCGGCCGAAAGCGCGGGCTTGACCTTGCGCCACAGTACCGGCGAGAGCTTAAAACCGACTATTCTGTCAAGCACGCGGCGCGCCTGCTGGGCATTGACAAGATTGAGGTCTATCGTGCGCGGATGCTTGATGGCCTCGGCTATAGCGGTCGGTGTGATCTCGTGAAAGACGATGCGCTTGGTGTTGGCCACGTTCAGTCCGAGCACTTCGGCGAGGTGCCACGAGATTGCCTCTCCCTCGCGGTCTTCATCGGAAGCCAGCCAGACTTGGCTGCTCTTCTTTGCCTCTGCCTTCAGCTCATTGACGACCTTACGTTTGTCCTCGGGTATCTCATACTCGGGTTCAAATGTCTTGGTATCTATACTAAATGATTTGGACTTGAGGTCTCTGATATGGCCGAAGCTGGACATGACCTTGTAGTCCTTGCCCAAGAAGCGGCCAATCGTCTTGGATTTGGCCGGAGACTCAACTATGACGAGATTATTTTGCATCTTATATTATCCCAATTTGATTTTTCGCCCGCAAAAGTAGGAAAATAAAATGACCCATTCTGCTTTTCTGTCTCTTTTTCTTTGATTTAACATCTTGCTTCAGGCTGGCCCTCCACGGGGAATGCCTATTTGTACAGGTTTCATCGGCTTACTGCACATGGTCCTGCGGCTGCCTCTATACGGCAGAAGCCCGCTGCTCCTCCTTGGGGCGTATCTCCGTCATCCTATCTCGACCCGAGAGCCCTCTATGGCACTGCTAATCCTATCAAAGTCTACCCTCATCCCATCTACAAGCCCTATATATTAAATGTAGGAGCAATGCAAAAAGACCGCCTCCGCTGCCTGAAAAATCCAATTTACTTGCTACCTTTGTGACATCAAACCATAGCTATATCCATCATGAAAGAATTAAGACGTGATCTGAGCAACAAGATGCTGGGCGGCGTATGCTCCGGCATAGCCCGCTATCTCAATGTAGACCCTACAGTCATCCGTCTGCTATGGGTGCTCTCGCTCTTCCTCATTGGCACGGGCATACTGGCATATCTCATCTGTTGGATTGTCATACCCGCTGACTATTGATGGTATCACAGGCCCATAGATTTCGGCCCATAGACTCTTCCTTCACCATCCGGACCGACCTCTTTCATTTCGATATCTGCGAGACAGAGACTCCCCACTTCTTCTGCAAAGGCGACATCCACCACCTCACACTCTACTGCCCACTAGGCACCAAGTACGATGTCGGTGAGTTTCAGATATGGTTTCGCAAAGTCATCCGCGAGGTGCTGCGCCGTGAAGCCAAGGCTATCTTTCCCAGCCGGCTGCATCAATGGTCTGACCGCACCCATCTCACCTACAAGCGCCTTACTATCAAGCGTACCTCCAGCAAATGGGGCAGCTACTCGAGCCTCGGCAATCTCAACCTCTCTCTCTATCTCCTCCTCTTTGACTCTCGCTATATAGACTATACCATGTGCCACGAACTGTGTCACAGCCGCGAACTCAACCATGGCCCGCAATTCTGGCAACTCCTCGACAGCATCATGGGCAACGGCTCGCGCCAACTACAACATGAGATGAACAGCCAAGTCAAGGCGTGGTACGAAGCTGGAGATCCCCGCTACTTACTGGTGAGCAACGCCTAGTCCTTCCTCTCCCCCTCTCTGTCATGCCCTTCTGCCGGATTGCGAAGCCAGTCCGGCAAGCAGGCGATGCGCTCCCGATACCCCATGGCTGCAATGCGCCGCCACTCTGTTGCACCCTCCTGACCCAGCCGGTCGAGATAGCCAGCATCATACATATGGAGGTAGGCTTCGATCTCAAAGGGATTGAGCAAGTAGACGGCATGTCGTATATGGTGTCTCACAGGCAGGAGACGGAGACTGTAGTATCCGTAGCGCAGATAGAAGATGAGCCACGAATTGCATGTACTTTGCGCCTGACGCAGGTGAATAAGCTCATGCCGACAGAGCGCATCCGACTGCCGGCTGAGACTTGCCGCCGTTGCCTCGTCATGGACCAAGATCAGTCCGAAGTAGGTGAGCGCTGCATACTTGCGCGTATGCCATAGACTAAACACCCTCACCGGCATCTTGTCCAGTTTGCGGGGACGTGGATGGTAAAAGGGACGAAGCAGCACACTGAGGAGGGTGATCTTCATAGAGAAGGAGACTTGGATAAGTGATAGCGCCACAAAGTTACGTTTTTTACGGACATGCCACAGAGTTTTCCCCCTGTTTGTCTCCGCCTTACCTACCCTGAACTCCCTGACACGCTCCCGCCCATGCGACAAAGCCCTCTGCCGGCAACCACACGCCGTCCCGGCTCTCCTATGTCAACCCCAGAGTAGACGGCCTCGCTCTCTGATAAAACAACATCGGACTTGCTCAAAACAAGATCGGACCCAGTTGAAAGTGAGTCCGACCTTGTTTCTGCTATCTAGCTGCCTCACCTTACGGCACCGGATCGTAACCGCTACCACCGCCAGGGCGACAGCGCAAGATGCGCCTTATGGCAAGCCACAGCCCCTTGAAGGGACCATATTTGCGGATAGCCTCAATGGCATACTGGGAACATGTCGGTGTAAACCTGCAGCTGGGAGGCGTAAAGGGCGAGATGGCTACTCGATAAAAGCGGATGGGAAGGATAAGTATCCATCCGAGGATATGCAGAACTGTGTGGAGTACAGACTTCATATCTTGTCGGATATCGTCTGTAGGAGTTTGCCGACTGCAGCTCGGACGCAGGCTGAGTCTTGAGGCTTATCGCTCAGCCACAAGAAGGCGATATGGAGCTTGAGATGCCGCTCGGCAAGACGCTGGATGAGAGGCAGCTTCTGCAAGCGGTAAGCCTCGCGCAACTGACGCTTGGCCCTGTTGCGGTCGACCGCGTGGTGGAAGTGGCGCTTGGAGACACTGACCAGTACTTTGCAACTTATCTCTTCCTCAGCTGCTTCCATACAGCGATAGACTGCCCTCACAGGATAGGCAGTAAGTCCCTGGCTGCCGCGCGCAAAGAGTCTGTCTATCTCAATGCGAGATGTCAGATGCTCTGCCTTGGGAAATGTAAACTGCATGGCTGACATAGTGAGACTCAGGTCAATTGATTTGCCGCCTACACGGATATTGCAGGCCGCACAAGAGGACGGCGGTATTACTTCTTGTCCGCTTCGGCCAGCTTCTGCAGGTACTGGTCAAGCGCAGCCGTCATGGACGGCGCACCCTCAAAGGGAGCTTTAAGGTCAAGACGGTAGCCCATGTCTTTCACAGTCCTGGCTGCTGCCTCACCAAAGGTACCAAAGAGGGTCTTGCCCTGCTCGTAATCGGGAAAATTGTCGGTCAGTGAACGCACGCCGCTGGGCGTGAAGAAGATCAGCATATCGTAATCGAAGGGGATGTCTTTCTCCAGGATCGTGCTCACGGTACGATACATCGTGCACTCAGTGTGTTTCAAGCCCTTGGCATCAAAGAGAGGCCCCATGTCGTGGTGGTGCACTTCGTTCTGAGGAAAGAGATAGGTCTCCTTCTTATGCTTCGCCATCAAGTCGATCAGATCTGCCCAGAGGCCGGTCTTTGAAAAGAATATCTTACGCTTGCGGTACTGCACGTACTTCTGAATATACAAGGCCACATTTTCGGAGATAAAAAAGTATTTCATATCCTCCGGCATCGTAATGCGCAGGTCCTTGCACATGGAGAAGAAGAAATCAATAGCGTGGTGAGAATTAAAAACTATGGCACTGTGGTCAAGTATATTTACTCTCTGAGCACGAAACTCCTTCTCTGTGAGCCTCTCTACGTGGATGAGCGGTCTGAACTCGATTTTTACTTTGTATTTTTCTTCAATCTCAAAATACGGAGACTTCTTTGAGGTGGGTGCGGGTTGCGATATAAGAATCTTCTTAATCATTTCGTTAACCTTATATCAGATATAGACAATCATCAATTCGTTGAAATTAATAAGGGCTCCCCAGAGCAAAAGTAAAGGAGTCGTTTCAAGGGTGCAAAAGTACAAAATTAAATGAAGCCAGCCAAATCTGTAGCTGAAAAAAATCTGTTTCGTCTTGAAAATCATGAGGATTTCGCCCAAAGCGAAGATGGACAGGAAAGCCCAGACGGCGGCTTCGTGGGAAAGGTCAAAGTACACGACGAGCAGGGTCAAAACAAAGAGCAGCAAAGCCTTGACGAGGATGACCAGATTGAAGGCATTGATCCATGCCGACCGCTTGGCCGGGGCAAAATACGTCCAGTTGACGATGCCGTACAGGATATACTTCAATACAAAGTAGGAGATGAAGATGCCCATGTCAAGCAGGAGCAACTTATAAGGCGAAACTTGGTTAAACACGCTCGGCATCCGTACCTCCGTATAGCTAAAGAAGAGTATGCTCATCAGGAAGCAGGCAAGCAAGACGACGAATGCTTGATTTTTCATCTCGCTGTCGCTCTTGAGCATGATGACCTCCTTGCGATCACGATTGTAGAAGAAATTTTTCAGTTGGAGGAGCATCACGTGAAGCGAGCGCGCGATGATAAAGATTGCGACAAAGAAGCTGACAAGGAGCGTCGAAGTGATAAACACATCGTCGCTCAGTCTATACGGTACGGGGTCTCCGGGCACGCCGGTGAGCGTGACCTTGAGTTCAGGATGCAGATAGGGATTGTCCGTAAAGAAGTTGTCACGATAGCTCGGCACATCCTTCCAATCAGAGTGGGACCCCTTGAGACCGGGCAAGCCCAGTGTGTCGGGACGGGCTGACGGCTGCAGGATCACAGGCTCGAAGTAGCGCTGCACGATGGAGTCCTTGGCTGACTCCGAGGCATTGCGCGGCAACAGGCGGATAGCCTGGTAAGGCGTCGCAGGACGGTGAAAGACGTGCTGTGGAGCCGATGCGGCTGCATCCTCTTCAAAATGATAGACTGTGCTGTCTGCTTGTTGCATGGTCGGTTGTTATCGTGTACGCTTCTCTACCGGTTCGGTCACTTCGGGCAACTGCTCATACAGGTCAAGGGCCTCCTCGACCGTATCGGCAAATGAGATGAGGCTGGCGTGCTCCTGCCGCATGAAACCCTCTCTTACGCTACGCTCCAGCCATTGTCTGACGGGATCGTAGAAACCTGCCGTGTTGAGGGCGACGATGGGATGGGTATAGAGCCCGAGCTGCTTGGCTGTAATGGTCTCCATCAGTTCCTCCATCGTACCGCATCCTCCCGGCAAGGCGATGATGCCGTCGCTCATCCGACGCATCGTATCCTTGCGCGAGGCCATGTCCTTCGTGATAAGGAGCTGCGTCAGCCCCTTATGGTGCCAGTCGCGATTAACCATGAACTGGGGGATGACTCCCGTCACCCGGCCGCCTCCCGACAGGCAACTATCGGATACAGCGCCCATCAGGCCTATACTGCCCGCGCCGTTTATGATATCAATATGCCGCTCGGCACAAAGTTTGCCCAATCGGCGCGCCTCAGCCTTGTACATGTCAGGGATCAGGTCGCCGCTGGCGCAGAAGATACACAGATTTGTCCGTTTCATGGTCTACTTGAGTCCGAATGCCGTCTTAATCTTGTCTACACAGTCCAGCTTCTCCCAGGTGAAGAGTTCCACCTTCACATTCTTAGGTCCGTTGTAGATACTGTCAAAATGCTTGACGACGACCTTAGGCTCCCGCCCCATGTGTCCATAGGCGGCTGTCTCTTCGTAAATAGGATTACGTAGTTTGAGTTGTTGCTCGATAGCGTAGGGCCGGAGGTCAAAGAGCTGGCCGATGATGCGGGCTATTTCTCCGTCGGTTTGACTGACATGGCTATGGCCATAAGTGTTGACAAATATACTTACGGGCCAGGCTTCTCCGATTGCGTAGCTGATCTGCACAAGCATCTCGTCGGCGACACCAGCCGCTACCATGTTTTTGGCAATGTGGCGTGCTGCATAGGCTGCAGAGCGGTCTACCTTGCTCGGGTCCTTACCTGAGAAGGCGCCACCGCCATGAGGGCATTTGCCTCCGTAGGTGTCCACGATGATCTTGCGTCCTGTGAGACCTGTGTCCCCGTGAGGGCCGCCTATCACGAACTTGCCCGTTGGATTGATGAAATACTTGATATTGTCGTTGAAGAGCAGGGCCGTCTTGGCGTCGAGTGTGCGGATGACTGCAGGTATCAGGATAGAGCGCACGTCGTCGCGTATCGTGTTGAGCATCATCTCGTCGGCGCGCTCCTGACTACCTCCCGTCTCGTCGGGACTTACAAACTCGTCATGCTGAGTAGAGATGACGATAGTGTCGATGCGCAAAGGCTGCCCTTCGTCACTGTACTCTACCGTAACCTGGCTTTTGGCGTCAGGCCGCAAGTAAGTCATCAGCTTACCGGCGTGGCGTATCTCATTGAGCACGGTAAGTAGTTTGTTGGCCAGATAGAGAGGCAAAGGCATATAGTTCTCTGTCTCGTTGGTCGCATATCCGAAGATGATTCCCTGGTCTCCTGCGCCCTGATCCTCAGGATTGAGGCGGTCGACGCCGCGTGCGATGTCGCGGCTCTGCTCCTGTATCGCATTGAGCACGGCACATCCGTCTGCGTCAAATTGATATTCGCTCTTGGTGTAACCTATGCGGCGTATAGTGTCGCGCACGACCGTCTTGAGGTCCACGTATGTATTGGTCGTCACTTCTCCTGCTATGACGGCGAGACCTGTCGTCACCATGGTCTCACAGGCCACGCGTGACTTGGGGTCGTATGCGAGCAGCTTGTCGAGTATGGCATCGCTGATCTGGTCTGCCACCTTATCAGGATGGCCTTCGGATACAGATTCTGAGGTTAAGAGATAACTCATCTTTCGTTTCGTTATTAAAAGGTTTCACATCAGTTGAAAGCAGTCAGGTAAACGTAGCGGAAAGATGGCTCTGCGATAAAGCATGCTGGATACAGTCTCTCGAGGACTGCACGTTTTAGCATTTTTTACCGTGGTTGCAAGCAGCACAAATCTCTCCACGTTTCTGAATTGCGCTGCAAAGTTACATCAACTTAAGCGGAAAGCAAAGCAATATCCCTGATATTTTGCTTTGCCTCCTGTCTGTCCCCCTTTGCCCGCAGTCTGTCCGCGTCAGTGTGGACCGGCAAGAGGCGCGTGTCCGGCCCAATCAGTGCCTTATGGCTTGGACAACATTGAGAGAGCCTGATTTTCAGCCGCCTCCATGATCGCGCGCTCGCCGGGCCCCTTGTCATTGATTCCGCAAAGGTGCAGGATACCATGCACAATGACCCTGTGCAATTCCTGGTCGTAGGGCGTATGGTACTGCTCGCTATTGCTCTTCACTGTATCGAGGCTGATGAAGATATCCCCGTGGATAGTGTTGCCCTCGTCGTAGTCAAAAGTGATGATGTCGGTATAGTAATCGTGTCCGAGGTATTGCCTGTTGACCTCAAGTATCTTGCTGTCGCTGCAGAATACGTACCCCACGTCACCTATCTTGCGGCCGTACCCGGCAGCTACCTTGCGCAGCCACGCCGTCGTGGCTCTCTTGGGGATAGCCGGCATCTTGACGTCATTGGCATTGTAACTTATCATATATAGTATCCGTTGTAAATGTTGTACAGTCCGGTTCGGACCTCTCTCTTTCCCTACGCCATCCGGTTAGCCCTGGCCAAAGAGGTCCGGCTCCTGAGCGCGACCGAAGCGAGTCCGCCCCAAGTGTTTGTAGGCCAAGTCCGTAGCCTCACGACCCCTGGGAGTGCGCTTGATAAATCCCTCCATGATGAGAAAAGGCTCGTACACTTCCTCGACCGTGCCCTCGTCTTCGCCTATAGCCGTGGCTATCGTATTGACACCTACCGGCCCACCGTTAAATTTGTCAATGATTGTAGAGAGCAGCTTGTTGTCTATCTCGTCCAAGCCGTACTGGTCTATATTGAGCGCCTCGAGTGCGAGATGCGCGATCTTGAGGTCTACGATGCCGTTGCCCTTGACCTGGGCAAAGTCTCTGACACGCCGCAGCAGGGCATTGGCTATACGTGGCGTACCTCGGCTCCGGCTGGCTATTTCTGCCGCAGCGTCTTCATCAACCCTTATCTTAAGCAACTTAGCTGAGCGCAGTAGGATGCGCTTGAGCGTCCTGGCATCGTAATACTCGAGATGCAGATTGATGCCGAAGCGGGCCCGCAGAGGAGCTGTCAGGAGTCCGCTACGCGTAGTGGCGCCCACGAGAGTGAAGGGGTTGAGCGAGAGCTGTATGCTGCGGGCTGAAGGCCCCTTGTCGAGGAGGATGTCTATCTTGAAGTCTTCCATCGCCGAGTAGAGGTACTCCTCCACCACGGGGGAGAGACGGTGTATCTCGTCGATGAAGAGTACGTCGTGCGGCTCGAGCGATGTGAGCAGGCCCGCGAGGTCTCCCGGTTTGTCGAGCACAGGTCCTGACGTCGTCTTGAAGCCTACGCCGAGCTCGTTGGCGATAATCTGGCTGAGCGTCGTCTTGCCGAGGCCCGGAGGCCCATGCAGGAGCGTATGATCTAGGGGCTCGCCACGATACTTCGCCGCCTCGACAAATACACGCAGGTTGTCCACTACCTTACGCTGGCCGTTGAAGTCGTCAAAGGTCAGCGGGCGCAAAGCATTCTCGTACTCTTTGTCGGTCTGCACGCCGCTCTGTGACGCGCGTATATCAAATGTATCTTCTTCCATCTGCCTTCAAAAGTACCAAGTTTATTCCGATTTGGCAAGTTTTGCGGGCACGATCTTGAATAGCTTGTCCGAAGGTCTCACCTTCTCACCTACGGGGATGGAGACGTGCCATCCCTTGTGAGCCGTCTCGACCGGCTTCAGGTCATAGCGTATCTCCGTAACATCGAGATAGACGATGCCTGTCGTGGGTCCCGTCACCATCAGGCGGTCTCCCTTGCTAATCTCAGCAGCCTGGATCTCAAACTCGGCTACACCGAGCTTGGAGAAATATTTGACACCTCTTCCCACATAGACCTTGCGCTCTGTGGCGGATGAGCCGTACTCCTCATTCCATTCGCCCAGCGTCTGGCCCTGATAGTATCCGTCCCAGAAGCCCCGGTTGAAGACAGTGGCGAGCCGGGCATCCCACTCATCCTTGCGCTCCTTGGTAAATGTACCGTCAAGCACGGCCTGGATGGCCTCCTTGTAGCACTTGGTCACCGTATATACGTACTCCGGTCCGCGCGCCCTGCCCTCTATCTTGAACACGCTCACTCCTGCATCCATCATTCGGTCGATGAAGCGGATTGTCTTCAGGTCCTTGGGACTCATGATATACTTGTTGTCGATATCCAGCTCGAGCCCGGTCTCGCGGTCTCTCACTGTATAGCCGCGCCTGCAGACCTGGAGGCATGCACCCCGGTTGGCGCTGGATGCCAGATTGTTGAGCGACAAGTAGCACTTGCCGCTGATAGCCATACAGAGCGCTCCGTGACAAAACATCTCGATGCGTACCAATTGTCCGCCCGGGCCAAACACATGCTGCTCCTCAATCTGTCGCGCGATGTCCTTGACCTGATTCATATTGAGCTCGCGGGCGAGCACCGCCACGTCAGCGTATTGGGAGTAGAACTTGAGCGCTTCGATATTGCTGATATTGAGCTGGGTCGAGAGGTGGACCTCCTGCCCTATCTCCCGACAGTATTGCAGCACAGCCACGTCGCTGGCAATGATTGCCGAGATGCCGGCCTGATGGGCCGTGAGGCAAATCTCACGCATCAGGGGCAAATCCTCCTGATACATGATTGTGTTGACTGTCAGATAGCTCTTAATGCCTCGCTGACGGCACTCATCGGCGATATGCCTGAGATCATCGCAGGTGAAGTGGGCTGCCGAATGGGCCCGCATATTGAGACGCTCGACGCCGAAGTAGATGGAGTCGGCCCCAGCCTTGAAGGCCGAGGCCAAGCATTCCCACGAGCCGACCGGCGCCATGACTTCGTAGTCACTGATAGTCCGTCTGTTCATTTCTTGTCTTTTGCTTTCTTGAACACCTCCATCAGACGGTTGTCCAGTTCGGTTCCAAAGTTGTCCAATTGCCCTGTCATCTCCTCCGTCATCTGTATCTCCGTACGCCGGAGCTTGCTTCCGACAGGCGTCCTGAAGAAGGCGTTGATTTCCTTGGCTTCCTCAAGCGTGAAGTGCCGCTGATAAGCGGGGATGATGACCTTGTGAACATACTGGCCAATGACAGTCTGTATCGTATCCGAGACCTGCTGCATGACAGAGTCGGACATCGACGGCTGCTGCTCGTGCAGTTGCTGTTTGATCTCCTCAGCCAGTGCCTGCAGGGTGCCAAAGGTCTCCGACCCCTCGACAAACTCTTCCCACACTTTCTGTTCTTCGGTCTCCGGGGTCTGTGCCCAGGCGGGCAAAAGCGCGACGGCCAATAGTATAATGAGCATTAATCTTTTCATAATCTTAATCTTGTATTTTGCAAAGGTAGTATTTAATCTCGACAAAGCCTTCCTCCGAAGTTCTAAAAAGCATTACAGCCCTTCCCTACGGCAGTAGCGGCGACAGCGTGGAGGGGTCTCTTGTCTGCATCGGGCCGGACGGAATCGGGCCTATACATTATATATATTATAATACCCGCGAAGTCTCTCGGACTAGGGAACACAGGAGCGGGCAACGGATGAGGGACTTCTGACAGCCCTCTCGCCTGCCCTACACACCTGGGCTTTACCTCTACAGGACGCTCCCGCAAGCTATGGGACCCACTGTATGCAGACGGGTTTGGGGAGGTGGATAGTACGCCCAGTGTCGGTGAGCAGCCCTGTCCGGATATCGCGCTCAAAGACCTGGATGCAGTTGCCGTCACGACAGGCGCAGAGCAGATAGCGCCCGTTGGGTGTGATATTGAAGTTGCGGGGGTGCTTCTCTGTAGACTGATAGGCGATGCGATGGAGCATCCCGCGCTCGCCGTCCACCTCAAATATGCTGATGCCGTCGCCGCGCAGTCTGTGGGAGGTGTAGAGATAGCGTCCGTCAGGGCTGAGGTGGATATCGGCAGACCCGTGGCCCTGTCCGTCGTAGGCCAGCTGATACTGGAGCGTCACCAGACGCTTGTTGCCATATCCGAATGTGCAGACGTAGTCTCCGAGCTCGTTGATGAGATATACCATGTAGCCCGTCTTGTCAAAGACAAAGTGACGCGGTCCCCAGCCCTGATGCCCCTCGTAAACCACTGTGTCATCAAGCAGAAAGGGCTGGCCATTTTGCGGCGTAGCCTTGTGGTTGACAGGGAAGCGGTAGATGCGGTCATTGCCCAGGTCTGTGGCCAGCAGATAGCGACCGTCGGGGGTCGGGCGCACGCAGTGGATATGAGCAGCTCCGCCCTCGTGGAGCGCGGTGTACTTGATGTATTGTGAAGCCGGCTTCAAGCTCCCGTCAGCAGCGATAGGAAATACAGATATACTGCCTCCCGTATAGTTGGCCGTCACGACATAGTGGCCGTCGGTCCAGATGTTGCAGGGATCCTCTCCACCCTTGCCATCACCACAGGTAGGCTGGCTATTGAGCACCCGGAGCGAGCCGGAAGCGGAGTCAAGGCTGAGCGCTACGGCTGCCTGACGGCCGTCGTTGTATTCGGACACCGCATAGACCCGTCGATTCCCCGGCGCAACACAGACAAACGAAGGATTGCCGACCTTGCAGGTTGACAGCAGCTGAGCCTCTCCTGTCGACTGATTGAAGCGCAGGGTGTAGATGCCCTTGCTCTCGCTGCCCTCCGTATAGGTGCCGACAATCATGGTCAGCGTATCTGTGCCTTGGCCGAGGGCGCAGACGGGCAGCAGAAGGGACAGGAGGAATAGGTGAAGTCGATGTAGTTTCATTTGAAATCTGATGTGTCTGGGTAGTATATCCGCGGCAAAGTTAAGCATTTGTCTTGCAAGTGACTGGACTGGAAACCTTAAAAATACCGCTTCGTCCTCTGTTGCCTTCGGCAGGCTTACGCCTCACCTATGGGCTACCCCGACTGACCGCGCCCAAGCCACGTTAGCCAGCGCCTTGAGGAGCAGGCCGCAAGGGCGGATCAGGGACCACTGCATCCGAGTTGACTCTCACTACCTCCGACTCAGTCCACATAGTATCGAAAAGACCGAAAATCAGGGAAAAACAAAGTCTTCACCGCCACCCGATAAATATCTATCAACAGCCTCTCCTCCTTTTCCATAGCCAATCAGCAGCGATACGTCTCCGGGCGGAGGCTGTCTGGGCGGCCAAAACCGCGTAGCAGAAGCCACGATCCCAGCCCACACGCTCCGCTAATTGTCCTTCAACGGAAACCTTCTCCACGAGAACCAAGTCTATCTCCGCAGAAACCCGCTCCATCACGGAGCCGAAAGAAGATCATTTTTTTATTATAAAAAATTGATCAAAGGGCCTCAGCTTATGCTCGAAGACAAAAAGGCGGAAGTTCCCTCAAACCGTCTCTATAACTTGCTGAAATCCAATGAATTACAAGTAGGATTTGGCACTCTTGTAACTAGCTGACTATCAGGAGATAACAACTCGCCTTCCAGTTTAAACCACATCGGACCTAGTTTAAATTATATCCGACCTTGTAGCGCTTACAAGGCGACTTGTCATCACGACATCGGCACCTATTTCAAGCGGCATCTCGGATTTATTATATAAAAACTGATGGACAATTTCAAAATCGACGGACCGACGAACGCTTCGAGTAACCTTCGGAAACAGAGACTGCGTAGGGGCGGTATCCTTCCCTACGTAGGACATTTTCGAGAGATACCGTCAAATCTCGAAGTGCATCGCCAAGGTGGCCGCGAGTCGGTCCAGTAACGGGTAGCACAATGAGGTCAAGGATGCCGAACCGAGATGGTCCGGCCTCATAATTCCGGCATTGTACATGCTTCACGCTGTCCTGTCATTCCGCCTTCAGGCCTCCTGCCCAACTGCTCCGGAGTCCACAGGCGGCACCTCCGCAATACAAAGAGCCGCATCAGACGGATAGTGTCTGATGCGGCTCCTATAGGGTACTGCCCCCGAATATTACTTCTTGGTGGTACCGGTGATGATTGTCAATCTGTTCTTAGCATTCTCCGCGTAAGGCTGTACAGTATCACCCTTGGCACTGGCAGAGATGCGGCTGCCGTCGATACCGTACTTCTTGGAGAGCGCCTCCTTGAGGTCGTTGGCACGCATCTGCGAATACTTCATATTGACTGCCGGAGTACCGGTCTTGGCATCGGCATATCCTACGATCTCGGCGGTAGCGTCAGGATTCTCCTTGAGGAAATTGGCAATACGCTCTACCTTGGCCCACTCACTGGCAGGTACCTGAGAAGAACGGATATTGTAGAAGATCTCCTCCTTCAGGGTCTTGACGACAGGAGCTGGGGCCGGAGCGGGCTTGGGTGTCTCCACGACCTTGGGTGCCGGGGCCGGAGCAGGCTTGGGTGCCGGAGCGGCGGGCTGGATAACGGCAGCGGGAATATACTTCTTCGGCTTCTTGTAGCCAAACTTGTAACTGAGGCCTACGGCAGCTGTTGCCATCCAGTCGTCATGGCTGTTGGTCTTGCTGTTGAAGCGGTCTCCGATGTGGTTGGCGTCGACTTCGAGATTGAGGCCCAAGTGCTTGCTGACATTAAAATCGAGCTGGAGTCCGACACGTAGGTTGTGACTCAGCAGACTGTGCTTCCAAGCCAGTGGAGCTGCGTAGTTGAGCCATGCATGTTCGGCCAGGATGTTGTTGATCTCGCCGTTGTGCCATGCATAGTTGAGGCCGACACCACTGACCAGCACAAGATTGACTGCATGCTTGTTGTTCTTCCAAAATAGGTTGGACAGATTGAGCAGCATGTCAAGGTCTGCAGTGTAGAAGTCGTAGTAATAAGACTCATCATACTGATAAATTCTACCCTTGGAGCGAAATCCCATCAAGTGGAGGCGACCTCCGACGACAGGGCTGGCGTATCCGCCGATGTAGACGCCGCCAAAGGGCATAACAAGCTTGGACAACTGGTCATTGGTAAAGGTAGCTTGCGCACCGCCCTGCGCTCCTACGAAGAAGTAGGACGTAGTGGCGTCATCGTCGACAGTCTGCTGAGCAGCCGCGGGTAGAGCCGGCAGGCAGAGCATGGCAGCTGCTGCCAACGAGAGGAGTAGTTGTGACTTTTTCATAACCTTCTATGATTTATATGTCGTTAAAATTTTGCTATTTTCATGCGTTTTTGGAAAACTTGTCAAAATTACACACCTCTGGTAAAACTACAAAATTTTTGGGGCGCTTTTTTATATAAGTACTTCTTTCTTTGGATAACCTTCGTCCAAGGTCCGCTTTCTGCGGGCAGACTCGCCGCACGATTTCTATTTACCGTGGAGACGCTTGATCAGGTCTATCTCCTCCTGGCTATAGGGCGTGCCGTCAGTACGATAGATGTCGTGAAACCACACCTTGGGCTCCTTGCCATCAGGCATGGGAGTATCCCAGGCATACATGGTATTGGTCTTGCCGGCGACAAAGCCCCAGTTGATGGCTACTACCTTGTTGTCCTTGAGCAGGGGCATGATATCCTTGAAGAGGCTGCCCTTGGTGCGCGCCATATACTCTGTGCATACCAGGGGGCGGTTGAGCATCTGCAAGTATCTGATGGTATTGGCATGGTGCTCGGGAGTGCCGTAGTCATGATAGGAGATGACATCGCTCTCATTGAGCTGTAGCGCATTGAGGGGGGCAAACTCTTTGCTCCACTTCCATACTCCAGATGTCAGGGGCTGACTGGGGCGGGCGCTGCGAGCCCACTCAAAGACTTTGCGCAGCAGCGGGAGACTCGAGACGCCGTGCTTGCTGTTGCCAGGCTCATTGTAGAGGTCCCAGAGCAGGATGCGGTCGTCTTGGGCGAAGGTGGAAATGATATCGGTCACATACTTGCTCAGCGCAGCATAAAGCTTGACGGTATCACCACGCAGGGAGACAGAGGGATCCCGTACCCAGCCACTATTGTGAATGCCTGTCTTGGGCGCAGGCTGCTTGCCGTAGGCGCTCTCCGCATTCCAGCAGTCGTCAAAGAAGACAAAGAGCGGCTTGATGCCATGGCGCTGGCAGATAGACAGGAAGTCGTTCATACGCGCCTTGAGTCCGTCGGGATCATGCTGGTATACGACACTACTCAGAAAGACACGCATCGTATTGAATCCCAAGCCTTCAGCCCAGCCCAGCTCCTTGTCAATCTGACGCGGGTCATAGGTCTTCTTGCTCCACATCTCTATCTGATTGATAGCCGTGGCTGGAATATAGTCACAGCCGGAAAGCCATGGGAGTTTGGCGTACCAGGCATTGGCCTGAGCCTCGGTCCAGCGCGACTGGGCCTGGACAGCGTTGGATGAGCTGCCAAAGGCGACGGCCAGCCACGTAAGGGCAATTAAGAGTGTTTTTTTGTACATAATATTTAAGATAAAGGGGTTACTTATAGATAGCGGGATTATCATGAGTGAGCGACCTGATTGTATCTACCTCCTCCTGGCTGAAGGGTGTGCCGTCGGTACGATAGATGTCGTGAAACCACAGCTCGGGCTCCCGTTTATCGGGCTGCGGGTCGCCCCAGGCAAAGTTGGTATTGGTCTTGCCGGCTACAAAGCCCCAGTTGATAGCCCCTACATGGTTAGCCTTGAGCACGGGCAGCACATTGGTAAAGCGGCTATCGAACTTACGCGCCATATACTCCGTACAAATCAGCGGCCGGTCGAGCATACGGAGATACTTGATCATCTCCTGCTGATCCTTAGCGTCCTTGTAGTTGTGATACGTATTGACATCGTTGTGAGTCAGCTGGTAAGCTTGCAGCTTGACATTCTCGGCTCCCATTTCGCAAATGCAGCTTGTGATTGGCTGGGTGGGCTTGGCTTCGCGCGCCCACTGATATGTGTGCTTGAGCAAGTCGAGTGAGACGACCCCGATATGCTGTGCGCCGGGCTCGTTGTAGATGTCCCACATCAGGATACGGTCGTCGTTGCGGAAGGAGCTGATTACGTCGATCATATAGCGGCGCAGCATGGGATAGAGCTTGGTCGTATCGCTGCGCAGACTGATAGCGGGGTCCTTGACCCAGCCGCTATTGTGCACACCAGGCTTGGGCGCCGGCTGACGTCCGTAGCTGGACTCAGCAAGCCAGTTGTCGTCGAGAAATACAAAGAAGGGCTTGATGCCGTGGCGCTGGCAGATATTCAAGAAGTCTTTCATGTTGTCTTTGAGCTCCGACGGACTATGCTGCCAGACGACGCTGCTCAGAAATACACGCAGCGTATTGAAGCCCAACTTCTCGGCCCAACCCAACTCTTTGTCAATCTGCTTGGGATCATACGTGGCCTTGCTCCACATCTCTATCTGGTTGATAGCCGTAGCGGGAATATAGTTGCACCCGATTAGCCACGGCAACTGAGCATACCACTCATTGACCTGATCCTCCGTCCACCGCTGGCCGGGAACTGGCTTGCCGGCACGCGCAGAAGGTAATATACTGAGACAGGCAAGCAGCGACAGCGCCAACAAGCGACACTTCAGATCATTAAAATAGGATTTCTTCATACTCAAAAAGGATGTTTCTAATTTGTTAAGTTGCAAAGTTAAGCAATATGTTCGGACAAGCTGACTTAGACATCCGATTTTATTTCGTCCATCACGACATGCGACGGCCATACGAGCGGCACCCATGTCTGAGCTATAGTCGCAGCCCCAGCCCTCTCCGGCACGCGTACAGGAGGCTCAATCTCCGCCCAGCAAGTCTTTGCTCCAGGCCCTGCGTATATCGGCTACAGACATAAGATCGTCCATCACGCAGTTTCTCTCCACGCACCTCCCTCTCTACACCAGAAATATCCGGCCTCAACCCCTCCATGCGCGCCGCTATCCGTCCTCTCCGCGCACGCACTTCTGCAAGTAGCCGTCTCGTCGATATACCACGCCGTACTGATAGCGCGTAGACTTACATTTCAAAAAAGTCATCTGCACTTGTCGAAAAAGGTCCAAAATTTCTCTTTTAGTGTCTTATTTAATTTTTTTTAGGGTTTTCGCCAGGTTTTTCTACCGAAAAAATACTTTGAATAAGTGAAAAATGCTTTCCTTTGCAACAAAATTCTAAGAGTAAGAGCCATTTGCTCTACTCTATAGCCCTTTGAGGACTAACTAAAAGTCTAACGTAACTAAACTTATAACTTATTAACTCAACGAAGAGGCCGCAAGGCCAAATCTCAAACAATCAATGTAACATGAAAAAATTATTTACCTTATGCTGCGCCCTCTTTCTGGGCTTCACAGCAGCCAATGCACAGGTAACAGTTCAGGGGAGCAAATTCCTTGACAACTGGTCAGTAGGTGTAGCCGGCGGCGTGTACACTCCGATGGCCAACCACGCTTTCTTCGGAAGCATGCGCCCGACAGTCAATCTGACTATCGCCAAGCAGATTACCCCTATCTACGGACTCGGTGTAGAAGGTGCAACCATCTTCAACGGTACTAAGGTCACCGGCCTCCACAGCAACAACGCCTTTGACGGAGTAACAGTTCACCTGCTCAACTATGTTAACCTCAACAACCTCTTCTGTGGCTACAAGGGTGCTCCCCGCTTCTTTGAAGTAGTAGCTAAAGGCGGCCTCGGCTGGGGTCATGAGTTCATGGCTGTAGACGGCGCTCGCAACAACGGCGACTACAACTTCATCAGCGCTAAGGCTGGTCTCGACTTCAACTTCAACCTCGGCGCAGCCAAGGCTTGGCAGATCAACATCAAGCCTGCTGTAGTCTGGAACCTCGAGGGTGGTCACTATCATGGCGACAAGCTCAGCTCAAGCGCTGCTAACTTTGGCAACACCAACACTTATCAGGAAGCACGTCTCAACAGCGGCAAGAACAATATCAACCACGCTGCCTTTGAAATCACCGCAGGTGTAACCTATAAGTTCAACAACAGCTACGGTGCCCACAACTTCGTAACAGCCAAGCTGTATGATCAGGCAGAGGTTGACGGCCTCAACGCTAAGATCAATGATCTGCGTTCTAGCCTCAACAATAAAGACAACGAGCTCAACAATGCTAACAACCGCATCAAGAGCCTGCAGGATCAACTCAACGACTGCCGCAACAAGAAGCCCGAGACCGTTACCAAGACCGTTTACGATGGTGGCTCAATGGTATCTTTCCGTCAGGGCAAGTCTACTATCGACGCTTCTCAGTATGCTAATGTAGAGCGCGTTGCTTCTTACCTCAAGAACCACAAGAACGCTAAGGTTAAGGTTGAAGGTTATGCTTCTCCCGAAGGCAGCAAGGCCATCAACGAAGCTCTCGCTAAGAAGCGTGCTGAGGCTGTCAAGAACATGCTCGTTAAGAAGTACAAGATTGCTGCTAACCGCATCGACGCTACAGGCAAGGGTGTTGGCAACATGTTCAGCGAGCCCGACTGGAACCGCGTAGCTATCTCCACAATCGCAAAGTAATATAGCCTACCTGGCGAGGCCCGTCTCCTAGTCGAGATGTAGCCTCCTTCATAGAGGGGAATGTAAGTCTTTGGACGACATTCCCCTCTATTCGTATGGTATCCACATGTCCTATATCTGTCCCCGACGATGCGTATACATTATATATAATATGTATCAGGGCTTCTTCTCATCACCAGTTTTTACCCGCGATTAGCAGGTCGCCCCGTATTCGCAACAAGGTGGCTTCTAGTTTGAACAAGGTCCGATGTAGTTAAAACCAAGTCCGACCTTGTTTTGATTTGTTCTGTGGCAAGCGGGACGATACCCGCTTGACTATAGCCAATCTCCCTCACCATTCCAATAAGTCTCCGCTGTCGTGTCTGATTTCTGCACGCTCCTCAGCCCATGCCTGACGCAGTCCGGGCTACAGGCCTGATCGCAGCAGCAGGCTCAGAGGGACGGGTGCCCAGAGGATGTGCCATCAGCTGGGCAAGGTGCTCTCAGATATGACAAAGGCGTCTCCCCTGTGGGAAACGTCTTATAGTAGAAAGGAGAAAAAAACCAGTTTATCCAAAGCCATTACGACAGGCTACCAATGGCCTTCACAAAGAGAGGACTAACTTCCTCTGCTCCGCCGCAATTCTTCTGACAGTCATCAGTCGACGATCTTGATGGCAAACAAGCCTTGCAGATCAGTCAGGCCGTCACTGTAGCCTCGCCGGAGATGGACTCGCTGAGACGAGCGCGCAGCTCGTCAGAATTAAGTTCCTGAGCGAGCAGATACATCAGTTTGGTGACGGCACTCTCCACTGTACTGTCATATCCGTTGACCACTCCCGCTTGCAAGAGCTGGAGGCCGGTGGCATAGCGTCCCATTTCGACAGTCCCTTGACTGCACTGGGTGACATTGACAACCACGATATCACGTCTGCGGGCCTCCTCCAATTCCTCAATCAGCCACTGCTTCTGCGGCGCATTGCCCGAGCCGTAAGTGACTAGCACAACGGCACGCACACCCTCGATATGAAAGATAGCCTTGACCACCTCGCGCCTTATGCCTGGGAAGATGGAGAGCACAGCCAAGTGGGTGTCCATATCGGTCTGCACCCTGAGTTTCTCCCCGGGAGAGGGATGATGGATATACTCGCGGTAGAAGCGCAAGTGGATGCCTGCATCACCGAGCAAGGGGTAATTGAATGAGCGGAAGGCGTTGAAACCTTCGGCGCTGATCTTGGTTGTACGATTGCCGCGCAGAAGCTGGTTTTCAAAGAAGACACATACCTCAGGCACAGTCGGACGTCCGTCAGGGTCTGTGGCGGCTGCAATCTCCAGAGAGGTCAGCAGATTCTCCTTGCCGTCAGTACGGAGCGTGCCGATGGGCAACTGTGAACCCGTGAATACGACAGGTTTGCCCAAGCCCTGCAGCATGAAGCTCAAGGCGCTGGCCGTATAAGCCATGGTGTCAGTACCGTGAAGCACGACGAAGCCATCAAAGCTCTCATAGTTATCCTGGATGATACAGGCTATATCTGCCCAATGGCGGGGGAGCATATCGCTCGAGTCAATCGGTGGGTCGAAGGGATAACAACTGATATTGAACTTGAGATGATAGAGCTCGGGCACATAGCTCGCGAGCTTGGCAAAATCAAAGTTGCTCAAGGCGCCACTCTCAGGGTCCTCGTACATCCCGATAGTACCTCCAGTGTAGATGATCAGGATCGATGGCTGACGCTTACCCGAGTAAGTGATTGATATCATGGGTTATCTAGATTTAAGGTCAGATATGTCCTGCTCCTCTCCTGTTCCCTTCATCTTGTAGAAGCTGCGGCGCCGGCCAAAGATGCTTCCGGTACGTCCACGAGTAGGAGTAGGCGTATTGAGCGTGGGGTAACTGATGCGTGTATGGTAGATCATTTTGAGGCTGGCGACGAAGACGTCCTTGGTCGTCTGAATGTCGCGGAAGGTGATAGGACAATTTTTGAAGCAGCCCTCTTTGACCTTGTTGTCAATGATATTGTTGACGAGCGTAGTCAGAGTCTCCTCATTGATTGTCTTGAGGCTCTTGGACGCAGCCTCGACCGAGTCGGCCATCATCAGAATAGCCTGCTCCTTAGTAAAGGGATTGGGGCCTGGGTAAGTGAATAGGGCTTCATCCACGGGCTCATTGGGATGATTGTTACGGTACTTGATGTAGAAGTAAGTCGCTTTGCAACGCCCGTGGTGGGTGGAGATGAAGTCGCGAAGCACCTTGGGCAAACCGTACTTCTCAGCCAGAGCGAGACCGTCGGCCACGTGCTGAATGATAATCTGGGCACTGCGCTCCTCCGAGAGGCTGTCGTGGGGATTGGTGCCACTCTGGTTTTCGGTGAAGTAAGCGGCATTCATGATCTTGCCGATATCATGGTAGAGCGCGCCGGTACGCACAAGCAGCACGTCGGCGTCAATCTTGGAAGCCGCCTCACTGGCGAGTGTGGCGACTTGCATGGAGTGGTTGAAGGTGCCCTGCGCCTCCTTGGACAGACGCCGGAGCAGCGGATGATTGACATTGGAGAGCTCCAACAGGGTGACAGCAGACGTGAACCCAAATAATTTTTCAAAGACAAAGATGAAGGGATACGTGAAGAGCAGCAACACGCCATTGAGGCCCTCGCTGGTGTACCAGGTCGTGTCCATTTGCTTGACAGAATAACCCATACACAACTCAAAAGCAAACATGAAAGCCAACGTGACGGCGGTCACGATAAAGGCGGTGCGAATAATCTGCGACCGTGAAGTGAGCTGTTTGAGCGAAAAGATGGCAACGACAGCAGAGATCGTGTTGGTGACGACAAACATATAGGAATCGTGAAGCGGCACCGAGCTCAGGATGATAGCTGTCAAGTTGGTGATAAAGGCCACACGGGAATCCATAAACACGCTTACAAACACAGCAATCATCGTAAGCGGCACGATGTATACGCTCTGCGGGGTTTGCTGGGATAAAAGCGACACTGCTACCGTAAAAATCACCAACAGAGAGAAGAGTAATCCTAAGCTGCGCCACTGCTCCAAGTAGGCACGATGAAAAGTGCCAAGGAAAATGGTATACAGGACAAATATGATTAGCACAAGAGCCGTCTCTCCGCCCATCTGCCACCAGTTGCTTGTAGACTTCTCGTGGCGCTTGATCGACTCTTTCTCCATCGACTCGATGATACTGGCGATGTGGGGTGTCACGATGTCGCCGCGGTCGACGATCTTTTGCCCCGCCTGCACCATACCCGAGGCATAGGAGACAGAGTTTTGGATATCCTGCCGCTGGTCTTGGGAACGCGGCTCGTCATAAGTGAGATTGGTCGTGAGATAGTCGTTGATATCACATCGGTTGAGCACTTCCCGATTGAGATGGGAGGAGTCTGCTGTCGCCAGGATACGCTCGTAGGCCGAGCGGGTCGTATATATAGCCTTAAGAGACCGCGAAGTAGCAGTATTACCCTGCGCTACGCGCACTATAGTGTACGCACTGTCCAGATTGAGCTGGTAATCGTGGCTGTCCATGATACCGGCCTGATAGATATCCTTCAGTTGGCCCATGATGTAGCGGCGGTATCCGGCGGGCAAGGTCTCCTTGTCCATCTCCGCTGTCGCCTTGGCAAAGGCCTGTATCTGTACGTTGCCTACCGAGGTGTCGTACTGGTAGTACGGCTGAAAGCTCTTGAAGGCACTATCCAGCTCCTGTCGGATGACATCCTCGCTCTTGTAAATGGGGAAGTCGTATGCTGCAATGATCTGTCCGTATTTCCAGGGCTTGCCGACCGTATAGTCGAAGCTGACGTTGCGCTCCCGCGGGTAGAAGGCCACGATAATTGCTGTCGAAGCCAGTACCAGGAGGATGCGGAGCAGGTGTTTGGATATTGATTGCTTCATCTAGACAGGTATTTAAGTGAGATTGGACTTGACAATTGCTTACTTATAACGATATGACAGGACTAGGTGTCGTGGACATCTGAAGTCATGCGGATCTTCTCAGTTGTCTGGCGGCACAGACCGGTCTTTGTCTCATCACCCTCCGGCCTGGGCGCGGCAGTATTTACTCTACTCGCTAGCTTTGCCCTCCTGTATCAGCTGGAGAGCCTTGGCAACGGCATCACTGTCCTCGTTGATGATGGCAAAGTACTCTGACATATCCCATATATCGCGGGCAGTAAGCGCCTTGAGGAGGAGGGAGATCTGCTGGGTTGTCTTCTGCACCTCTGCGTCGTCGGCTGGCTTGACATTGAGCCGGCGTCCGGCTGAGTAGATGCTGTCCAGAAGCTCCTGGGGCACTTGATAGTTCTTATTGAACTGTTCAAAATCCTTGTACTTGCTCCGCAGCTCCTGACGGTGCTGGTCCTGGTAGGTGAGATAGCTGTCCAGGATGCAGTTTTTGAGACTCAGAGTACGATAGTACTTGGTATACTTGAGCGTATCCAGGGGTACGAAGTAGTCGGGCATGATACCGCCACCGCCATATACGGTGCGGCCGCGCTTGAGTGTCTTGTACTTGAGACTGTCAGCGAAATGGATGCTGTCAGCATGCATCAATTCACCGTCTTTGTATCGGTTGTATACGTCTTCCTCGTATTCTTTGGCCTTTCCCTTCTCATAGGGTTTCTGTATGCAGCGACCTGAGGGCGTATAGTAGTGGGATACCGTGACGCGAATGAGACTTCCGTCAGGGAAAGGTATGGGGCGCTGCACCAAGCCCTTGCCAAAGGTGCGACGGCCTACGATGACGCCGCGGTCTTGGTCCTGTATGGCACCACTCACGATCTCAGCTGCGCTCGCCGTATACTCGTTGACGAGGACAACCAGCTGGCCCTTGAGAAATTTGCCTCCGCCCTGTGCCTTGAGGTCCTGATGGGGAACGGCACGGCCGTCGGTATAGACGATGAGTTCACCTTCATTGAGAAACTCAGAGGCGACACCTGACGCTGCGTCGAGAAATCCACCACCGTTGTCCTGAAGGTCGAGGATCAAGTGCTTCATTCCCTTCCGCTTCAAGCTGACAATGGAGGAGTCAAGCTCGTTGCGCGTATTGACGGCAAAGCTGCTGATGCGTATATAGCCTATGCCGGGACGTATGATATAGGCGGCATCGACGGAGTGAAGGGGTATCTTGTCTCTGACGACGCGAAATTTGAGTACCTCAGGCACGCCCCGTCTCACGATGCCCAGATTGGCAATCGTGCCCTTGGGACCCCGCAGGAGCTTCATCATCTTGTCGCGCGGCATCTTCACGCCTGCGATGGTAGAGTCATTGACGCTGACGATACGGTCTCCCGGCAAGATGCCCACTTTCTCCGACGGGCCTTTGCTCACCGTCTGTATGACGACAAGCGTGTCCTTGAGAACATTAAACTGGACGCCGATGCCTTCAAATCCGCTGCTGAGCGGCTCATTAAACTTCTTGGTCTCCTCGGCATCAGTGTAGCTCGTGTGAGGATCGAGTTCAGACAGCATACCGCGTATAGCCGCATCTGTCAGTTTATTTTCATTGAGCGTATCGATATAGAGCGCCTTGAGAGCCATCTCCGCCATATTGAGTTTGCGCAAGGCCATCTCCATGGAGGTTGACAAGTGGTTGATGGAATTTTGAGCGCTGGTCTGCCCCCCGCAGAGGGCCGTCAGCAAGAGTATTAGTAAAGTCTTTTTCATGGTTGGTCGGGTTTTGGTAGATATTCAGATACATCTTTGCCGTAGGAGATAAGCTCGCGTATCGCGCTGGAGCTGATGCAGGCGTACTGATGTTCCGTAAAGAGCAGCACAGTCTCGATGCCGGTGATCTGACTATTCATCTCAGCGATGTCGCGCTCGTACTCAAAATCTCTCACAGAGCGTAAGCCGCGCAGTATAAAGCGGGCACCCATCTTGCGAGCAAAGTCAGTCGTCAGCGTGTCGTAGCTGTAGACGCTGATACGGGGCTCGCGGCTGTAGATCCTCCGAATCGTTTCGACACGCTTCTCGACAGGGAAGAGAGCACGCTTGTTTTCGTTGATGCCCACTCCGATGATGATTTTGTCAAAGAGGGGAAGTGCACGACGCACGACACTGGCATGACCCACTGTGAAGGGATCAAAGCTCCCTGGAAAGATGGCTATTCGTTCCATAGTTTATTGTCCTAAGTCTTCTTCGGCCTTGTCCTCCTCCACTACGAGGTTGTCAATGATAAAGTTTTGGCGCTCCATCGTATTCTTGCCCATGTAGTAGTCAAGGAGTGCCGTCACCTGGTCATCTTTATGGAGGGTGACGCGCTCAAGTCGGATATCGGGGCCGATAAAGTGGCGAAATTCATCCGGCGAGATCTCACCCAGTCCTTTGAATCGGGTAATCTCGGGATCAGGGCCCAGGTCATGTATGGCCTGGAGGCGCTCTGCCTCATTGTAGCAGTAGCGCGTCTCAAACTCGCTCCGGTCACTGTTGGCCGCAGCCTTGATGACGGCGGCACCGGCAGCGTCGTCCTTGACGGCGACTGCCTTGGAGCCCTTGCGAATCTTCTTTTTCTTATTTCTTACTCTGAAGAGAGGAGTCTGCAGGATGTAGACGTGTCCCTTCTTGATGAGGTCTGGGAAGAACTGGAGGAAGAATGTGATCATCAGCAACCTGATGTGCATGCCGTCGACGTCGGCATCGGTCGCCACAATCACCTTGTTGTAGCGCAGGCCGTCGAGTCCGTCCTCGATATTGAGGGCTGCTTGCAAGAGATTGAACTCCTCGTTCTCATAGACCACCTTCTTGGTCAATCCGTAGGAATTGAGCGGCTTACCTCTCAGACTAAATACGGCCTGGGTCGTGACATCGCGGCTCTTGGTGATGCTTCCGCTGGCAGAGTCTCCCTCGGTGATGAAGATAGACGTCTCCTCGCGCAGGTCACCTCCCTTGGCGTCGTTGTAATGTATGCGGCAGTCGCGCAACTTCTTGTTGTGCAGGTTGACTTTCTTGGCCCGCTCGCGCGCAGCCTTGGTAATACCTGCCATCGCCTTGCGTTCGCGTTCGCTCCGCTGTATCTTTTCGAGCAGGATTTCAGCCATCTCGGGATTGCGGTGCAGGTAGTTGTCGACATTTTCCTTGATGAAGTCGCCCACAAACTTGTTGACGCTGACACCGCCCGGCGACATGGTGAGACTGCCGAGCTTGATCTTGGTCTGGCTCTCAAACATGGGCTCCTCCACATTGATGGCTATGGCGCCCACGATGCCGTTGCGTACATCCTGTACGTCGATGTTTTTGCCGTAAAACTCTTTTATTGTCCGCGCGATGTGCTCTTTGAATGCGCTCTGGTGGGTTCCTCCCTGTATGGTGTGTTGTCCGTTGACAAAGGAGTAATACTCTTCGCCCGGCTGCTCGGTGTGGGTGAAGGCAATCTCGATGTCTTCGCCCGTGAGGTGAACGATTGGGTAGAGGGTCGGCACCGTCATGTTGTCGTTGAGGAGGTCTTCGAGTCCGTTGCGACTTACGATGTGACGGCCGTTGTAGTAGATATTCAGACCCGAGTTGAGGTAAGTATAGTTACGGAGCTTCTCCTCGATGAAGTCCTCTCTGAACTGATAGTGGAGAAACAGCGTATCGTCGGGCACAAAGTATACCTCCGTGCCGGTCTCAGCCTCTGAGTCCGTCGTCTCATCGCCGACGAGCTGGCCGCGCTCAAAGGTGACACGTCTCACCGTGCCCTCGCGGTAGGAGGCCACCTCGAAGTGGCTGCTCAAGGCATTGACCGCCTTAAGTCCGACGCCGTTGAGACCGACGCTCTTCTTGAAGGTCTTGGTATCGTATTTGGCGCCCGTATTGAGCTCGCTGACAGCTTCCACCAGCTTGCCTTGCGGGATGCCGCGACCGTAGTCGCGCACACGTACGCCCTGCTCCTCGGTCATCTCGATATCGATGCGCTTGCCGAAGTTCATGCGAAACTCGTCGATGCTGTTGTCTACGACTTCCTTGAGGAGCACATAGATACCGTCCTCAGCGTGTGAGCCGTCGCCCAGACGTCCGATGTACATACCCGGACGTACGCGGACGTGCTCCATATCGCTGAGATGCTGGATGCTGCTCTCGTCGTATGAGTTGGGAGTAGTCTGTTGCAGTATATCGTCTTTATCTTCTGCCATCTGCTTGGATTTGTTCAGGTCTGGTTATAGGTCTGTGGTGAAGCAGCGACGGCGCTTGTGTATCTGACCATCGAGAAATTTCCATTGGGCCTGTACCTTCTCGTTGCCTTCCAGTTCGGGATTGGTCTCTCCCCATTTATATCCCTTCCTTATATATATAGGTATAAGGTCAGCAAAGAGCAACGCATTGACACCCTTGCCCTGATACTCCCGCTTGACGCCGATCAGCAGCAGGTCCAGGATAGGCGCATGCTTGAGCTTAAGCGCCTTGAGCAAGTGCCACCAGCCCAGCGGCCAGAGCTTGCCGTGAGCACGCTGGAGAGCCCTACTCATAGATCCCATCGAGATACCCACAGCCACGAGCTCACCCGTGTCTGCCTGCTCGATGAGTGTGACCATCTCGAGGTCCAGGATGGGGAGGTACTCGTTGACGTACTGGTCAATCTGGCCTTTGGTCATCTTGGAGTAGCCATAGAGCGGAGCGTAAGCCTCATTGATCAGGTCAAATATGGTGTAGCCGATGCCCGTACGCTTAATCTCCTTGACGCTATGGAGCTTGCGCACGCGCAAGTTGTACCTGCGCTTCACGATATCAGCTACGCGGGCATAGCCGTCGGGCAGTTTTTCGGGCACTTTGAGCTTAAGCTCGACCCAATCGGTCGCCTTGACCAGCCCCAAGGCCTCCATGTGCTTGGGATAGTAGGGATAATTGTATATCGTCGCCATGGTGCTCAACTGGTCAAAGCCCTCGATGAGCATACCCTCGGCGTCCATGTCAGTAAATCCGAGCGGGCCTTCCAGCGTCGTCATGCCGCGCTCCTTGCCCCATGCCTTGACCGTGTCGATCAGCGCTTTGCTCACTTCCGGGTCGTCGATGAAATCAATCCAGCCAAATCTTACAGCCTTTTTGTTCCAAGTCTCATTGGCCCGGCGGTTGATGATTGCGGCCACACGTCCCACTATCTTGTCTCCCTGATAGGCCAAGAAGTAGTCTGCCTCGCAGAATTCAAAAGCCGGGTTCTTGTCCGTCGAAAAGGTATTGAGCATATCTTCATACAGGTCAGGCACTGAGTAGGGATTATCCTTGTACATCTCGTAGTTGAGGCGGATAAACTTTTTAAGCTCAGCCCGCGTCTTCACTTGCTTTATTATTGTCGTCATACCGAGTCTTATTCTGTGGGAAGGGTGCGTCCCTATCGGGTCCGTATCCTATCCCCTCAAAATTGGATACAAAGTTAATCATTTGTAGCTGATTGGCCAAACGCGCTGAGGCAAAGAATTGTCTCCCTTCGGTCTCACCCTCTGCCGTTCCTTCCAAGCCCCATCACCATCCTTTCCAATCGGAACAGGACGAGGTCGGATGCAGCTCATACTACATCCGACCTCGTCCTGACTACATCCCGTCTTGCAGGCAAAAGGAGGCCGTCCTGCTGGGCCTAGTTCTTCCACCCGTCTGCTCCGTCCGCCGATTGGCCAAGCGCCGGCACCTTCTTGCTTCCAGCGGGTCCCGGCAACAGGCCATTCGGCGCCGTGCAGCGGTCAGATGAGCCAATATTTTCATCTCTCGCCCATGATTTTGTGCATATTAAGTCGTAACTTTGCACCCCCTTAGCCAGCCATGCACAACAAGCTCCTCGACCAGATACGCAGCAATGACACCATGACGCTCCGCCAACAGCTCCAGTTGACGGTGAGTCTGAGTCTACCCGCCATCATGGCGCAGCTGTCGTCTATTCTGATGCAGTATATCGACGCCGCCATGGTCGGCCATCTCGGCAGCCAAGAGGCGGCGTCCATCGGTCTGGTCTCCACAAGTATCTGGCTCTTTGGCGGACTGTGCACGGCAGCCGTCACAGGCTTCTCAGTACAGGTCAGTCATGCCATAGGCGGCGCCGACTTTGGCCGCGCACGCAATATCCTGCGCCAGAGCCTCGTCGCGGCACTCTGTTTCTGCTTCCTGCTCGTCACCATCGGCATCTCCATCAGCAGCCACCTGCCCCACTGGCTCGGAGGTGACCCCTCCATCTGCGCAGGCTCCACGCTCTACTTCACCATCTTCATCCTGAGCCTTCCCTTCTGGCAGCTCAACTATCTAGGAGCGAGCATGCTGCGCGCGACAGGCAATATCAAGCTTCCCAGCGTGCTCAATGTGATGTGCTGTGTGCTTGACGTCATCTTCAACTTTGTCCTCATTTTCCCCGACACGCCACTCTCCTTCCTCGGCCTCCGCCTTGTCATCCCCGGAGCCGGCCTCGGTCTTGCCGGCGCGGCCCTCGGTAGCGTATTGGCCCATGTGGTGACGGCGACCTGCATGCTTTACTTTCTCTTCGTGCGCTCCCCGGAGCTCAAGCTCTGGCATACTCACGGCAGCTTCAGGCTCAAGCGCGCCACCCTGCGCAAGGCCACCAAGATCAGTCTGCCCATGATGATGGAGCATGCCGTCATGTGTAGCGCACAAATCTGTATCACAGCCATCGTCGCCCCCCTGGGCATCACAGCCATCGCCGCCAACTCATTTGCCGTCATAGCGGAGAGTCTCTGCTACATGCCGGGTTATGGCATCGGCGACGCGGCGACCACCCTTATCGGCCTGAGCATCGGAGCCGGCAAGCCGCAGCTCACGCGCCGCTTTGCCTACACGACGGTAGGCTTCGGCATCGCCGTCATGACCTTTATGGGCGTGATCATGTACATCTTCGCCCCCTTCATGCTGGCCATCATGACGCCCGATACGGCGATCTCGTCGCTCGGGGCCAGCGTACTGCGCATCGAGGCCTGGGCCGAACCGATGTTTGCCGCCTCCATCGTGGCCTACGGCGTATTTGTGGGCGCGGGAGACACCTTCAAGCCCTTCTTGATGAATGTTGGCAGCATGTGGGTCGTACGTATATCGCTCGCCGCACTGCTCGCATCGAGCCTGGGCCTCAAGGGCGTATGGATAGCCATGTGCACGGAGCTCTGCGTCAGGGGACTCATCTTCCTCATCCGCCTTCACGGCAAGAGCTGGATGCGCAGCCTTACCAGTAATACGGGGCAACAATTCGGTAATTCAGCCACATGACATCACCTTGATTGGCACTATCTTTGCATCATCGTAAGTAGCAAATCCTAAATCATCAATCAGAGGCACAACCAACGGCCTGCCCACATCTATTATATCATTATATACACAATTATGTACGAGACTCAAACACACGCCATGCAGACACTAAGCAATACTACTCTGGGCGGCGAACGCCCACTCTACGAGAGCCACCATCTGGCCCTTGACCATGTCACCATCACAGAGGGTGAATCAGCCATCAAGGAGTGCAGCGACATCCACGCCACCGACTGCCACTTCATCGGCAAGTATCCCTTCTGGCACGTACACGGCTTCACGATACACCATTGCCAGTTTGACGCCGGCGCACGCTCGGCCCTCTGGTACTCAGACCACCTCGAGATGACAGACACCGTGATTGACGCGCCCAAGATGTTTCGCGAAATGCAAGACCTGTCGCTTACCAACGTCAAGATCAACGACGCCGACGAGACCTTCTGGCGCTGCGACAATATCACCCTCAAGGATGTCGAGCTCCACGACGGCACCTATCCCTTCATGATGAGCAACCATATCCGCGTAGACGGACTCAAGAGCGACAGCAAGTATGTCTTTCAGTACGTCAAGGACGCCGAGATCCACCATGCCCACATCGTGACCAAGGACGCCTTTTGGGAGACCGAGAATATCACCATCTACGACTCCTATCTCGAAGGCGAGTATCTCGGCTGGCACTCCAAAAACCTGCGCCTCGTGCGCTGCAAGCTCGCCGGAGAGCAGTTGCTCTGCTATGCCGACAACCTGATCCTCGAAGACTGCGAACTGGACCCGACTTGTGACCGTCTCTTTGAGTACTCTACCCTGCAAGCCGACATCAAGGGCCCGGTGACCAATATCAAAAACCCGACCAGCGGCCTCATTGTCGCCGACAAGATTGGCAGCATCACGATCAACAAAAATATCAAGCAGCCCGCCGACTGCGTCATTCGCGAGAGACAAGCCCAGTAATGGATACCGAGAGATTTGACTTTGATACCGTCGTCCCGCGCCGCGGCACAAGTTCCTACAAGTGGGACACGCCCGACAGCGACGACGTGCTGCCCATGTGGGTAGCCGACATGGACTTCCAAGCTGCGCCCTGCATACGCGAAGCGCTCCGACACAGGGTCGACCACGGCATCTTCGGCTACGTCAAGGTGCCCGATGCCTTCTACGAGGCCCAGATCGACTGGTTCGCCCGCCGACACGGCTGGCTCCAGCAGCGGGAGTGGATCCTCTACACCTCGGGCGTGGTACCCGCCATCTCGGCCCTCATCAAGGCCCTCACGACGCCAGGTGACCAGGTGCTGGTGCAGACGCCGGTGTACAACTGCTTCTTCTCCTCCATCCGCAACAATGGCTGCCAGGTCTGCGAGAGCCCGCTCCTCTATGAGGACGGCACTTACCACATCGACTTTGACGACTTTGAGGCCAAGGCCTCACTACCCGATGTCAAGGTCTTTCTGCTCTGCAATCCCCACAATCCCGCCGGACGCGTATGGACAGCCGACGAGCTCCGCAAGATGGGCGACATCTGCCTGCGCCACGGCGTCTTCGTCATTTCCGATGAGATCCACTGCGAACTTACGATGCCCGGCTTCACCTATACTCCCTTCGCCTCGCTCAGTCCGCAGTTTCTCCTCCACAGTGCCACCTGCACCTCCCCCAGCAAGTCATTCAATACCGCCGGGCTGCAGATCGCATGTATCACCATCGCCGACGGACTCGTCAGGAAGGCGACCGACAAAGCCATCAATATCAATGAAGTCTGCGATGTCAATCCTTTTGGCGTCATTGCGCTCATTGCAGCCTACACCCAAGGCGAGCCTTGGCTCGAGGCGCTGCGACACTACCTCTATGCCAACTACTGCCATCTGCGACAGTACTTTGAGCAGCACCTGCCCCAGATCCCCGTCACCAAGCTCGAGGGCACCTACCTCGTATGGATAGACTGCTCAGCCCTAGGCAAGTCATCGACACAGCTCTCCCAGCAGCTCATCGACCGAGGCCGCGTAATGCTGAGCGACGGCGAGATCTACGGACAGCACCACCCGCCCTTCCTGCGCATCAATATCGCCTGCCCGCGTCAGACCCTCGACGAGGGACTCCGCCGTATCGAGTGCGGACTCCTCGCCTAGACGGTACGAGGGCAGTTGGTCCGCTTGACGGACTGGCCCCCAACACGTCCGCAAGCGACACTATACATTTAACTATATAGGCGTCACACTCCGGCACTTCCCCGCCGCGAGCTGACGCCCCTTCTATTTTTACGCTGTCTGAAGATTTCTATGGCAAATGCCGGGCTATCCATCTTCCGGCACTTCCCCCACACACGCTCTTCTTCCACAGTATATCCACAAGGTCAGGCCTCGCAGCAGCAAGATCTTGCCTCCTTGTGTGCGTCTCCGCATCCGCCCGCAGCAGAAGCGGAAATATATCGCGCTCATACACAGGCGTATGCCCCATATTCCTTGCCATCGCCCCCGAAGTCCGTCCTGTCGTTGCAAAAAGACGATAATTCGCCTCAAAAAAGGCAGCAAAAACTCCTTTAACGGATTTTAAGGTTCATATTTTGCAACTTGCTATTACAATTTTGAAAGAAAAACGCGCAGAAAATACTTATTTGAACTAAAAAAATGCGTTGAAACTTAAATTTATTCATGTTTTATGCGTCATATCAAAAACTTTGGTGTATTTTTGCACTGAAGTGTTACTGCTCCAAACTGTCTCTTAATTGTAAAAATACATTTCCAGGGGAGACGAAAAGATACATTTTGCACCCTAAATCCGATTTTGCAGTACACCCCGCTGAGATACACAATCGTATAACAGATAAATTATTAACAGTTCAAACAGAGAGAAATGAAAAGGTTCATGCTAATTTTAGCCTGCCTGCTTATGATGACAGGCTTTGCAATGGCTCAGTCCTCTCAAGGCCGCAAAGTAATCGGTGTGGTTACTTCTGCTGAGACCGGTAAGCCGATCCAAGGAGCCCGTGTCTTTGTCAACGGAACTTCCTACGGAACGGTGACTGACGCCGAGGGAACATTTAACCTGCAGATCCCGAACAAGTACAAGGTACTTACGGTGACTTTCTTCGGAATGCAGACCGAAAACGTAGCCATCTCCAACAGAATGAACATTATGTTGCGGGACAATGCTAAAAACCTTGACGAAGCCGTAGTCATCGCCTATGGTACAGCCAAGAAATCCGAATTTACAGGTTCGGTAAGTACGATGAAATCCGAAAACCTCGAGAAGCTGCAAGTCTCCAACGTGACGAAGGCCCTGACGGGTTCGATCGCCGGTGTACAGGCCCAGAGCTCCAACGGACAGCCCGGTACCTCAGCTACCGTACTTGTGCGTGGTGTCGGTTCTATCAACGCCAGCGTCACTCCTCTCTACGTCGTAGACGGTGTCCCCTTTGATGGCGATATCTCCTCCATCAACCCTGCCGACATCGCGAGCATAAGCGTTGAAAAGGATGCCGCAGCCTCTGCCCTCTACGGCGCACGCTCCGGTAACGGTGTCGTCATGATTACCACCAAGAAGGGAAAGAAGGGCAACGCCCGCGTTACCTTTGACATGAAGATCGGACAAAATAGCCGTGAGATCAAAAACTATGACGTCCTGCAGACACCTGGTGCCTACATAGAGAAGGCTTATCAAGCTCTCTACAACGGCCAGTACTACAATACCGGCACCTCCGCAGCAGCAGCTCACCTATACGCCAACCAAGTCCTGATGAGCGGTAGCAACGCAGCCGGCGGATTAGGATACAATATCTATACTGTGCCCGACGGCCAGTACCTTATCGGCACCAATGGCAAACTTAATCCCAACGCCACCCTGGGCTACAGCGACGGAACTAACTATTACACGCCCGACGACTGGGACAGAGTTACCTTCAGCAACAACTTGCGTCAGGAGTACAACGCTTCTATCTCCGGCGGCAACAACCAGATGGATTACTTCGCCTCTTTCAATTATCTCAATGACCAAGGTGTCATCGAGCACTCCTCATTGACGCGCTACTCCTTCCGCTTCAATACCAACTACCAGATCAACAATTGGATGAAGGTCGGAGCTAATCTCGCCTACTCCTACCAAAACAGCCATTACCCCGCCGAGCAGACAACCACAAACTCCAGTGGTAATGCCTTCGCTGTCGCTTACTCGATGGCCCCCATCTATCCTATATATATACGTACCGCCAACGGCACAGTCGCACGCGACGCCTTAGGACGTGTCATCTACGACTACGGAGACGGCAAGTACAGTGCAGGCAATCGCCCGACCAATAATATGTGCAACCCGTACGCTTCTCTGCTCTACGACCGCTCACAGTATCTGAGCGACATCTTTAGCTCCAACATGTACGCCACGATCACTCCGCTCGCCGGCCTGTCTATCACCGGCCGCTTCGGACTCAATATCGACAATACCCGTGCCAACCTCGGCAGCAACCCCTTCTACGGCCAGTTTGCCACCATCGGCGGTACTGTAGATCAGGCACACCAGCGCACTCGCGGCCGCGACTACCAATTGATCGCCGAGTATCGTCATAGCTTCGCCGACGTACACCACATGTCAGTCATGGCTGGTTACGACGGATACAGCCTTACTGTTGACGAGCTCACAGGTCACGGCGCCAACCTCTACAATCCTCTCGTCTACGTCATCAGCAATACCATCGACAGCAAGATTGCCGGCGCCGCCAGCGGATCCTATGCCACCAAGGGCTATATCTTCCGTGGCACATACGACTACAAGGAGACCTACTTCGCCTCTGCGTCCTTCCGCCGCGACGGTTCGAGCCGCTTCGCCAAGGGCCAGCGCTGGGGTAGCTTCTGGTCAGCCAGTGCAGCTTGGGAAATGACCAAGGAGACTTGGATGAAGCCGCTCACATGGGTCGACCAGTTGAAACTACGTGCCAGCTTCGGTCAGCAAGGAAACGATGGTATCGGCAATGACTACGCTTATATAGACCAATACACCATGACCGGTGCCGACGGCGTCTTTTCCGATGGTTCCCTTAAGTACAAGGGTAACCCCAACCTCAAATGGGAGAAGAGCAACTCCTTTAATATCGGTTTCGACTTCAGTGTCCTGAAGCAGAAGCTCTATGGTAGTATCGAGTACTACAGCCGCCAGACCAGCAACATGCTTTACAACAAGACCGTAGCCGGCTCTGCAGGTTACACCTCGATACCTATGAATATCGGCAAGATGAGAAACAACGGTGTAGAGCTCGACCTGCACTCACTGCTCATCAACCAGAAAGACATGACTCTGACCCTCGACTTCAACGCTACCTTCCAGGGCAACAAGATTATCAAGCTGCACCCAGACCTCAAGGGCGAGTGGATCAACGGAGCCCGCATCTTCCGAGAGGGTAAGAGCATGTACAGCCTGTATCTCGTCAAGTGGGCCGGCGTAGCTCCCCAGAACGGAACATCTACCTACTACACCAAGGTCACCGACGACGCAGGCAATGTAACCGGCTATCAGGAGAAGACGACATCCTACCAGGGTGGTCAGGCCCTCTACTGGGCAAAGGACGACAAGGGCAATGAGTACAAGACCAGCGATTGGTCTGCCGCTCAAAGCAGCAACCGTCACGCCACCAAGAGTCTTCTGCCCAAGGTATACGGAGGTTTTGGTGCCACATTCACCTTCCATGGCTTCGACGCCAGCTTCCTGATTCAGTACTCCCTGGGTGGTCACATCTTTGACTCAGGTTATCAGACCTTCATGCACGGCGGAGACGGCTCCAACGCCGGCTTCAACTGGCATAAGGACATCCTGCACAGCTGGACTCCCTCCAACACCCATACAGACGTACCCCGTGTCGATGTATCCGACCAGTACACCAATGCTACATCTGACCGCTTCCTCAAGAGCGCTGACTACTTCAATCTCAACAACGTTCAGATCGGCTACACGCTGCCCAAGAATTTCGTCAACAAGTTCTTCATCCAAAACCTCCGCATCTTTGTGAGTGCAGACAACGTATGTCTGATCTCCGCACGTCGCGGCTTGGATCCCCGTCGTAGCTTCGTCAGCTCTACTACTCAGACCTACTCTCCACTGCGTAGCGTATCAGCAGGTCTGACCATCACCTTCTAATCACAATAACAAGTCTGACAAAATGAAAACAACATACAAAATCTTAAGTGTCGCTCTGTCGATACTGCTATTCTCAGCTTGTACTGATTTGGACACGGCTCCACAAGGCGGAACCATCACTGAGAATCAGAAGAAGGAGACCGCTGCCAACGACCCCTCAAAGGTTGCAGCCAGCGTCAACGCTATTTTCTCCCGCGCCAATACTTATGAAGCCTTCTCGAAGTATCATCTTGACTTTGGCTATCCCAGTGTCATGATTACGATGGATACGAGAGGATACGACTTCGTCTCCGACGACGTAGATTACAACTGGTTCTCTGCCGACCTGCTCTACCTCGCCAACACTACGACCTCGGCCGAAAACCGTATCATGTGGAATACAATGTACGCCCTCATCCACAACACCAATGCCGTTGCGGCAACGATCGACGAGGCTACGACAGATACCACAGCGCAGTTCTACCTGGCCCAAGCCCTTGGCGAGCGCGCATGGTGCTACTTCGTACTGGCCAATCTCTATCAGTTTACTTACAAGGGCAATGAGAGCAAGCTCTGCGTGCCTATCATCACGGAGAAGAATATGGCTTCCACCGGTGTAGACGGTACTCCGCGCGCTACCGTCCAGCAAGTGTACGACCAGATCCTCCACGACGCCAACAAGGCCGTCGAGCTGTTGCAAAAGACGACCATCCAGCGCGCCGACAAGCGCTACATCAGCCTCGAGGTTGCCTATGGCATCCGCGCCAGAGTGGAGCTAAGCATGGAAAACTGGGCTGCTGCAGCCGCCGATGCCAAACTTGCGCAGAAGGGCTACACGCCTCTGTCCATCGCAGAAGTCAGCAAGCCCGGATTTAACAACGACCAGAATACATCATGGATGTGGGACGACATCCTGGCCGAGACCGACCGCGTCGTCACATCAGGTATCGTCAACTTCGCAAGCCACGTCAACTCCTTCGCTTACGGCTATGCCAACTACGGCGGCTGGCGTAAGATCAGCTACAACCTCTTCAATCAGATTGACAGGACGGATGCACGTAGAGGATGGTGGCTTGATAAGAACGGCACCAGCGCCAATATCACCAAGGAGCAGGCCGCTTTCCTCAAGAGCAAAGATGCGCCTATCTTCACCAACGTGAAGTTCTATCCTTATAAGAATATCCTCGAGAACAAGACCAATGCAGCGCCTATTCCCTACATGCGTGTAGAGGAAATGATCCTTATCGAAGCCGAAGCAACTGCCATGGCAGGCAATGCAACCGCCGGTGCAAAGATTCTTGAAAACTTTGTCAAGACTTACCGCGACCCCAACTACACCTGCACGGCGACTACGCCCGAGGGTGTCCAGGATGCTGTCTATCAGCAACGCCGCATCGAGCTCTGGGGAGAGGGCTTGTCATGGATTGATATCAAACGCCTTAAGAAAGACATGAACCGTATTGGCGCTTACTACACTTCCAAGAATGCGATATTCAATATCCCTGCCAACAGTGACAATATGAATTATCGCTTGCCCGAGAGTGAGATTACCAACAACGTACAGATTTCCGAGAAGGACAACAATCCCGTCATAGCCGCTCCCTCTCCCGTCATAGACAATACCCAGTACGACGTCAAGTAACCGTATCTGTATAGACTCATATCTTAACCAAACAATTGCAGAACAGATGAAAACAAGAAACTATATCAAATCGCTATTGCTGCTCGCCGTTGCCGGAGGTCTCTTCACCTCCTGCGACCCCGATGCAGAGGATTGGTCAGCCGGGCAACAGGCTCCGGCCGGAGCAACCCACGTCTACATTGCAGACGCTCTGACCAATACGATAGAGAAAGACCCTGCAGACGCCAAGACATTTGACATCAATCTGGAGCGTCCCGCCTCTGAGTCCAAGGCTGCCCAGGCTGTCAAGATCGAGGTTGTAAAAAATGACAGCAATGTCTTTACAGTGCCCGACACGGCCTATTTTGCCGCAGGCGACAGCACGACCAGCGTCACCGTCACCGCAGCCAACTATGTAGAGGGCAACGCCTACTCCCTCGAGGTCAAGCTCGCAGGTAGCACGGTCGATCCTTATACGGCTGAAAAGGCGGCGGCCAGCTACACCTTCTCTGTCATCAAGTGGGAGAATGTCGGCCAGGGCTATCTCTATGAGAATACGATCACCACTTTCTTTGGTGCCAAGCCAACACTTCTCCAG
Organism: uncultured Prevotellaceae bacterium; assembly: GCA_900316315.1. Taxonomy (GTDB): domain Bacteria; phylum Bacteroidota; class Bacteroidia; order Bacteroidales; family Bacteroidaceae; genus UBA6382. The sequence goes on from ONCK01000007.1 coordinate 75,321, forward strand.
CTCAAGGACATCCAGCGCGCTAAGACTACTTCCGACGTGCGCTACCGCTTCACCGCCCCCTTCTGTGCTGAAGCCACAGACCAAGATGAAAATGGCGCCTTCGACTACTATCCTTTCAACCAGGCAACGGATATCACCGGCACCCATAAGTGGGTACTCAAAGTCACTTCCAAGGGTGTCACCTACATGGGCCGTCAGTATTATGGCATGGACTGGGGCTACGGAGAGTTTTATCTTATCTCGCAGGGCTATGGTAAGATCAGCAAAGACGTTATCACATTTCCCGCTAACTCACTTGCTATCTTCATGGCCAAACATGGTGGTGCTCTCGTCAAGAGTCCTAACTACATCTTCCTGAGCAAAGATGCTTACACGGCATTTGTCAAAGCCAACGCCGGCAGCAAGGCCTACGGCCTCGCAGTCAACAAGGCTGACAAGAAGCTGAAGTAGTCATCCTACGTAAGCTCTACTGATATTGAGCGGCGGTCTACAGACACGTAGGCCGCCGCTCTTGTCTTTGTACCCCTCTGCGCCGACACAAGCTGACCCCGTAAAGGCGAAAAGAGACCTACGAGCCCCACAAGACACATCAGTCAAAAGCGCAAGGGTGCGCCACCCTACTATAATGCCTCCACTGCTCATCACATCCCCTCATGCTCCATACAAGCTTACGAGTGATTGTCCCGGCAAATCGAGAGCAAGGACAGACAAATCACTCAGCCCATCGGAAACGGGGAATATTTTTATGAGCCAAGCATCTCAGACAGGTGCAGAGGACCACCCTCCTTGCATGGGCTGACCTAGCCACCGTACCCTGTGGACAGATACTCTACAGGCAGGACAGGGCGTCCATCATCATGCTCCCGGGAGACAGGCACCGTGAGGCCGGACGATAGCAGTCTCCCCTCATTGACTTTGCAACCCGACCACCTCCTTGACCGTCGTAAGACCCCTTGACACTACGGCTTGAAGAAAAACCTGCTCCAGGAAGTGCATCGTACAGATTTGGCTCTCAGATGTAGAGACTCCCCCAAGCGGACGAGAAGTCTCCGATATCTTTAGACAACCCCGGTTTTTTCATATAATAAATCCGAAAGACCGCCCCACTCAGGTGCCGATGTCGTGATGACAAGACGCCTTGTAAGCGCAACAAGGTCGGATGTAGTTTAGACCAGGTCGGACTTAGTTTAAACTGGAAGGCGAGTTGTTATCGCCTGATAGCCAGTGAGTTGCAAAAGTATCAAATCTTGTTTGCAATTCATTGGATTTCAGTGAGTTACAAAGGCATTTTCGGACAAATTATCGCTTTTGGTCTTCAGAGATAAACTGGAAATCGTTGCTCCGTTTTTTATTATAAAACTATTTTGTCTCAGCGAGTTCTTGACGAGCATGGTTGTCTACATCTGCAGGCTTGATAGTCGCAGAGAAGACGGTGAGGAAAGCGGCAGCAAGACAGAGGCCACGCCGTCTGGAGACGATGGCGACGGAATAGGCACTCGATGAAGCGGGGAGCAGCAAGGAGCGTGGTCTGAACAGCGACGGGCCCGCCCTATAGGACAGCCCATCAGGAGGCGTCCGTCTCCGGCGCGTATCCCCGCGCATTGGCGATGGACACAGAGAAGAGCCGCTGGCAGACATTCGGCGGACGAGGAGGCAGATTTTGCCCTCTCCATGATTTACCGCTGCCCCATGCTTTCTCTGCAAGACCGCCTTCCGCTTGGACCAAGTCCGATGCCACTGCAGCCGCAAGGCGCCTCGTAACGCTCCTCAGCCCACCCGATACGAGGGCGTCCGATTTTTGCACAGTTTGTCGCAGATCAACAGTTTACAGTTCAATTGTTGGATGAGGCGCGAGGCAGACTGCACAGACTGCAAGGAGATGATGGGAGCCTACCTCTCCTCGTGCTGCTGTATCCCCCACCTATGGTAACGAGAGCGACGGCTCCACGCATGCGCTTCTGTCGGACTCAAGGCCAGCAGACCCGTCCGTACACTACATGGCACGCAGGCAGAGGTGACGGAATCCGGTGGCCAAGTCGGCAAGGCGCTCCTATGCGAGCGGATACCGGACAGGCATACTCGGTCATGCCCTTGAGCCGCTACCAGCCGTCTGCCCGCCATGGCGGGTCAGCCTCATGCCTGACTCAGGCCGGGCCCCTCTCATCCGGTCAGGCAGGCAGAGGCAACGGCGGCAAATATGGGAGTCGTTTTTTGTGAGAATGAATTTTTCTCTTTACCTTTGTGCTATATTAGTCTAAGAAGGCGAAGGCAGCAGATGTACGACCAGGAGAAGATCAAGCCCTATAGTCAGGACGAGCCCAAGGGGGCACAGGTCGAGCGCATGTTTGACAGCATCGCGCCGTCGTATGACTTGCTCAACCATCTGCTCTCGCTGGGCATAGACCGCCGCTGGCGTTGTCGCACCATCGATACGCTGGCCGCATATCCCCATCGGGAAGTCCTCGACGTAGCCACCGGCACGGGAGACTTTGCCCTGCTGACCTGCCGACGTCTCAAGCCCGAGCGTCTCGTCGCCTGCGACATCTCCGAGGGCATGATGCAAGTAGGCCGCCACAAGGCCGAGGAGGCCGGACTGTCCGACCGTATCACCTTCAGGCAGGAGGACTGCATGGCGCTGTCGCTGCCGGACGACAGTTTTGACATTGTCACCGTCGCCTATGGCGTACGCAATTTCAGCGACCTCGACCGCGGCCTCAGCGAGATGAGACGCGTGCTGCGCCCAGGCGGGCATCTGGCCATCCTGGAGCTCTGTACGCCCAACAAGGCGCCGATGCGGCAGCTCTTCCGGCTCTACTCCCATGTGTGGATGCCGCTGGTGGGCCGCTTGGTCAGTCACGACAAGCGCGCCTACCGCTACCTGCCCGCCACGATGGAAGCCTTCCCGCAAGGAGAGGTGATGCAGCAGATACTGATCAAGGCCGGATTTAGCCCAGTCACCTTCAAGCGCTTCACCTGCGGTCTCTCGACCATGTACCTCGCCACAAAATAAATATTTACCATGACTACATACGGACTCATCGGCTACCCGCTCGTACACTCCTTCAGCCGCAAGTATTTTACTGAGAAATTTGCCGCCGAAGGTCTCGATGCAGAGTACCTCAATTTTGAAATCCCCTCGATAGGCCAGTTGCCGTCAATCCTGCAGGCTCATCCCGACCTGCGTGGCCTCAACGTGACCATCCCCTACAAGGAGCAAGTCATCTCCTACCTCGATGCGCTCGATGAGGGAGCGCGGGCAATAGGAGCCGTCAACGTCATACGCATCAGCCACAGCGATGGGCGTACAGTACTCAAGGGGTACAATGCCGACGTCATCGGATTTATAGACTCCCTGCATCCCCTGCTGCGGCCTCACCATCGCCAGGCACTCGTACTGGGTACCGGCGGCGCCTCCAAGGCCATCACCTACGGCTTGCGACAGCTCGGCATCACGCCAACCCTCGTAAGCCGCACGCCCCGCAAGGGCATGCTGGCCTACTCCGACCTCGACGAGGAGGTCATGAGAAAGTATCTCGTCATCGTCAACTGCACTCCTGTAGGCACCTACCCCAAGGTCGATGCCTGCCCCGACATACCCTACTGGTTGCTGACGCCGGACCATCTGCTCTACGACCTCGTCTACAATCCAGAGAAGACGCTCTTTCTCCAGCGGGGTGAGGCGCAGGGCGCACAAATCAAGAACGGGCTCGAGATGCTCCACCGCCAGGCAGAGGCGAGCTGGGACTTCTGGCATATCCAAGACTGACCAATGACCCACCGCCTGCGACTCCTCCTCTCCCTCCTCCTGCTGCTGACAGTCCTGCCAGCGGCCAGCAAGGTGTGGAAACCCGAGGACGTCACGATGGCTCACCTCCAGGATAGCCTGCGCTGGGTCTGCAACCCAGAGGGTATCCTCTCGCAGAGCGCCGTAGACACCATGGACGCCACGCTCAGCCATCTGTATCAGACGCGCGGCGTAGAAACCGTGGTAGTGGTCGTGGGCCGGGTGACCGATGGAGACACTTACAGCTTCGCCCGCGACCTGGGCAACACCCAGGGCGTAGGCAGCAAGCGACAACGGACGGGACTCGTCATCGTGCTTGCCACTGAGGACCGCCGCTACAGCATCCTGACCGCCCAAGGACTCGAGGGATCCCTGCCCGATGCCATCTGCAACCGCGTCGAAAAGCTATACATGGTCCCCTATCTCAAAGAGGGACAATGGGACAGCGCCATGGTCAAAGGTGTACAGGTCATCGACCAATATCTCCAGGGTGACACCTCGCTCGTCAAGGATGCTGAGGAAGAGGACGATGATCCCGTCAGCACGATACTGGCCCTGCTGAGCGTGTCCGCCTTTGCGCTTATCTTTGCCCTACTCCTCAAGCGCTCCGGATACCGGTCTTGTCCGCGCTGCGGCCGGCGCAAACTGACGGCCGTCACACGCCACTTCCTCTACACGCGGGGCCAGTCGGACTACTACCGCGTGGTGTACCTCTGCAAAAACTGCCAGTACAGCGAGTCGCGCATCGAGCGCACACCCCATCAGGACGGCAACGGCGGAGCTGGAGGCTTCCTCCTCGGTACTGCGCTGGGCAGCAGCCTAGGCCGCGGCGGCTGGGGCGGAGGAGGCTGGGGAGGCGGTATAGGCGGCTCCTTCGGCGGAGGAGGAGGCTTCAGCGGAGGAGGAGCCTCGGGCGGATTTTGACCCAAGAGCATATTCATTATAAATACTCAACCATATGAAAAGAAAATTCTCAACCCTCATCGCCGTCATCGTCATCGTACTGATCTTGGTCGGTTGCGGCGCATCGCAGTACAACAGTATCGTCGAGCAGGACGAGGCCGTATCGACGGCATGGGCCAATGTGGAGACACAGTACCAGCGCCGGGCAGACCTCATCCCCAACCTCGTCAACACCGTCAAGGGATATGCCAAGCACGAGGAGAATACATTTAAGGAAGTGACCGAGGCCCGCGCCAAGGCGACCCAGATCACCGTCGACCCGTCCCGACTGACGCCTGAGAAACTCAAGGAGTATCAGGCTACACAGGGCGAACTGAGCGCCGCACTCGGCAAGCTCATCGCTGTGCAGGAGAACTATCCTCAACTCAAGGCCGACCAGCACTTCTCCGACTTGCAGGCACAACTCGAGGGAACGGAGAATCGTATCAACGAGAGCCGTACCCGGTACAACGAGGCCGTACAATCTTACAATCTCAAGGTGCGCCAGTTCCCCATCAATCTGCTGGCCAAGATGATGGGCTTCGAGCAGAAGACCAAGTTTGAGGCCCAGTCAGGCGCAGAAAAGGCTCCGGAAGTAAAATTTTAGACTCAAAGCATCTCAAAATCATGGATAGCAAAGACAGATACATGATGCGTGGCGTCAGCGCCATGAAGGAGGACGTCCACAACGCCATCCGCAATATCGACAAGGGTATTTATCCGCAGGCCTTCTGCAAGATTCTGCCCGACATCTTGGGCGGCGATCCCCAGTACTGCAATATCATGCACGCCGACGGCGCAGGCTCCAAGAGCAGCCTCGCCTACGTCTACTGGAAGGAGACCGGCGACCTCAGCGTCTGGAAGGGCATCGCACAAGACGCGCTCATCATGAATACAGATGACCTCCTCTGCGTGGGAGCCGTGGACAATATCCTCGTCAGCTCCACCATCGGACGCAACAAGATGCTGATCCCTGGCGACGTGATCTCGGCAATCATCAACGGCACCGACGAGCTGCTCGCCCAGATGCGCGACATGGGCATCGGTATCTACGCTACAGGCGGCGAGACAGCTGACCTGGGCGATCTCGTACGCACCATCGTCGTCGACAGCACGGTGACCTGCCGCATGAGACGCGCAGATGTCATCGACAATGCCCATATCCGGCCGGGCGATGTCATCGTCGGGCTCTCCTCGACGGGACAGGCGACCTACGAGACCGAGTACAATGGCGGCATGGGCAGCAACGGACTCACCAGCGCCCGACATGACGTCTTCGCCAAGTATCTCGCCAAGAAATATCCCGAGAGTTTTGACAAGGCTGTGCCCGAGGAACTCGTCTACAGCGGTAAGCTCCATCTCACAGACGCCGTAGAGGGCAGTCCTCTCACCGCCGGCAAGCTCGTACTTAGCCCCACCCGCACCTACGCTCCCGTCGTGCGCAAGCTGCTCGAGACCATGCACCGCAGCATCCACGGCATGGTACACTGTACCGGGGGTGCGCAGACCAAGGTGCTCCACTTCGTGGGTGACAACTGCCGCGTCATCAAGGACAATATGTTTCCCGTTCCGCCGCTCTTCCGCACTATTCAGGAGCAGAGCGGCACCGACTGGCAGGAGATGTACAAGGTCTTCAACATGGGTCACCGCTTTGAGATCTATGTCAAGCCCGAGGATGCACAGAGAGTCATCGACATCAGCCAGAGCTTCAATATCGATGCCCGCGTCGTGGGCCACATCGAGGAAGGTCCCCGCAGCCTGACCATCAAGAGCGAGTTTGGCGAGTTCAACTACTGATCTCCCCTCGTCCGACAGAGTCTCACCGGTTTTCCCAAGCCGGCGGCGCCGTCCCGGTTTGCGACACGTCGGCTGACAGACGCCGCGAGAGGCGTAGCAGGGCCTATTTCTCCCAAGCCACACGGCATACCGCTCCGCCTAGACGCCATGCTCTCGGACTGACAGTACATCTGTATCGGTCCGACAGCCTGATATGACCCTGCAGCGTCCTATCGGCAAAGAGCGATTGCAAAGCTGCACTGCGCCGCCCGCATGGCGCCCTGATACCGTCGCAGGCGGTCGCGCCTATCTCCGTGAGACGAAGACACGCGTACCATTATTTATATAATGTACACGCGCGTAAAGTTATGCCAGTTCCCTCCCGCGTGGCTCCGCAGGCCGACGAGGCAAATCCACGGTCGCACATGCCGGATGACGGAAGGGCAAGTGGGCAGACGACGATGCACCCTGCGCCTGCCAAAATATCTGATATGATGTCCTTTATCGGGCTGTCAAAAGGAAAAACTTGGCCTTTTGCTTTGTCCGGCGGCGGAAGAAAGCTAACTTTGCACACTCAAAGTAATATGCCCCAAAAGCAATTTATACCATCTACAATGAAAATTGAAGAAACACTCAGCTTGGCGGTTGTCAAGGCCGTCAAGGCGCTTTATGGTGTCGATATAGAGCCCGCACAGGCTCAGCTGCAAAAGACCCGCAAGGAGTTTGAGGGTCAGCTAACGCTGGTCGTATTCCCCTTTGTACGCCTCTCCCATAAGCGGCCCGAGGAGACTGCTGCCGAGATCGGAGACTGGCTGCAGCGGGAGGAGAGCAGTGTCGAGAAATACAATGTCGTCAAGGGTTTCCTCAACCTTACGCTCGCCCAGGACAACTGGATAAACGTACTCGAAGGCATACGCCACAATCCGCACTTCGGCATCCGAACGGCAGCGCCTGACGCGCCGCTCGTCATGATTGAGTATTCGTCGCCCAATACCAATAAGCCCCTTCACCTGGGCCATGTGCGCAACAACCTGCTGGGATGGTCGCTCGCTCAGATCCTGGCTGCCGCCGGCAACAAGGTCGTCAAGACCAACATCGTCAATGACCGCGGCATCCACATCTGCAAGTCTATGCTCGCCTGGCTGAAGTGGGGCAACGGGGAGACACCCGAATCCTCCGGCAAGAAGGGCGACCATCTCATAGGTGACTACTACGTGGCATTTGACAAGCACTACCGCGAGCAAGTAAGCGAGCTCATCCCTACCTACACCGCGCAGGGACTCGACGCCGACCAGGCTAAAGCCAAGGCTGAGCAGGAAGCGCCGCTCATCAAGGAAGCCCATCAGATGCTGGTCAAATGGGAGCAGGGCGACCCCGAGGTACGTGCCCTCTGGAAGCGCATGAATAGCTGGGTATACGCCGGATTTGACGAGACATACCGCGCCCTGGGCGTATCATTTGACAAGATCTACTACGAGAGCGACACCTACCTCGTCGGCAAGGCCGAGGTGGAGCGAGGACTCCGCGAGGGGATCTTTACCCGTCACGAAGACGGATCGGTATGGGCCGACCTGCGTCCTGAGGGACTGGATGAAAAACTGCTACTCCGCGCTGACGGCACAAGCGTATACATGACTCAAGACATCGGGACGGCGAAGCTTCGCTTCCAGGACTATCCTATCGACCGCATGATCTATGTTGTGGGCAACGAGCAGGACTACCACTTCAAAGTACTCGCCATCCTGCTCGACAAGCTCGGCTTCAAGTGGGGCAAGACCCTGCGCCACTTCTCCTACGGTATGGTCGAGTTACCCAACGGCAAGATGAAGAGCCGCGAAGGCACCGTGGTCGACGCCGACGACCTGATAGCGGAGATGATCAGCACGGCCCGCAAGACCAGCGAAGCACTTACTGAAGGCAAGAAGGACAAACTTGAAGGCCTCTCCGACGCCGATCGCCAGGAGATAGCCCGCATCGTGGGCTTAGGCGCTCTGAAGTACTTTCTGCTCAAGGTCGATGCGCGCAAAAATATGATGTTTAATCCCGCCGAGAGCATTGACTTCAATGGCAACACGGGGCCGTTTATCCAGTACACTTACGCCCGTATACGCTCCATAGAGCGCAAGGCCGCAGCACAGGGACTTACCCTACCCGAACAGCTCGCCGCCGACACGCCCATCAACGAGAAGGAACAGTCGCTCATCCAGCATCTGGCCGACTATGAGTCGGTCGTACAGCAGGCAGCAGCCGACCTCGCTCCCTCCACCATCGCCAACTATTGCTACGACCTGGTCAAGGAGTTCAACCAATTCTATCATGACTACTCCATCCTCGGAGAGAGTGACGAGCTGGTCAAGCAGCTTCGCATCGTGCTCTCAAGTCAGGTCGCCAAGGTCATCAAGAGCGGCATGCAGCTGCTGGGTATCGAAGTGCCGGAGCGCATGTAATATATCCCCGGGCGGATGAAGGTGAAGCAGAAGTACTACGTAGTATGGCAAGGCAAGCAGCCGGGCGTCTATAGTGCCTGGAAAGACTGCGAAGCCCAGATCAGAGGGGTTGCAGGTGCCATGTTTAAGTCTTACGCCTCTGAAGCCGAAGCCCGCCAAGCCTATGCCGCAGGCCCGCCCGATGACTACTATCGTCCGAAAGCGGGCAAAGCATCCCGGCAAGCCTCGGCAGGCAGCGCACAAGACGCAGCCCAGCGCCCCGAAATCAAGGATGCCGTCGCCGTAGACGCAGCATGCAGCAAAAATCCCGGTCCCATGGAGTACCAGTGCGTAGACATACCGTCGGGCGCGAGGATCTTCCACTTCGGACCCATACAGGGGACCAACAATATCGGAGAGTTTCTCGCCATCGTCCATGCGCTCTCCCTCCTGCAGCGACAGGGCAACGACCACACCGCTATCTACAGCGACAGCCGCAACGCCCTGCTGTGGGTCAAAGCCCGCAAGTGCCGCACAAGGCTCACCGAGACGCCACAGACCCGCCCCGTACTGGACCTGGTAAGGCGCGCCGAGGCCTGGCTCGCCACCCACACGTATCCCAACCAGGTACTCAAATGGCCAACAGAGAAGTGGGGCGAAATCCCCGCCGACTTCGGCCGCAAGAGATAGCCCTGATGCCCTATACATACGACCTGCACCGCCCGAGGTCGCCTCACAATACAACAGCAACCGAATATGAAAGAATTCTTCCGCGTCTTGCGGCTATACGCATGGCCTTACAAGGGCTACCTCGTGGGCTCGCTCCTCTTTAATCTGCTCTCCGCGGTGCTCAACATCTTCTCGTTCATGTCGCTCATGCCTATGCTCAATCTCCTCTTTGGCATAGACACCACGACATACCAGTTTATGGCATGGGACTCCCATCATGACTTTAAGAAGATACTGGTCAACAATCTCTACTACTACCAGCAGCAGCTCGCCGTCGCCTACGGGCCATCACTGACTCTGCTCTTCATCGGCCTGTTTCTCATCGCGGCCACACTACTCAAGACCAGCAGCTATTTTGCCTCGGCCGGCATCATGGTACCTCTGCGCACGGGCGTCATACGCGACATCCGCAACAGTATATACCGCAAGATTACGACATTGCCTCTCTCCTTCTTCTCCGACGAACGCAAGGGCGACATCATCGCCCGCATGAGCGGTGACGTACAAGAGATAGAGAATAGTATCACCGGCTCTCTGGAAATGCTCGTCAAGAACCCTATACTTATCATCTGCTACCTGGGAGTGCTCTTCTACACGAGTTGGCAGCTCACCATCTTCACCCTGCTCGTCATGCCTCTGATGGTGTGGGCACTCAGCAGCGTCGTGCGCAAACTCAAGCAGCGCAGCTTACAAGCGCAAAGCAAGTGGAGCGAGATCATGTCGCAGCTCGAGGAGACACTCGGCGGCATGCGCATCATCAAGGCCTTTACGGCTGAGGACAAGATGAAAGCTAGATTTGAGGCTTCTACCAACGAGAACCGCCGCCTTCTCATCAAGGTCAATCTGCGTCAGGCCCTCGCCCATCCGGTAAGCGAGTTTCTCGGTACAATACTCATCGTACTCGTACTCTGGTACGGAGGTACGCTCATCTTCTCCCACAAGAGCACCATCGACGCGCCGACATTTATCTTCTACATGGTCATCCTGTACAGCCTTATCCAGCCGCTGAAGGATTTCTCCAAGGCTGCGTACAATATCCCCAAGGGCATGGCCTCAGTAGAGCGCGTCAACAAGATACTCAAAGCCGAAAATCCCATCAAGGACCCCGTCCATCCGCTCCCCATTCACCCCCTGAGAGACAAGATCGAGTTCCGGCACATCACTTTCCGCTATTCTGAAGACGGCAAAAACGTGCTTAAGGACATCAATCTCACAGTGCCGCGCGGCAAGACCATAGCTATCGTAGGACAGTCTGGCTCCGGCAAGTCCACGCTCGTCGACCTGCTGCCGCGATACCACGATGTACAGCAGGGAGAAATCCTCTTTGATGGCACCAATATCAAGAACTTCCGCATCAGCGACCTGCGCAGTCTCATCGGCAACGTCAATCAGGACGCCATCCTCTTTAATGATACTTTCTTCAACAACATTGCCTTTGGCGTCAAGGAGGCTACGATGGAGCAGGTCCAGCAAGCTGCGCGCATAGCCAACGCCCATGACTTCATCATGGCTAGCGAGCAAGGATATGATACGATGGTGGGAGACCGCGGGTGCCGTCTGTCAGGCGGTCAGAGGCAGCGCATCAGCATCGCACGCGCTATACTCAAAAATCCGGAGATTCTAATTCTTGACGAAGCCACCTCAGCTCTTGACACGGAGAGCGAGCGCCTCGTGCAGGACGCACTGGAGAAGCTCATGAAGGCACGCACGACCATCGCCATCGCTCACCGCCTCTCCACCATCAAAAATGCGGACGAGATAGTCGTACTCCACGAGGGACACATCGTCGAGCGCGGCACCCACGAGCAGCTCCTCGCCATACAGGGCTACTACCGCAAGCTCAACGACATGCAGCAGCTCTGACACCTGCCGCTTCTCTGTCTACAAGGCCTGACCTGGTCCCCTCCAAGTCAGACCTTGCCGTAATATTTGTCCAATCCTGTGATGGCGACAAAGCCTATTCAAACGTGTGGGTCAGACGCCCACCCACTCTTCTGCGGATACAGACGCTACAAGTTCCGACCTCATGCGACAAAGCGGGCGCCATCACCGGCTTTATCCCCTATACACGGCCGCGAATCCCTCACTTCATCGAATAGAGACCTTGCTATACCTTGATATATACGCACCTGTTACGAGAGCATCCCTATGCGGCGAGGACTCATCAGCTCCAGCGGCACCGGCCACCGACCCAGCCTGGCGAGGAGAGCGTCCGAACAAGCCGGAGAATGTACCTGGAGTCTGCAGACACGCTGTCGTATCTTTTGCATCCGCAGGACGCAATATCGGTCGGCAAACTATGGATGCCCTACGCACACAAGCGCAAAATCTAGTCCTTCGGCTTTGATGCTGACCCAAAGTATCGTATCTTTGCATCGCAATTGAAAAAGTAACTTACTCATTGTACGTATGAAACGATACCATCTTGTCAACAACATCTTCGGTTGGATCATGTTTGCAATAGCTGCATTTGTCTATTGCTCCACGATAGAACCGACAGCAAGCTTCTGGGACTGCCCAGAGTTTATCACTACAGCTTACAAGTTTGAGATAGGCCACCCGCCTGGCGCACCTTTCTTCATGTTACTCGGCAATCTGTTTACACAGTTTGTGAGCGACCCGAGCCAGGTAGCCAAGATGGTCAATACGATGTCTGCTCTGCTCAGCGCAGCCTGCATCCTCTTCCTCTTCTGGACCATCACTCATCTGACCCGGCGCCTGATCTGTCACGATGGCATCGTAGAAAAGACGTCACAGCTCGTCGTCATCATCGGCGCAGGTGTCGTCGGCTCGCTCGCATATACCTTCAGCGACACTTTCTGGTTCAGTGCTGTCGAGGGAGAAGTCTATGCTTTCTCCTCCATGTTCACGGCTCTTGTCTTCTGGCTCATACTTAAGTGGGAAGACCACGCCGACGAGGCACACAGCGACCGCTGGCTGGTCCTGATAGCTTACCTTATGGGACTGTCTATCGGCGTCCATCTGCTCAACTTGCTCTGTATTCCGGCCATCGTGCTCATATACTACTACAAGAAGAGCAAGCAGAGCAACCTCAAGGGCTCACTGCTGGCGCTGCTGGTATCGTTTGTCTTCATCTTCGTCATCCTCTACGGCGTCGTGCCCGGACTTGTCAAGGTCGGAGGCTGGTTTGAGCTTCTCTTTGTCAACACCTTCGGCATGCCCTACAATACCGGCGCGCTGCTCTATATGGTACTGCTCGTCGCCTGTGTCCTCTGGAGCATCTGGGAGAGCTACACGGCCAAGCATCCCGCCCGCATGCGCCTCTCGTATATCGTAGCGGTAGCCATGCTCGGCATCCCGTTCTACGGCTACGGCGTCGCCTGCGTACTGGGCGGCATCATCATCCTCGCCGTGCTGTGGTACTTCCTCTTCAAGCAGAAGAAAGTGGCAGACTACAAGTCTCTGCCGCGCATCCTCAATACCTCGATGCTCTGCTTCCTGATGTTGCTTATCGGATATAGCTCCTACGCACTCATCGTCATCCGCTCGACCGCCAATCCTCCCATGGACCAAGACTCCCCCGAGGACGTATTCTCCCTGGCCGAGTATCTCAACCGTGATCAGTACGGCTCGACACCTCTCTTCTACGGCCCTGCCTATACTTCTCAAGTCAAGACAGAGCGCCAAGGCGACTATCTCGTGCCCAAGCGCAAGAAGGGAGCCCCCATCATCATTCGTACTTCCAAGAAGGACGGATATGATAAGGACGGCTACACACAGATTGGCAACAAGGGCGACTATGTGTACGCGCAGAACATGATCTTCCCGCGCATCTGGGACTCCAATCATGCCCAGGACTACGAGCAATGGCTCGGAGGAGTGACCGGGCGCATGGTAGACTACGACCGCGGCGACGGACAAGTCACCCAGATCAAGATGCCTACCCAGTGGGATAACCTCAAGTTCTTCTTCTCCTACCAGCTCAACTTCATGTACTGGCGCTACTTCATGTGGAATTTCGCCGGTCGGCAAAATGATGTACAAGGCTTCGGCGAAGCTGAACACGGCAACTGGATCACCGGTTTTAAGGCCTTTGATAACCTGCGCCTCGGCGACCAGAGCAAACTGCCTGACGAACTGAAAGCCAACAAGGGGCACAATGTATTCTACTGCCTGCCTCTGCTGCTTGGCCTCATCGGACTCTTCTGGCAAGCCTATCGCGGCAAGAAGGGCATACGTCAGTTCTGGGTTGTCTTCTTCCTCTTCTTCATGACCGGTATAGCCATTGTGCTCTACCTCAACCAGACTCCTACCCAGCCTAGAGAGCGTGACTACGCTTACGCGGGCTCCTTCTATGCCTTCACCATCTGGATTGGCCTCGGCGTAGCCGCCATCTACGAGCTGCTCCACAAGGTCAAGGTCAACGAGGTCGCCAAGGCCACTATCGTATCTCTGGCCTGCCTCCTCATTCCTATACAAATGGGCAGCCAGACTTGGGACGACCACGACCGCAGCGGCCGCTACACTTGCCGCGACTTCGGCCAGAACTATCTCAACTCGCTCCAGGCCAAAGGCAACCCCATCATCTTCACCAACGGAGACAATGATACCTATCCTCTTTGGTACAATCAAGAGACAGAAGGCGTACGTACCGATACCAAGGTCTGCAACCTCTCCTACCTGCAGACGGACTGGTACATCGACCAGCTTAAGCGTCCGTCGTACGAGTCTCCCGCTGCTCCGATTACCTGGAACCGTCACGAGTATATCCAGGGTACCAACGACTATGTGCCCATACGTCCTGACCTCAAGGCCCAGATCGACGATGCCTATCGCGACGATCCCGACGCAGCCCGCAAGATGCTCGGAGACAATCCCTACGAGCTCAAGAATATCCTCAAGTACTGGGTATGCAATCCCGATCCCAACATGAATGTCATCCCGACTGATAGTATCGTTGTCACAGTCGACAAAGACGCTGTCCGCAAGTCGGGCATGCTCATCGCCAGCGATTCCATTCCCGATTACTTTGTCATCAGTCTAAAGGGCCGTAATGCGCTCTACAAAAACCACCTGATGCTCCTCGAGATGCTGGCCCAAGCCAACTGGACGCGGCCTCTCTACTTTGCCGTCACCGTTGGGCGCGACAACTACCTCAGTCTGTCTGACAACTTCATACAGGAGGGTCTCGCCTACAGAATAACGCCCTTCAACTCCCAGCAGACGGGCAAGTATATCGATGTCAACAAGATGTACGACAATATAATGCACAAGTTCAAGTACGGCAATATTAGCCAGAGGGGACTCTATCTCGACCAGACCGTGAGCGGTATGTGTCTGACCCACCGCCGCATGTTTGCCATCCTGGCCAGCGAGCTGCTGCGTCAGGGCGACAAGACCCGCGCCCTCAAGGTGCTCGAGTACGGCGACAAGATGATTCCAGGATATGCCATCCCCTATGGAAACAATATCGGCGGCACCTCCGACCTCGCCAACTGCTGGACAGCCTGCGGCCGTCCCGACAAAGCACGTACCATAGCGCTCGAACTGGCCAAGACAGCGGAGCAATATATCAACTGGTACATGACTTACTCTCCCAATGACATCCACCAGAATGGCAACGAGGTGGCCTCTTATCTCGGCTACCTCATACAGGCCGGCCAGGCACTGCAGAGAGCCAAGGCTCCTGAGGCCAACAAGTACCTCAACGATGCAGAGAAGTACTACACTACGCTCTCGCAGCGGGGAGTCAATATCAACCTAGGTCAATAGTCATGCTAATCGAACAGCCTCCCATGTGGCTCCGGTGGCTTTATCCGGATGCCATGTGGCGGTTGGACAAGATGACGCGGGCCGTCTATCTCACCTTTGACGACGGCCCGATACCCGAGGTCACACCCCGCGTGCTGGACATCCTCGCTCGGTATGATGTCAAGGCTACATTTTTCATGGTGGGCGACAATGTGAGGAAGCACCCCGCGGAGTTCGCAATGGTCAAGGCGGCCGGACACCGGCTGGGCAACCACACGTTTAATCACATCGGAGGTATGCGCCACGGCATCCGCAGCTATATCAACAATGTGGACTTGGCTAACGAGTACATCCACACCGACCTCGTACGTCCTCCCTATGGATGGCTCAAGTGGGAGCAGTACTTCTTTCTGCGACGGCGCTACCAGCTCGTGATGTGGGATCTCGTCACACGAGACTACTCCAAGCTGCTCACGCCCGAGGATGTACTCGACAATGTCAAGCGCTTGGCGCGCCCGGGGTCTATCATCACCTTTCACGACTCCCTCAAGAGTCAGGACAAACTCTGGTATGCGCTACCACGCTCCATAGAGTGGCTCAAGTCCCAAGGATACGCCTTCCGCACCCTCCCCGTCAAGCATCCCGAGATGCTGGCATAGAGACTCAGCAGCTAATATACGATACGACAGCCGCCTTGCGCTGACGACAAAGCGGCTTCCCGTTTAGACAAGGTCCGATCCAATACATATTGGGTCGGACCTTGCTTTTGGCAAAATCCGACTCTGTAGAATTTCTGCGGGAATAAAGCCCACCCTCGCCGCCCACTGACAGTTCACCAAATGCTTATCCTCCGCCTTCACCGCCGGTCTGCAGGGATATATCCGCAACGGAAGCAGTCTAAGTGGCCCATCGGGCAAAGGGACACGGACGACGCCTCAATTCCCCTCCCGGCTGCTCGATGATACTCTCCTCTACCCCCGTCACCCTCCCTTGCTGTCCAGTCCATCACCCAAACGGCTCCGCCTCCGTCGGAGGTTTACCATGCTCCATCAGACATCTCTCCGCAAGGATCAAGCCTAGCTCTACAGGCGCCCGTCCCATCAGGGAGTGAAAGAGACAATCATTTTTCATAATAAAAAATTGAACTGACATTTCCCGTTTGCCTCCGAAGACAAAAAGGTGGAAATTCCTTCAAAATACCCTTGTAACTTACTCAAATACAATAAATTACAAACAAGATTTGAGACTTTGGCAACTAACTGGCTATCAAGCGGCAGCAACTCGCCTTCCAATTTAAACTAAGTCCGTTCTAGTTTATAAACTACATCCGACCTTGTAGCGCTTACAAGGCAACTTGTCATCACGACATCGGCACCTATTTGAGGCGGTATCTCGTCTTTATCGTATAAAAACGGATGAGCTATCCCAAAACTGACGGGTTGTCGTCCGCTTGGGGGAACTCCGGAAACGAAGGCCGCCTGTGGGCAATGTCCTTCCCCGCTATAGGATGCCTCCACAGGATAGCGTCATGGAAGGCACCCGACTGGCAAGAACTGGGCGGCACAGCTAGACCGGAGGAGGCGGACAGAAACTGTCCATTCCCTTCGGCTACTACCTTTCGATGGCTTTACGATAATTTTTCAACTCTTCCTATACCGTAACCACGCCTCATAGGCCACAGCAAAGCCATACTGTGAAAAGATGAAGCACTACCGAGATCGTCTGAGAGACGCCGCAGCGCCCAAAGATCCGGCTTTCCCAAGTGATGAAACGATATATGCCTGTCTCCCTTGGTATCTGCTGAGGCAAGGGTAGACCTCCTCATTTACAAGGCTTACCCGCAGCTGTCAGGATTTGTCTGGAGAGACCCTCCCAAGGCTCTCGGCATGGGAGGGCAACAAGCGAGACTACTTCTTCAGGATACTGTTGACCACGCGTACGGTGGAGACCAGTTTATTGGTTGAGGTAAATACGTCTACATTCCATACATGGCTTGAGCGGCCGCGGTGTACGATGGTCGCTACCGCTCTCACGGTGTCTCCCTCGTGGGCCGAGCTGATATGGTTGCCGCTTACCTGCATGCCCACGGCATACTCCTCGGGCTTAATGCTGAGCATGGAGCCCAAGCCGGCTACCGTCTCTGCAAGGGCCAGGGGCGCGCCGCCGTGGAGGATACCAAAGGGCTGCCGCGTACGATGGTCTACCGGCATGGTCGCCTCTACGCGTGAGTCGGACACATAGGTGAGCGAGATGCCCAGATGGCCAATCATCGAAGTCTTCAGCTGGCGGTTGATCTCGTTGAGGGGAATTTTCTCAGGAGACTTGTAGAGCGTCTCAAAAGCCTTTTCGAGGGCCTTGGCTACGCCGTCATTGTCATTGGTATCCGTGATCTGATCGGCACATGCCCTGACTGACTCCTCAGCATTGCCCATCGCAATACCATGACCGGCAATCTGGAGCATGCCGATGTCGCGTATGCCGTCGCCAAAGGCTACCACTTGCATAGGATTCACCTTAAGCTGGTCGATAAGCAGACTCAGAGCACCCGACTTGTCGATGCCTGAGGGTAAAATCTCAAGAAAGAACTTCTCGGAGCGGTGTACTTCTACCGTACCCCCGAGACGAAGCTTCCAACGTCCGTACAGATCGTTGATGGCTTCCTCATCGTCATTGACAAGCACCACCTTGCAGGGCGCAAAGTCGACACAGATGCTAAACTCCGGCTCATAGACAATCTCCATCCCATTGAGCGCCGCCTCCTGACGCACATGGGGATCGTCGGGAGTGTCTGTAATAAGGCGATTGTCCTCGTATGTGAAGATGGGGAAATGATATTGTCGCGCCTTCTTCTCAAGATAGGGCAACAACTCCGGATTTACCCGCCTCTCAAAAATGAGATTGCCGGTCGCCGCCTCGTATATCTGACTGCCATTGTAGGCTATGAAGTAGCCTCCATAGCTCTTGAGATCGAGCTCGTCGACTATCTTTTGCAATCCATAGGGAGGCCGTCCCGATGCCAGCACTATACGTACGCCCATCTGCTGAGCCTTGATGAGCGTGTCGTGGGTACGCTTAGTCAGTTCGTGCTGGCTATTGAGCAGGGTGCCGTCTACATCGAGCACCAGTAGTTTGTAGTCCATGGCCGTTCCGATATATGAGATTGAAAATCGGCGGCAAGTTACGTTTTCTTTTTGAAATTGCCAATATCCGCGCCATATTTTTCCTTCTTTTTCCCCTCCCCGTCATCCGCGGCGCTTCCGCCCGTGCGTAGTCCGCATCCTGGTCTAGACAAGCCCGCAGCAGTCAGGGACAAAAGGGACAGCAGGCCGCCGCTGCCCTCGTGGAAGCCAGCACAATATCCCCTTCTGCCACCTTGGGCAGACAGAAAAAATGTCGTACCTTTGCAACCATCACTCCAAAGCCGCATGAAAAAACTCTATATAGAAACTTACGGATGCCAGATGAACGTGGCCGACAGCGAGACTGTGGCCTCCATCATGCAGATGGCCGACTATGATATCACCCAGTCGGAGGCTGAAGCCGACGCCATCTTTATCAATACCTGCTCTGTCAGAGACAATGCTGAGCAGCGCGTCGTCCATCGCCTCGACACGCTCAATGCCGAGCGCCGCAAGGGCCGCCATTTCATCATAGGTGTACTCGGGTGCATGGCAGAGCGCACACGCGACACACTCATCCGCGACCACGGAGTTGACATTGTCGCAGGCCCCGACGCCTACCTCTCACTGCCCGACCTCGTCTCCCAGGCCGAGACAGGACACAAGGCCATCAATGTCGACCTGAGCCTCACCGAGACCTACAAGGATGTGCTCCCGCGACGTATCATGTCGGGCCGTATCAGCGGTTTTGTCTCAATCACACGCGGTTGCAACAACTTCTGCCACTACTGCATCGTGCCCTATACGCGCGGCAGAGAGCGTAGCCGTGATGTAGAGAGCATATTGGCCGAAGCACGCGACTTGCGCGACAAAGGATACAAGGAGCTCACCCTGCTGGGCCAGAATGTCAACTCTTACCGTTGGGACGACGGTAAGCGTACTGTGGGCTTTCCCGACCTGCTGCGCCTCGTTGCCGACGCCGTGCCCGATATGCGGGTGCGCTTCACCACTTCCCATCCCAAGGACATGAGCGATGATACCCTCCATGCCCTGGCCGATCGGCCCAACCTCTGCCACCATATCCATCTGCCCGTACAGAGTGGAAGCAATAAGATACTCAAGGCTATGAACCGCAAGTATACACGCGAGTGGTACCTGGACCGCGTAGCCGCCATCCGCTCCATACTGCCTGACTGCGGACTGACGACCGATATGTTTTGCGGCTACTGCGGCGAGACAGAGGAGGACCACGCACAGAGTCTCTCACTGCTGCGTGAGGTCCAGTTTGACAGCGCCTTCCTCTTCCGCTACAGCGAGCGCCCCGGCACCTTCGCCGCCCGCCACTTCAAGGACGACGTACCCGAGGAGACCAAGATACGACGCCTCAACGAGCTCATCGCCCTGCAAAACGAGATGAGTCTGCTCAGCTACCGCCGCGACATCGGCAAGACCTTCCGCGTACTGATCGAAGGCTTGAGCAAGCGCTCCAGCCAGCAGGTATGCGCGCGCACATCGCAAAACAAAGTCGTCATCTTTGACCGAGGCCAGCACCACGCGGGAGACTACGCCACCGTCAAGGTGACCGATGCCACATCGGCGACACTCCTGGGCCAAGAGGTCGATGCCTAATTTCTACTATTCCTCGTCTCCACCCCTCATATGAAGCATTCGTCTATGCTCATCACCCTTTGGGCCCTCATAGCATGCTTCGCCGTCATAGCCAGGGCGCAGGACCATCAGCTCGTGCTCGCAGCCGGTGATATCTATCCCATGGAGAAGCGCCTCGTGCTCTCAGGCGAAGACAAATTGCTCATCGTCGATCCCAACGAGAGCGATACGGCAAATCTCAAGATCGTATGGCAATGGACCCTCGCCGACTCCAGGCGCACCATGCCAGCCAATATTTACAAGTACTTCGTCTCTATGGACGAGGCTGTCCCCGTCCAAAAAAATCAGGAGTTGCTCTGCTGCTCCTCCAGTGGCGGTACTGCCCTGATTCGCATCTCGAGTAAGACGTGCCAGTTCTATGCCGCGACCCCCATGGCCCACTCCGCGTGCCTGCTGCCCGGCAACAAGATTGCTGTAGCTCTCTCTACCCACAAGGCGGGAAACGCCATTGAGATCTACGATATCAACTATAGCAATCAATGTCTCTACCGTGACAGCCTCTACTTCGCCCACGGCGTCGTCTGGATGTCGACCGAGGAGCGTCTCTATGCCCTCGGATACGACTCTATACGGCAATATCGTCTCGAAGGTGACTCTACTATGACGCCTAAACTCGTACGTACTGGCTCCTGGGTCTTGCCCGGTACAGGCGGACACAATCTCTCTTACGTCGATGACCATACCCTGCTCGTCACGTATATCCGCAACGTACGACTCTTTGATACCAAGACCCACACATTCTCCACCTTCGCCCCGCTCCAAGGCCAGGCCAATGTCAAAAGTGCCAACTACGACCCCACAACACGCCACCTCATCTACACTCAAGCCGAGACCGGCTTCTGGACCACCCATATACGCTCCGTACATCCCGACTGGTACCTTACCGTCCCTGACCTGAAGCTCTACAAGGTGCGTGTGTTTGAGTAGCCGGTCTCAGATCCGTACCTCTTTTTACGGCCTGTCAACTTTCAGATCAAGCCAAGCGACAGCCGGATCGCGGCGCAACAATACAGACAGAAATATTGACATTCTCAATACGCCGTAAAACATAAAAAAAAGTCGTTTGACATTTTTATTGGTCAGATTTTGTTACTTTTGCACGTTACAATGGCACAGACTCCACCAATTAATTTATACATCGGACTTGATATCGGCTCCACTACCATCAAGACTATCGTCCTCGATGGCAAAGGCGAAGTCATCTACCAGTCATACCGTCGGCACAATGCCCGTATTCGCGAGCTGACACTTGAGTTGTTGCAAGACTTGGCAACCAAGTTCGGCACAGACTCCCGTGCCCAACTCACGCTGACCGGCTCCATCGGCATGGGCGTCGCCGAACGCTACAAACTGGACTTCATCCAGGAGGTTGTAGCCGCCACCCGCTACATGCAAAACGTGCATCCCGAAGTCAAGACCATGATCGACATCGGCGGAGAAGACTCCAAGGTGGTCTTCTTCCGCGACGGACAGTCTCCTGACCTGCGTATGAACGGCAATTGTGCGGGAGGTACCGGCTCTTTCATTGACCAAATGGCCATTCTCCTCGACACTGACAACAATCAGCTCAGTGACTGGGCGCTCAAGGCCGGACGTATCTACCAGATAGCCTCGAGATGCGGCGTCTTTTGTAAGACCGATATCCAGAATCTCATTGCTAAAAACGCGAGTCGCGAGGACATTGCCGCCAGTATATTCCATGCTGTAGCCATGCAAGTGGTCAGCGCGCTGAGCCACGGCTGCGATATGATCCCGCCGGTGCTGCTTTGTGGTGGTCCACTCACTTTCCTGCCCGCACTGCGCAAGGCCTTCAGAAATGTACTTCAGCTCGACGAGAGCGCATTTGTCGTGCCCGAGCAGAGCCAGCTCATCCCCTCATGGGGCGCCGCCATTCAGTCATCCCATACCAGTGACCCCGCTACGACACTCTCCGACCTCATCGGCCTCATCAGCCAATCCGACAATACCCGATACACAGGCAGTCCTGCACTCAAGCCCCTCTTTACCGACGCCAAGGCACTCGCCTCCTGGCAGGCCGACAAGCTGAGCCACCGCATCGTGACCATGCCACTGCCGGCTGGCCCCCTGCGCGCACTGCTCGGCATCGACTCAGGCTCTACGACCACCAAGATCGTACTACTCGACGAGCAGCACCGCCTGCTCTTCTCCTACTATAGCCCCAACCGCGGCAATCCCATCGCAGCCGTGCACACAGGTCTCGAGCAACTGCTCGAGCAGTGTCGAAAAGCCGGCACAGAGCTCTCCGTCATCGGCAGCTGCTCTACGGGATACGGTGAAGACCTCATCAGAGCCGCCTTTGGCCTTGACGGTGGCATCATAGAGACTATCGCCCACTACCTTGCGGCGCGCTACATCAAGGACGATGTCAGCTTCATCCTCGATATCGGCGGACAAGATATGAAGGCCATCTTCCTGTCCGGCGGCGTCATCAATCATATTGAGATCAACGAAGCCTGCTCCTCGGGCTGCGGCACATTTATCGAGACCTTCGCCAAATCCATGGGCTACAGCGTCAAGGACTTTGCCGCCGAGGCATGCAAGTCCCAGCTCCCATCAGACCTGGGTACGAGATGCACGGTATTTATGAACAGCAAGGTCAAGCAAGTCCTCAGAGAGGGCGCCCAAGTCGGCGACATCGCAGCAGGACTATCCTATTCTGTCATCAAAAACTGCCTTCACAAAGTCCTTAAGCTCAAGAGCCTTGACGAACTCGGCGACCATATCGTCGTACAAGGCGGCACGATGCGCAACGATGCCGTTTGCCGCGCGTTCGAGCTCCTGATCGGCAAGACCGTCTTCCGCAGTGACCGCCCCGAGCTCATGGGCGCCTTTGGCGCCGCCCTCTATGCTGAGCGTCAGCAGCGCACAGAGGGTCAGCAGCTTGAGGATATGATGGCCAATGCCCAGTATGAGACCCGCGAGCTCCAATGCCACGGCTGTGAAAACCAGTGCCTCGTCAACCGCTACCGCTTCAAGACCGGCAACACCTTCTACTCGGGCAATAAGTGTGAGCGCATATTCAGCAACAAGGGCAACTACGGAGCCAAGGGCGCCAATCTGTATGAGACCAAGACTCACCTGCTCTTTGACCGGACCGAGGACGCGCCTGACAAACCGCTTCTCACGCTCGGCATCCCCCGTGTGCTCAATATGTACGAGGAGTATCCCTTCTGGCACACCCTATTTACGCAGTGCGGCATCAAGGTCGTACTGAGCGAGACTTCTAACTGGAAGCAGTATGAGCGCGGGCTCAAGAGCGTCATGTCCGACAATATCTGTTTTCCCGCCAAGCTCGTACACAGTCATATCCTTGCCTTGCAGGACCAGCAGGTAGACCGTATCTTCTTGCCCTATGTCGTATTTGAGCAGATGGGCAAAGGATCCAACTCCTTCAACTGCCCCATCGTCTCGGGCTACTCCGACGTCGTACGCAACTCCATGCAGCTCACCGTACCCTTGGACTCGCCCGTCATCACCTTCAAGGACAAGCGCGTACTCCTCAATCAGTGCCAGGAATATCTCAAGTCGCTCGGCGTAAAGAAGAAGGCCATCAAACCGGCCTTTGACAAGGCGCTGGAGAGTTTTGCCCAGTATGAGCAGGATATCGCCCGCGCCAATCGCGAAGCCTATGCCAAGAGCCAGGCACAGGGCCGGCTCACCATACTCCTCGCCGGACGTCCCTACCATACCGATCCGCTCATACAGCACAAGATCTCTGACATGATAGCCGCCCTGGGCGTTGACGTCATCACAGACGACATCACGCGCGGACAGGACATCGACATCAGCGACATGCACTTCGTCTCCCAGTGGTCCTATCCCGAGCATATCGAGAAGGCGGCCAAGTGGGCTGCAGAGCAGGACCCCAACGTACAGTTCGTCGAAATGACCTCATTTGGTTGCGGGCCAGACTCATTTATGCTCGACGAGATCCACGCGATGCTCAAGCGCTACGGCAAAGCACTGACCCAGCTCAAGATAGACGACGTCAGCAACATCGGATCTCTCAAGCTGCGCGTACGCTCCGTCGTAGACAGCATACGCATCAAGGTCAATGACCAGCGCCAGACGCTTCATGCACTTCCCTTTGTCACGACTCCTATCTACACCATGGAGGAGCGTCTCAAGCACTCCAAGATTATCGTGCCCTACTTCACAGAGTTTATCGTGCCGCTCATACCCTCCTTTATGAAGCTCGCAGGCTATGACGTCGACGTGCTGCCGCTGAGCGACGAGCTCTCGGGTGACTATGGCTTGAAGTATGCCAACAATGAGATATGCTACCCCGCTACGCTCATCGTCGGAGATATCATCAAGGCCTTCAAGAGCGGCCGCTACGACCCCGCGACTACAGCCGTCGCCATGACGCAGACGGGCGGCCAGTGCAGGGCTACCAACTATATTCCCATTATCAAGAAAGCCCTGGTCGATGCCGGATTTGACAATGTGCCGGTCATTTCGCTCTCCTTCTCCAGTGATGTACACAATGTCCAGCCTGGCTTTCGCTTTGACTGGAAGAAACTGACCAACATCGCCTTCTCCACGATGCTCTACAGCGATACGATAGCTAAGCTTTACTACAGCTCGGCACCGCGCGAGAAGGAACCGGGACTGGCCATGAAGCTGCGCGAGAAATATCTCGATCTAGCCAAATCACCTATCGAGCGCAACCAGAGCCATGAGCTTATCAACTACCTGACCGGCGCCGCCCACGACTTTGACCGCATCTGTGTCGACAAGAAATGCCCTCGCGTAGGTATAGTAGGCGAGATATTCCTCAAGTTCAACCCCTATGCGCAGCGACAGCTCACTCATTGGCTGCTCAACAACGGCATTGAGATCGAACCGCCTCTGCTGACGCAGTTCTTCCTCCAGAGCTTTGTCAATCAGGACGTCAAGCAGCGTACCGGCATTGCGGCATCGCGCATGCCACGTCTCGTCCGCAGAACACTCCACTACCTTGTCAGCCGTCGCATCAAGCGAATCAACAGCATCTGCTCCGCTTTCCGCTACTACCATCCCCTTGAGGATATCTACGACATCGCACGCAACGCCAGCGACATCGTATCCCTCAATGCCCAGTTCGGCGAGGGATGGCTGCTGCCCGGCGAAGTCGCCACCATGGCCCGTAGCGGCATCACACACGTCGTGAGCCTGCAGCCCTTCGGTTGCATCGCCAACCATATCATCTCCAAGGGTATCGAGCGCCGGCTGCGCCAGCTCTACCCCAATCTGAGCTTCCTCTCCCTGGACTTCGACAGCGGTGTCAGCGACGTCAATGTGACCAACCGTATCCTCCTCTTCGCCAACGACATACTCGACTAGTCCTCGCTGGTCCCCATGTCCGCCGTATCCGCCGGGCCACAAGCCGACCTAACTCTCTTGTGCATCGGTCTCTATGCGCCAAAGCATCTGTCCTAGCCGCTTGACGCAATGTCCATATCCGCATCCCGAGAGACAAAATGTGATATCCACTTTTTCATATAAAAAAATAAAATGTACTCTTCTCCCGATGCGATAGCATAGAGAGCCATTTGGCATGGTCAGCGCGCGACTTGCAAACGCTTGATTTTCAAGTAGTCATAAGACTTCTTGAAATTGAGAGACGCAGGCCCCTTATTATCGCTAACAACTCGCCTTCCAGTTTAAACTACATCCGACTTAGTTTAAACTACATCCGACCTTATTGCGCGAACAAGGCCAGCTGTATCACGCGCCGCCTATTTTCTGCTTAAGACAGCAGGATTTTTTTATAATAAAATTTCTTCCTGCATTTTGACTTTGCCGCGTCCTCTGAGACATATGGCAGGCAACCTATTTTCTGAGCCACCCACTTGCAACAGAGAGCATACCAGTTCTCCCAGCATCCTCAGCCCTTACCTCCAAGTTTCTGACGCATCCCCGAGGCTGGCTTTCTGCTCCGTCTCCATCAGGCCTGCGAGCGAATGCAGGGCACAATGCCTCGACAATACCACGGCAGCATCAATTTATCCCCCATGAAAAAGTACTTACCGCCTCAAATAGCTCTTACTTTGAACCTTATAGTACAAAATAAATTGTAACTTTGCGACCGAAAACAGCGCATGAATCATGCGCCCCCTAATATATTGCAGCAACGAACCAAGAAAAATGGAATACGACTTCAAGCAAATAGAGCAAAAGTGGCAACGCCGCTGGGCAGAAAGCAAGACCTACCACGTCACAGAGCAGGCCAATAAGCCCAAGTACTATGTACTCAACATGTTTCCCTATCCGTCGGGTGCAGGACTCCATGTGGGACATCCGCTGGGCTATATCGCCTCCGACATATACGCACGCTACAAGCGCCAGAAGGGATACAATGTGCTCAACCCCATGGGCTACGACGCCTACGGCCTCCCCGCCGAGCAATACGCCATCCAGACGGGCCAGCACCCCGCCATCACGACGGTCAACAATATCAACCGCTATCGCGAGCAACTGGACAAGATAGGTTTCAGCTTTGACTGGGACCGCGAGGTCAGGACTTGCGACCCGCAGTACTACAAGTGGACGCAATGGGCCTTTGAGCTGATGTACGACAGTTACTACGACACAGATGCCAACCGCGCCCTGCCCATCTCAGGTCTCATCCAGCATCTCGAGGCCCACGGCACAGAGGGGCTTCACGCCGCTGAGACCCAGGAGATCCAGTTGACTGCCACCGAGTGGCTCAATATGGACGCTGCCGCCCAGAGCAAGACGCTCATGAACTGGCGTATCGCCTACCTGGGCGACATGGTCGTCAACTGGTGTCCCAAGCTCGGCACAGTACTCGCCAACGATGAGGTGGTAGAAGGGCTTAGTGTCAGAGGCGGATACCCTGTCGTGCAGAAGAAGATGCGCCAGTGGTGCCTCCGCGTCTCAGCCTACGCCCAGCGCCTCCTCGACGGACTCGACACCATCGACTGGAGCGACTCCATCAAGGAGACCCAACGCAACTGGATCGGACGCAGCGAAGGTACCGAGGTAGAGTTTAAGGTCGCAGACAGCGACAAGACCTTCACCATCTTTACCACACGCGCCGACACCATGTTTGGCGTCACCTTCATGGTACTTGCGCCCGAAAGCAGCCTCGTTGCCGAGCTCACGACTCCCCAGCAGCGTCAGGCCGTCGACGCCTATGTCGCACAGACCAAGAAGAAGACCGAGCGCGACCGCATCGCAGCTACTGATAAGACCGGTGTATTTACCGGCAGCTACGCTATCAACCCCTTCACAGGCGACAAAGTGCCCATCTGGGTCAGCGACTATGTACTCGCGGGCTATGGTACGGGCGCCATCATGGCGGTTCCGGCCCACGACAGCCGCGACTACGCATTTGCCAAAGCCTTTAACTTGCCTATTATCCCCCTTATTGAGGGCTGCGATGTCAGCAAGGAGAGCTTTGACGCCAAGGATGGTATCGTCACCAACTCACCCCGCAAGGATGTCAAGCCCTATATAGATTTCAGCCTCAACGGACTGACCGTCAAGGAGGCCATTGCTGCGACCAAGAAGTACGTCAGCGAGCACCACCTGGGACGCGTCAAGGTCAACTACCGTCTGCGCGACGCCATCTTCAGCCGCCAACGCTACTGGGGCGAACCTTTCCCCGTCTATTACAAACACGGCATCCCGCAGATGATACCCCTGAAGTATCTGCCCCTCGAATTGCCCGAGGTAGCCAAGTTTTTGCCCACAGAGACCGGCGAGCCGCCACTCGGCAACGCCACCAAGTGGGCATGGGACGAGGCCAAGGGGGAAGTAACTGAGAACAGCCGCATAGACGATAAGACCGTCTTCCCGCTGGAGCTCAACACGATGCCCGGATTTGCCGGCTCGTCGGCCTACTATCTGCGCTACATGGATCCCCACAACCAGCAGGCGCTCGTAGCCAAGGACAAAGATGAGTACTGGCGCTGCGTAGACCTCTACATAGGCGGTACTGAGCATGCTACAGGCCACCTGATCTATAGTAGATTTTGGAACAAAGTGCTCCATGACTACGGCTACAGCTGCGAGGAGGAACCTTTCCACAAATTGGTCAATCAGGGTATGATCCAGGGCCGTAGCAATTTTGTCTACCGCATCAAGGATACCAATACATTCGTATCTTACAATCTGCGCAAGCAGTACGATGTGACGCCCATCCATGTCGATGTCAACATCGTCAGCAATGATATTCTCGACATCGAGGCCTTCAAGGCATGGCGTCCCGAGTACAAGGACGCAGAGTTTGTCCTGGAAGACGGCAAGTACGTCTGCGGCTGGGCAATAGAGAAGATGTCAAAGAGCATGTTCAATGTTGTCAATCCAGACTACATCGTAGACCGATACGGAGCCGATACGCTGCGTCTCTACGAGATGTTTCTCGGCCCGATTAACCAGAGTAAACCGTGGGACAGCAATGGTATTGACGGCTGCTTCCGTTTCCTTAAGAAATTGTGGAACTTGACACACGACAAGGAGGGACTCATCAACGCCCAGGAGGGCACTGCCAAGCCCGAGAGCTTGAAGTCTATCAACAAGCTCATTAAGAAAGTAAGCACCGACATAGAGGTCTTCAGCTACAACACTTCTATCAGCGCCTTCATGATATGTGTCAACGAACTGGCCCAGCAGCACTGCAACGACAAGCGCATCTACGAGCAACTCGTCGCCTTGCTCGCCCCCTTTGCCCCCCACATCAGCGAGGAACTCTGGGAGCAGCTCGGTCACAAGACAACGGTCTGCGACGCCCCGTGGCCTGTCTGGGACGAACAGTATCTCAAGGAGAACAGCGAGACACTCAGCGTCTCCTTCAACGGTAAGACCCGATTTACGATGGACTTTGCTCCCGATGCCACAAGAGACGAGATCCAGAAGGCAGTCATTGAGGCTGAGGCTTCCAAGAAGTATCTGGAGGGCAAGCAAGTGGTCAAGATCATCGTAGTTCCCCACCGTATCGTCAACATCGTCATTAAGTAATCCCGCGACACTCCGTCTCTGACCGACAGGCCAGCACGGCATCCGTCAAGGCCGCCCTTGAGTCCTGCCATACAGAGACAAACGAACATATAGACCTGACTGCATCGCTGCTAACATAAACTTACCATATGCGTATTCCGAATAAAGTCATACTGAGTCACCTCCGTGACTTCCTATTTATGTCCTTCGGCATCATCCTCTACATCACAGGGTACGTATGTTTCCAGTTGCCGTATCATATTACCGGCGGCGGTATAGCAGGTGTCGCATCCGTCATATACTTTGCGACCAGCTTCCAACCATCCTACACCTACCTCATCATCAACGTCTTCTTGCTCATCCTGGCGCTGAAGATACTTGGCCTTAAGTTTCTTACCAACACGATTTATGCCGTCATTTTCATGTCTCTTGCCATGGGTACGGGACAGCAGCTCTTTGCTGTTGACGGCAAGTTGCCTCAGATACTCGGCGACCAGTCGTTTATGGCGTGCGTCATCGGAGCTACAATCGAGGGCATCGGACTTGGTATCGTCTTTCTCAACAATGGTAGCACCGGTGGCACAGATATTATCGCCGCCTGCGTCAACAAGTACCGCGACGTCAGTCTCGGTACCGTCCTGCTCCTGACCGATATCCTCATCGTCTCCTCCAACTTCTTCGTATTCCACCGCGTGGAACTCCTACTCTACGGCTACTGCTCCATGGTCGTCGAGACGTTCACCCTAGACTACGTCATGAGCAACATGCGTCAGTCCGTGCAGTTCCTGATTATCTCCCAGCGCTACGCAGCCATCGCCCGCGCCATCAACAAGGCCGGGCGCGGCGTCACAGTGCTCGACGGCACAGGATGGTATACCCAGTCGTCGCAAAAGGTACTCCTCGTGCTAGCCCGCAGACGGGAGAGCACACGCATCTTTCGCCTCATCAAGCGCATAGACTCCAATGCCTTCGTCTCCCAGAGCAAGGTCGTCGGTGTCTTTGGCGAAGGCTTTGACAAGATGAAGGGCAAATAGGACTTCCCCTCCAAACCCCATCCGCCATGTATCAGAAAATCGTCTTTGTAACCAATAATCCCAACAAACTGCGCGAGATACGCGAACTCATGCCCCAGGGGCTGCAGGTATTGAGTCTGAGCGATATCGGCTGCCATGCCGACATTCCTGAGACAGCCGAGACACTCGAGGGCAATGCTCTCATCAAGGCCCACTACGTATACGACAACTATGGCCTGGACTGCTTTGCCGACGATACAGGTCTCGAGGTAGAAGCCTTGGGTGGCGCACCCGGCGTACATACTGCGCGCTATGCCGGCGCAGACCAGGATCCGGAAGCCAATAAGCGTAAGCTCCTGACTGAAATGCAAGGAAAAATCAATCGCAAGGCAAGATTTTGTACAGTTATTGCGTTAATAGAGAAAGGACAGGAGCATCTCTTCCGCGGCGAAGTCCGAGGTAAGATCACCACCGAGCCCCGCGGTACAGCCGGATTCGGCTACGACCCCGTCTTCTCCCCAGAGGGTACCGGCAAGACCTTTGCCGAGATGGGCGAGGAATGCAAAAATCAGATCAGCCACCGTGCCCGTGCCGTCAACAAGCTACTGGACTATCTAAAACAGAGACAATGAGCAAAAGACAACTGCTGTGGACACTACTCGCACTGCTCCTGGCAGTTCCCTCCTGGGGACGCGACTGGACAGCCTACCTGTCCTATCATGACGCAACGCGCAATATCATAGCCGGAGACCGTATTTACTCGCTCGCCAGCGGCGACCTCTACTACTATATCCCCGGCGAAAGCCGCGTGCATACGTTCTCCAAGGTCACAGGGCTCAGTGATACCGACATCAAGTACATGGCTTACAACAGTCAGCTCTCCTCTATACTCCTCGTTTACTCTGACTGGAACATCGACATCCTGACTCTCGACGACAGCATCTCCAACCTGCCGCAGTATAAGAACTCCAGCCTCTCCGACAAGACGGTCAACAGCGTCGCCATCCAAGGAAAGTACGCCTATCTCTCCACCAATGCAGGCCTAGTCGTACTTGACATGGAGCTCGGCGAGTTTTCCAACACTTACAATCTCGGCCAAGCCGTCAGATCCGCCATCTCCTACGACGGACAGCTCTATGTCGTCACCTCCAGCGGCATCTATGCTGGCCGCACAACCGACAATCTGCTTGACCGCAACAATTGGCGCATCGTCAACAAGGGCAAGCCTGTCCTGCTCTTCACCTTTGACGGGCAGCCCTACGCTCTCTATAGCAACGCCCTCTATGCGCTCAACGACTATATGGCTCCCCGCACATGCCTCTACCAAGGCCAGATAAGCTATGTCAATACCGAAGGCTCCCTTCTCGTGATGGGCAACAGTTCAAGCCTCATCACGATGGATACCGACGAAACTCTCCATACTTACAGCCTCGCCAATACCTTCGCATGGGCCAGCTACGACGGTTCAGGCTTCTGGGTGAGCAACGGCTACGCCGGACTGCAGCATCTCCGCAGCGACGCCGCGACACTTACCTACGACTCTCTCTCCGTCATCCCCGACAGTCCTATCCGCAACTATTGCTACTGGCTCACCTATACCCCACAGCACAAGCTCCTCGTCGGTGGCGGCAGCCTCAACTACTCCGGCCTCGACTATGCCGCCACCGTCATGACCTATCAGGATGGCCACTGGTTCAACTTTAGCGAGGACAGCATCGCCATCAAGACCGGCAATTTCTATCTCAACATCACGGGTGTCGTCGAGGATCCCAATGATGCGACCCACCACTTCGCTACAAGCAGTGTCGGAGGGCTCTTTGAATACCGCAACGGCAAGTTCGTCCGTCTCCATACCTGCACCAACAGTGCCCTGACCTCTATCTTCCCCGGCCAGCAGGAACAGGTGGCCTACACCCGCGCCGGTGCTCCCGCCTATGACGCAGCCGGCAATCTCTGGATGCTTAATGATCAGGTCGACACCATTATCAAGATCTACAAGGCCGACTCCACATGGCAGAGCATCTATATCGGTGAGCTTGCGGGCTACCCTACATTTGACAAGCTCATCTTTGACAACTCCGGCCGCGCCTGGATCACCCACCGACGTACCAATACGCTTGGACACCACGCTGGCATACTCTGTCTGGACTACGGGGGCACACTCCAAAATACGGCCGACGACACTTACAAGTTTCAGTATACAGTCACCAATCAGGACAATACCTCCTACTCCTTCAATCAGCTTTACGACGTAGCCCAAGACCGTGACGGCGCCATCTGGATTGGTACCGACACGGGACCCTTTGTCCTGCGCGACCCGGATACATTTTTCAGTTCCCCCGTATGGGAACAAGTCAAAGTGCCGCGCAATGACGGCACCAATCAGGCCGACTATCTCCTCAACAGCGTCCCCATCACAGCCATCGCCATAGACGGCGGCAACCGCAAGTGGTTTGGCACCAGCGGAGACGGTATATATCTCGTCAGTGCCGATGGTCTGACGACTATCCACCACTTTACCAAGGACAACTCGCCTCTACTCTCCGACGAGATCTACTCCTTGGCCATCAACAGCGAGACAGGCGAAGTCATGATCGGCACCGACAAGGGACTTATCGGCTACCGCTCCGATGCGACCGAGCCCGCCACCTCTCTCTCCAGCAATCAGCTCCGTGTATACCCCAATCCTGTACGCCCCGACTACCTAGGCAATGTCACAGTGACCGGTTTTACTTCGGACTGTGATGTCAAAGTTGTCTCCACAGGCGGCCAAGTCATCTATCAGGGCCAGTCTGTAGGTGGCACCTTCACCTGGAATCAGCGCAACAAGCAGGGTAAGCGCGCCGCCACCGGGATCTACTACATCATAGGCTCCAATTCCGATGGCAGCAAGGGCGCCGTAGCCAAGGTGCTCCTCATCAAATAGTCTGCCTCTCCCCTTTTGCAGACATCAGTAGTCTTGTTACCATCATAAGACCTGCTACCCTCAGAGCAAGGTCAGATATCCTATTGAGCTCATCCGCCTCCACTCCTTGGCAGAAGCCGCCTTATTTCGGTCAGATATGCTTTCCCGTTTACCGCGCCAGACAAGTTGCCGGCCAAAGCGTCAAATTTTTAAATTAAAAAACGAGACAACATTCACAAAATGTACTTAACTTTGTCGTCTACAAAACTATAGACCAATAAATACTGTCTTCAGACGATATGAAACACATCTATACCTTCCTATCCGCCGCCCTCATCGGGGCCTCATTTGCTCTTGCGCCCGCCATACAGGCCCAAGAGACCGCATCATCCCTAAGTAGTGACCCTCAGTTTGAGCAAGGCTTCACCCTCTCCCATTCTGGTGTGCAGGGCATGGACACATGGGGCAACTACCTCGTAAGCCTGCAAAACTATGGCACGTGCAATGTCTACCGTATCAACAGCCGTACAAGCGCCACCAAACTCTCGACCTTCCGCCTCGCCAGCTACAACAGCAGCCAGACGCAGTACAACCACGCCAACGTAGCTGCATTTAGCAATCAGTTTTATGACTCCAGCGACAAACTCCCTCTGCTCTACGTCACCCGATGCAACGGCTACACCGACGAAGACAAGATGAAGAGTGTCTGCTATGTTGAGCGTCTGGATATTGACAAGGGCACCTCCACCCTCGTGCAAAAGATCTCTTACGACGCTATGTCGTATCCTGTCGTACTCTGGACCATCGACCGTCAGAACAACTATCTCTACGCCTTCTCCAATAGCCTCGGAGCCGGCAAGGAGGGCAATAAGCACTACCTCCGCAAGTTTGCCATTCCCGAGGTAGGCCCGGGCAAACCGACCATCGTCAAACTGACCGACGCCGACGCGCTCGAGAGCTACTATCTGGAGGATACATACTCTGGCAGTTTCAACGCAGTGACCCAGGGCGGTGCCATACACAACGGTCTCTTTTACATCCCCTGCGGTTTTGACACGCCAGATGAGCCCAATGTGCTCTACATCTGGGACCTTAAGAACCGCAAGATGGACAAGGAGCTCGACATGACCGGCACCTTCGCCGGAGAGTTTGAGGACTGCTCGGTCAATTATGACGGCTGGGTAGTCTATCAGTGCAACAGCAATCATATATACTTCATGTCTCCTGAGGATGCCGCGGGGGACTGGAAGAATTTTATCCTCAACCGAGGTGTCACCTACCGTATTTCGAGTGACTCGACAGCTCAGGTGACAGGCTGGGCCCGGGCCAATGCCGACGTAGTCATTCCCTCTTACGTCTCCGATGCAGGCAAGACCTACAAGGTCACCTCCATCGCCGACAGAGCCTTTTACAATGCTACCCATCTGGTATCCATCACCTTCCCCTCGACGCTGACGAGCATCGGAAACAATGCCTTCTACAATTGCTCCAAGCTTGCCAAGATCACAAGCAAGATCACCAATCCTGCCCAATGCCCCCTCAACGGACTAAGTTACTCCCAACGCTACTCCATCGCACTCACTGTACCCAGCGGATGTGCTCAGATATACAAGAGTACATCGGGCTGGAAAAGCTTCCGCAACATTACGGCAAACAGTGTCGTACTCGATGTCAATTTCACTTCCAGCGGCATTCACAAGAGGGTAGGCTCCTCCACCAATACCGTAGGCACGTTGGGTGAGGCCGTCGTACAGGCCTCCGGAGACGGCTCCTACTATCTCGGAAGCTCCAAGTTGCAGACCACCGATGGCAATACGTCGTCCTACAACGGCAAAAGTGCCTTCTATGTCACTTACAACGGCTCCGACCAAGTAGGTCAGGCGCTGCAAGACGAGTTCACCATCGAAACACTCTTCCGCCTGGACAAGACGGCAAGCGCTGCCTACTCCTCCACAGACAATACGTGGAGTCACGCCAATACACTCAAAATCCTCGGCAGCCAAGGTGGTGGCGGTTTCTCCCTGATGCACAACGTCACCGACAAGACGGCCAACGCCGACGGCACGTATAGTCTCAAGGGCCTCTCCACTGAGTACATCTACAAGTATCTCTACTCCACCAGCAAGTGGGGTAAATACAATCATGTCTACTCCAACTACTATCTCCACCCCGGCCAGTTTTATCACGTAGCCATAGCCATCAACGCCAACACCCACACTGAGAAGATATACGTCAACGGCAAACTTGTAACGTCTGCCCAGCTCGACGGAGCCGGCCCCTTCATCTATCCCAATTGCGGCACCAGCAGGCGCAGAACCCAGATGTTCTTTATCCTAGGCGGCGATGCAGCCAGCGAAGACACTCCGACAACTGTTGAAAACCCCAATGCGACGACCTTCTCCTACTTTAAGGTCTACAATAGCGCTCTCAGCGACGACTGCATAGCTCAGATCTACGACACCAGCGGTGTCAAGGCATTTACCGAGCCCGATGTAGACGACCGTCTCCTCGACGTGCAGTTCAGCAAGAACGGCGGCTTTGCCGATGCCTCTGTCTATCACACACTGGACAAGCCCAGCGATGCCACTATCACAACCCAGTTCAACTCAGATCAGAAGCGCTACGAGATGGTATGCGATGGGACCAACACCAATTTCCTCCGCCGCCCTTATTACTATGACCCCGCATTTACCAGAGCCCTCAAGGATGGCTACAGCATTGAATTATACGCCAAAGTACCCTCCGGTAATCGGCCTAGGATCATCTGCGGACTGAGCGGCCAGCAAGCAGGCGGAGGACCAGGCCTGGAAGTATGGAATACAGGCGCCGTCAAGTTTAATGCCAACGCCTATGGATGCTCCGGCCCCACCAGCTATGTCTACTCACAAGGCTCCGCCAACTTCAACGTCACAGACAAGTTTGACACCGACCGATATATCCACTACGTTACCGTATTTGAGCCCCATCCCGACACGATGAAGGTCGGCAACACCACCGCTACGCTCTATATCGACGGACAGCGTGCCGCCTACCGCTCACTCAATGGCAACGAAGTCACCGATCTGCCCTTCGCCCAGTGGCAGTGGTTTGCCGTAGGCGGAGATGCCAATGCCTCTAACGGCTCCTCCACCTGCGACTACCCTTGGACAGGCGATATCTCCATCGCCCGCATATGGGGCAAGCCTCTCTCTGCCTCTGACGTCTCACTGCTCTACAGCCAGACGGCTGACCCGACGACCACCATCAATATCTCCTCCATCGGATATGCCACCACCTGCCTGCCCTATACTGCCCTGATACCTGAGGGCGTCACCGCCTACATCGCAGTCGCCCAGGACGTCACGACCGTCACACTGCAGAAGTACGCCGAAGCCGGCCAGGCCATTCCCTATGCCACCCCCGTCATCCTCAAGGCTGATCCGGGCAATTACACCCTTGAGGCTGTAGCCAGTGACGCACTCTCCGTAATCGACGAGCCCGACGGCAACCTCCTGCACGGTACACTTGCATCCAAGTCAGTCACAGAGGACTACGCCTATGTCTTGGCCGAGGTCAACGGCTCAGGCAAGATGTGCCTCACAGCCGCCGGCTTGTCCATCCCGGCCAACCATGCCTACTTGCTCAATTCGGGTGGAGACAGCACTTCCAAGAGCTTTATCATCGGACCTTCGGCTATCAAGGACACACCCACCGTCCAGCGCCACCAAGGTACCTACTACGACCTCTCAGGCCGCAAGGTATCACATCCGACCCGCGGCATCTACATCCTCGACGGACGCAAGATATTTGTCAAGTAAGTCCGCACCCATCCTACAACCCACACACCACCTACTATCCCATGACTTCGCAAGACTTCATGCGCGAGGCAATACGCCTGTCCATAGACAATATCAAGCAGGGCGGAGGCCCCTTTGGCGCCGTCATCGTCAAAGGCGGTGAGATCATAGCGCGTGGCGCCAACCACGTAGTCCTGGCCAACGATCCCACGGCCCATGCTGAGGTGACCGCCATTCGCGAAGCTTGCGCCCGTCTCCACACCTACGACCTCTCAGGCTGCGAGATCTACTCCTCCTGTGAGCCGTGTCCTATGTGCCTCAGTGCCATCTACTGGGCCCATCTGTCCCATCTCTACTTCGCCTGTACCAAGGACGATGCCGCCCGTATCCACTTTGACGACAAGTTTATCTATCAAGAGCTCGAGCTCCCCATCCACGAGCGCCATTTGCCGACCAATACTCTCATGCGTGACCAAGCGCTACAGGCATTTCGCGACTGGGAAGACAAGCCGGACAAGACAGCCTACTAGCGCACCATACCGTGGAGCACGCCATGGCTCCCGATGCGCCGTCAAGACTGACAAGCCGGGCCGGCAGCAGTGCAGGTCCGGCTTGCTCTATAGCTAAGTAGGCTAATAGTGGAACAAGTGTATCGTTTAGACATGTGACAAAGCCAGACTTTGGAATTCTGCAGAGCCGCTCAGACAAGCCCGAAACCGTTTCAGCCTTGGACAGGAAAGCTCTACCACTGCGTTTGAGCGACAGTAATCATACAGGAAAAGCCAGACATCTCATCGTCATATTTCCAGAATGCAGCAGCCCTGAAACCGAGTCGTTTCAGACCGCCCTCTTCACCCCTGTCCCGTCGCCTAGCTACTGACCATCGCACGGTATCCTTTCAGCACCCTTTGAAAATGTATTACGCGAGGACGGTTTCGCCCGTATGCGCCCTTCCACGCCCAATACTCCCCACGAGGACAATAGTTCATCATTTTTTTTTATATAATAAATTCGAAATACCTCCGTTACAGGTGCCGATGTTGTGATGACAAGTCGCCTTGTAAGCGCTACAAGGTCGGATGTAGTTTAAACTAAGTCCGATGTAGTTTAAACTGGAAGGCGAGTTGTTATCGCCTGATAGCCAGCTAGTTGCAAGAATGTCAAATATTGTTCGCAAT
Organism: uncultured Prevotellaceae bacterium; assembly: GCA_900316315.1. Classification (GTDB taxonomy): domain Bacteria; phylum Bacteroidota; class Bacteroidia; order Bacteroidales; family Bacteroidaceae; genus UBA6382. Next base: position 113,316 of record ONCK01000007.1, read on the forward strand.
TCGTTGGCTTTCAGTAAGTTACAAAGGCCGTTTGAGCGAATTTTCACCTTTTCGCCTTCAAGTAAAAACCGAAAATCTCAACTCAATTTTTTTATAATAAAAATTCTCTATCTCAACGGGCCTTGATAAGAATGGCTGTCCGCATTTGCAAGCTGGGCTCTTAGAGAGGGACTTCTGGTGAAAGTGGGACGGTTGGGAAGAGTGATTGGACAGTGAGGAGAGGCATCGGGGCAGCAAGGGAGAGTGACTGGGATTGCGGGAGAAAATCATCGCGCAGCAAGGGAGAGCAGTCAAGATTTTGTCCGATATAGTCTGCCTGATGGATTGCTTAGAGCGTCTCCGTCATGGACGCATGCCTGCGAGTCGGCAACGGAAGCAACGGATAAGCCACTGGAGATGATATGCAGCAGGCGGTTGGCAAAGTGTTGTGTCCCACCAATATGTGACTAAGCTCATGTGCTGTCTTCGTCTTGTCTCCTTTACATGTGAGGAGGTGGCTTCTGATCTCAAATTAGTCGCATACAGTTTCGGCCGATTCATATGCTGTTTCAATTGACTCACATCCTATTCAGACGACATCCGCTATTGCTTAAAAAAAAGTCCGGCCTTCTTGTGATGAAGGTCGGACTTGGTATCCATAGACTCCGGCAGACTGGACTCTGGATCTAGAGTCCGAGTTTTGCAGAGATATTCAGCATCTCATTGATTGGCCTTACTGCACCTCGTATCACCTCCGGATCGATCTCTATCTCAGGCCACTCGTACTTGAGGCAGTTGTAGAGTTTCTCCAGCGTATTAAGGCGCATATAGGAGCACTCATTGCAGCTGCAGCCCACGGGACTGTCCTCTGTGACCTCGGGTGGTACAGGATAGAAGTGCTTGTCTGGCGAATGACGTTGCATCTCAAAGAGTATGCCGCTCTCCGTGGCGACGATAAACTCCTGCTCGTCGCTCTGCATCGTGTACTTGAGCAGTGCAGCCGTCGACCCTACCTTGTCAGCCAAGGCAAGTACAGGCCCTTTGCATTCGGGGTGTGCCAGCACCTTGGCTTGCGGATGCTCACGCTTGAGTTCTGCTATCTTGGCGACCGAGAAGCGCTCGTGTACGATGCAGGCTCCGTCCCACAGGAGCATGTGGCGTCCCGTCTTGGCGTTGATATAAGCGCCCAAGTTTCGGTCCGGACCAAAGATGAGCTTGGCGTCGCGCGGGAAGCTCTCCACAATTTCACTTGCGTTGGAGCTCGTGACGCACACATCCGTGAGTGCCTTGACTGCGGCCGTGGTATTGACGTAAGAGATGACCTTGTAGCCCGGATGGCTGGCCTTGTAAGCCTTGAGTGCCGGCGCCGGACAGCTCTCGGCCAGGGAGCAAGAGGCATTGAGGTCTGGGATAAGGCACTTCCTGTCGGGACACAATACCTTGTTGGTCTCGCCCATGAAGTGTACACCGCACATGACGATGATCTCAGCATCGGTCTTGGCGGCCTGGCGAGCCAGAGCGAGGCTGTCGCCCACGAAGTCGGCTATCTCCTGCAGGGACTTGTCGGTATAGTAATGGGCAAGGATGATTGCATGTTTGTCCTTGCACATCTTGCGTATCTCTTTGACCAAATCTATACCGGCCGGTATCGGCTCGTCGACGTAGCCTTTTTGCTTCCAGCTTTGCTTTACTGTCATGATGATGAGGATTGAGGATTGTCTATATGGGACCCGCAGCCCGCGATGTCTCCCATGAACGGGCAAACTGGGGCTATCCAAGTGCAAAATTACTGATTTATATGATACAAGGCCGAACTGCGTACCTAAAAAAGCCATTTGCGCCATCACCAGATAGCTAAAACCGATACGCCGTTGCCACCCCGATGCCTACAGACTGCTGAGTTGAGCGACGCATGAGCAAACTATAGTCGGCAAAGAAGCGCGTGGAGAGATGCTTGCGCGTGCGGTAGTCGAGACTGATGCCGGCTGAGGCGCTGTAGAGCTGATCGAGACTGATGCCTTGTTGCCGCAAGGCCGATTTACCCTCGGTCTGCTGCAGCATACCTCCGGCCAGACGAGCACCGAGGAGCAGTCTCCCGCCTATCGGCTGTGAGTAGAGCAGTCCCACCTCAGCGCCCGCAAAAGTCACTTGCTCTCCGATCGACACCTTGTCCACTTCCGGCAGAAACGTTGTCAGACCTGCCCGCGCACCGATCCCAAAGTGAGGTGACAGAAACCATCCGCCGTCCACGCCGGCACCATATCCGCTCTTGAAGGCCAGCCTGCGTCCGTCGCCGAGACTGTAGTCTCCCGGCATCAACACCGCCTCGCTATAGAGGGCGGCATACGAGGGACACTCCGACCGGGTATCCAGAATATAGGGTACGTCCTCCAGTTTGCGTCCCCGCTCCCTGAAGAGGATGTCGCCAATCAGATAGCCCGCTTTTACCGAGTTGATACCCAGCGACATGCCCTTGATAACATCCGAGCTCCAGTGCCGTCCCTCATGGATACGCAGGAAGGCCGTCGCCGTAGCCACCGTATAGCCTCCGATCGGCACCCAGGGAGAGAGATGGCCGTATTCCTCCTCAAGCATGGAGGCACCTGCATAGGCCAGCACGGTATGAGCAGAGGGATAAGACGTCTTGCCAGAGCCATCGGGCCGCGGTTGGGCGACCCACTGCTTGAGCACCGAGCTCATGCTATAGGCTATCGCGCCGCCTATCGCGTCGCTGGCCAACATGCGTCCCCACGTGTCGCGGCTGGATACCCCCAAGGCTTTCAAAGTCAGCATCGCACCGAGCGGCAAAGCGCTCAGAGGCGCATCGTACCAGTGCTTGCGGCTCTCCAGAGGCGTCTCCATACGATGATAGAAGCGCTTGTCCTCATTGCGGAGCGTGATGGTACCCACCAGTATGGTCAGCGTAGTCACCGGCAGGGTAAATCCGTCTACATGACTTAGGGGCATAGCCAGCACAGCTCCCTTGTGACGCTGACCGCTCTGCCTCGGAGCCAGTTGCACTGGGATAGGAGCCGACTGAACCGCGGCCAATGTATCGCCCATACGAGCTGTCACATTAGCTTTGCCTGCCAGTGGAAAAAATAGCAAAGAGAGAAGTATGCAAGCCTTTTTCCGCCCAGGGCGGAGTCTTGTATACACGGTAGAGTGTCTGACCCTAGTATGATGCCGTCGCATGGATGCCGAGTTTTTCGACACGAGCGACAATCTCGTCCAGTTCTTGTGGAGAGGCCTTCTGGAGATCTTTGTCTGGAGTCTCTCTGTCTATGGTGTAGATCATAACTTCACTGGGATTGATGCGCTTGATGGCGCGCAGCCAGGGAGCAACATACTTGTTGCTCAGATTGGATACGTCTTCACCCTCATAAGTACCCTTCATAAACATGGTCTGTATGATACAGTGTCCGTTAAAGCGCTTGAAGAGTTTGACCTGCGCTCCTACATTGTACCAGATAATCGGGCGATTGACGACACCGATATATTCAGGATCAGCTGTATCAAGTTTCAGGATATTGTTGTCGACCAACATTAAGGCATCAAATACGTTTTTGCGGTCTACCAGTGTACCATTAGTCAAAACACTGACTTTAGCATCAGGGCAGTACTGGTCACGCAGAGCCAAAGTGTCGATTACAATCTCCTTGAAGTCGGGATGGGCCGTGGGCTCGCCATTGCCGGCAAAGGTGAGTACATCGGGCAACTGGCCTTTTCGCTTCATCTGGGTCAGTACCTCTATCAGCTTATCATGTACTTCGATAGAGGTAGGCCGCTTGCTCTTAGGACGATGTTCAGCATTAAAGCCACACTCACAGTAAATGCAGTCAAAGGTGCACACCTTACCGTCACCAGGCATCAAGTTGATACCTAGCGAAAGCCCCAAGCGTCTACTGTGAATCGGCCCAAAAATGGGAGAATCGTATATTATTGTTGACATAGTATGATACCACTCCTTTTTAGTGCAAAAATAAATACATTTTGGCAGAAAAAAAATATATAAGATAAATTTTATTGTCAATTTACTCAAAAAGTGTCATATTCAGCCTTGATAAAGTGTTTTTTCTATCTCAAATTGATAGTCTTTGTTACAAAATTATATACTTATTGCAGGCGAGCAGCCGACCGTCTAAGGTCTCTTGCTCCTATACGAAAGCGAAGTGCGTCCGGCAGATATCACTGGACCTGATTTGTAAGTCATATAATAATTACTTCCCCTCATGCTGCAATGACCGGATACGCGCTGCTGGCAGACATCATCCCATCTCCTACGTCAGAGGCACGGTCCCTAAAGGGACAGATCGGATGCAGACAGTACATGTCGATACAAGACTCTAAAAAAATGCGGGTAAATCTTCTTTTTTACACAGATTTTAGTACTTTTGTCAGATATGATTAACATCTGCCCCTTACTCAGCAAGTATGCGGTTCGTCTGCGTCGTATCACCCACAGGGGCGGATACGGCTTGCAGTCGCCTTTTGCTTTCAACTTGGAAAGGGAGGTCATCAATCAGCGTCTGCCTTACTACGCCTACCAGTCGCTCTCCGCGGAGCGCAAGTCTCTGCCGCGCCAGGCCGTAGGCAGCAATGCCAAGGTCGATGCCCTGCTCTTCCGGCTCAGCAACTATGTCCAGCCGTCTAAAGTCGTCATGCCCGATGACGGATGGTATATGTCGCACCGCTATATAGCGATGGGCTGCAAGAAAGCCAGTATCTCCACATACTTCAACCCGCAGATACTGGAGCGCAGCCTCGACGAAGCAGGCATCGCCGACATGCTGATTATCCCCGATACGACCTATCTACAATCCTGCTACGACCTGATCAAGTCCCATCTGGGTCCCAAGAGCCTGCTGATTGTGGACCGCCTCTACTGCACCAAGTCAGACGCCAGACGCTGGCAGCAGTTTCTGCACAAGGCAGAGATAGGCGTCAGTTTTGACCTCCACTGCATAGGATTGCTTTTCACCTCGCCCGATTACGCCCGGCAAGACTACATTATTGACTTTCACTACTAATATCCCGGCCATGACCATACACAGACTCTACACACGCCGCGGAGACCAGGGCCAGACATCGCTTGCAGGCGGACAGCGCGTGAGCAAGTTTGACCTGCGCGTCGAAGCCTACGGCACTGTAGACGAGCTTAACAGTTTCTTGGGCTTGCTGGTCACTTATCTGTCTGACCACGACGCCCAGTGTGTCGAGCAGGTCCAACACACCCTCTTCCAGGTCGGTGCCTCGCTCGCCACGCCCTATGCATCTGTCGATGACATACCGCCTATCCCTTCCACGCTGGCTACCACGCTGGAGCAGGAGATGGACCGCATGAGCGCTCTCCTACCCGAGCGCCACGGCTTCACTATCCCCGGCGGCAATCGGGCTGCCGCAACAGCCCATGTCTGCTGCACTGTCTGCAGGAGGGCTGAGCGCAGAGTCGTAGCCCTGGCTGCACAGGAGGCCGTCTCGCCCTCTGTACTGCAACTCCTTAATCGGCTGAGCGACTATCTCTTCCAACTCGCCCTCTATCTCCACGTAGACAAGCATTGACCCGTTTGCCGCATCAGACGCCGCCTTGTCCGACTATCGAGGCCGTCCCTTCTCCCCTTGACGTATCGGATGCGATAAACAACAAGTCACACCTGTTTTTAAACGACATCGGACCCAGCACTTACCAGGTCCGATGTATCATTTGTATCTATGCTTCTCAATCAGTCCGATTTAGCCTGCGGTGTCATCGGCAACGCAATAGAGGAGATAGCAGCCGTCGGCCTGCAGGCGGAAGGTCTCTCCCTGGGCCTCGTTGAGCGTACCTTGCCATAAGTGATCAAAAGGCCGTACCGGGTAGACCAGGCCCTCTGACGACAAGTGGCAGCAGTCGATATTGAAGACCGATATCTCTTGTCCCTTGCAGGCCGTATACTCGGCATCGCTCTGCCCGATGATGAAGAGTCCCCGGTCCGTAAGCATGGCCGTCCGCAGTCCCATCCTATTGTACCTGACAAGCAGGCTGATGTTGCCCAGCGTATGGTCTTCGCGTTTGCCTGTGGCACCGAGCAGAAGGAGTCTGGTCCACCCCTGAGCTGAGGCGTAGCGTACCGCCTTGGTCAGGTCATTGCTCTCCTGCTCGCTGATGTGTACGAATGTCTCGCCCAGCTCTGCCTTGTCAGCCGCTGTCAGCGAATCGCCGTCGCCTATCACCCTGTCAGCCTTGAGACCGGCATCACGCAGTCCCTCCCAAGCGCCATCACAGCAGACCAAGTGGGGAGCTTCCCTCAAGGCTTGCAGGGCACGTGCCGACGAAGGAAAATCGCCTGCCGCCAGGATGACTGCATCCCAGGGACGTATCAGCTCCAGCTGCGGGAGGCGCGCATCAATCTCTGCCATTTGAAGTATCCTAATATCGCGATGATTACATAGAGTCCGTAGAGACCGGCCTTAAAGGGAATGCCCTTTTGTACATACAGCACCGTACAGACGCAGTCTACGACTATCCAAAATCCCCATTGCTCAATGTACTTACGAGCCAGGGCCCAGAGGCCGACAAAACTGAGCGCATTGGTAAAGGCATCGGTCCAGGGCACATTGGAATTGGTATAGTGGCTGAGCACCCACCATGTCAATACCCACAAGACGGCAAAGACAGCCGTCACAGGCAGTATGAGGCGCCGCGGGAAGTGTGTGATGGGTTTCTCCGCCGGAGCTTGCCCGTCATCGGTAGCTCCCTTACCCTTCATCCGCCAGGCTGCGTAGCCGTAAATGGCAGCCAGCGTATAGTAGACCGCCATACCTGCATCGCCGTAGAGCCCGTGGCTGTAGTAGAGGTAGACGTCGAGCGCAGGCATAATGATGCCGACGATCCAAAGCCCAATGTGGGCCTTGTACTCAAGCCAGATATACACCAGGCCAAGCAGCGTCGTCAAGATATCAAGCCAATGCGCAGCGACAAAGTCCGTCATGCCAGCAAAAGGATTAGAAGCTGATGGTCAAGTGTCCCATGACATGAAAACCGGCTTGAGCCGACAGGCCATAGTCAGGCCCGTACTCGTTGCCCTTGGCTCCTTGGTAGTAGGCGCGTGAGCCCCAACCGTTGCTCTCATACTCCTCGTCAAAGAGATTGTAGATCGTGCAGCCGATAGTCACGGACTTGAAGTGACGGGGATGCAGCGTGTAGCTCACATTGAGGTCGCTGACCAGATAGGGGTCGATACTGAGCGCCCGCTCGTGGGTATTGGTCAAGTACTGACGGCTTACGTAGTGGGTCTGCAGCTGAGCCTCGAGTCCGCGATAGTGGAAATTGAAGCCATTGTTGAGGATGAAGCTCGGACTGAAGGCGATGGTCGTGCTCTTATAATAGGTATCCACATTGCCGACTACGTTCCAGTCGGCATCATATACGGCATCGCTCTGGGTATAGTGCTGGATACGGTTGCGGCTGAGCGTGGCGTTGATTTCCCAGTCAAACCAACTCAGGGGCTTGACGGCGGCCTGCAGCTCGATTCCCTCGCGGTAACTGCTCGGAACATTGATGTAGACGGCTTCGCCTATGTCATTGAGCTGACCATTCTGGACCAACTGATCTGTATAGTCCATATAGTAGAGATTGGCTCCGGCCTGCCAGATGCCTTGATGGAAGTTGTAGCCTAATTCATAGTCAAGAAATTTTTCCCGTCGCGGATCCAACTGCGGCAGAGGGTGACCGGAGAGGTCCACACTGTTGGTGTAGCAGTTGCGGGTCGGCTCGCGCTGTGCGATGCTGAAGGATGCATAGACGCGGTGGGCGGAGTTGATCTGCCAGTTGACACCTGCTTTGGGGTTGAAGAAGTCAAAGTTTTTGTGGATGTCGAGCCGTTGCATCTCGCCGGTAGTATGGTTGTAGTTGTCGCTGGGTCCTACGATTGAATGGTGGATATGGCGATACTGCATGTCGGCATAGAGACTCAGACCGTCGGTCAGGCGGTACGAACCCTTGAGATAAATATTGCCGTCGACCTTAAGTCCGCGGTTGCGGTAATACTGCCACTCGGGAGTCAGGCCTGCGGGCCACTGCTTGCTGCCTGTTGCGCCGTTGACATCCTTGAGCCAAGTGACTACGCCGTAGTGATGGCCGTAGTAGCGATTGAGTCCGCCGCCGAGGGAGGCATCAAACTTACGAAGGTGATAGTCGAGGGAGAAGACGCCGCCTGCAAAGGTATTCTTCATCTTCTTTTGTCTCACGAGGTCGCTCTTGCTGCCGAAGTCGGCGAGTCGGTAGGCGGCAAGTTCTTGTGAGCGCTTGTACTCCTCGTAGTATCCGTAGCCGTAGGTATCATGGAGGGCGGCGTTGAGGTTCCAGTGGTCATTGAAGCGGTGATGGAAGAGCAACTGATAGTTGGTCTGCAGATAGTAGTCAATCTGGTTGGGATAGTAGTGCTCCATGCCATTCTCATCGCTGTACATGTAGCCGCAGGAGTTGTATCTGCGGTTGACGCCCGGCTTCCAGTCGTAATTCCAAGCGTGGTAGGTACGCTCTTTGCCGCCAAAGATGATGAGCTTGAGGAAGTTTTCTCCGTTGTAGTAGCCTCCTTGTACCATGTAGCTATTGAGCTTGGCCGTCGCACGCTGGAGATAGCCGTCTGTCTTGATGTTGCTGAGTCGTGAGTCGAGGATGAAATGATTTCCGATCAAGCCCGTGCCGAGAGCGACTGTCTCCTTCTCCGTATTGTAGCTGCCGTAGGAGGTATTGATCTCGGTATGCGACTCCTCGGGCTGGGCATCGGTCTTCATATTGACCGTTGCGCCAAAGGTAGCTGCGCCATTGGTCGATGTACCTGCGCCCCGCTGCACCTGGATACTGCCCAGCGAACTGGCAAGGTCGGGGGCATCGACCCAATAGTAGCCCTGCTCCTCAGCATCGTTCATCGGGATGCCATTGGTTGTGATATTGATACGGCTGGCATCGATGCCGCGGATGCGCAGCGTGGTATAGCCGACGCCCATTCCGGCATCGCTCGTCGTAGTGAGCGAGGGGGTCATATTGAGCAGGAAGGGGATGTCCACGCCTATATTCTTGCGCGCGATTTGTGCCCGCGTGACATTGGTAAAAGCGACCGGCGTCGTCCCGGTAGCCCTGGTCGACACGATATCTACACCCTTGAGCTGTACAGCCCGCAAGGTATCACTACTCAGATGGCTCGGTGTACCGGCCATGCTGCTTCCGCTCATCAGCACAAGGGCTGAAGCGGCCACAAAAAAATGCTTCATATTAGGAAAGCTTAAAATAAAATTTCTACGCCGGCATTACCCGGGTCAGATGATAAGGGTTTGATCTCAGCCAATCCAAAAGTACAAAGATGGCACCCCTGTTATTTTGCCGCAAAGTTAATCATTGTCGACTACAAAAGGGAACTATTGGCCTAATATTTTTGCCCTGCTCCCTATCTCAATCCCCTCCGCTATCGTCGCCACACCTGCCAACAGCATCAGGCCGCCATACCGTAAGCGCTTGATGGCCAAAGTGTTATAATAAAATCGGATGATTCTATAATTAACTGGCTATCAGGCGATAACAACTCGCCTTCCAGTTTAAACTAAGTCCGACCTAGTTTAAACTACATCCGACCTTGTTGTACAAACAAGGCGACTTGTCCTCTCCGCATCAGCCCATGACGTTCCGCAGACAACTGTCGGTGATAAATAATTGGCTCCTGATGATGCATGCTCCGCAGAAAATAGCTAATTTTGCGAAATAACATAAACTTACACCCCCTCATCACACGACTATGAAAGGTATCATACTCGCCGGAGGCAGCGGCACCCGCCTCTACCCTATCACTAAGGGCATCAGCAAGCAGCTGATCCCTATCTATGACAAACCTATGATCTACTACCCGATGTCTGTGTTGATGCTGGCGGGTATACGCGAAATCCTGATTATCTCCACGCCTCAGGACCTGCCACTCTTCCGTCGTCTGCTGGGCGACGGCAGTGACTTTGGCGTCAAGCTGGAGTATGCAGAGCAGCCTTCGCCCGACGGCTTGGCCCAGGCCTTCATCATAGGCCGCGAATTTATCGGTCAAGATACGGTCTGCCTCGTACTGGGCGACAATATATTTTACGGTGCCGGCTTCTCAGCCCTGCTCCGTCAGGGCGTAGAGGATGCCGAGCAGCGCGGCAAAGCCTCCGTCTACGGCTATTGGGTCAGCGATCCCGAGCGCTACGGTGTAGTCGAGTTTGACAACAAGGGCAACTGCCTCAGCATCGAGGAGAAGCCTCTTCATCCCAAGAGCAACTATGCGGTAGTGGGCCTCTACTTCTACCCCAATAGCGTCGTCGACGTGGCTGCACACATCAAGCCCTCGGCCCGAGGCGAACTGGAAATCACCACGGTCAATCAGCACTTCCTCTCCGATGGCACCCTCACCGTCAAGAATCTCGGACGCGGCTTCGCCTGGCTCGATACCGGCACCCACGATTCGCTGGCCGAGGCGGGCAACTTCGTCGAGACCATCGAGAAGCGACAGGGACTCAAGATCGCCTGTCTGGAAGCCATCGCCTACAAGCGCGGCTGGATCTCCCGTCAGAAGCTCACCGAGGAGGGACAACTGATGGCCAAAAACCAATACGGACAATACCTCCTGCGCCTCGCAGCAGAGAAATAATCGAACATTACACTTAGTCACATGAATATCATACCAACATCCATATCCGGAGTCCTCATCCTGGAGCCACGCATCTTTGAGGACAGCCGTGGTTATTTCTTTGAATCTTTCTCTCAAAGGGAATTTGACGAAAAGGTGATGCCTATCCGCTTTGTCCAGGACAACGAGAGCATGTCATCATACGGCGTCATGCGCGGCCTACACTACCAGCGCATGCCTTACACTCAGAGCAAGCTCGTACGCTGCGTGAGGGGCAAGGTGCTCGACGTGGCCGTAGATATACGCAAGGGCTCTCCGACCTTCGGCCAACACGTGGCCGTCGAACTGAGCGAGGACAATCACCGCCAGTTCTTCATTCCCAAAGGCTTCGCCCACGGTTTCAGCGTACTGAGCGAGACTGCGATCTTTCAATACAAGTGCGACGCCTTCTACGCTCCCCAGAGCGAGGGAGGCATCCAGCTCATCGATCCCGACCTAGGCATCGACTGGCGCATACCCCTCGACAAGGCTATCCTGAGCGACAAGGACGTCGTTCGCAAGCGCCTCTCAGAAGTGGAGCCCGACTTTGACTATAAAGAAAACCTTTATCAATAACCATCAGACATGAATATCCTCGTCACAGGCGCCAACGGCCAACTAGGCAATGAGATACGCCTCCTCTCCCAGGGGAGCCAGGACCACTATATCTTCACCGACGTAACCCAGGTCGAGGGTCTCGAAACGACTTATCTCGACATCACTGACCTGCAGGCCATCCGCGAAATGGTCAAGTCGCAGCAAGTGAAGTGCATCATCAACTGCGCAGCCTTTACCAACGTGGATGCTGCAGAGAGCAAGGCCGATCTTGCCGAACTGCTCAACGCCCAGGCACCCCACAATCTCGCCGTAGCCATCAAGGAAGCCGACGGCCTGCTCGTACACATATCTACCGACTACGTATTTGGCAAGGAGCCTTACAACAAGCCCTGCCGCGAAGACCAGCAAGGCACCCCCACCGGTGTATACGGCCTCACCAAGCTCCACGGTGAGCAGCAGATTATCGCCTCTGGCTGCCAGTACATTATCATCAGGACCGCGTGGCTTTACTCCGAGTTTGGCAAAAACTTTGTCAAGACCATGCTCCAGCTGACCGCCACCAAGCCGCAGCTCAAGGTCGTATTTGACCAAGTAGGTACGCCTACCTACGCCGGCGACCTGGCTCGCGCCATACTGGATATCGTCAGCAAGCGCAAGTATCAGGGACACACTGGTATCTACCACTTCTCCAACGAGGGCGTATGCTCCTGGTACGACTTCACCCAACTCATCGCGCGTCTGGCCGGCCACACGCAGTGCGATATCCAGCCCTGCCACAGCGAAGAATTCCCCTCGCCGGTACAGCGTCCTGCCTACTCCGTACTCGACAAGACCAAGATCAAGGAGACCTTCGGCCTCTCTATCCCCTACTGGACCGACTCGCTCCGCAAGTGTATGAAGGGGCTCGGGGCCCTCAAGACGGAGAGCTGATCAGTCCTGCCGCTACGACAATCCCGTATATCCTCCACACGACATACCCATTACCGTCCCGTGAAGTCCATTCTGTCCAGTCTCCTCATCGCCTTAGCGCCACTAGCTCTGAGCGCACAGTCATATCAGCCGGGCGAGCCAGTAGATAGCGTCGTGCCACTCACACGTAATCTCCACTACAGCATCGAGGCACAGGGGTCGCTGTCTCACGGTCAGACCCCGCTATGGCTCAATGCCAACAAGTACGGCCTCAGTTCTCTCAAGGAAACCAACGGCTACCTCCGTGCGTCACTCATACGCCCTCTGGAGGAGGCCTCGCCTCGCAAGTGGGACATCGGCTACGGACTTGACATCGCCGTGCCCGCCAACTACACAAGCAATATCGTCATCCAGCAGGCCTACGGCGAAGTGCGTTGGCTGCACGGTCTGCTCACGCTCGGCAGCAAGCAGTACCCCATGGAGCTCAAGAACGACCGCCTCAGCTCAGGCGCCCAGACGCTCGGCATCAATGCCCGCCCCATCCCGCAACTCCGCCTCGCCTTGCCGCAATATTGGACCCTGCCCATACTGGGCGGGTGGGTCCAGCTCAAAGGTCACATCGCCTACGGACGCATGACCGATGACAAGTGGCAACACCACTTCACCGGCCGACAACACCGATATGCCGACGACGTAAACTACCACTCTAAGGCCGGATATCTCAAGATAGGCAACGAAGACCGCCTCTTCCCCTGGTCAGTAGAGCTCGGGCTCGAGATGGCCAGCCAGTTCGGTGGCAAGAGTCACAGCTTCGCCGCCAACGGACAGGAGACTGTCGTCAAGGGAGAGGGAGGCCTCAAGGGCGCCTGGCATGCCTTCATCCCAGGAGGCGATTCCGAAGGCCTCGACTATGGGTCCAATGCCTCCGGCAACGACCTCGGATCGTGGCTCCTCCGTGTCAACTACGACGCCGACGAATGGGCAGCCCACCTCTATGCCGACCACTACTTTGAGGACCACTCCCAGATGTTTATGCTCGACTACGACGGCTACGGCAGCGGCAATCAGTGGAATTCACACCGCAAGCACCGCTACCTGCTCTACGAGCTGCGTGATATCATGCTGGGCGCGGAGCTCAACATCAAGTACGGCACATGGCTGCGCGACGTCGTGGTCGAATACATCTATACCAAGTATCAGAGCGGTCCCATCTACCACGACCATACCCGCGCCATAAGCGACCATATATCGGGCATAGACAACTATTACAACCACTATCTCTACCCCAGCTGGCAACACTGGGGCCAGGTCATCGGCAATCCACTCTATCGGTCGCCTATCTACAATACCGATGGCCAACTCGATGTCCGCGACAATCGGTTTATGGCCTTCCACCTTGGCTTCGACGGCCGCCCCGTCGAGCAGCTCGACTACCGCCTCCTGGCTTCCTGGCAAGTAGGCTACGGTACATACGACAAGCCCTTCAACTGCACCCGACACAATCTGAGCCTCCTCCTCGAAGCCGCCTATCACTTCCGCCACGGCTGGGATCTCACCGGCGCCTACGGCATGGACATCGGCAGCCTCTTGGGCCACAATCAGGGCTTTCAGCTCACCATCAAAAAATCCGGTATTCTCAACCTATGAAAAAGCTACTTCTTTGCCTCCTGACCCTCTTACTGATGGTCTCATGCGAGCTAGAGACTTCCAGCAACGGCGACCTCGATGGATTGTGGCACCTCTGCTCTATCGAGACCGCCGACTCAGTACAGGATATATCGGACAAGACTATATTTTGGGCCGTGCAAGTCAATCTCCTGAGCGTACGCGGTGCTGGCACAGAGTATCTCTTGCGCTTCCACCTCACAGATGACTCTCTCCTCGTCCGCGATCCCTACGTATCAGACCGCTTCCACCAGATGGGCAATGACTCCCTGGTCACCGACCCCGCCGGCCTCTATCCTTATGGTATCTTCCACCTCCAAGAGCACTTCAAGGTGGAGCGACTGACCAACCGCCGCATGACGCTCAAATCGGACAAAGCCCGACTCAGGTTTAAGAAGTTCTGACGCCGCTGGCCTGCACAATCTGTCCTCTATAGCTTTACAATCCATGAAACAACGCCTGCTCTATCTTTTACGCCTCTACGCCGCCTGGCTCACCCCCTTTGTGCTGATGAAGCCGGTCTTTATGCTCTACAATCGTAGCTTGGGCCACTTCTCCATGGGAGATGTGGCGTCGGTAGTGGGGCACGGATTTAAGCAGGACTTGTCTACCTGCGGCTATCTCATGGCCCTGCCGCTCTTGCTCACAATCTGTAGCGTATGGACAGGGTGGAGGAAATGGATGAGCACCGTCCTGCGGATATACTATGCGGTCTTGTCGCTGCTGATTGCCATCGTGCTGATGGCCGATACGGCCCTGTACAGTTTCTGGCAGTTCAAGATCGACGCCACCATATTCAATTATCTCGATCATCCCGAGAGCGTCGTACAGAGCGTATCCCTGCTCTATCTCTGCGGCGGCATCGCGCTCATCACCCTCCTTGCTGTCGGTATTTACTGGCTACTGAGCAAGACACTTCCCCGCACGTCTGATCCCATATACGGCCCTCAACCTGTCGACAAGCGGCTTGCCAGACAAGCGGCTCAGACGCTGGTACTGCTAGTCACCGGCGGGCTGATCTTTCTAGCCATCCGCGGCGGCGTAGGCAAGAGCACGATGAATGTAGGTACCGTCTACTACTCCGACAATCAGTTTCTCAACCACTCCGCCGTCAATCCGGCCTTCAGCCTCCTCGCCTCGAGCTTCAAGCAAGAGAGATTTGACAAGATGTACCGCTTCTACCCCGAAAAGGAAGAAAATCTCCTAATGGCCCAGTTGGGCGAGGGCACGTCGACCATTGACTCTACCTCCGCAGTCCCAGCCCTGCCGCAGGATACCAGCCTCCTCAAGACCAAGCGACCCGATGTGCTGCTCATCATCATGGAGAGTTTTGCCGGCACATTTGTCCATGCCACAGGAGGACCACAGGGCATCACGCCGCAGTTTGACCGGCTGGTAAAACAAGGCGTCTTTTTCAGCCATTTCTACAGCAATAGTTTCCGTACCGACCGAGGCTGCGTCTGCATCCTCAGCGGCTATCCGTCGTTTCCCAAAGTCTCTCCGATGAAGATGCCGGAGAAGTGCCGCACCCTCCCCTCTCTTGCACGCACGCTCGGCAGGGCAGGCTACGAGACCGAGTTTGTCTACGGCGGAGATGTCAACTTCACCAATACCAAGGGCTACCTGCTCTCGACAGGCTACCATACGGTGCTCGGAGATACCCATTTCCCGCCGTCTGTCCGCAAGACTCATGCATGGGGCGTCACAGACCGTATCGTCTTTGACACGCTCTATCAGCGCCTGCAGGCACAGCGACCTGACAAGCCCCACTTTACCACGCTGCTCACCCTAGCCAGCCACGAGCCGTGGGTAGTGCCGTTTCAGCGCAAGGGACTTGACCACAAGGCCAATGCCATGGCGTATCTCGATGACTGCCTCGGGCGCTTTGTCGGGCGCTTGCGCAAGACACCTAAATGGAACAATCTCGTCATCATCTGCCTCCCGGACCACGGCATCAACTATCCCGAAGGCACGGGAGAGGACCAACTGCGTCGTTATCACATCCCTATGCTATGGCTGGGCGGTGCTGTCAAGTCGCCGCGCGACATAGCAACTATCTGCGCGCAGTCTGACCTTGCCGCTACCCTGCTCGGTCAGCTCGGGCTGCCTCATAGTGACTTTGCCTTCAGCCATGACGTGATGAGCCCGGCTTACAGATATCCCTACGCGGTGCATACATTTGACAACGGCCTGGCCTTCATCGACGCGAGCGGATACACGACTGTTGACTTCACCTCCGGCAAAGTCATAGCTGACAGCCCACAACCTTCAGCCCGCCGCCTCAAGCTCGGGAAAGCCGCCTTGCAGCGCCACATGGAGGACTTTGCCAAGCGCTGAGCCACCTATGGCACAACACACCTCAAAGTAAAACAAAAACTAGAGATTTCGAACTCCCCAACCGCGCAGCTAACCGCGCTGGCTCCGGTCTAGTCAGAGTCGTGCAAGCATTTTGCTGACAGTCAAACCGCTCAGCGGATGATGCAGACTGGGCGCAATCTCACACAGAGGCTTGAGCACGAAATAGCGCTGCGCCATCAATGGATGAGGCAGGATTAGGTCGTGCGAGCGTACCACCCAGTCATCATAGAGCAAGATATCGATGTCAATCGTACGGTCTCCGTAGTGTCCGTCATGGCTCTTATGCGTGCGGCCAAGAGACCGCTCCACTGCTTGAGTGGCTCTGAGCAACTCCATGGGGGAGAGTTTGGTTTCCAGCACCGCACATGAGTTAACAAAAGAGTGAGAGCTCTCAAAGCCCCACGGAGCTGTCTCTATTAAAGACGAACGCTTGACCAGACGTCCTGCCGTCTGGTCAAGTGCGTTAAGGGCTTGATGAATATAGGCCTCGCGGTCCCCGAGATTGGACCCGAGACTGAGATATGCCAAAGGCATCAGTCGACAATCAGCATCACATCGCCAAAGGGGCCAAACTGATACCCTTCCTTCACGGCCACCTTGTATGCGTTCATCGTGGCTTCGTAGCCACCAAAGGCGGTAGTCAGCATGAGCATGATACTTTCCGGCAACTGGAAGTTGGAGAACATGGCATCGGCGATACCGAACTCATAGGGCGGAAATATGAACTTGTTGGTCCAGCCCTCGAAAGCGTGGATATGGCCTTGGGTATCGCGCGCTGTCTCTATGGCCCGCTGTACCGTAGTACCGACGGCGACAACCTTGTGTCCTGCGTCCTTGGCATCATTGACCAGCTTGCAGTTTTCTTCCGTGATATACATCTCCTCGGAGTCCATCTTATGCTTCGTAAGGTCCTCTACATCGGTAGTATCAAAGTTGCTAAGGCCACAATGAAGCGTGATAAATGCGCGGTCAATGCCATATATTTCCATACGCTTGAGCATCTCTCGCGAGAAGTGGAGACCTGCTGCCGGTGCGGTCACAGCTCCTTCGTTCTTGGCAAAGAGGCACTGGAAACGATCGAGGTCCTCAGGCTCGACAGGACGCTTCTTGCGGATGATATCGGGCAGGGGCGCCTCGCCAAGTGCATAAAGCTGCTGCTTAAACTCGTCATGAGGACCATCGTAGAGAAATCTCAGCGTGCGGCCGCGGCTAGTCGTATTGTCTATGACCTCAGCAACTATGCTTTCGTCCTCACCAAAGTAGAGCTTGTTGCCGATACGAATCTTGCGGGCAGGATCTACCAGGACATCCCACAGACGCAAGTCGGGATTAAGCTCACGGCGCAGGAACACCTCGATACGCGCACCGGTCTTCTCCTTGTTGCCGTAAAGACGAGCCGGGATGACCTTGGTATCATTGAAGATGAAGATGTCCTTTTCCTTGAAATAGCTCAGAAAATCCTTGAACATCTTGTGCTCAATCTTGCCTGTCTGCCTGTGAAGTACCATCATGCGGCACTCATCCCTGTGGGGGGCGGGCATAAGGGCGATGCGGTTTTCAGGCAGCTTGAACTTAAACTGTGAAAGTTTCATATCGTTATGATGATATTTGAGTTTACTATATTTTAAAAGGTTACCCTACTGCGGACATCAGTTCTGGGTATCCGAAATCTCGATACTGTCGAGCCACGCCGGCAGCTGGTCAAGCTGCAAGCAGTCCTCTACGCGGTAGTCGCCGATGCGGGTGCGTCGGAGTCCTGTCAAGTAAGCGCCAGAGCGGAGCGCCTGACCAATATCGCGGGCCAGCGCGCGGATATACGTCCCTTTGGAGCAGACTATACGGAGCACAAGTTGCGGCATGTCAAAGCTGAGTACCTCTATCTCGTCAATCTGCAATGTCTTGGGCTTAAGCGCGACCTCGAGCCCTTGACGGGCAAGACGGTAGGCGTGTTCTCCCTCGACCTTGCATGCGGAGTAGACGGGCGGCACTTGCTGAATAGTACCGACAAACTGAGGCAGTGTCTCGTCGATGAGACTGCGCGTAATATGGTCGGTAGGATAGACGGCGTCCTCAGGATGCTCCATGTCGAAGCTGGCTGTTGTGGCGCCCAGCTTGAGCGTGGCGACATACTCCTTGGTATGTGCCTGAAGCTCCTCGATACGCTTGGTTGCGCGGCCCGTACACAGCAGGATCACTCCTGTAGCCAGCGGGTCGAGTGTGCCGGCGTGACCCACCTTGATCTTGTGCTGCAGCTTCTCCGTGAGCAAGTTGCGCACGCGGGCCACCACCCCAAACGATGTCCATCGGTAGGGCTTGTCAATAGCTATGATTTCACCGGCAGAAAAATCCATCTGTTAACAGAACGAACTGATAAGCAGGACTACACCTACGATGGCGCAATATATAGCAAAGTAGATGAGTTTCCCCTTCTTGACTATATTAATCATCCACTTACAGGCCAGACAGCCGAAAACGAAGGCTGCGACAAAGCCTATGCCGAGTGCCGTCAGCGAGATGTCACCTGCAGCAGCCTGAGCGCCGTCCTTGGCAGCCTTAATCACATCCAGCAGCGCTTCGCCGAGGATGGGAGGAATGACCATCAGAAAGGAAAACTGGGCCATCTGCTCCTTCTTGTTGCCAAGCAGGAGGCCGGTAGCAATCGTACTACCCGAGCGTGACAGGCCCGGCATCACGGCGACAGCTTGGGCCAGTCCGATGATGAAGGCGTCCCGCATGCTGATCTTTTCCTTCTGCCGCGGACGGGCAAAATAGGAGAAGGTGAGCAACAGCGCCGTGACGAGCAGCATGGCCCCCACAATAGCAAGTCCGGAGCCAAAGACTTCCTCCACCTTGTCCTTGAAAAAGACTCCCACGATGCCGACCGGTATCATGGAGATGAGGATATTGATGAAGTAGCGCGTCTCGTCATTCATCTGCCACTTAAAGAGTCCCTTGAAAATCCAGGCGATCTCGCGCCAGAGCACGACCAGTGTACTCAACACCGTGGCTATGTGTACAGCGACGGTGAAGGTGAGATTGTCCTCGCCGTTGACGCCGAAGAGATAGGCGCCTATGGCCAAGTGGCCGCTACTGCTGACAGGGAGATACTCGGTCAGTCCCTGCACAATACCGAGCACTAGAGCTTGCAACCAATCCATTAGGCCTTACCTCCTGACTTTTGTGCGCCCTTGCCGGAAGCCGCAGCAGATACATGGGCAACTGATTTGTCTGCGTCAGCCTTGTCCTCCGTATTGGCGAGGTCTGCAGCATCGCGCTTATGATATATGACGGCAAATATCATAAAGAGGAAACCTGCGAGGCTGACTACTGGTGCCACCTTGATACGTACTGCATCAAAGATGTGAGGATTGTATGCCTCTTCGGTAGAACCGCTTCCCGACATCAGGATAAAACCGATGACAACGACGACAAAACCGATTGCCAACAGTATGAAATTGGTCTTGTTGAAAGCTAGATTTTTGTGATCCATCTCTTGTATTTTTTGATTTTTAATTTCTTTTCCATCCCTTTGTCCTGCTATCATCCACAGGCATCCGGATATGGACAGCAAGGCGTAACGACGAGACTAGTAGCGGTAAAGCTGACTCGTCTTCATGTGTATGGCCTTGTTGACCGTGATATAGGCGCAGACAAAGGTTAGCAACAGTCCGCAGATGACAACGATGCCAAATGTGGCGGCGAGGACGTCCCATGTGATTAGGGAAGCCATCTGCGACTCATAGTGCCAGAGCGTATAGAGTCCTCCAGCGAGTATGGCAGAAGCCAGCAAGGCCGAGATCACCCCGATGATGAGCGCCTTGAGTAGGAAGGGACGCCGGATGTATCCCCACTTGGCACCTACGAGCTTCATCGTGTGGATGATAAAGCGGTGGGAGATGACGCTCAGCCGGATGGTATTGTTGATCAGCACAAAGGAGATGACCGTCAGAAGCAGAGCAATGATGAGCATCACCGTGCTGATGCGGCTGATATTACTGTTGAGGCTATCCATGAGGCTCTGCGGATACGATACATCGAGCACTCCGGGGTGTGACTTGAGCTGGGGCAGTATCTGGGCGAGGCTGTCCTCATTGGCGTAGGCCCCCTTGAGGTGCACCTCAAAGGATGCAGGCATAGGGTTTTCCTCCATAAATTCCGAAGGGTCTTCTCCAAGTGCCTCTGACTGCTCCCGCAGAGCGCGCTCCTTGGAAATATACGTCACGAGACGCGAACAGGGCAAGGCCCTCAGTTCCGACTGCAGCTGGTAAGCGTCTGTATGAGACAGGCTGTCGTCAAGGATGAGGGAGATGGTGAAGTTTTCGCGCAAATTGTTGGAGAAATGCATCGCGTAAGTCACAAAGAAGACTACCGTACCGAGCAATACAAGCATAAGCGTCGTGCTGATGCAGGAGGTTACCGCATTGAGTCCGATACGCTTGCTGCGATGTCTATTTTGGTCCGCCATGGTCACTGAAGGTTGTCGTTGAGTTATTCTGGCCCGCTCCTGCGCAGCAGGAACATAATGGGCATAATATGCTGCAAAATTACTAAATTAAACGGGAATGCGGCCCAGGGTCACCATATTTTTTGCAAGCATACGCGCAAGGCCACTCAGCCGGCCTCTGACCCTCACTCAGCAGTGCCACAGAAGCGGAGGGCTGAGCGCATCCTCTGTGGCCATATCAATATGGCAGCCCTTAACTGACAGACAGGGAGACGGCACGGACAAGCCGCCTTGCACATACGACAGCTTGCCTTCCGCCCTAAAAGAAGTCGTACATGGCCCATAATGAGCAGAAATAAACCTTTTGGAATGACGCCAAAAGATTTTCTATGGTGATGAAAATTTCCTAGACATCGCGGCCAAAGGCACGCGATACTCCAGTCTTGTACAGCTTATCTGATTTGCCCAGTCTACTGTGATTGTCTTGATACACCCATTGCTCCACCCCAGAGCATTAGAGAGCCGGCAAGGACCTGCACCATACATCTAGCGTCAGGGGCAGTGTGCTTCTATAACGAAGACTAAAGTTTTTTATATAATAAATTGGGAAATCTCTTCCTACAGGTGCCGATGTGGTCATGACAAGTCACCTTGTTCGCGCAACAAGGTCGGATGTAGTTTAAACTAGGTCGGACTTAGTTTAAACTGGAAGGCGAGTTGTTATCGCCTGATAGCCAGTTAGTTGCAAAAAGACCAAATATTGGCTGTAATAAGTTGGATTTCAGCGAGTTGCAAATTCCGTTTGAATCAATTTAGCTGTTTTCGTCTCCAAGGATAAGCAGGGATATTCGGTTCAATTTTTTATAATAAAATTTTTGAAGGCCATTTCAGCATGTCCTTGATGATAGGAAGGAGCTATATAGCCTAGCCCTCGCCTGAAAGCATCAAGTCAAGGAGACCGAGGCAGGAGTGTGACCGGGACACCATCCGCCACACTCCACCTGAGGCACCGGTCAGATGACATCTGTCAGAGACATATACTCGTCTGTCAGCCCTGAGAGCAGAGGAGAAGCTGTGGTCTGACATTTAGCAGACAGCCATGACGGCTTTATTTCCGCTGATTTCCTTTTGAGGCAGCACTTTGTCTGGTATACACCAGCACTTGTCAGCCAGAGGATACCCTCTTCAAAAATCAAGGGGCCTGTCCGATGCTTCCTCAGCCCTGTCTCAATAAAGCCAAGCTATCCCGCCATCAGACAAGGGGCAAAAAAAACGGGGCCCGCAGACTCTTGCCTGCAGGCCCCGCACTATAGGGATTTTTTAGCTTACTTGACGGATACCTTGTCCTTGCCGATGATGTAGATACCCTTGCCCAGACCTTGAGTAGCCTGGCTGGCCTTTACACCTCGCTTGAG
>ONCK01000018.1 GCA_900316315.1 uncultured Prevotellaceae bacterium
CATGAGGGTACGGGGGAGATTTCGTATGAAGACAGATCCATACATTTTCAACCTCAGTACATGAACGGGCATACTCCCGTGATAGGAAAGAGGACCTCCGCCTCTTGGCTCCTGGGTCGGCAGGCCTGAAGAGCGTGCTGCTGCCAGGTGCCAGTATCTGCTTATGGGGATTCACCGCTTGCCGGACAGCGGGGATGCATATCCTCTAATCATCTGGTATTTATATATACGAGCCTGCTTAGATGGTTTCCCATCTATGTGTGATCAGCAATTTGATTTAATGATTTCTTCGTATTCTGTCTTAACCGTTTTGTCAAGATAGATACAAGGAATATTTCTTTTTTTACACTTACAACTCCAAAAATTGAAAGTATTTCTGGTGTCTGAATCAGCTGCGCCAATACTTTCTTGGTTGCTCATGCCGCGAGGGTAGAACCTTTCAGCTTTTTTAAGAATTGTCCCTTGATGATAGGGTGAGTCTTATTATAAGTTCCATATCGAATGAAAAATTACGTTTTTCTCTCCTAATGGCAAAGGGAAAGGCGTTTTTTTTCGACAGAGAAATCTGTTTGTTATACCAATTGTAGTACATCATTTTTTTTGCATCAGGCTTAAGGGAAGTCTATGTTATGATGTCAAGCTTTACTGTAACTTATTCCCGTTTGACGACAGACTTTAGGCCAAATAATTGTTTGTATAAAGCTCCTCGTGAAAAGGTAGGTTGTAAATGCAAGCCATAGGGATTGATTGGTATCACTGCAGAATTGGCCGGCAAAATGCAGCAGGGCAAAGTATATGCCTGTCGCAATGATGAGTGTAAGTAGCATCGCGCGTGTCTGTGTAAGCCCGATGAGGATGCCGTCCCATATAAATGCGGCCATACTGATTAGCGGGATGCAAATGCTCCATCCAATATAATGGCCTGCAAGTTGGATAATCAATGGATCATTGCTGAAAAGTGATAAAATCTTCCGTCCAGCCAGTAGGTAGAGAAAGAAAAAGAGCAGGCTTAATATAATCCCCCAGCCAAAAATCTTGCGGACGGTTGCGTGAAGAAGCTTGCTGTCTCGGGCTCCATAGTGATGGCCGCTGAGTGTCTCGCCGGCATTTGCAAAACCGTCCATGACATAAGAGAACAGATAGAAGAGGTGCAGCAGTATCGTATTGGCTGCAAGGGTGGTGTCTCCCTGGCGTGCTCCTACAGACGTAAAGCAGACGGTGACAGTGACGATACAGACTGTGCGCAAGAAGATATCCCGGTTGATAGCGATAAACTGCCTCAGGCTGGGGAGCTTATGGCTGATTGAGAATGGGGAAGTGTCTGGTGTCTCCATAAGCTGGCTGCTAATCTTCCTCATAAGCTGGCGCTGCAGGTAGAGGGCAGTGGCGAGACCGAGATATTGGGAACAAATGGTTCCAAGCGCAACACCAGCTACGCCCAACTTAAGCCCGAAGACGAAGTATAGGCTGAGAGGAATGTTGCATAGGTTTTGCAGGATGGCCACAAACATCGTCTTGCGTGTGTCTTGCAGTCCGATCATCCATCCGTTGAGTGTGGTGAGAAGTAAGACGGCGGGCGCACCCCAGATAGCAATATTATAATAGACTTCACTCCAATGGGCAACTTCGTCTGATGGATGGATAATCCAGATTGCACTACGGAAAATAACTTGCTGGAGAGTGAGAAGTACGGAAGAGATGACTAGGGCGCAGAGTATGCTTTGACGCAGATGTTGACGTACGGCAGTCAAATTACGGGCTCCGTAAGCTTGGGCTGTGAGCCCGCTGGTAGAAGCTCTTAGGAAGCCAAAAAGCCAGTATACGATACTAAATGTGAGTGCGCCCACGGATATGGCGCCGATGTAGGCCGGCTGGCCGATATGCCCGACAATAGCGGTATCCACCATGCCGAGGAGAGGCACTGTGACATTGCTCGCAATTGCCGGCAAGGCGATATGCAGGATGGACCGGCTTATGGGGGTTATTCGCATTCTCTATCAGGAAACAGGTAGTGTACTTCCTTAAATGTGTATCGGTGCCTCTTTCCGCCAGGCTCCTCCAGCAGGATATGTCCATCGTCCTCGACACCGAGGATGCGGGCCTCAAAGTCTATGCCGCCAGCCCGGTATCGATAGTAGCCGTCGTGGCGGTAGAGCGCGTCGGCATACTCCTGTCTGAGAAGGTCTGGCTGTCGCAAAGAGATGAGCTTCAGCCTCTCGCTGATACGATTGACGACTGCGCGTAGCAAAGCCCCTCGGTCCAGCAGATGGCCTGTCAGCTGGCAGAGCGAGACAGGATTGGGGGCATTGCTGGTAAAATGCTCCTGATTGACATTGAGGCCTATGCCGATAAGGCTATGGCTGATCTGTCCGTGAGAGAGGATATTCTCGATCAGAATGCCACATACCTTGCGGTCGCCCGCGTATATGTCGTTTGGCCACTTGATACTGCAAGGCTTGGCATAGGGCTTGAGAGCGTCGTATAGACCGAGTGCAGTAGCCTGAGAGATGCAAAATTGCTCGTGTGCAGCCAAGTCATGTGGACAGACCACGAGGGTAAAGAGCAAGTTCTTTCCAGCCTCGCCCTCCCAGTGGTTGCCTTTTTGTCCGCGCCCCGCCGTCTGATAGTCAGCCCATACGAGCAGGGGCAGGGTAGGGGTGTTGCCTGTGAGCGCGGGCAAATGACGTCGGGCCTCCAGATTGGTGGAGTCTGTCTGTGAGAGATGTATAATCTGAAGTGATGGCGGATAAGACATGTCTTAATATGTTATGCATACTTGTGTATGAGTATATTATAGTAGATTTCGCATAATGCTTTGTGTCATCTCAGGTATCCTGGCTTTAGGATAAATCTATCGGGGCTTGTGAGGCTTTTGTCCGGGAAGACTAAGTATATCAAAAGCGTTACGGATATGCTTAACTTGGAGGAACGGGGGTGTTCCCAATACGCAGATGATGTCAAATCTCAGAGGCATATCGAGCTGTTTCATGCGGAGGTACGCAGAGGCAGAGGTGATGATATGAGATTTCTTTTCATCGTCGACAGCGTCTTCCGGTTGTCCGTAGAGGTCGCTATGGCGGGCTTTGACCTCGACCATGACGAGAGTCCCCTTACGTTCGGCGATGATGTCAATGTCGCAATGGCCGCAATGCCAGTCGCGTTCGCGTATATGGTAGCCGTGCATGACGAGGTATCGGGCCGCAATATCCTCGCCGAGGTGACCGAAATCATTGTGTAGCGCCATAAAATGAATAAATCTCAAGCACAAAAATACGTTCTTTTGCCGGATTGGCGTATCTTTGTATACCAAGAAAGTGTAGATGGAAGACGATTTGTACTATATGCGCAAGGCGCTGGAGGAGGCCCATAAAGCCTATGAGGAAGATGAGATCCCCGTGGGTGCAGTAGTTGTATGCCAAGGCAGGATAGTGGCCCGGGCCCACAATCTTACGGAGAGGCTGACCGATGTCACAGCCCATGCGGAGATGCAGGCTATCACCGCTGCGGCCAATGCACTGGGGGGCAAATATCTGACAGACTGCACGCTCTACGTCACACTTGAGCCCTGTACGATGTGCGCCGGCGCCCTGTCCTGGGCTCAGATAGGGCGCATCGTCTATGGGGCAGGCGACCCCAAGCACGGCTATGCCCAGTGTGTCCCGAGTCTGCTCCACCCCAAGACAGAGGTCACCGCAGGCGTCCTGGCTGATGAGGCTGGGGAGATTCTGCGCAAGTTTTTTCGCAAGCGGCGTTAGCTTCCTGCTTGTCAGCAGCATAAGCAGCGGACTGGACCATGATCTAGGGGGATGAATCTCGAAAATATCTGAGCAATTGCCTTAGACTTGTTATGCCTTATTTTGAAGTTCTCTCCGCATCTTCCCATCTGTAGAGACGGTCGCCCCGACACTGTCAAGGCCTTGAATGAATAATGAATTTATATAATAGTGGAGGCAAGATGACACCTCCGTCGTCCTTCGCGCGAAACAGGCAGTCTTCAGAGTTGCTCCGTAACATGCTGGATGTCATGGCATTATGAATAAATCCAACATTTTGTAATGCTTTGGCTATCAGCTGCAAACAACATCGGACCTAGTTTAAAATAAGTCCGACCTTGTAGCGCTTACAAGGCGGCTTTTTCATCAAATACGGCGCCCGTATGAGACAGTTTCCTGAATTTATCATATTATAATAAAAGGCAACGGGAGGAGAGGCGTGAGACGCAGCGGAGAAGATAAGCAGCTGCATCACTGCTCCTGACGGCGACGCACGCAAATGGGGGTCGCCCGCACGCTTCCCCGTCTACTTCTCAGAACCGCAGGTAGACGGAGCCAAAGGGCGGAGCAAAGGTGCTCCGCACGCTGAGGCTTCACTTCATGTCTCATCAAGAGACAGACGGTCTTGTCTTACTATTGCAGCTCCCAATGCCGGCAAGAAACCCGAAGAAGAGAAGCGCGACGCTGCGCCCGATTTTCCGGATGGACCAATTTTATTCCTCTGTGTCCTGCATTTCTGGAAAGACGATTTACACAAATTCAATAATTGATTATCAATCGTTTACGGAACTAATCCGGCCTAAAATTCGTTGAAAACAATTTGGGGTGTGAAACTTGTGTTAGTTCTATAATAAATGCTTTTCGTTTTTATCGGATAATTTTTTCCGACTTTCTTTCATCATTTAAAATTCTAGTGTAAATTTGTTATTATAAATAGAGAGGGCGGGAGAGGACATGAGCGCTCTTGCGGTCTTGGACGAAGAACACAACGACAAGAACGATACCGGAGCCTATGGACATTTTGGAAAACAGACTCTTAAAGGACAAACCCGACGTGCTGATGACGCTGCTTGCTGACCATAGCACCCAACAGAACATCTTTTGTGCGTGAACAGCTATGCGTCCTTGGGTGAGAGTTATGGCTTCGCCGACCCGATCACTGTCGAGGCCATCACGGGCGACCACGGCAACGTGATACGGCCGCGGCCGTGAAGGCGCGTGAGGAACAGCAGCTGAAGTTGCGCGAGATGGCAGAGGTCTTCACGCCCTCATGGCTCTGCAATGAGATGTACAACGAGGCCGACGCGGGGTGGTTCGTCCGCAGCAACGTGTTCAATACTGTAGGCTATGACTATCAGTGGACGCCGCAGCCCAGCGCCATCGTCCTGTCGGAGGGCAAGACGTGGCAGGACTATGTCGCAACCACACTCTTGGAGCTTAGTGAGCCACAAAAACTTTACGGCAGCTGTAGGGTTGCAATGGCTTTATAAGAACTGAAACTTTATGAGAGAGGACTTTGCAAAGTCAGAACTTAACAAATATTCGTTGGAGGCTGTAAGATAGCCGTTCAACTATGATTTTAGAGTTTCTTATAATAAGGATAACTTGTCGGTCAGTTTCAACGCATTTTCACTGTTCTATAATCGTCACTCCAGAAAGGAAACGCTTACTGAATGTTATGAAGATCATAGTGACATATTAAGTCTAGGTAACTATTACAACCTGTCGTTGGCATATACTTTTAATTTGGGAAAACGCATTCCGCTTGTTAAAAAGAATATTGACGAAAGGGTAGAGAGTTCTGTTCTTCATAGTAATTAAATCGCCTTAAACCAAAAGGAGTTGGCACCCCTCGCCCGTGGAGTAAGGTGTGAATAGGTTTGCTAAGCGCGTCATTTCTATCAATAACTATGGTTCCTTGTGATAATTCGCAGACTGCGGTTTATCCGGCCTCAAAGTATGCGATTTCAAAGCATGCAAACCTTGATCACGTGATAACAAAGTCTTATCATGTAATAAATGTGATGAAAGACCAAGCCGTTTGACCGATGCCTGATGAATATGGAGGATGTGGAGAAGTGGGTCCTCGTGATTGCGAGCGAGTATTGCCTGCACCCCATGATAATTTCGTGGGGCTTATATTATTTCAAGATATTTCTAACTATTTCAGAAAGACTCAGCGCCTTATAATGTCGCCAATTTGGTGCTAAAAATTAAGAATGCCAAGATGTTGAAAACTCAACAACTTGACATTATCTTGGGTGCGCCTGACAGGCACATTATATTGAAAATTGGTGAAACCGAGTGAAATAGGAAGCAAACTAATTATCAACAAGTTAGATTATAAATCAAATTCTTAATGATACTTAAAATATCTGTTGTTTACGCCTATGTCGCCAAAATGTCGCCAAAAATTGGCTTATCTTTGTGCCGTTAGAACTCAATCCCTATGGCCACAATTCTACTAAGTTTATCGTCCAAAGAAGATAAGATTACTCATCGTAGTGAGGTGCTTCTTCGGTTCCTGCCTTTCCATGGCATGAACCTTCGTTCAAAAACGGGTATATTCATATATCCCCGTCACTTCCGCTATTTCGTTAATCGCACTGCATCTTAAAAGGCTGGTGTCATAATCCCAAACGGCTAATCAGATTAAGATGCTGTCATGGACAAAATTGTCCGAGATGTGTCCCAGATATGTCCCAGACACGTCCTAGATGTGTCCCAGATGTTGTTGAGTATTGCTAAGAGCGGGCAAGGCGAATTGGGCATTGTGACTTTAATGGAAACAGCTAAGAAGACATCAAAGCGACAATACAGAAGAGACATTCTCGCTCCGGCTTTGGAATCTGGACTCATCGAGCGCCCAATTCCCGACAAGCCAACTTCGCGTTATCAGACGTACCGGTTGACCGACAAGGCATTGAAAATACTGAAAGGCAACAAATGACTATGACTATGGAGCCTCTCTATCCTTATCATCGCTCATACGCCCAAGCGAAAGTCGGCACTATGGTGCAGTTCATCAACATGAGGACGGCACCAGAGCACGACCACCTCCGGATGGTCAACCGTGAAGAGCACCATCGACCTCATTTTAGGAAGTATGACTATTCTAACCATTTCAACCAACCATTTCTATACTATGACAAACGGCAGTTCGGCATCAAAACCATGCAGATCCATATCCATCGTGATGAGGGACACAGCACTGCTCATCCGTCACCGCAGCCGCGAAGAGCTCCTCCGCGAACTTGTCGACCAAGACTATAACGTCAACCAGTATAAGCTATAACATATGTGACAACTCACACAATCACATTCTCACATAGTAAAAGAATGGTTGTGTGAGTCTGCATTGTATGGTGTTGGCAGGCACAGCATTTTTTTCAAAAAAGTCCGCCTTTCTGTTGCAACTTTAAGAAATATTTCTTAATTTCGCCAACGAGATGCTCAGTCATTCGTTTGGCTCAGCAAATCAGACATCGATGGAATTGAGTCTTTAAGGCAGCAGGATATGCATATCCAAAGGTCTTTGGCTCAGAAAGGACGTTTACGAACGTTATCTTCCAGTCTCGAATCTCGCAAATTCAACTCACAGAAGATAAGGCAACGAAACGTCCATGTTAGGTGTATTGTATCTGCGCCTCTGTTGGCGTACGCATATAATATCTCTTGGCGTGGGCTTCTTGCGTTGCTTATCCTGTGAGGAGGCAATGCGAGAGCCAGAGACTGGGATAAGCGAGTGCAGACTCCCACGTCTTTTCATTATTAAATGTAATCCTAATTTACGCTGAAGCTTGGGTGTCGATAGGCAAGTGATAAAATGGAAAGAAAAATATCTCACGAAGAGTTCAGCACCATGGAACCTTCCGAATTTCTCGGTCTCACCAAAGATTGTGCAGTTGATGTAAAATTGTTTGACGGCTCATTAATACAACTTTGTCTCAACGATTTAAATGCTTATAACAACATAGACAAATGTTTCGTCTCTCATACAGGAATTAAAATTCCTATATTCAAGATTGATACCGTTGAACTGCATTCAATGCCCGAAACAGCAGTTCGTCCATTAAATAAATAAATCATATGGGACAAATATGAAGTATTTGAGAACTTTTATCATAATATGCTTGTTAGCATTCACAGCTTTCCCTGTTATTGCAGAAAATGTAGATTTTACAGTTGATGGATTCGGCTATTCTATTACTTCAACTACTCCTCTAACAGTTGAGGTGGTAAGTGGTCCTGATGAAGCTGTCGTTACAATTCCTTCAACCGTCGTGTTCAATAATAGGACATTCCGTGTCACAGGAATTAGCTATGACGCATTCCGAAATCATACAGAATTGAGATCTGTAGACATGCCGTCGATTACTTATATAGAAGATGGTAATGGTGAGTATTACGTCGATAATTATAAGGGTGCTTTCGCAGGCTGTTCTAATTTAAGTCATGTAAACATGCCTGCCGCAACTTCCATTGGTATTGCTGCGTTTAAGGATTGTGATGCCTTGGCAAGCATTAGTCTGCCTGTCGCAACTTCCATTGGTGATTATGCGTTTTGGGATTGTAATGCCTTGACAAGCATCAGCCTGCCTGCCGCAACTACCATTGGCGTTGGTGCGTTTCAGTATTGTAATACCTTGACAAGCGTCAGACTGCCTGCCGCAACTTCCATTGGTGGTGAAGCGTTTTATGATTGTAATACCTTGACAAGCGTCAGACTGCCTGCCGCAACTTCCATTGGTGGTGAAGCGTTTTATGATTGTAAAGCCTTGACAAGCGTCAGCCTGCCTGTCGCAACTTCCATTGGTCATGAAGCGTTTGAGTTTTGTGATGCCTTGACAAGTGTAAGCCTGCCTGTCGCAACTTCCATTGGTGGTGGTGCGTTTCAGTATTGTAATGCCTTGACAAGTGTAAGCCTGCCTGTCGCAACTTGACAAGTGTAAGCCTGCCTGTCGCAACTTCCATTGGGAATGATGCGTTTTCTGCCTGTTCCTCCTTGTGTGATATATATGTTGGTGACCAGCCCGCACAATGCTCTGATAACACATTTAGTAAGGTTACATATGCGACAGCAACTCTTCATGTTCCTGCCGGTTGTGCTTCAAAATACAAGGCAGCTGATTCTTGGAAGAATTTTTCTTTCATTTCTGAGGATTATGACCCAACAGGCATTAAGAGTACAAAGGTTAATGACGTAAAAATCTACACCGATAACGGTTCCGTTCAGCTCACTGGTCTGAAAGAAGGCGAGAAGGTAGTGTTCTACTCCCTCGACGGCAAACTGATTGGCGCACAAAAAGCTAACAGCGGCACGATCAGCATCACTACATCTGAGCCAGTCGTCATTTGCAAGATGGGTGGAAAAAGCATAAAGATACTCGTGAAGTAATAGGAAACAATAATACTACAAAGCCCTTGTGCATCGAAAGGCTACGTGTGACGCAGCTGTCTCTCGTAGATGCATAAGGGCTTTTTATTTCTTCTTTACATAGATATACTTCGGGTATCGTCCCGGCACGAACAGCGTGACGGGCATATCCATACGTTTCGATGGAAGTTGGCTAATTCAGTTTGATATAACATAGCGACCGCCCGCCGTCCACAGGGAACATGCAAGCACTTAGTTTTCATTGGCTTGCATGTGATATGGGACTTTCCTGACAATAAAATGTTGCCGATTTATTGCCAAAAAAATTCAAAAACAAATGCCAAACAACTAAATATACAGTTGCTTGGCATCATTGTCTGTGCGCCTGACAGGACTCGAACCTGCACGACTCTCGCCACTAGATCCTAAGTCTAGCGCGTCTACCAATTCCGCCACAAGCGCTTGTTTGTGTAAAATGGCAACCGGTGAATTGCGGCTGCAAAGGTAACGATTTTATTTGACATGAAGAGCACTGTGACATGTATATATTTGCAGTCTGTCTACTCCCTGGCCGGGTAGGGTCTAGGGGGTGTGCGATGGCGAGGCTGGGCCTTTCACCCGTATCTCGTGGATGCCGAAGGGGATGTCGTAACTTACGGTGCCTTTCTGATTGGGACGCAAACTGAAGTGTTCCCGTCCAGCCTCTTGAGACGAAACGGTGCGTAGAAATCATCTCCGGTGATGATGTGGTTTAGCTGACTCCAGCGTGATGGAGTATCTAGGGAATCTGAGGATGATAGGCTCGTTCCAGGAAATAAAATCCGTCGGTCTCGTCCACATTGTCCCGGATCAATTTGGTACCCAGCCAGGCACAGCGATAGCTGGTCTCTCCGTCCATATTGACATTGACAGGACCGGAGTAGAATGTGCTTGTAAAATTGAGCAGCCCCCTCTGATGGATGCGCTTGGTGTGGCCAATCATCTGAGGGGCGGTCTGCTTGAGGCTGCCGTAAGTCCGGCCGCTGAATTGCACCTGCTCCTTAAAATCGGGTGAGCATCCATGAAATCAAGCAAATGGTCATAGATGGCGAGAAAATTGTTCCATATCGTTGTCCTCACGTACCGGCCGTAGTTCATGTTGCCGTGGAGGATAACGTCATATACATCTTGCGCCTCGCTCCCATCGAGAGAGGCATGGAGAAAATGAATCCCAGCATCAGCAACATGATTCCAAAATACAAAGAAGCTCCAATCTCACCGGATTTACTTATATATAGGGTATAGTGAATAATCCTATTAGGACAGTGTGTCATGCGGTCAGACCAAAACGTCATTTACTCGCGACGAAACATGAACCCTATTGAAAAGAGGACACATTCGCTTGAGACTGTCCACTATCTTATCGGAATAGAACTTTACTTCTTCGGAGTAAAGTATGGCCTTGGCAGGGCAAAATACCCTCAGGGAATGACGACCTTGCGCTTTCCGACGATATAGATACCTTTGAGCAGTCCACAGAGAGCCTCCGAGGTCTTGACTTGACGGCGCAAAAGACGACCATCTGCACTATAGACATCGACAGGGCTATTTTCATTGCCTACCACTTGTAGCTGGCTAATGCCAGTGATACCCGCAGTGAGGGAGATCGTGAAGTCGGGTGTCTCACCTGTATCCTTGACTTGTGCACGAAGAATATAGCCTGTCTGTCCGTCGAGGTAGATATTGCTGCCAGAACTGAAAGTGTTGTCTACATAGTAGTAACAGAGACGGGAGACACGAGTGCGATTGAGCAGGCCTGTGAGACCATTGACTGTCTGGGCTTTACTGACAAAGACGTCTGGCGGGGTCACCTTGAGACAGATGGAGTCGGTCGACGTGCCCAGTTGGTGCCAGTCGCCGACGATGAGGATAAAAGGCTCTCCGGCAGCGAAACTCTCCTGCTCCTTGATATTGTATGACGTGGAGGTGACACGACGGACGATACGGTAGCCCTTCATGTCGGGATTGTCAGCGGCAAGATGATCTACGGTAAACGGCAGCGTCATCATGCGGATGCTGTTTTTTTGTACGGGTATCTTGACCTTGCTTAGGTCGGCATCGTCGGCTACATAGTCTAAGCCCCAGGAGCCTAACCCGCCATACTGCACTTGCTGCGTCGCTGTCAGGACGGGCGAGGATTCGCTTGCTGTCACCAACTTGCGCTGTGACAAATTTGGCTGAAAGGGGTAGAGCACAAACTCGCGGCTCCCGATGAGAGAAATCTTGTAGGCTACGGTGTCAATGCTCTGGGTGAAGACTCCGGTACTTAGATTAGGCTGCCCGAGAAACATACCGGTTTCACGATTTTGCAGGGCGTAGGTGGTGTCCTCTGAACTCAGCGGTATCGCGCGCCACATCGATGATGCGAGTTGGCCGCCACTAATCCGTTCTGTACCTCCAGTCACGCTGTTACAGGCGACTGCGGCATCGGCGTTGGCCGTCGGAGCATAGAGACCCTTGCCCGACTGGGCCTTGTTGACAATATATATCCAGCGATTGGGCCTCAGATTGACGAGAGAGGTCCTGTATTGTTTGACAGCTTCGTTCAGGATACGGTATTGCTGATCCAGTTGAGCCTTGGTCAAAAGGGCTGACGTATCAAGGAGTGCCTGTGCCGACTGCTTCGCAGCATCCAGCGCGCTAATCTGGTTCTGAGTCGTCTGCCCATGGTCAGTGCCGACAGAGAAATGGGTCAGTAGAAATTCGGCCTCACTAATCTTGCAGCTGAGAGGCCCTCGGTCTATCTTGACAGAGCGCAGGCGGGTCAGCGCTGCGGCCAAGGCATCATATTGTGCCTGATTGACTGACGTGCCTGCCGACTTGACAATAGCCATCTGGGCCTGCAGAGTGTCGGCTGCGCCCTTGACCGCTGCGTCGTAGTAACGCTGAGAAGACTGGGTACTAATGGTATCCTCAAATATTTGGAACTCGCTGCATGAGAACTGGGGATGACCATTGCGTATCTTCATGGCGGGCGTATGCATCACGTTGAATCTGATGTAACGGTAAGGCCGCGGCAAGAGGATTGCTGGGGAATCATAATAGATCATCTCGGGACCGCCGAAGTTATAGAGCTCTGTGATGTAGTCCCAGTTAGTACGGTCATCGGAGGCGACGATCATCACGTCTTGCCAACGGTCCGCCTTGCCGTAGTTGTCATTATTGCGTCGTGCGTAGCGGAAGGTGAAGGCTGTGACATCATTGGTTCGCAAATCTGCCTGAAGATAATGAGGACGATTGGGTGGTAGCGGGCTCTTATCCTGCGAATGAAAATATGTGTCCAGATTGCCATCGATCAAATAACGATAATATTGTCCTTCGGTCTCATTCGCCTTGTCACAACTCAGCTGACAGCCGGCGCTGCCATCAGTAGCGTTGGTGATGAGCTTGGTCTGTGTCCTCACGGGCACAAGCAGCGAATCGTAGGCGGCCTGAGCCTGTTCAAGTAAGGCTGTGGCATTTTCGCTCAGCGAAGTCTCCCATGAAATGTCAGCATAGTGGGCATTGTGATCGGAAAGCTGTTGGCCGGTGAGCAGACGACTCTCGTGTATATAGGCCTTTTCACAGTTGATTTCTTGGGTCAAGAAGATATAGTCTATCTTGGTGCCGCCCGAGCACCACGTCCAACTGGGACCTGCCTTGGCCTTGGCAATCACGTAGGCGTCATTCATTGGAATCTTATAAGTGGAGGCTCGCTGATAGGCTGAGCCTGTCCTCTTGACATTGAAGTCTCCGGTCAGCATCATCGGCAGGTTACCGTACTGGGCACGGAGCTCAGTCATCTTGGTCTTGATTACCTCCATCTGATGCTCACGAGCGCTGTCGCTGATGTGATCCAGATGGGTGTTGGTATAGATAAACCGTGCCCCCGTCTGTTTGTCACGAAAGAGAGCCCATGTGGCGATGCGATTGCACGCCGAACTCCAACTCTTAGACACGACTTCCGGCGTCTTGCTCAGCCAGTAGGTGCCTGTGTGCTCGACGAGCAAGCGGTCTGTACGGTACAGTATAGGGCTGTATTCGCCGCTCTCCTGACCATTGTCTCGGGCCACGCCAAGCATGCTGTAACCGGGCATGCCGCTAAGCAGATTCATCAGCTCTGTCCTCACCGGCTCCTGCATGCCCATCATGTCTGGTCGTACCGAGTCTATGAAGTTTTGGATGCCGATACATCGGTTGGCCCAAGTATTGAGCCCTACTGCCGGGATATTGCCCATTGGCACATTGAATGTCATAATGCGGAGTCGCTCCGTGGCCTGCATGGTGAGGCAGGCGAGCAGAAGTATAATGGATAACAGTTTCTTCATATCTATAATGTCTTGTTTTCTATCTTTTCAACCTCTGTGCATGGGGCCTTAGACAAATCGCTGTCGGCATCAGGGAGAGCTAAGACTCTACGCTGTGGTCTGTCTGTTAACGGGAAGGCAGGAAGGACAAGATGCTTAAGGTCTTGCAAAGGTACAAAAACCCCTATAAAGATTTTATTTCCTTGTTATTTTTTTCAACTGCCCAGGGGAGCAGAGACAAGGCGGTCCCTAATTTGGACCAGTCGAATGCTGCTCGTTACGGATTTGAACTGATCTCAGAAAACATGGCAACCTGTCTAGATATCATTGCTGACTTGTGGCCTTAAGGCTTCCTGATAATGGGACTTCTCCTCTATCTCAAATTTATTTGCAGGGGCTGAGCAGTAAAACATTACTTTTTTCTGACGACATATTTAATTTATCAGATAAAAAGTGTAACTTTGCACCCGCTAAGCGTAACCGCTGGCAGGATGATTGCAGAAGCCTGTGATATGTTGCGCAATTTGTACAATCAAATCCATAAACAAGAAATGGAAGATCTGATTAAGGTAGCTGAAAGCGCCTTTGCAACTGAAAAAAAAGAATTTCCCGCATTCAAGAGCGGTGACACAATCACTGTAGCCTACAAGATTATCGAGGGCAACAAGGAGCGTATTCAGAACTATCGTGGCGTGGTCATCAAGATTGCCGGCCACGGCGATTCCAAGCGCTTCACTGTACGCAAGATGTCGGGTACTGTAGGTGTAGAGCGTATTTTCCCGCTCAACAGCCCCAACATCGCAGGTATTACCCTTGAGAAAACGGGTAAGGTGCGCCGCGCCAAACTCTATTACCTCCGCGACCTCACTGGTAAGAAGGCACGTATCCGTGAAAAACGTATCAATCTAAAGGAAGCTGAGGAGGCTTAGTCTTTTCACAGACACTCGAGTAGCGAGATACGAAGGTCGGGAGCCAGCTCCACAATTACCCCTTGTATCTCGCTACTTCTTTTTGTATCCCCTTAGTGCTGCCCAAAGGGTGGCAAAATGGCGGATTAGCCAAGATGGTTATTTTGCCAACAATTAATCAACATAGGTACCATCATGAAGCTGGCCTCTATAGACGTAGGCTCCAATGCCTCCAGACTGCTTATCAGATCTTACGAGGACAAATCGCCTGTCGCAACGACTCGGAGAGAACACCAGCCGACGTATACGGATCGATACTGGAGGGTACCGGTACGCATAGGTAACGATGTATACAGTTGCGGCGAGATTACGCCCGCTATGTCCAAGCTGCTCTGCAATACGCTACGTGACTTCGCTCTGCTGATGATCAAGGCAGGTGTTAGTCACTATAGAGCCTGTGCTACAGCAGCTATGCGCGATGCGGCGAATGCTACGGCTATTCTTCGTCAAGTCAAGGAATACAGCGGCATTGAGCTCAAGGTCATCTCGGGTGATGAGGAGGCCTGCCTCACACGAAGTAGCTATCGTCCTCCACGAGGTAAGGAAAAAGTGCTGACAGCCTTTGTCGATGTTGGCGGCGGAAGTACGGAGATTAGTCTGAGCCAAAAGGGTAAAGACCTCTACGCTCGCTCTCTGCAGATGGGGTCTATGCGTAAATACAGCCAGCAGCAATGGCAGGAAAAGTTTGCCCAGTTGGATATGATACTTGGCCAGCTCAAGACGAGATATGGCGCGCCTTATATGGTGTGCACGGGTGGCAATATCCACAAGATCTCAGAGATGCTGCTTGGCGTACACTCCGGTGCCGACTTGACAATCTCAGCCTTGACCAATCTCTATCAGCGCCTCTGTCCGCTCTCTCCCATGCAGATACAATCCCAATGGAATATCAGTCAGGACCGCGCTGATATCATTGTACCTGCCCTACGTATATATCTGCGGATAGCCGAAGGGCTGGGAGTGACTCAACTGGCTACGCCTGTCATGAGCCTACGCTATGGCATCCTTCATCAACTCGAAACAAAGTATCACCCTGGGTCCTGTTTATAAAGTCTATTATCGCATCATGTTTCATCCGCATTTCCTTCTCAATCTCCTTCTGTTTACACTTCTGCTTCCTGCCCATGCCAGGCGGCAACCTCTCTCTCCGATGTGGCTTCAACCGGGTGATAGCATCGCCGTCATTTCTCCGTCATGTCCTCCTGAGGCTGAGCAGATTGAGCCGGGTATGGAGATTCTGAGACAATGGGGATTTCGTCCCGGAATGGGGCCAAATGCGCTCAAAAACTATCATAGCTATGCCGGGACAATCGACCAACGCCGTAGCGATTTGCTCCAAGCCCTTTGCAATCCGCAAGTTAAAGCGGTCATCTGTACACGCGGTGGTCAGGGCTTGGCCCAACTGCTCTATGAAATACCTCTTGATACTCTCCGACGCTATCCCAAATGGGTCGTAGGCTTTAGTGACATCACAGCGCTCTTGAGTGCTGAGGTTCAAGCTGGTATACAGAGTATCCATGCCAATATGGTAGAGGGCATAGGTCGGTATCCTGAGCAGGACAGCGTCAATGAGGTGCTCCATCAGCTCTTGCTCGGGCACCTCCCTTCTTACCACCAGGCTCCTCATCCTTACAATGTTTACGGCAAGGGGCAAGGTTTGCTCGTGGGCGGTAATATGAGCGTACTGGGTGCCTTGGCAGATACTCCATATGACATGCTTCGACAGAAGGATATTATTCTTTTTATCGAGGATACGGGTGAAGGAATGTACAGCGTAGATCGCATGTTTCACCAACTGATGTTGCGAGGTGTGCTCAAGCGTGTGCGAGGTCTCATCATCGGTCGTTTTACTGACTATAAGCCTGATCTGGGCTACGCTAGCATGGAAGAGATGCTCCACAAGGTTATCGAGCGATATGCCCCCGACTTCGACTATCCCATCTGTTTTGGCTTTCCCGCTGGTCATGGCAGTCATAGGCCCAACGTACCGCTTCTCATGGGGCATTGCGTGACTCTCTCTGTCTCGGCGCAAGGCACCGACCTCACCTTCTAGGTGTGAAGCCGCTGTATTATCTTGCTACAAGGGTAATCTAAACTGTCTATCTGGCAACTCTTCCTAAACTGATTTTATCAGACGTATTTGTGGAAAAGTATGCTTAATGATTAAATTGCCCCTCCTGTTTCTCTTTATGCTTCTACGAGAATAAAACTTTCTTCGTATCTTTGGCACAGACATCATTTATCAACTTAAAGAGAATTAGATTATGGCAACGAAAGACACAGTATTGGAAACCATGAAAAAGGCTGGCATTCCGCTGAATGCCGGTAAGATCGCAGAACTCTCAGGTCTTGATCGCAAGGAAGTAGACAAGGCGATGAAAGAATTGAAGGCTGAAGGCGCCATCGTCTCTCCCGTTCGTTGTAAATGGGAGCCTGTCCAGAAGTAAATTTTTCCTTCATCGTTTGTTTATTGCCGCCTAGGACTTTATCCTAGTCCTTCCGGTAAATGCTATGGGTCACATCACGGCTATCGTTGCTGCCCATGGGTGTGG
Source organism: uncultured Prevotellaceae bacterium (assembly GCA_900316315.1). GTDB lineage: Bacteria > Bacteroidota > Bacteroidia > Bacteroidales > Bacteroidaceae > UBA6382. The sequence goes on from ONCK01000018.1 coordinate 16,996, forward strand.
TGTATGCCTTATGACCGCTATCATAAGAAGTACAGACGAATATAATAACAACTAACAATAAAAATGACTTTGCATACAGTAGGTGAGATTACTGCAAAGATGCTATCCATGAGAAATGATGCCCAACGAAAGGTTTCGATGGGCTTCTTCAAAACTGGCCATGGCGAATACAGCGAGGGGGACCAGTTTCTCGGAATTCGGGTACCCGTAATCCGAAAAGTGGTGAAAATGGTGTGCAAGGATTTTCCTCTGGAAAGAGTCGGAGCATTGTTGGACTCTCCATGGCATGAGATAAGGCTGTGTGGGCTACTCATCCTTGTTGATCTATTTTCGCACGTGGCTAACCACTCCGGCGAAGAGGCGATGAAGCGGCGTGACGACATTGTAACCTTCTATCTTCACCATACAGAAAGGATAAACAATTGGGATCTCGTAGATGCTTCAGCGCCCAACACCTTAGGCCAGTGGTTGATGGAGGATACGGCACTGGGTAATCCACAAGACATGCTTGATGTACTGGCTCGCAGCGCAGACCTCTGGTGTCGGCGCATAAGTATGGTCTGTACGCTTACGCCCATACGACATGGAGATCCGTCATGGTGCCTGCGTTATGCTGAGATACACCTTCATGACAAGCAGGACCTCATGCAGAAAGCTGTAGGATGGATGTTGCGTGAAATGGGCAAGTGGGTCAGCACGGACCTTTTGCGCTCCTTTCTCAAGCAACATGCACGGGAAATGCCAAGAACCATGCTACGCTATTCCATTGAAAGACTAGATGCCGCAGAACGCAAAAGGCTTATGGCGATGAGATAGCTCCTCGTAGAGAACAGACACCTAAGTCGTATCTGTCTCTCGTGATTGTAGAAACGAATCTCTTGATTTTCTTAATCCGCCTGCCTTAAAAGAAAATCTCTCTACAATTTGCATATTTTGAGGAATTATCTTTCTTCTCCATCCACATACTCCGAAGTTTTGTCCGTCTACAAATAGGCCTTGAAAGTGGTGAAAACAAAAGGGGGCGCACAGTATTTAATGTTTGTGCGCCCCCTCGCAATGAATTTATCCCAATCAGGCGGGTCTGTTATTTGTCATATGACTTCTTGACATCCTTCAGACCATTGAGATAGTCAGCGCTGCGCTTAACACCTTCCATGATGGAGATGGTGCCGTCAGTACGCTCAAGCTCTACGATATAGCCCCTGAGACCGCAGACGTCGCTATTCTTAAAGATTGTGCTGAAGTTGACCATTCCGCTCTCGCCGAGCTCATACTTATCCTTGATATGCAGGAGGGTGAAGCGGCCGGGATACTTTTTAAACCACTCGACAGGACTCTCTTGGGCCATCACGCACCAGTAGACGTCCATCTCCCAAAACATGTTTTTGGCGTCGATATGATCCATCATGTATTGGATCCATTTGGTCTTGGTGTCGCCTATGTTCTTGTATTCGTGGCTATGAGTATGATAACCGTAGCGTATGCCAGCAGCATTGCACTTCTCACCAACAGCGTTGTGATAGTCACAAAGTGTCTGAGCATCCTTGAGATTCTTGGGAACAGGGCCCCAAGGAGTCACAATGTACTTCATGCCTGCAGCCTTGTGAGCAGCGATACACTTGTCCCACCACTGCATAGCCTTTGTGAAGTCATGATCAGCAAGCTCCTTGTCAGAGAGGCGATATGTCGTATGCGAAGACAAGGCCGTTAAGCCTGCTGCTGCGAGATCAGCCTTGAATTGAGCCGGATCAACACCGTAGAGTTTGCCGTCGTTATAGCTGGCAGCCTCAACTGCAGTGTAGCCCATGTCATGAAGCTGCTTGAAAATCTCTGCGTGCTTCTCCGCATAATTGTTGTTGCCAAAGACGGTACGAATAGAGTATAACTGAAGTGCCATCTCTTTCCTCGCTTGCATGGTCTGAGGTGCAAAGACCGCTAAGACGACAAGCAGAATCAATAGAGCATTTTTTTTCATTTTATCTCTACTTTTTGATGTCTTGGATTTTTTCCTAGTCCATCACTTTGATACGTATGTTGCGATACCATACGTCATCACCGTGATCCTGGAGACCGATGTAGCCGCCGTCGCCCTTTTCGCCGCCGCCAATATTCTTAAGCAGCTCATAAGCAATGGGGAAGTCGCCTCCTTCTTTGAACTTGGAATGCTGAAGCATCTCATTCCATTTGGGTGTCCAGAGGTGATACTCGAGGACATTCTGACCATTTTGTCCATGTACGACAGTACCTTTGTAAACCATAATCTTAGCCTTGTTCCATTGGCCATAGGGCTTAGCATTCTGGGGCTTAGCAGGTATCATGTCATAGAGAGAAGCAGACTGACGGTTGCCGTCTGTGCCCAGCTGAGCATCGGGATGATTGGCATTGTCAAGCACCTGATACTCTGAACTGCTTTGCCAGATAGGTACGCTAACTTCCTTGCCATCCTCCTTGGCCATGACCTCTTGAGCGAGATATAAGATACCGGAGTTACCGCCCTTGGAAATCTTGTACTCAAGTTCGAGGGTGAAGTTTTTAAACTTGTGGGCGAAGATTAAGTCGCCGCCACCTTCAGCCTGAGCCTCACCAGTGCCAGAGCCTTTGAGGTGAATGGCACCATCTTCTACATTCCAGCTTGTAGGAGGAGTCTTCATGTTGTAACCACGCCAGTTTGTGAGAGTCTTTCCGTCAAAAAGTGTAATATAGCCGTCCTTGTCTACAGGCAGCTTGCTGATATCAACCTGCGGATTCTCAATGATCTTGTATTCGGGAGTAGCGTTCTTAGCAGTGGTATCTCCCTTAGCACATGTGCAGTTGTCGCAACCGCATGAGCAATTGCAATTGCAACCTTGCTTATTGCCGCAAGACGTCATCACAAGGGCGAGGCCGGCAGCGAGAATAATGGATGATTTTTTCATATTAGAACAAATTAAAATTGTTGGACAAGATAACAAGGGCCATGTCTTTACGTCCAGACGCAGACATGACCCTTGAAGTATAGAATATCAAAGTTCTTTGACCTTAATATTGCGGTACCAGACGCGGTCGCCGTGATCCTGAAGGCCAATATAACCCTCGTGATTGGCTCCTCCGCAGTTGTCAAGCAGATAAAAAGCTACTGGCCACTTTGCTTCGCTGAACTTGCTGGCTTGCAGCATCTTCGTCCATTCGGGCGTCCAGAGCTTATACTGGACAACGAGCACACCATTCTGATAATGGCTGACCGTACCGTTTTGTACGCGGATCTTAGCTTCATTCCACTCGCCGTAAGGTTTGGAGTTCTGTGGCTTGGCAGGAATCATATCGTAGAGTGATGCGCTCTGGCGGTTGTGATCTTTGCCTAGTTTTGCATCAGGATGATTCTGATTGTCAAGCACCTGATACTCCGGGGCTGAGATGTAAATAGGTTCGACCTTGCTTCCGTCCGGCTTGATTACCTCCTGAGCCAAGTAGAGAATGCCGCTATTGGAACCTTTGGCAACCTTCCACTGAAGCGTCAGTTCAAAATTCTTGAACTTATGAGCAAAGATGAGGTCTCCGCCTTCTTCGTCCTTGGCAGCCTCTTTACCCTTAAAACTGAGACATCCATCGGGAGTTACTTCCCACTTGGAGGGAATATGGTTTTTACCATATCCGCGCCAGCCTCCGAGAGACTTGCCGTCAAAGATGGTGATGTAGCCCTTCTTGTCAATAGGCTTGACTTGTTTGTCCCACTTCTCAGGACCGAGAAGGCCCTGAGAGCATATGACTGTGGCTGTGCCGTTGCCATTGTTGACAATCTTGCTTTCAGCACTCACGCGGCTGCTCCCTAATAAGAGCAGTGCTGAGGCTATTAAGAGAGTCCTTTTCATCATTGATACTCTTTTTTTAAATAATAGGCATATCCGGCAACTTGTAGCCGTTGTGGTAGTCCGGCTTGATCAGCTTGTCTGCAAATTCGTTGGCATTGACAGGCTCTGTGTAGTCACGGGCAAATGTCGGGTTACCATCCTTAATATTGAATTTATCCTTTGTGATGAACTTGATGGTTTTGTCACTCGGGATATTGGTAAACTTCATATGCTCGCCATCCCAGTCGAGCCATTGGTCGAGGCTCTGCAGACGTGTAGCAACTACGCCCATGACGACCATTTCGTTGAGAGGACCGGCTTCGGCAAAGCAGGATGCAGTCTCGACACGATTGGCAGCGCTCTCCTTGCAGGCACGTATCCAGTCTTGCTGATGGTTGTCGTCCTTGACGATGCGGCAAAGCTCGGGTACCTTGGGATCGCGTCCGCTGACGAGGAAAGGATTGCTACCCCATGATCCGACAACCATAGTGTCCTTGGTGCCATAGAAGATGCAAGCTCCATCAGCCAGTAAGTGCTTGTCGGCGGGCATATTGAAAGGAATATCAGGCTTGAGGCCACCGTCATACCATACGACTTCGCACTCAGGAAGGGCAAGCTTAGGCATGTTGGGGCGTGCGGGGAATTTGTAGGTTACCTTCTGTGCGGTAGGACAAGAATCGCTCATCAGCATTGTTGAGCTGCCGAGTACCTGAGAGGGATAGCCGAGATTGAGGCCTTTGAATGCGACCTGCAGGATATGATTGGCCATATCTCCAAGGGCGCCGGAGCCGAAGTCCCACCAACCACGGAAGTTCCAAGGAGTATAGGCGGCATTGTAGCTGCGCATCTTGGCTGGGCCGATAAAAGATTCCCAGTTAAGTGTTGAAGGTACAGGCATAGCCTCGCTTGGGGTAGGCATACCTTGAGGCCAGATAGGACGGTTGGTAAAGGCTTCTACCTTGCGTACTTCTCCGATTTCTCCGTTCCATAGCCAGTTGAGAGCCTTGCGCGTTCCCTTACCGCTTGCGCCTTGATTACCCATTTGGGTGGCAACCTTATATTTCTTTGCGAGCTTGGCAAGCAGACGAGACTCGTACACATAGAGAGTCATAGGCTTCTCGACATATACATGTTTACCCGCTGTCATAGCATCAGCGGCGATGATGGCATGCGTGTGGTCAGCCGTGGCTACCATTACGCCGTCTGCTTCCTTGAGCATCTCGTCGTACATCTTGCGGTAGTCATTGTACCTCTTAGCTTTGGGATATTTCTTAAAAATATGGTCGGCGTATTTCCAGTCAACGTCGCAGAGGCCGATGATATTTTCTGTCTCCATCTGCTTGAGGTCGGCTGCGCCACGTCCGCCGATACCTACGCCAAGGATGTTCATCTTGTCACTCGGCGACTTGTGGTTGTACTTCTTGCCCAACACGGTATTGGGAACGATTGTAGGAGCTGCTACGAGGCCAGCCAAGGCAGCGCCGCTTCTCTTAAGGAAGGCTCTTCTTGAAAGATCCGACATGATTACATGTTTTTTTTTGATTAAACGATAAGTGAATTATTTTGAGATTTGATTCGTCATGAGACGATTTTTCTAATAATCACCTGTGAGGTGGGGCAGGAGACCATAGCCGTTTTTCATATGACGGCGGCGCTCTCTGATCTGTTCGAGCTCGCGCAGGTTGCCAATGGATGGAAGCTCATGCTTGTGAGCGTCTTCGAGAAAAGTCCATGCATATTCCGAGGCAATGGCACTGTCTCTCATCTCGGGTAAAGCCGGCGACCGTTTCCCGCTCTCAATCGACTCGCCCATAAGCTCAACGAGACGGTCTATGTTTTTACCTCCAAAGGGCTTCTCTATCTCCTCCGTACGGGTCACACCATGGAGTGATACGTGGGCTGTCTTGAAGTCATGGGTCATGTGGCAGACACCCTTGGTGCCGATGATATCTATATAGGAATTATGAATTTGGTCCTTGGCCAATTGTCCATAGACGAAGCCTTGGGTAATGTCGAATACTACTCCGTTTTCAAAAGTGCCATGGCACTGTATCCACCAAGGATCCTTGTAGTTCCACATGTTGACTCCCTGCGCATGCCATGTCTTGTACTCACAGCCGGCATACCAGCGGGCGATATCCACATAGTGCATTCCGCAGTCATGGAAGGCAGGACCTTCATATTCATGTCCTTCGCCAGGTGCGAGTCCGGGAGTCATATGGCAGATGCGCAAGATAGCCAGTTCTCCGATCTCACCTGTCTTGATGAAATCGCGTAGCGTATTGTGATACCAGGAATTGCGCAAATAGAGATTGACCGTCGTCATCTTGTCATATCCGTCTACGAGGTCAACTACGTCCCATTCTCTCTCGACGGTGTCGGCAATAGGCTTTTCAGAAATGATATGCTTGCCAGCCTTAACGGCTTTCTCAATCTGACCCTTTCTAGAGTTGGCCAATGCGCAGAGTGCGACCAGTTGGACTTCTGTGTCCTCAAAGATAGGATCAGACTCGCTTATAATCTTGGATTCAGGTGACAATTTATGTGCTAATTCGCGGGAAGACTCCATGGGGTCACAGATATAAGCCACTTCAAAACGGTCATTCTTCTGAAATTCCTGTAGATAGAAGCGCCCCATTCGGCCAAACCCGATTAGCCCTACTTTGATTTTCATCTTATTAAATTTCGATACTTTTGGTGGATAAGACTGCGGTAGTATCCACAGTACTTTTAATCTAGCGCAAAATTAGCAATTTATTGCGTGAACGAGGATATCTGCAACCTATTTTTTTTGCATTGCAAGCAATATTTTCTGCCGTGCGACTATGGCTTTTGCTACTGCACTTCCCGTAATTATACGTTGTATGCTCATATTATACAGATGCAAATTTGACGACAGTTTAGCTCTTATTCCTCTGCGGTCTATCTGTCATTTGCTCTTACCCTGCTTGTGCGTCATTATATAAAAACAGAAAAATATTGGGCCAAAGTGTCCTCATTTCGAATAAAAAACGTAATTTTGCACCGCCGTTACGAGTTAGCGGCTTTTTCAAACCTATTTATATTATAAATACAACAAAAGTTCAATGGCAACAAAAATCAGATTGCAGCGTGGCGGCCGTAAGGGCTACGCCTTCTACAGCATCGTCATCGCAGATGTAAGAGCTCCACGTGATGGTAAGTTTACAGAAAAGATCGGCACCTACGATCCCAATCAGCATCCAGCAAAGGTAGATTTGAAATTCGACCGTGCTCTCTACTGGCTCGAGACTGGTGCTCAGCCCACCGACACCGTTCGCAACATTCTCTCCCGTGAGGGCGTGTTGCTGATGAAGCACCTTCGTGGTGGCGTCAAGAAGGGTGCCTTTGATGAGGCTGCTGCACAGGCTAAGTTTGAGGCATGGAAGCAGGCTAAGGAGCAGAAGCTCAATCAAATCAGCGACAAGGATGCCGCTGACAAGAAGGCTGCCGCTCAAACACGTCTTGAAGCTGAGAAAAAAGTCAACGAAGCTATCGCTAAGAAAGTCTCAGAAAAGAAGGCCGCAATTGAGGCTGCTAAGGCTGAAGAGCTCAAAAAGGCTGCAGAAGCTGCTGCCGCAGAGGCTGCTGCTCAGGCTGCTCCGAATGACGCTCCTGAGGCTCCCGCAGAAGATGCGGCTCCCACTGCTGAGGCTCCGGCAGAGGCCTAACCTCTCCTCATCCGGCTCTTTTGAAACGGCTCTGATATCATTTTAGTAAGACCACCGATTGTATTGATCATCAATCGATGGTCTTATTGTATATAGTAGAACTTACAGAAAAACGAACAGTAGAAAAATCAGCAGTGACCAGCATACTGTCCGCGATGAGGGAAAAGAGAATCTTCTTATTGCCGATGCTTCTCTGCTGGCCAACGAATTTCCTTATCTTTGTATAGAAAACGCTGCCTCAGAGAAGTTGACGGCTATATTTTTACCGTAGAGGAGTAAAGTCTGCTTGTGGAATAATTTTGATTGGCTATCATAGTGTCTTCTCTTTGCTTGGGAGAGACGCAGTTACGACTTTGAGGGAAACTCTCTATGGTAGAATTAGGAACCTCATAATCCCTGTGGAATACGGCAACGGTGTTTCTGGGAGATTTCAGCTTGGCCTCGCCAGCTTTGTAGTCTCGCCCGGTTCTTACCCATCAAGCGGCCTCTTTAACGGTATATTTTTCTTACGCTGTGGCTATTGCTCGTCTATCAAGGAGAGGAGGAGCCGGCGCTCGCCGACAATCCAAATGGTGTCTCCCTCGCGTATGATACGCTGAGCCCGCGGCAGACCAAGCTGGGCCTCTCCGTCCTCAAATCCGATCAGCATGCAGCGATAGCGTTCGCGCAGGCCGCTCTCGCGTACCATCTTGTCCTTGAAGGGCGAATGGCTGTCGATGGTGAGGCTGCGGAGAATCATTTCGTGCGATTCGTCGGGCTCGACCTCTGATCTTACTTCGGCTGATACTCGCTTGGCAAATTGGCCGAGGGCTTTGTCGTCTCCGATGACTTGCAGCGTATCGCCAGGAAAGAGGATTTGGTCGGGACCGGGAATGTTGATATTCGTCCCCTGACGGAAGATGGCAGCGACCATGACGCCGTCTTTGCGGGCGAGGTCCAGTTGACGCAGGGTGCGGCCGGCCAGCATGGTATTCATAGGCAGGGTGAGCAGGGAGAGGTGTACATCGCGCTGGAGCAGCCTCTGAGCATATTTGGGCCGTGACTCGCCTTTTTCCTCCGCAAGTAGCTCGCGTGAGTTAAGATTACGCAGGAAACGGTGCTCGAGGGCGATGCTACCTTGCTTGATACGCTTGGAGGCCATAAAGAGCAGGACGAGGGCAAAGGCGACAAACCAATGGATGAGCGTGGAGTAGGGGGAGAGATAGTTGATGATGTAAAAGACGAAGCTCGATGCGATGACATAGCGCACAAGTATGGTAAAGAGCAGGGGAAAGCGATTGATATTGCGCTGGTGCCAGAGCTTACGGAAGTCGTCGCTATGGTTCTTGCGCATGACGATGGCGCGCAGGAAGGGGGAGATGGCCAAGAGCGTGATAAGGCCGCAGACGATATTGCCAGGCCAGTGACCGAGCAACTGCCGAGAGAGGGGGAGTAGAGAGTGAAAACTGAGTACGATGACGGCGCAGGAGAGGAAGCCGTAGGCGATGACTTGTTTGAAGAGGGCTCTGAGCAGGCGCTTCCAGGCGTTCTCACTATTAACGGAGGGGATGCCAGAGGTTTGGTTGAGGGTATGCTTGAGAGATCCGGGCAGATGCTTCTCTACAAATCCATAGGCGGGCCCTGCCAGACGTATCATATAGGGCGTCAGAAATGTAGTAATCACGGACACGGCGACGACGACGGGATACAGGAAGTGGGCGGTCACGTGAAGGCTGTTGCCCAGCGAGGCAATGATAAAGGCAAACTCGCCAATCTGGGCCATGCTAAATCCGCACTGCATGGCGACCTTGAGTGGCTGACCGCTGAGGAGATAGCCGAAGGTGCCAAAGACGGCTTGCCCGACCAGTATGGCCAGAATCAACACGAGAATAGGGAACCAGTACTGGACGATGATCTGCGGGTCTACGAGCATGCCGACGGAGACGAAGAAGATGGCGCCGAAGAGGTCCTTGACGGGCTGTACGACCTTGGTGATGTCCTCAGCCTCTATGGTCTCGGCCAGGATACTGCCTGCCATGAAGGCGCCGAAGGCCGAACTATAATGCAACTTGACGGCGAGCACGACCATCAAGAAGCAGAGGCCAAGCGACACGATGAGCAGTGTCTCACTCGACATCAGCGGACGGGCCTTGCTCAGAAAAGTGGGGATGATGAAGACACCGACAACAAACCATACGACCAGCACTAGGGCGAGTTGCAAGAGGCTGCCTGCCAGCTGAATGCCCTGGAAGCTATTGCTCATGGCGATTGTACTGAGCACTACCATCAAGAGAATGCCCAAGATGTCCTCTATGACAAGCACGCTCATCACCGACGAGGCGAAGCGATGCTGCATATAGCCCATGTCGGTAAGGGCCTTGTAGATGACGGTGGTTGACGACATCGCGAGCATACCACCGAGGAAAAGGCTGTTGATGCGGCTCCAACCGAAGAAGTGGCCGCAGATGGAGCCGAGACCTATCATGCAGAAGATGATAGTACAAGCGGCGATGAAGGGCGCGCTGCCCATCTTGAGAATCTTCTTGAAGCTGAACTCGAGGCCCAGCGTAAACATGAGAAAGATCACGCCGATGTCGGCCCATGTCGAGACGTTGCTCTCATCGGCCACGCTGGGCGTGAAGGCAATGTGGGGACCGGCAATGAAGCCTACAATGATATAGCCTAAAATAAGCGGTTGTTTCAACCGCTTAAAGAGGAGCGTTACGATACCCGCCAGAACGAGTATCAGCGCTAGGTCATTGATCAGGGCTGGCAGATGTCCCATTTATTCATTGTATAGCGCTGTAAGCCGGCAGATCTCGACAATGGTTTGCATGGACTTCTCCATGGAGGGGATGGGAAGGAACTCATAGGGGCCGTGGAAATTGATGCCGCCAGCAAATATGTTGGGGCAGGGCAGTCCTCTGAAGGAGAGCTGGGCACCGTCTGTGCCGCCACGGATGGCCTGGACCTTGGGAGAAATACCCAGATTTTCCATAGCCTTGATGGCGATATCCACCACGTGCATGACGGGGTCAATCTGCTCTCTCATGTTGTAATACTGGTCGTTGATGGCAATCGTTACGGTACCGGTGCCGTACTTGGCATTGAGCTGGTCGACGATCTGCTGCATGAAGGCCTTGCGGGCCTCAAACTTCTTGCGGTCGTGGTCGCGGATGATGTAGCTCATCGTAGCGTGCTCGACATTGCCTTGCAGGGAGAGCAGGTGATAGAAGCCCTGATAGCCCTCTGTGGTTTCCGGCAGTTCGGCGGTCGGTATCTGAGCCTGCAGTTCGGTGGCGATACGTACAGCATTGATCATCTTGTCCTTGGCATATCCGGTGTGGACGCTGACGCCCTTGATATTGATCTTGGCTCCTGCAGCGTTGAAGCACTCGTACTCCAGCTCGCCGACTCCGCCGCCGTCGATGGTATAGGCCCATTCGCAGCCAAATTTTTTGACATCAAACTTGTGGGCACCCAGTCCGATCTCTTCGTCGGGGTTAAATCCGACGCGGATGTCTCCGTGCTCTATTTCAGGATGCTCCTTGAGATAGACCATGGCCTGCACGATGGCGGCGATGCCGGCCTTGTCGTCGGCGCCGAGCAGGGTGTGGCCGTTAGTAACGATGATGTCCTGACCGATATACTGGTTGAGCTCGGGGAAGACCTCTGGACTTAGCTTGAGGTCCTCAGCGGCATCCAATACGATGTTGCCTCCACTGTACTGGCCTACGATGCGCGGCTTGATATTGGCACCGGAGCAGTCGGGACTTGTGTCCATGTGGCTGATAAATCCGATGGTCGGGGCAGCCTTCTCGGTGTTGCCGGGCAGGGTGGCGTACAGATAACCGTTGTCGTCGAGGTCTACGTCGTCGAGACCCTCAGCCTCCAGCTCTTCCTTGAGATACTTGGCAAAGGTCATCTGCTTGGCTGTGCTGGGGGTGGTGTCGCTTTCTTCGCTCGACTGCGTGTCAAACTTTACATAGTGGAGAAATCTATCTACAATATTCATATTTTTCTGTTTATATTTTATTTTCGTGATCGTCAAATCTAAGGCGGTGCTGTCACTTGTGCACTGCCTTTGCAAAGATACAAAATATCGGGCATCTTTCAAAAGGAATGGCTCAAATCTTTGTGTATCATTTTCCGTCGCCTCAGCGTCTAGTTCGGTGGGTGACGGATTTTCCCGGTCAGAAAAGGGCATCTAAGGGTTGACAGACAGAGGGTGAAGTTGGCAGAAAAGGCCCCTTTGCTGCAGAAGAGAGGGGAAAAGTCCTCTGTGACTTATATAAGGAAAGACATAGACGGGGTGGCTGGGTGTTGCCTTTTCCAAAAAATAAATTACTTTTGTGCCACAATATATTTACTGGGCTTCTCATGATTGGCAAGCATCATATCCCTTGTCTGTCTATTTCGGCGGTGGTGACCATCATTCTCCTGATGGTTGCGGCAGGGCTTCACTCGTGTGGAACTACGTCTTCCTACGATTCGGCAGACTGTGTGATCAATCAGGTCGTGACCGATACGCTCTTTATCAAGTTTAAGGACGCGGAGGACGAGATGGTCTTTGTGCGCATTCAGCGCAACGACATCGACTTTACGGGTCGCGAGCAGGTGACGAACGGGCAAGTTTATTTTGATCTCAGAAGCTTTCCCTCTGGCTACTATACCCTGTGGATCAAGGTGGGGCCGGAATTTGTCTGCAAAAGAATTTTCAAGCGCTAGGCGGAGGCCCGATGAGGTACTTGCATATCAGCAGCTGCACTTGCGTCGTCTCTGTCTGAAACGGTGCTACCCCGGATTGAACGAAAATCAACAGGGAGAGGAACTTCTTTCTGGCTCATAGAATATTGGAAAACTGTTCATTTCCAGTTCTCAAGCGGCCAAATAGAGCGTGGCGAATGAAATCGCGATCATGCTCTTGGGGCCATTTTCATGCTCTGTCGCAAGTCTTTTGGTGAAGGGCCTGCCTGTAGTTGCAGTGAGCCAGTCGTGATCAGAACTTTGCCGAAGTGATCATTTTTATATAATAAATTGGAACAAAAGCTCCGACTTATGCTCAAATACGAAAGACGAGCATTTAAGCGGACTTCTTCTGCAACTCGATGAATAAAATCATTATAATAAAATTATATGCTTCCATAGCTAATAGACTTTCAGATGATAACAACTTACTACATCGGACTTAGTTTAATATGTCGGAACTTGTAGCGCAACAAGGTGACTTGAAATGACGGCGTTGGTACTAGTATGAGCTAGTAAACCAAAATTATATTAAAAAACGCTGGGATTTTTACACCCGCTGATTTTATACTGAGCAGCCGGCTCCTGGGAGAAATTTCAGCCGCAGAGACTTGCCCTTCTCCGTTCTCCCAAAGTGAAATGCTCCGGCGATTCTAGCTTCTTCCTGTCGTCTTAAACGGGTGCTGTGTTGGCTCTAGTTTTTTTCTACTCTTCAAACGAGTTCTCCACCGGTTTTAGGGGGTTCTTTCCGCATTTTGTCCTTTGTCTCCTCCAGAAGGTATCAGGCGCTTGCAATGGTGTGACGTGCCCATTCTCTTTTCCCCTCACATGCCTGCTCCGAGCGAATTGGGACTGCTTCTGGCGAGGCCATAAGGCGTGCTGGGCCCATGAGTTTGCCTATATATAAGGAGGAGATTCCTCTTGAGAATTCGTCTTCGCATAGATAGGGGAAATCTGCTGCGCAAAAACGACGGATGCGAGGACTTGCTGATGATATTGTGCGAATAGGGCTCTCGCCGAACGGACAAAAAAAGAAGAGGCTGCATTTCGCTCAGGAAAAACAACCTCTCTTGGATATTCTTTTGCAGTTTGCCGACTACTTGAAGCGGTGGATGAGCTTGAGCCAAATCTCTGTTGCCACCTCGTGGGGCATATAGGGATAGATGCGAAACTGCTGCTTGAGGTACAGTTTGGCTCTGTGGAAGATGTTTTGCCGCTTACCGAGCATCTGCCAGTAGCCGGAATTGCCTCCGTCCATGATGATCTGCATGAGTTCGTCGGCCTTGTTGCCCCACTCGTCGGCCTTGTAGTCGTAGGGTACTTCGCTGTCGGGCAGTCCGAGATACTTGACGCACGCGGCTGCTACCGCATTGGCCATGCGGCGCATCTCGAGCTTGTCAAACCATCGCTCGATGGACTCGGTATCGATGCGCTGATGGAAGTGGTGGATATGCAGGGTGATGTCGCAGAGCTGGCGTACGCCTACGCCGCTGGAGATCAGATGGCGGCTGAAGTGCACGATGAGATAGAGCAATCCGAGCGTCGGTGGCAGGGTCTCGATTTGCTGGCCGTTGATGGTGACAAAGGCGGGGTCGGCATCGGGATTGAGCTCGTCGGCCACGATGCTCTGCATATTGGCAAAGAGCCGCTTGTTGTAAAACTTAAGTAGGCACAGGTGATTCTCAATAGTCGCTCCCTGCCAGGAGAAGGCCAAGATGTGGCTGCGTCGAGGATCCTCCTTGATGTCATCAGCGTTTTGCTTGACCCAGTCCATCAGCTTCTGACCACCGTCGGGCACGTAGATATCGATGTCGCCAAAGACGCGGAGACCTGGGTTCTTGTACAGTGTGGCGGCTCCTTGTCCCTTGAGCAATACGGGGTGGAAGCCTAGCTTATGATAGATGTCAAAGATCTCGCAGGTGCGCTCGTTGAGCATTTTGTTCATATTCTCATAGTAGACTACATAACTGTAGAGCTTCATGAGAATCTGCTGAGGAGGGCGCAGGGCAGGTGGTAACTTGGAGAGGGCGTTGAAGAAAATGCCTGAAACAGTTTGCCGTTTGGCAATGGCTTGCTGCTCTTTCCAGCTCGACTCTGTGAGCAAGCCGTGAGGATAATCGCCGCCCATCAGAGCGTAGCGGATAAAGGCCAAGAAGTGGCGTTGGTTGATTGTCATTGGCTTCAGATATTTGCCTCGCAGGATCCGCCATGCTGCCCGTGGCTCATAGCTTTTCCTTTGACAGGCCAAAATTAAGAAAAAAAACGTATTTCTCCTTAACGTATAGGTAAAAAAGTGAAACCGAAGTGTACAAAAATGCTCTGTCTGCGATTTGCTCCAGTATCTTTCTGAGGTATACTTGTGCTTGATTCTTAGTAAAATACGTTGTGAAAGAGGTGAAAATGATTCTCCATTTTTGGTGAGCTCCAAGGGCTTTTGTGCTAGGATAGAGCTCAGGACCGATAGATCAGTCTTCTTGGCGGGTGGACACTTGCTTTTCCAGGAGAGAAGTGTGAGAGCAAGAGGACTGCAGAGAGACGAGGGGATGCGTTTTTCTTCCGATGCACTGGGCGACGGCTGTGTTGTAAATAAAAATGAGTAAGATAAAAATATCGCATTTAGTTGGCCGAGAAATTTTTTATTCGTACCTTTGCAGAGCAATAAGCGATTGTCGGCATAGCTCAGCTGGTTAGAGTATCACCTTGACATGGTGGGGGTCCTTGGTCCGAATCCAAGTGTCGACACAATTTATCATGCAGCCTTCTCTATAGAGCAAGAGACGGCTGTTTTTATGCAATCTTTTGCTGCAAAGCTGACATCGTAGCTGACTTGTGCCGGAGCCGATATGGCTGCGTAGCGAGCAAGACTGCCCCTTAATCTTGCATAGGTGAGATATGCGCACTCCCTTTGTCCAAGGGGTATGAGCCCTTGCCGTCTGTAGCCCCCAAACGGGGCTTATCCACTGCGCTGCGACTCCTGGCGCTCATGCCGAGAGGAAGGTAGGGCGAGAGATTTTTTTTGTTCCTCTTTTCGTTGTGCTCGCTTATTCGTAACTTTGCACGTTAAAAGAAAAAATACAAGCTTTTGAAACGGATTAAGAAAAACTGGATTGTACCCAAAGGCAGACGGCTGACTGAGATGGACAAGCGTGTGCTGGCAATACAGGACGAAGGCCATCTCGTGCCATCAAGGGATCTCATCAGGACCCGCAAGCAGATAGAGGGCATACGCGAGAGCGGAAAGATCAACACCGGCGTGCTGGACTATGTGGCAGAACGCATCAAGGAGGGCATGTCAACGGCAGACATTGACAAGCTGGTATACAACTATACTACTGACCATGACGCCATTCCAGCGCCACTCGGCTATGAGGGCTTTCCCAAGAGCGTATGTACAAGCATTAACGAGGAGGTGTGCCACGGCATACCGAGCAACGACATCATACTCGAGGAGGGCGATATCATCAATGTGGATGTCTCTACCATATATAAAGGTTATTACAGCGACGCAAGCCGTATGTTCATCATCGGCAAAACGACGCCTGAGAAGGAGCGCCTGGTAAGAGTCGCCAAGGAGTGTCTCGATCTGGGGGCTGAGGCTGCCAAGCCTTACGGATTTGTGGGCGACATCGCAGCGGCAGTGACCAAGCACGCTCATGACAACGGCTTTACAGTCGTACGCGACTTCTGCGGCCACGGAGTGGGACTGGAGTTTCATGAGGATCCCGAGGTCGACCACTACGGCGAGGCAGGTACAGGTATGCTGCTGGTACCGGGCATGACCTTTACCATCGAGCCGATGATCAATATGGGCGACTGGCGCGTATTTATCGACGCGGCCAATGATTGGACAGCCGTGACCGAGGACGAACTGCCGAGCGCCCAGTGGGAGCACACCTACCTGATGACGGACGACGGACTGGAGATACTGACTTACTAAGAGAGCGCGTGACCGGGGCTACCCTCATTTCTTTTGCTGATGAGCGGCTGACGAAGGTGGAGGTCCTTTGCGCTTGGGAGATGGCAGATCGCCTGTTCGGCGACACCATGAGCCTGACTTAGGAGAGGCCATGAACAGGAAGGGACGATAGAATCATCTGAAAAGAAGCGGCAGCCACTGAAGCGGTTTATTTCCATCCCGTACGAATCTAAGAACGATAAAGCAAGGATTACAGACAGCCAATACATTGGACGCGAAGCGTCGGAGATGGTGCCGTAAGGGCGCGACAGAGGCTACCGAGGGTCTCCTCCTGCTGTCTTATAATGATATAGATAGAATGATGAAAGACAAAGTAGTGATACTAGGCATAGAGTCGAGCTGCGACGATACTTCGGCAGCGGTGATAGAGGACGGCTACCTGCTGAGCAATGTGACATCGAGTCAGGACGTACACAGGGCCTACGGCGGTGTCGTACCCGAACTGGCCAGCCGTGCTCACGAGCAAAATATAGTGCCCACCATTGACCAGGCAATCAAGCGGGCTGGCATCGACAAAGAAGAGATTACGGCAATTGCCTTTACCCGCGGTCCTGGCTTACTCGGGTCGCTGCTGGTAGGCGTTTCCTTTGCCAAGGGCCTGAGCATCGCGCTCGGCAAGCCCCTCGTAGAGGTCAATCATCTGCAGGGGCACATATTGGCCCACTTCATACAGGTGAAGGACAAGGAGCGCAAGACACCGGATTTCCCCTTCATCTGCTTGCTTGTCAGCGGAGGCAATTCACAGATTGTCAAGGTCAACAACTATAATGACATGGAAGTGCTCGGTCAGACGATCGACGATGCCGCTGGAGAGACGATAGACAAGTGCTCCAAGTTTATGGGTCTTGGATATCCGGGTGGCCCGATCATTGACCGTCTGGCCCGCAAGGGCAATGCGGAGGCTTTCACCTTCAGCAAGCCCCATATCAAGGGGTATAACTACAGCTTCAGTGGGCTCAAGACTTCCTTCCTATACTTCCTCGAGGACAAGATGCACGAAAATCCGCACTTCATCGAGGAGAACAAGGAAGACCTGGCTGCCTCGCTTGAGAAGACCGTCGTCGACGTGCTGATGAGTAAGCTGCGGATGGCAGTCAAGGACACCGGCATCTACCGCGTCGCCGTAGCCGGCGGAGTAAGCGCCAATACCAGATTGCGCGAAGCCTTCCTCGAGCAGGGCCGCACTGCCGGATGGGACGTCTACATCCCACCCTTCTCCTACACGACAGACAATGGCGCCATGATCGCCATGGCAGGCTACTTCAAGTATCAGGACAAGGAGTTCTGTTCGCTCGATAAGCCGGCCTATTCCCGGGTGACGTTTAGATAATCAAAATTTATACTCTATAGGACAATGAATATTAAGCTAAAAGTATTGAGCCGCGAGATAAACCGGCTGATGTGGAATACAGACAAGACGATCTCGACAGCAGAGAGCTGCAGCTCTGGCCGTCTGGCGACATTGCTCACGGAGTATCCCGGCAGCTCGGACTTCTTTAAGGGCGGTATCGTAGCCTATGCAGACGAGTGCAAGGAGCAGCTGTTGGGCGTGAGCAAGGAGCTCATCGCGCAAAAGAACGCAGTAAGCGAGGACGTCGCGCGCGAGATGGTGCGGGGAGCCATAAAGCTGTTTGGCACAGACTATGCCGTAGCGATGACAGGCTTTGCCGGTCCCGGTGGAGGCACTGAGGATGAGCCCATCGGATCTATCTGGATTGCCGTCGGCTCGGCCGATGAGATCATTACGTACCACCAAGTTGGCAATGAGGGTAGGGAGGAGAATGTGATTAACGCTACGCACAAGGCGCTGTCCATGCTCCGTAATTTTCTGAACGAAGATTTGGGAAAAGAATAATTTTTTTGGCGTAAATGATTGTGAATATCAATAATTAATGCTACCTTTGCAGTCCGAATCAGATAACCTCATAGACTAATCAGAAAATAAGAATAATAGAGTAATGTCGAAAATCTGTCAAATCACCGGAAAAAAAGCAATGATTGGGAACAACGTTTCGCATTCTAAGCGCAGGACGAAGCGTAGTTTCGATCTCAATTTGTTTAAGAAGAAGTTCTACTATGTAGAGCAGGATTGCTGGATTAGCCTCACGATATGTGCAGCTGGATTGAGAATGATTAATAAGGTCGGTTTGGATGCCGCGCTCAAGCAGGCCGTAGAAAAAGGCTACATCAGCTGGGACGAAATCAGGGTAATCGCTTAATACTTAAAAATCAAACATCAGACTATGGCAAACAAGTCTAAAGGCAACAGAGTACAGGTCATCTTGGAGTGCACGGAGATGAAAAATAGCGGTCTACCTGGTACTTCTCGCTATATCACTACAAAGAACCGTAAAAACACTCCCGATAGGCTGGAATTGAAGAAGTACAATCCCATCCTCAAGAAGATGACAATCCACAAGGAAATCAAGTAATCTATACAAGTCAACGATATAAACTATGGCAAAAAAAGTAGTCGCTACTCTCCAGTCGGGCAAGACTGACGGACGAGCATATTCCAAGGTGATCAAGATGGTCAAGAGCCCCAAAACGGGTGCATATGTCTTTGACGAGCGTATGGTACTCAATGAAGATGTAAAGAAGTTCTTTGAAAACTAATTTTTCAAGGGTATATTCCAAGCATAACACAAAGTAACACATAAAGCCCCCTTTCCTCTGCAGAGAGTAAAGGGGATTTTTTTTGACGTTTGTCTGATGCTCAAAATTATCTCTCGTCATTTGAGTGCGGGAAGCATGCTCGTTTACAAAAAAAATGATTAAGTTTGCAACTAAAGACTCACTCCACTATGAAATTTTTTAAGATATTCAGCCGCGACAACAAGCTCAGCGAGGACAACAAGAAGGTTTTGGATCAGGGACTTGCCAAGTCCAAGACGGGAGTTGTCGAAAAACTGACCCGCGCCATCGCCGGCAAGTCTACTGTTGACGATGAGGTTCTGGACAATCTGGAGGACACGCTCATCTCTGCCGATGTCGGTGTGGAGACGACGATTGAGATCATCGATCGCATCAAGGCCCGAGTCCAGCGGGACAAGTATGTCAAGACCAGTGAGCTCAACTATATATTGCGCGACGAGATTGCGCAGATGCTAGCCGATGATCCGGTGCCCGACCTGGTCCATTCCGACAAGACCACGCCCTATGTCATTCTGGTCGTCGGCGTCAATGGCGTAGGCAAGACCACGACGATTGGCAAGCTGGCCTATCTCTTCAAGCAGCAGGGACTTAAGGTCTATCTCGGCGCCGCAGACACCTTTCGCGCGGCAGCCGTCGAGCAGCTTCAAATCTGGGCTGACAGGATCGGTGTGCCTATCGTCAAGCAGCAGATGGGAAGCGATCCCGCCAGCGTAGCTTATGATACACTAAGTTCGGCGATTAAAAATGAGGCAGACGTCGTGCTCATCGATACGGCCGGACGCTTGCACAACAAGGTGGGCCTTATGAATGAGCTGACCAAGATCAAAAACGTCATGAAGAAGCTCCTGCCAGACGCCCCCGATGACGTGATGCTCGTCCTCGACGGTTCGACAGGACAGAATGCCTTTGAGCAGGCCAAGCAGTTCTCGCAGGCGACAGACGTCACTTCGCTTACGATTACCAAGCTTGACGGCACTGCTCGCGGAGGAGTCGTCATCGGCATCTCTCACCAGTTTAAGATCCCCGTGCGCTTCATCGGCTTAGGCGAAAAGGTGACAGACTTGCAGCCCTTCAACAAGCGCGAGTTTGTCAATGCTCTCTTTGACAACGTCAATCTTCAGGCAAAATGATACGGCGCGTTGACATCATCACCATGGGGTGTTCCAAAAATCTTGTGGATTCCGAACATCTCCTCTATCAGCTCAAGGCAGGCGGCTTTCGTACCTACCACAATCCCAAGCGCCTTCACGGCGATGTCGCCGTCGTCAATACTTGTGGCTTCATCAATGATGCCAAGGAGGAGAGCATCAATATGATACTCTACCTTTGCAAGGCCCGTCGCGAGGGCAAACTCAAGAGACTCTATGTCATTGGATGTCTGTCGGAGCGTTTCTTCAGGGAGCTCAATAAGGAGATTCCCGAGGTCGATCGCTATTTTGGCAAGTTTGACTGGCAAGGCGTCCTGCGCGAGCTTCATCTCCAGTACGATCCCTCATGTGCCGACAAGCGCCTCATCACGACGCCCTCTCATTACGCCTATCTCAAAATTGCCGAGGGCTGTGACCGCAAGTGCGCCTACTGTGCCATCCCTATCATCACCGGTCCGCACAAGAGCCGTCCCATGGAGAATATCATCGAGGAAGTCAAGGCCCTCGTGTCGCAGGGCGTCAAGGAGTTTCAAGTCATAGCCCAAGAACTCACCTACTACGGTCTCGACCTCTACGGGAAGCGTCGGCTGGCTGAGCTCGTGTGCCGCATCTCCGACGTCCCTGGCGTGGAATGGATACGGTTGCACTACGGCTATCCTCACCAGTTTCCGATGGACCTTATCCCCGTCATCAAGGAGCGCAGCAATGTCTGCCACTATCTTGACATCGCCTTGCAACACTCGAGTGACGTTGTTCTCCAGCGCATGCATCGCCACACCACCCGCGTGTACCAGCGTGATCTGATGCTGTGTCTGCGCGAGGAGATTCCAGATATCTGTCTGCGTACCACCTTCATGGTCGGCTTCCCCGGAGAGACCGATCAGGACTTTGAGGACCTCATGAACTTTACCCGCGAGATCCGTTTTGACAGGATGGGCGCCTTCAGCTATAGCGAGGAGGAGGGTACCTATGCAGCCGCCCACTATGAGGATGATGTGCCGCAGACCGTCAAGCAGGAGCGTCTCTCTCGCCTGATGCAACTCCAGCAGGACATCGCTGTCGAGCTTTGTGAGAAGAAGGTAGGGCAAACCCTGCGGGTGATTATCGACCGCGAGGAGGAAGACTACTTCATTGGGCGCACGCAGTACGATTCGCCCGAGGTCGACGGAGAGGTACTCATCCCGCGGCAGGAGAGAAAACTGCAAACGGGCTCCTTTTATAATGTGAAGATTACGGGCACAGAGGACTTTGACCTGATTGGTACAACCCTCACTGATAAATAAAATTTACGCGAGATGAACAATAAGGAATTTGTTTCTGCGCTTGCCGCCCGCCTGGGCATAGCGCCCAAGGAAGCTCAGAAGAGGATAGACGGATTGGTCGAGACCCTCGCCACGCAGCTCGAGCAGGGCAACGAAGTGGCCGTCAGCGGCTTCGGCACCTTTGAAGTAAAGAAGCGCAATGAGCGTGTCATTGTCAATCCCGCATCAGGTAAGCGTATGCTTGTGCCCCCAAAATTGACCGTCAACTTCAAGGAGAGCTCTTCGCTTAAGACGAGAGGACGGGCCAACACAGACAACGACTGATTATTCCTCCCCAAAGAAAAGAAAAATACAGCTCCCAACCAACCAAACTATGCCGCGCATTACATTACGAGATTTTGCAGAAGCTATGAGCAGCCGGACCAAGCTCACCAAGAGCGCATCCGAATCTACGCTACGTGCCGTATTTGAACTTATCGGGACGCATCTCTACGCTGACAATTATGTCAAGATCAAAGGGCTCGGCGTATTTAAGCTGTTGACGGTCCGCGGCCGCGAAAGCGTCAGTGTCAATACAGGAGAGCGCATTGAGATTGCTTCCCATAGTCGCATCTCCTTCACCCCGGACAAGGCGCTTGCCGAACGCATTAACAAGCCTTTCTCCTCTTTCCAGACTGTCACCATCGACGACTCCTCTGCCGTGGCGTCCGATGGCTTGACTCCCACAGAGACCATTTCCGAGGCTGCATCTCCCGAGAATACTCCGTTCTCCGACGGAGCAGTCTCCCTCTCTCAGCCCTCTGCAGACCAAAGCGCTCAGCCTCAGACTGCGCCTTCTGTCTCAGTTCCGCCTTCTTCCTGTCTGCTGCAGCCAGCATACGACGCGATACCGGTCTCTACTGCCTATATAGGTGATGACGAAGCACCCGAGACTGACTCGGCCGACGTCGCTCAGCCGCATGCATCTGCAGAGGAACAGACCTCTCCGGATACAGTTGCCGTCACTGACCAACTTTCACCCGAGGACGCCTCAGAACAGTCTGCCCTTGACAGCCAGGAGGATACCAGTGAAGCTGTGAGCGAGTCGTCAGACCGTGACGCAGGGATACAGCAAGATGGTTCCTGCGAGCCGAACATTCCCGCGCCATCAGAGACCATCGACGACACCTCCGATGATGGGCAGGAGGCCACCCTCTCTGCCACTGGGCGGAGGGGATGGCTCATCGTCCTCTGTATCGTATTGGCCGGCGTGTGCGGTTATCTGCTGGGCTATTATCGCGTTTTTGTTCCGCAGGCAGCCTCATCATCTCCTAGTGCGCAGGTACAGAAGCCGCAAGCCACCAGCAGTCCGCAGCGCCCGAAGACCGGCAATCTGTCCAAGGACACTGTGAAGCGTGCCACTCATGCAGACAGCGTCCGCCTCCGCATGGCAGCCGCCCAGGCTGACTCCGTAGCATTGGAGAAGCGCAAGGCCCAGCTGCGTCAGGAGAGTCGTAAATACAATCAGATGCCCTCCGCCACTCATCTGATAGCGGGTACCTACAAGGTTCATACAATGAAGTCTGGAGAATCCCTGATCAGGCTCAGCAAGCAGATTTACGGCTCCAAGGAAATGGCCAAGTATGTTGTCTTTTACAATGGCCTGTCCAATCCCGATGTCGTGCCCGTCGGTACTAAGGTACGCTTCCCCCTGCTTGTCAGCAAGCAGTAATCGCCCCTATCTCTACTCCCTCTCGTGACTATCTGGTCAGTGGGAGAGGAGAAGAAGAACTCTCATCATCCATGCCCATCAGACGCCACCGTCTTCCCCGGTAGGGCATGATACGCGCAGGCGGCTTTAGGCTTGCGTAATTTCGCCTTCCGGTTTGCCGCCCCTTGGCAACTCCCTTTATGACCTCAAAAGCTTTTGAGGTCTCGTAGAGAAGTTATGAGCGAACTCTCCCTGGCCAACTATTGCTAATCCCATTTGTAAAACCTATTCACACAAAAAAACGACAACAACAAAACTATGACAACAGTTACAAGGTTACAGACTCAAATTTCGGAAGTAAAATGATTGACCCATCACCATTAGGACTGATCACAGGGAATCAGAGCTGCCCGATGTGATTATATTGCATGACACGGACCAGCCAAAGACCGGCCGGCACATCGAGAAGATAGGCAGGTTGTTCTCGTACGTGGTTCAGAAGCATACCGGCTTCAAGGCTCTGACAAAGGCTTGGAGTGACGGAAAAGACTGTCCTGTGCCAGGAGCAGAGCCTTTTGTGTGAGAACGGGAAGAATGAGAGGAAACCGCAGGAGCTGACGGCCAAGCAGTGCAAGGAGGGATTCTCGAAAACGCGTGACCCGCAGCACCCCGGTGCCAAGAGACAGGAGGAGTACTTCACGTCAAAGTGTGAGCTCATCAAGAAGATGGTAAAACGTGCTATCGCCAACCCTATGCCGTTTGAGTGCGTACTTACTGGTGGACAGCTGGTTCACAATCATCTGACTTGTAGAATATGTCTGCCTCTCAAAGAAGAAGTTCCATCTCTTGGGAATGGGCAAGATGGAAAACACGAAATATGGTACGCAGTGGGGAGAACTGACAATTAATGTCATTTTGAGAAAGCTGCAGGCAGCGAAGCGGTCCAAATACAGCAGGGCGCTACACTGCAAGTGCGCCGTGATGGATGCGACACTTGGCAAGAAGGAGGTGCGTCTCTTCCTTTGCAAGAGGAAAAAGGCGGAAAAGTGGAGTGTTCTGGTGACTACAGGCCTCAAACTTAACTTCATGAAGCATACCGCGTTTTATGCCATGAGATGGGGTATCGAGGTCTTCTATGAGGACACAAAGAGAAACCTGGGCCTGAGCGACTGCTCCTGCCGCAACATCACTTCTCAAACCGCCTACGCTGTGCTGGTTACCATACGATACAACATCATGGCCTATGTCAGCGGTTCCACAATTATGAGACAATCGGTGGACTGTTCAGAGATATGCACTCAAGCGTGAAGGAGATTACAGTGATCGACTATATCTGGGGTGCGATACTTGAAGTTGTTAGCACTGTCGCAGGAAGCTTCACGTTCAACGAGGATGATGTGATGCGACAGATTATCGCAGACAACCGATGACTGACCTTGTTCAGTCACTTGCTAAAACTGCATAACGTAACGATTTTTTTCTTCCGAAACTTGAGTATAAAATATGATGGATTAAAACATTTGTAAAACATATAACATAATCATACCCATAATATGTTAATCTCATTGTAGGCGAGTTCCGTCTTTCTTGCAAAGCTGTCTAGATTATTGGCTACATGATAGAATAGCCTATTGATGATGTTCATCTGCTGTTTGCCATCCAGTTGTTTGCCTTATTTCAAACAGCATCCGCTCCATAATCCATCCACGACCTGCAAGAACTGCTCTCGGTAGAGCAGTCTGTCGATATATTCCTATGGAATGGAACTGAGGCCGAACTTGCACCTAATATGGCGCAGGCTACGGCGGAACGGCACATCACGCCTCCATTGACGGCAGACATTTCGTAAAAAAATCTACCCCGCCAATCTCTCTGAGCCGAAAGTCATATCGGGCGATGGTGGCGACGGAGACGGAAGTAGAGAGGTGAGTCGGAGAGGGCGAGTAGCGGCAAGAAGGAGCCTGCTCCTCATCCTGTACATGACGGGATGGCGCCAGTGGGACGGATGCTCTATTTATAATATGGTAAGGCGCTGATACTGCTGGGCTGCAATGGGAAAAGAATAAAAGAAAACCGCATTACTGACTGGAGTAATGCGGCTTGTCTCGTTGGGATACCCGGACTCGAACCAGGAAAAACAGGACCAGAATCTGTTGTGTTACCATTACACCATATCCCAATGGTCTCAATTCGGATGCAAAGGTACTACTTTTTTTATTGTTGCCAAATAATTTGACAAAAAAATCAGTCTCCTCGTTGCAAAAATCTCAGGGATGTCGGAACCGGGCAGTGGCTTGGGTGATTGGCCAGATGGTGAGAGGGTGATATGGGCTCTATAAATCAAACAGGTGGTGTAGTCTTGACTACATCACCTGCTCTGCTCGCTGCGTGGACCTGGAGGGAATCGAACCCTCGTCCAAACGGGGAAGCCATACGCTTTCTACACGTTTATTCCGGCTTTGGTTTTCGAATATCAGCAAGCCCCGGACGACTAACTGGTACCTTATCCTCTAAATTTTCATCCGACGTACGAGGTTATGCCAGACTATTTCCGATTTACCTGCGCCGCTAGACCAAGACGATTCGGAACCACACCGCTTGAGCGACGTCTCGTCCTGTCACCTGGTGACGGGATTGAGCCAGTAATCTACTGTACTTCGATTAGGCAGCGAGAGCGTAATTGTTTTCGCCAATTATATGTTGCAATACTCAGTTTAAGGAGCAAGTGCTGCAAGGCTCCGCGTGCTTACGTACATCCTCTGCCCGCTGTCAAAACCAGTCAAGCCCTTCTTGCGGATGTTGCTCATAAGAGCGGTGCAAAGGTACGCTTTTTTCTGATGGGTCGCACAATGAGCCCGCTATTTTTTTCTGTACTCATGCGCGGCAAAAGTAAAATCGGTTGATTTAAAAGTGATTTATATGACTTTTGAATTGAAAAAGTAAGATTATCTTTGCAACAAATAAAACAGAACGGCTATGTTGCGTAGAATCAGACAGACACTGGCGGTAATCTTCTTTTTGTGTATTACTTTGCTCTTCCTCGACTTCACGGGGACGCTGCAGACGTGCCTCGGGTGGATGGCGAAAATCCAGTTTTTGCCCGCGATAATGGCTCTCAACGTTGTGGTGGTGGCTGCGTTGGTCATCGTCACGCTGATATTTGGCCGCATCTACTGTTCCGTCATCTGTCCGATGGGGGTCATGCAGGATGTGGTCTCGTGGCTCCACGGCAGGGTGAGGTGCAACCGCTTCTCCTATTCGCCGGCTAAGAGTGTGTTGCGCTATACGGTTCTCGGTGTCTTCGTCGTCGCCTTGCTGGCGGGGGTCTCCTCACTGGTAGCGCTGCTCGCTCCGTACAGCAGCTACGGACGCATCGTGAGCAATCTCTTGCAGCCTTTCTATCTGTGGGGCAACAATGCGCTGGCATACTGGGCTGAACGGGTGGACAGCTATGCTTTTTACTCGGCTGATGTATGGATCAAGGGTCTGCCGACCTTGGTCGTGGCCGCGGTCACGCTGGTCGCCGTCGCTATCTTGGCTTGGAGCGGAGGACGTACCTACTGCAATACGATATGCCCCGTGGGGACGATGCTGGGTCTTCTGTCCCGCTTTGCCTGGCTGAAGGTCCGTCTGGATGAGGACAAGTGTGTCCAGTGCGGCCTTTGCTCCCGTAATTGCAAGGCTTCGGCTATCGATTACAAGCATTATAAGGTCGACTATTCGCGCTGTGTCGCCTGCGGAGACTGCATCGGCAAATGTCACAAGGATGCAATCTCCTATAGTCCCAGACCTTCTCAGCTTAAAGTGCTGTCGCCGGTTGACGAGGCGTCCGCTACAAGCGCAGAGGCTACAGATATGTCTAAAAGGGCTTTCTTGCTCGGTACGGCGATGGTTGCCGGTACGGTTCTGATGGCTCAGGAAAAGAAGAAAGTGGACGGTGGCCTTGCCGTCATTGAGGAGAAAAAGTCGGTGCATCGTTCCACCCGGCTCTTGCCGCCGGGGGCAATGAGCGCCCAGCATTTTGCCCAGCATTGCACTGCCTGTCAGCTCTGTGTCAGCGAGTGTCCCAACGGCGTGCTCCGCCCCACGACGGACCTGCTCCACTTGATGCAGCCTGAGATGTCGTATGAGCGCGGATACTGCCGCCCAGAGTGTACGCGCTGTAGCGATGTTTGCCCCACGGGAGCAATACGCCGCATTGATCGCAGCGAGAAGTCGGCTATCCATATTGGACACGCGGTCTGGATGAGACGAAACTGTGTTGTACTGACGGATGATGTCTCTTGCGGCAACTGTGCCCGCCATTGCCCGACAGGGGCTATCACGATGACTATGGTCGACAATCTCACCACCAAGAGCGGTCGCCCCGCCATTATCCCAGTGGTCAACGAAGATAAGTGCATCGGATGCGGCGCATGCGAGTATGTCTGTCCGTCACGGCCCTTCAGTGCCATCTATATCGAGGGGCATGAGCAACATAGGGAAGTCTGATTGCCGGTGAATGCATCAAGGCTGCCTTTTCTTTCCCATTTCTAATCTGACAATATCTCTACTATGAGCAATCGTAATAAGATTAATCGTCGTAAGTTTCTCAAGGTCTTTGGCGCCAGTGCTGTCGCATCGTCGGCCGTTCTGACCAGCTGCAAAGGCGTCGGCCCGAAGGGACAGGAGACCGCGACAGGTGTCCATGAGCCGCCAAAGGGCAAGATGACCTATCGGGTCAATCAGCATACGGGAGACCGTGTCTCCATATTGGGCTATGGCATGATGCGCCTCCCGACGGAGGATGGTACGGCAGCCCGCGACAGCGATGCGCCGATAGACCAGGAGATGGTCAATAAGCAGGTAGACTATGCCATCGAGCACGGTGTCAACTACTTTGACACGTCTCCGGCTTACTGCAAAGGCAAGAGCGAGGAGGCCACAGGCATTGCCCTCCATCGCCATCCGCGCAAGAGCTACTATGTGGCGACCAAGATGAGCAACTTCAGTCCTGATACGTGGTCACGCGAAGCCAGTATAGAGATGTTCCACAACTCCCTGAAGGCTCTGCAGGTGGACTACATCGACTACTACCTACTCCACGGCATCGGCATGGATGGCATGGAGGCCTTTGAGGGTAGGTATATCAAAAATGGAATTCTCGACTACCTCGTAGAGCAGCGGCAGAAGGGCATCATCCGCAATCTCGGATTCTCCTATCATGGCGATGTCAAGGTCTTTGACCATCTCTTGTCACAAAATGACAAATACCATTGGGATTTTGTGCAAATCGAGCTCAACTATCTCGACTGGAAGTTTGCCAATGAAATTAATGAGCGCAACACCGACGCCGAGTTTCTCTATAACGAGTTGCAGAAGCGGAATATTCCCGCCGTCATCATGGAGCCTCTCCTCGGCGGCCGACTCAGCAACGTGCCCAATCCCATTGCCGTGCAGCTTAAGAAGCGCGATCCGGAGCGGAGTGTGGCCTCCTGGGCCTTCCGCTATGCTGCGACTCGTCCTGGTGTGCTCACCCTGCTCAGCGGCATGACATATATGGAGCATCTGAAGGACAATCTCAACAGCCTCTGTCCCCTCAAGCCGCTC
Source organism: uncultured Prevotellaceae bacterium (assembly GCA_900316315.1). Taxonomy (GTDB): domain Bacteria; phylum Bacteroidota; class Bacteroidia; order Bacteroidales; family Bacteroidaceae; genus UBA6382. Next base: position 45,557 of record ONCK01000018.1, read on the forward strand.
ACGGACGTGGAGATGAAGTTCCTCGAAGACGACATCGCCCAGCAGATTATGGGATTTGACACCATCCCGTGCAACAACTGCAAGTACTGCATGCCTTGTCCCTATGGTGTCAATATACCAGCTATCTTTGTCCACTACAATAAGATCAAGAATGAAGGCGAATTGCCGGGGCTCTCGACCGACGACAACTATCAGAAGTACCGTCGCCAGTATCTCGTCAGCTATGACCGGCGCATACCACCTGATCGCCAGGCGGACCATTGCATCGGTTGCGGCCAGTGTATCCCGCATTGCCCGCAGCAGATCATGATTCCCAATGAACTGCATAAGATAGACCAATTTGTAGAACAACTTAAGCAATTGTAATTAATAGACATAAAATCAATCAGATATGAATAATTCAAATGATTCTATAGCGGCTTTCGGACGGTGGATTTCTACACTTGGACTGGGCTTGCTTTTCGTTATTGGGAATATCCTTCTTCCCCAGCTCTGCCATATTGTACCGATGGGAGGTCCCCGCTGGTTGCCGATATACTTTTTCACCCTCGTAGGTGCTTATTGCTTCGGCTGGCGCGTCGGGTTGTTCACGGCTCTGCTGTCACCCGTGCTTAACTCACTGCTCTTTGGCATGCCGGCATTGCCGGTCCTCCCGTCTATCCTACTCAAGTCCATCGTGCTCGCCTTGGCAGCCGCCTATGCAGCTAAGAGGTCGGGTAAGGTAACGCTGCTTGCCCTCGGGGGGATAGTGCTGGCTTATCAGCTCATCGGTTCTCTGGGCGAATGGGGACTCAGCGGCAGCCTACAGAGTGCCTTACAGGATTTCCATATTGGCGTTCCCGGCATGCTCTTGCAGATCTTTGGCGGATACTTTGTTATCCGTCAATTAGAGAAACGTAGACAGGCATAATTGACGGCTTTGGAGGAGACTCGATGCACAAATGGCGGCTGCTTAGACTCGTATAAGGGACTATGTGGCTCGATTTGAGCAAATGGAGCGACATTCTATGCCGCCGTCTGTCTGCCTTCAGGTTATGGGGGGGGGACGCAATATTGGTGCATCCGGTGCCTTGGGTCTTATCATATTCTTATTCGACAATTTGGACATTAAGATAAAATGACTATCTTTGCCCCGGCAGACTATATTAACCAAGACCAGATGAAACGTATACTCTTCATTATCGCGTCGCTCCGCAAGGCGTCATTCAATCGCCAAGTATCGGAGTTCGTAAAAGACTATATCGGAGACCGGGCAGCGGTCAGCGAACCGGACCTTTCGGATGTTCCCTTTGTCAATCAAGATGCAGAATATCCGGTGCTACCTGCCGTAGATCGTCTGCGCCAGGTCGTTGCCCAGGCTGATGCCGTCTGGATCTTTTCGCCCGAATACAACTTCAGTTATCCAGGGTATCTCAAGAATATGCTGGACTGGCTTTCGCGTACGTCAAATCCCAAGGACCCTCAGAGTACCACGGCCATCGCCGGCAAGAAGGTCACGGTGACGGGTATCGGTGGCAAGTTTGCGACCAAGGGAATGATCGATAAACTGACGGATCTGCTCACTTTTATCAAGGCGGACTTGGCAGGTGTGCCCCCCGTCGGCCTCTCTGTCAATGCTGAGGCTTGGGCTACGAATAAGGTCACACTTAGCGAGGTTCAAAAAGAAAAGCTGCAGGCTCAAGCCAATGCTTTTCTGAAAGTAATCTAACAGAGCAAAAGTTAATTACGTAGTTTTCCTATAGCCTCTCTTGATATCGGGCCATAGCGATTGGAAATGTTCCCATCGGGCTTTATCGAGACTATGCCACACGCGCTTTTATGGTGCGGCAACGTGGCCGTCTGCTTATCCCGTAGGGTATTTTTCTCATGCCGCCCTGCGTCCATCTCATATACATCTCATACGGTATGGTGTCAGGATGAGTCAGTCAACTCAAGTGAGGTGGGTGCTGAAAGGGTGCGTCCTATGCTTCTGCGTCAGAGAGGAGGCTGAGGATGTCAGACGGCTGGCTGGCTATGTGGAAAGCTCCTTTGGCGATGAGGAAGTCTCGGTCGCGGAAGCCCCACAGCACGGAGATGCAGGGGAGACCGGCATTGTGGGCTGTTGCCATGTCCACCTCGGAGTCGCCGATGTAGATGGCTTCGTCGCGCGAGCTATGGAGGAGATCAAGCGCGCGATATACGCTGTCGGGAGCAGGCTTGCGGCGCACCTCAGGGCTCTCGCCGATAGCAACGGTGATGTAGGCGTTGAAGAAGCGCTCTTGCAGTTCAGTGACAGCAGGCTGCAGCTTATTGGACACGATGGCGAGCTTGTAGCCCCGGTCGTGCAACTGATGAAGTAGCTTCGGTATCCCGTCGTAGGGGCGTGTCTCGTCTAGGCAGTGGTCCATATAGTAGGCCTTGAAGCAGGCGAAACACTTCTCAAAATCATCCTGCGGGGTGCCTTTGGGCACGGCGTGCTCTATCAGGTAGCGGATGCCGTTGCCCAGAAACTGGCGCACCTCAGCGGTAGTGCGTTGCGGGTAGTGGCTTTGGCACAGGGCGTAGTTGACGCTTGAAGCGAGGTCGTCGAGGGTGTTGAGCAGGGTGCCGTCGAGGTCAAATATGATGGTGGTTATCATGGTTTTTTTATTTTTTCTGTGGATTTTTACGATTAGCGGGTGCAAAGTTAGTGATAATTTGCTGAAAATGGGCTTTTCGCTCAGATAAGCCCCATCATGCTGGCCCATGCTGCCGGTTGAGGGTCTCGCTGCCGCTTATTAGTCAGGGTAGAATGGGATTTTACAGGGTCTGATATAATATCCGGGCAAAAAATCCGTTTAAAGAGTAAAATATGAATGTTTTGAAAACGATACGTGCTTTGATCTGCAGCCTGGCTATCATGGCGATGGCGGCTTGTACAAGCGAGGAGAAGTTTGAGACAGCCCAAGGCGACGTCTTGGTATTCTCGGTCGATACACTCAGAATGGATACGGTGATTGCCGGAACGAGCTCTGTGACCCGTGGCTTCACGATATACAATCATAACAGCGACGGTGTGAGCATCGTGGCCGTGGGTTTCAAGGATGGCAAGAGCAACGGTTTTCGCGCTAATGTGGACGGCACCAATGTCGGCGGGACTTTGACCACATCTATTGATTGCCGCAAGGATGACAGTCTGCTGGTTTTTGTCGAGATGACTCCCGAGGTGACGGATACAGATGACAAGGTGCTCCACGAGGCGACGTTGCAGTTCACTCTCGCCAATGGGACGACTCAGGGAGTCGTGCTGCAGGCCTATAGCCAAAATGTGATATGGCTCCGAGATGTCCATATCACTCAAGATACGACTCTGGTGGCTCAGCGCCCGTACGTCATCGCCGGAGGTCTGACCGTCGACGAAGGGGCTACGCTGACGCTTGCAGCAGGCGTGAGGCTGCTCTTCCAGAGCAATGCCTCGATGCTGGTGGAGGGCACGCTAATCAGCGATGGAACGCTCCTGCACCCCGTTGTGTTGAGGGGCGATAGGATGGATATGATGTTTGAAAATCAGCCTTACGACCGAGTCTCCAATCAGTGGGGCGGAGTCCGCCTGAGTAGCACCAGCTATGGTAACCGACTGACCTACACGGATATCCACAGTGGATCCTACGGCATACGATGCGACTCGTCCGATGTCTATAGGGAGAAGCTGAGGCTGGTCAACAGCGTCATCCACAATGTTGGCGGCCACTGCCTCGAAGCAGTAAGCAGCAAGCTGTGGGTGGGCAACAGTCAGATCACCAATGCCGGTGGCCACTGCGTCAGTCTCATCGGGGGTGATGCACAGTTTGTACACTGCACGATAGGCCAATTCTATCCATTTGACGGCATGAGAGGCGTTGCCCTGGCCTTTACCAATGAGCAGTTTGGCAGGGTCTATCCGCTATTGGGCGCCTTTTTCTACAATTGCATCGTGACGGGCTACAGCGAGGACGAGGTGGCTGGCGAACAAAGCGAGACCTTTGCCGATGCGAACTTTAATTACGGATTTTACAATTGCCTGCTCAATACGCCGGAGATCAAGGACGATCCCCAAGTGGTGGGCAATGTGTGGGATGTGACGGCCAACAAGTTGCATCGCGAGGGTAATTTCCCCGGTTTCAATCTGGACTGGCTCGTCTTTGATTTTCATCTGGACAGCCTCTCTTTGGCCCGTGGAGCCGCCGACATAGGCATCACGCAGCAGTACTATCTGCAGGACCGCGACGGAGTGGACCGCCTGAGCGACGGGACGGCTGATGCGGGGTGCTACGAATACAGGTAAAAAGAGAAACAAACTAAACTTTTTTCATATGCACAAGAAGGGCCGGACAAGCGTTCTGTCCTTCTTCTTTTATTTGGCAAAGGCTGTCGGCAGGTCATTTGCCCTTGGTGTTTATGACTTCAGTTGAGAGTGGAGAGAAGGGTACCAATGCTCCTCAGAGACGTCGTTGGCGCAGATAACTTGCAGGGGTGAGGCTAAGGCCAGACGGCGCGATACCACGGGGTATCCTTGATCAACTCATTGAGGTCCCCATAGTAGCTGTAGAGCGAATAGATCTTGCGGGGAAAGAACATGGAGACGCCGCAGGCATTGGCCCGGTCGCAGGCCTGTGTGTAGACTTCGCCGTTATAGGAATAGAGATAGTAGGAGTCGGACATGCGGCTGTACACCACGCATTGGTCGAGGGCCGTGCGCCATTGCCAGTAGTCAGCCTCGGGCAGCAAAGCCTTCATGCCGCAGGCAATGTCGTACATGTCGGGGTAAGATGTGTGGAGAAAGTCGCAGTAGGGTTGCACATCGCTGACCTCGGGATACCATGTCGTATCGCGCTGATTCACACCAGTATAAGTCTTTGCCAGTGCCAGGGCCGAGGCAGTGGCTGTGGCGAGCTGGTCGAGCCGGGAGGTCTTGATGGCCGACATGACGCAGCCCTGTTTGCCGTAGTAGTCCTTGAGACGGTCGTCGTCCACGCTATTGTAGTAATAGGTATCGACCATCGTCTTGATGCTGTCGTCTCCGTAGGGATAGCAGAAGAGCCCATTGGGGATTTGGTCGTAGTAGAAGGCCCCGTAGCCGGATGTCGTGGCAGGTGAGGCGACGATATAGTCGGTCACATTTCGCAGGGAGTAGGCTACCTCGACACACTGCATGAGGCAGGCGTCAAAGAAGATGTAGGCGGGCCTGACGCCGCTCTCGCTGATTGCCTGGGTCATGTCGTCTATCTCCATCTGTTGCCCGAGATGTCCCTGGGCGTCCAGGTCCTCCGCCCAGTTGCCGCCTGTGCCCACGTCTACGCCAAATCCCATCGGTTTGTACGACCGCGACAGCCGGGACTGGCTGCCGCTTGGGCTGATGATATCGGGCAGCCATCCTGTCCCGTGGCTCCACATCACGAGGCCATAGCTGCGGCTCGGATACTGGGCCTTGACATCGGCGAGCACATCACGCAGCGTGCTGGGGTTGCTGCTGTTGAGGTCAGTACTATATTGCTTCACTTTCTGGATATATCCCTTGCCATCGCCGCCCTTGTAAAACCGGTAGATTCGTGGCAGCTTGTCATCATCGAGATAGAGAATCAGGTTGTCGTGGGTACTTCTCATACGTGAGGCCCCCGACGCGATTTCAGCACTGTCCAGCAGTGCCGCCTGGGAGTAGCCGAGGCTGTTTTGGGCCGACATATATACGATGACCGTGTGTCGATACTTGGGCATATCGGCCTTGCCGTTGCCATGGTCGTCGGAGCTGCATGCGGTCATGGACAAGGTGCAGATGAGGCCTATGATGCAGTATAGCGTATTTCTCAGAGGGTACATTTTTTGTGTATAGTATCAATGATACAAAAATAGGCAATCAGACGTGGATTGCGTATATTTTTGGTAAAAATATCTCGATAAAACATGCTATAAATAAAGGGAATCACACTCAATCGGTCTGTCGGCCGGAAAATTGAGCGTAAGGCAGACGCAAGTGCAGAATGTTATTGATAAAAAAAGACATGTCGGATTAAACTTTTTGGATTTTGCAGGGTCTTATAGATGCAAAAGCAAAGAGGCCTCCTCCTATTTGCAAGCCGTAAGGCATAGTCTTAACGCAAATGATAAAACAAATGAAAAAACTAATTTTTATGGCGGCAGCATGCGCGCTGATGAGCCTTGCGCCAGCCCAGACGATGAAGGCACAAGACACAGAGGACTCTCAGTCCATACAGACTCAGAATCGCGCCAGCAGTGCCCGGCGCTCTCTCGATCCTGCCAAGATGGCGGAGAATAGAGCCAATATGATGGTCAAGCGCTATGGCTTGACCGCAGAACAGGGCAACAAACTCAAAGTTCTCTTCCAGTCCGAACAGACTGAGATGCAAAAGCAGATGAAGCAGCAGAAAACCTCAGAGATGACGGACGAGCAACGTGCGGCACGACACAAAGAGATGCAAGAGCGCAAAACCAAGCTTGACGCTCAGATCAAGGAGATCCTGACCGATGAGCAGTATCAGAAGTATACGGCTGATAAGAAGAATAGACAGACCCGACGCTTCCAGCGCGTCCCTGGCGATAGTCAGACCCGTGATGCGCAGAGAGCACGCGGCGAAGGGGGCTTTGGCGGCAACTTCCCCGATACAGGTGAAGATTAAAAAATGAGTGTAATATTTGTTTTTCCCTTATTATAATGTGTTGAGGGGCAGCTGCTGTGAAGCGCCTGCCTCTTTTTGTATCTCGCCCGGCAGAGACTCCCATCCTGAGTCTGTCTCCTCATCCGTCAGACAACGGAAAGCCTACGTCACAAGCACTGGGCATCCAATTCTGAAGGAGAAAAATACAATAGCGATCGGCTCCAAAAAAGAATAGAGACCTCCCGATGACGCGGGTAATAGGTGAGGAAAATGTAAACACATGGGCACAGCCCATCTATCAGTCACCATCGCGAATCGGTTAGCGGAGTGTAATTTTTATATGAAAACTTTTGGGAAAATTCTGACAAATAGAATATTTATACAAGTTCGCTTCTGTAGCTCGCTGAACCTCAAAGAATTTCCACAATATGCAATATTTCCATAACGCCTTGACTTTCAGACGACAACAAGGTGCCTTCTCGTTTAAACTACATTAGACGTAGTTGCACCGATATCAACCCTTGTGGTGCTTACAAGGCGACTCAAAAATGCCGAAAACACACCTGCATGAGGCTACTTCTCAAATTTATTATATAATTTTCTCTTTTCTCGTCCCAAAAGCCTGTATTGCCGCTTGCAGAGTACTAAACGCTCCTTACAGAAGACTTAGCGCAGTCTCTTGTAAGCGTATAAAGCGCTGTCGTTTGTCGAATACACAAGTACAGAGCGGGGCTTAAAGTCAGGTAGGACGGCTTGGTTACGGAAAGAGTGTGGCAAGCCCGTAAAGGCCTTTAGAACTGTCTGACGGCGCTGGAATTTGTCTTTCCATCCGCCTCGTAAAGGAACTTAAATACAAGAAAATTGCCATCTTCCTTCCACTCCCGGCAGGGCGAACTTCCGCACAGCCTTTGGCTGCCCCTGTCAGGGCTTGATCCGCGCAGGCGGTCTAGGGCAGCGCGTAAATTGCCCTCCGGGAAGCCTACACAATCGGCTTGGTATTCGGTGGCGTATATCTCGTGGTTAGCGCTTTTTGCAGTTAGGTAGGAGGGGAATATATCAGAGAGCAGCGAATTTGCCGTGATATCCCTTGCAGAAATCGTCGACACCCCTCTCAAAATACCTGTAGAGTGCACGAAATGGCCTAGCAGATAGCCGTTTTCCTGCCAAAGAGTCTCCGAATAGCGCAAACGGGCATTCAAAAGGAAAGCCCCAAATGGCGAGTAACGTACCAAAAACGTGATTTTTCGCTAGTTCGAAGCCCATTTTGAGCTTCAAAATTCGCTCTTTTGAGCTCTTTTGTGAACCTTTTTGATGGACAATATGAGATGTGGTGGAGAATAATTCGTTGTGGATGAATAGCTTGCAGATTGGGTGTGTAAGGAACAGTCTCAGTATCTCAATTAAAGGGTGCTTATCTTCCCTTCTTCTCTTATATATAACTAATTTTAAATAGAAGGATAGGTAGAGGAAATATTAAATTTGAACTGAGACGCTTGTCATTGTTTGTCGGTAGAGTTGTGACAAGCAAGACATTTGTTTTAGCAGGTAAATGTCTGCAGCCCTTGTTCGTTGACGTTTTTTCTCTACGAGACCTCAAACGATTTAGTTTGCAAAGGACAGCTTTATCTGCCCTTTGGCAGTCACTTACACTATAAAAGGAAGCCATATTAGAGAAGGCAAGGAAGTATTCAAGGCTCCCCCAATACAGGAAGAGATAGACTGACCATCTTTGCCAAGTTAGCTGTACAGCAAGGCAGAGCAGTAGTGGTCTCCTAAATGGCAAGCAGTACATAGTCAATGACAAAGATGAGATACTCAGTGTGACCTCAAAGAAGATGATGCATTGGGAGGCCAACAGTGGAGACAGAAAAGCCACTATTGCAGATGCTCATGATAAGCTAGGCAAGGAAGGTATCAAGGAAAGCAATCAGGAAGCCATCCAGAAGGAAATAGATGATGCCATTGTTCTGCAAACCATTCCGCAACTGAAAAGCTCTGGTACCATTATCCATAATAAGGAGGAGCTTGCAAAGTATCTCAAGAATCATGGGTATGATGATATAACTCAGTTTATTAATAATGGGAGAAAAATTGCTTTACAACTTACATTTGCTAAAGGAGTAAAAAAACATATGGCTATATTATGGGATTATCTTCTGCAATAATGTCACAAGTCAATACTGATTTAAGCTAGCTTCTGAATTAAATGAAAATGAAGGAAATACAGCTAAGAAAGTTATTCTTTATGGAAATAATGCCTATCTTTGGAGTACAGAAAATGGATATGAATTTATGATAGAAAAATCATATACCATTAATGAAAAATTATGATGCAATAAACAAGCTTATAGAGAGTTATTGAACAAATTCCAGAACTGTTGACATTATATGCAATATTCAGAAACTCGGGAATAAAAAAGAAAGAGTGCATAGCTTTGTTGAGTCTTTTAGACAACAAGGACATAGATTATATGATAACTCTAATAGACAAATTAATGGACGGCGGGGAGGGTTGTCAGTTTTCAACAGAGACAGAATTACTGGAAATGATAGAAGTAGTAATGAAAGGCAAGAAATAGCCACGTTTACCACCCCTCAGGAGAAATCTATGGCTTTGTAACTAAGGATAGGGAGATGTATTTGGATGGTCATTAAGCCAGAGGATCCTATACATGAATACACCATCTGTAGGATAGGGCTGTCATGGAGAAAATCCTAAACTCTGGAAGAGAGGCATACAGCTGATGCAGAAAGGAGCTACCTCCCTTTGGAATGAGATAGCAAATGATGAGAATTACGGCAAACTATGGAGAGCCAAAGGTATCAAGGGTGAGAAACTAGCCAACCTCATCGCCTCAGAAGTCTACTCAAGACTGGTAGACCCTCAAGGAGCAGAGATACTGGATAGACTGGCTAATGAGAAAGACAAGGAAGACAAGGAAGACAAGCTAAAGCAGTAGATACTTGACTTCAGGAAAGAGCCACATTCAGAGGGGCAAACTATGACATACGCCACCAATAGAGAGGCGGATGATATTTTAAAAATCTATTTTTTAGACATTGTACATGGCAGAGAGGAATGTTTCTCTCTTTGACATGAAAAAGGAAACTTCCCCGCCAGGCTGCGGGATGCCTATAGCGGGGAAGGTAGGGGATATGGTGAGCGTGACGACAGGGCTAGAGCTTGTCGCCGAAGCAGAGGTCACCTGCGTCGCCTAAGCCGGGGACGATATACTTGTGGATATTGAGCTTGGGATCGACGGCGGCACACCATATGGTGATATTGTCGTAGGGCATGACCTTCTGCAGATACTGCAGTCCTTGCTTGGTCCCGATGACGCTGGCGAGGTGCACGGTCTTGGGTTTGCCGCGGGTCAGGAAGGCGCGGTAGCCGACCTCCATGCTCTCGCCGGTGGCCAGCATAGGATCGGCAATGATGAGGGTGGTATCATTGAGTTCCGGAGCGGCGAGATAGTCGACATGGACGGATATTTCTGTCTTTTTGCTGTCAGTAAACTGGCGGTAGGCACTAACGAATGCGGCTCCGGCCTTGTCAAAGATATTGAGAAATCCTTGATGGAAGGGGAGTCCAGCACGGAAGATGGTGCCTAGTATGATCTTGTTGGCCGGCTGGTTGACCTTGGCAATGCCCAGGGGCGTCTGGATGTCGTGGGGCTCGTAGACGAGGGTCTTGCTGATCTCGTAGGCCATGAGTTCGCCGATACGCATGATGTTATTGCGGAAGAGGAGGCGGTTTTGCTGATAATCGGCATCACGTATCTCGGCGAGATACTGATTGATGATGGAGTTTTGTTTACTTAGATTTACGATTTTCATACAATATAATGTTTTTAGCTTGACTTGTCTGGTGTTTCACTCATGGCCTGCCATCCCTGAGCCTCGAGAGGAAAGTCTTGGCCACTGGAGGTCTCAAGCTCGCAGCCGTACTGGGCCTTCTGGATGCGGCCAATAATGCGGATGTCTTCGAGCTGCTTGACCTTGTCGTAGTCAGCGAGAGAGACAGTGAAGAGGAGCTCGTAGTCCTCCCCACCATTGAGGGCGCAGGTGGTGGGGCTGATATTGAATTGCTCAGCCATGGCTGCGGTCTGTAGGTCGATGGGGATGCGGTCCTCATAAATGAGGCAGCCGGTCTGGCTCTGCTTGCAGATATGGAGGAGCTCAGAGGACAGTCCGTCGGAGATGTCCATCATTGAGGTCGGCTGGATGTCAGCTTTTTTCAGCCGGTGGACGATGTCCAGGCGTGCCTCGGGCTTGAGCTGTCGCTCGAGGATATACTCGTGGCCGCTGAAGTCGGGCTGGGCAGTGACAGAGGAGACACCCTTGTGCACCTGCTGGTCATAGACATGCTTCTCGCGCTCGAGGAGCTGTAGTCCCATGTAGGCGGCTCCCAGATTGCCGCTTACGCAGATGAGGTCGGTATCACGGGCGCCGCTGCGATAGACGATCTTGTCGGCTTGGGCCTGACCGATGCAGGTGGGGCTGATGACCAATCCCGTGAGCGATGAGGAGGTGTCGCCTCCGACGAGGTCGACTCCGTAGCGGTCACAGGCGAGGCGGATGCCTGAGTAGATCTGGTCGACGTCCTCGACGCTAAACCGCTTGTCAACGGCAAGGGAGACGAGGAGTTGTTGCGGCAGTCCCATCATGGCGCACACATCAGAGATATTGACGACGGCGGCCTTGTAGCCCAGATGCTTGAGGGGCGTGTAGCTGAGGTCAAAGTGGATGCCCTCCATGAGAATGTCGGTGGTGACGAGCTGACGGTATCCTGATTGCGGCTCTATGACGGCACAATCGTCTCCGACTCCGCGATAGGAGGTGGAATTGGTCAGCTTGATGTCCTGAGTAAGATGCCGGATGAGGCCAAACTCTCCGAGCTGGGATATGGGAGTTGCGTTTTTGTCGTTCATATGGATTCTATGTTTTTTGAGGGAATTACATTCTATGGTGCAGTTTGTCCCACTGGAGGTAGAGGCCAGCGAGGATGGTGCCGCTTATCGAGTGCCAGGCACAGGAGATGGCGCAGGGGAGCACGGCGAGGGGTTGTGATGCAAAGAAGTGGCTCGCGAGCACGGTGGCCAAGCCGGCATTTTGCATGCCTACCTCGATGGAGATGGTGCGCTTCTTGGCTGTATTGAATCTGGCGGCCTTACCTGCCAGCCAGCCCAGTAGGTAGCCAAGGGAGTTGTGGCAAAAGACGACGGCAAAGGTCCAGATGAAGAGCATAAAGCCACGGGCGATGAGGTCGTCATGCACGGTGGAGATGACGCCGCCTACGATCAGCGCGAGGCAGGTGACACTGATGCCGGGCATGAGCTGCTGCAGCGTGGGAAAGGATGGGCGGTGGCTGTACAGATAGTTGAGCAGACAACCGATGCCCACAGGAATGATGGTGACAATGAGGATATTGAGGAACATGCCCGCAGCATCGACATGGATGATCTCGCCTGCGGTGAGCTTCATCAAGAAGGGCGTCATCACGGGGGCTAGCAGCGTCGAGGCGCATGTCATGCCGACAGAGAAGGCGACGTCGCCGTGGCAGAGATAGCTCATGATATTGCTGGAGACTCCACCAGGGCAGCAACCGACGAGCAGAATGCCCAGTGCCAGAGCGGGCTCAAGGTGCCAGACATAAACTAACATATAGGCGACACCGGGCATGATGATAAACTGGGCGCAGGCGCCGATGAAGATGTCGAGAGGCCGGCGGGTCAGTATCTTGAAGTCCTCGGTGGTCAGGGTGAGGCCCATCGTCAGCATGATGATGCCGAGTATGACAGTCTGGGTTGTGCCTCTGACCCAGTCAAAGGTATGGGGAAAGAAGAAAGTGAATATGGCGATGCCGATGATGAATAATGAGGTATAGTTGGCAAGCCATTTACTTGCAGCAAGTAGGAATTTGAGCATTGATAAAAAGGACAGATATTATATAATATGTGTGGTTTATAAATGCTGGATAAGCTGCTTGAACAGCTGGGTCAAGCGCGTTTGGGCTGCCTGAGCGGCAGCTTCGACCTTCTGATGGCTAACCTGGGCTGACTGCTGTACGACATTGGTAATCACGCTGATACCGAAGCACTCGATGCCGCAGTGGCGGGCAACGATAATCTCGGGCACAGTGGACATCCCGACGGCATCGGCTCCAAGTAAACGAAACATATGATACTCAGCAGGTGTCTCGTAAGTGGGCCCTTGTGTAGCCAGATAGACACCCTCGCGCAGGGCAATGCCTTCATCATGGGCAATCTGACGCGCTTTGGCCATGAGAGCGGGGGAATAGGCATGGGACATGTCGAGAAATCGTGGGCCGTAGTCGACATTTTTGCCGCGCAGAGGATTTTCCGGAAGCATATTGATATGGTCGGTGATCATCATAATGTCTCCGATATGGAAGTCGGGATTGGTTCCGCCGGCAGCGTTGCTGACAAAGAGGGTCTTGATGCCCAGCTCGCGGAAGACGCGGATGGGGTAGGTGACTTGTTGCATGGAGTAGCCCTCGTAGTAGTGGAAGCGCCCTTGCATGGCTATGATGTCTTTGCCTCCAAGCGTGCCGACGAGCAGGCGCCCAGCATGTCCCTCGACAGTGGAGATGGGAAAGTGGGGAATATCCCAATAATCAAATTGGACTTTAACCTCTATCTCTTTCGCAAGGCTGCCAAGGCCGCTGCCGAGGATGATGGCGATGGAAGGGTGGCTGTTGATGCGCGCCTTAAGCCATTCGGAGGATTGAATTACGTCTTCTAACATAGTCTGTAATGATTTTGTCAAATTCCGGTCCTTTGTCTTGCAAAAAGTGTACCTCTATGCGCAGGGCAAAGAGATGCTGCTTGACATGCTCGCTGAGCTCCTGGTAGAAGCATAGCCGGGCCGCGTCTTTCTCAGTCGTGACGATAAGATCGTGCCGCTCAGCCTGCCGGTTGATTCGCTCGATGTCTTCGTCGGTAAAGTTGTGGTGGTCGAGGTAGGCAAGCCGGTCAATATGCTGATTCCATCGCCTCAGGTCCTGAGCCAGCAGCTTGGGCGTGGCGATACCCGTGACAAGTAGTATGCTCTTGGCTCCAGATAAGGCTGTGAGTGGAAGTTGACGGCTGTGAAAGACCCCTCTGAGGTCGATGTATTGCAGTGTCGTGAAGTAGAGGTGCTGGTAAGGGAGCAGGTCGAGCTTGTTGCGCACGATGCGGAAGTCGATGGGCTGGATGTCGGTGGGGCACTTGGTGACGATGACGATGCTGGCCCGGAGTCTCTCTTCAAAAGGCTCGCGCAGACGTCCGGCCGGCAGGAGACGGTCATCGCAGATGAGCCTGTTGTATCGAGTAAGGAGGATGGAGATCCCCGCCTTGACGTAGCGGTGCTGATAGGCATCGTCCAGGAGGATGACCTGTGGCCTCTGTCCGGTGGGAAGTTGGAGCATATGGTCAATGCCGATGACGCGCTTCTCGCAGACGGCGACTGTCGTCTCCGGAAATTTGTGCTTCATCTGCCACGGCTCGTCGCCAATCATCTCCGAAGGCGTCACAGTGTCTGCCAAGACCCAACCCTTGCTCTTGCGCTTGTACCCACGGGAGAGAACACCTACTTTCCAGTTTTGCTGAAGCAGCTTGATCAGGTATTCAGTGTGGGGCGTCTTGCCCGTACCTCCAGCGGTAAGGTTGCCCAAGCATATCACAGGCTCGCGATAGGATTTGCTCTTGAGTATATTCTCCTCAAAGAGCCAATTCCTCAGCCTTACGCCCATGCCGTATAGGGCAGAGGCAGGCAGAAGCCATTTATGGATACGCATGTCGGCAGAAGAGACGGTTAATAGATGTTGGGAGAATAGGGTAGGCGGGCTTGTATGACGCTCTGGCGCGTCACAGTCTTGAGCCACTTCAGCGGCTCGTAATAGATGCCGAGCATGGCTCGCATGCGTGACTCGTAGTAGCTGTCCTTCTCCTGGTTGATGAGGCTGATGTACCAAGGCTGGGCTACTGGGTATTCGACAGGGGTGTACTTGTCTCCCATGTTGACCAGCTTGGCTGCGTAGGCAATGGCATCCTCAAGCGTGCCGAGACGGTCTACCAGACCAATCTTGATGGCTTGCTCACCTGTCCATACGCGTCCTTGGCCGATGGAGTCTACTTGGGCTTGCTTCATCTTGCGTCCGCCGGCTACACGATTGACGAATAGGTTATAGCCGCGCTCGATACGGTGCTGAAGCAAGGCTTTCTCCTCCTCATTGAATGGACGGCTGATATTGCCGAAGTCACTCATCTTGTTGGTCTTGACGCCATCAAACTTGAGTCCCAGCTTGTCCTTGAGCAATCCGCTTACATCGGGAATGATGCCAAAGATGCCGATACTACCCGTCAACGTGGTCGGCTCGGCGAAAATGTATTGCGAGGCACTGCTCATATAGTATGCGCCACTGGCTGCCATCCCGCCCATGCTGACGACAACGGGCTTTTGCTTGGACAGCTCCTTAATGGCATGCCAAATTTGTTCCGATGCATTTGCACTGCCGCCACCCGAATTGATTCGCAAGACGACGGCTTTGACATCCTCATTGTCAGCCAGCGAAGCCATATCCTTGACGACTTTGGGCGCACAGATGAGGCTCTGATTGGTGTAGCCTTGAACATCCTCGTCTACGATATCTCCCGCTGCGTAGTAGACGGCAACCTGATTGCTTGTCGTGGTACTGACGTCATCTTTGGTGTAGGCCGTGAGCTCGGATGGACTTACTAGATTGAGCTTGTCATCCTCGTCAATGCCGACATATCGTTTCAGTACGCTCTTGGCGTCGTCTATGTAAGCCAGCGTGTCTACCATATGCTTCTTGACAAGATCTTGAGCAGGCGCAAAGCCCATGAATTGATCGGCATAGCTCTTGAGAGAGTCAACAGGAATCTTGCGGGAAGCGGAGACTCCTGCCACAAAATTATTCCAAATGGATCCTAAATACTCCGTGACTTGTTTGCGGTTGGCCTCACTCATCTCTGTATTGGTAAAGGGCTCAACGGCACTCTTGAATGTACCGACTTTGAACACCTGCATCTTGATGCCAAACTTCTGGAGCATGTCCTTGAAAAACATGGGCTGAGTGGAGAGCCCCTTCCAATCAACTTCTCCGACCGGATTGAGCATGATTTTGTCTGCTACAGAGCATACATAGTATCCCCCTTGTGTGTAGGTCTCACCATAGCTCAGAACGAACTTGCCGCTCTTCTTGAAGTCAAGCAGATATTTTCTTAGCTCCTCAAGCGAGGCTGGGTCGCTTTGCATCATGCCGGCCTCGAGGTATATGCCCTTGATAGCACTCATCCCCTTGGCGGCCTTGATGGCTTGGCAGGCCTGATTGAGAGCAAGACTGCCATCTTGATTTCCCATCAGCTGACTTAGCGGGTCATCCACCGCCTGCTCTTGCATGATTCCGCTTAGTGGAATGTAGAGTACGGAATTGCTTTTAATCGTGGGTTTCGAACTTGTCGATGCAATTGATCCGATAAGGAAGATAATGCCAATGAGACAAATCAGACCAAGTGCGAGAAAAAAGCCTAAGGCAGATGAAAAAACGTTTTTTATAAACTCTTTCATAATGAATGATGTGGAGTTAATATACAAGGCATAGAGTCCCCTCCTAGTGAAGGTAAATGCAAAAGTACACAATTTCTGTCTTTCACTATCAATCAATTTCCCAAAAATCAGTATTTCAACCCCAAATCGTCGCGAGTCCAACTTCTGTATCCCCAGTCGAACCTGATGGGAACAGGCATAATACCGCTAATGGATGAATACCTTACTTAGAGCAGATGCTAATCATAAAATGTAATGCGCGAAATCACGCGTGATACTACGGCACGTCCGTTGGGAAGGCACTCCGTATTCGGGGAAATTCGCTTTCGCGCGTACAATATAATATGTATTCTGAGGAGAGGGTATCGTAGGGGAAGTGCAAGTGTAGGGAGCAAAGTAAAAAATTATTTGCCTGTCAGCAAGGG
>ONCK01000006.1:0-146108 GCA_900316315.1 uncultured Prevotellaceae bacterium
AACGCTGAGGCTGTCCCTGCTCGACCGGTAGAAGGACTTGGCGGTTGCGCTGTCCGTGGTTGAGCTGGACGGTGAGGGTGGTGGGTGTCATCGTCTGGAGTCTGCCGCGCATGAGAAGCTGGTGGCGGATATCGGGCTCGCTGCCGGCTGGGTAGCGATAGAGGATGACAGCGTCGCCGAGGCGGAAGTTTGTCACGGTGTCGAGGCTTGTGGTGGGGATATCCAGTGTGACCAGGTCGTAGCCGCGCCCTTCGCCCGGCGTGCTCTCGTCAAGGGCGTGGAGTTGCAGATTGGCATACATGTCGCCATTGGCTTGTCTCACGGCGGCGGGAAGTTCCCAGCAGTCGGCGAAGCTATGGCCGATGTCGCCGTCGGCGCCAGTCTTGGCGAGCAGCTGCTCGCGACAGAGGAAGGTATAGTAACGGTAGAAGTAGAGCTGTGCCAATTCTCCGGGGCTGCCTGCGTCCTGCGGCTTGAAGGGGCTGAGCAGGCGCTCGAGGGCCGGACGCTGATAGAGTGTCCACAGCTTGCCGTTGGACTGAGCCTCGTTGAGACTATCGGGCGTCGTGGCAGCTAGCAGGTCAGAGATAGCACCCTCGGAGCAGCGCTCCTCTTGGACGACGATGCGGTTGCGTGTGGCGAGTACGTCGCGCAACAGGGTGACGTAGGTCTTCTCGCGCATCAGTCCGTCGGCATAGCGCGAGTAGAGCAGATAAGGCTCGACCTGACTCTGATCGGCGTGGACGCAATAGCGGAGCATGAGCTGGTAGAGCATCATCTGGATGAAGTGGGGCTCGCGGTGGCTGTGACGGTATTCGTCCCGCTTGCCGCTCTTCTGCTCAACGAGTTTGGTATAGTCGCTCTGAAGATAGTCCATACGGCCGGAGAGGCCGAGCGCCTCGCAGACAAACGATGGCTCCACGAGGGCCTTGTCCTTGTCAAAGCCGTAGAGAGGCTCGAGTTGCTGGTTTATGATCGTCTGGAGGTGATCAAACTGGCGCCGGGCCTCTTGATGGAAGTCGAAGCGCTCATTGATATCGAGCAGGCTGAAGGCCAGTGGCTGTTGGCGGAAGGCCTTGCAGATGGAGGCGGCATAAGAGGCGGGCTCGTCGGAAGTGGCGTAGATGAGGTCGTCGAGCATCTGTCCTGCCACGTTGCCCAGCAGTGTGTGGGGCGTATCCTGGCGGGGTTCGAGTCGTCGGAGAATGAAATTGACGGGACTGTGCCCATATTCGCGGTAGTTGGCCGCAAGCGTGGATACGTCCAGCAGATAGTCGGGCAGAAGGGTGATAAGACGGGGCGTGAGAATACCGTCGTCTGACAGCTCGGCACGTATCAGATTGGCCGACATGCCCTTGTGCAGAAGCGTGCTGATATACTGTAGGTCGCCGTCGTAGCCGGCATGGGCGTAGTCTACGGTGACCTCTGCGGCGTCGGGGCTGTCGGTGTCGGCATGGGCGTAGATATGGGTGTCGTCCCAGCGATCGACGATGATACGCAGTACGTCGTAATAAACTCGCGGCGCTGCGTGGGACTCTTGCTGCAGCATGGAGAGCGGGCCCAGTCGCCACTGAGACGGGGCGGATACGCGGCAGACCTGATGGATAAAGTCAGCCATCAGTGCCAAGTCTTCCTGATAGTCGGCCTTGCTGTCGTGGGCGGCGTCTCCGCTGTGCAGACGGAAACGGAGACGCTGGATGGCAAATTGCTGATTGCCCTTCAGACCAGCCTCGCGGCAGACGTAGTCAAGGCGCGCAAAGAGACTGGGGAAGGACAACTCGCGCGTCAGCTCCAAGCAAAACGATTCGAGCATGCGGTAGAGCATAGCGGCGGTCTCGCGACCCGGCTGGCGGGATGCGATATGCCGCAGTTCGTCGTAGGCGTCATGCGCCAGTAGCTTGTAGTCGACGGGCCGGGATATGGTGTCGGGTGAGTCTGATATAGAAATTGCCATATCAAGTCCAAAATTAACAAAAAGGCTGAATAAAGCAATAAAAAACCGTGTTCAATTTTAAGATTTCGCCGAAATGTCTTAACTTTGGCATGGCTTATCCGCCACAAACACCATACAGTGAGATGGATAGAAGACATTTTTTACAGATTTCCTCAGCTGGCCTGCTCGAACTCGCACTGAGCAGCCAACTATCTCCTCTCGAAGCCAAGCGGCTCAGCGGAAAAAATAAATACTCCATAGTGATACTCGGTGACACCCATTATGACACGGAGCCTGTCAGCGTTTATCATGAGAAATTCAGCTGGCCGGAGGGATGGCAATCCCGTGTCAGACGCGGCGAGTTCGCCCGCTACGGCGAGATGTGGCGCGACAGAGGACCAAGACTGATCCGCAGGGCTGCACGCTTGATTGACAAGGATACAGCGATGGTCCTGCATATGGGCGATCTGGTCCAGGGCGATTGTGGCGACGCCGGGGTACACCGCCAGATGCTCGACAACGCGATGCATCTCATGAAGACTACACTGGGCGGCGTCCCCTTTGTCACTGTCTGCGGCAACCACGATATACGTGGCGTGGGCGCCCGCGAGGTCTACGACGAGTATATGTCCAAACGCATGTCGCAAGAACTGGGCAAGAAGATCGAGGGGACGGACTTCTACTACACGCTGGGCGATGACGCCTATATTGTGCTGGACTTCAACCATCGTCCAAAGGACGCGCTCATCGAGCAGATGCTCCGTGAGACGGAGGGCGCACGTCATACTTTCATCATCTCACACGGTCCTGTCATTCCTGCAGATACGGGCCACTGTCGATGGTGCTTTTATGGGGAGGATACGCCTGAGTACAATGAAGGACGCCGCCACTTCCGTGCCGAGTTTGCCAAGCGGCAGGCTATCGTATTGTGCGGCCACGTACATACGACTGAGTTTTTCGACTGGTGGGGCGACGACGGACGTATCACACAACTGATTATGAGCAGCGTATGGATCGACCCGTCGCGTGCTAACTACGTTGTCGACGAAGAAGGACCCAGCAATTTTGGCGGACTGCGTAAGCAGATTAAAAAACTCAGGAACGGCCAGCCTCCTAAGGACGAGTCGGCCTTCTATGCCGAGTACCAGCCCGGATTGCGCGCTTACAGCCATTCTCTGGCTGCCGGCAGCTACAAGCTCAATGTGTCGCCCAAGCATGTCACTATTGACTTCTACGCTGGCGACTCGGAGGATATCTCCCACACCTTCGTCCTGCGATAGACGCTCTCCTTCCCCCGCGGAAGCAGTCGGCGGCCTCCAGCTTGGAGACGGCTTCTGGCCTATGTCACCGTGCTGGCTTGTGTGGAATAGGACAAGTAAAGTAGATATGATATTTTTTTACGCTGATAATTTCTTCATCAAGGTAGGTTTATCTATCTTTGTAACGAAAATATTTCCTTTACCAAAATAATATATATGGATAGACGACTTTTCTTGCAGACTTCTACTGCTGGCATAGTGGACCTCGTGCTTACCAGTCGCGGTTCGATGTTTGATTTCAAGACATTTCGTGACAAGCAGTCCTACTCTATTGTCATGCTGGGTGATACCCACTTTGATGCAGACCCCAGCGTGTATCACTCCAAGATGACCTCTCCTTCTAATACACAGAAAGCTGAGTTTACTCGCAACGCCAATATGTGGAAGTCCAATTGCCCGAGTCTGGTCAACGAGGCTTCCAATCTGATCGACGAAAGCACCCAGATGGTCTTTCAAGTGGGCGACCTCGTACAGGGTGACTGCGGAGATGGAGATGTCCATAAGCAGATGCTGACGGATGCCTGGAACTTTATGAAGCCGAAATGGAAAAATCTGCCTTTTGTCACTTGCTGCGGCAACCATGACGTACGTGGCACCAATGCCCAGGCTACCTATCTGAACTATATGCCGACGTTGCTGTCGGGAGAGTTGGACAGGAGTATTATCAATACCAATTTCTGTTTCTCTATCGGTCCCGATGCATTTATCATATTGGATGTCAACAAGGCTGTAGACGACGATTTGCTCTACCGGATGCTTCAGGCGTCTGACGGAGCGCGCTATGTATTTATTATGGCCCATGCCCCCTTTATACCGGCCGACATAGAGAAGCCACGCTGGCTGGTACTGCATGGCAATGACACGACAGCAGAGAATGCTGCAAGGCGGGAGCTCCGCGCCGAGTTTGCCAAGCGCAATGTCATCTACCTTTGTGGCCATATCCACACGACAGAGTTTCTCGACTGGGAAGGCGACGGCGGTCGCATCACTCAGATGACGATGAACAGTGTCTGGGATGTCATAGAGCGCGGCTGGTATATTGTGGCCAATGAGGGCATCTCTGCCTATGGCCAGAGACACAAGAATGCCGTGGCCAAAGATAGTTCGCTCAAGGACGAGTCGGCTCTCTTTGCTGAGTATCAGCCAGGCGTCAAGGCCTACTCCCGCTCCTACGCAGCCGGAAGCTACAAGCTCAATGTGTCGCCCAGTGGCGTCAATATCGAGCTCCATGCCGGCAACTCCAGCACTGTCTCACACACTTTCAATGTGAGATAGGCTTGAAGTCTGGGCGAGACGATTTCACTTGCCTCTTCATAGACAACTGGTGTCTTGACAGCGTGACGCTTGTCGCGTAAGTGAATACACCAGTTATTTTTTTCTTTTTACAGGGCTCATTTCTAAGCATTCCTGAGGGGGTACGCTCTGCCGCCTGAGTCTGATGGGGATACGGAGATTTCTGATTCCATGAGCATGTCAGTCGTGGGCCGGTAGATTACTTAATTTTTTGAGAGAGTAAGACGTTTGAGCTTCTACGGCACCTCTCAAATCGGTTCGGAGGAGTATCGCACTTGCTTGGAAATGCTCTGCCAAGGCATCTAAGGCGCGGTGACGATGCAAGCCGAGCTGGAGATTTTGTCATTATTCTCTTAGAATGTAATAGTCAAGAGACTGCGCCATCTTAGTCCGGCTGCATGGACCTCATCATGCCGCTCGGTCCTTATTCATCCGGTATCTTTCATGATAAGAGGCTTTGAAAATATTCTACGTAAGAGGGGATATCGTATGTATACGACCTTTGCCATTGGAGGAGCACGAACTGTACGGCTGTCTGCCAATTTTTAGACGGCCTATTGCTTTTTTATAATAAACACTTTGTCCCTTTCTCCCCTTGATGCAATGGGTGTCTATATGGATAGGCCGGATTCTTAAGGAAAGGCTTCCGGGTAAGGTGGAACAGTTGGGAAGAGCGGCTTGACAGTGAGGGAGAGTGGCTGGAGCAGCGAAGGGGAAGCTTCGGGGCGCAAGTAGTGCCATCAGTGCATTGGGGAGAGTGGGCAAGGCTTCTCCTGTTTCCTCCTGCCTGGTTAGCCACTCAAGCCGTGTTGGTCGTGGACGTAAGTTTGCAGATCGGCGATGTGGAGCTTATATATAAATGGTATAGGGCTGGGCTGAGGAAAAGGGATGGCTATCGGGCGGTATGACTTCGGCAAGTGGGGAGGATACTACCTTTTGGTCTGACGACGCCTGCTTCGTCTGGGTGTAAAATCCTTGTAGTTTGGGCTGCTGCCAGAGTAAATCGCGTGGCGAGACATACGCATCTCTCCGCTATGACACAAGTGGATGGACAGGGTGAAGCGTCGGTCAGGCGTCAGGTAGCGTGAACTCCTCACCGTCGTAGGCGAAGTGTATATGGTCGGGGAGGCTGTGCTCAGAATCGGCGTGGAGACCTGCGCTATGGGCAAGGTGGATGATGCGGGCCTCGCGGGGATGCAATCGGTCGATGACCTGGATCGCTTCCTCGATGGTCTGATGCGTGGGGTGGAACTTGTGACGCAGACCGTTGATAATCAGCATGTCGAGTCCACTGAGCTGGTTATAGTTGGCCTCAGGCATGGACTTCATGTCCGTGATATAGGCGAGTGTGCCGATGCGGTAGCCTAGTATCGGCATTTTACCGTGCATGACGGTGAGCGGTAGCACTTGCAGCGACGTCTCAGTATAGCTGCGTCTAGCCTGGAGGGCCTCCTGTTCTCCCTCGTTGTCAAACATGGGCTGGTAATGGGGCTTGGCTTTGTAGATAGTGAAGGACTGCCCCGGGGTGACGGTGTGCAGATCAAAGTGGGGCACACGCGGTTTGTCGGGGTCGGCAAAGGCATAAGGCATTCGCTCCCGGATGTTGTCCAGCGTGCGCTGCAGACCGTAAATGTTGACTGGACCGAAAGTGCAGAAAGGGCGCAAATCGTCCAGTCCGCCTATATGATCATAGTGCTCGTGGGTCAGTAGTACACCGTCTATGGCCTTGAAGGGCACTTGCAGCATCTGCTGTCTGAAGTCGGGCCCGCAGTCGATGACCAAGCGCATGGTGTCGGTCTCAATAAGGAGACTGCTGCGCAGACGCCGGTCCCGCGGGTCGGCAGAAGTGCATATGGGACAGGTACATCCGATGGCGGGTACGCCATTGCTTGTGCCGGTTCCCAACAGTCTGACTTTCATCATGCAGTGGGTCTAATTTTCCAAGCGGTAGAGCTGCCAGCCCTGCTTAGTATGCCGGAAGAAGAGCAGAGAGAGAAATCCGTTGCTGCTCCCTTCGAGGGCGACGATGCGCTGGCCGCCGTACTTGAGGCTTTGACCGTAGTCTATATTGGTAAAGTCGTCGTGGAGTAGCTCGGGGCGGAAGGAAGGCCACTGGCTGGGGGCGATGGTGCCTGTCATATCCTCAAATTCGTCTTCCGGATCCGGTGTCTTGAAAGAAATCTCTCCTGCCAGATGCTTCCGCTGGAAGGCTTCATCGGAGGCAAAACGCTGGTAAAACTTGATAAAGGCCGCATCGGCATAGTCATCGATGCTGGAATACTTGATCTGC
Organism: uncultured Prevotellaceae bacterium; assembly: GCA_900316315.1. Classification (GTDB taxonomy): domain Bacteria; phylum Bacteroidota; class Bacteroidia; order Bacteroidales; family Bacteroidaceae; genus UBA6382. The sequence goes on from ONCK01000006.1 coordinate 6,836, forward strand.
TCCAGTCTCCACTGGCCGTCGTCGCCGCGGTGGAACAAGTAAGACTCGGTCTCTCCGCGCTTCATGTGAAACCACTGGATGCTGACTTGCTTGAGAGTCTTGCTCTTCTCGAGGTCGAGGGAGCGCTTGTTGTCAAAAAAGACAGTGTAGACGGCTTCCTTGAAGTGGAGGCGGGTAAAGTGCCACTGGGCGCGCTGTATGAAGGTCGTCTGGCTGCCCCGTTGGACTGGCAGGGGAAAACGGACGCGCGTAAGCTGATACTTGCGGTTGCTGGTAAAGGAGTAGATGAAGTCGTTGAAGTATTCGTCGGCAGCCTTGGGGATGGGCTGGTTGGCAGCTAGGCTGTCGATGCTGTCCTGAGCCATTGTGTCCACGGGCACGTCCATGCTGTCTACGATGGGTGCCGTCTCGGTCGCCTTCTGCCCACCGCAGGCGGAGAGACAGAGCGCTGTAATGACGGCCAGGACTGCTATGATGATGTCGTTTGCTTGATGTCTCATGGCTAGGTCTAACATTTATTGGTTTACAAGTGCAAAGTTACAAACAAATATTAAGATAAGTTTGCGCAGAGTCTCGCTTTCGTTCAATAAAATCTGATTTTTACCTATTATTTTACCTAGCAGAGGCCGACAGGCTCATGGCGTGGAGGTTAAGATGGCTCCGCCGGCCAATCGGGTACCGGTCGGAGGATGTCAGAATCTTTGCCGGTCATACTGGACGTGGCAAAAAATGAGTCGAAGCCGTTAGAGTTCAAATGGTTTTTGACTGGGGCATATCTGCGTCTGAGACCGAAGGTGCCGGATGCGGGGCCGCCGGAGCAAGGCCGGTCAGTGGCGGCTATGCCTGCCCGTCCTCTCCGATCATGTCGAGAAATTCGTCCTCGCTGACGATACGTATGCCCAGCTTGTTGGCCTTGTCGAGTTTGGAAGGTCCCATGTTGTGGCCAGCGAGGATGAAGTTGGTCTTGCTGGATATGCTGCTGACGTTGCGGCCTCCGTTGTCCTCGATGATTTGTTTGTATTCCTCGCGACTATGATGGTCAAAGACACCGCTGATGACGATGGCTTGTCCTGCCAGGACGTCGGACTGCGGAGCTTGCGAGGCTTGTTCCTCAAAGTTGACGCCGGCTTCGCGCAGGCGGCGCAGGATATCGAGATTGCGCTCTTCGTGGAAATAGTGGATGATGCTTTCCGCAATTGTCTTGCCGATACCGTTGACCGCCATGAGTTCTTCTAGAGGTGCCTGCATGAGGTGATCGATAGTTCGGAAGTGCTTGGCGAGCGTATTGGCGGCGACCTTGCCGACAAAGCGGATACCCAGTGCGTAGAGGGAGCGTCCGAAACTGTTGGACTTGCTCCGCTGGATACCGTCAATGACCTTCTGGGCGGACTTCAGACGCGAGCCGTCGGCTCCACAGAGCTGACTTACCGTGAGATGGTAGAGATCTGCAACGTCCTTGATGAGTCCTCGTTGATAGTACTCGTTGATAGTTTCGGGACCAAGCGACTCTATATCCATCGCATCGCGACTGATAAAGTGCTCGATGCGCCCTTTGATCTGCGGGGGGCAGCCTACATCGTTGGGGCAGTAGCTTGCAGCCTCGCCCTCGTATCTCACGAGCTTGGCTCCGCACTCCGGACAGGTCGTGATGAACTTTACCCGGTCGCCGAGGAAGACTGTGCGCGCATCAGTGTCGACGCCGACAATCTGGGGAATGATTTCTCCCGCCTTCTCCACATAGACATAGTCGCCGTAGTGAAGGTCGAGGCCTTCCATGATATCTTGGTTGTGAAGGGAGGCTCGCTTGACCACGGTGCCGGCGAGCAGTACGGGTTCCATCTCAGCAACGGGCGTCACGGCGCCTGTGCGTCCGACTTGGAAGACGACGTCCTTGAGCAGGGTGCGGGCGCGCTCGGCCTTAAACTTGTAAGCGATGGCCCAACGCGGATTTTTGGCGGTCATGCCGAGGCGCTCTTGCTGCGCAAGGGAATTGACTTTGAGCACGATGCCGTCAGTGGCCACGGGGAGGTGACTGCGCTCCTTGTCCCAGCGGTCTATGTATGCCATGACGTCGTCTACGCTGTGGGCGAGTGCCATATTGCGTGATACCTTGAAGCCCCATTGTCCCAGTTTCTCGATGTTCTGATAGTGGAACTGGGAGGGGAGGTCTTCGCCTAGGAGGTAGTAGAAATAAGCATCCAACTTGCGCTCGGCTACCACGGAGCTACTCTTGCTCTTGAGCGTACCGCTGGCGGCATTGCGGGGATTGGCAAAGAGCGGTTCCTCTCGCTCTGCGCGCTGCCGGTTGAGCGCTTCAAAACTATCCCATGGCATCAGTACTTCGCCGCGTACTTCAAATTGCTCGGGCCAGTCTCCTTCACCCAGCTGGAGGGGAATGGAGCGTATGGTGCGGACGTTGGCCGTCACATCGTCACCTTGCAGACCGTTGCCGCGGGTTACCGCTCTCACGAGGTGTCCTTGCTCGTAGGTGATGCTGATGCTGAGACCGTCGAACTTGAGCTCACAGCAGATGTCGAAGGGCCCTCCGCCCAAGCCGTCCTCTATGCGGCGATAGAAGTCAGCTACATCGCCGCGATTGTAAGTGTTGGCAAGCGAGAGCATAGGGTATCGATGTGTGACCTGGACAAACTCGTGGCTCAAGTCACTACCGACGCGCTGGGTTGGACTGTTGGGGTCGGCCATCTCGGGGTGCAAGGCCTCGAGGCGTTGCAGCTCGTGCATCATCTCGTCAAATTGCTGGTCGGAGATGACGGGAGAGTTCTTGACGTAGTATAAATAGTTGTAGCGGTGCAGTTCGGCCCGAAGGCTCAGAATACGTTGCTTGTCGTCCATAGCGTGTCAGGATTGATGGCTCAAAGTTAGCAAAAAGTAGCGGACAAATCGCAGCCGAATCTGATTTGTCTTGCAAAAAAATGATGCCGGCTTGATCGATGGGGAGGCTGTGGTATGATGGAGCGGGCCGGATATGTTTCCACTTGCTCGCAGTAGACGCAAGTCCCATAGCTATCTGCTGGGATGAGACGATAGTCGACAGACAGTAAGGGAAAGGGACAATATAAAATGTTATACGAAGTGGCGAGGCGTATGTGGAGACGCTGGGCCGGCTGGATGGGTCAGTTGGCTGGGACAGCCATGCAATAAGTGAGGACGTATTCGGGCTCCAGACGGTAATGTATGTCCAGTGGCATGGTTGTGTGACCGTCCGACAGGTAAGTGCATTGTAGCTGTCCCTCAGGTGAAGTCGGCTGGAAGGGATTGATGAAAAAATGGCTCAGCAGCATGGCGTCTGAGTCGCCGACGACTTTGAAGGCGGCTTCCTTGGCACTCCAGCAAATGAGACGATACTGCGTGAGTTGGGCGGCAGAAAGACCGGCGGGCTCTTCCTCGGGCTGCAAGAAGCGCGGGGCGATACTGTCGATACGGTCTGTACGGACTTGGACGTCGATGCCGATACAGCAGTCGGGGTGCAAGGCGATGCAGAGGTAGGGGCCGCTATGGGAGACGCTGAGGTGAGGAAGCGGGGCGACTGGCTGAGTGGACGGGGCGGCTTGTGCGGAACGCAGGAAGGGCGAACCGTCGGCAAGGTGCTCAATCCGTGTGTCGGAGGAGAGATAGCGGCTGACGATGACCTGGGCTGTAAGTATTTCCTGCTGACGATGTACGTTGCTTATGCCCTTGACCTCCTGCTCCATCTTGGGCCGCAGGTCGGGGGGGAGCATCCGGAGTAACTGGGCGGGTGACTCGCTCATATACCACTGGAGGAGAATGAGCCGGTCAAGATGAACTGTCTGAGTGAGTGGCATGTAGGAGATGGCTTGTGGCGCTGGGACAGGCTGATGTCTGATGCAGACGGGACTACGACGGTTGCTGGTCTATGTTGAGGCGCACCTTGGAGATATGGCGCTCGTCTACCTCGAGTATCTCGAAGTGCAGTTGGTGCAGATTGATGTGCTGATGCTTGTGGGGCATGTCTCCTACGATGGAGAGCAGGAGTCCGGCGAGGGTATCGGCGTCGTAGTCGTCGAAGAGCGATTCGTCGAGAAGGAGGATCTTACAAAATGTGGGTATGCTCACCTTTGCGTCAAATATGTAGCTGTGGTCATCGAGCACCACGTAGGGACGTCGGTCGTCGTCGTATTCGTCGTTGATTTCGCCGACGATTTCCTCAATGATATCCTCGAGCGTGACGATGCCGGCGACTCCTCCGTACTCGTCTATGGCGATGGCCATGTGGATCTTCTGAGCCTGAAACTCGTGGAGCAGATTGTCTATCTTCTTGGTCTCGGGGACGCAGAGGTGGGGGCGTACGAGGGTAGACCAGCGGAAGTTGGTGGGCTTGTGGAGGTAGGGTAGTAGATCCTTGATGTAGAGTATTCCGACGATATTATCGCGCGATACGCTGTAGACGGGGATGCGTGAATACTTGTTGTCGGCGATGATGCGCAGCACCTCGTTGAAAGGCGTGCGGATGTCGAGGTCTACGATGTCGAGGCGGGGTGTCATGATGTCTCTCACAGTCTCTCCGGCAAACTGCAGGATGTCTTTGACCATCTCCTCCTGCGTGGCGGCGGGAGCCGGTTCTGCGGGCTGCAGAGGAGCATGGCGGTCGACGAGACGGAAGTCGCGTACGCGGCGGGGCATAAGGTGGATGAGCGAGGTGTAGCTTGCGAGCAGCCAGCGGCGCAGACGGAGCGATAGTGCCCCTTGGTAGTTCTGCGGGGTGGCTTTGAGCAGCGCGCGGGTAGCGACGAGGAGTGTCAGAATGGCGATGAGTAGAACAGACAATGCGTAGTAGAGGAGGGCATGCGGCTCGTCAAAAGAGGTTATCTGGCAGGCGATGGCGAGCGCTAACGTCAGCGGAAGCAGCAGAAGGGGCAAAAAGGCGTCTTGATTGAGAAAGGGGAGGTTGAGGTCGGCATGTCGCTTGCTCTTGCCGCTTGTGATGCCAAATATGCGTGCCGTCTTGTGGGGGGAGAGCAGGCTCAGACGACAGTAGGATGCGACGAGCATCAAGTAGAGGATGATGCTGACGACAAGCAATAGGATAGAGATAATGTCAGAACTGCTCATAGCATGTAAAGTCTGCGCCCCTTGTATCTGGGATTTGGCCTTGGTGATGGCCGTGGCTGAATCGATGGTGCCCAAGCGGAACCTGTGTGGACGCTTGCGGACATGAGGTCTGCTCTATACCATAATTTATATAGTCTTGCTCCATCGGAAAATAGCCGCATGCCGTATTGGCTGCTACGGGGCGTGCTGCGTGAGATTGCAGCCAAGGCACTGTATTGCCGACCAGACGCCTGCGGTGATGGAAATCCGATGCACAGACCGCTTGAGGGTACGAGAAAAGGTCTTACTCCTTGGCCGGTGCTGCCTGATTGTGGAAGTTGAAGATTTCCAACTTCTCTGCCCATATTTCGGCGCGGGAGTGTGTCTGGCCGTTGCGGTCGGTATAGCTGCGGGTGTGGAGTTCACCCTCGACGTAGACTTTGTCTCCCTTGCGGATGTATTGTTCAGCAGTCTTGGCGAGGCCCCGCCAGAGAATGACGGTGTGCCATTCTGCAGTCTCGGGGACTCGGGTGCCGTCTTTACGCTCGTGGGCGCGATTGGTCGTCGCCAGCACGAGTGTGGCTACGGCTACGTCGGGCGAAACATACTTCACCTCAGGGTCTTTTCCCACGTTGCCGATAAGCATTACCTTGTTGAGTGACATAGTGTAGGGTGTTGATGGGATAGGTCAGACTTGTTAGCGTATACGGTCGGCATTGCGTACCTTCTCCTCGTCCTTATGGATAAACCTTAAGGCCAGGAAGAGCAGGACTACGATGGCGATAGCTGCAAAAAAGAGATTTTTGTTGAGCATCGTCCATCCGAGTTGAGTACGTATCGTATAAAACCATACGCAGTAGAATAAGCTGAGCCAAATGCCGGTCTTGGTCCACGTCATCTGGCGTTTGCGATGCTTGAAGAGGCTGATGGCAAAGACTGAGATGAGAAAAATCAGCCAAATGAGGCCCTCTCCGATGGTAAAGAGCAATGGCGTGCCACGCGAACCGCCCTGCGATTCGTATCCTGTTTGACCCAGTTGGGGGAAGATGGCTTGCCACATGATTGTTCCCAGGACAGCGGCGATTACCGCTGCGAGGAGCAACCATACGGTCTGTATACGCTGTATCATAGTAGGCGGACGGGACTAAAATTTAGCTTTCTCTTCCCGTGGATTGCGGTAGTAGATCTTACCGTCAAGAAACTCTTGCTCTGCGATAAGCGATGGCTTGGGCAGACGCTCGTAGTAGCGGGAAATCTCAATCTGCTCCCGGTTTTCGAACTCCTCGTCCAGACTGTCATTCTTGGATCCGAACTCCTTTAGCTTCTGCTGCAGGTCATTCTTGATATCCACGGCAATCTGATTGGCGCGCTTGCTCATGATGACTACGCTCTCGTACACATTGCCGGTCGGTTCGCTGAAATCCATTAAGTTCCTAGTAACGGTCGTTGTAGGGGTGTCCGTGTTTTTGTAACTCATAGTGTGTGTGATAAGTATATCGATAGTTTGTATGGTATGTCTTGCTAAAGAGCCTTGACGGCTTTTTGCGACTTCTCGTAGATTTCCTTGGCCTTGGAGATAAAGGAGGAGTTGGGGTACTGGTTGACAAAACCGTAATACTCGTCGATGGCGTCGGTATAGCGCTCCTTCTGCTTGCTCTTGACGCTCGAGAGAGCCAATTCATATTTGGCCTTGAGAATCAAGATGGCGAAGTCCTCCTTGCGACTTGCGTAGGGATAATCTTTGAGTGCATTTTCGGAGGTGATAATGCAGGCCTCGTAGTTGTTGCCTCCCATGGTGCAGTTGCCAAAGTAGGTCCCCAGATTGTAGTAGAGGCGGGCTGCCTGATACTCCTTCTCAATCAGCTGGTCCTGAAGCTCAAATATCATTTCCCGGGCCTTGGGTGCAAAGCGGCTTTCCGGCGCTATCTCGAGAAAACTCTGGAGCTGGGTGATGGCATCGTAGGTGTCCGTTTGGTCAAGCTGCGTGGTAGGGACGGACATATACAGACTACGGGCAGCATAGAAGCGGGCTTCGTCGACGTGGTGGCCGGTGGGGTAGGTCTGGCAGTACTTCTTGAGATAGTCCTCAGAGGTGACGTAGTCGTGGCCCAGATATTTCCACATGCCGTAGAGGAAAAGCGGTTCGTCGCCCTTCTCCGTACCCTTCATGGCGGGAATGACGTCGGTGAGCATAAAGGCTGCGTCGTTGTACCGTCCTACGGCTGCCAGTTGCTTGGCATACTCGTACTTGAAGTCGGTGTCGGCACTCTTGAGCGCCTTGTTGTAGTGACCGCAGGAGGTGAATGCCAGCAGTGTGAGTCCGATGAGTAAAGCCTTAGATTTCATGCCCAAATTTTGAGTGCAAAGATACAACTTCCTATACACATCTGCAACGTTCTGACGCCTTAAAATCAACAAAACAGACTAAAATATCGTTATCCGTCCGTCTCCGGCATTGCGACGCTGCATGAAGGGGATTATTTGTCCGAGGGCGTCGGGGAATACCAAATGTCGAGGCTCTCTGGCTGGAATGGCTGTCTATAGGGCTGTTAGCTTGAATAGGTCTGCTGTCGAGTCCCTCTTGCCGTCTGTCTGTGCCCTGCTATGCCGCTTGGTGGCCGGAAGCTGCGGCGTGGACCCTGTCCCGGAACTTGGGTTCACCGTGAAAAAAGTGGAACTCAGCTTTACTATTCTCGACTGTGGGGAGAAAATATGAGTATGATTTTTTTATTATAAAAAATGTGCGTTGCCAGGCAGAAGACATCAGATGTCGTGGAGGTAAGTCGCCTTGTTTGTGCAACAAAGTCGGATATAGTTATATTAGGTCCGATGTAATTTAAGCTGGAAGACGAGTTGCTAAGTGTTTATCCTTAGAGAGTTATAAAAATGTCAGATTGTCTTTTTCAATTGTCAGGTTTTATTAAGGTGTTACAGCGCCATTTTGGGACGAAATAGGAGCTTCCCGCCTCTCTCGGATGAGATGGACGGGCGGAGAATAGCCATCAAAAAATTATATAAAATATTTTTTCAATTTTGACGCCGCTCGTATGCAGTCTCATGGGGAGGCGTAGGATGGCTGCGGGACAAAATAAGTATCGGGCCTGCGGTCAACGGTGACTTATGAGGCATTGGCTCTTCGGACGATGTAGGAGCGACTGGACGGGGCGGACGAGTCGAGGTCCATCGTGCATGTGAAGGGAGATGTCTGCATATTGGTCGCTCTTTTGGCGGGTGCGTCGGTCGAAGCTTCGCGACGGCGGACAGCATTTGCACAGCCCCGTTGTGCGGCGGGGCCGAGATGTGTAGTCTGGTGGGCTGTCTGCAAAATCAGGGTCCGCTCTGCGCCTTGTACCAGCAAAATCCCGTATATTTGTATCGGACAGGCTAAGAGCACAAAGCATGCTACTCGCTGCGCTGAGGCTTGGTGACGGTGCCAGAAAGGCTCCGGTACGGACGATCTGACAGTTGGGATAGCCTGCCCCTTGTAAGCGATAAGGACAAAATACCGATGAAGACAGTCAATGTGGTCGCTGCCGTGATACGGAGAGCTGACGGATGCACTTTTGCCACGCAGCGCGGATACGGTGAGTGGAAGGACTGGTGGGAGTTTCCCGGTGGCAAGGTAGAGCCCGGTGAGGATCCGCCATCGGCCCTCAGACGCGAGATACGCGAGGAACTCGACACGGAGATACGGGTGGGGGAGCGGCTCTGCCATGTGGAGTATGACTATCCGCACTTCCACCTGTCGATGGACTGCTACTTGTGTGAGGTCGTGACCGGTAAATTGACACTCCTCGAGCATGAGGCAGCACGTTGGCTTAAGCCTGACGAGATGGACCAAGTGCACTGGTTGCCTGCCGACCTTCAGGTCGTTTGTAGGCTCGCTTTGCGCGAGAAGACGGACCCCTCAGCCTGATAGCGGCGAGGCCGATGCCAAGCCACGGATTTCCTCCTGTTTCTGCTGAGACTCATCACCGAAAGGGCAGTTCTGACTCCGGCATGACTGGATGCCGCCTGACCGTCTTCCCCTTGCCTTGTGCCCGTTGCTGTAGCGCGAGGTAGTGGACGGGATGCAATATAAATTTGGGGCAGGAGGTATTCAGGTCGCATTTTTTGCGTAAGTTTGCAGGTCAGTAGCGGAGGCTTTAGCGCCGATGCCGGATAATGTTGGAATTAACTGAATGATACTAACCTTTATATCGCAGAATAATGTACGATTGGTTTGAATGTAAAGTAAAATATGAGCGTCTGCAAGAGGACGGCTCAGTCAAAAAGGTGCCCGAGACCTATCTGGTAGAAGCTTTCAACTTCACAGAGGCAGAAAAACGCGTTACCGAGGAGCTCAAGCCCTTTGTCAAGGGTGAGTTTGACATAGATAATATCCACAAGGTCAAGTATATGGAGATATTTGACAGTGACGTGGAGAGCGACGACCGCTGGTATCGCCTCAAGCTCCAGTTTGTGACGCTTGACGAGAAGAGCGGCAAGGAGAAGAAGTCGGTCAGCGCCGTGCTGGTCAAGGCCAACTCAATCGCCCGCTCGCTGGAGAATTTTGAGAAAGGGACCAAAGACTCCGTGACGGACTTCACCATCACGCAGGATGTGGAGACGCCGATTATGGATGTCTTCCACTATGGCAAGTAGGAGGCTTGTGAGCAAACAAAATGGGAAAGATAGCTGACAATCTCAGACAGATCAAGGAGAGCCTGCCACAGGGCGTGACGCTGGTGGCAGTCAGCAAGTTTCACCCCGTAGATGAGGTGATGGAGGCCTATGATGCCGGACAGCGTATCTTTGGCGAAAATATCGTGCAGGAGCTTCGTACCAAGCACGAACAGATGCCCAAGGACATAGAGTGGCACTTCATCGGACACCTCCAGACCAACAAGGTCAAGTATCTGACCCCCTTCGTCTCCATGATACACTCGGTCGACAGCCTCAAGCTGCTCTCGGAGATAGACAAGCACGCAGCCCGCGACGGACGCGTGATTCCCTGTCTGCTCCAGGTTCATGTAGCTCAGGAGGAGACAAAGTTTGGTTTTACGCCGGACGAATTGCAAGAGATGCTCGACGAGGGTAGCTGGAGAGCCCTGCTGCACGTGCACATCAGGGGACTGATGTGCATGGCGACCAATACAGACGATACTGCTCAGGTGGCACGCGAGTTTGATCGCGTCAAGACGCTCTACGATACGGTCAAGGCACGCTTCTTCGCCGACCAGCCCGACTTTGACCTGCGTTCGTGGGGCATGAGCGGCGACTACGAGATCGCCGTGGCCCATGGCAGCAATATGGTGCGCGTGGGGAGCAAGATATTTGGCCCCCGTCCGTATCCTAAGACGGAGAATTGACATTTAATACCATACAACAATATAGAAGATTCAGACATGCCCCAGATTTCGGAAAGAAGCCATAATATGCCGGAAAGCCCGATCAGGAAGCTGGCCCCCCTTGCCCAGCAGGCACGGGACCGAGGCATCAAGATATACCATCTCAATATCGGCCAGCCCGACCTGCCTACGCCCAAGGAAGCCATCGAGGCTATACGCCATCTGGACCGGCGTGTGCTGGAGTACAGCCCGAGTCAGGGCTTCAGAAGCTATCGCGAGAAGCTCGTGGACTTTTATGCGAAGTACAATATCCATGTGGAGGCCGACGACATCATCATCACTAGCGGCGGAAGCGAAGCTGTGCTCTTTGCCTTCATGTCTACGCTTAACCCGGGCGATGAGATCCTGATTACGGAGCCGTTTTATGCCAACTATCTCGCTTTTGCCATCAGTTGCGGGGCTGTCATCCGCACCATTTCGACGACGATTGACGAGGGCTTCTGTCTGCCTAAGGTCGAAAAGTTTGAGGAGATGATCAGCGAGCGCACGCGTGCCATCATGATCTGCAACCCCAACAACCCGACGGGATACCTCTACACGCGGAGGGAGATGAATCAGATCCGGGATCTGGTCAAGAGCCACGACCTCTACCTTATATCCGATGAGGTGTATCGTGATTTCATCTACACGAGCAGCCCTTACATCAGCGCCTTTCATCTGGAAGGCATTTCCCAAAATGTGATCCTCATCGACTCGGTCAGCAAGCGCTACAGCGAGTGTGGCCTGCGCGTGGGGGCTCTTGTGACCAAGAATGAAAGCGTGCGTCGCTCGGTCATGAAGTTTTGCCAGGCACGACTCAGTCCGCCTCTTATCGGCCAGTTGGCCGGTGAAGCCTCGCTCTCAGCCGGCGATGACTACATGCAGGATGTCTACGAGGAATACCTGCAGCGACGCAAGTTTCTCATAGACCGCATCAACCGCATTCCCGGTGTCTATACGCCGATACCGATGGGCGCCTTCTATACCGTCGCCCAGTTGCCCGTAGACGACAGTGAGAAGTTTTGTGCATGGTGCCTGACGGACTTCAACTACGAAGGCGAGACAGTCATGCTTGCTCCCGCGTCGGGATTTTACATGACTCCCGGCATGGGCCGCGACCAGGTGCGTATCGCCTACGTGCTCAATTGCGAAGATCTGGCCCGCGCCATCCATGTGCTCGAGCGTGCACTGGAGGCCTACCCGGGCCGTACCATATAGCCCCCAGTCAAGAACCGATACATCATACCCACAGCCAACTGCATCGCTATGAGATTCACATTATTCATTGCCCGCCGCCTCTACTCCGACAAGCCGGACCGCCGGCCTGTGACTAGTTTGGCCGTGCGTATCGCCACGGTGGGCGTGGGAGTGGGGTTGGCTGTGATGATCGTGTCGGTATGTATCGTGCTCGGCTTCAAGCACGCCATCAGTGAGAAGGTGAGCGGCTTCGCCGGCCAGATTGAGGTTTACAATGCCACTTCTGATGACTCTCCCATGAGCCTGGCCATCTATACGAGCGACAGCGTCATACGTGCGCTTGAAAGTGTGCCGGGAGTCAAGCATGTGCAGAGGGTCTCGACCAAATTTGGCATACTCAAGACTGACCAAGACTACAAAGGCATCGTCTTCAAGGGACTCGGCCCGCACTATGACCACACCTTCCTCGGCCGTCATATCACGGAGGGCAAACTTCCGGTGTACGCGCTGGGACAAAATGAGAACGAGATCGTCATCAGCAGCCGACTGGCCAAGGAGATGGGCCTGCGGCTCGGCGACAAGGTCTTCGCCTATTTCCTGGAGGACAATGTCAGGATGCGCCGCTTTCATGTGGCAGGCATCTACAATACGGATATGTCCCAGTTTGATGACAATATTGTCCTGACCAATCTCTACACGGTCAACCAGCTCAACGGCTGGGACACTTATCAGAGTTCCAATCTCGAGCTTCAGCTCAACGACTTCGCCCAGCTCGACCAGGTCTATCCTCGGGTGGTCGATGTCACCCGCGATCTGCCAGCCCCCATCGGCGGTAGCTACGTCGCCTATACCGTCAAGCAACTCTACGCTCAGATATACGACTGGCTGCAACTGCTCAATCTTAATATATGGATTATCCTGGGACTGATGATTGTGCTTGCCAGTCTCACCATGGTCAGTGGCCTGCTCATCCTTATCCTGGAGAAGACCTCCACCATCGGCATCCTCAAGGCACTGGGAGCTACCGGACGCTCCATACGCCACATCTTCATCTACTATGCCACCTTCATCATCGGTCGTGGCCTGATATTGGGCTATGCACTCGGCCTCGGGCTTAGTTTTATCCAGTATCAGTGGCACCCCATTACACTCAATCCCGAAAAATACTACGTCGGCCATGTGCCTATCCTCTTTGACTGGACGTGGATCGTGTTGCTGGGCGTCGGAACTCTCGTGCTGTGCGTACTGTCGCTCGTCGTGCCCAGTTTTGTCGTGAGCAATATCCGGCCGGCCAAAGCCATCAAGTTTGATTAACTCATGCCACACAGACAAGGCCGCACCTTGTCACCATAGCAAAGCACCTTGTCAAGACGGCAAGCCTCCTTGTCGCCGATATATCGCTGTCTGTCTCTGAGAGGTTGCGTAACAATATGCTCGGAAGCTTTCTCTTTCTTAATCTACGGTATGCGGCCCCATACAGAGAATGTGGTAGGCAGTTTTCTCGGGCTTGTGTAATATATAAGTTGTAGGCTTTGCGCAGGTGTCAGGCCTACTGACAGCAATCGTGACAGATGCCATGCCGTGGGGAAGAGCTTAGGGCATATACACAATCCTGAATTGTTCTGCCAATATGACAAATCGGGAAAAAAACGACAGACGTCTACTTTTTGGCACGCATTTTGTATTATTCCAGATGGCAGCCTATAACACCGGACGGCCAACGAATAGGAAACAACACCTTAAAATATCTTACAAAATGAACATTCAACCATTAGCAGACAGAGTTCTGATTACCCCAGCCAAGGCTGAGGAGAAGACAGTAGGCGGTATCATCATCCCCGACACTGCCAAGGAGAAGCCCCTGCGCGGCACAGTCGTCGCTGTAGGCGAGGGCAAGAGTGATGAGAAGATGGTCCTCAAAGCAGGCGATGAGGTACTCTATGGCAAATATGCCGGCACCGAGCTCGAGTTTGAGGGTGAGAAGTATCTCATCATGCGTCAGAGCGATGTAGTAGCAATCCTGAAGTAATAAAATTAAAATCTAAAACATCATGGCAAAAGAAATCAAATACGACGTAGAAGCACGCAAAAAGATGACCATCGGCGCTGATGCCCTGGCCGACGCTGTCAAGGTAACACTGGGTCCGAAGGGCCGCAACGTAGTTATCGACAAGAAGTTTGGCGCTCCCAAGATTACCAAGGACGGTGTCACCGTAGCCAAGGAGATTGAGCTCGACGACGCTTTTGAAAACGCCGGCGCACAGCTCCTCAAGAGCGTAGCCAGCAAGACCGGCGACGATGCTGGCGACGGTACGACTACCGCAACTGTACTCGCCCAGTCTATCCTGCACGAGGGCCTCAAGAATGTAGCAGCCGGTGCTAATCCACTTGACATCAAGCGTGGTATTGACAAGGCTGTCAAGGCTGTCGTCTCCAATATCAAGGATCAGGCAGAGACCATCGACGGTGATTATGACAAGGTCGAGCAGGTAGCCACTATCTCCGCTAACAATGATCCCGAAATCGGTAAGCTGATTGCCGACGGCATGCGCGCTGTCAGCGTCAATGGAGTTATTACCATCGAGGACGGCAAGACAGCCGAGACTAAGCTCAAGACTGTCGAGGGTATGCAGTTTGACCGCGGCTATCTCTCTCCCTACTTCATCACTGACCCGGAGAAGATGGAGTGCGTCATGGAGAATCCTTACATCCTCATTTATGATAAGAAGATAAGCAACCTTAAGGAGTTCCTCCCCATCCTGGAGCCCGCCGTACAGAGTGGCCGTCCGCTCCTCGTTATCGCCGAGGATGTAGACAGTGAGGCCCTGACGACTCTGGTTGTCAACCGCCTCCGCAGCCAACTCAAGATTTGCGCAGTCAAGGCCCCTGGATTTGGCGACCGTCGCAAGGCCATGCTCGAGGATATCGCTATCCTGACCGGTGGTGTCGTAGTGAGCGAAGAGAAGGGCCTCAAGCTTGAGCAGGCTACCCTTGATATGCTCGGTGGCGCCGAGAAGGTCACCATTACTAAGGACACGACGACAATAGTCAACGGCTCGGGTGACAAGCAAAACATCAAGGACCGTGTCGCTCAGCTCAAGAACGAAATAAGCAACACCACCTCAAGCTACGATAAGGAAAAGCTGCAGGAGCGTCTCGCCAAGATGGCAGGCGGCGTCTGCGTGCTCGAAGTAGGTGGCGGCAGCGAGGCTGAGCAGAAGGAGAAGAAGGATCGCTGCGACGACGCACTCTGCGCAACCCGCGCCGCAGTCGAGGAGGGTATCGTCACCGGCGGTGGCGTAGCCTATATCCGCGCTCAGAAAGCCTTGGAGAACCTCAAGGGTGACAACGATGACGAGACGACCGGTATCAACATTATTCGCCGCGCCATCGAGGAGCCTCTCCGTCAGATCTGCTTCAATGCAGGTCTCGAGGGCGCCGTCATCGTCAACAAGGTGCGCGAAGCCAAAGGCAACGATGGCTTCAACGCCAAGACCGAGAAGTTTGAAGACTTGCGCAAGGCCGGCGTAGTAGACCCCGCCAAGGTCGCACGTGTCGCTCTGGAAAATGCAGCTAGCGTTGCTGGTATGTTCCTCACCACAGAGTGTGTCATCTGCGACAAGAAGGAGGAGAAGCCCGCGCCGATGCCCAACCCCGGTATGGGTGGCGGCATGATGTAGTCGCCTGCTAAAGCATCGATAGAGCAAACACATCTATCCATACAACTTACTTAAGGGAGACTGGAGACCATATACTCCGGTCTCCTTTTTTTGTTGTTGATGCGAAGAGGGAAGAAATGTCGTTCCGCCCTTTTGCGCAAAGGTCGGAATAGGGACAGGCAGACTTTCCCCTCTCTTGTCTGGGGTGCAAAGCGGCGCTTGGAACAGTCTCGTCCTTTTGCTCAAATTTCGGAGAGGGGTGAGGGAGGTGCTCCTTCTTTTGTTTAAGGAATGAAGAAGTGTTTGTGGGCCACTTCACCTCCTGTTTAAGGTGCGAAGTTGTATATGGAGACTACTTTTTCTTTTATCTAAGCCACAAAGTGACACCTGCTGTTGTATTCATCATTTATTTAACATGCAAAAAGAGGCGGGGCGCTATTCGCATCTTTTATCTATAACACGAAGATAGGACTTGGAGGCTACTCACTCATTTGTCTAAGGTATAAGGTAAGACTTGGAGGCCCCAATCTCTTTCGTTTAGAGAGCGATGTGGGGAGAAAATCATCTTCTGTCTTATGTTTATGAAACGAGGCGGAAAGATAACTGTTCTAAAGCACTACAGAAGTAGATTGGCTTGCTCCTGTCATAAAAAAAATATTGTGAGTATGAAAGCAAAGGATAGGGATTAAATACGTATATTTGCAATCAGATTGGTGCAATACCGATATAGAGAACTCAGGCAGACGCAGAGATGCAGCATAGTCCTTGACAGGGTTGTTTCTCCCGTCATGCTTCGCACGAGTCAGGCTTAATCTATTGCCTACGTCGCATACTTTTTCCTATCATCCGCCGTATTTTTCACTATAGGGTGGAGATATAGTTGCGGGCTAGGAGGCAGGGACGACCGCAAACAGGGCCAAGGCAACAGTATCTGACAGAGTAGAATCGAAATGTGGCGTGGCATACAGCCACCACTATGTAGAACCGATAAGATATCAGTCTATAATTGATTAGAGGAAATATAATATGATGAGGAAATTCGTTTTAGGTCTCGACTTCGGGACCGGATCCGTAAGAGCTTTGATTGTGGATCCTGCGGATGGGAACTGCATCGCTGAGGCAGTCGTCGACTATCCTCGATGGAAGCAAGGACGGTATTGCAATGCGGCAGAAAAACGTTTCCGCCAGCATCCGTATGACTATCTGGAGAGCTTGGAGAATGTCATAAAGCAGGTTGTTCCGGATTGCCCGGGCGAAATCGTCGCACTGGCACTGGACACGACGGCCAGCACTCCCTGCTTAGTCGATCGTAACTTCACCCCGCTCTGTCTCACAGAGGAGTTTAAGGACGATCCCGACGCAATGTTTGTGATGTGGAAGGATCATACTTCGACCGTTGAGGCGAAGGAGATCACTGAGCTCAATGCCAAGTCAGCCATCAACTATTGTAGAAATACCGGTGGGGACTATTCAACCGAGAATTTCTGGTCCAAGTTTCTCCACATCTTCCGCACCCATCCGCGTATCGCTGATGCAGCGTGGGCTGCGGTAGAGTGTTGTGACTGGATTCCCGCCCAATTGACAGGCAAGCGGAGTCTTGACGAGATCAAGGCGGGCCACTGTGTCTGTGACTTGAAGCACATGCACGACATGCGCTGGGGTGGCTATCCGTCCAAGGAATTTCTGGACAAGCTTGATCCACATTTCTCCACGTTCGCTTCCCATCTCCCCCAGGAGCATTACCTCTGCGACACCGTGGCTGGTAACCTGACTCAGGAGTGGGCCGACAAACTTGGCCTCAAGGCTGGCATCCCCGTAGGCGTCGGCAATATTGACTCCTATTCGGGCGCAGTAGGCGGAGGCGTGGCCTACGGGCGAGTAGTCCTCAATCTGGGTACCTCGTCCTGCTATATGGCCGTCGCACCTAAGGAAGTATTTGGTGACAAACTGATTGACGGCATATTTGGTCAGGTCGACGACTCCATACTCCCCGGCTATGTCGGATTTGAAGCCGGACTCTCAGCTTTCGGAGACTGTTTTGCATGGTTTAATGGCTTGATGCATTGGCCACTCGATACTTTTGCTGAAGAAATCGGCGAAGAGAAGGTCAAGGCTCTCAAGAAGAGGCTCTTCGCTGCGCTCTACGACGCTGCAGCCGCCGTGCCCTTGACCGACGATCTGCCTATGGCGACAGACTATCTCAACGGGCGCCGCAACCCTTGGCCCGACGCCTTCAAGACAGGTACCATCAACGGCCTGCGACTCTCCACGTCGACGCCAGAACTCTTCCGGGCTTACATCGAAGCGGTTGTCTTTGCTTCCAAGGCCGTCATTGACCATTACCGTGCCGGTGGCATCAAGATAGACAGCTTGATGGGCATCGGAGGTATCTCGCTGCGGTCACCATTTGTAATGCAGATGCTGTCAGACGTCTTCAATATGGATTTGGAAGCCTCCAACGACACCAATTCCTGCGCTATAGGTTCGGCCATCCACGCTGCTGTCATCGCCGGCATCTATCCTACAGTGGAGGAGGCCCAAGACAAGATGGCCTTGAAAGTAACTAAAATCTATCACCCGACTACGGATCAACGCGACATCATAGATAGACGGTACGCGCGCTATTGTGAGATGGGTGGAATTCCTAACGAATGATACCGTGATGCGACCTACAATACGTAGAAACTATATTGTTGCGACGATATTCATAGCTGTCGTTTGCAACTACCTGGACAGGCAACTCCTGTCCATCCTCAAGCCTGAAATTCTCACCCACTTTGGCGTCGGAGATGCCGAGTACGCCGTCATAGTCAACGTCTTCTTAATCTGCTACGCCATCATGTATCCGGTGGGAGGCATCTTGGTGGACCGCTTCGGGCCTCAAAAAGTGATGTTCACGGGTATCTTGACATGGTCTCTGGCTTGTGTGGGCGGCGGTCTCTCTCAAAATATCGTCCAGTTCGCCATCTGTCGTGGCATTCTCGGACTCTCTGAACCCGTCATCTTTGCCGGATTGATTGTAGTCATTACCGTGTGGTATGAGAAAACCAAGCGCGCGCTAGCCAATAGCCTCTGCCAGTTCGGAGGTTCGATTGGCGCGATGATAGCTCCGGCTGTAATCGCTTGGATGTCTCACTTTTTCCCCTGGTATCTGGTCTTCATCTTCGCAGGTTGCGTCGGCATCGTCATAGCCGGCGTCTGGCTGCTCGTCTATAGGACTCCGCCTCAGGAGATACTGGACATGACGACGGCACCAGACCCTGACGAAGCGCAGAGACGGGATACGTGGTCTTTCAGCTGGGGGCAGTTGTGGAAGACTTCCTCACTCTGGGGCTGTTTGCTCATTAGGCTGGTGAGCGATCCGGTATGGTATTTCTGCAGCTTCTGGTTGCCGGGCTTCCTGCGCGGCATGGGCGCTGACCAAGGTCTGTCCCATCGACAGACGCTCGACATGATACAGTATATAGGCGGTATCCCGTTTCTCGTAGGTGCCATCGGCGGTGTGCTGGCTTCGGCCTTCTCCGACAAGCTCGTGCGCCGTGGCATGCCATCTCTTAAGGCGCGCAAGATATCCATGATCTCCATGGTCGTCTTTGCGCCGCTGTGCGTGCTCATTCCCTTTGTGAGCACCTGGGGAGATGTTTCCTTCAGTACACGAATAGCTCTAGTTGTCATCATCTTCAGCTTAGTCGCTGCCATGTGCCAGAGCTGGCTGTACACGATTGTCGTCATCATCTCCGAATCCTTCCCAGTCAAGAATGTATCCAGCGTGCTGGGTATCGCTTGCGGTGCGGGGGCTGTCGGCGGCGCTATATTCAATGAGGTAGTCGGTTCGCTGATCAACTCGATGGGTGATGTCGTCTTCTTCATCATGGCCAGCCTGCACATCATAGCGGCCTTGATTCTTTGGAAGATGGTTAAGCGCGAGCCCAAGCCTGCGACAGTTTAATACAAGATTTCTACAATATTTTTAATAGCGTAAATCACAATTCTTAAGCAAACATTTAATAGTATGAAAACAATTCATGAAGAAGCAAGGGAGATACCGGTAAGGACCGAGACCGATATCCTCATTGTTGGTGGCGGTCCGACAGGTATCATTGCCGCGTGGGCAGCAGCCAATCAGGGCAAGAAGGTCATGTTGATTGAGTCCCGTGGTTTCCTGGGTGGCAATCTAGTGCTGGGTCTTCCGCTTAATGGATTTCTTGGCCGCAAGGGCAATCAGGTGATTAAGGGACTTCCGCAGAAATTTGTGGATCGTCTGAAAGCTCTGGGCGGAGCTACGGATCACAGACCCTGTCCTCTGCACGTCAGCCTCACTATGATTGACCCCGAACTCGTAGGTCGGGTATCCTGGGATATCATGGACGAAAATAATATTGACGTCTTGATGTATGTATTCTTCTCCGACGTCATCATGGAGGGCGACAAGGTCAAAGGAGTCATCATCGACAGCAAAGCCGGTCGCGAGGCCATCCTTGCCAAGGAGATTATCGACTGCACGGGCGACGCTGACGTGGCCTTCAGAGCCGGCGTACCTTGTGAGAAAGGCGATAAGGGCGGACACATGCAGCCCCCCTCACTTATGTTCGACATGCGCGGTGTCGACATGGCCAAGTTCCGTCAAGAGATTGCCGACCATCCTGAAAAGTATGAGTCCGACACAATCCCCAACGAGTTCTTCCGTGAAGACCGCAACTTTGTCTTTGTCGGCATGCGCGACCAGATCAAAGAGGCTCGCGAGAAAGACGGCTTAGACCTGCCTGTAGATCGTACCATCATTGTTACGGGTATGAAGAAGGACGAGGCTTGGATCAACATGTCCCGTGTCAATGGCCTCGATGCGACGGATCCTGTCAGCTATACCAAGGGCGAAGAGCTCGCCATGAAGCAAAATGAAGACGTAGTCAAGTACTTGAAGAAGTACGTTCCCGGTTTCGAAAACGCATGGGTCGACAAGTCCACTCCATTTACCGGTATTCGTGAGACGCGCCGCATTGTCGGCGAGTATATGATGACGGCTGATGACATTCTGAAGTGCCGCAAGTTTGACGACGCCATAGCTGTTGCCGCTTACCCCATAGACTTGCATCATCCTATCGGCGGTGACTGCACGCTTGAGTGGTGCTCCGACTGCTACGACATACCTTATCGTAGTCTTGTGCCGCAGAAGGTCACCAATCTCCTCGTTGCAGGCCGCTGTGCCTCAATGACTCATGAGGCCATGGCTTCGACACGTGTCATGCCGATATGTATGGCTATGGGCGAGGCTGCCGGTAAGGCCGCAGCCATTGCTGCTAATGACGGAGTCGCAGTGCAGAAAGTCGACATCGCCAAGTTGCAGAGCATGTTGCGCGAGGAGGGGGTCTACTTCCGCGATTAATCCCAGGGATTTGCTCCCTGTGGCGTCTGCCCTCTCTGGTACCTTGTACAGGGTGTCGGAGAGGGCAGATATCGTCTTAGCAAATCAGTTGCTGGCTTTGCGGCCGGCATGTGGCCAGCCGAAGCAGCGGGCTATGGCGGTGATCTTAGCGGAACTGTGCCTGTTGCTTTACGTCCGGTAAGCCGCCTGAGATGCATTTGTGCAAAAAAAATCTGATAGGGTTCTACAATTGTAAAATAAACTTCATACCTTTGTCAGACTGTAAGATAGCTCGTCCTGACAGCCTGCCTCCATGCAGACAGAGCGCCTGGCCAGCGCAAACATATATCCTTGTATGAAAGCCCGACATTTGTCCGCTTGTCTCTCCGTCGTAGTCCTCAGTGTTCTCTGTGTACTTACGGCGGCTGCTAGACGTGTCAAGGTCTCTCAGCTTGCCCTTGCCGACCCGTACATACTTCTGGACGGGGGCACCTACTACGCTTACGGTACCCATTCGCCAAGAGGCATAGAGGTCTACTCGTCTCCCGATCTCAAGGTGTGGCACTACTGCGGGCTCGCTTACGACAAGCGCGACGGCGATGGTCGTCATCATTTCTGGGCCCCTGAGGTTTACAAGGTCGAAGGTCACTTCTATATGTACTATACAGCCGATGAGCGCCTGTACGTCGCGCGCTCGTCGTCACCTCTTGGCCCCTTCCGTCAGATTAGCTGCGGACCGCTGCTTCGAGAGGGCAGCATAGATGCTTCGCTCTTTGTCGACGACGATGGGACACCGTATCTTACATTTGTCCGCTTCGGAGGGGGCAATAGCGTATGGCTGGCCGAACTCAATGATGACCTGTGCAGTCTCAAGAAGGGCACATTGCGTCACTGCCTAAGCCAAAGCCAGGCGTGGGAGAAAGACGACAAATTTCCTCACATCCGTGTCAACGAGGGACCTTTTCTCATCAAGCATGCCGGCAAATACTATCTCACTTACTCGGCCAACGATTTCCGCAGTCAGCGCTACGGTGTAGGTGTCGCTATAGCCGACAGCCTCACCGCCGAATGGCACAAGGTCGACTACAACCCTGTCCTGCAGGGCATCAAGGGCCTTGTAGGCACGGGGCATCACTCTTTCTTCAGAACTAAGCGGGGACGTCTGATGATGGCCTTCCATACCCACCAGTCGACAAGTCAGGTTCATCCGCGTCTCACGTACTTTGTGCCGGTCAAGTTTGTCCGCGATGCTCATGAGTCGCAGCCACGGTTGGCGGTAGGCCGCAAATTGATTATTCCCTCCCTCAAACCATAACTAAGATGAAAACTCAAGTTCTCGTCTGTCTCACGCTCGCCCTGCTGGGCGGTCCCCGCGCTTATGCTCAGCAGACGGCGGACAGTATCAAGGTGGGCTACGCCAGTGGTGACCAGAAGTCTATCGCCGGAGCAGTCGACAAGGTTAGCCAGGACCGCATGAACAAGGGCCTGGTCAACAATCCGCTCGAAGCGCTCAACGGCCAAGCAGCCGGAGTAAGCATCGTGACAGGTACCAATACGGAAGCTATGCTCAGCAGCGTGCGTGTACGAGGTACTACCTCGCTGACTGGCGGCAACGATCCGCTTGTCATAATCGACGGCGTGCAGAGCGACCTCGCTACGCTAAGCAATATTTATCCCGCCGATATAGAGAGCTTTACGATTCTCAAGGATGCTTCGGAGACGGCCCAGTATGGTAGCCGCGGAGCCAGCGGCGTGATTGAAGTCGCCACCAAGAAGGGCAGCAGTAGTCAGCTCCACATCAGCTACGACGGCACCATGGGCTTTGAGTCCGTCTACAAAAACATGGAGATGCTCTCTGGTGCTGCATACCGCCAGGCTACGCGGGAGATGGGCCTTGACATCGTGGACAATGGGTACGACACCGACTTTCCCGAAAGCATTACTCGCACCGGCTTTGTCCAAAACCATCATATCGCCTTCGGAGGTGGTACCGAGGAGAGCAACTATCGTGCCTCCTTGGGTATGCTTCAGCACAACACAATCATTCAGACGATTGGCAACCGCAACTTTACAGCCAAGTTTGACGTCATGCAAAAGGCTTTTGACCGGCATCTGACGGTAGACCTCGGCGTCTTCGGCTCTTTCCAGAAGAATAAGTATATCTACGACGAGCAGAAACTCTTTTACAGTGCCGCCGCGTTTAACCCCACCTTCAAGCGTGGCAAAAACAGTGACGGCTCATGGAGCCAGTACAGTGACGCGAGCCAGATCACTCACCCTCAGTCGCTGCTGGATATCAAGGACCACGAAGACAATGCCCACTTCAATACACATCTCAAGGCCACCGTCAAGCTGGCCCGCGATCTGACAATGGCAGCCTTCGGCTCCTTCTCATACAATAGCATCAGCCTCTCGCAGTTTATGCCCACGTCGGTATGGAGTCACGGCCAGATCTATCGTGGCAACAGCAAGGTGGAAGAGATGCTTGGCAATGTGACAATCAACTACAATCATATTTGGAACAAACGCCACAAGCTCGACGTACTAGGTCTTGCTGAGGCCTCCAAGCAGGTGCTCAAGGAGTTTCATACTCAAGCTCAAAATCTCACGACCAATGAATATGGCTACAACAATCTCTCTGCAGCAGCCGTGAGGCTATGGGAGGCTACTGGGTCGGCTTATGAAGACCCCAGAATGTCGTCCTTTATGGCCAGGGCTAGCTATATGTACGACGAGCGCTACTCTCTGACGCTCACGGCGCGCACTGATGGCAGCAGCAAGGTGGGACGCAATCACCGGTGGGGATTCTTCCCTTCTGCCAGTGCAGCTTGGATCATCAGCAATGAGAAGTGGATGAAGCCCATCCGGTGGATCAGCAATCTGAAGTATCGTGTCGGCTACGGTCTCTCGGGTAATCTCGGCGCCATCGATTGCTACAAGTCGCTCCAGCTCGCAGCCCCAAACGGTGTAGTATCTGTCAATGGCACTCCCACTGTCACGCTCGGTATCATCCGTAATGCTAATCCCGACCTCAAATGGGAGGTCAAGCGAACCTTTAATACAGGTATTGATCTCGGCCTCTTCGGCGACCGCACCGTGCTGACAGTCGACTACTACACGTCTAAGACCAGCGACATGCTCTATATGTACGATGTGAGCGTGCCTCCCTTTGCCTACGACAAGCTTTTGGCCAATCTGGGCTCGATGCGCAATAGCGGATTTGAGATCGGTTTCGGCGCATCTGTCATCCAGAAACGTGACATCGACTTAAACATCAATTTCAACATCGCCTTTCAGAAAAACAAACTGATCTCACTCTCCGGCAACTTCAATGGGGAGTACCTTAGTGCGCCGGAGTACACCGCCATCGGCTCTCTCAATGGTGCAGGCTTCCATGGCGGCTACAATGATATCGTCTATCAGGTGGTAGGCCAAAGCTTGGGCGTCTTCTATCTGCCCCACTGCACTGGACTCACCAAGCAGAGCGATGACACTTACACCTATGAAATCGCCGATCTCGACGACGATGGCGTCGTCAGCCTCGAAGATGGCAAAGACCGCTACATCGCCGGACAGGCTACGCCTAAGGTGCTACTGGGCTCCAATATCAGCTTCCGCTACAAGGACTTTGACATCTCGCTTCAGGTCAACGGCGCCTTCGGACACAAGATATACAATGGCACTTCCCTGACTTACATGAATATGGGCTGCTTGCCGTACTACAATGTTTCCAAGAAGGCTCCGGGCAAGCATATCGTAGACCAGACAGCTACAGACTATTGGCTCGAGAGCGGCGACTACCTCAATTTTGACTACCTCACGCTCGGCTGGAACGTACCCCTTAAGGGCAAGGTCAAGTATATACACCATCTGCGTCTCTCCCTGTCAGTCAACAATCTCGCGACCATCACCAGCTATTCAGGGCTGACGCCGATGATCAACAACTCAGTCGTGAGCAATACGCTTGGTATTGATGACAAACGCAACTATCCTGTCTACCGTAGCTACTCGCTGGGTATCAGTGTCCAATTTTAGTTTTCCAGATTCAGATGAAACACACGATCATCTTGGCCATGGCATCTCTTGCGATGCTGGCTTCTTGCAATAATTTCCTGGATGAGGATCCCAAAGACCAGATTCCTGTCGACAAGGCGTATACTGATGCTTCCAGTATCTATCTCAATGCTGTCGCCAACCTGTACAATTATACAGGAGGCTACTCCGACGGTCAAGGGCTTCAGGGCACGTATCGGGGTGTGTACGACCTCAACACTTTTACCACCGATGAAGCTATGATCCCCACCCGCGGTGGAGACTGGTATGATGGCGGCTTTTGGCAGCAGCTCTATCTCCATACATGGGGCAACGACAATGCTGCCCTACTCAACGCTTGGAATTATCTCTACAAAGTTATCGTGCTGAGCAATGCCTCTCTGGAGACTATCGAAGCTAAGGCCTCGCTCCTCTCGGCCGCACAGCATAAGGCCTATACGGCTGAAGTACGCGCCATCAGAGCGATGTATTACTATTACCTAGTAGACCTCTTTGGGCGCGTGCCGCTCGTCGTCTCCTCGTCTACGCCTATGCGTGATGTGAGTCAGAGTTCCCGCAGTCAAGTCTTCCGTTTCGTCGTCGACGAGCTTCAGGAGTCGCTTCCCTGTCTGCCGGCGAAGCGCAGCAATCAGCCCGGCAACTACTACGGTCGCCTGACGCGCCCGGTAGCCTTCTTCTTGCTAGCTAAACTCGCACTCAATGCCGAAGTCTATACCGATGACGACTGGACAGACAGTATCCGTCCCGACGGTAAGCAGATCTACTTCAGCGTAGGAGGCTGCCAGCTCAATGCCTGGCAGACAGTCGAGGCCTATTGTGACAGTCTGACTGCGATGGGATACGCTCTGACGGCTGACATGGCTGACAATTTCAGCGTCTTCAACGAGAGCTCGACTGAAAATATCTTTACTATCCCCATGGATCCGGCATCGTATACTAACCAGATGCAAAATCTCTTCCGCTCTTACCACTACCGCCACGCCTCAGCTTATGGTTTTACGGGGGAGAATGGGTCCAGCGCGACGTTGGAAGCCCTTCGTACCTTTTCCTATGGGACCGACTCTGTCGACCGTCGTTTCAGCGAGACCTATTATGCCGATACTCTCAGAGACCTCCAAGGCCAGATTGTTACGCTGCAGAATGGCGACACTCTCTGCTACTACCCGTGGGATATCGCTCTCGTGTTGACCGGTACGCCTCACATGGCGACGGCTGGAGCCCGCATGCACAAGTATGCAGTAGACCTTACTGCGACCAAAGATGGCAAGCTGATGAACAATGACATCGTACTCTATCGCTATGCGGATGCGCTGCTGATGAAATGCGAGGCCCAAGTGCGCAATGGGGAAGACGGCTCAGCGATACTTCACCAGATACGCAGCCGCAGTGGTATGCCCGACCGGCCAGCTACTCTCGACAATATTCTCCGAGAGCGCATGCTTGAGTTTGCATGGGAAGGGTGGCGGCGACAGGACCTCATCCGCTTCGGGCAGTTTACCCGTGCCTACAGTTTCCGGCCCCAGTTGACCAACGAGGCCAGTGGCTACACCACCGTATTTCCCATACCGGGCACTATCCTCGAGCAGAATACCAAGCTCCATCAAAACTACGGCTACGATGAGTAGTCCGTGCTATTGGCCGTTGCGGCCTGTGCTTGACAAGGTCCGACCTGGTAAAAACAGGAAGCGGCCTTGTTATTTATACATCGTCGTTTGCTCGTGAGCGATCCGGATGACATTAGTTGTATAGCGCCGAGAGAGGGCTGCTTAGGGTACGTAGTTGTTGGACAGACAGACGTGTCTGGACGGAGAATGCGGCTGGTAAAGCGGATGCGAGGTGCATGCCTGTTGCTCCTACACAGAATTTTTATACCACGCCGATATTCAATTATCAGCTGAGGAAACGTATTTGTCAAGATAAATGGCTACCTTTGCAGAGCAAATACTGAACGATACGCACGATGATCAATCGACAATTGATAAGACTTAAGGTTATCCAGTTGGCTTATGCTCATGCTTCCAACGAGGTCAAGTCTCTGGAAGATGCCAAGAAGGAGCTCGAGAAGAGTCTCTCTCTGGCGTACGACCTTTACCGCTATCTTCTACTCCTGATACCGGAAATCACAGACTTGGCTGTCATCTATTACAATGAGCGTGTGCAGCAGCTTCAGCAGCTGGGATCAACCGAGAGCGTCTCGCCCAAGTTTATCCACAACCGTCTGGCAGCCCAGCTAGACAGCAATGTGGAGCTCAGCGACTTTGCCTCACAGAGCAAGACACACTCCTGGCAGGAAGCCGACGACGAGTTGCAGGCTCTCTACAAGGCTATCGTCGAGAGCGAGCCCTACAAGGCCTATATGACTTCTCCGGAAGACAGTTACGAAGCTGACCGCGAACTGTGGAAAGTGCTTTACAAGATGTTTATCTGTGACAATGAGGGCATCGACAACGTACTGGAGGAGTGGAGCATCTATTGGAATGATGATAAGGATATCGTGGATACTTTCGTGCTCAAGACTATTCGTCGCATGGACCCGTCGCAGGGTGCCAATCAACCGCTGCTGCCGCCCTACAGCAGTGAGGAGGACCGTGAGTTTGCCTTCCAGCTCTATACAAGCGTCCTGCTCCACCGGGCAGAGTACGAGGACTTGATTGCAAGTGCGACACGCAACTGGGACTTGGCGCGTATCTCGCCGATGGACAAGGTCATCATGGTCACAGCCCTGGCCGAGATACTGACATTTCCCAGCATACCCGTCAGAGTCTCTCTCTCTGAATACCTCAATATCGCTAAGCGTTACAGCTCGCTCAAGAGCGTGCCCTATATCAACGGCATCTTGGACGCCCTCGTCAACAATCAACTTAAAGACCGACTGACCAATAAACTTTAACCCCTAAAATAGAAAATTTTATGATGACTCTCAACTTTGTTCTGCTCCAAAGCGCCCAAGGCGCCCAGGGAGGCGGTGGCATGGCCTTCTGGATTATGATTATCGCCTTCATCGCTATCATGTATTTCTTCATGATCCGTCCGCAGAAGAAGCGTCAGAAGGAGATCGACAATTTCCGCAAGGGCCTGCAGGTAGGCGATGAGGTAATCACCTCTGGCGGCGTACACGGTACAATCCGGCAGATTGACGGTGGTGACAACGTCGTTACGCTCGAGATTGCCAAGGATGTCAAGATTAAGGTCGATCGCAATTGCATCTTTGCCAAGGGCAGCCTGGATCAGCAGGCCAAATAGTCAAACGCAAGTAAGGTCTCAAAGAGGTGGACTGGATATTCCAGTCCAGCCTCTTCGTCTATTGATACGTACATGGCATCCAGGAGCGACTTGATAAGACTTCAGCTAAGGAGAGGCTTATCCTTTATCCTGAGCAAGGACGCCTTGGTCATGCTGATCTGTATTGCGCTGGCCTCCCTCTTCTGGTACATCGTTGCACTGGGAGATGAGTACGAACAAGACTTCCATGTTAAGCTCAGCCTCCGCAATGTACCTGAAAATGTCGTAGTCACGACGGATCTCCCTTCGGAGGTGACTGTCACGCTCAAGGACAAGGGGTCCCGCCTGCTCTCCTACAAGTATGGAGGCGGACTGCCTACCCTCAATATCGACTTTCGCAACTACAGCCAAGGTTCCGGTCATGTCACCCTCCATTCGTCCGATCTCTCCAAACTGCTCCTGCCTAAGCTGCTTCCCTCTACCAGGATTTCAGCCTTCAAGCCCGAGGCTGTGGATTACTATTACAACTACGGTCTCCATACCCGCCTGCCTATTCGTCTGAGAGCCAACTTGCAGCCGGAGAAGTTTTATAGTGTAGGCGGCGTACGTCTGACGCCTGACTCTGTCACTGTGTATGCCACTCAGGAAGTGCTCGACACAATGACGGCTGTCTATACTGACCGCCTCGAGATTAGTGGTATCTCCGAGCGTACGGTACGCCGTGTGGGCTTTGTCCCTGTCAAGGGGGCCAAGTTTGAACCGGCCAATGTGCTGGTGCGCGTCGATATAGACCAGATTACGGAGAAGACGGTCAAAGTCCCAGTCCGCTGGGTCAATTTCCCTGCCTCCATGGTGCTGCGTACGTTTCCCTCCAGCGTCGATGTCACCTTCCAGGTTGGCATGAGCCTTTACAAGCAGATTACTAGTGAGGACTTTGTCATTGTTGTCAATTACGATGACGTACTTCAGAGTGCGGGAGGCAAACTTCATCTTAAGCTTAAGTCCATTCCGGCGGGTGTAACCCACGTACGCATCTCTCCCGAAGACATCGACTATCTGATAGAAAATGTCGAAGACTAGTCGGCGTCCTATAGTGGTCGGCGTGACCGGCGCCATGGGCAGCGGTAAGAGTTATGTCTGTGATTTGCTAGGCAAGCAAGGTATCCCATGTCTCAATACAGATGTGATAGCCCGCGACGAGATGCTGACCAATCGTGACTTGCAGCATGCCCTCTCGTCCCTTATCGGACACAACCTTCTGTCGCCCAACGGACAACTCGATAAGGCGGCCATACGTGCTTATCTGAGCAAGGGACAGGAGCAGGCAGAGCGTCTTGATGCCTTGGTTCATCCTGCAGTGCGCCTTCGGGTACTGCGCTGGCGCGACCAGCTGACGTGCAGGGTAGCGGCAGTAGAGTGTGCACTGCTTCTGGAATCCCACTTTGATGACCTCGTAGACTATGTCGTGGTGGTGGGAGCTCCTGAGTCTGTAAGGCTTGAGCGGGTCTGCCGGCGTGATGGGCTCACGGAGGCACAGATACGTCGGTTTGCCGCCTTGCAGATGACTCAGGAGGAGAAATTGGCTCAGTCAGACTTCGTCATTGACAATAGCGGACAGGTTCCGCTTGAGCCGCAGCTTGATTTGCTGTTGAAGGCATTGGGGAAATAATTGTTTTTTTGCCTTTTTGCTCAATTTTGTAGTACTTTGAGTACGTCTAATTCGGCTTGAAGCCTTAACTTTGCCTTATAAACAAGTCAACATAAGAAATGGAAAAAAACATACTCGCTATCGCAGGCAAGCCAGGCTTGTTTCTGCTCGTATCGCGTGGCCGTAACACACTCATTGTCGAGGCGCTTGACGGAACCAAAAAGCGTCAACCTGTAAGTTTTCGTGACAAGATCACTTCGCTCAATGATGTGACCATGTATACCACGGGAGAAGACACTCCTTTGATGCAGGTTTTTGAGAATGTCAAGCAGGCCTATGAAGGCAAAGAGGTGCCCCTTTCACCCAAGCAAGCCTCCAAGGAAGAGTTGGAAGCCTTTATGCTCAAGGCTTTGCCCGACTACGACGCAGACAGAGTCTATCAAAATGATATCCGCAAAGTGATCACTTGGTACAATATCTTGGTACACAATGGTATCACTGACTTTGTTACTCCCGAGGAAAAGCCTGAGGAGAAGAAAGACTAGTCCCGCAAGATGCAGAAGGCGTAGAGACAGATAGAAATTGCTGATACGCCTTCATATGTCGGACGAGAGAGAAAAGGATGGCCGCCTTGATATTGCAAGGCGGCCATCCTTTATAGTCTGTTCTTATGTTGGCAGTCTCTGACAGTTTACAAACCACATGGCATCGGACTCCGTCTCCGGAAGACGTGATACCGTGTTGTTTGAATGCATTTATAAGGATGTATCATGCGACGGCATCTTTACGATTGGCCCTGTGACTGCGAGTGAATCAGTGATAAGAATGTTTTGGACTTGATTCGTAAGGCGCGGGAGTCTTAAAGTCCGACGGGCAAAATCGGCCGTGCAGTCTTGTAGTCTGGCTGGTGAAAGCTTCGTCAGTCCTGCACGGGCGAGAGAGAACTAGGGGCCGTCCGCTATTTGCCCTTGAGGCTGTCGATGAGCCCTTGCGCCTGCGTATCGCCGAGTTCCTTAGCTTTGGCGAGGTTACGCAGAGCATTGGCCTTGTCTCCCTTCTCAGCTTGAGCGATGCCGAGCGCTTTGTATGCGTCGTGCCCATTGGGATTTTGCTTGATGGCTTCTTGAGCAGCGTAGATAGCTTCATCATAGTCGCCCATGCGCCACTCTGCAAGTGCTTTTTCTACGAGGTAGCTGTAGTCTTGAGGTTTGTAGGAGAGTGCCTTCTCGATGTCTCTCAGCGCAACGGGATAGTACTGTGCATAAGTGTCACACTGATACTTCTGAAAATAGAAATTGTCGTTGAGCTTGGTTGTACCTTGCAGGTCTTCGACACGCTGATAGTCGGCAGCAGCTGCTGCATATTGGCCATAAGCGTGGAGATGGGTGGCTCTCTGGAGTAGGTAGAGCGCGGCTGACTTGGGATAGGGTTTAGGAAAACGGTTGACGGCGCTGTCCAAAAGTGAGAGAATAGTTGTGGAATCTTTGCCGGCCATCTCTGCTGCAACGGATGCGGCAGCAAAGGTCTGCGGAGAGGCTATGTTTGTCTGGTTGACTTGTTGATAGGTGTCGTAAGCCTCCTGGTATTGCTTTTTGGCGAATTGAGCGTCACCCTTTTGCAGAAGGAAGAGAGCAATGGGGCTTTCTGCATAAGCGGCTTCGGCTTCGGCGATAGATTTGTCCATATTCCAGTCCTTGTACTGCTGATAGGAGGGAATCATGTTGAGACGGTAGATGAGCTTGCTCTTCTCGTAGTGTACATCGGCGCGCTGGTTGCTCTGACTGAGTGCCTGCTCATAGTCGGCATCAGCCTTTGCGTACTGGCCGAGAGAGGCGTGGTAAGCTGCAAGCTGAGTATAGCCGATGCTCTGCTGGGGGTAAGCCTTGATATAGTCGTCTATAGCAGTAAGGTAACTGACAGAGTCCTGACTATTCTGAGGCATAAGGCAGATGAAAGTGCGTGCCTGCGCTTCTCCATCAGGCAGAAGTTTTGGGATGTGGATTTTGTTGATGGCTATCTGGGCGGCGGTCATGCCAGAGGGAACAAGCAGACGGACAAAGGCGATATCCAGTGCGAAACTGTTTTGGGCATCGCGGTCGGTGTTGCGCTGCATGATGGCTACGGCCTCGCCCTGTGGGTTGGCGAGGGGACATCCAGCGTACAGATTGGCCAGCTTACGGCCCAGTGTGTAATATTTGATATTGTCTTGGTCTTCTACTTTGCTGATTGTGGCACTCGTGGACGGTGCGCCCTTGGTTGCGGACAATATGGAGACTTGTGTGCCCGTGGAGATTGGGGCGGCGGCCAACTTGAGGCAGGCTGTAGAGCCTGCATCGGTGCGGAAACGTACGATATTGTACAGGTCGTTGGCTCCGGAGATGCGCGTGACATTGTGTACCTTGCCCTTGCTGTCTTTGATCTTGGCGCTGTAGGCGTCCTTGAAGACATCGTAGGTAGAGAGTGCCTCGCCCTGGCCATCGATATAGAATCCGTTGTCACTGCGTATGACTTTGCCTTGACGGTCGTAGCTGGTCACGGTGATGAGTGCCGCATTGTCGGTCTTGTCTTTGGCCTGCAGAGGTGTTGAGACGGCCGAGACGGTCAAGGTGAGGAGCAGGAGAATAAAGAGTCTGAAATGGTTTTTCATGGTTGTGATGTATTTATAAATGTAAGAGGGCGCGGGCATTGTCCATGGCGGCTTGAGTGACTTGAGCGCCGCTCAGCATGTGGGCAATCTCAGCTACGCGCTCCTCAGGGGTGAGTTCGCGTATGAAGGTGGCGGTACGTCCGTCGTTTTCGGCTTTATAGACGAGGTAGTGGTGTTCTCCCTGGGCGGCTATCTGAGGCAGGTGAGTAATGCTGATGACCTGGTGGCCGGCGTTGCTGATGTCCTTCATCATGAGAGCCATTTGCTCGGCGATACGTCCTGATACGCCAGTGTCTATCTCGTCAAATATGAGCGTGCGTGTGCTTTGCCCAGTAGACAGGAGCGCTTTGAGAGAGAGCATGACGCGGGCTATCTCGCCTCCGCTACCGATAGAGGCAATGTCTTGAAGGGGGATGTCCTTGTTGGCACTGAATAGGAATGTGGCTTTATCCAGACCTAGGGGTGACAATTCGGGTAGCTGCTCGAGCTGTACCTCAAATCGTATATTGGGCATACCGAGACTGTGCAGCTTGGTCAGCATGCTCGCCTCCACTTTGGCCACTGTGTCGTGTCGGGTTTGACTGAGACGATGAGCCAAGTCTGTAGCCTCGGCTTTGAGCTTGTCCCGTTGCTGGCGCAGCTTGAGTAGGGTGTCGTCGCTGTCGGCCAGCATCTGCACTTCTCCTTGGAGCTTGTCTCGCAGGGCGATGAGATCGTCCACCGTCTCTTGATGGTACTTGCTCAGCAGGGTATTGAGCGTGTCAATGCGCTCGTTGACTTTGGCCTGTCGGTCAGGGTCAAAATTGACGCTGTCTGTATAGCTACTGATTTCGTGCTCTATGTCATCTATCTCAATAGCACAACTGTCCAGACGCTCGGTGAGGGGTGTCGCTTTGGCGAAGACGGACGTGATATTCTGAAGGGTGCGGATACAGTCGTTGATTCGTGTCAGCGCCCCTCCCTTCTCGCTGGCAAGGAGTCGGTCGGCGAGGTAGAGAGACTCCTTGATGGTGCCGGCATTGTTGAGCATCTGAGCCTCTTCCTCGAGCTTCTCCAGTTCGCCGGAGCGGAGCTGTGCCTCTGTGAGCTCGTTGAGCTGGAAGTTGATATAGTCATTGTTCTGCTCCCGCTGCTTTGCAGCCTGTTCAAAAGCCGTCAGGCGCTGGCAAGTGTCGCGATAGGTGATATAGAGAGACTGGTACTCGGAGAGCAGGTTGCGATTGCCGGCAACGGTGTCGAGAATGCTGAGCTGAAACTTGCGGTCGTTGACGAGTAGGTTCTGATGTTGAGAGTGGATGTCGACGAGCTTGCTGCCCAGATCCTTGAGGGAGGCGACGGAGACGGGTGTGTCGTTGATAAAGGATCGGCTCTTGCCTGTAGCTGAGAGCTCACGGCGGATGATACACTCGTGGCCGTCGAAATCAAGTCCGTTGGTGGTAAAAAATTCGTCCATGCCATCATCGGTGAGGTTAAACTCAGCCTCTACGATGCAGCGGTTTGCGCCCGGCTTGATATGCTTGGTGTCTGCGCGCTCGCCGAGCAGCAGTCCGATGGCCCCTAGTATGATGCTCTTGCCGGCACCCGTCTCGCCGGTGATGACCGAAAAGCCGGGATGGAAGCTGATGTCGAGTTGATCGATAAGGGCATAATTCTTGATATGTAGGCGCTGGAGCATGATAAAGTCTTAGTTGAGCAAATCTTTCCAGTATTTGAGTTGAGACGGATTGATTTTGACGAGGATGTCGTAGACGGGCTGTTTGTCCTTTGACGTGCCTTGGCCTTTGTAGATGCCGACCAGCTCGTCGCGCTTGTACTCTGCAAAGAGGCGGGGCAAGTAGCTGAGCGGCTTGTTGAGATAGGCTAAGTTGAGTTGCTTGATAGCGGCGGAGACGGCCTCGCGTGCTGTTGCCGGATCGTCGGCCATCTGGTCGAGACCCTTACGATGGTAGTCGTACTGCAATTGGCGGAAGGGCTTCATCGCTTCGGAGACGTAGTCGTTGATAATGCCGAAGCGGTTGGTCACATCTTCGAGCGCCTTCCAACCGGGAGCTTGTAAGCTCTGCGCATTGTTGGCGACGGTCATGGCTTGCTGGAGCACTTCCGTACCGCCCATGGGGCTCATCGTGTCCATGTCAATGCCGATAATCAGATAGCAGTAGTAGGCAAGTAGGGCAGTGAGATTGTTGTCCAGCTGGTCAATGTTGAAGTTGAGCTGGTCAAACTCTTTGAAGTCAAAGTTAAACTTCTTGTCGTGGACATTCCATGTCGTAGAGGTATACGATGCGCCGTAGACTGGGCGCAGGCTCTGGACATAGCCGTCGCACTCAAAATGGCCCGTGGTGTCATCATATTTGTTTATGATCAGGGTGAAGGCACACTTGATACGCTCGCTCGCCTTGTAGTGCTGTTGGGTCCATTGCCGGTCGTTGATAAACTCGAGCATGACCTTCTTGAGATTTTCAAAGACGCTCTTGTTGGTGCCCTGTATCTTCTGTGTATTGATTTCCACAGTAGCATTGAGTTCCTGAGCGCTGGCGGTGATGGGGCCAAGGCTGAGAACGAGCAGACAGAATATTACAAATATTTTGTGCATAGGAAGTCGATGATGTCTTGGGCTACCTCTGCCTTGGACTTAAGGGGGAAGGGGTACTCCTCTGTGGAAGTGACGAGCGTGACTTTGTTGGTATCGTAGCCGAAGCCTGCGCCCTTGTCCTGCAGCGAATTGAGTACGATGAAGTCCAAGTGCTTTTTGCGGAGCTTTTCCTGGGCGTTGTGGAGCTCGTCATGGGTCTCGAGGGCGAAGCCTACGAGTATCTGGCCCGCTCTCTTGCTTTGTCCCAGTGTGGCGGCGATATCGGGGGTGGCAACGAGGTCGAGTGTCTGTTGTCTTGTATTGCGCTTGATCTTTTGTGCGGCGGTCTCGGCGGGTGTAAAGTCGGCGACGGCGGCACTCAGTATGGCTACATCGGCACCTGCCCATATTCTGGATGCAGCCTCCATCATCTGGGCGGCAGACTCTATGTGGGTCAGAGAGATGCCGGGATGTACAGGGCGTAGCGATGTCGGACCGCTAACGAGCTCGACGTGAGCGCCTCTCATGGCGCATGCCTCGGCTAGGGCAAAGCCCATCTTTCCGCTGGAGTAGTTGCCGATAAATCGGACAGGATCTATCTTTTCATAGGTTGGACCGGCAGTGATGAGCACGGTCTTGCCTTTGAGCTCGGAGGTGGAGAGCAACGCGGTCTTGACCTGGAGAAATATATTCTGTGGTTCTTCCATGCGCCCTTTGCCAATGAGTTTGCTGGCTAGGAATCCCTCTGTTGGCTCGATGACGGTATTGCCGTAGGAGCGGAGCTTGTCAAGGTTGGCTTGGGTAGAGGGATGAGCGTACATGTCGCGGTCCATGGCGGGTGCGATGAAGACGGGTGCCTTCATCGCCAGATAGGTCGTGATGAGCATATTGTCGGCGATGCCTCCCGCCATCTTACCCAAGGTCGAGGCTGTACAGGGCGCGATGACCATGGCGTCGGCCCAGAGTCCGAGCTCGACATGGCTGTGCCATGTGCCGTCACGCTGGGCAAAGAAGTCGCTGATGACAGGGTGTGAAGTGAGCGCCGAGAGCGTGACCGGGGTAATAAACTCCTTGCCTGCGGGCGTAATGACGACCTGCACCTCTGCGCCATCTTTGACGAAGAGGCGTATGAGCTCGCATGCCTTGTAGGCGGCAATGCTTCCGGTGATGCCTACTACGATATGTTTGCCTTTCAGATCCATAGTGACAGTTTGCGTATTGGCCCCTTTGGCGTGACTGCAGTAGTTCTGCTGACGACGCCGGTGTGGGGAAGGCTATCTCTTGTTGGCCTCGAGCTTAATACGTGTGAGCATTTGCTTGGTATTCAGGGCAAAATCGCTGCTCATGATCCATCCGTAGTATCCCGGATCTGTCCTGAGTACATCTATGACTGGTTTGCCGCGATATTTGCCGAAGTTGAATACGGGCACCTTATCCTCATTGTATATGATACGGCCTGCAAGGTCGACATTGTGGTTGTTGGAAGAATATTCGGCAAGGAAGTCAATATCGTTTTGTAGATTGTCGTACTTGTCGAGCTGGGCCTGCAGCACTTCGTAGGTAGCTTGTGTGTCGGCCATCGCGGCATGAGGATCGTAGTCCTTGTTGCAATAGAACTTGTAAGCGGCTACGAGGTTGCGCGGCTCTTCCTTGTGAAAGATATTCTGGACGTCCACGAATTTGGCTTTGCTAAAGTCAAACTCGATGTCGGCGCGCAGAAATTCCTCCGCGAGCATCGGGATGTCGAAGTGGTTGGAATTGAATCCCGCGAAGTCGCATCCCTCAAAGGTCTGGGCAAGGGTCTGGGCGACTTGCTTGAATGTCGGGCAGTCCTTGACGTCTTCGTCTGAGATATGGTGTACGGCGGTGCTTTCCTCGGGGATGTGCACGCCAGGATTGATGCGCATGGTCTTGGATTCCTCGTTGCCGTTGGGCTCTACCTTGATGTAGCCTATCTCTACGATATGGTCATGGGTAATATTGAGCCCGGTGGTTTCCAGGTCAAAGATGACGAGCGGTTTCTTGAGATTGAGTTTCATGGTGATCTGTAGTTGTCGTGTTAGCCTTTGTCCGGACCAAATGTCAGTTACGGCTTAAGCTGTGATGAGCAGAGGCATGAGGAGCATGGTGAGGTCTGTGTCCTTGTCTTGCTCAGCGGGGAGTATGAGTCCGGCGCGGCTGGGATCGCTGAGTTTGATCAGCACATTGGTGCTGGTGACGTTGCTCAGCAGGTCAAGGAGATAGTCGCCTCTAAATCCGATGCGCAGGGGCATGCCATCGTACTGGCAGACGACTTGTTCCTCGGCGCTTTGTGCGAAGCTGAGGTTCTCGGTCGAGAGTGTAATCTTGCCTACCTCGCAGTTGAGTTTGACGAGTGAGGTAGCCTTATCACTGGCTACAAGTACACGCTTGACGGCGCTTTGTAGGGTCTCCTTGTCTATGGTAGCAATGTTGGTATTGTTTTGCGGAATGACATTCTTGTAGTTGGGGTATTTCTCCATCAGGAGCAGGCAACTCATGCTGAAGCTGTCGGTATTTATTTTGGCGGCACCGCTGCTCCAAGTACAGAGCGTGATGTTGCCCTCCTCCTTGTCTATGATGGAGCGAAGCAGGGCTGACGGCTTGCGCGGCAAGATAAAACTGGCCGTGGTGTCATGGGTGTCGCAGAGGATCTTGTAGCATACCAGCTTGTGTCCGTCACTGGCTACGACCGACAGATCCTGCGGTGTGATGTCCACAAATATGCTGTTCATCACCTTGCGGTTTTCATCGTCGCTGGCAGCTACGATGGCAGAGGCAAAGGCCTTGCTCAAGAGAGGCGCAGATAGGGTGATTTCGTGGCTCTCTCCCTCGGGATCCTTCTGCTGGGGGAAGTCGTCGCCATTTTCTCCCTGAAGCAGGAAGTGACCGTTCTGGTATCTCAGATTGATTTGGTAAGTATTGGGGTTAAATTCGATTGTGAGCGGTTGCTCCGGGATTTCCTTGAGTATATCCATAATCTGCTTGGCGGGTATGGCAAAGCTGGTGTCGCTGTCTCCTTGGGTAAGGGGCACGGTAGTATTGATGGTTGTGTCATTGTCTGTAGCAGTGATCATGAGATTGTCTCCGTGTGCCTTGAAGAGGAAACACTGGAGGATGGGGGCGGTGTTTTTGGGGTTGACAACACGGTCAAGCATTTGCAGACGGCCGTAGAGCAAGGTACTCGTTACTACGTATTTCATATCAGGTTTTGTTTTTGATTTTGCTTTATCGATTGTAGCCTATGCTAGGCTGGTTACAAAGATAGTCAATTCCGGAATGCCATCAAAGGCTCATAGCCTTTTTTTTCGGCAGGATTTCAAGTTAGTTTCCATGACTGTGCGTGTGCCATAATCGACAGGCCGTATACGATTTTTGGGATAATTTATAGACAACCTTTGCCGGGACGGTTGAAGTAGCAGGACTGTCTGCGGTACAGACTTCATGGCGCAGTCGCGTCGGCCGTCCTTTCCCATACTGGTATTGCTGCTTGCGTCGTCTATTGGAGCCTCAGGTCTTGCTTGCTTGGCGGAACTTGGCAGAGAACAGGTCTTAGGATAAATTTTTTTTATTATAAAAAATAGTTTGCTTACCGCAATCTCCCGATATCACGTACTGACTATCGATGTAAAAATGGGCTGAGTTAAGCTGCTGTTGTACAAAGAGTTGCAAACATGCGGGATGCGCTTGCGACAAACTGGCTTATTTACGCTAACAACTCGCCTTCCAGTTTTAACAAGGTCGGACCTAGCTTAAACTACATCCGACCTTGTACGGCGGACAAGGCGACTTGTCAAACGAACTTCTTGGCGGGAAGAAAATATATATATATATAATTTTATGCAGGGCTTCAAGTATCTTTCTTCCTCACTGATTTTCATCGAACTTAGGCACCTTGTACGGTCGGGTAGGTAGGAGATTGTACAGAATGGTTCGGTGGTCGAGTGCCGGAGCAAGGAGACAAACAATCTGCGCTCCCCCATATTGGCGGGAGAGCGCAGATGACAGTATATTATTAGCTGTAAGTCAGGACTGACTCAGCCGGGCTATTGCCAGTTGACGGGATGTCGGAGATCAGATACCCAGAGACTTCTGTATGGCGTCAAACTTGGCGTTGACAACAGACAGAGCGTGCTCGTAGTCGGCGGGAGATTTCATGTCGGTCTTAGCCTCAAAGTAAAATTTGATCTTGGGCTCCGTACCCGACGGGCGTACGCTGATCTTGGTATGGTCTGCGGTAAACCACTGGATGACGTTGCTGGGCTCTGGCATGTCGAGGTCTGTAGCCTTGCCGTCGGCATCATAGGCCTTGAGAGCCTGATAGTCGCGCGTCAGGACGACGGGGCTTCCGGCGATGGTCTTGACGGGATGCTTGCGGTAGTTGTCCATCATGGCCTTAATCTCATCAGCACCAGTCTTGCCGGGCTTGACGATATTGACTGTCTTGTTGTAGCTGAATCCGTATTCTACATAGATTTCCATGAGGATGTCGTAGAGGCTCTTGCCTTTGTCCTTGGCCCATGCGCAAATCTCGGCGAGCAGTGAGCAAGCGCTTACGGCGTCCTTGTCGCGTACGAAGTCTTCGGCGAGGAAGCCGTAGCTCTCTTCGCCACCGCCGATGTAGGTCATCTTGCCTTCTTGCAGCTTGATCTCGCGGGCAATCCACTTAAATCCGGTGTAGCAGTCCATCATCTTGATGTGGTTTTTGTCAGCGATGGCCTTGATCATCTCTGTCGTGACGATGGTCTTGACGATAAATTCGTCGCCTTTCATCTTATGCTGGGCAATCCTGTTGTTGATGATATAGTAGAGGAATATCATGGCCGTCTGATTACCGTTGATGAGAACCCATTGTCCCTTGTCGTTTTTGCAGGCCATGCCTACGCGGTCGGCGTCGGGGTCACTGGCCATCACGATGTCAGCGTCCAGCTTTTTGGCCAGATTGATGGCCAGGGTAAGCGCTTCGCCGTTTTCGGGATTAGGGCTCTGCACGGTGGGGAAGTTGCCGTCTTTGACCATCTGCTCGGGTACACAGTGTACGTTGTCAAATCCCCAGAGCTTGAGGCTCTGTGGTATGAGCATCATGCCGGTACCGTGAAGCGGCGTGTAGACGATCTTGAGGTCGTGCTGACGCTTGATACACTCGGGATCTATGCTGATAGTGTGTACTTGGCGGAGATACTCGTCGTCGATGTCTTTGCCGATGATGGTGATGAGGTCGGGATTGCCCTTAAACTTGATGTCCTCCACCTTGACCTTGTTGACTTCGGCAATGATGCCCTTGTCATGGGGAGCGAGCACCTGAGCGCCGTCATCCCAGTAAGCCTTGTAGCCATTGTACTCCTTGGGGTTGTGGCTTGCTGTGAGGATGATACCGCTCTGGCAGTGCAGGTGGCGGATGGCGAAGCTCATCTCAGGAGTCGGACGCATCTCGTCAAAGAGGTAGACCTTGATGCCGTTGGCAGAGAAGATGTCGGCGCAGATTTTGGCAAAGCGCTGGCTATTGTTGCGGCAGTCGTAGCCTATGGCGACGCTGATCTGCGGCAACTGGGCAAAGCACTTGTTGAGGTAGTTGGAGAGGCCCTGGGTAGCAGCACCGACAGTATAGATATTCATGCGGTTGGTACCAGGTCCCATGATGCCGCGCAGACCTCCGGTGCCAAACTCGAGGGTGCGGTAGAAGGCATCGATGAGCTCGGTCTTGTCGGGATTGTCCAGCATCTGCTGTACTCCGGCCTTGGTCTCCTGGTCATAGAGGGGGGAGGCGATCCATTGCTTAGCCACTGCTTCGCATTGAGCGATGAGTTGTTGATTGTTGTCCATGGATTTGTAAATATTTAAGTGTGTTTTAGTCTGATGTATGTCTATTTCTGTGGGGCAGGTACGGCAAACTTGCCGTTGGTCTGTCGGATGATTTGTTCTCGGGTAGCGTCGGGGAAGCCCGTAGCCTTGACCGGAGCGCCGAGCCCTTCAGGGGTGCGCAGGAAATGGCCGTGGGAATAGGGCTTGACGACCATATCATTGTACCTCACGATGAGGTATTCGGCGAGGTGAATCCAGTCTTGGAGCATCTCGTCGGCGGTCTTGACGGAGTAGTTGGTGAGATAGTCGATAGCTTTGCTGCTGTCTGTCTGGCAGAGCGCTTGTGCCTGACGCTCTACCAGAGACTGTCGGTCAAAGTAGAGATGCTCGAGGCTGTCACGCTCGGCCTTGACGTCGGGGAAGAGCTGGCTGTAGCGTGGGTAGACCATATTGGACACCCAGTTGCAGACCCAGAAGGCGCTCTTGAGCGAGAAGGTGACATCGTCTCCGTACTTCTTGGTATAGCAGTCGGGAACGCGTGTCGCACAGCAGTACACGGGAGTATAGGCTACCATGTTGGCATCATCGTGACCAAACCAGATCACGCCGCCTATGGCTCGGGGCAGGTAGTTGCGCATCTGGGCGACAAAGGTGAATGACGTCTGCTGCGTACCCGTGGGACGCTCGTTGAAGTAATCCTTGCCCTTGTACTTCCAAGCCAGTGGACGCGGGCGGTAGGGCGACTGCCATGCACCGGCACCCGGGTCGGAGAGCATTGCCATGGGAGTGCCTTCGTACTGGTTGCGCATGGCATTTTGCACATCGGCTACCGACAACTTGGTCTTGGGCTTGATATAGAGAGGCATCGGCTCGGCCTTGAGATTCTTGCCCATCGCGTAGTCGAGATAGGCGTCCATGCCGGTAGCCCAATGGTTGTAGAAGGCCCATACACGGGCCTCGCAGTAGCGGGCTCCCCCAAAGTCGAGCGGACAATAGGTAGCAGCAAAATCAAAGTCGGCATCGCTGCCCTTGTAGAGCCCCTTCTTGCGGGCGAAGGACACGATGTCTTTGGAGTAGATACACTGGTCCTTTGGATACTGCATGAACTTGTGGATACGACTCTGGTTGGCGTGGCCGCTAATGCAGTCATCTGGGATGCGGACAGCGACCCAGAGGGCTCCGTGTCCGCCGGCGCCCTTGCCTACCATCTCGAGTATCCAGGCTTCGTTGGGATCTGCGATGGAGAAGGTCTCGCCCTCGCTGGCATAGCCGTATTTGTCGGTGAGAGAGGTCATGACCTTGATGGCCTCACGTGCCGTCTTGGAGCGCTGGAGAGCGATGTAGATGAGACTGCCGTAGTCGAGGAGACCGGTAGAGTCTACGAGCTCCTCTCGTCCGCCAAATGTCGTCTCGCCGATAGTCACTTGGTACTCGTTGATATTGCCGACTACGCCGTAAGTCTCCAGTGCTTCAGCTATCTCGCCGCGGTAGCGGTCAGACTCCCAGTCGTATACCTTGCGCATGGCCCCCTTGGGATGCTTGGCGGCGGGGAAGTGCTGCATCACGCCGTAGCATCCGTAGCTGTCGGCGTTGTATGATACGATGACGCTGCCGTCGCGCGACGCCTTCTTGCCCACAATGAAGTTGGTGCAGGCGTATCCTGCTGACGTCGTCAGCAGGAGGAGCAGGGAGAAAGCGGTTTTTAGTGTATGGTTGGTCATTTGCATAAGGCTAGTCTCATATTATTCGCATGCCTTGAAGGACAAGTCGAGTCCTTTGACCGAGTGGGTGAGTGCGCCTACCGATACGAAGTCGACGCCGCACTCTGCGTAGTCTCTGATCGTGTCTATAGTGATACCACCGCTGGACTCTGTCTCTACGCGGCCGTTGATGAGAGCTACGGCCTCGCGGGTCATCGGTATGGAGAAGTTGTCGAGCATCACGCGGTCGACACCTCCGTGGGCGAGCACTTGGCGCAGCTCATCAAGAGAGCGCACCTCTATCTCTATCTTGAGATTCTTGCCCTTAGCCTTGAGATAGGCGTGGCAGCGGTCGAGGGCCTTGTCGATGCCGCCGGCGAAGTCAATATGATTGTCCTTGAGCAGGATCATGTCAAAGAGGCCTATGCGGTGGTTGGTGCCGCCGCCAATCTTGACAGCCTGTTTCTCGAGAATACGCATGCCGGGCGTCGTCTTGCGGGTGTCGAGCACGCGCGTCTTGGTGCCGCGAAGTTTGTCCATATATTTGGCTGTCATCGTCGCGATGCCACTCATGCGCTGCATGACGTTGAGCATGATGCGCTCTGTCTGGAGCAGGCTCTGCACCTTGCCGCTTACGGTGAAGGCGATGTCGCCCGGCTTGACGCGGGCGCCGTCCTGAATAAATACTTCCATCTGCAAGTCAGGGTCAAACTTGTGAAAAATCTTCCGAGCTATGTCTACGCCGGCCAGTATGCCCGACTCCTTGACGAGCAGTTTGGACTTGCCCATTGCCTCAGGGGGGATGCAGCAGAGCGTGGTGTGGTCTCCGTCGCCGATGTCCTCGGCAAATGCGAGCTCAAAGAGCTTGTCTTCCAGTTGATCTACGGTGTACATGATAGTAATCCTTGATATTGTGCAACAAAATTAAGACAATAATCTCAATTGGAAGCCACCTAAAGGGGCCAAATTGCGGGATTAGTCTTAATTTTGCAGCAATGAAGACAACTCTGATCCTTGTTGGAAAGACTACAGACCGATATCTGGATGCCCTCATCGCTGACTATGTACAGCGCATACGGCACTATATGACCTTTGACGTGGAGGTCATCCCAGACCTGCGCGCGGGCAAAAGCCTCACGCAGTCGCAGCAGCGCGAACAGGAGGGTCGGCTGATCCTCCAGCATCTGCGTCAGGGCGACTATCTCCTCCTGCTTGACGAACGGGGACGGGAGATGCGCTCGGTAGAGTGGGCGGAGTATCTGGGACGTCTCTTCTGCCAGTCATACAAGCGGCTGGTATTTGTCGTGGGTGGTCCTTACGGGTTTTCGCAAGAGGTCTACGACCGTTGCCAAGGCAAGATATCGCTCTCACGCATGACCTTCTCCCATCAGATGATCCGCTTGATCTTTACGGAGCAGGTCTACCGTGCGCTGACTATCCTCCACGGCGAGCCGTATCATCACGAATAGATTTCGGAGCCCAGTCTGTGGCTAAATCTAGGCAGACGAGAGCTTTTAGACCGGATGAAACCAAACTATAGACGTATGAAATACTATACAAACTTACTGCTGCTGCTCCTGCTACTCCCTTTGGCAGCCCAGGGGCAGAAGGCGTCGGTATCTTATCAGCCCAAAGACTCGGTGCGGATTGAGCAACTCCTGCGCCAGGCCCGCCATATGACCAATGGGGGAAACAAAGTCTTGTGGTTCGCCCGCCAGTTTATCGGCAAGCCCTATGTGGCTCACACGCTGGAGCAGGGCGATCCGGAGCGTCTCGTAATCAATCTCGACCAGCTCGACTGTACGACCTATGTCGACGTCGTTACGGCGCTGACACTGGCTTCGAGTCATGGCAAGACCTCTTTTGGTGCCTTCTGCTACTACCTCCGCCATCAGCGTTATGCCAACGGCGTTCTGCGGGCCTACCCCTCGCGCAATCACTATTTCACCTCGTGGATACTCAACGGCGAGCGTCAGGGATTTGTTCATGAGGTGAGTGCCCAGGACTTCAAGCATAAGTCTCCCTTTACAGCTACTCAGACGCTGAAGATCAACTTTATGAGCAAGCACCCGCAATACTATGATGCGCTCAAGCGGCATCCGGAATACATCAAGACGATTCGTACGACCGAGCAGCAGCTGACAGGACTCAAGTTCAGCTATATTCCCAAGAGCAGCATCGGCGGCACACGCAAGGCGCTCTCCTGTATCCACAATGGCGACATCCTCTGCCTGACGACCTGCAAGGAGGGGCTTGACATCGCCCATCTCGGTTTTGCTGTATGGCAGAGCGGTCGTCTGCACCTGCTTAATGCCTCAAGCATCTACCACAAGGTGCTCATCGATAGCCAGTCGCTCTATCGCTACCAGCAACGTCAGTCGACCCAGACGGGAGTGCGTGTCGTGCGCATTCTGCAACCGTGACACCGGGAGAGACTCTTGGCCGCGATGCGGCATAGCCTTTGCTTGACGAACAGGCGGAGGATCGCTCAGCTCAGCCATAGAGCAAGCCATTGGATGCTTGAGTTTGCCCAGTTCATGACAATCATGCCGCACACGCTGCCTATTCATTTGCGGGAAGGCGAAGTCATGGATCTGATAGAGACGGCGTAGGGGACACGTAAACTTATCGTACATGGATAAGCCTGTTTCTGAT
Organism: uncultured Prevotellaceae bacterium; assembly: GCA_900316315.1. GTDB lineage: Bacteria > Bacteroidota > Bacteroidia > Bacteroidales > Bacteroidaceae > UBA6382. Next base: position 51,810 of record ONCK01000006.1, read on the forward strand.
GACAAGGTGGCTTCTAGATTTGACAAGGTCGGACTTAGTTGGTACTAGGTCCGACCTTGTTTTGTGCGAAGCTCTTCCGTGTCTTTGTCAGTTCGGGTGAGTATTAGTCATGAGGCATGACGCGTGAGTCGATAGCTAACATTTGGGACTTGACATAGGCATCTATCCAGTCGTAGAGAGCATCGATGGACTTGGCAGGCTTCTCCCTTCGTGATAGCGAGCCAAGGACGCGGTGGGAGTGTGCTAGGATGCTATCTTGTACGGGCTTTGTGAGTTGGAGAATGCCGGTTCCGTCGCGATTGACGAGGCGGCTGAGATTGAGATAGTCGTGAGTGTTGCCCTGCTTGAGGCAGAAGAGGGCCCCCTTGAGCCTCAGTCCCTCTGTGGCAAGCCATGAGCGACCCTCCTGGTCGGGGCTTACGATGGCTGGCAAGTGGCCGGAACGTGTGATCATCAGCGGAACGGCGACCGTAGTGAGTGGGTAGCCCACGTAGGTCCAGCTGGTTGTCTGCGCAGGATTCTGCCCAGATGCAACACCCTGTATCAGCATGCAGCTGGCTGTGCTGTAGCGGGGAATATAGTCGCGGAAGCAGACCATCCGGTCGGTCTCCGCATCGGCGGGCATCTGAGCTAGCAAGTCTGTATGGGTGACTCCATGGCGCAGGTAGTGGGGAATGGTCAGCAGCGAAGCGATGTCAAAGGCGCCGCGTGCGTGGAGGCCGGCCATCAGTTCGGATATGGCGGCATAGCGCTCTACGCCGTGGGGATCGGACATGTCGCCGCTCATGCCGTAGTTGGTTCGTATGAGGTATCCACCGGGTGCTGTGACAGAATCATTGGCATCGTACTTGCGGTAGCTCTGGTTGCCGACTTCATAATAAGCGCATCCGCCCTGGGCATCAAGCACGCCGAAGTTGGCATCGACGCACATCGGACGCGACAATGTATCGAGCATTTGCTCAAAGTCGGCAAGCGTGGCGCACTGGCTGAGGGCTTGACGCATCAGGATGCCCTCTTTTTCGAGCTTTTCGTCTTTGGCGTTGAGATTGTAGGCGGCGGTATTCATGATGGCGAAGCCTGCCTCGTTGTGTCCCGCCCATACCTCCTTGGCTGCGGCGTCCTTGGCGTTGACGAGGCCCAGAAAGCGGTAACGCACGCCTTGGCATACGACACACATATTGCTGAGCGTGCCGGTATCACGGTTCTTGAGCAGGATGGGCCTGCCATCAGGAGTTGCCTTTCCCGAAATGATGATGCTTGTGCAAGCGCGGGAGAAAGTGGGCACCAGAAGGAGGGTACAGAGTAAGATGAGAAGGAGGGACAGTCTCTTTATTTGTGCCATATGTATCGGTAATTAAATCTGCGGTTGGGTGCTGTGTCGCCGTGGGTACAGAGGGAGATGGGATTGGTGAGCGTCTGCGGATTGTCTGCCCACTTGAAATCAAAAGTCATCGCTTTGCCTTGTAGCTTGAGCAACTTGCGCGGTACGCTGATGACGAGCCGGTTGCCCTGTGTGCGATAGGAGAGGTCGGCCACGGGCTCCCACGTCCGGCGGCCTGCGTCGTAGTGACAGAGGGTTGTCGTCTCGGGACTCTTGACCTGCAGGTTGACGATATAGTCGTAGCCGTACCATCCGGTAGTGCTGTTCTGGTCAGCATCGATGAGCAGCAGCATCCAGTTGGGGCCAGAGCTGGGCGTCAGCGCATCAGCGGTCTGCGCGAGAAAGTATAAGTTGGTCCTGTCTGCAGCGACCTTGCTCAGTAGTATGTCGTTGCGTCCGGTACTGTCAGTGTATTGACGGTGGGCATAGCCGGCATAGTTGCGGTGGCTAGTGTCGCCCCGCGTATCGCGATAGGCTACGGTGACCTCGTCCCAGCCGCTCTGTCCGTCGAGGCTGACCTTGTGATAGCCCTTATTTTGAGGTATCGGTCTCACCCCCTTGTAGCGACGGATATTCTGAGCCATCTGCATATAGTAATTGTCCGTGTATGCGCCCTTGACTGGCGACAAGGTGCGGTTGAACTCACAATTGTACTGGTCTACAAAATAGAAATTATTAGTTTTACGGCCCAAAAAAGTTGTGGGTCCGGGGGCCTCACTGCCAGGAGCCTTACCTATGGCAAACTTGCCGGCGGTCCATTCATTCCAGTCGTTGAGGTAGATGAACGAGGGATCGACTTGCAACGCATCGTCCCAGCGGTCCTGGAAGTAGATGCCGTATCCCTCGGGATGGCTCACCTTGCGGCCAAACCAGGGCACATAAGCGGAGTCGGGTTCGTCGTACTGATTGAGCTTGGGCTCGCCTGTGCTGACGCGCCAGCTCTTTCCAGTGATGCTGATGGGATGCTGGGCGGGCGTGACGGCCATTTGCTCGGCCTGGCCTTGATGGGTGGCGCAGCGCTCGCGAGGAGTGAGGGCAGCGACCTTGGAGTCTTCCATTTCGTAGCCGAAGCTCCAGTTGTCTTCGGTGCCTACATAGCGCTTGCCGCCCCACTTGTAGTAGCCCCACCACATATTGCGCATCGTGAAGAATTCTTTGACCTCGCGTGTATAGTCCTTGTAGTATGGCTCTGAGTAGTCAGGGTCACCATAGTGGGGATTGGTCGAATCAGTAGCTGCGCTAGCGTCGTAGTGGGGGTTGGGATTGCGTGCACCGCCTCCGTTGGCATCAAGGTCAGGGCGCATGTTGCAGAGCAGGAGTGGTTTGCCGTCCCAGTAGAACCATAGGTCGCGGTACCTGCCGGCCTTGTAGTATTTTTCATAGACATCCTGTGTCACCGTGATGACGGGCCCGTTGTACGACCAGAAACATACTTTAGGCACCACGTTACCTTCGCGTTTCATCTGCTCCATGACGTCAAAAATCTTCTGCCATTCGTTCCAATAGCAGACTGCATTGGTCAAGTCAAGTATGATGACATCAACGCCGGCATCGGCCAGCATTGACATATCGTGGCGTATGACGTAATCGTCTGCGCTCAGGAAGTAGCCATATTCCGGTTCGCCCCAGTGCCACATGCCGCCAATGGCCGGCCACCGGCTTTGGTCATAACGAGCGGCGGTGTCGGCGTGAAGTACTTGGGTCACGTCTTCGGGATGTCCCGCTTTGCTTAAGTCGGATGTGTGCCAAGTGACGTAGAAAATGCCGACGGTGCGGCTCTTGTCCGTTTTAGGCAAACCGACCTCCTGGCTGGTGGGCATCTTGCGGCCAAGCGCATCGGTACCGACCCATGTGTCCTGCATGAGATCGACGCTCTGTGCATGCAGCGTGAGGGCTGAGGTCAGGAGGAGAGATATTGTCAGAGAAGAAAAACGCATAGAGGTTTGGTAGAATTTAGTAATCTGGTGTGGGGATGAGCTTATGTACGGGTTGGACAGTTGCAGGTGACAGATGAAAGGCAGACATATCGGAGACAGATGGAGATTACTGCTTGCAGAGGTGTGGATATATTAAACGATACCTACTGGTAATAGCTTCAGGCTGGACATACCTGTGTGCTCTGGCCCCTTCTTAGCACGCCTCCTTGGGCACCTGTGGCCAAAGTCGAGCCTTAGGACTCGACAGGCTGGTCAGATACGGCCGGCAGTCGGATGATGTGTGCCGGATTGCCTGCGACAACGGCATAGGCGGGAACAGAATGGGTCACGATGGCTCCGGCGCCGATGACTGCGCCTTGCCCGATGGTAACACCGGGCAGAATCTTGGCCCCGTCGCCTATCCAGACATCAGAACCTATGACGACAGAGCCCTTGCTATGGAGAGAGCGGCTGCGAGGAGCCTTGTGGAGATCATCAGGGTCTGTCGTGCCGTGGCTATGGTCAGTGATGAGGATATCGCTGCCCAGAAGTGTACGGTCGCCAATCTCGATGTGATGGATGCAACCGAGGTGAACGCGCTGGTTGAAGGTGACGTCATCGCCTATCTTGAGGCTGGGCTGCGTGGCACCGGCCTTGATGCACTCGATGCGCAGGCCTGAGAGACTGTTGAATCTGTTGCCAATCTCTACGTATCGCCCGCCGCTCAGCATATCGTAGCCGGTGACATGACAGTTTTTGCCTGCCTTGACTTGAGAGCGGAAACGGTGTGATATGATAGTGGTGCGGAGATTGCGCCATCCGCGGGCGAAGCAGTGAGGCCAGACGAGAAGCAGCAGATGACTGATTAGCCATGATACGGCACGGCAGATGGCCTGTCCTATCTTCGTTAGCCAGTGGCGTATCATCTTGGCTGAAAAGATGAAGCGGAAGCCAGAGAGGATGAAAAGGTAGATGCCGACACTCTCGTCGAGATACTTGCGTACGTGGTCGAGCTTGAGATGGGTAGGACGCCGGAGCAGAACATGATTAAACCAGTAGGGGAAGAGAAAGTCACTGATGCGGCGCTTGATCTCCATGAGACTGCGGGTCGAGATACCGTTGTCCTCAAAACGGTCGTAGATGCCGGTGAGATTGCGTCCGAAGACTTCAAAGAGATTATAGCCCCCGTTGTTTTGGGTCTCGGCTCCTGAGTCAAAGAAGGGGAGATTGACAATCATATTCTCGCGATGCTCGAGCGCTGACTGCAGATAGAGTGGTACCTGGAGTAGATGGGTGTCAAAGTAGTCGTCGAGGCTAATCTGCGGAATGAGCTTTGTGCTGACGATATTGCTGCTCATGAAGGTGATGAAGACAGCTATCTGGCAGAGCATGTCGTCCAGGTCGGTGAAGATATGGAAGGGAATCTTGTCCTTGCCGCTTACGCGGATGTGGACGAGACCAAAGTCGTGGGACTCGAGTTGCTGGAGAAGCTGATGCAGATAAGGGGTCTGCAGAAAGTCATCGTCGCCAAGCAGCCAGACATATTTGCCCTGGGCACGTCGGAGGCACTGCAGAAAGTTGCGGTCTGGGCCGATATTCTCCTGGTTGCGCAGATAGATGAAGGGCAGTTTGGAACGGTAAGCCTCGACTACCTGAGGCGTGTGATCAGGAGAACAATTGTCGCTGACGATGATTTCTATCTTGCGGAGGTCATCTGGCTGGATGGTAAGCAGACGCTCCATCTGCTCCTTGAGACACTCTGCCCTGTTGTAGGTGGGCAGGCAGATGGTAAGCACTTTGTCATAGCTGGTGCGGGCGTCTGATGACGGTGCTTCGGCAGAAGTGACCTCGTGAGTGTCATCATGATCGAAGAGCAGCGGCTGTAGGTGGTCTATATCCATAGTGAGAGAGACTTAAATACTGTGTTTATTGGGCCGGAGCATGCCATAGCCGCCGCTTGGTGCGGAAGATACGGTACGCCCAAGGCATGAGAATGAGTGTGATGAGGCAGTAGCCTGTTGTGATGCCGTTTACGCCGTAGAGGTGGCCGATGCCGATTGTCGAGAGGCAGCATAGCAGGCCGCTTACGACGGAGTAGGGCAGAAAAGGCTCCTCCTTGTGACAACGCAAATAGGTCGCCCACGCTGTGATAAACTGATTGGCGAACTCAGGTACCATCATGAGCAGCATGGGCCAGTAGTCGAGGAAGCGATCGGCGATGTGGATGCCAAGGGGAGTAATGTCCCACTGCCGCATGACCCAGATGCAGGCAAAAAATCCGACTAGCAATGCCAGATTTACGCTTACGGCTTGCCTGACCGTGTAGTGGAAGAGCCTATCAAGCTTGCCGTATTGCTTCATCTCGATGTAGCCAGAATAAACCGGCACCTTTGTGCTTGTCCAACTGTACGTGAGCGCTTGTATACCTGTGAGTACGGTGAGTGTCATGCCCATCTGACCGGCGACGACGGCTCCATCAGTGGCAAAGATGACGGGGTTGAAGAGCTGGAAAATGAAGTAGCCGCTTATCCAACTGACAGCAATCTTCCACTGAAAAGGAAAAATCTCTTTCATGTAGGATATGCGTTCGTTCACAGGCGTCTTGAAGATGTTCCAGATGATACTTCCGAGCGGTGTCATCAGCAAGGCGACGAGACTCACTAGGATGTAGATGATATTACCAATGCTCAGTGCATAGAGTTTGGCTCCGAGCGCAAAGCTTAGCAGCACGGCAATGAGATAACAGGTGTACTTGTAGAAGTAGTAAGCGGCGACCTCTTTGACCTTGCCAAGGCCTTGGAGATAACTGAAGATGGGCGTGAGCAACAGATTGAGCGCCGTGGTGACACAGAGAATGAGCCAAGGCGCCTGCCAATCGATGTCGGTGTCTTCTCGACCGTAGTGAGAGAAGAACATCATGCCGCCTAGAATAAGGGCCAGCAGAAGTATTGTGGAGAAGAAGATATACCATTTGGCACAGAAGTGTATCAGTGATGACAACCTCGACTGGTAGCGCTCCTCGCCGACGAGCTGTATGCCCTGCCACGAGAGGTGGCTGACCTCATGAGCGACATACTGGGTGATGACCGTATTCATGCCGAGCTCAAAGAAGACCTGTATGGCCAAGATGCTCTTGAAGGTATAGTAGTACCCCTGCTCAGCACCACTGAGATACTTCAGAATAAAGAGGGCGGTGATAAATCCGCCTCCCGCCGAGACCATCTGGCCGGCGGAAGTGTAGGCGATGCTTTTATCTATGCCGAGCTTGCGGGTAAGCCACATATTTTAAATAGGAGAGACTGCTTCTGATTTATTTGAAATAGGCCTCGGAGAGCTGCAGACCTGTAATCTGCCTGAGATAGGCCTGATCTCCGGCCACGTGGATGTACTCGTCGTTGACCTCGAGGCGTCTGATTTTGGGGAAGGCCTCAATGGCGCCTTCCTGGTAGAGATCACTGAGCTGCTCTATCAGGGCGGAGGCGACGCCGCAGCTCTTCTGATGCTCATCGAGCACAATCCAGTTGGAGTGCTTATGTGCCAATTGGCACAACTGCTCCCCGTCTATCGGCTTGATGAAGGGCACGCTGTAGAGGGCGGTGTCTACGTGGTGCTCCTTGACCCAGTCGACAGCTGCAGCCGTGATGCTACCAGTGGTGAGCAAGACACAGGGCGCGTTAGACTCCTGATAGCAGTGGAGGTCTCCCAACTTGAGCGTACAAGGTCCGTCAGTAAAGATTTCTTTTTCACCGGCTTTGCCTAGCCGGATGTACATCGATCCGCTATAGTTGGCGGATAAGTGAGTAATCTTGCGGGTCTCTGATGGATCGGAGGGCGAGCAGACAACCATATTAGGCAGGGCGCGCATCACGCCTATGTCCTCGGTCGCATGATGACTCATGCCCTGGCTGCCGTAAGCAAATCCTGCACCCACAGAGACAATCTTGACGCTGCCATTGTAGTAAGTGATATCGTTGCGGGTCTGCTCTAGACAGCGCAGAGTGGGGAAGTTGCCGATGGAGTAGAGATATACATTGTATCCGCTCATGGCCAGTCCTGCTGCCATGCCGGCCATGTTTTGCTCGCTGATACCTGCATTGAGGAAGCGTTGGGGATAGGCTTGTGCAAAAGGCTCTACAACATTGTAGCCCAGGTCGCCGACAATCAGGAATATCTTGTCGTTGGTACGGGCTTCCTCTACGAGTTGCTTGATAAAGGCTGTTCTCATCCTAGTTCCTCCTCTGCTTGTTTGAGTTCTTGGTCATTGGGGTTATGGTAGTGCCAGAAGATATTGTTTTCCATGAAGCTGACACCTTTGCCCTTGATCGTATTGGCAATGATGGCCGTGGGGCGCTCCTGCTCCTTGATGAAGTTGCGGTAAGCCTCCGCAATAGCATCGGTATCATGACCGTCGATTTCAATGACATTCCATCTGAAGGTGCTCAACTTGTCTCCCAGCGGTTCGAGGTCCATAATCTCCTTGACATCGCCCATGCTTTGCAGCTTGTTGTAGTCGACGATGAGGCAGAGATTGCTCATCTTGTGTGCACCAGCATAGAGGATAGACTCCCAGCAAGAGCCCTCGTCGAGTTCTCCGTCACCTGTGAGGCAGTATACGCTGTACTTGCGCGGAGCACGCTCGGCGGCGAGCGCCATGCCTAGTGCGACGGGCAGGCCATGGCCCAGACTTCCGGTAGAGATTTCGACTCCCTTGAGCTGATTGCTGCAGTGGGTGTAGTAGAGCGTGCCGTTGTCGCCATAGTGCTCTCTGAGATCATCGGCATCGAGGTAGCTGCAGAGCGCCAACGTAGCGTAGAGGGAGGCGCAGCAGTGTCCTTTGCTTAGGATAAAGCGGTCACGCAGCGGGTCGTCAACCGTTTCGGGGGTGATCCGAATGAAGCCTCCGCCGTAGAGTACGGCGAGCAGGTCAGCCATGCTCAGGGCTCCGCCGCTATGGGAAGAGCGGGCGTGGTAGGCCATCTCAAGGCTGAGTTTGCGTATGTCCCGTGCGAGGGCACGGTAGTCGTGATGATATGTGTCGCAGTTCATTGCTGTTTGAACTTATTGGTATAATAGTCGATAGTTTGTGCCATGCGCTCGGCGAAATTGTCCGTCCTGAGGCTGTATATCTCGCGTCTGAGCGCTGTAGTGTCGCCCTCCATATACATGCACTGGCCAGGCCGGTAGGGCAGGGCACCGAAGTTAAGCTTGAAATTGGGATTTATCTTGTTGCGTATCAAGGTCACCATCTCCCGTAGTGGCATAGGATGGTCAGCGCTCACATTGTAGGCTCCACTGGGCGCGTTTTTGTGGGCAATGGCAGCAAGAGCTTGCGACACTTCTCCCACATAGAGGTAAGCCAACTTCTGCTCGCCTGGGGTGAAGTCCATGCTCTGCTTGGTGCAGATGCTCCTGATGAGAGACGGGATGAGCCACCGTTCGCTCTCTCCCGGTCCAAAGCAAGGAAAGAGACGTAGCCAGTACCACTTGATACCCTTCCCCTCGCAATAGGTCCGCAGGATATAGGATGCTGCTACCTTGCAGGCGGCGTAGGCAGTATTCGGATGAAGCGGATAAGTCTCGTCTACTTTCTGGGTGAAGGCTCCGTATTCTGACTGCGAACCGGTGCTGACGATCTTGCTGACGTCTGAGCGGTCGGCGATGTCGAGTACAGACTGCAGCAGGGCGATGTTGTCTGTCTGGCAAGCGTAGCTGATGCGGTCGGCGGCCGATACGCCTTGCCAGGCCAAATGATAGATGATGTCGGGCCGGTAGTTGGCTGCTACGGTCTGCCAGTCATCTTCGGTCATGACCCACTTGATCTTTTCGGCAAAAGGCTTGATGCGGCTTAGATTGCTCTCCTTGCGTCTGAGGGCGAGTATCTCGCAGCCTTGGTCAAGCAGAGCCTTGAGCAGATAGGATCCGATAAACCCGGTGCCGCCGGTTACGAATGCTTTCATCTTGCCTTATTGATATATTGTCTGATCTGTCTGACGCAGAGACTGTAGGGATCTGTCGTCGTATAGGTCTTGTACCAGCCGACTGTCCACTCGATGCACTCATCTAGGGTAAGGCGAGGTTGCCATCCGAGCCGTGATTGTGCCTTGTCGATATTGAGCAGCAGAAGCTGGGCCTCGTGCAGGGCATGAGGGTCGGAGGCATCGCGGAGTTGCCCTTGGCCGTAGTCGGATACAATACGGCTGGCGACGTCCCAGACGGTGGCGACACTCTCTTTGCGCGGGCCGAAGTTCCACGCTTCACAGTACTCGGTGGGAGCTTCCCACATGCGCTGTGCTAGGAGTAGATAGCCACCCAGTGGCTCCAATACGTGCTGCCAGGGCCGGATGGCCTTGGGCGAACGTATGTTGATGACCTCCTGCTGTTGGATAGCTCTGATGCAGTCGGGCACAATACGGTCTTTGGCCCAGTCTCCGCCGCCGACGACATTGCCTGCTCTTACACTGGCAAGACTCTTGTGGTGCTTGTCCCAGTCATGGGGGTTGAGGAAGCTGCGTCGCCAGCTGCTGATGGCTATCTCGCATGCGCCCTTAGAGGCTGAGTAAGGATCATAGCCGCCCAGCGGATCGGTCTCGCGGTATCCCTCGAGTTGCTCGCGGTTTTCGTAGCATTTGTCGGTAGTGATCATCACGCCTACGCGGGTCTCGGGACACGCTCTCATCGCCTCCATTATGTGGAGGGTACCCATGACATTGGTCTCCCACGTCTCTACCGGCTCTGCGTAACTTAGTCTGACGAGCGGTTGCGCGGCGAGGTGAAAGATGATTTCCGGTTTGATGTCCATTACGGCTTGCTTGAGCCGTCCGGCATCTCTGATGTCGATGCGGAGGTCTTGGCATATCTTGTCGCCTATGCCGGTCACGACGTAGTTGTCTCGTGATGTCTGAGGGTCGAGTGCGATGCCGTATACCTGGGCTCCCATCTCGTGGAGCCAAATAGCGAGCCACGATCCCTTAAATCCGGTATGCCCGGTCACAAGTACGCGCTTGCCGCAGTAGAAGTCTGGGCTTACCATACCTTCCATGGCGCCCTCCCTTCGTTCCACATCTGATTAAGCTCTTTGTTGTCGCGCAGCATATCCATCGGCTTCCAAAATCCTCTGTGCCTATAGGCGTGCATCTTGCCGTCAGCGGCCAAATGCTCGAGCGGCTCACGTTCAAAGGCGACAGTGTCGTCACTGGGTATGTAGTCAAAAACCTCAGGCTCGCAGACAAAAAATCCAATGTTGATCCATCCGCCATCTCCATCGGGTTTTTCCCTGAAAGACTTGACCCAATCGGTTTGCGGGTCGATATCTACGGCACCAAATTTGCCCTCTGGCTTGTATACAGCCATGGAGATAGCTGCATGGCTCTGCTCGTGTTTGCGTAGTGTGTCGGCGATGTCGATGTCGCTCACTCCGTCGCCGTAGGTGAGGCAGAAGCGTTCGCCCTTGACGTAGGGCTCTATGCGCTTGATACGTCCGCCGGTCATCGTGTTGAGACCTGTGTCGACCATCGTGATACGCCATGGTTCGGAGTGGCTGGAGTGTACCTCCACACTGCCCTTGGAGAGATCCACGGTCATATCGCTGTTGTGCAGGAAGTAGTTGGCGAAGTACTCTTTGATGACATACTGCTTGTAGCCGCAGCAGATGACAAAATCATTTATGCCGTAGTAGCTGTAGATCTTCATGATGTGCCAGATGATCGGCTTGCCGCCTATTTCCACCATGGGCTTAGGTATGAGTTGGGTGGCTTCGCTAAGACGCGAGCCAAATCCGCCTGCTAGTATCACTGCTTTCATAGCGCTTGGTATAGAGATGGTCTGCCTGCCGCCGGATGGGGAGACAGCTGAATCGTTGTTTACTAACTGCAAATGTAGTATTTTTTTTACACATCTCCTATCCTGTCTGATTTTTTCATCTTCTCTTCGGAACGACTTTGCTTAAGTCAAGTATTCTCGTCTTGCTTGATCGTCCATTCCTCCACTTCAGACTCGACTCGTCGCGATCCTGTCGGTGCGTAAAGGCTTAGGCGGAGAGGCATAAGGTTTTCCTTAATTTAAAAAAGAGCCTTACGAGAACTATCTCTCTGAGCCTACAAGTCTGAGGGTTGCCTTGCTATGGCGACAGAGTGGAATATGAGTGGAATATGCTACGATGTGTTTGGTACAAAGTGGTAGGTTGTTTAAGTAGAAAGGCAGTTAATAGTACGTCTGAGAAGCTGTCGAGAGCGAAATCTTAACGAAATCTTCACACAAACTTTACTATATCGTAATACGGCCTGTTTACTTTTGCAGCACAACTGATAAAAGCAATAGCAAAATGGATTGGATGTACTTACTGATGGTCATTTTTCTTTTCATGTTGGCGGTCTTTGACCTCTATGTGGGAGTGAGCAATGACGCGGTCAATTTTCTCAATTCGGCTATCGGGGCACGTGTGGCTAAATTTCGTACCATCGTGGCCGTGGCGGCGATAGGTGTCTTCTTAGGCGCAACGATGAGCGATGGCATGATGGATATCGCACGACATGGTATTATGCAGCCTCAGTATTTCAGCTTCAGCGAAGTGATGGTCGTCTTCCTAGCGGTGATTACGACGGACATCGTGCTGATAGATACCTTTAATACTCTCGGTATGCCGACATCCACGACTGTCTCGATGATATTCAATCTGCTTGGCGCCAGTTCGGCGGTGGCAATGGTCAAGATGCTACACGGCGGTGGTCTGCCCTATGCCGAGTATATCAATACCGACAAGGTGCTGGAGGTGATATTGGGTATATTTCTGTCGGTTGCCATCGCCTTCGTCTTTGGTATGATCATACAGTGGGTTGTGAGAATGCTCTTCACCTTCAAGTATGCTCAGCACCTGAAGTGGAAGATAGGCCTTTTCGGCGGTGTGGCTGTTACCTCTATCGTCTACTTCATGGTCTTTAAGGGAATGAAGAACATGCCTATCATGACGCCCGAGATGTTGGACTACGTAGACAGCCACGCTATGACGGTCTTGGCGTGCAGCTTCGTCGTCTTCACTGTATTGATGCAAATACTGTACATATTGAAGGTCAATGTGTTTAAGGTTATCATCCTTCTGGGTACGTTTGCCCTTGCACTTGCCTTTGCCGGTAATGACTTGGTCAACTTCATGGGAGTACCTCTGGCAGGCTACTCGTCTTACATGGACTTTATGGCCAATGGTGGGGACAATGCAACCGGATATATGATGAACAGCCTCAACGGCCCGGCCAATACTCCTATCATCTTTCTCATCGGTGCTGGCGCCGTGATGGTATTTGCCCTGTCTACGTCGGAGAAGGCGCGCAATGTGACCAAGACACAGGTGGGTCTTTCCAGCCAGCAGGAGGGAGAGGAGATGTTCGGCAGCTCGCGTATTGCGCGCAGCCTTGTCAGAGGAGCCAGCAATATCAGCCGGGCTATCGGCAGGGTGACTCCTGCTCCGGTGCAGAGCTATATCAACCGGCGTTTTGCACCCATAGCTACACGCGACGATGCCGCCTATGATCTTGTGAGAGCCTCTGTCAATCTTGTCGTAGCGGCTCTGCTTATCGCGCTGGGTACTTCGCTCAAGCTGCCGCTCTCTACAACCTATGTGACCTTCATGGTAGCGATGGGTGCATCGCTCGCCGACAGAGCTTGGAGCCGCGAGAGTGCTGTTTTCAGAGTGACCGGGGTGCTCACGGTCATTGCTGGGTGGTTTATCACGGCGGGTATCGCTTTTGTGTGCTGCTTTACGGTGTGCCTTATCATGTACTTTGGCAAGCTGCCGGCTATCATTCTGCTCATGGCCTTGACTATAGCGGTTGTGATCAGAAGTCAGAAGCGCTTTCACAAGCATCAGCTGGAGAAGCAGCATGGAGATGTGCTCTTCTACGAGATGATGCATTGTCAGGACCGCGACGAGGTGCTCCGGATGCTGCGCAAGCATATTGCTGTTAGCACCGCGGAGCAGATTAAGAGTGACAGTCAGGCACTGTTGGAGCTCACAGATGGTCTGGCCCGGGAAAACTTGCATGACATACGGTCAACCAAGCAGCGGCTTCACAGTCAGAAAGCAGAGCTCAAAAATCTGCGGCGTCGCGAGACCATCTGCCTTAAGCGTTCAAGGCCCGAGGAGGTAATAAGGCTGTCTACGCCTTTCCACCTTATCCACAACTCGCTCGGCCAACTGAGATACGGACTACTGCGTATCGCCGACCCGGTACTGGAGCATGTGGACAATCACTTCTCTCCTGTACCCTCTGACCTGCTGGCCGAATATATCCCGTTGCGAGACCGCCTCGTCGAACTGTGTGCCGTGATGGCTGAGCAGCTGAAGTCTCTGTTGCCGTCTCGTCGGGAACAAATACTGGCAGAATGCGATGAAATCGTCAAGCGCATACAGGATTTTAGACAGCATCTCGTGACTGCAGAACTGCAGTCGTCGGACGGAGACTACACATCCACAGCCCTTCTCCTCCATATAGCCGAGGAGACGCAGCAGTACGCACTGCAATTACAGGAACTCTATACTAATTGCCAGGACTTTCAGGGGTAACACTATTTATTAATTAAGGTTCTACGTTTCGATTTACCTGGTACTATGAAAACATGTCGGACCTGGCCTGCGTCAGGTCCGATTATTTGTTTGCTGAGTCTGAAATGCCTTTACTCCCGACAGACGGACGGTCTGTCAGGAGGGCTTATGATAAGATAGGTACAGCGTTGACCTTCACTTCCTAGTGGAACGGAAGGCTCGGATGGGTTGAATTGAGAAGAGAGGCCGCTAATGCGTACTCTGGGCGGAGTCTGGTCGGTACGGCGCAAAAACATGTGACCGCGGAGTGGCATCTTGTGCTTAGCGGGCTCTATACTGCCGGTACGATGTGAAGTGCGACAAATGTTATGGGAGGCCTTATTGCCACCAGTGCTTTTTCTTGGGCTTGGAGGGCTGTCCCATTTGCTGCATCAAGTATTCTTGGAGCGTGAGGCCGTGCTTGATGAGCTCGTAGATGACGCCCCAGTCAGGCAGGCCGCCGACATTGCGGTCGTCAATGTATATGTCCGCCTTGATCTTGCGGGGCTCTCCGCTGTCGGCCTGTTCCTCTGGGTAGCAGCTATTGGCTGCATAAAATTCTACCCCTTTGTCGCGGCACCAGTCGAGGGCTTCTTGGAGTAGTTCGCCCTGTCGGTTGGTCCAAAGTACGAGACGGTGACCATCCTGTATGAGTTGTTTGAGCGTGGCAGTGGCAAAGGGTATCTCCTTGCCGATGGAGGGATATTTGTGCTCGACGATGGTACCGTCAAAATCTACTGCAATTAGCATTTGTATTGAATCTATGATGATTTGAAGTCAATGTGATAGTCTTAAGCTCCTCGACCTCGCTTTGCCCAGTCGGAAGGAGGCTCTGAAGGGATAGAGCCAGCTGCCTGCGGAGGGCGGGCAGAGCGTTTTGCCGTCGGGAGAGAGCACGTAGAGCGTGTTGTCTGTCAGCTGCTGTACGGAGTCGGTAGCCATCCATCCGTATGCAGACGGTGTGGGGCCGATGATTTGTGCGATGCAGACCAATGTGACGGTTGTGTCGGCGGTTGCGGTGTGGATCAGCTGGGGATGGTAGGCGAGCAGGGTGTCAGTGGCGGCCAGATAAGCTTGATCTTGTGTGATAGAGGTCAGTTGGTAGACCGAGAGACCGCTGCCGGATGTCAGGCAGGTGAAGGGTAGGATTGTGGAGTACCATCCACTGTCGGGCAGAATGCGCTGATAGACGATGGTCCCTGCGGGTGCGTAAAAGGAGCGGGTAATATGATAGGGACGGGCGTCGGTCAGGCGAATGGAACGCACGACCCGCGGACGCGGGGCGCCGAGTACGACCGTGTTGGACTGGCTAGGAGCCAGAGACGCGGTATCCTGAGGCGAGACGTAGAGGATGCAGTTGGGGCATGCGGAGAGCTCTATCTGCCATGTCGAGGTGGAGAGGGTCGCGGCGGAGAGGTCAATCTCGCGCCATGAGGACACGGGCCTGAGCTCTCGGAGAGAGGCGAGGCTCCATCCACCCTTCAGCGTGGCAGTGCCCGTGGCTGACAGGTTGAGTGTGGGACGCGGGGCAACGGATCGCAACTTGATGGGATAGACATCGTTTTGGCCTGCGCGGCCGGCCTCAATGAGCCGAAGGATACTCGGGGATGAAGGCAAGTAGCAGGGACGGTACAGCGTTGTGCTGCCATGCAGACGGAGGTAGAGCTGACTTGATTCGTGTAGCCATTCGATGGAGTCTTTGTTGCCAGGTAGTCCAGTCAGCAAATCGGCCAGGCGGATTCCCTCGGAACTAATCAATTGCCGGTCGGTTCCCATGTGCCAGACGGCAAAGGGCGATGCAGATGACAGCGTGCTGTCGCGGAGCAGATAGTCACTGATGTCTGTGGAAAACAAGCCGCTGGCGGAGCTGACAGTAAGCCCCAGTTCTCTGCCTTGGATAGGGCATGTCAGTGACAGCGTGTCGGATGGTGTCAGCGGCGTAAGTCCTTCAAGGACCTCACCGGCTTGATAGGTATAGAGATGGAGATGAAGGTAGAGATTGCTCCGGGTGAAGTATCCGAAATACTGATAAACGGTACTGTATCTCAAGGCCCGTCCAGATGCGTCGTCCTTGAGCATGAGGAGAAAGCCGTCTCCCTCAGCCGAGAGGACAAAGCGGGAAGCCTCGTCAGCGCTCGAGACCATCTTGACGTTGTTGTTTCCCTTCTGTCCTAGATATTTGCCTAGGGCTACGGCGTACAGACGGTAGCAACCCTTGCTGTCGGGAAGAAGTTGCCAGATGTCAGATGCAGCAATAGTGGCATCAATCTGACGGGGTGAGCCCTCGACGGAGTCAGAACTGAGTTTGACGTTGGACGAACTGGTGGAAACTGTACAGCTTGAGGCAAGATAGGTCATGCCTCCAGACCTGGCCGCCAACAGGCAGTAGCTGCCGGCCTGCAGCTGAGAGAGATCTGTCACCTGTCCGAAGTGTCCTCCGCTCAAGACAATATCAGCGCTTCTGGCAGTCAGTGTGGTTACTGAGAAGACCAGACTTGCCAGTAGCGATAGGGCATATTGTCGGATGAGACTCGGTACTTGGGACATGACAGATGGGCGATGGGAGGGTCAGGGCAGGATTAGACCGTTGTCGCTCCATTGCTGGACGAGCTCGTGTACGTCCTTGGCCGCCGTCTCGGGTGTGACGTCGTACTCCTTGACGAGTGCGTCGGTGAGGCTCTGCTCTGTGAAGTCGCCGCGCTGGGCTTCGGTCCATAGGAAAGCGGCTGTGTCGTTGACAGAGATGATCTTGCTGAAGTCGATGTTCTGTATTCCCTCGGCAACAATGATCTTGACGCCGCAGATGTCTTGGATGTTAAAACCTTGTTTAGTCTTCATATTTTATATGTGAGCTGTGTAAGTGTCCGTAATAGATAAGATTGTATATAGCCAGGAGGTAGCGTCTGATAGGCATGAGATGGCGCCAGACAAGGGCGAGCCGACACTGTAGAGGAGTGTAGGGATCACGTGTCTTGCCGTCGCGCTTGCGTATGATGAGCTTGCAGCGTCCGAGCAGTCCCGCAGGGGTGCAATGCTCCGTGCCCCGGCAGTTGCCGTCTCCCTGAAGGATGACCTCTTGATCGGAGAGGCTGATGATGCGGTGGAGCACATAGTGGCCGGAGTCCGTCTCTGCAAGTACGATGTCGCCCACGCGGTAGTGATGGCAGGGCTGGAGAAACACCTTGTGGCGATGCTGGTCGATGAAAGGACGCATGCTTAAACCTTTGACGTTGATTGTGACGTCGTGACCGGCACGCAGATAGGAGGCAATCTGGGGAATGAATATCTCGTTGGGAATTTGCAGGGTGTTCATCGTTCTATGACGCTACGGCAAAGTTCTGCTGCATCTCGATTGGGCAGATTTTCCAGATGATAGACGGGTACAGCCTGCAGTATACGGGAGATGGTATTGATGATAGCGTGGTAAGTGGGCCCGTCCCACATCATCAACGAGCAGGAGATGAGGAGGGAGGAGAGGGCGTGGGGGACGTCTTGTCGTTCGATACGGTTGTAGGGCTTCTGCTCGAGCATGACGAGGGCGCCGACACGGGCATGCTTGTTCTTGTAGCATGGCGTCTTGCCACTCCAGGGAGACCCATAGACTGTGACTCGTCCCTTGTCGTTGACACGTAGGACGGGATTGTCATCATTGAGCAACTCAGTGCCCTGAAAGTACTTAAGCCACAGTGCGGAGTGGGTGCTCTTGCCGGTTCCGCTCTTGCCTAGAAACATGTATCCCCAGCTTCGCAACATCGTGACGGATGAGTGCATGAGGAGGGTGCCGCAACGGGCTGACGAAAAGGCGTAGCTGATCATCACGGCATTGTTGAGCCCAAAGAGTTGCTGCTGCGGTGACCCCTGAAGGCGAAGCGTGATATAGCGGAAGGCTTGGTCGGTCTCCATCTCGGCGCTGAGCACCTTGTCATAGCTGTAGAGGAGAAACTGGTAGCCGCCATCAGCCTTGCGGTAGACTTCCTGGGGATTGTTGTCCTCGTTGAATCGACCGAGCTTTGTACCCATTTCGGAGAAATGAAAGACCTGGTCGAGGGTGAGGGTAAATAGGAGATCGTCTGTCTGGTCTTGCAGGCGGAAAGGCTGATAAGAGTCGGGCATGCCGACAACTACTCCGTCGACATTGACGGGGTGGATGCAAAATGTGAGTCCGCCTACGCGGTAGTACCGGTTTTTCATTTCAGCAAAGACAATCGGGTTATTGGCCCGAGCTTTCAGTTTCAGACTGCTGGCTGTCCTTGTCGGGCTGCACGTAGCCGCGGTAGATGTGGCTCATGTCTATGTGGTGGTAGCTGAACTCGGGCAGCGGCTGATAGCGGGTAGCATCATTGCGGTCGATACGCTTCTTGATTTTTATGAAGCCCTTCTCTGCATCTTTGCGCTTAAGGGCGTAGAAGGTGGTACAGATGTATCCCTCTTTGCCTTTGGCGAGAAGGTAGTCGCGCAACTGGTCGCTATAGAGGTCGAGGCCGTTGAAAAAACCGCTGTGCTTGTCAAACTCAACTCCTTCCACGGGATAGATCTCCGTGAGATAGGTGATGCTGTCCGTGACATTTTGCGCAATGCCGTACATGTAGACATTGCGATATACGACGGGAGGTGCGGCAGGTGTTGAGCTTTCGTCACTGGTCGGGGCGGGCTGGTCTGTCTGTGCCTTGAGGGGAGCTACAGAGAGCAGCATGGCAATGGGTAAGACGATGAGAACGCGCATAGACATGATAGTTGACTTATCGATTAGACTGCAAACTTACAAAAAAAACAATTCTTTTGCGGCCTTTGACTCCTATAATTCGTCTCCTGTCAGCCGGGGCACTCAGCATCGGGCAAAATATCCGTGTCAGCTTTTGGCTTTTTTGTACCTCTTAGGAGGCTAATGCGCGCGCTTTTTGCTACTTTTGCAGTGGCTAAGGACGCAGTGGCACCCAGATTAGCCTTATCGTCTGACAAATCAATACCAATATATCTCTACATGGAACCTCTTAAGCATGAATGCGGCGTTGCGATGGTACGCCTCCTCAAGCCTCTCGACTACTATCAGAGGAAATACGGCACATGGACCATCGGCTACGATGAACTCTACCTGCTCATGGAGAAGCAGCACAACAGAGGACAGGAAGGCGCGGGCGTGGCTTGTGTCAAGATGAATGCCCAGCCCGGAGAGGAGTACATGTTCAGAGAGAAGGCTCTTGGCTCCGGTGCTATACAGGAGATCTTCAACACGATTCACGAGAGCGTCAAGGATATACCCGCTGATCAATTTGCCGATGCGGTCTATGCAGAGAAGCACATCCCCTTTGCCGGTCAAATCTACATGGGACATCTGCGCTACAGTACTTCCGGCAAGCGCGGATTGGCTTTTGTACACCCCTTCCTGCGCCGCAACAACTGGAAGGCGCGCAATCTCTGCCTCTGCGGCAACTTCAATATGACCAATGTCGACGAAATCTTTAATGAGATTGTCTCCTCGGGGCAGCACCCGCGCATCTACAGCGATACCTATATTCTGCTCGAGCAAATCGGCCACAGACTGGACCGCGAGAGCGAGCGACTTTTTAATGAAGCTGTGGCAAAGGACTTGCACCATATGGATATCACGCACTATATCGAGGAACATATGGATATGGCGCGCGTGCTGCGTACGTCGAGCCCGATATGGGACGGCGGCTATGTGATTTGCGGTATGACGGGATCCGGCGAGATGTTTGCCATGCGCGACCCGTGGGGTATACGTCCCGCCTTCTACTATAAGAATGACGAGCAGGTCGTCATCGCCTCGGAGCGCCCAGTCGTGCAGACGACCCTGTTTGTGGAGTCATCGGATGTACAGGAGCTCAAGCCCGGTGAAGCCATCATCGTCAACCGGGCCGGAGAGGTGAGACTCGAGCAGATCATAGAGCCGCGCCAGTACAAGGGAGACTCCTTTGAGCGCATATACTTCAGCCGTGGCAACGATGCCGATATCTATCGCGAGCGCAAGGCCCTTGGACGCCAACTTGTAAAGCCTGTGCTCGATGCTCTCGACGGCGATATTAAGCATGCCGTATTTTCCTTTATTCCCAATACGGCTGAGACGGCTTTTTACGGACTCATAGAGGGATTTAACCAATATCTCAACCAGCAGAAGGAGGAGGCCATTCGCCGCCTGTCCCCTCAAGAACTTGCGGGCGGCAAACTGAAGGAGATCCTCTCACAGCGCATCCGCGCTGAAAAGGTGGCTTGGAAGGATATCAAGATGCGTACCTTCATCGCTGAGGGAAATTCACGCCGCGACCTGGCCTCCCATGTCTATGATGTCACTTACGACAGCCTGGTGCCTAATGTCGATAGCCTTGTGATCATCGATGACTCCATCGTACGCGGTACTACCCTGCGCGAGTCTATCCTGCGTATCTTGGATCGGCTTCATCCGCGGCGTATCGTCGTCGTCTCTTCATCGCCCCAGATACGCTATCCCGACTACTACGGCATTGACATGCCCAGCCTGCAGGAGTTTATCGCCTTCCAGACGACTGTCGGACTGCTCCATGAGCGCCACATGACCTCTCTCATCGATGAGGTCTACGTTCACTGCTGCAAGGCACTGAAGGACTACCGTCCAGGACAGGCTGTGCCCAACTGTGTACAGGAACTCTACGCACCTTTTAGCGATGACGAGATTTCAGCGCATATGGCCAAATTGCTCCATGCTGGTGCTGTCTGCGCAGATATCCGTATCGTCTACCAGAGTATCGAGGGCCTCCATACGGCAATCCCCAATCATCCCGGAGACTGGTACTTCTCAGGTAACTATCCGACTCCGGGCGGCGCACGCAGAGTCAATCAGGCTTTTGTCGACTATGTTGATGAGATGAGAGCCAAGGCTGACAAATAGTACCAGTTCGTACTTATTTCCGACAATACGGCGCTGGAAGACACAAATGGGTACAAAGACCGAGTCTCTGTCCAGATGGCTGATATCTGCCTTGTACGAGTCTAGTAGAAGGCTAGAAGTCTCGGGCTTGACGCTGATACTATTGGGCAACAAAACTTTATAACTTCCGTGGCTCCAATCGGACAAGTGTGGAAGCGTCTCTTCCTTGCTCGAGGAGGGGTTGCCATGGTATTTGAAGGGACCGTAATAATACAGACAAAGAAGAAAATATCATCGTCAGCCCCTTGGAGTGGGGTAGTTATGAAGTCTGGTTCTTCCAGACCGGTCTCACTACACTGACGTCCTATCCGGTCCTCGCCCGTCATGCACTCTCTTTGACGCCATTCCTTGAAAAAGTTCTGCGCAAGGAAGGGAACACTGGACGTATACGGTCTTTGTCTCCGGTGATCCCTCGAAGCGGACGGCAGCCCGTCAGTATTTCTATAGCTCATCTGTTTTATATATAATAAATACGAGATAGCGCCTCAAATCAGTACCGGTGTAGTGATAATAAGTCGACTTGTAAGAACAACAAGGTCGGATGTAGTTTAAACAAGGTCGGATGTAGTTTAAACCGAAAGGCGAGTTGTTATCGCTTGATAGCCAGCTAGTTATAAAATAGTCAAATATTAGCTGTAATTAATTGGATTTCAGTGAGCTACAGAGACGTCTTGGATAGATTTCTCCGTTTTTGAATTTGGGGACAAACGGGAATTCTCAGCTCATTTTTTATTAATAAAAATGAGTTGCCACTTTGTGCTCATGATTAGCCGGACATTTATACGGATAGGTCAAGCACTCGCAGGGATACTTGCGGAGAAGAAGAACACGCTCCCGAAGAAAGAGAAATGACAAGAAGGGTAATCGATAAATCATCAGTATTGTACCATAAGATTGACGGCTCAAGGCGCGTTTCTCACGAAGGTATGTTTACGGATTGGGGTTGGAGGCAATGGATGAACTATGGACTGACAATCTGCGGACGGCATGAATGTCTTGTCCTCTGCTGGTTTTCTTCTGAATTCTGATTTGGCTTAAAACGATATCAGATATTATCAAAGCTATATCTGATTTTGTTTAAAGGACATCCTGCTTGTAATAGACATTTTCCAATCCGGATGAACGCAAACAGAGAGTGCTCGATAAATAGTCGTATCTTACTTTAGTAAGATACTGTAAATATGTGATTTGCAATGTTTTGTATAATGACTACTTCTGACACTGTAACATTGGTCTTTGTTGTGTGTCAACTTGTAGCAGTCCGGAAAATTATATTTCCTGTACGAGACGCTCAAAGGCAGGTATGATGATGCGCCCGCGGAGGGACTGGACGAGTCCGCGCTCCTCAAGTTGCTGGAGCAGGTGTGACACATTGCGCTTTGTGGTCAGCAGCGCTGCGGCGAGGTCAACCTCGCGTCCGCGTACGACTTTGTAGCCGCTGAGGGTACGGAAGTTGTGCCGCAGATACTGGACGAAACGCTGTGTGAGGTCTTCGGGCAGAACTTCCCATAGCATCAGGGAGCGACGCTGGGCGATGAGGCTGAGATAGTTGAGGAGATTGAGACGGAAGACCTCGTAGTGCAAAAGATGCTTGTTGATGTCGTCTTTACCAATGGTGACATACTGTACGTCAGTAGCGGTGCGGAAGTTGTGGCTGAAGTAATGCGTGAGACCATAGAGGACTTCAGCCCCAATGATGGAGGGTGACTCAAGATTTTCCTCAAAGATGAGACCAAAACGGCCGTCAGGACGCGTGCATACGATCTGACCGCGCAGGAGGAAGAGAATCTGCTGATTGGTGTCATTGGCGGCATAGATAGTCTTGCCGGCGGAACGCTTCTGGAAGTCAAACTTGACGTATCCGACAATCTCCTCCATATCACGTTGGTTGATACCAAGAAAGAGCGGAAGCTGAAGCAGTGTGTCGTAGATTGAGGAGGTATTCATGGGTATCTGGCTTATGGAGTGATATTTTGCCACACACGGTCGTGTCCCAGGCTGTCTGTGTAGATGAGATAGGCGTGGAGGCGGGGAGTGTGTCGGACAATGGCTTGTGCACGCTGTACGCCCATGACCATGAAAGCGGTGGCGTAGGCATCGGCTTCGGCACAGGTCGGCGCGACAACGGTAGCGGAGAGGAGACTGTGCTGGACAGGACGCCCAGTGTGGGGGTCAATGGTATGGGCATACTTGCGGCCGTTCTTGATATAGAAGTTGCGATAGTTGCCGCTAGTTGCCATACTGGTGTTTGTCAGAGTAAGCATGGCAGCAATCTGGGAGGGATCGGGTTGGCTGCCGTCTGTTGGCTTGGAGATCCCGATGTGCCAAGGTTTGCCTTCGGAATTGACGCCGTGCATACGCACTTCGCCGCCTATCTCCACGAGGTAGTTGGTGACGCCCTGGCGTTGGAGCGTGTCGGCTACGAGATCGCAGGCGTAGCCTTTTGCAATGGCACTTAGGTCTATCTGAGTCTCGCGATGGATCTTCAGAAGTCGGTTACCCCGGAGCAGTATCTGGCGGTATCCGACGAAGTGCATGAGGCTGTCGAGGGTGGACGGAGCAACATCACTTGTGTGGTCAAAGCCAAAGCCCCAGGCATTGACCAGAGGTGCTACGGTGATGTCAAATGCGCCTTGGGTGGCTTGGGAAACTTGGAGAGCAAGCTGGATGACATGACGCAGCATGGGGTCGGTGTGGGTGGACTTGTTTTGATTGATGAGGGAGAGAGTGCTGTTGGGATTGAAAGCCGAGAGACTGCGGTCCACTTGGTGTAGTACGCTGTCAACAGATGGCTGAAGATCTCCGGCGTGCTGGTAGGTGATATGGTAGTAGGTGCCGAATATCTGTCCCTCATCTTGTAGATAAGGCGCCTCATGCTGCTCACGCAGGATGAGCATGGTACCGACGATAAGCAGCAGGAGAAAGATAAGCTGCCCGATATGCTTCTTGAGAGGAGATATAGAGCTGAGCATAAGCTACTTGTGACTATATATCAAAGATAATATTGAAAGTGGCTCCGAAGTTGTGAGAGTCATTCTTGCCGAAGCCTGGGATATACCAAGCTTGGCCGATATCATCCTTGGTCTGGCTGATACGACGCCTGTAGCGTGCAGTCCAGCCTATGTGGAGATCGCGCCAGATCTTGGCCTCAAGACCAAATACGAGTTCTATCCATGACGCTTTTCCTTTGAGGTGGGTGAAGTGGTAGGGCGCGACATCTCCCCATACGGGATCGGTCATGTCGGGGCCGTCGATGTCGTACTTGAAGTTGGTATAGCCGTAGCGCAGACCGCCAAAAATACGATTGCGCGAGAGGATGTCTTTATTAAAATTGTAGTCGCAACCTATACGGACGTAGGGCGCATCGGTAGCGAAGTGGAGAGATGTGGCGTCGTCAGTATGATTGCTATGACCGAGGCCGATTTCCAGAGTCGGAAAAATTTTTTCCTTCAGATTGAGCCGGGCCATTGCTTCTATCTGGCCATAATTGGCAACTCCATACATGATGAGCCCGACACCATCGAATCCGACAGAAAAACCATGAATCAGGTGCAGTGAGTCCGGGGATGCCTCTTGCGTCTTGCCCTCAAACTGGATACCGCGCTGCCGCTCCGCATCGGGCTGCGTGCCAGATGTTGATCCGTTGCTCTGACTCCAGACTTGACAAGGACAGAGCAATAGACTAATTAGTATGGAGATAGAGACGAAGGTTTTCGGATAAATCATAGGTGACATCAGGATTGACGACGACTATGCTGTCGATGGTGCAGAGGGAGCCCGAGGTAGAAGCTGCCTTGACGTTTGCGCCTGTAATCTTGTGGTAGTAGGAGGTGCCGCAGTCAAGCGATACAAAGTGTGCAGTGTTGGTATGGCTGATGACGACGGTGTCTGTGCGCGAGGCGGAAGCGTTGGCAAAGCGGAAATAGAGCGTATCTGCTGGACGCACATAGGACATTGGCAGTGAGAAGGTGCTGACACCGTGTATGCGGTTGAGAAGTGTGGTGTCAGCCGCACGGACAGTGAGAGAGTCCGGAAGCGAAAGTAGACTGCCTGTAGCGGAGGAGTAGATGGAATAGTGGCAACTCACTGTATTTTGCAGCGGACAGTCAGTACTGCTGCAACTGCCGAGGCCGAGTAGTGGCAGCAGTCCGACCAATAGGACCAGAGGGGCAAAATGACGAGAGGTGCTAAATTTCATTTTGTATCTGATAATTGTTACGCCCTGCGGCATTGCGGCTGACCAACTCGGCTACAAATCCGGCTAGGAAGAGCTGTGTACCCAGCAACATCATGGTCAGTGCGATGTAGAAGTAAGGAGAGTCGGTTACAAGACGGGCAGGTACGCCATGGGCAAGGGCATAGAGCTTGCCACCTCCGACAATAAGTATTGCAATGAATCCGATGAAAAACATCAGGGAGCCCAGAAAACCAAACACGTGCATGGGCTTGCGTCCGAAACTGCTGAGAAACCATAGACTGAGCAGATCCAGATAGCCGTTGAAGAAACGGTTGAGACCGCCAAACTTGGTGTGTCCGTATTTGCGAGCCTGATGGTGGACGACTTTCTCTCCGATCTTGTCAAAACCGGCATTTTTTGCCAGATAGGGGATATATCGGTGCATCTCGCCATAGACCTCTATGTTTTTGACCACATCTTGACGGTAGGCTTTGAGACCGCAGTTGAAGTCATGCAGATTGTGTATGCCGGAGACTCGGCGGGCGGTGGCATTGAAAAGCTTTGTGGGCAGTGTCTTGGAGAGGGGATCGTAGCGTTTCTTCTTGTAGCCTGACACCAGGTCGTAGCCGTGCTCTGTAATCATGCGGTAAAGTTCGGGTATCTCGTCGGGAGAGTCTTGTAGATCGGCGTCCATGGTGATGACGACATCGCCCTGGGCCTTCTTGAATCCGCAGTAGAGGGCTGCAGACTTGCCGTAGTTGCGGCGAAACTTGATGCCCCTGACTGCGGGGGAGGTGGCGGAGAGAGACTCTACAATTGACCACGATTTGTCTGTGCTGCCGTCGTCTACAAAGATGATTTCATAACTGAAATGATGGGCTTCCATCACACGGTGTATCCAATCGTAAAGTTCCTTAAGGCTTTCGTCCTCATTATAAAGAGGTATGACTACGGATATATCCATTTCGTTGGAGATTTAATAGAGTGTATATAAGTACGCAGTGCCGATGTTTTGTATCTTCCTGCTGATGCAAAGATAGTACTTTTAACGTTTATAACGCTTGTCAAGAGTACCAAAAAGCGCAGTGGGGATACTTAGGAAGAGCCCGGCGAGTATACTCATATTGATGACGGATGCCGTGATACTGATTGGAGTGAGGCTCTGGAGAGCGGTTTTGAGGTCATCGATCTTCAAACCTCCCATTTGATTCTGGACATCAGGAGAGGCGAACAGCTGCTTGACATCGGGCCGGTCGAGTATCTCGAGATTGTAGGCAATGAAGTGACCATGGTCAATAAAGCGGAAATAGCAGTAGGAGGTGATGGCTAGGATCGCTGTAGCGTAGCAGTAAGTAAGCAGACTGAAGATATAGCACCGTCCGTAGGTCACGGGACCGTCGCTGCGAACTGTGGCACTGAACCTGCGGGCGAGGTAGAAGCCGACAAATGGAGTGGAAATGAAGAGTATCGTGCCAAGGCTCTGGAGGCTAGGTTGCGTAGAAACCAAAAAGAGGAATGATAGACACCAATAGAGGCCGTATATCATTCCATACTGCATGGCAAAGGCATTGGTCTGCCTTCTTAAACTGATCTTGTCAAGCACTTTTCTGTGGCAAATAAGTGTGAATGGTCGTGGATGGTATCATGAGACTACTACTGGAGGGAACCGCTGACGAGGTCGAGTATCTCGGAGGTGATGGCTGCCTGTCGCGTCTTGTTGTACATGAGCGTAAGCTGCTGAAGAAGGTCGTCGGCATTGTCTGTGGCTGTCTGCATAGCGATGACGCGGGCGGAATGCTCGCTGGCGCAACTGTCAAGCAGAGCCGTGTAAATCTTGAGGTGCAAGACCTTGGGTATGAGCGATACAATGAGCTCCTCCTTGGACGGCTCGATGATGTAGTCAAGTACTTTGCCTGTGTCGGGCCGCTGCTTGGCGGCCGCATCCAAATCGATAGGCAGAAAATCTTCTCGGGTCAGCACCTGGTGAGAAGTACTGGCGAAGTGATTGTAGATAAGTATGACCTGATCAATCTCCTTGTCAAGAAAACGCTGCATTAAAGTGGCGGCAATCTGTGAGGCCTGGGCAAAATTGGGCTTATCCATCAAATCTGCATAATCTGTGTCGAAGTTGAAGCCTAACTTGCGTGCTTTCTCTGCTATCTTGGTGCCGATCGGGAGTACCTCAATATCCTTGACCCCTTGCTTGCGGAGCTCGTCGATGGTCTTTGTCATTTCCTTGATGACGTTGGCATTGAAGGCACCACACAGACTCGAGTTTGAGGCGTACGCCACGATGATTACTCTGTGCTTGTCGCGCTGGACGGCGAAGGGAGAGGTATACTCTCCCTTCATCTCGCCCATAAATTGCGACATGATGTCACCCAACTGCTTGTCGTAGGGCAACATGCTCTCTATGGCGGCTTGAGCACGGTGAAGTTTGGAGGATGCGACAAGCTTCATGGCACTTGTGATCTTCCGAGTTGAGGAGACCGACTTGATACGGTTTTTAACTTCTTTGAGTGAAGCCATAGGGTTTGTACTTTATTATTTGCTCTTGTATTGTTCTGCGACTTGTGCGGCTACTTCCTTAATGGTCTTTTCGGCATCTTCGGTCAGTTTGCCTTGTCCCAGGACATCGAGGACACTCTCCTGATAGTTGGCATGCATCTTCTGCAGGAAAGTATCTTGGAAATCAGACACATTGTCCAAAGGTACGTCATGGAGCAGGCCGTGGGTGCCGCAATAGAGGATTGCAACCTCGTCTCCGACATCCATAGGACTGTACTGCGGCTGGATGAGAAGCTGATTGTTCTTGCGTCCTTTATCGAGCGTCATGGCGGTAACGGGGTCCATGTCGGATGAGAACTTGGAGAAGGACTCCAGCTCGCGATACTGTGCTTGGTCAATCTTGAGTGTACCGGCCACCTTCTTCATACTTTTGACCTGAGCGGCGCCACCGACACGTGAGACGGAGATACCGACATCGATGGCTGGACGGAAACCTTCGTTGAAGAGGTTGGTATCCAAGTAAATCTGTCCGTCGGTGATGGAGATGACGTTGGTAGGAATGTAAGCGGATACATCGCCGGCCTGTGTCTCGATGATAGGCAGGGCGGTCAGCGATCCGCCGCCCCGTACTTGGCCTTTCATGCAATCGGGCAGGTCATTCATTTGCGCGGCAATGCTTGTCTCAGCATTCATCTTGGCAGCACGTTCCAGAAGACGGGAGTGGAGGTAGAAGACATCGCCTGGGTAGGCTTCTCGGCCGGAGGGGCGGCGAAGTACGAGGGAGATCTCACGGTAGGCTACGGCCTGCTTGGAGAGATCATCGTATACGACGAGAGCATGATAGCCGCGGTCCCTGAAATATTCGCCGATGGCTGCGCCTGCAAAAGGTGCATAGTAGAGCAGAGAGGCTGGATCGGCAGCGGTAGCAGAGACGATGATGGTATACTGCATGGCACCGTGCTCTCTAAGCGTGTTGACGACGCCAGCAACGGTGGAGGCCTTTTGACCGATAGCTACATAGATACAATAGACAGGGTCGCCCTTGTCAAAATTTTTCTTCTGATTGATGATGGTATCGATGGCGATGGCGGATTTACCTGTCTGACGGTCACCGATGATGAGCTCGCGCTGTCCGCGTCCAATAGGAATCATGGAGTCTATGGCCTTGAGACCTGTCTGGAGCGGCTCATTGACGGGCTGACGGTAGATGACTCCCGGTGCCTTGCGGTCCAGAGGCATGGAGAATTTCTTTCCGCCGATGGGCTTGCCGCCGTCGATGGGATGACCGAGGGGGTCGATGACACGGCCAATCATCTCGTCGCTTACGTCTATGGAGGCGATGCGACCGGTGCGCTTGACTGTCTGTCCTTCCTTGATACCTTCGCTTGAGCCCATGAGTACGACACCGACGTTGTCCTCCTCAAGATTCATCACGATGGCCATGGTGCCGTTTTCAAATTCAAGCAACTCATTTTCGGTAGCGTTTTTGAGCCCGTAGATTCGGGCGATGCCGTCACCGACGAGGAGTACTTTTCCTACTTCTTCGTAATGAAGATCATTTTCTACGCCTTGAAGTTGGTTGAGCAATACTTCTGAGACTTCGCTTGGCTGAATCTTATCTGGCATAATCTGTTTTTATAGTACTTTTATTATTCTTTGGCTTGTACAAGTTGCTTCTTGATGCGTTGAAGCTGCCCTCTGACGCTTCCGTCGAAGCGGTAGGTGTCATATTCGAGGATAAACCCACCGATGAGGGAGGGGTCTTGTTCAAGTTCAAATTCAACTTTACTCTTAGTCTGTGCTTTCACTATGTCTTTGAGCCGTTGGATAGTGTGATCGTCGAGAGTCGTGGAGGTGACGAGGTGGCTATAGGTCACGCCTTCCTGCTTGCGGTAGGCCTGGATAAGCGAGTTGGCAATAAACTGTATATAGCTTATGCGGTGATTGCGTAGGACCAATTGATAAAAACGCTTGATACTGTCGCTGTTGGTCTCGCCCGAAGCAGTGATGAGAACGGCTAATTTCTTGTCATCAGGCAGTACGGGGTCATTGAGTACGTCGCGCAGGGCGGGTACTTGCAAGTATGACTTGCTCAATACGGCCATAGCTCGGTAGACCTCGGCTGCATCTCCTCTCTCTGTCGCATAGCTGAGGAGTGCCTTGGCGTAGCGGGATGATATGATACCTATATCCATACTCTTGGTTTGAGAATTCTGCTATTTGTCTGCATTGATTTTGTCAAGGAGCTGGTTGACCCATTCCTTTTGACTGTCTTCTTCCTCAAGGTGCTTGGCTAGCACTTTGCTGGCAATTTGTACAGAGAGATCCACGATTTGCTCACGATTTTCGCGACGAGCCTTTTCTTGCTCTGCGTCGATCTGCTTGCGTGCCTCGTCCAGTATTCGCGCGCCCTCGGCGGAAGCCTTTTGCTTGGCTTGGCTGATGATCTGGTCGCGCGTCTGGTTGGCGTCTCTGAGTATCTCTGATTGCCGTGTGCGTGCCTCCTTGAGTATATTGTCACTCTCGGCCTGTATGTTGGCCAGCTTTTCGTTGGCCTCATATGCGCTCTTGAGCGATTGATCAATATACTTCTTCCTCTCTTCTACCATGTTGATGATAGCGGGGAAGCCAAATTTGGCGAGAATGCCCAGCACAATGAGAAATGCCAGAAGCATCCAAAAGAGAAGGCCAAAATCTGGAGTTAGAAATGACGGCATGATGTGGAGTACTTAGAATATTAGAGCAGACAAACTACGAGTGCGAAGAATGCGGCACCCTCTACAAGGGCGGCAATGATGATCATGTTGATACGGATATTGCTTGCCATCTCCGGCTGGCGGGCGATAGCGTCCATAGCGTGGGCACCGATGTTGCCGATGCCGATACCTGCACCAATAGCTGCCAAACCAGCACCAATACCACCTAACTTGAGTGCAGCTGCAGCTGCTTGCAATAAAACTAATGAGGATAACATAGTCTTTAAGATTTTAGATTGTTATTATTTATTGATTTCTATTTGTTGCTAATTGCTTTATGCCAATTTCTTTTGTGGCTCTTCTTCTCCCTGGTGGGCCAGTCCAATGAATACAGAGCTCAGCATGGTGAATACAAAAGCCTGGATGAAGGCTACCAAGAGCTCGAGGAAGTCCATGAAGATCATGAGCAGGAAGCTGATGGAGCCGACGCTGGCCCCCGTGACGATGCTCTTCTGAAACGTAATGAAAATTACGCATGTCAAGGAGATTGCTACGGCGTGTCCGCCGAAGATGTTGGCAAAGAGTCGAATCATCAGTGCGAACGGCTTGGTAAATACACCAAAGAGCTCGATGACGGGGATGATGGGGATAGGCACCTTGAGCCACCAGGGTACGTCTGGCCAAAAGATATCCTTCCAGTAGTGCTTGTTGCCAAAGAGGTTGACCAGCAACATCGTGCACAAGGCAAGAAAGAAAGTGATGGCGATATTACCTGTCAGGTTCGCTCCTCCGGGGAAGATGGGGATGAGTCCCATGATGTTGCTCAGGAAGATGAAGAAGAAAGCTGTCAACAAGAAAGGAGCGTACTTATGGATATGCTTCTCCGGGATAGTCTCCTTGATGATATCGTCATAGATAAACATGGTGAGCATCTCGATGAGCCCAACAAAGCCTTTGGGCGCTCCGTCACTGGGCTTCTTGCCCTTGTACCAGCGGGAGCAGGGTACAAAGATGATGATGAGCAGGATAACGACTATCCAGAGCTGCACCACGTCCTTGGTGATTGAGATGTCAAGCACTCTCTTGCTTCCCTCGTAGATTTTGCCGTCCTTAAGAGTGAGGCCTAGGGACTGTAACTTGGGACCCATCTGGCTGGACATGAAGCATTGCCATCCCTGGCTTGTCTTGATGATGACAGGCAGAGGGATACTGATAGCATGGCCATTGATGGTCGTGATATGCCAGTCGTGGGCATCGGCGGTATGCTCCATGACAAGCTGAGTAGCATTGATCTCCTCAGCAGCCTTGCTCTCCTGCGGGAGAGAGAGACCAAACAGGAGTAGTGCTCCCAGCAGGATATATTTAATGAATGGTTTCATTATTCATCTTTTTTTCTGTTTGTACGAAGGCATAGCTCTCTGCAATCAATGATGCGAGAAATGCAAATGCGAAGAGGATAAGGTACATCTTGTTGGCTGGCTTGCCCAAGGCCATACTCCCGATGGCAGCGATGGCTCCGCTGATAAGCAATTTGACTAGTTGGTGTACCATGTAAAACCGGGCGATATTGGGTTGCTTGTCTTTCCAAAGTCGGAAGTAGAGGAAGGCTGTCAGGTATTCATAGGCATAGAGTGCGAGGACAGCGAGCAAGACAGAATAGAGCACAGCCCCGCTCATCTGACCTGTAGCAGCCAGCGTGGCGATCGCAACAGCGACGGAGACGACTAAAGCCCCCATAATGGCTATGCCAAACTTTCTCTTGATACTTTGCCCTGGATAATCCATAATGACCAAGCTCTCGTTTACTGTTTGCCGGCCTGCTTGTCAGCCAGCTCAACACAGATGGAGACGCGGTTGTCTGCCACGTTGATAAATCCTCCGGCGATATCCAGCGTCACTTCCTCGTCGCCTTTGTAGGTCAATTGCCCTGCCTGAAGGCTGGAGATGATGGGCGCGTGGTTGTCAAGTACTTCAAACCGGCCCTTTGTCCCGGGTACGGCTACAGAGACGACGTCACCGCTGTAGAGTGTCTTTTCGGGAGAAACGATGGACAATTTCATATTTCGTATGATCCTTTTTTACGTTATGCTTGTGCTGATGCAAGCAGCTTCTTGCCCTTGGCGATAGCGTCTTCGATAGTACCGACGTTGAGGAAGGCCTGCTCGGGCAAGTCGTCGACTTCGCCGTCCATGATCATATTGAAGCCTTTGATGCAGTCTTCGAGTGATACCATCACGCCGGGGAGACCTGTAAACTGGCTAGCCACAGTAAAGGGCTGGCTTAGGAAACGTTGTACGCGGCGGGCGCGGTTGACGGTCAGCTTGTCCTCGTCTGAGAGTTCGTCCATGCCGAGGATGGCGATGATGTCCTGAAGTTCATTGTACTTCTGGAGAAGCTTTTTGACACGCTGGGCGCAGTCATAGTGCTCCTTGCCGATGATGGCAGGGTCAAGGGCACGTGAGGTGGAGGCCAGCGGGTCTACAGCGGGATAGATACCGAGCTCGGTGATCTTACGACTGAGCACTGTCGTCGCATCCAGATGAGAGAATGTGGTGGCAGGGGCGGGGTCGGTCAAGTCATCGGCCGGCACATATACGGCCTGTATTGATGTAATGGAACCTTCCTTGGTAGAGGTGATACGTTCCTGCATGGCTCCCATCTCGCTGGCGAGGGTCGGCTGATATCCTACGGCTGACGGCATACGTCCCAGCAGCGCGGATACCTCTGAGCCTGCCTGCGTGAAACGGAAGATATTGTCGATAAAGAAGAGTATATCGCTTGCCTTACCCGTCTTGGCTCCGAGGTCGCGGAAGGACTCGGCAACGGTCAGACCAGAGAGGGCAACGGAGGCACGTGCGCCAGGTGGCTCATTCATCTGTCCGTACACCAGCGTGGCCTGACTCTTGGCTACCTCGTTGTAGTCTACTTTGGAGAGATCCCAGTGGCCTTCCTCCATAGACTTCTTAAATTCGTCGCCATACTTGATGACGCCGGCTTCGATCATCTCTCGCAACATATCATTGCCTTCGCGGGTACGCTCACCTACGCCGGCGATGACAGAAAATCCGTCGTGTCCTTTTGCAACATTGTTGATGAGCTCCATGATAAGCACAGTCTTGCCTACACCAGCGCCACCAAACAGACCGACCTTTCCTCCCTTGATATAGGGCTCGAGGAGGTCGATGACCTTGATGCCGGTTGTAAAGACTTCCTGCGAGGTCTTGAGGTCCTCAAACTTAGGCGGGTCATGGTGGATAGGAGCTGCGTCTGTCATTTCAAAAGGCTTCATGCCGTCGATGGCATCTCCTGTGACATTGAGCAGACGTCCTTTGATCTGATTGCCAACAGGCATCTTGATGGGCGCGCCGGTCTGGATGACTTCCAGTCCGCGAGCCAGTCCATCAGTACTATCCATGGCAACAGTACGCACTGTGTCTTCGCCGATGTGCTGCTGTACTTCTAGGACGAGGTCATGCTTGCCTTCGCGCTTGATGACCAGCGCGTCGTGGATTTTTGGCAATACTTCCTCGGCCGGCTTTCCGTTGGTCTCAAAGTAGACATCGACGACTGCGCCGATAATCTGTGAAATATGTCCGTTTACGAGTGACATTATTATATATTATTGTAATTTATTACTTTCGTTTATCTGCTGGCAAACCTTGCAGAGCTAGATGCTCAGTTCGTTGAGCACCTTAATGAGCTCTGGACTGATGGGCTTCTCACGGCTGACAGCTTCGGAGAAGGGGACGTATACGACGTTGTCCTGATGCATGCCGACCATGACGTTGCGCTGTCCCTGCAGTATGGCCGTCACAGCGCCTACGCCGAGTCGGCTGGCCAATATGCGGTCATGGGCCGTGGGGGAGCCGCCTCGCTGCAAGTGTCCGAGGATGGATACCCTCACGTCAAATTCCGGGTATTCCTTCATCATACGCTTGGCATAGTACATGGCGCCGCACTTGGGACTCTCGCTGACGATGACGATGCAACTCTTCTTACTCTTGCGGATACCGCGCTCCATAAATT
The DNA here is from genome assembly GCA_900316315.1 of uncultured Prevotellaceae bacterium. Classification (GTDB taxonomy): domain Bacteria; phylum Bacteroidota; class Bacteroidia; order Bacteroidales; family Bacteroidaceae; genus UBA6382. The sequence goes on from ONCK01000006.1 coordinate 86,009, forward strand.
TTGCCAACTGGTCATCATCGGTGCGGTATTCGGGGATAATGGCTGCTTCGGCACCTGCAGCGATGGCGCTGTTCTGGGCAAGGAAGCCTGCGTCGCGGCCCATAACTTCTACGAAGAAGATGCGCTCGTGACTCTGGGCGGTGTCGCGTATCTTGTCCACACACTCAACAATGGTATTCATCGTGGTGTCATACCCTATAGTGCTGTCTGTGCCATAGAGGTCGTTGTCGATGGTGCCCGGGAGGCCGATGCAGGTGTAGTCAAACATTTCTGCCAGCTCTCGTGCGCCGGCCAGCGAACCGTTGCCGCCGATGACAACGAGGGCATCGATGCCATGCTTCTTAAGTTGCTGGTAAGCTTTGGTCTTGCCCTCTACGGTCATAAATTCCTTGGAACGTGCGGTACGCAGGATGGTTCCTCCGCGCTGTATGATATTGCTGACGTCTTCAGTTGTAAACTCCTTGATTTCTCCAGCCATCAAGCCGTCATATCCACGGTAGATGCCTTTAACTTTAAATCCGTTGCAGATAGCACTGCGCGTGACTGCGCGGATGGCTGCGTTCATGCCAGGAGCGTCACCTCCTGATGTTAAGACGCCGATACATTTTGTCTTTTGTGTAGCCATACTCTTACTTTAGTCTTGCTTGTTTTCCAATTGCAAATTTACTCATTTATATTCCACAAGGATTGGATTTACTATCAAAAAATCTCAACAATAACTAAAGAAAATGCCTTTTTAGGATGAATAGGATATTTTTGTTGCAGTTTTGGCGGGTCAGCTCATCTGTTGCTTCGGAGAGTGTTAGGCGTAATTGCTGATTTTAAGCGAGAAAGATGTCATTCCCTGCCGCTATGACGACTTTCTGTGACTGTTCAGAAGAGAATTCATAGGCGTCAGACAGCATTCTTGGGCATTATTTTCGATGCCTCTTTAATCCGTTGTTTGCCAAATACTTTTTTGTCTAAATTTTTTTTACAACAAAATCGGACGCTCTGTCTTTTTGCAACGCGCAGATTGCAATAGAGCGCCCGATTTTTCTATTTTTAGTATGTGTCGCCTTTCGGCGGCCTCTTGCTGTTTCTATATGTTCCTCTTATGGAACGGATGGAAATGATATAGCGTGTGTCAGGTCTGGATGAAAAAATGGAATTAGCGGATCTCCTTCTTGACGGTACCGTCGGTATATTTGATGATGTAGATTTGTCCGCGCTGCATGTTGGCTACGCGCTGGCCATTGACATTGTAGATGGCGGCAGGACGGCTGTTGGTGTTGATGGGTTTAACGCTGCTTGTGCCGTCCTTGGTGATGACGAGCGTATAGGCCTTGGTAGTCTGCAGGTCATCGGTAGCGTAGATGACCTTGACGATGCGCTGGTTGTCGTTGGAGCTTATCTCATGCATTGCGGAGAAGGAGCCCTGGTTGGCTGTTGTGGCTGCGATGACAGCAGTCGCGGGATTGATGGCCTTGACGGTGATGGTGTCGCTGTTGAGGGCTACTGTGGAGCCGTCTACAGAAAGGATAGGGGTATCCAGACGGTAAGTGAGGCTGATGTCGTCGACGTAGAGGCTGTCGTTGGCGCTTCCCTTGCCGGGCGTAGCATTGGTAGAGATGGTGATAAGTATGGATTTGCCGTCTACCGACTTGTCCTTGTAGTCAAAAGGTAGGACAATGCGCTGCCAAGCGAAGTCTTTGGAGACGATGGTTGTGTCTTGGGCGACTGCCAGTATGTTGGTGTAGGCCTTGTCTTGCGGGTCTTGGAAGTAGGTGCCGTCGGTGATGTAAGCACTTATGGTCGCGTAGGGATAGGAAGCGTTGGGCGTGGCTTGCTTAAACTTAATCCATACGGCAAGAGAGTCGGGGCGACCGTTCATCCGCACATAGAAAGGATCGCCGTGGCTGTCGGTGTCTGTCTTTGCGAGGTCGAGAAAGGCATGATTGGCTTTGTCTGCCGCATTCATTGCACCTGCATTGATACGGCCTGTGGTTGCGGTGCCGTTGGCTATGACGCCAAAGATATCGGTGGACTTGATCAATAGACTGTGCTTTCCGGTTGAGCCCGGACGTGTGACTGTTGCCTCATACGTGTGGGGAGCTGACAGCGCATTGACGATGGAGAGATATTTACCCGTGCCGGAAGCGAAGCTATGCCAGTTGTAGGGCTCGGAGACGGTGTTGGAGCCAGCTGTCTCGGTACGGAAATATTCAAATCCGCTGTTGGGCAACTGGTAAGTGTCGCCAAAGGTGACATGGATGACTTGGTGTAGCGCTGCCATATTGATGTCGATAAGTGTGTAGAGCTTGCTGTCGCTGACAAGCAGCTTCAGCTGCAAGGGTATCGGGCCCAGATTCGGTCCCATCCAGAAGGATACGGAGGAATCATCGCCTTTGGTGATGTTGACAGTGGTGTCCTGTACGACAAGAGTTCCTTTGTCGCAGGTGGCACCAGAGAGGTTGTTGAGTATGATGTTGCCTATGCCCATCGTCTGGGTGCCCAAGCGGAGCTTAAAGTTCTTGAGGCTAAAGTTGAGTGTGCCGTTGGCAGCTGTGTCGACGCTGATAGTAGCAGATTGTTGCGTACTTGTGCCGTTGACTGTCACGACAAGAGTGTCGGTGTAGTCTTTGGCGCTCATGCCGACCACTGACAGCAGGCCGAGTGCGAGAATAGATAGAGATTTACTCATAGATATTTTTGTTTATATTTGATGTGTCCTATATTTGTTTACCTTAGTTTATAAGTCAGTCCCACTGTGGCATAGATGGGATAGAGCGTCTGCTCGATGGTGTGGAAGTCACTTTGAAATACTCCGGAGAGCCCCCATTTTAGGGCGGCGTAGAGTCCGGTGCGTTTCCAAGTCTGCCAGTCGGCACCGATATCAATTCCCCACTGCCAGTTGCGCATATTGTCGTCAAAGTCGTATGATCCCCATGTGGTGGGATCGTTGCCGAGCTCCACCTTGCCCCCTGTCGGGTCGCCCACGCGCAGGTAGCCATTGTGGGCCTTTCCGTCAAAGTCCTTGCCGACGACCCACGACAGGTAGGGGCCTGTGTATAGCTTGAGCCGGTTGTTCAGATGAAAAGTCGCCTCTATGGGTAGAGTAAACATCCACTGTGTCACGCGGGTCTCCACATCTCCGGTAAACTGACCCTCAAGTCGTTCGCTACCGCGCACGATGGCCTCATGATAATTCTTTACGCGGGCGTCTTCCCTCATGCCTTTGTTTTCAAAGTAGAGGCTGGCCTGCACGCCCCACTTGTCAGAGAGATGCTTTTCGGCTGTGAGCCCCAGGCTGGCGTTGGCCTGCAGCGTATAGCTGTTGAGCTTGCGGATACTGGCCGGCATGGGTATGGGTGCAGTGCCTCCGATATTGTAGCCGGTACGGGCTGTGAGATCTATGTCTCTCCAGAAGTCGTCGCGCTGGGCGCTTGCTGTCAGCGAGAGGGCCAGTAGCAGTAAGAGTATCTTGGTCTTCATGGTGGCTATTCTTGAGTTGTGCCGACGATTTGTACTTCGTCGATGAGTAGGGTGGAGCCGATGGCACCTTGGAAGTGGTCTCCCTCATTGCTCGAGGAGAATACGAGGGCGAGACTGTATCCGCGGTTTTGCAGCAGCGTATTGTCTATCTCCTTGCGGTACAGAAAATTGGCGCTGAAGGCGGTCCATCCATTCGTTGTACTGATGTCGCCCATGTCGGCGATGGCGACGATCAGCGGCGAGGTCTTGACATCGTCGCCGTAGAGTACGACTGCGTTGCCTGCATCGTCGTGGTTACGGTAGAGCACGGCATAGATGGCTCCCTTGTCCTCCCGCTGGCTTACGGTCTGTCCGTTTTCATCCTGATAGGTCTTTCCGGGGGTGTATTGGTAATACCCGCTGAAGGTCACGGGGCGTATGGTAAAGGGAATGCCAAACTTGGTAGCGTGGAGCGTATTGACGAGTGCCTGCTGTAGGTCAAAGGTCCCCAGAAAGAGGTTGCCGGCGGCGATGCGGCGGTTGACCCACTCGCCAAAGGGGCCTGTACTGCGCGTCGTCAGAGCTACGCCGGCGCCTGTATGGCCGTCGGCCAGCGGGTAGGTCGGATACTCATTGGGCAGGGCACTGCCCATGCTGAGATTGAAGCCCGAATTGCCGGTGCCCCAGTCTTCAGAGCGGTTGCCGTCATCATCGAGCTCGTACCATTGGTAATATTTCTGCCCATTCGCATTGAGAGCAAAGTGCTCGAAATCATAGCGTATCGTATCTTTCACGGTGACGATGGTGGGGTGGAATCTGACGGTATAGTGTCGGTGCCATTGCCCGTCTTGCGAGGTCACGTCATAGCTGACAGACCCTTGGGAGAAGTCGTGTACGGACCCGCTGGCAGGAGAAATGGAGGCGCCGGGCGTCAGCTTGAATGTGGGGGCGAGCGATGTGAGGTCTGCTTTGGAACGTACGTTGAAGACGATGGCCGAGTCGGTGGACGCTATGTCTTGGGCGCTGTCGGTAAGGGCGAAAAATACGCTCAGCGGTTGGTCGATGTCTACGGCTACACGCTGTATATCGGCTTCTGAGTTGAGGGGCTCGTCTTTGAAGCAGGAGGTCAGCAGTAGGAGGCACCCCAGGCAAACGGTCAATCGTAATCTATTCATCCTGTTGAGTATATTCCAAAATTTCGTGCAAAGTTACTCTCTTTCTAACAATTAAGCAAATGCGTCCGTCCGCTTTTTGCCTTTGGCAATTTTGTGTAAGTCCGACTATGGGTGACGCATAAATACTCCATACAGGGATGACCACGATGCCAAATGGGCATGATGTCTCGGCTATCGGAAGGGCAGGCTTTATGTAGACAAATCTCAGGCATCCAGAGGCTATCGGCACGGATGGAGTGCCGGTTGGTAGAACGGGTACGCGTGACAAGGGCGGATGTGACTTAGATAAGATTACTTGAAGTTTAAGTTGTATGGCGATTTGTAGCTGATTGAAAAACAGCTTGCTATGAATGTGGCAAATCTCACTGCGCTTGTCCGACACTCAGAGGGCTGTGCTCGCGCTGCCGCCTTGTTGCCTTTTGCTTTAAGCCTCAGCGGGTGGGACAATTGAGGACTTAGTAGAGTGTAAGAGGAACGGGCTTGTCGATTCGCCATTTGTAAAAGACGTGACTTTTGGCATTTGGTCACCTTTCAGATGGTTTCAAATATGTTTCAATCTTGTATGGGAAGCCTTTACTATGATGGTTGAGGTACGGTGATTGTACAGATAGAACTGAAAAGTATTTTGTCATGCCTATAGCGTGTAGCAACCATCTGGATGAACGGCCTCGGCTCGGCTTCTTTGGTGTTTATTGTGCTGCTTGGGCGGCGGTTCGTCGTATGTCCCCTTTGACGATATTATTTGAAAACATCTTACACAAGGAGAAGCATCGCCCGTGTCCGGTTATCGTCTCTGAAGCTCCCTCAAAGCGCATGACACTCTGTTGTCTTTTAGCTAGACCAGAATGTTTTTATATATAATAAAATCGAGATACAGCTTTGTACAAGGGCCGATGTAGAGATGACAGGACGCCTTGTGCGCGTTACAAGGTCGGATGTAGTTTAGACTAGGTCGGACTTAATTAAAACTGGAAGGCGAGTTGTTATCGCTTGATAGCCAGTTAGTTGTGAAAGAGCTAAATGTTGTCTATAATTCGTTGGTTGTCAGTAAATTATAAGAGCAATCTTGGAGGATTTTGACTCTTCAGTCTTCGAGGACAAACTAGGAAACTCAGTCCAACGTTTTATTATAAAAAATGGATGTCACTTTGCTGCCTTTGAAGAAATGGACTTTTGCATAGAAAGAATGGATTCTGGTACGAAAATTTCCTCTGAAGCGCGAGAAAACTTCTGGTGAAGGAGCAAGAGTGAGCGGAGTGTCCGGTACGGTGAAGAAAGTGAATGCCGCTCCAGCCATTCCCCTCTGCCTAATTGGCTGCTCTGGGGTTTTTCCGTCGCTGATTGAGGCCTGCTAATTGGGTGGTAAGAGCAACGGATAAGCCATTAGCGGGCATTTATCGGGCAGTGAGAGCGGGGGTGTTTGCCTCTGATCTTTTGCAGAGCTGTTAATGAGCCAATTAATTATTTTTTTTTAACATGACGCACCGAGCGCCCCGTTGATTTGCAACCTATGGTTGACAACAGAGCGCTCGGTTGATGGGGAGCGTGTGGCAGCTGGTGCCACGAACGCGAAACTGTTTAGAAGTCGATGCGGAACATATTGCCCTGAGCTTGTATCATGAGGCTATTGTTCCAAGCGGAGCAGTCTTCGAGTTCGCTAAAGGTGGCCTTTGTGAGGTCGAGGATATTGTGCATCCGGCGAGTCTGAAGATCCCAGACATAGAGCATGCTCGGCGCAGAGGGCTTGCCAAATCCTGTAGGCATGAAAAGGAGACCATTCTTGATAAAGAGTCCCTGATCGATGGCTTGGTAATATTTGCCGTAGGTGTCCTCGATAAGATAGTTCTCAAGCAAGTCCTTGTCGGTCAGTGTGATGATACTGTCTGAACCTTCGCGGCACTCCGGCAGACGGAACTTGACGATACGGTGCTTGTTGGTGGGGGTTGTATTGGTGATGGTGTTGCCAAAACCATAGAGGTAATCGTTGTCACGGTCAATGACCCACTGCAGGGCGTAGCCGAAGTTGTGGTTCTCATCTTTATAGTAGATGGTTTGCACGGTTTTGGTAGACTTGAGATCCGGAGCAATGCGCTCGACAAAGAGGACATCCTTCTTGTTGCCCTGCCATGCGTGCTTGGAGGCCTGACTGACATAGAGTAAGGGAAGGGGATCGTTGGAGTCGTACTTGTAGTTGGAGAATGAAGCGGCGTTGCTATGGTTAATCTTGTCGTAGCAATCCATCTTGTAGGGCGGGATAATCTGCGTCAGGCGTTTGCCATCGTAATTGTAGAAGGAGATCCATCCTGAATTTTGGCAGCTAGCGACAACATTGCCGCAGATGTCCATGCCCTGATAGGCTTGTTTTTCATGGCCTTTGAGCTTGGCGACAAACTGGCATTGGAGCTGATTGGAAGCTAGACTGATCTTGTTGCCCTGGTAAGTGACTTTCTTGATATCGGTCTTGGCATTGAGTGAAACAGCGCATGACATGCCACCGATGAAAAGGAGTGTAATAAGGTATTTATTCATATTTATTAGTTTTGGAAGGTTTTTAATTGTGTCTGCATACTACAGCGAGGGACGATAGTCGTAGATAGTGAAGACGATGAAGTAGCTATCGCTGGCTTTCCATGTAGCTGCCGCATCGGGGTCAAAACTGACAGTGGGCGGCATGTAGGTGTGACGCACGTAGTTGGTGATGGTCTTGTCCACCTTGTCATAGATGCGTTGCCAGAGCTGATGGTCGCGCTTCCACAGATTCTTCTCGTCTACCAAGACGTCGATATTGTAGCCAAACTCGTCGTCCTCTTCGTAGTGAGGACTCTGGTCCTGCTTCTTGATGTCGCGCAGCAGTGCCTTCTCGTCGTCTGTAAATTCGAAGGGTACGTAAAACTTGAGGAGATTGCCTTTGTGGTCGTCCATGCAACCAATGATGGTCCAGTTTTCCATGACAATGGCGAGTTAAATGTCTAATTTTTACTTGCAAATATAGGATATTTATTCTCATCAGCAAGGTTTGCTGAAAAATAAATTTTAATTTTTTGAGGCATTAAAGTGTTTTTGGCCTCTTTTTTGATAGGATATGAGCATATCAGAGTGAGGCAGACGAATCAGAGGTAAGCAAAATCTTCGCTTTTTCACTTTGTCACCTCGGCTTATTGCAGTAACTTTGCATCCGCTTTGTCGTGCAGACAAGAAGATACTAGACTGAAAATAAATAAGAAAAGATAAACAACGATGGATTTCCAATTTCAAAAGATTGACGATGTCAATGCGAAACTTACAGTGAAGGTAGTGAAGGCCGACTATGAGGACAAGGTCAAAGGCGCTCTCAAAAAGCTCAAGCAGCGCGCCCAAATGCCGGGCTTCCGTCCGGGCATGGTACCGATGAGCCTGATACAGAAGATGTACGGTGTCGAGGTAAAGGCAGACGAACTGCAAAAGACGATTTCGGAAGGCATCAACAACTATATCAAGGAGCAGAAACTGGACCTCATCACCTCTCCGCTTAATGACGATGCCAATGAAAAGCTCGACGTGGAGAAGGCTGATGACTTCGAGATGACTTTTGATCTCGGCTTGACCCCGGCTTTTGAGGTCGAGGCTACCGATAAGGATAAGATTGACTACTACAATATCGAGGTAGACGACAAGATGGTTGACCAGCAAGTCGACAGCTTCCGCCGCAATCACGGTAAGATGGAGGAAGTCGACGAGTATCAGGACGGCGACCTGCTCCGCGGTTCCCTCACTGAGCTCGATGCAGAGGGCAAGCCCCTTGCCGAGGGTATCAAGGTGGAAGAGACCAGCCTGATGCCTAAGTATTTTGCCAACGATGAGCAGAAAAAACTTTTTGAAGGTGCCAAGGCAGGAGCAGACATCAGATTTAATGTCAGCAAGGCCTACGAAGGCAAAGGGGCTGAGATAGCCTCTATGCTGCATATCAAGCAGGAAGAGGTAGCCAACCATCAGGGCGACTTCACCTACCATGTCAACACGGTCAGCCGCATGAAGCTCGCTGACGTCAACCAGGCTCTCTTTGACAGTGTGCTGGGTAAGGACGTCGTCAAGGACGAGAAGGACTTCCGGGAGCACCTCCGTCAGAGCATGGCCGAGGTCTATGAGGAGGACAGCAACTACAAGTTTATCCTTGATGCAAAGCAGTACTTCCTCGGCAAAGTCGGCAAGGTCACCTTCCCCGAGGAGATCATGAAGCGTGAGATCCTGCTCAACGCCAAGACCGACGAGGATAAGAATAAAGTTGAGGACACCTTCCCCCGTCTGCTCGAAGACAGGCTCTGGGCCCTCATCTGCGCAAAACTGATGAAGCAGCTCAATGTGAAAATCGATGACGATACCATACATGACGCTGCCAAGGTAGTCGCCCGCAGCCAGTTTGCCCAGTACGGCCTCAACAATGTACCCGATGAGTATATCGAGAACTATGCCAAGGATATGCTCAAGGACGAAAAACAGTATGACCGTCTCGTCGGCCGCGCCATCGACCACGAATTGACCAAGGCGCTCAAGACTGCCGTCAAGCTCAATGAGAAGAAGATCTCTGTCGCAGACTTCAACAAGCTCTTTGAAGCACAAGATAAATAAAGGAAAATCTTTTCCAAGACACAATACAGTAAGAGGCCAGGCTTTGGAAAACTTCAAGGCCCGGCCTTTACAATTAACAGACCTAAGTTAAATCAGAGGGAAATGAAAACAGATTTTGAAAAGTTTGCCACTAGTAAGGTGGGCATCAACAGCATGGTGCTCGACGACGTGATCAAAGCACAAAACCAGTATCTTAATCCATATATCCTCGAGGAACGCCAACTCAACGTCACGCAGATGGATGTCTTCAGCCGACTGATGATGGACCGCATCATCTTCCTCGGCACTCAGATAGACGACTACACTGCCAACACCCTACAGGCGCAGCTCCTCTACCTCGACAGCGTAGACCCCAGTAAGGATATCTCCATCTACGTCAATAGCCCGGGCGGAAGTGTCAGTGCCGGACTCGGCATCTATGATACGATGCAGTTTGTCAATAGTGACATTGCCACCATCTGTACCGGTATGGCCGCAAGTATGGCTGCCGTGCTTCTCGTGGCCGGCAAGGAGGGAAAGCGAAGCGCTCTTACCCACAGCCGCGTGATGATACATCAGCCTCTGGGCGGTATACAGGGCCAGGCCTCAGACATCGAGATTACAGCCCGAGAGATTCTCAAACTTAAGAAAGAACTTACCGGCCTGATCGCCCAGCATAGTCATCAGGACTATGACAAAGTGGCTGCCGACTGTGACCGTGACCACTGGATGACAGCACAGGAAGCTTGTGACTACGGCATGGTAGACAGGGTATTGGTCAGAAAGGATAAGTAATGGCTAAGACGACAGACAATACGCGGCGCTGCTCCTTCTGCGGACGCAAGGAGGGAGAGGTAGCGATGCTTATCTCCGGCCTCAATGGCTGCATCTGCAACGAGTGTGCCGAGCAGGCGTTCAATATCTCCCAAGAAGCCCTTGCCCATAGCCACCAGGCACAAAACAAGCCCGATATCAAGCAGGTGCCCAAGCCGGAAGAGATTAAGGCTTACCTCGACCAGTACGTCATCGGGCAGGACGACGCCAAGAAGACGCTCTCCGTAGCGGTATACAATCACTACAAGCGTCTCGCACAGCCCAAGACAGACGACGATGTCGAGATAGAGAAGTCCAACATCATCATGGTCGGCAATACGGGTACGGGCAAGACATTGCTCGCCCGTACAATTGCCCGACTGATTGACGTCCCCTTTACCATCGTCGACGCCACCGTCTTTACGGAGGCCGGCTATGTGGGCGAGGATGTGGAGAGTATCCTGTCTCGTCTCCTGCAGGCGGCCGACTGGGACGTGGAGAGGGCTGAGACCGGCATCGTCTTTATCGACGAGATAGACAAGATCGCTCGCAAGCAGGACAATCCCTCTATCACACGCGATGTAGGCGGCGAAGGCGTGCAGCAAGGTATGCTCAAACTCCTGGAAGGGTCAATCGTCAACGTACCTCCACGCGGCGGACGCAAACATCCGGAACAGGCCTTCGTACAAGTCAATACCAATAATATCCTCTTCATCTGCGGAGGAGCCTTTGATGGCATAGAGCGCAAGATCGCGCAGCGCCTCAATACTCATGTCGTCGGATACAACTCAGTACAAAATGTATTTAAGATTGACAAAAACAATCTCATGAAGTATATCGAGCCGCAAGATCTCAAGTCTTTTGGCCTGATACCCGAGATCATCGGACGACTGCCCGTGCTCACATACCTCAACCCGCTCGACAGCGAAGCTCTCAAGCGCATACTCGTGGAGCCCAAAAACTCTATCATCCGTCAATATCAGAAGTTGCTCGAGATGGACGGCATCAAGCTCACGTTTACTCCCGAGGCGTTGGACTTCATCGTCGATCAGGCTATCAGCTTCAAGCTCGGCGCCCGCGGACTCCGCTCTATCGTCGAGACGATTATGGTTGACGCGATGTTTACCCTGCCTTCCTCGCGCAAGCGATCGTTCCAAGTGACTGCAGAGTATGCCAAGGAAAGATTTGAGGCAAAATCGCTCTCACAAGGAGAAAAGAAAGAAAAATCCCGCATGAAAGCCTAAAAACACGGCGAAAGCAAAAAATATTTCCAAAAAAATAGTCGGATAAATCCTTTTGTTTATAACTTTGTTTGGTCACAACCAGTTTTTACCCAGTTGTGCCCCTCAAGGTATATGAAAGAAGACGGAAGATTACTCAAAGTCCTTAAGCATTACTTTGGATTTGATACATTCAAAGGAGATCAGGAGGCTATCATACGCAATGTCCTCAGTGGAAAGGACACCTTTGTGCTTATGCCTACAGGTGGCGGCAAGTCACTTTGCTACCAGCTGCCGGCACTCATCATGGACGGTACGGCCATTATCATCAGCCCGCTGATCGCACTGATGAAAAATCAAGTGGATGTCATGCGGCAGATAGCCGATGATGATGGCATTGCTCACTTCATGAACTCGACTCTGACCAAGGCCCAGCTCTCAGAGGTCAAAGACGACATCCTCTCTGGCAAGACCAAGATGCTCTATGTCGCTCCCGAGACACTGACGAAGGAGGACAACATCGACTTCTTCAGGCAGATGAAGATTTCCTTCTACGCCATAGACGAGGCTCATTGCATCTCGGAGTGGGGACATGACTTCCGCATCGAGTACCGCAATATCAGGCCCACCATCGACCGTATCAGACGCGCTCCCATCATCGCCTTGACCGCTACGGCGACAGACAAGGTGCGTCAGGATATCAAGAAAAACCTGGGTATCGTCGATGCCAAAGAGTTTCGCAGCTCCTTCAATCGTCCCAACCTCTACTATGAGGTACGCCCCAAGAAGAGCGCCAAGGACGCGACAAGTCAGATCATCAAGTATATCAAGCAAAATCCTGGTAAGAGCGGCATTATATACTGCCTAAGCCGCAAGGAAGTGGAAGACCTCTCCGCACAACTCAAGGTCAACGATATCAAGGCTGCTCCCTACCATGCAGGCATGGATGCAGCCCTGCGTAGCCAGACTCAGGATGACTTCCTCATGGAGCGCATCGATGTCATCGTGGCGACAATCGCCTTTGGTATGGGTATTGACAAACCCGATGTGCGCTTTGTCATCCACTTTGATCTCCCCAAGAGCCTTGAAGGCTACTATCAGGAGACAGGACGTGCCGGACGCGACGGAGGCGAGGGACGCTGCATCGCCTTCTATAGTAGCCGGGATCTCCAGAAACTTGAGAAATTTATGGAGGACAAGCCTCTCAGCGAACAAGATATCGGCCGTCAGCTCCTCCGTGAGGCGGCTGCTTATGCTGAGTCCTCTGTGTGCCGGCGGCGTCTCCTGCTGCATTATTTCGGAGAGGAATATCCGGAGGAAAACTGCGGCAATTGTGATAACTGTTTACATCCTAAGAAAAGCGTGGAAGCTAAAGAAAAATTGGTTGACGTGCTGGAGACCGTTCTGGCCGTCAAGGAGAATTTTGACGAACAATATATAATGGATATCCTCACCGGCCGAGAGACCGAACTTATCACTGACCACCATCATGATCAGCTGGAGCAGTTCGGCATTGCCAGTGATGACGAAGAGACGCTTTGGCAGTCAGTAATACGTCAGGCTGTGCTGGCCGGATATCTGGAAAAGCAGATTGAGAACAAGGGGGCCTTGCGCGTGACTGACGCCGGCAAAAAGTTTATCAAGCACCCTGTATCCTTTACTGTGACTGAGGATAATGACTTCGATGATCTTGATGCTGCAGACGAGACTGTGCAGGATGCGGCTTCTTTTGCCGTCGATCCGGCACTCTTCCAGATGCTTCAGGATCTCCGCCGCCGGCTCTCACGGCAGTTGAACGTGCCTCCTTACGTCATCTTCCAGGATCCGTCTCTCGAGGCGATGGCCACAACTTACCCCGTCACAATCGAGGAACTGCAAAATATCCCAGGCGTCGGCGTAGGCAAGGCTCACAAGTACGGTCAGGCCTTCTGCGACCTCATCAAGCGTCATTGCCAAGAGAATGACATCGAGCGCCCCGCAGATCTCCGCATAAGGACTGTGGCCAACAAGTCCAAGCTTAAGGTCTCCATTATCCACAGTATCGATCACCTCGTTGCGCTTGACGATATCGCCAGCGCCAACGGCATGGAGTTTGACGAATTGCTCGACGAGATAGAAGCCATCGTCTACTCAGGCACGAAGATCAATATCGACTATTTCCTGAAGGATGTCATTGACGAAGACCAACTCAACGACATCTACGAGTATTTCAGGGAGTCGGAGACAGATGACCTTGATACGGCTATGGCTGAGCTTGGCGACGACTACAGCGAGGAAGAAGTACGGCTGGTACGCATCAAGTTCATCTCAGACATGGCCAATTGAGGGCGCTCTACTCGCCTTGTTCTCGTGAGCAGAATTCCACGGGGACTCCCATGCGATATTCCGTATGGATTAGAACGCATGCTTTTTCGATGCGGTGGTATGCAGTTGGAAGAGGTACATTTGGTAGTGAGAGACAGGCGGCCGTGAGCCCGTAAGAGGTTGATGTGTGATGGCATCAAGGGCTGGCACCACAGAGCAAGTCGGCATGTTACGAGGAGCAGATGAGGACATCAGTCTTCCAGGTCGCTTTTTGTACTCACTCGGTGGGTAACTTTTTATAAATTTCCCTCTGTAGCGCATCACAAGTCAACTCGCAGAGCTGACAAGACGGCTTGTGGCTGTAATAGAAGGGCTTCTTATGGTACTATAAAGTAAGACTTCTGCTATCAGATGCAATATTGCTCTGCATCAAGTCCATATTGCAGACAGCATAGTTTGGGTTTTGTGGCATTTGAAAAGGTACTCTTATGTGGAGCCTGCTGACGACTTGTACACATAATGGGGGAGAGACGAGTAAGGCAAAGTATAAATCGGAGACATGCCGGAGGCTGTCAAGAATAAAGCAGAAAGACAAACATTTTATAGTGACGCAAGAGAAGAAGAAGTACGAGTACATTCAAATCTTATAGAGATAGGCATTTCTTTTTCGCCTGTCACATTCGACAGGTAAGGACTCTCTAATGTTTTGTAGTCAATCTCAGACGACTGGTTAGGAGCCGTGCATTTTTTTGTAGCCTATTACGAGCGAACTGTCGGCAGTCATGGAGGAGCGGGCTGAAGGAAGAATAGAAAATCCGGAAAGTGGGACTGCTGGACGTGTGGAGACAGAAGGCTGAGTAGGGGAATGTAATATAAAAAACCGTTATTCCTTGAGCCCTATCCGGCAAAGAGCTCTAAAACTTGTGCAGCGGACTTAAAAAGTTGGAAGCAGGCTTGGAACGTTAAGGAAAAAAGTGGTAAATTTGTACGCAAATTAATTCTAAAATCCTATGAGTTCATTTGTAGAAGACAAAATTGCGTTTGAGGGTCTGACTTTTGATGATGTGTTGCTGATACCGGCTTACTCGGAGGTGTTGCCCCGTGAGGTAAATCTTGAGACGCGTTTCTCGCGCCACATCAAGCTTAACATCCCCTTTGTTTCCGCGGCTATGGATACGGTGACCGAGAGTACCATGGCGATTGCTATAGCGCGTGAAGGCGGTATCGGAGTCATTCACAAGAATATGTCCATTGACGAGCAGGCTCGTCAGGTGTCCATCGTCAAGCGTGCGGAGAATGGTATGATTTACGATCCTGTAACCATTCGACGCGGATCCAAGGTGCGCGACGCTTTGGCTCTAATGAATGAGTACCACATCGGCGGCATCCCCGTGGTCGATGAAGAAGGCCACTTGGTCGGCATTGTAACCAACAGGGATTTACGCTTTGAACAGAATATGGACCGTCCTATCGACGAGGTGATGACAAGTGAAAACCTTGTGACGACTAACCAGCAAGCTGATCTCGTGAGCGCAAGCCATATACTGCAGGAAAACAAGATTGAAAAATTGCCAGTAGTAGACAAAGACGGCAAACTTATAGGACTCATCACTTACAAAGATATCACCAAGGCCAAGGACAAGCCTATCGCTTGCAAGGACTCCAAGGGCCGTCTGCGCGTAGCCGCAGGTGTAGGCGTGACCAACGACACTTTTGACCGCATACAGGCACTTGTCAAGGCTGGTGTAGATGCTATTGTTATCGATACGGCTCATGGACATTCGCGCTCCGTCATCGAAAAGGTTAAGGAGGCCCGCCGCGCATTCTCCGACATAGATATTGTCGTGGGCAATGTGGCTACTGGTGAGGCTGCCAGGATGCTGCTTGATGCAGGTGCCGATGCCATCAAGGTGGGTATTGGCCCAGGCTCCATTTGTACGACACGTATCATTGCCGGCGTGGGCGTACCACAGCTCTCTGCTATCTACAACGTTGCCCAGGTGCTTGAGGGTACAGACGTGCCCCTGATCGCTGACGGCGGACTGCGCTATTCTGGAGATATCGTCAAGGCATTGGCTGCAGGCGGCAACTCTGTCATGGTCGGTTCGCTCCTGGCTGGTACAGAAGAGTCTCCGGGTGAAACCATCATCTTCAACGGCCGTAAGTATAAGACATATCGCGGCATGGGCTCTCTCGAGGCTATGGAGAACGGCTCCAAGGACCGCTACTTCCAGTCCGGCGTAGTTGAGACCAAGAAACTGGTGCCCGAGGGTATCAGCGGACGCGTTCCCTTCAAGGGCACCGTACAGGAGGTCCTCTATCAATTGGCCGGTGGACTGCGCTCAGGGATGGGATATTGCGGTGCCGCAACGATAGATGCGCTGCACAATGCCAAGTTTACCCGTATTACCCACTCGGGTGTGCTTGAGAGTCATCCTCACGACATCACTATCACGAGTGAGGCGCCCAACTATAGCCCTCAGTCGTAGGACTGGTGTTGCGCAGTGTGGGGAGCATCTGCCTTCTTGCACTGTAAAATCCCGATATAGGGGACTTAATAGGTACAAATCGCTTTTTGCATTATATAAAAATGATAAAAAAGAGTTTGCTGGCCGTGTTGACGCTTTTGCTGGCATGTCCGGTACTGGCTCAGTCGGATGATCCTGTTCTTATGACGATTGCAGGTCAGGACGTCAGGCGGTCGGAGTTTGAATACGCGCTCAACAAGAATACCAAGGGTGCTTTGGAGAAAGACCATCGCAAGATAGAGGCATATGTGCCCATGTTTGTCAACTACAAGCTCAAGGTGCGTGCAGCCCTCGATGCCCGCTTGGACACGACAGAGGCTTTCCAAAAGGAATTTAAAGTCTACCGTGATGCCCAACTCAAGCCCTATCTTAGTGACGAGAACTATATCGACTCTGTAGCACGCAATGTATATGCGGAGGAGCAGCGGGCTGTAGGTGACAGCGACCTGCTGAGACTGAGTCATATCATGATCATTGTCCCTCAGAAGGCGGATGCTGCAGAGGACGAGAAGGCTCGCCAGCGCATAGACTCGATTTATCAAGTCTTGAAGCAAGGAGGTGACTTTGCCATGCTGGCCAGAAAATACTCCGACGATAAAGCTTCTGCTGCCAATGGCGGTGAGTTGCCCTTGATTGGACCTAAAAGCACTCTGCCTGAGTTTGAACGGCAAGCCTATGCCCTCAAGGCAGGTGAGATGTCCAAGCCCTTCCGTTCTACTATGGGCTACCACATTATTCTCATGCGTCAACGTTCCAAACTCGAGCCATATGATGTACAGAAGGCGGAGATCGTACGTCTGCTCAAGGCACGTGGCATAGAGCAGGACGCTCAGGAGCACAAGATTGCCAAGATGATAAGTGACTCCAATGGCAAACTGACACGTGAGGATGTGATGCGCAATGTCGAGGCAGAGGCAGTCAAGCAATCTCCTCAACTGCAGTATCTCATCAATGAGTACCACGACGGGCTTTTGCTCTACAATATATGCGACCAATACGTGTGGAAAAAAGCAGCTGCGGACAAGAAGGGCAAGGAGGCCTACTACAAGAAAAACAGGAAGCGCTACGTCTGGGATGAGCCCCACTTCAAGGGATACGTCATCCAGGGACACACTCAGAAGCTTGTGGACGATGCTGTCAATTACTTCAACAAGCAGAAGGACGGCGAGGGCATCGCAGCCTATGAGAAGCAGTTCATCGGCAAAACCCAGCGCCAGGTCGGCGTCGTCTACGGCGTCTATGGTAAAGGCGACAACAAGTTTGTCGATTACCTCCGCTATGGAGGAGCAGCCCCTAAGACCAACAGAGTCTTCCCCTACTACGGACTGGCCGGCAGGATGATATCCAAACCAGAGACTTATACCGATGTGCTGGGCAAGCTCACCTCAGACTACCAGGACTATATGGAGCAGGAGTGGGTCAAGCAGCTTCACAAACGGTATGACGTCAAAATCAATTCTGATGTTCTGGCTACCGTCAACAAACACTGATAAACTACCATGAAAATATATCGTAACAGATTGCTGCATTGCCTGGTGCTAGCACTCTCACTATCGCTGCTGGCTCCGACAGCGCAGGCACAGGATAAGTCGCTCGACGAAGTGATATGGGTCGTGGGCAACGAGGCAATCCTGCGCTCTGACGTGGAGTACCAGCGGATCAACGCCGAACTCCAAGGACAACGCATTGACGGCGACCCCTACGTCGTCATACCCGAACAGTTTGCCATACAGAAGCTCTTTCTCCACCAGGCTGCCATAGACAGTATAGAGGTGGCCGAGTCAGACGTATCGTCCATGGTCAACGAGCAACTTAACTACATGATACAGATGGCAGGCTCGGAGGAGAAGCTCGAGGAATACCGTGGCATGAGCATCAAGCAGATACGCGCCGAAATCATCAAGTACTATATTGACTCGGAAAAGATCCAGGAAGAAAAGAAAAAGATCATTGGTGACAAGAAGGTGACCCCAGCCGAGGTAAGACGCTACTTCAAGACCATGCCCGAGGACAGCCTGCCGTACATTCCTCTTAAGGTCGAGGTGCAAATCCTTACTCGTGCCCCGGAGGTCGCTCCTGAGGAGATAGAGCGTGTTAAAAATGAACTGCTTGACTACGCGCGCCGCGTCAACTCCGGAGAGGCAAGCTTTGAGACCCTTGCACGCCTCTACTCAGAGGATGAAGGCTCTGCGCGCCAGGGAGGAGAGATAGGTTATAAGGGCAAGGCGGAGACGGTGCCTGAGTTCTCCAATGTTGCCTTCTCTCTGACAGATCCCAAGACTGTCTCGCGTATTGTACAGACGGAGTATGGCTACCATATCCTCCAGCTCATCGGACGCCGTGGTGACAAGGTCGATGTGCGGCATATCCTGCGTAAGCCCCGTGTGTCGGATACAGAGGTCAAGGTGACGCTCAATCGTCTCGACAGCGTGGCCAATGATATCAGAGCCAAGAAATTCTCCTTTGAGGACGCGGTGAAAGTCATTTCCGATGACAAGGATACAAAGAACAACAACGGACTTATGGCCAACGTTGACCCCGAGACACGGACGCAGACTTCAAAGTTTGAAATGAAAGACTTGCCGCAGGAAGTGGCAAAAGTCGTCGACAAGATGCATATAGGTGAAGTCTCTGACCCCTTCACCATGGTCAACAGCAAAGGGCAGGAAGTGTGTGCTATCGTACTGCTTAAGAACCGTTACCCAGGTCACAAGGCCGATATTACTGAGGACTTCCAGACACTGACCAATATTGTGTCGGAAAAACGCCAGCAGGAAATCCTGGACAAGTGGATCAGGGACAAACAAGCAACAACTTATATCAGCATCAAGGACGGTTGGCGTAAGACTGGCTACCGGTATCCCGGATGGATAAAATGATGTACTGCAAATCTCTCGCATACGCGATAAAGCAAATAGGAGTATCAGGCACCTGTCTCTTGCTCCTATTTGTGTCTATGCTGCTCTGTGCCGGTACAGCATCAGCCAAAAACACGAAGTCGAAGCCACGCCCAAAGGGGGAGAAGATTGTGCTGCGTCATGCTGACCGGGTCAGCTACGACCAATTCAAACGTCCCGATGTACAGGTCTTTGTTGGCCATGTCTCTTTCAGCCACAATGGCGTGCAACTCTATTGCGACAGCGCCTGCTTCTATCAGAGTACCAACAGCTTCGAAGGTTTTGGCCACGTAAGGATGATTCAGGGTGACACCCTCTCACTGCGCGGCAAGTACATCTATTATGATGGCAACTCCCAGATTGCCCAGGCCCGACGAGGGGTGGTGCTCAAGCACCGTAAGACGACCCTGTACACCGACAGTCTCAACTACGACCGTGTCTACAACGAAGGCTACTTCTTTGAAGGAGGCAAGTTGGTTGACGGCGGCAATGTGCTGACCTCAGACTGGGGACAGTATGAGACGACGACGCGCAAGGCGCTATTTAATTACAATGTGAAGCTCGTCAGCAAGGACTATGTGCTGACATCCGATACTCTGCGCTATGACACACGTACCAAGATGGCTCGGATGACTGGCCCATCCAATGTCGTAAGCGGTGACACACATATCTACTCCGAAAAGGGAAATTTTAATACGGTGACCAAGAGCGTCGTACTCCTGGATCGCTCCATCATAGTCAACAAGGATCGCCAGATGGTTGGGGACTCTGTCGTTTACGACAAGGATACAGGTGTCTCTGAGGCTTTTCATAATGTGATATACCACGACAAGGTTAACAAAAACATCCTCACCGGTGACTATTGTTACTACAATGAACGTACAGGATTTGCTCTGGCTCACGATAAGGCCGAGGTGCGCAACTACTCCCAGCCGGATACACTCTATCTGCACGCGGATACATTTAAAGTATATACGTATAATTTAAAGACAGATTCCGTCTACCGCGTGCTTCGCGGCTACTATCATGTGCGCTCCTACCGTACGGACATACAGTCTGTGGCTGACTCGATGTCGTACAACTCATCCCTGCGTCTTCTCTCTATGTACGGCAACCCCATAGCTTGGAGCGAAAAACGCCAGATCCTTGGTGAAGAGATACATGCCTACTTCAATGACTCCACCATCGACAGCATACGCGTCGTCAACCAAGCCTTGATGGTCGAGCAGATAGACAGTGTCTACTACAATCAGATTACGAGTAGCGAGATGCGCGTCTTCTTCCAAAACAAGGAGATGCGCGAATGCCGGGCCATCGGCAACGTCGTCGTGCTCTACTTCCCCTTTGATAGCGATAGTACGATGACAGGCATGAATCACTCCGAGACCAGTCTCATGCGCATGTTTATGGAAAACAAAAAGCTGCAAAAGATTTGGACCCGTGAGATTTCGGGCACTTTCTACCCTCTGGCCTTTACGACCAAAGACAATATGTATCTTGGCAATTTCGCCTGGTTTGACTACATGCGTCCGAAGGACAAAGATGACATCTTCGTCTGGCGGGATAAGACGGCCGGTACCAAGCTCAGCAAGACAGTGAGACGTGCCGTGCCTTTCCAAAGCTTGAAAAATATCAAGTAAGACTCAACTATGGCCGATATCATTCACCTTTTGCCCGATGTAGTTGCCAACCAGATTGCTGCAGGTGAGGTCATCCAGCGCCCCGCTTCGGTTATCAAGGAGCTTATGGAAAATTCCATTGATGCGGGAGCTGACAAGATAGATGTGTGGGTGACCGACGCCGGCAAGACTTCCATCAAAGTGGTGGACAATGGCAAGGGCATGTCGGAGACAGACGCACGCCTCTCCTTTGAACGGCACGCGACGTCCAAGATTAAGGACGCGTCGGATCTCTTCCGTCTCCACACCATGGGCTTTCGCGGCGAAGCCCTTGCCTCTATTGCCGCTGTGGCTCAAGTCGAACTGTGCACCCGTACTATTGATGACGAGCTCGGCATTAGCCTCTCCTTGTCCAACGCCAAGGTCATCGACCAGCATCCTGTTGCCTGTCAGAGGGGAGCGCAGTTTACGGTCAACAATCTCTTTTACAACGTTCCCGCTCGCCGTCGCTTCCTCAAGTCCGACGTGACGGAGATGAAGAATATCATGCAGGAGTTTGAGCGCGTAGCGCTCAACCATCCCGACGTCGAGTTTACTCTCCATCGCGACGGCAACTTGCTGCTCGATTTGCGCAGCGGCTCATTCAAGAAGCGCATCGTAGACATTTTCGGCGCGAGCCTTGACAAAAACTTGCTGCCCATCCACGTCGAGACCTCGCTGGTCACCGTCGACGGCTTTGTCGGCACGCCCGAGAGCGCGAGAGT
Source organism: uncultured Prevotellaceae bacterium (assembly GCA_900316315.1). Lineage (GTDB taxonomy): Bacteria > Bacteroidota > Bacteroidia > Bacteroidales > Bacteroidaceae > UBA6382. Next base: position 107,366 of record ONCK01000006.1, read on the forward strand.
GAAGGGCGTGCAGCAATTCTTCTTCGTCAATGAGCGATATATGCGCCATCCCTATTTCCATCGTGCAGTAATGTCTGCCTATGAGCGACTAGTGCCCCAAGACCGTCAGGTAGCCTACTTCATCATGCTGGAAGTTGATCCCTCGCGGATAGACGTCAATATTCACCCGACAAAGACCGAAATCAAGTTTTCCGACGAGCAGGCCATCTGGCAGATACTTATGGCGGTGATCAAGGAAGCCCTCGGACGCTTCAACGAAGTGCCCTCGATAGACTTTACTCCTGCTTCCGTACCTAGCATACCGACATACAATCCGCAAAATCCCAAGCCCAATATACCGCCTCAAGTCTCTGTACAGCAGGATTACAATCCCTTTGACAAGCCCGCTTCCAGGGCTGTTGCCGGACAGGGCGGATACGATTGTCGCCACTCGGCGCATCCGGTAGATCCGCACTGGGAGGCACTCTACGGTAGCCCACGACCCGAGAGAGAGGTACCGGGGCAACAAGATGCGCTCCTCTATCGCGACGCGCCAGAAATAGACCGAAAAGAGTGGGAAGCCGAGGGGGTTTCGTGCATGCAGTATGACAGGTACATCATTACATCTTCCCAGTCGGGACTGATGGTTATCGACCAGCATCGGGCCCATATCCGTGTACTTTATGACAAGTTCCTGGCGCGACTTGCCCATCACGATGGCATTTCCCAAGGGCTGCTTTTCCCAGAGCTCTTCCAGATACCCGTCTCGCAGTCTGTTGTACTCAATAGGCTTTTGGACGACTTCAAGGCTGTCGGCTTTGATATCGCCTCGATGGGTGGAGGCAGCTATGCTGTCAAGGGTGTACCCGCGGGCACTGAGCGACAAAATTCTGTGGATTTTGTTATGTACATTCTCAGTCAATATGGCACCAAGGAGACACCTCAATCCACGCTTCATTCTTCTATAGCTTTAACATTAGCAAAAAATAACGCAATTTTACCCAATCAGCAGTTGACAAAGGACGAAATGAACCAACTTATTGCTGATTTGTTGTCCTGCCAAACGCCAAAATACACACCTGAGGGCCATCAGGTCATGGCCATATTGGATGCAGATAAGCTTAAGGCATTGCTTAAATAGGAAGAAATGGCCTTTTTGTTGAAAAAAAACTAATTTGCCAAAAGATTTTACGCTAAAAATTTGTTCGCTATCGGGACTTTTCATACTTTTGCAGTGAAAATGAATTGTTAAAAGACTTTGAAGAACAACAGAGTTATAATTAAAAAATAAGAAGTATGAAAAAATTAATGTTTGTATTGGCCTTTGTAGGCTTGTCTTCATTTGCTCTCGCTCAAGAGACAAATGTACCTACTAAGAAGTACAGCGTAGCAACCAACTCCTTCTGGAGCAATTGGTTCGTACAGGTAGGTGGTGCTTACAATGTATTCTACTCCAACGAGCAGCACGGACTGGGTCTTGACAACAATCCTTTCAAGGCATTCCGTCGTGACTGGGGCTTCGGCGTAGGCGTAGGTAAGTGGTTTACTCCCGGTATCGGACTCCGTACCAAAGTCAATGGCGTATGGGGCAAAGCTGTCGTATCTGAGAACAATAGCGTCAACAAGGAGCATGGTAAGTATTACTGGACTGCCAATGAGCAAGTGCTCTTCAATCTGAGCAACCTTCTCTTTGGCTACAACTCAACTCGTGTTTGGAACTTCATTCCTTACTTGGGCGCAGGCGTTACCCGCAACTGCTCTGACAATATCTATGGCATGGGCTGGAACGCTGGTATCCTCAACACTTGGCGTCTGAGCAAGCACCTCAATATCTATCTTGACCTTAGCGCCAACAGCCTTGAGCCTAAGACCGATGGTCTGAAGACTGCCCCGGGTCATGAGGGTAAGGAGGGTCACTCTTTCGTCAACTACGACCGTATCATCACAGCTGAAGCTGGTCTCCAGTTCAACCTTGGCAAGTCCACATGGGAGAAAGTGCCCGATGTTGACGCTCTCATGGCTATGAACAAGGAGCAGATGGACGCTCTCAACGCTTCTCTGCGTGACGCTCAGAACGAGAACGCTCGCTTGAAGAACCTTCTGGCTAACCAAAAGGCTGGGACCAAGGAAGTTGTTAAGAAGGAACTGGCTACTACTGCACAGTCCGTATTCTTTAACATCAACAAGTCCAAGATTGCTTCTCGCAAGGACCTCGTCAATGTCAAGGAAGTTGCTAACTACGCTAAGTCTAATGGCAACAAGATTGTTGTTACAGGTTATGCTGATAGCAAGACTGGTAGCGCTGCCTTCAACCAGAAGTTGAGCCAGGCTCGTGCCGAGGCTGTTGCTAACGAACTTGTAAAGATGGGTGTAAGCCGCGACAATATCATCGTTAAGGCTGCAGGTGGTGTAAACGACCTCTCTCCGATCTCTTACAACCGTCGTGCTACTGTTGAGCTTCAATAATTATTTAGATTTATTATAACTCAACGAGAGGCAGGTCCATTAGGGCCTGCCTCTTTTGTATGTTCTCATATTTTCCCCCATTTGTTCCGGACGTAGGCCACTATTTCAGATCAGTGAAAAATCAATGTACCGAAAACTCCTTTTATTGTCCGGTGAATGTGAACCGGTAATTCTTTCGCCGCATTTATTGTTTATTTTGCGGACATACGCCCGTAATAGACGCCTCTTTGAAAGGGTAATCGGATGAATTGGGACTAATGATGTGTCGATTACGCTTCTTGTCCTCCTTTATAAATAAAAGTCATTTCTGTTTGCATCGCTTTTAGACGATACAGGCCTGGTTCTGATGCCTCTCTCTATTGCAGGTAATTGTTTATCAAGAGCTTATATGCTCGGAAAGCTTGTCCAATTTTACAAAGTCTTGTAGGGGTAATCATTCTATAATAAAAAATTATTTTGAAGAGGCCAGTTGGTTCTCTAAGAATAGCAGTCGACAATCTATTTAAATTAGTTCTTTAACTTGTTGAATTCCAATATTTTGCAGCTGTCATTTGATGCGTTTGTAACTATTTGTCTATCAAGCAATAACAACTCGCCTTACAATTTAAACTACATCGGACCTAGTTTAAACTACATCTGACCTTGTAACGTGAACAAGGTGACTTGAAATGATGGAGTCGGTACCAGTACGAGGCAGTATTTCAAATTTATTATATAAAAAAATACGAAGGGTCGTACACATTGGCTATTATACGGAGATAATGACCGTATACGTACGATGATTTCACGCGTGAAGATATTTTCAAAGTGTGCTGTCTTGGAAGTGACGCGATGGACTGTGTTGGAACAGTACAACAAAATCGATTGGACCGGTCTGAATTTTAATTGTTTCTTAGCTGTAGCATCAGACACCTCAACATCGACTGCGCATTCTCCACGACATTTTGCCGCCTTCTGTTGTCACGTGTTCATTTGCAATGATTTCGGTCTTGCCGCACTCTGGCACGTGCCATTGTCCTCTGTGGCAACGTCAAGTGTCACGCCGGGGTGTTTGACTGTATGTCTGTCACGCAGGGCCTTTGGAGTTTTGTCTTGTTGTTATGAAGTTTGTTCATTTTATTTTGTCTCTTATGTGGATACTTCCGCAGTCTCATAGTAGGGTCATCTGTGCTGCATTTCCTCATACAGCGCTATATTCTCATGGCATTTGTATAAGGAGAAGTGATTGGGAAAGGGTGGGGGAGTAAAGACGCGGTATCTCGGTTGCGCATGACAATTGCAGGGCTGTTAGCAGGTATCGGATAGAAGTTGGGCTTGGCTGAATGTCACACGATACGGATGCTACTGAAGTATGGCGCACTAAATCTTAATTTTTAGGGAAATATAGGACATTCACTCTCCTAAAAATGTGTAACTTTGCAGCTGAGATTTTTGGATACCTGAATATATCATAGAGTAGAGTTGTGGTGGCCTGCCGCTGTCACCCTCGGGTGAAAGAGGAAAGTCCGGGCAGCATAGAGCAATCTGCTTCTTAACGGGAAGTCGTCCGTGAGGGCGAAGCAGCGTAGAAGAAAACAACCGCCGGCCTGTGTCGGCAAGGGTGAGAACGTGAGGCAAGAGCTCACGGCGGCAGGTAGTGATATCTGTCGTGTACGCCTCAGATGCTGAAAGTTCAAGTATACCAGTGTGCTAAAGGGCGGCTCGCCTGAGTGGAACGACGCTGGAGGGTAGAATGATGGAGCTGTGTGGTGACGCATGGCCTAGATAAATGGCAGACACCCGAGTTTTTTGCTGTCAAGGCCGACTCGGGGACAAAACCCGGCTTATACGACAACTCTGCTCCTTTTTGTAAGCATTCATTTGGACTATTCCTATAAATAAATTATCTTTGTATCACCTTTAAATTATAATACCCCATAAGATGCTCACGCTTGACAGTTTGACGGCTGTTGGTCCCATTGACGGCCGTTACCATGAGAAGACCTCCGTACTGAGTAACTATTTTTCCGAATATGCATTGATCCGTTACAGAGTGCATGTCGAGATAGAGTATTTTATCATGCTCTGCAAGATACCCTTGCCTCAGCTCAAGGGAATTGATCATGCACTGCTCGACAAGCTGCAGAGTATATATACCGATTTCAACGAATCTGATGCAGCCCGTGTCAAGGAGATAGAGCGTGTGACCAATCACGATGTCAAAGCCATAGAGTATTTCATCAAGGAAAAGATGGATCAGATTGGAGGCTTTGACGCTTATAAGGAGTTTATCCATTTTGGCCTCACATCGCAGGATATCAACAATACTTCTTTCCCCATGATGATGCGCGATGCCATCCGTGAGGTGTACCAACCGGCGCTGACAGAACTGATCGACAAGCTCAACTTGCTCGCTGAGGAATGGAAGGATATCCCGATGCTTGCCCATACTCATGGTCAGCCGGCTAGCCCGACCCGTCTGGGCAAAGAAATCAAGGTCTTCAGTTATCGTCTGGAGCGACAGTTTGACGAGTTGAAGCGAATTCCGTTTACAGCCAAGTTTGGTGGTGCGACGGGCAACTTCAATGCGCATCACGTAGCCTATCCCGACTATGACTGGAAGGCGATTGCCAATGACTTCGTCAACCATACGCTGGGTTTGGAGCGTGAGCAGTACACCACGCAGATATCCAATTACGATTTTACGGCAGAGATATTTGACGCCCTGCGCCGTATCAATACCATCATCATCGATATGGATCGAGACTTCTGGCAGTATATCTCGATGAACTATTTCAAACAGAAGATCAAGGCAGGAGAGGTTGGCTCGAGTGCTATGCCTCACAAGGTTAATCCCATTGACTTCGAAAACTCGGAGGGCAATCTCGGCGTAGCCAATGCTCTGCTGGCCCACCTCAGCATGAAGCTGCCGATAAGCCGCATGCAGCGCGACTTGACCGACTCTACGACCCTTCGCAATATCGGTGTGCCCCTCGGGCATATCCTCATTGCCATCAAGAGTTCGCTCAAGGGACTCAACAAGCTCCTGCTCCACGAGGAGACCATCCGCCGCGACCTCGATGACTGCTGGGCTGTCGTCGCAGAGGGTATCCAGACTATCCTGCGTCGCGAGAGTTATCCTCATCCCTACGAGGCGCTTAAGGCTCTTACCCGTACCAATAATGATATTACCCAGGAGAGCATTCGCCACTTCATTGACGGACTCAACGTCAGCGAGAGTGTGAAGGAGGAGCTCCGCGCAATCACCCCCCATACCTACACAGGTATCTAATTACTATCCACAAGATATTACCACTAAGTTTATTAAACCTTTTAATCAGCCGTGAGGCTAATGAAAACATGAAACCTGAAAACGAAAAAGAACTAAGTACCCCACTCGCAGAAGGATCTGCAGCGCCGCACTCCTCTGCATCCGACGCGTCTAGCTCGCCGGCCGGTGCACCCCGTACGCGTCGTCGTATCCCGCGTGGTGAGAAGATTGTCCCCAATCACCCTGCAGCTACGCAGCCGCGTAATGACGGCAACGGCTATTCCCACAGACCTGTACAGAGATATGACGGTCAGCAGGACAGACCAGCCTATGAGAGACGGTATCAGCCATTCAATCATCAACCTGACGCCGACCATCGTGGCAGTGACTATCAGCGTCCGCGCCGTTCCAACCAGTCTGGCTACCGTCAGAACAACGGTGATTACTATCAGGAGAGATCCACACGTTCATCATATCCACGTCAGGACAATCCCTATAATGAGCGCTTCGAACGCCCAGAATACAGCGGCCGCTACCCTCAGCCTCGTGGCTATGGTCGGCAGGAGAGCTACAGTCCGCGTTCTCAGCGCGAGAACGAAGGTTATAGCCGTAACTACAACCGCCAATCGTCACGCTGGAATGGTGGCGACAATTACGCTTCTCGTCCTTATGGGGAGCATGAAGGATCATATCAGCGGCCACAGCATGGCTACGGCTATCAGAATCGCGACTACAGTCGTTCCTATCAGCCCTCAGACCGGTACAATCAGCAGGGAGAGTACAGTCCTTACCCCAGTCGTGCCCCCCGGGGCTATGGACGCACTCTTGAGTCAGGCAACGGCCGTCCCAGACCCAAGATGGGCAAGAAACCCTCTCCCCGTAAGTCCAATGGTGTATATATGACACCGCCGCCCCGGGAAGTTGTGCGCTACAAAGAGGTAGATGTCGATCCGACTCAGCCCCTGCGCCTCAACAAGTTTCTAGCCAATGCCGGTGTCTGCTCTCGTCGTGAAGCCGACATCCATATTACATCAGGCGACGTCATGGTCAATGATGTCGTAGTCACGGAGCTTGGCACCAAGGTTCAGCGTGATGATGTCGTCAAGTACAAGGGCAAAGTCGTTGCCTTGGAGGACAAGGTCTATGTCCTGCTTAATAAGCCTCGCGACTATGTGACAACCAACGATGACCCTGACAATCGCAAGACAGTCATGGATCTTGTTCGCACCGCCTGCCCCGAGCGTATCTACCCCGTAGGTCGTCTGGACCGCAATACGACCGGAGTGCTCTTGCTCACCAATGACGGCGATCTGGCCTCGAGACTGATGCACCCCAAGTTTCTTAAGAAGAAGATATACCATGTCTATCTTAATAAGATCGTGACAGAGGAAGACATGCAGCGCATGCGCGACGGTATAGAGCTCGAGGACGGAGAAATCAAGGCCGATGCCGTGGAGTACGCCAGTGAGACCGACCACAAGCAAGTGGGTATCGAGATACACAGTGGTAAAAATCGTATTGTACGCCGTATCTTCGAGAGTCTTGGCTATAAGGTCAACAAGCTCGATCGCGTCTACTTTGCCGGCCTGACCAAGAAGAATCTCCGTCGTGGCCAGTGGCGCTACCTTACAGCCGAAGAGGTCAATATGCTTCGTATGGGCGCCTTTGAATAAGGCTTAACTAGAATATTACATACACCTATATATCAATATGAAACGCACAAAGGTAATTGATATCCTCAAGTCGGAGGACTATGGCAAGACTATTGTGGCCAAGGGTTGGGTACGTACCCATCGCGCAAGCAAGGTTGTACATTTTATTGCACTCAATGACGGCTCGACCATCCACAATGTGCAGATAGTTGCCGACACAGACAAGTTTGACGAAGAGCTCTTCAAGCAGATTACGACGGGCGCGTGCCTCAGTGTCGAGGGTGAGCTCTGCAAGAGCCCCGCAGCCGGTCAGGCCAGTGAGATCCATGCGGCCAAGATAGAGATATTGGGTCCCTGTCCGGGTGACTACCCCATGCAGAAGAAGGGACAGAGCTTTGAGTATATGCGTCAGTACGCCCACCTGCGCCTCCGTACCAATACGTTTGGTGCAGTCTTCCGCATCCGTCACAATATGGCCATTGCCATTCACAAGTATTTCCATGACCATGGCTTCTACTACTTCAATACTCCGATTATCACGTCCAGTGATGCCGAGGGAGCAGGAGAGATGTTCCAAGTCACGACACTGGACCTCGCCCGCACGGGTAAGGATGACCATGTAGCATATGACAGAGACTTCTTCGGCAAGAAGACCAACCTCACCGTGAGCGGTCAGCTGGAGGGAGAGCTCGGAGCCACGGCTCTGGGAGCCATCTATACCTTTGGTCCTACTTTCAGAGCCGAGAATAGCAATACGCCGCGCCACTTGGCTGAGTTTTGGATGATTGAGCCGGAGGTCGCCTTCATGGATAAGGACGAGCTGATGGATCTCGAGGAAGACTTCATCAAGTACTGTGTGCAGTGGGCACTCGACAATTGCCAGGATGACTTGGCTTTCCTCAACAAGATGATCGACAAGACGCTGCTGGAGACGCTTCAGTCTGTCGTCAAGGAGAACTTTGTCCGTCTGTCCTATACCGAGGGTATCGAGATCCTCGAGCAGGCAGTACGCGACGGCCGTAAGTTTGAATTCCCTGTCACCGGCTGGGGCATGGACCTCGCCAGTGAGCACGAGCGTTACCTCGTAGAGGAGTATTTCAAGCGTCCTGTCATCATGAACGACTACCCCAGCGAGATCAAGGCCTTCTATATGAAGAAGAATCCCGATGGTAAGACCATGCAGGGTACCGATGTGCTCTTCCCGCGTATCGGCGAGATCATCGGAGGCTCTGTCCGTGAGGAGAACTATGGCAAACTGCTTGACGAGATCCACGCCCGCGGCATGGACGAGAGCAACTACAGCTGGTACCTCGATACCCGCAAGTACGGTTCCTGCCCTCACGCCGGATTTGGTCTCGGTTTTGAGCGTTTGATCCTTTTCGTCACCGGCATGCAAAATATCCGCGACGTCATTCCCTTCCCGCGTACGCCCAAGAACGCCGAGTTCTAATTGCGCTTAGCGTAATAAGAGATAGCAAAGTCCGGTATGGCAGCGTCCATGCCGGACTTTGTGCTTCTATTCCAAGAAGGCGGAGAAATTGTGCCTCCGACGCGCGGCAAGGATTGTGCCCTGAGTTGTCTGTAAGTGACCTGCCGCACACGTGATAAGCGACTTACGATGTGACTTTCAGCCATGGGTAATCTAGACTAATTTTTATGAAAGTATTAGTTGTGGATATTTTTGTATTTTATTATTCTACAGATTATAACGAATCAGTGTAAAATAGTAAAGAACCGTTCTCTAAAGAGGTGCTAACCGGCTTCATGATGCCTGCGGGGTAAGAGCTCTTTTCCTTTTCGCTTCCATAGATGGCGGGCTGGTTGACATGCCTAAGACAGACGATACGTCGTGTGTCGGCTTCATGGGCTGTTCGTGCGGTAATGTCTTGTTGGGGAGTGCATCTCCAACTGCAGTCAGATGCCCCAAGAGATAGGACGAGAATAGAAGGTCCGGATGGTGGCTGGGCGGAGGAGAAAGAGGGGTATCCCAGAATACATTTTTTTTGATACGCCTCCTATCTAAGTGGACGGAGAGCACCGCTATGTCAGGCGAAATCATTATCTTTGCAAACCGATAAGGACAACTATTATATCTCACAATATTATCATGAAAAAAAGTGCATTGCAAGTAGCAAGAGCTGCTTATCAGCCCAAGCTCCCCCAGGGACTTAAGGGCAACGTAACCCTCAAGGAGGGTGAGCCGACTCAGAGCGTAGCCGACCAGGAAGAGATCAAGGCCCTCTTCCCCAATACCTACGGTCTTCCCCTGGTAGAGTTTGTACCCAGTGACAAGGCCAGCGAGAGCGGCAAGGAGCCGATGAATGTCGGCGTCATCCTCTCGGGTGGTCAGGCCCCCGGCGGTCACAATGTGATCAGCGGCCTCTTTGACGGCATCAAGCGCCTCAATCCCGCCAACAAACTCTATGGTTTCCTGCTGGGCCCCGGCGGCCTCGTTGACCACAAATATATTGAGCTGACCTCTGACATTATCGATGAGTACCGCAATACGGGCGGTTTTGACATCATCGGTTCTGGCCGTACTAAGCTGGAGGAGGAAAGCCAGTTTGAGAGCGGACTCGAGATCCTGCGCGAACTGGGTATCAAGGCTGTTGTCATCATCGGCGGCGACGACTCCAACACCAATGCCTGTGTTCTCGCAGAATACTATCTCGCCCACAAGACCGGCATTCAGGTCATCGGCTGTCCTAAGACCATCGATGGCGATCTCAAGAATGACCAAATAGAGACCAGCTTCGGATTTGACACCGCCTGCAAGACCTATAGCGAACTGATCGGCAACATCGAGCGTGACGCCAACAGCGCCAAGAAGTACTGGCACTTCATCAAACTCATGGGCCGTTCTGCAAGCCATATCGCTCTGGAGTGCGCACTCGAGACCCAGCCCAATATTTGCATCGTCTCTGAGGAAGTACAGCAGAAGGGTGAGACCCTGCAGGATATCGTCGACAATATTGCTCAGGCCGTAGCCGACCGCGCCAAGGACGGCAACAACTTTGGTATCGTGCTGATTCCAGAGGGCCTCATCGAGTTTATCCCCTCTATCGAGAAGTTGATAGCAGAGCTCAATGACCTTCTCGCATCCAAGGAGTACGCCGCCGACGCTCCCGCAGACCGCATCGAGTGGCTCAACGGCAAGCTTTCCGCAGCCAATGCAGAGGTATTCAAGAGCCTGCCGCGTGCTTTCGCAGAGCAGCTGACAGGCGAGCGTGACCCTCACGGAAATGTACAGGTCAGCCTCATTGAGACAGAGAAGCTCCTGAGTCAGATGGTAGCCGAGAAGCTGAAGCAGATGAAGGCCGAGGGTAAGTATGTAGGCAAGTTTGCAGCCCAGCATCACTTCTTCGGTTACGAAGGCCGCTGCGCAGCACCTTCCAACTTTGACGCCGACTACTGCTATAGCCTTGGCGTGAGCGCTTCGGAGCTCATCGCTGCTGGCAAGACCGGATACATGGCAATCGTCAAGAATACCACAGCACCCGCCGACCAGTGGAAGGCTGGCGGAGTGCCCATCACGATGATGCTCAATATGGAGAAGCGCAACGGCAAGATGAAGCCTGTGATCCGTAAAGCCCTCGTTGAGCTTGGCGGCAAGCCTTTCAAGGAGTTTGCTGCTCACCGCGAGGAGTGGAAGAAGCATACCTGCTATGTCTACCCAGGTCCTATCCAGTACTGGGGACCAACTGAGGTCTGCGACAAGACGACTGAGACTCTCCGTCTCGAGCAGAGCAAGTAGGTATACCACATCCGGAAAACATTGACTTTGGCTTTGGCCGTGGCGCATGCTCCAGAATGACTGAGGCTTGTGCCTCTGGCCAAGGCCAAATGTTTTTTTTAAGATACAGATATGGGCCTCGCGGACATCGTACGGCTAGAGTTTAAGCACGCCAAGCGGCTCAAAGGTAAATGGTTGCCTTTTCGCTTGCCAAGATGGGCATTGTGGACTTTCGCAATGCTTACAGTGGTCGTTTATGCAGCGCTCTTCTACTATGTCTTTGTGAGTCCGTTCTCCATACGTTGGAAGGGCTTGTTTGGCCGTGGGTCCGAGCCGTCTGGATATTCCATTCGAGGCATCGACGTGTCCCATTATCAAGGTTCCATTGACTGGAAGTCTCTCAAGCAGGCCGAGATTGGCGATGACCCAGTAAGCTTCGTCATCATCAAGGCGACGGAGGGTACCGACTTCCTCGACGAAAACTTCTATCGTAATCAGCGCGAAGCCCGTGAGGAAGGCTTCATTTGTGGTGCTTACCACTTCTTCCTGCCTTCGGAACCGGCAGAAGCCCAAGCCCGATACTTCCTGCGCAACGTCCATCTGGCCAAGGGCGATATGCCTCCGGTCCTCGACATTGAGCACAAGGGCGAGCTGACAAGTCATCAGATCAAGCGCGCCGCCCTCACGTGGTTGCGTATCGTGGAGCACCACTACGACGTAAAGCCCATCATCTACACCAATTACAAGTTTAAGATGAAGTATCTCAGCGACTCTGTCTTTGACGAGTATCCCTACTGGATTGCCCACTACTACGTCGACACGCTTAAGTACGAAGGCGCGTGGAAGCTATGGCAGTATACTGACAACGGACGTCTCGACGGTATTAAAGGAACAGTGGACTTCGACCTCTACAATGGTTCTATGTATGATCTGCAGCAGATGTTGATAGGTAGCCGTCGCAATGACCAGTACGATGAGGAGGGCGATGAAGGTCTGGATACGGAACAGGGACTCTCGATGGGGAATTGAGGACAACTTGTAGAAAGCATGATAAACTAAAGACTAAGCGAAATGGCAACACCTTTGGCAGAGAGACTCCGACCTTTGACGCTCGACCAATATGTCGGACAGGAGCATCTGATAGGCCCCAATGGGGTCATTCGCAGGATGATAGACAATAAGAGCCTGTCCTCCTTTATCCTCTGGGGGCCGCCCGGAGTAGGCAAGACAACTCTTGCCAACATCTGTGCCCGTGCTCTGGAGGTACCCTTCTACACCCTGAGCGCCGTCAGCAGTGGGGTCAAGGAGGTGAGAGATGTCATTGACAAGGCCGCCAAGAATCGCTTCTTCAACTCAGCGGCTCCGATTCTCTTCATTGACGAGATACATCGCTTCAGCAAGTCGCAGCAGGACTCTCTGCTGGCAGCCGTGGAGCAGGGTACGGTGACGCTGATTGGTGCTACGACGGAGAACCCTTCGTTTGAAGTGATACGGCCCTTGCTCTCTCGCTGCCAAGTCTACGTGCTCAAGAGTCTGACCAAAGACGATCTGCGGAAGCTGTTTGACCGTGCTATCAAGGAGGACACTATCCTCAGCAAGCGCCATATAGAGGTCAAGGAGATGGACGCTATCCTAGACTACAGCGGTGGAGATGCTCGCAAGCTGCTCAATATCATAGACCTCGTCGTCTCCTCCTATGCCGAAGACGAGACAGTAGTCTTTACCAATGATATTGTATCCCGGGAACTACAGACCAATCCTCAGGCCTACGACAAGGGAGGCGAGATGCACTATGACATCATCTCAGCCTTTATCAAGAGTATCCGAGGTAGTGATCCCGATGCAGCGCTCTACTGGCTCGCCCGTATGGTGGAGGGTGGGGAAGATCCCAAGTTTATTGCCCGGCGTCTTGTCATCTCCGCAGCCGAAGATATCGGCTTGGCCAACCCCAACGCCCTCTTACTAGCCAATGCCGCCTTTGACGCTGTGAGCAAGATAGGGTGGCCCGAGGGCCGCATCCCTCTGGCCGAGTGTGCCGTCTATCTAGCATCAAGTCCCAAGAGTAACTCTGCCTACATGGGTATCGGCAAGGCGCTCGAGCTCGTCAGGCAAACAGGCAACCAGCCTGTGCCGCTGCACTTGCGCAATGCTCCGACAGACCTCATGGCCAAGCTTGACTATGGCAAAGACTATAAGTATCCCCATGATTTTGAGGGTCACTTCGTCGAACAGCAGTATTTGCCCGACAGTCTTAAGGGTACGCGCATCTGGGAGAGTCAGGACAATGTCTCGGAGGCGCGTCTCAAGACCTATCTCAATAGCAAATGGAAAGACAGAAACTATTAATCAACAAGGACTGAATGGCAGACAACACAGATTTTCTGGACCGGCTCAACGAGGCGCAGCGACGCGCGGTAGAGTATGTCGACGGGCCGTCGCTTGTAATCGCCGGTGCTGGCTCTGGCAAGACGATGGTGCTCACGTACAAGATCGCCTACTTGCTCAAGCTCGGCCTGCGCCCTTTTACTATATTGGCCCTAACCTTTACCAATAAGGCTGCGCGCGAGATGAAGGATCGTATTGCACAGCTTGTCGGGATCGCTGAGTCGGCATCCCTCTGGATGGGGACCTTTCACTCCATCTTCAGCCGCATACTGAGAGTCGAAGGACATGTCTTTGGCTTCACCCCAAGTTTTACAATCTACCAGCCGTCAGACACCCGGAGCCTCGTCAAAGCCATCATCAAAGAAATGGGACTGGATGATAAAGTATACAAGCCCCAGGTAATATGTAATCGTATCTCTGCTGCTAAAAACTCGCTCATACTGCCGCAGGAATACAAGGAGACCAGCGAGCTCACCAAGCGTGATACCAATAGCCTTATGCCGCGTACCGCAGAGATATATGCCGCCTACTGCAACCGCTGCCGCCAGTCCAACGCTATGGATTTTGACGACATGCTGCTCTATACCTATTTGCTCTTTGCCCAATATCCGGAAGTGAGAAGCAAATACGCACAACGCTTCCAGTATATCCTCGTCGATGAGTACCAGGACACCAACTATGCTCAGCACAAGATACTCACGCTCCTCGCTTCGGCTCACCACCGTATCTGCGTCGTAGGTGACGATGCACAGAGTATATATAGTTTTCGCGGAGCCGATATTGACAATATCCTACAGTTCACGAGCCAGTACGACAATGCGCGTCTCTTCAAGCTGGAACAGAACTATCGTTCCACGCAGACTATTGTTGGAGCAGCTAACAGCTTGATAGAAAACAACAAGGAGCAGATACCCAAGACTATCTTCAGTCAAAATCAAGTCGGAGAGCCCATCCTGATTACCAAGGCCTACAGCGATGTGGAAGAAGGCGAGATCGTGTGTCGACAGATACGCGAATTGCACCTCAAGGAGCACTTGCCCTATTCGCAGTTTGCCATCTTGTATCGTACCAATGCGCAGAGTCGTATCTTTGAGGAAGTACTTGCCAAGTATCAGGTGCCCTATCGTATCTATGGGGGACACTCCTTCTTTGACCGCAAGGAGATACGTGACATCTTAGCCTACTTCCGGCTCACGGTCAATCCGAGCGATGAGGAGGCATTTAAGCGCGTCGTCAATTATCCGGCGCGTGGAGTAGGTGATGTCACGGTAGCCAAATTGCTCCGCGCGGCTTCGGCAGCCGGCGTGAGCGTGTGGAGTGTTGCTCAGGACCCTCAGCAGTTTGGCATTAAGCTGCAAAATAAGACACACCAACAGCTTACCGACTTCTGCAATCTGATCAGCAAGCACTTCGGCTCAGACCAAGATGCCTACACGATTGCTCAGTCGATTGTCAAGGAGTCGGGTATTATGGCCGAGGCCTATCGTCTGGGAGGCTTGGACGGCAAGGACATGCAAGACAATATCTCCGAGTTGCTTAATGCCGTCAGCAGTTTTGTAGAGAGTCAGCGGGAGGAAGGTGCAGGAGACCATGTATCAATGAGCGATTACCTCAGTGTCGTCTCTTTGCTCTCTGATACCGACGAGAGTAAGGAACAGGAAAGCCAAGAACGTGTGACGCTCATGACTGTGCATGCCTCCAAGGGACTGGAGTACGACACTGTATTTGTGGTAGGTATGGAGGAGAACCTTTTCCCCAATATACAGGTACTCTACAATCCCCGCGAGCTCGAGGAGGAGCGGCGCCTCTTCTATGTAGCCATTACCCGCGCCAAGCGCCACTGCTTCATCAGTTGTGCCAAGTCGCGTTTCCACTTCGGCCAGATGGATATGTACGAGCCCAGTCGCTTCCTCAGCGAGCTGGACAAGAGATATGTCAAGATGGGAGACAATCAAGAGGTCGCCTTCGGCAGTTCCAATCCCTATCGCTCCACAGGCCGTCTGTCTTGGAACATCCAGGACCTTGACAGATATGCGCCCAGCTTGAGTAAGCCGCGTCCTGCGCTGAACAATGTGTCCTCAACTTCCACACCGTCTCTTGGCCAGGGGCGCAAGGTCCGCATCTCACCATCGGCCATGTCGGATGGCGGTACATTGGACTTCGTGCTGATTGGCGGCATGCGTTGCGAGGCCGGCTTTGAGGTGGAGCATCCGCGTTTTGGCATCGGTGTGGTGAGAGAACTCAAAGGGACGCCTGACAACTGTACGGCGACCATTGATTTTCGCAATGTGGGGGAGAAGCATCTGCTGCTCAAGTACGCCAAACTCAAAGTCTTATAATTAAGATAATCTCTATACCTATGACACGCAATAAGAAGCCCCTTCCGATACTGGAGCATGTGACCATGACAGGATTTGCCGCTGAGGGTAAGTCCGTGGCACGCGTAGACGGCTATGTCGTCTTTGTTCCCTTTGTGGTGCCGGGCGATGTCGTCGACCTGCAGGTCACGCGTAAGAAACACAGCTATATGGAGGCTCGGGCTATCAAGTTTTATGAATATTCGGCAGACAGGGTTACGCCTCTTTGTCCTCACTTCGGCGTATGCGGCGGCTGCAAGTGGCAGATGCTCAACTACGCCAAGCAACTCGAGTACAAGCAGCAGCAAGTCGTCGACCAACTGATACGCCTGGGCAAACTCGATATTCCAGAGGTACGTCCGATCTTGGGTGCAACGCATATTGAGCGGTACCGCAACAAACTGGAGTTTAGCTTCAGCAACAAGCGCTGGCTCACGACTGAGGAGGTGGCTGCCGATGTCAAGTATGACTGTATGGACGCCGTTGGTTTCCATATACCAGGCGCCTTTGACAAGGTATTGGACGTCACCGACTGCCATCTGATGGACGATCTGCAAAACCGTGTGCGCAATGGCTTGCGCTCCTTTGCCTTGGATCATCACATCAGTTTCTTTGATCTGCGACAGCAGACAGGTCTGTTGCGCGACATGATGTTTCGTCTGTCCAATAGTGGCGAGGCCATGCTGCTGATGCAGTTTCATATCACCAATGAAGCAGAGCGTGCGCAGAGTCAGGCAGTGCTGGAGTATCTTGCAAGCCACTTCGACGAGCTCACGACCATTGTCTGGGTCAACAATCTCAAGGCCAATGACACCATAGGAGACCTACCTGTTGAGGTCTACAAGGGGCGTGGCTATGTACTGGAGTTGATGGAGGACTTGAAGTTTAAGGTCGGGCCAAAGAGTTTTTACCAGACCAACAATGAACAAGCCTACAATCTCTATAAGGTGGTGCGCGATTTCTGCGGTCTGACAGGGCACGAACTCGTGTACGACCTCTACACGGGTACAGGCACGATAGCCAATTTTGTCGCCCGTCGCGCCCGTCGCGTCATCGGCATCGAGTATGTTCCGGAGGCTATCGAGGACGCTAAGGTCAATGCACGACTTAATAGCATTGACAATGCCGAATTTTTGGCTGGAGATATGAAGGAGGTACTCACAGACAGTTTCGTCCAGAGGCACGGTCGTCCTGACGTGCTCATCACGGATCCGCCTCGTGTTGGCATGCACAAGGACGTGGTCAGCGTTATCCTCCATACGCGGCCGGAGCGCATTGTCTATGTCAGTTGCAATCCTGCCACTCAGGCACGCGATGCCCAGCTACTGGCAGCTGACTATGACATCATCGCTATACAGCCAGTCGACATGTTCCCCCATACGCAGCACATTGAGAATGTCATGCTGCTTCAAGCCAAGCCACAGGCAGAGTAAGCCATGCACAGTTCCCATACCTACAATGCGACTGTTGATCGTCTGCTGCGCGGCTACCTGAGTGCAGAAGACTATCAAGGCCTGCTGGCCTATCTCGGTCGACTGACCAGCAGTCAGTTTCGCTCTGCCGGGGCGATGATGGCGGAGACCATCCTGCCCGCGCAGGAGGAGGAGGTATACTGGCATGCCTTTGACCAGCTCTATCATGAGAGTCCCAAGGCATGGCTGGGAACACTGCTCAAAGCAGCTGCTGAGCGGTATAGCCACGGTAAGCTCCGGCTTGATAACCCCATCTTCATCTCCCTCTGTGAGGAGTTGGCTCAGAAAAAGCGAGAAATCGACGAGGTCAAGGTGCAGCGTGCGCTGCTCCCGCTGTTGCGGCAACCCGAAGAGGTGGCAGACCTGCTGCGCTGGCTAGGTGTCGACACGCCGCGGCGTATCGTCTTGGTACTGTTGCCCATTGCCACTCTGCCCTCACGCTATGTCCTCTTTCAGCAGTTGAGAAGGCTCGACCACGAGCCAGGGCTCCTTACGCGATGCTGTACAGCCCTGATGCAGCATGGCGGAGACCAGGACTTCAATCTGGTCAGCATCATTCGCAATTACTTCGATCTCCCGGCTGTCAAGGGCGTATTTTCTCTCAGACTCAATCCTTATCAGCTTTCACGTCTTGAAACCAACTATGAAGACTTTTGCAAAATCATTACTAGCATTTAGCATCCTGCTTATCATGCTTGCCATGTCATCATGCTCACACCGCCGCCCGGAGAAGGCACGTCCCGAATTTGCCCATCCTGCCTATCTCAACGAGGCTACTGACTCTTTCCAGACAGATGAAGGGCGTCAGGTCTATGTCACGCTGCTGGGACACGCCTCTCTGCTGCTGACCATCGAGGGCCACGCCATCTATGTGGATCCTGTGAGCCAGTACCTCAGTCGTCAGGATCTGCCTCAGGCAGAGTGCATCATCATCACCCATGAGCATCCCGATCACTTTGACCAGCAGGCGATCAGCCGTCTCTCTGGCACGGCAGATGTGCCGGTCATCGCGCCGGAGAATGTGGTGCAGCAGCTCGGCAAGGGCCAGGTGATGCACAATGGCGACAGCATAGCATGGCCCAATGGCATGCAGGTGCGTGCGGTGGCCGCTTACAACACTACGCCAGACCATCTCAAGTATCATCCCAAGGGTACTGGCAATGGATATGTGATATCGCTCGACGGACTCCATATCTATATCGCAGGAGATACCGAGCCCATCCCCGAGATGCGGAAACTGGGTGAGATAGACGTCGCCTTCCTACCTGTCAATCAGCCATATACCATGACGCCGGCCCAGGCACGTGAGGCTGCGCTGGCTATCAAACCGGCCATCCTCTATCCCTATCATTTCAGCCAGACTCCCGTCGGTCAGATAACCAAGGCTTTAGGGCAAATCGACGGTACCGAACTGCGCATGCGCGCGATGCAGTAGAGACATACAGCGGAGTTCTGCAAACAGGGGCCGATCTAGCTTAAACTACATCTGACTTAGTTTTTTTTAGGTCCGGCCTTGTTTTTGGGAGCTTGTATCCCTTTACTCTGGTGTTGCTGTTTTGTACAGTCGAGAGGAAAATCTGTTGCCGCACTTTCTGAGGGTCGAGTGGACACAGGGCGATACGTTTCTGTTTGGATTCCCTATAGTCTGTTTCGAGTAGGCTCCGTTCTCACTATGTAGGCCTTCTCTGTTGGCGTATAAATCAAACAAAAGTGCAGATATCCTTATCAATTTTATTACCTTTGCATGGCGAAGGGATAAGACAAGCTCCTCATGTGCTATTGAGATGGATATTTGTTTGGCACGGTTAGGCCGGTGACAGTAGAAGTTTTGGGTGAGCCGGACGGGCGCTGCAGGCAGTGAGAGGACATTTAGGGCCAGTCATGCCCTTGGGATTGTCCGTGAGGCGCATAGGATGTAAATTTATATTGGGTAATTATAATCAAAAAAACAATTATAAGATGAAAAAGACAGGATGGATTAGTTTGCTGATGCTATTGACCATCGGCATGTTGGCGTTTGCCTCTTGCTCCGACGATGATGACGCCCCCTCAGAGCAGGAGGTGAAGGAGCATATTGTGGGTACATGGCAAAGCACACATATCTCTGGGTATTGGTATGATGATAATGACGAAAATAGCATTGTCAAAGTGGACAGAGAGCTGAAGAGTGCCGAGCAGCATCGCATCCATATCTTGCAAGACGGCTCTTTCTATGAGTACCGTTACTCTACTTTCACTTCATCATGGTATCCTGAGGGCGATAGCCAGAACTATACGATCAGTGAAAACAAGTTTATCGTCACCAAGAAGTATGGCTCGTTGTCGTCAAAGTACGTTTATACTGTCATTTCCATTAGCGACAACACCCTTGTCCTCGGCGGTTGTCTCGATGAAGGCTCGAAGTATACCTATCGTTTGACCTACAAGAGGGTAAGCTAGTTGCGACGAAGCAACAGAGACAGAGGGCTGTACCTATAAGGGGAACTTATAGTACAGCCCTCTGTGTAATGTATTCTCTTGAGGATGAGGTTGTCAGACTGTCGCTCTGGAGCAGACCCGCCGCAGACCTGTGGCAGACGTTACAGGAGATGTGGGCGCAAAGATTGCCCCTACTTGATGAGGAAGTTGACGATATCGTTGCGTATAGCCCAGACCATCAGAAGCAGGAGAAGGCTGATGCCGATCAACTCGGCCCGTTCCATGACTTTGTCGCTGGGCTTGCGCCTTGTGACCATCTCTATAATCAGGAAGAGCACATGGCCGCCGTCGAGGGCAGGAATGGGCAGGATATTCATAAAGGCCAGTATGATGCTGATGAAAGCGGTAAGTTCCCAGAAGCGGTACCAGCTCCAATAGGCGGGAAACATGCTGCCGATGGCGCCAAAGCTACCGATGCTCTGGGCGCCCTCCTTGGTAAAGATATACTTGAGATCGCCAACATAGCCCTTGAGCACCTGTACGCCGTGATTTATTCCGGCGGGGAAGGAGGAGAAGAAGCCATAGTGCTGGGTGACGGGCTTGTAGTAAGTAAGCAGCGAGCTTTGACCTACGCCCATCATCAGGTTGTCGTCAAGCATCATGTGCAGGGTGTCGGTCTTGCCGGTCGCGGCATGGTATATGGCGACTGTCACGTGGCGGGCTTGTAGGCTGTCATCAGTAGGCGCTCCCTTGAGACGCTTGTGCATGCGTGAGATGAGGCTGTTGTATTCGCCCCAGGTCTCGAGCGGTGTGCCATTGAAGGCCACGATCCGGTCTCCGGCCTTGATGGCGGCCTTGGCGGCGGCTCCGTCACCCAGCACAGTGTCGATGCGCGAGGGGAGGTAGGGGAGGACGAATGGCGTCTCGGCTCTGAACATCTCCAGCATATTGAGTCCGCCATCGGGGATATTGACCTTGACCTCACGGCCCTTGCGGTTGACGACGACGTATCGGGCGGTGGAGATGTCACGATAGGTGTCGGAGATATTGGTGTTGCTGTCGAAGCTCTTGAAAGCCTTGGTGTCAGTACGCAGCAAGATGTCGCCGTCCTCAAAACCGAGGGCCTTGGCTTGAGTGTTGAACTTCATGCCCATCTTCATCTGACTCATTGGGATGTAGGTGTCGCCCCAATGAAAGAGGATCATGGAGTAGATGAAGAGCGCCACGAGGAAGTTGACCAGTACGCCGCCTATCATGATGAATAAGCGTTGCCAAGCGGGATGCGAACGAAATTCCCACGGTTGTGCAGGCTGCTTCATCTGTTGGGTGTCCATACTCTCATCGATCATGCCGGCAATCTTGACATAGCCGCCAAGGGGCAGCCAGCCGATGGCGTAGGTGGTGTCACTGTGCTTGGGCTTCCACTTAAATGGCGTGAACCATGGGTCGAAGAAGAGACAAAACTTCTCTACTCTTACCTTGAAGAGCTTGGCAAAGAAGAAGTGTCCCCCCTCGTGGAGCACGATGAGCAGGGAGAGGCAGAGGATGAGTTGAAGCGCACGTATAATAAATGTTTCCATGGTCGTACTTTAGGGTTTGTAATGGAGATTGTTGATGAGTTAATGGATTGTTTTACGGTCTATGGCTTGATGAGGGCTTGTGCGTCAAGGCGTGCCTGACGGTCGGTGTCCCGATAGACATCGAGGTCGGCGTTGGCGTCAAAATCGGTCTCGTCGATGACCTGTCGGATCACTTGATAAATGCCGTTGTAGGAGAGACGGCCCTGGCGGAAGGCGAGATTGGCCACCTCGTTGGCGGCATTGAGTGCACAAGGGATGTTGCCGCCGCGCTGTGTCGCCTCATAGGCCAGCGAGAGGCAGGGAAAGCGATCCGTATCGGGCTTCTCAAAGGTGAGCTGTCCGACCTCAAAGAGATTAAGACGCTTGCCGGAGAGGGGAAGACGTGAAGGGTAGGAGAGGGCATACTGGATTGGCAGACGCATGTCGGGGATACCCAGTTGGGCCTTAACGCTGCCATCGCTAAATTGCACTGCGCTGTGCACGATGCTCTGCGGATGTACGTGGACCTCAATCTTGCTGGCATCGACACCAAAGAGCCACTTCGCCTCGATGACCTCAAATCCCTTGTTCATCATAGTCGCCGAGTCGATGGTGATTTTGTCTCCCATCACCCAGGTGGGGTGGTGGAGGGCGTCGGCGGCTGTGACATGGTCAAGCTGCTCGCGGGTGAACTTGCGGAAGGGGCCTCCGGAAGCCGTGAGGATGATCTTGTCAATCTCATTGTTGCCCTCGCCGGCGAGACACTGGAAGATGGCCGAGTGTTCGCTGTCGACGGGGAGAATGGCCACCTTGTACTGAGCTGCCAGTGACTGTACCAACTGGCCTCCCACGACGAGGGTCTCCTTGTTGGCCAGGGCAATCGTCTTGCAGGCCATAATGGCGGCTAGCGTGGGCTCGAGGCCGGCAAATCCGACCAGCGCGCTGACGACTACGTCTACGGAGGGCATGGTGACGACCTCCCGGAGAGCCTTTGCGCCGGCGTATACCTTGACATCCGTGTCGGCGAGAGCGTCGCGCACCTCGGCATACTTGGCCTCATTGGCGATAACGACGGCATCAGGAGCAAACTGGCGGGCCTGGGCAATCAGCTTGGAGGCATTGCTACCTGCAGTGAGCACGCGGGCTTCATAGAGGTCGCTATGCTCGGCTATGACATCGAGAGTCTGGGTGCCGATGGAACCGGTTGAACCTAAGATGGCTATTTTCTTTTTCATTGGCTAGTTATTGAGAGTAAGCAGCCCGTCGGGCAAGTCCATGAGGATGGAGCGCCGCGGCTCATCCACAGACTTGACGAGTTGCGGATGAAAGGGAAGGATAAATTCTCGTTCCTGGCTGTCGTGTACGTAGAGGAGGACGTTGGCAGATTGGTCATCGATATCAACGATTTCACCGATGAGTCCGTGATTGACATCAGACACCGTGTAGCCGAGCAGGAAACGCCAGTCGTCGGTGTCTGCCTCCCGAGGAGGTACATCGGCTTTGGGATACATGACGCAGGAACCGACCAGCAATTGTGCGTCAGACGCAGAGGAGATGCCTTCGAGTTGAAGCAGAGCGTATTGTCGGCTGCGAAGCGAACAGGAGGTGACGAAGTAGGGGACGGGTAGACCATCGATGGCGACGAAGACATACTCGGGATCGATGCGCTCCAGGAGGTCATCGTTGAGCGCGACTTCCAGTTTGCCCTTGATGCCGTGTGCACTGACGACCTTGCCTATCTGATAGAGGTCGGATGCTGACAGGTAATGCTTCATCCCTGCCTCGGTCATTTGGATTTGCGTTGTCTGCGGCTAGACTTGCTGGTAGGATCGTGGGCCGGCATTGTCTTGGCATATTTGACCTGATTGGCAGCCACTGAGACGCGTCCGTCGGTCAGATGGTTGATGTCATCAGCAATCTTTTGCTCGTTGAGCGCATTTTTGTTCCAGTAGTAGAGGTCCTTCTTCATCTGGTTGGCAGCGAGTTCGGTGAGGCGGTCGCGCTCTGGCGATGGCTCCATCTTGGAGATCTCGTCGAGGAGTTTCTCTACGAGATGTCCATAGTGGCGTAGCTTGATGGGCTTCATCGGGTAGGGGAGACGCTTGGGCTTCTGCTTGTGGTCAGGCGCCGGGACCTCATAGGGCCAGTCGATGTCGAGCTTGTAGTGGGACATCATGGCGAGGTGGTCCCAGAGCATCTGGTCAAAGTCGGCCGGACGTTGGTCCTTGGGATAAATCAGAGCCATGACTCTGATGATACGCTGGCAGCATTTCTGCCTTGTCGCGCGGTCTTGGATGGTCAGAGCGTAGTCTACCATATTCTGGATAATACGTCCGTACTCCGGCAGGACGAGACGTTCACGCTGAGTATTGTAGTCCATGTGGGATTAAAAGAGTTTTTTGGGTTTGGTTGCGACGAAGTCTTTCAGATAAAAAGGCTCAAAGTAAGCGACATCCTCAGTCTTATCGGCGGCCAAGGCTTTTTCGGCCAGCGGAAGCATGTTTTTGGCCAGGGGATGGATGCCTTCGATAAAGATGGCGTTGGGGTGACGGATAGTATCCTTGCATTTGGCAGCGCCATTGCCGATAAATACGACGGGATGCTGCTCCAGATACTCGGCATAGGTCTCAGGGGTGACGATATCAGCTGCGACAGTTCTCACGGGGCGTAGGGCGCGGTCGTAGATTCCGGCATATACCTCCATGCGTCGGGCATCAATCATCGGACAGAGCAGGGCATCATCGGGAATCTCCTCATGATAGAGCAGTATGGGTACACAGAGCAACTCGAGCGTGGAGATGCTGATGAGCTTGAGGTTACGTCCGTAGCAGAGTCCTTTGGCTGTCGAGACGCCAATGCGCAGACCTGTATAGGAGCCCGGACCACTGCTTACGGCTACGGCGTCGATGGGAATGGCGTGGCTGTCGGCAAAGCTGACCACCTCGTTGACCAGCGGACCGAGGACAACATTGTGGTTGGGACCGTCATAATTTTCCTCTGAAGTGAGCACCTTGCCATCCTGACTGAGTGCGACGGAGCAGACGTCGGTGGCGGTCTCTATATGTACGATACAAGGCATTTGTCTGATAAATAAAATTGATAGAACATCCTAGACGTGACGGACCGTATCGGAGGTGCGAATACCAGGTTGCCGATTGCAGCCCACACTGTCAAGACTGCAAAATTACAAATTATCTGCCAAACTATGCTTCTGTGGCGGATACTAAATTGAGTTTGCCTTTCGGACAAATCAGACAGGCGGCCGATAGCCGTTGCTCTCTGCTGTCAGTGCCATCAGTCGTCATCTGTTGCAGGATAGCAGCTGATGCCCGCTGACCATCTCTCTGATAAATGATAGCGGGGCATGTCTCAGCGATGTCGGGCGATGGAGCTATATACGACCGACGGATACCTTGGTCAGGGCATCCGCCGGTGGATAGATGAAGGGGACAGACTCGTGTCTGGCTCCTTCCAGAGAGTATATGGGCCGTAGCTGTCCTCGGCCCATGATGCCGGCATCAAAATACAGGCAGACGAGGAGTGGAGGCAACTACTTCTTCAGTACAAAGGGCTTGAGTCCCTTTGCAGCCTCAGCGGCGGTGATGCGTTTGCCGCCATGATCGAGGTCGATGAGTACGTAGCGGTTGTTGCCCATGCCGAGTTCCTTCATGTAGGAGAGCTGGCGGAGCCCATGGCGGCTCTCAATGCGCTCCACGAGGTCATGATGCTCGGCCTCGGTCATGGCATAGACGATGTCTATGCAAGCTTGGTCGACGGCGAGGATATCGATGGAGGAGAGGATGCCGACATCGGGCGTTACGACAGGCGCAGCAGCGACGCCTTCGCAGTCACAGCTGACAGACATGTTGCGCATGACGTTGACATAGGTGATATGCCGGCCGAAATGGTCGATGACAGACTTGGTCGACTCCGTGATGCGCTCCATAAACTCCTCCTCCTTGATACTCCATTGGTCCTTGCCCGGATAGGTGTGAATCCACGCCTTGCCGATGCGGCCGTCGGCACATCCGATGCCGATATTTTTGTTGCTGCCACCAAATCCGCCCTGCGTATGCCCCTTGAAATGAGTCAGGATGACGAAAGAGTCGTATCGTGGCAGATGGCTGCCGACAGACATACGGGTAAACCACTTGCCGCCAACGACGGGAAGGGATGTGGTATCCTCCTCGTCCATGATATCGACAGGACAGAAGGTCCATCCGTTGACCTCGAGCGTCTTGCGGTGTTGCGCGGTCGTGTAGCGGTCGCCCTGATAGTAAGTATTTGTCTCGACGATATTGGCATCGGGGAGATCTTTGTCACGAAGCGCCCTGACCCAGTCGCGGGGGATGATGTTGGGACCGTGCTGCTCACCGGTGTGGAGCTTGATGCCGACACGGCCGGTGATACCCTCATTGACTTGCTCATAGGCCTTGATAAGGCCTTGTGCGTTGAGTTGACGTGTAAAGTAGACTATGGACTCATTGCCTTTGCGCTGGTCGTAGGGAACGTATTTGTTTCCATCGGTGCCTGCGACTTGTGCGTTGAGAGGATGCAGGACTGTACTCATGATGACTGATGTCAGTGTGAGAAAAAAGAGTTTGACTTTCATATCTTAGTTTTGCGAATATATAGGACTTGTGGTCGAGAGGAAATTGACTTATTAACTGCAAAAATATAAGTTTTTCTCGTGACTGGGCGTATCCAAATGACGGCCAAATAAACCAATTTTACTGATTTTGCGGAGCGTAGGAGAGTGGCGCATATCTCCGCCGGGCCAATCACAGGCCGGATACGTCAGTCCGCTTACGGGCTATTGGGAGAGCAGTAGCTGGATTGCAGCCTCGATCATCGTGTCCTTGCCTCTCTGCATGTCCGCCGATGTCATGTCGACGGCGATATCAGGGTCGATACCCGACTCCGTGAGCTGCATATTGCGGTCGTACATAGGACAAGCGCTGAAGCGGAGGAGCCAGCCGTTGGGCAATTCGCTGCTGAATGGCATGCCACATCCGCCGCCCGTGCGCGCGCCCATGATTGTGACCCGTGGCAGCCCCTTGAGGTACATTACAAGCGAGTTGGCCGCGCTGAAGCACCGGCGATTGGTCAGTACGACGACCTGTCTCTGCCATCTTACGCCTTCGGCTGGCGTGAGCGTGATAGCACGGGGCGATGAGATGTCGTCGTGTCCCGGTCCTGTCTTGTGGGCGATGTATCCGCCGAGAGTCTTGTCATTGATGAAGCATTCGGCAAGTGCTTGTGCTGAAGTGAGGAGACCGCCCTCATTGTTGCGCACGTCGAGGATAAGGCCTTTGGCCGCGGCGAGGTGGGAGAAGATAGAACTCAGATTGCCCTGGCCGAAGGCGGGGTCAAACGACGGACAGTACACATAGCCTATGCCGCTCTCCAGCAGTCTGTACTTGATGCCTTGGGTGATATAGTAGTCCGTATGGAGATAGTTGCGCTGTATGCTGTCACTGAAGTTGGCCGGATAGCGCTCGTACCAGTCCCAGTAGCGGCCGACATTATAAGATGAGGTCAGGTTGACATGGCCATCACGGAGTTCGCGGATCATTTCTGTGCATACCTCAAAGAGGTCCACCTGAGTCATCGAGGGCGAGAGCTTGGCGCGATAAGCCTCATGTACGCTGTCCCACCGGAGTCCGCTCTCCTGCTCCTTGTAGCTGAAGAAACAGTAGTGCTCGTCCAGTGTGTGCCAGAGCGCCTCCAGATTACCACTCGGCGTATTGTCATAAGTATCCTCCGTGACGCAGGAGGAGAGAGCCGTCAGTGAGACGGCCACTATGACGACGAGAGTGACGAAGCGATGCATGGCTGCCTGTGTCCGGATTGGGGCATTTACTATATGAGATGTATGGGGTGACTCCTTCATTTGTGTGCGATTGTAGTGTTCAGTCAAGACTTCAATATCAGCTTGTAAGTGGCAATGGATTAAAGAATAGCGCTTTTGCTTTCAGATTTGATATGCGCCGCTGCGGACACTTCCTCTGCGGGCCCCTGCGTGGCGTTGCCTATCCTGCTATGGCGAGCTTCATGTGACGGACGGCTTATCTTGTGCTTCAAGGCTGAGTGGGTTATTCTTTGAAAAATTTGACCAATTCAAACCGCTTGACATATCCCAGAAGCAGGAGGTGTTGCCAGTCATGCATCTTGATATGGTTGGCCCGGTACTGGCGGATGACACCTTGGTATCCGATACGCAGAGCAGCCGTGCCCAAGGGAATGTCGAGCGTCAGCAGCTGGCTGTAGGTCACTGCTGCGCCCGGCCATACGAAGCAGACATTGTGGTGGGGCTGGTCGAGAGAGAAGATCTCGTAGTAGCTCTGCCCATACTGCGGAGCAAACATCAGTCCGGCCAAGAGCAGGTCTCCCTGGTACCGCGCCTCGACAGGATGTCCCCAGAGGCGCAGGTTGGCGATGGCCATGCCAGAAGCGTTGAGGTCGCCCGAGAGACGCGCCTGAGCCGGATTGTTGCCATTGCGCGTGGAGTAGACAAATCCGGCATGCAGTCCCAGTTGTGGACCAGCCAGCAAGCGGAGCCAAGGCAGCACCTGCCATCTGTAGTGCCAGGCTGCCTGCCATTCCAGCAGGCCGCTATGGTACTTGGTGTCGCGTGTCAGGGAGTGAGTATAGGAGTAGTTGGCCTGGATGAGGTGCTGCACCTCCACACGGCCGCTCAGCAGCCGCGTCGGGCGTCGGTTCTCTTGCAGCAGACGCACCTCCCATCCTGTGTACTCGAGAGGCGAGAGATAAGTGTCCAGCTGATTGTTGCTGCCCAGTCCAATCATCGTGCTGTGGGTGCGCAGTCGTGTGTGCCGCTTGGTCGCTATCGTTTCCTCGTCTGTCTCTGGGCAGCATTTAGCCTTCGTGGTGCTTGTGCTATCCTTGACACTCATCGTCTCCCTACGTATTGGCAGCGGCATGTCCCCATAGCTTTTGGCAGACGATGGGGTGGCAGAGAGTGATATTAGGAGGAGCATGATGACGATCTGCTTCATAGGCGGCAGGTATGAGAGCAACAGGTTCTCAGACATGCCCATTTGTTTCCATACAGACGCATGGTATCGACTATACGGTAGGCAGAGGACCTGGTGTGGTGGACGAAATCTCTCATGGGCGAGCAGGGGGAGGTGCACAAGGCTCTCCCATCTGCAAACTTACGAACAATTACGCTCCCTTCCAAACAAATGGGCCGAAAAAAGGGGCGGCCAAAGGCTGCGCGGAAGTTTGCCTTGACAGGGCAATCAATCCCAGCAGGACGTAATACACGCGACCTTTTGGCCGTCCTTCCGCTTTGTTCTCCCGTCTGGGCGGCAGCCTAAGACTACGTAAATTGTTCTCCGGTTTGCGTCCCCGTCAGGGCGAAATTACGTGGAGCCTTAGGCTCTCGCGCAGCCTTTGGCTGCCCTTAGGCTTCCTATACACTGCAAGATGTCGTCGATATATTGGGAAGAGAAACGACAGTGGCACAGTATAGAGAAGGGGGAGCCTCTTTCTTCCGCGACGTGGTGGCCAAGAAGTTGGAGCAGTCGCAATCCGATTGACGGGAATCAAATTGCGCAAGAGGCGGTGAAGGTCGCTAGTGGCTGATAAGGCCGGCTTGGGTGGCTGAAAAAGTGTTGTCAGACAGTATTTAAGCGTTAAATCTCCGCGAGACGCGAAGGGATGGGCGTAATATTTTCGTTACATTTGCAGTCGAAATCAGACATTCAGCGTCTCCGGGCTCCGCGTGTCACCTCTGGGACAGCTGTTTTGCGGACCTGCTTTCCTCTTGTCGTGCAGTGAGGCCGACGCTCTGTCCAGAAGTGGTACGGCGGATGTGCTCCAGACTTGAGAGAGGCAGACAGCTGACAGGGCAGATTGCTTGACGTGTCACTATCGGCGCGGGCGCCCGGGCTAGGATTTTGGACGCAATGAGCGCAATAGGCCTGACAGACATTATAAAGTGATTTGACAATGAGATATACGAAACAGATAACGCAGATACTCAGCCTGTTCTCAGTCCTGCTCATGATTACAGCCGTATCGGTAAGACGCGACGGCAAGTGGCTGGGACATCCGCTGAGGCAGCAGGCTGACACCGCTGCGGTCAACTCTCCTCTGCGCACGGAGCAGGATGGCACACAGATCATCAATACGACCTCTCTGGGCAAAGACATCACTGGATTTGGGGGTACGGTGCCTCTGGAGATTTCGGTCAGAGATGGGGTCATCACGGAGGTCAGGGCCCTCCACAATCAGGAGACGCCCGATTTTTTTGCCCGTGCCAGTACCCTGCTGGACAAATGGCGAGGCAAGACGCTCGGACAAGCCGCCTCGATGAAGGTGGATGCCGTATCGGGAGCAACCTTTTCGTCCCGGGCTATCATCGGCAATATGCAGCGCGGCATAGCCTTTGCGCAGCGCTCAGCGGTCAAGGATCACTGGTATAGCCAGCTGGATCTGAGCGTCAAGACCATTGCCGGACTCATCGTGGCGCTTATGGCTGCTATTCTCCCACTGTTTGTCAGAAACAAGGTATACCGCATCATTCAGCAGGTGCTCAATGTTGCCGTACTCGGGTTCTGGTGTGGCAGTTTTATTAATTATACTACGCTCATCTCCTTGACAAGCAATGGGTTGCGACCGCTGGCTACACCAGTGGCAACAGTGCTGCTTATTTTGGCCTTTGTCTATCCGCTCTTCGGGCGCAAAACATACTACTGTACTCAGGTCTGTCCCTTCGGCTCGATACAGGAACTGGCGTTCCGCTGCATCCCCTTCAAAGTCAAGATAGGGGCAAAATGGGTGAAGCGCCTTGATATCTTCCGTCAGTTCCTCTGGGCCGCGTTGATGGTCTGTCTGTGGACCGGAGCCTGGTACGGATGGATAGATCTGGAGCCCTTCTCAGCCTTTGTCTTTGAGTCGGCCTCGGTAGGGGCCATCGTCATAGCGGTAGTCTTTCTGGCGCTCTCGACCGTTATCATGAGGCCCTACTGCCGCTTCGTGTGCCCCACGGGGACCATCCTGAAGATCAGTCAAACCGAAAAATAACGGACAATGAAAACAAAAATCGTATACCTTGCTCTGCTGCTTGCCTTAATCCTGACAGGTGGACAGCTGTATATCCTGGGTCACAAGCAGAATGCGAAACAAGAGCCGGCTACCGCAGAGCATGCGGTGCTGGACAATATCATGACGCGTGCCAGTGTACGACAGTATCAAGACAAACCTGTGGAGCAGAATAAGATAGAGCAGCTCCTGCGTGCCGGTATGGCCGCTCCGTCAGCGGTAGACCGTCGCCCGTGGCATCTTGTGGTGGTTACCTCCAAGGACAAGCTCCGACAGCTCTCGCAAGCCAATCCCAATGGGAGCTATGCTAAGGATGCGCCTTTGGCTATTATCGTGTGCGGCAATATGGATAGGGCCCTGGAGGGTCGTGCCCGCGACTACTGGATACAAGACTGCTCGGCTGTGAGCGAGAATATCCTGCTTGCTGCCCACGGTATGGGACTCGGCGCTGTCTGGACAGGACTCTATCCCTTGGAGGAGCGCTGTGATGCTGTAAGCAAGGCCCTCGGGCTTGGACCTGACCTGATTCCGCTCAACGCTATCATCATCGGATATCCTAGACAAGCCGTTTCACCCAAGGACAAGTGGAATGCTGACGATGTGACCTACCTGTAAGTCACCCGCCTGACAGACATTCTACCGATGGCTTGCTGCCAAGGGGGAGTAAGCCGTGGCTGGAGCAGTGTCTGCCGAGAAGGCAGTGAAGGCGGTAAGCTGGCTGTCGTGTGCAGCGGGTGAACTGATTGCCCTAAGGGAGA
Organism: uncultured Prevotellaceae bacterium; assembly: GCA_900316315.1. Taxonomy (GTDB): domain Bacteria; phylum Bacteroidota; class Bacteroidia; order Bacteroidales; family Bacteroidaceae; genus UBA6382. The sequence goes on from ONCK01000006.1 coordinate 138,467, forward strand.
CTGTAAAATATGCATATATCTAAGTGCCGCACCTCGCGCTCTGTGAGCGGGATGCGGCACTTGGTCTAAGTCTTTGTCGGGAGGTTTTGTAGGTGTGTAAAATGACTATTTCTGGAGATACTTGCGACCCTTGGTGACAACGATGCCACGGTAATCATCTCCGACGCGCTGTCCTTGTAGATTGTATTTGGCAGAGTTGGCCGTGTGGGCGGGATCGGGGGTGACGGACTTGACGCTGGTGATGGCAGATGAGGCGTAGGTGCGCATCTTGAGGGCATCGGCGTCGGAGAGGCCGAGTGTCTGGTAGGTGATTGTCGAGGCATTGATACCAAAGATGGTCTGAAACTCCATGCAGGCGGCGAGATAGGTGGCCTGGGCGGTCGGATGGTGATCGTCGCTAAAGAGCTTGCCTACGTATGATTTGTGGCTTGGCCAATGTAAACTATAGTTTAGCTCCTGCTGACTTTGTCATAGCCTCTGTCGGCTCGTGGGCATAGGATAATTTGCCGTCGTGTGATTGGTCGAGGAGGGACGGCTGTGTCTTGCAGGGCGGAGGACCTTACTCGATACCCTCAAGAGTCACGCCCTCAAATTCGGACATGAAGTCAAGCACGTTGTTCTGATAGTTCTTGCGCTTCACTTTGGCGTCCATGTTGACCGTGAAGATTTCTCCGCCGGCGCTGTGGTGAGACTGCATTTGGTAGGTTTCGATCTCGATGCCATGGTCCCTGATATGATGGAGGATGCGGGTGATCTGTTGCTTGTCGGTCGTAGAGAAGGTGACGGAGATGTTGCGGGTGCCGATGCGCCGGAGGATGAAGTTGAGGGCCTCGAGGCAGAGGAGCACGAGCACTGTGGCGGCTACGCCAAGCAAGTACATGCCGGCGCCGATGGTAAGTCCGATGGCTGCGGTGACCCAGAGGCCGGCGGCTGTCGTGAGGCCCCGGACGACGTGCTTCTGAAAGATAATGGTGCCGGCACCGATGAAGCCGATGCCCGTGACGACCTGAGAGGCGATACGCGAGGGGTCAAAGGAGACATGGGGCATCTGACCGAGTATGCCTTCGACACCATAGATGGAGAGAATCATGAAGAGGGCGCTGCCCAGGGCGACGAGAAAGTGGGTGCGAAATCCTGCTTCCTTGGCTCTGTATTCTCGTTCTAGCCCTATGACGCTGCCTAGCATGGCGGCGATGAAAATGCGTAGGATAAATTCTTGCGTCATCTGTCGTGTGCGTATAATTGTCGGTAAATCTGGCGGCCTGAGGCCGCGCATATCACGCCTTGCCGGGATTGATTGCCCTGTCAAGGCTGCTGCCCTTAGGCTATTTGGGCAGGTGGAAGGCCACGGACATTTCCTTCATCTGCTCATCGGTCATGCCGTCGGGCTCAAATCCCATATTGCGGGCAGAGACGTAGATCTGTGCGCTCTTGTTGAGGACGTCGACCTGATCAAAGGCACTGATGATGTCGGTGTCGACGGCAAAGACGCCATGCTTCTCCCACATGACGACATCGTAGTCTGCGAGTTGCTCGAGCGTGGCCTGTGCGAGCTCGTTGGAGCTGGGCAGCTTGTAGGGCACGATGCCGAGTCCGCGGGGGCAGAAGGCTTTGGTCTCCGGGATCATGCTCCAGAGGAGGCGGGAGAGCACGTCCTTGCCGAGAAAGGGCTTGTGGTGGCTCATGGCTACCAGCTCAATGGGATGGGTGTGCAGGGAGGCGCGATAGGGCAGGTGCTTCTTGATAAACCAGTTGTGTACGAGCAGGTGGGACGGCAGTTCGGAGGTCGGCTGTACGGCCTCGTCAGCGATGATGACGTAGCTCTTGCAGTCGTCGAGGATGCGTATGATGGAGCCGTTGGCCATCGGGTGGCGTGCCAGATCGCGCATGCGCTTACCGGTGCCCTTGCAGTAGAAGTATTGACCCTTGAGCTCCGGCAGCGTGATGCCAATATCCATGACCGGGCTGATGGCAGGCATTTGGCGCATGTCGGCATCCACATTGGAGGTGATATTGATGGTGATGTTGCCGCCGTTGCGCTCGGCCCAGCCTTTTTGCCACAGGTAGCCGGCCACTTCGGCCACGTCTTCGACTTTCTTGCGGAGGGCGGGACGTTCATCTAATATAGAACTCATTTTGTTGTAGTTGTATGATTTTATGGAAAGTGAAAGTTTACTTTAATAGTTGCGGGAGGAAGGAGGAGACGATGAGTACAGCCAGACCGATCAGGAGGACGCCGATGGTCTTGCGGTTGCATCCGCGCCACTCCTTGAGGATGATGCCCCAGACATTGCTGAAGGTGACATTGAGAGCCATCAGGATGCACCAACTGAAGGTGAGCAGCGTCGCCGAGCTCTGGAGAAATCCCTTGCCGAGGCTGAGGCCAAAGAACTGGCTGTACCACAGCAGGCCGGCGAGGGCGCAAAAGAGCAGATTGTTGGCATAGAGGCGGGTCTTGCGGTAGTCGCCCCATGTTTTGTTCTTATGGTTTTGGTACAGGCAGTAGACGGCGTTGGTGACAAATCCGCCGAGGGTAACCAATAGGGTGGCAGGCAATGTCTTGTAGATATCAGGTGTGCCCTCCAGATGGAGCGGTTCGCCGAAACCGAGTCCGAGGCTGAAGCAGGCGCTCATCAGTCCGGCCAGGAAGGCGACAGTGAGGCCCTTGGTAAAGTTGAAGTCCTTGACCGCTTTTTGCTTCTCCTCATCGCTTATGCTGCGTGCCTTCATAGACCCTGCTACGCCGATGATGGCGATGCCCAGGAGCGTCACGATGACACCTACGATGACAGGCAGGGTGAGGTCCCCGGGCCTACCGGTAAAGATAGGCGTCAGTATCGTGCCCAGACCGGCGCAGGTGCCCAGGGAGATGCTCTGGCCAAGGGCGACGCCGAGATAGCGCATGGAGAGACCGAAGGTCAGACCGCCGATGCCCCACAGGATGCCAAAGAAGATGGTCCACAGCGACTCTGCAGGGTGCTGGGCGTAGAGGCTGATGAGCTGACTGAGTGAGGGCACGGCGAGCAGGGCGCCTATCAGAGGAAAAATGAGCCAGGCAAAGACCCCCTGGCTGAGCCAGAAGCTCTCCCAACTCCAGTCTTTGACCTTGTTGATTGGCACGTAGGAGCTGCTCTGACCGAAGCTCCCGACGGCGATAATCAACAGACCGATGAGAATATCCATGACCTCGGAGAATTACTTGCGCTTGGAGGTGACGTCGGCTTCGTACTTTTGGACATCCTTGATGTAGTCTTCGCCCACAGGAACATTGTTCTTGAGGTTGAAGTAGTCGTAGACAGCGCCGAAGGGCAGTGTCTTGAGTTCTTCGAGCAGGGCGAGCCGCTCAAACCACTGTCCTTCATCCTCATACTTGCGCAGGATGTCCAGCGGCTCGAGTAGAGCCTGAAGCAGGGCCTTCTGTGCGGCGCGGGTGCCGATGATATAGGCTCCGATACGATTGATGCTGGCGTCGAAGTAGTCCAGTCCGATGTGGGCGCGGCCCAGCGCATTGGCACGTACGAGCTCGGCAAAGAGATTGCGCGTTTTGTCGTCAAAGAGGGTGACATGGTCGCTGTCCCAGTGCATGGGGCGGGACACGTGGAGCATGAGCTCCGGCACGTAGAGCAGGAGACTCGGGATCATGTCAGCCACATTCTCTGTCGGCTCGTAGTGGCCCGTGTCGAGGGTATAGATGACGTTGTTTTTGGAGCAGTAGCCGGCGTAGAAGTCGTGAGAGCCCACGGTGTAGGCCTCCATGCCGATGCCGAAGAGCTTGGCCTCGAGGCAGGTCTTCATGTCGGGCAGCTTCTCAGAGAGGATGTCGTCGAGTGACTCCTTGAGAATCTGGCGGTAGCGGTAGCGCTCCACGGTGATGTCTTTGAGGCCGTCGTGTATCCAGATATTCATGATACAGGGATCTCCCTGGGCTTTGCCCATGGCGTCAGCAATGTGGCGGCAGCGCTTGGTGTGCTCGATCCAGAAGTCGCGGATCTCCTTGTCGGGATTGGAGAGGGTGAGGTAGCCGCTTTTGGGATGGGAGAAAGAGGTCGAGTTGAAGTCGAGTTTGAGGCCTTTGTCCTTGGCCCACTGCATCCAGCCGGTGAAGTGCTCGGGACCGACTTGGTCACGGTCGACGAACTTGCCGCCAAACTCGCCGTAGGTCTCGTGCAGATTGAGGCGGAAGGTGCCGCCGAGCAGGGAGATCACTTCCTCGATATCCTGGCGCAGCTGGTCGATATTGGTAGCGCGGCCGGGATAGTTGCCGGTAGTCTGTATGCCGCCTGAGAGGGCTTCGTTACGCTCAAAGCCCACCACATCGTCAGCCTGCCAGCAGTGTAGGCTAATAGGAGTTTTCTCCAGTTGGGCGATGGCCTTGTCCGTGTCAATGCCGAGAGCGGCATAGCGCTCTTTGGCTACCTTGTAGGAGGATTCGATTTGCTTGTTGTTCATGTCTGTATGTATTTTTAGATTTGATATTAGCGGTGGATGGGTCAATGTTTCTGGTTCTTGGACGTGACCTTGAGGTATTGGTCATAGGCTGCGGCCCATTGGCCGGTGTCCTGTGGCTTGTAGAGGCGGGGCTGCACGAGATGGCGTATCATGGAGCGCATCTCCCACACATCCTTGACGAGTCCGCAGGCCTTGGCCTGCATCATGATGTTGCCCGTTGCCGTTGCCTCCTGAGGACCCGCGTATACGTCGACACCCAGAGCGTTGGCTGTGAATTGATTGAGTAGGTAGTTTTGCGACCCGCCGCCGATGATATGGAGCCGTCTGAGGGCAAAGGGAGCCATGGTCTCAAGCAGGTGGAAGACCTGGCGGTAGCGCATTGCCAGCGAGTCAAAGATACAGCGGGCGATTGCCTTGTAGCCGTCTGGCACAGGCTGTCCTGTCTCGCGGCAATAGGTCTGGATAGCCGACACCATGGAGTCGGTATGGGCAAACTCGGGGGCGTCGGGATAGATGAAGGAATGAAAGCCAGGAGTGCCCTCTATGTTGGCGTAAAATTGGTCATAATCATCAGGAGCGTCACTCCATTCAGCCCTGCAGCGCTCAAAGAGCCACATGCCGCAGATATTCTTGAGGAAGCGCGTTGTCCCCTCGATACCGCCTTCGTTGGTGAAATTTTCCTCGTAGCTCTTTTCGTTGATGATGGGTTGCAGCGTCTCGATGCCCATGAGGCTCCAAGTGCCACTGCTGAGATAGGCGAACTCCTTGTCCTCAGCAGGTACGGCGGCGACGGCTGACGCGGTGTCATGTCCGGCGACGGCAACCACAGGGACAGCTCCCAGTCCTGTCAGCTGTTGGAGTTCCGGTGTGAGGGCTCCGATCTGCTGGCCCGGCTGGGCGTAGGGGGCAAACTGCTCCTCCCTGATTCCCATTGGCTGGAGCAGTTGCGGGATGACCTTGCCGGTCGAGGGGTCCATCATCTGGGAGGTGGAGAGTATCGTACGCTCGGTCACCATCTTGCCTGTCAGCAGGTAGCTCAGGGCGTCAGGCAGTAGCAGTATCTTGTCTGCTTGGGCGAGCGCGGCGTCATGGTGGCGCCACAGGGTATAGAGCTGGAAGAGCGTATTGAAGCTCATAAACTGTATGCCCGTTGCCTCGTAAACTTGCTTAGCCGGGATGATCTTGAAATATTCGTCCATCATACCTTCCGTATGAGGGTCGCGATAGCTATAAGGGCTGCGCAGTGGCATGCCGTCTTTGCCAATCAGCACGAAGTCCACCCCCCACGTGTCGATGCCGATGCTGTCGAGGCGGATATGCTCTGAGGCTGCCTTCTGGAGGCCCTTGACGATCTCCTGATAGAGATGAAGGAGGTCCCAGTACTGGTGACCCTGCATGTGTATGATGTCGTGGTGAAAACGCGTGTTGACCCTCATGCTCAGTTGCCCGTCGCTGAAGGTGCCGATAATCGTCCTGCCGCTGGTAGCGCCGAGGTCGACGGCAAAGAAGTTGTATTGTCTCATGTCTTGTGTGCGTGTAGGTGAATACAGAGGTTTTGTGTACACAATATCGTGTGCGACGAAATTACGCAAAAATCTGTATATTGGCCAAGTTCAGCCGCCTATTTTTTGGACTTTCGCTTCAAAAAAAGATATTTTGGAGCGCGACATCGTCCTACAGTATCCTCTTGTGCTGGTCTGACAGGTCCCGCAGCTGCTTCACCCCGGGGTGACGGACGAAGAGCGCTGCATGTAGGAGTCTGTCTCTTGGCTGTTGTGCCTCTGCCGGTTGGTGGCGGATCATCTATGCCCGCAAATGGTCTACACACAGACACCGTTGTCTTGGTGGCTGTAAAGGAGCGGATATAGTTACGCAAATGACCTACCCGTAGATAATAAGGACGGCAGCGCATCAAAGGAACTCGGCGACCATTTCGAGCAAGCTTGGATAAGCCCGAAAACAGGAAAAGCTCCGCAACTCACCCTTGTTCATGGAGATACCGATGACGAGCTTTTCTCCAAGTTCGAGAAGCAGACACAGGCCGTCGGGCGGTACGATATAGGGATAAACTACTTGGATAAAACAGGACACGTTATTACCGCCGAAAGGCTTCCGAACGGCGACATACACTTCTACGGCGCCCAAAGCGGCGCATTCCTCAATCTTGAAGAATACGCCGACCGTGATGTTGAGTATTTCGAAGTGCTGAGAATAGACAGACTTCTACTGCGTAAAGACTTAATCAAGAAGATAGCTCGTCGTCTTTAGCTTGTTTATAAGCCTAATAAATTTCATCAACATTCAGCACGGGGAACACTTTTCCCGTGGAGCTTATCTTGATAATGTGTGGGTGTCTTGTATAACGTGGGCGACCTGTGAAATCGATATGGAAGTACTTATACCCGCCCTTTTCCGCAGAAGGTCGCACGATAATTATACCCCCGCTGCGAAGCATATTTGATTGCTATTTGTCTGTAATCTTTCATCGCTTTGCAAAGTTAGTTATTTGAGCTTAAATCGCTGTCTGTGCGCTTTACTTTTGTCTTGCGTGTAATTATCGCCAGACGAATTGTCTCTGAAATTTGGGGCGTTTCTGCGCTTTTTCCGAGCAATCGGCTCGCGGGTGATATACACTGGCGACCCTCGTAGGCTGTGCCGTCTGAAACGCCGATGTTCCACAGGCGCGTAAACTGGCAGCCGACCTGCTCGGCGGTGAAGAAATCATATATCGCCGCAAGGCTGTGGAAAAAGAACTCCGTGTGCCCGTCCTCCGCCCCAGCGGGCGGCTGTTTGGAAGCCACACGGTAGATATATTCCCCGCTCATAACGCGCCACCTTTCCCGATAAAGATAATTAACAGGGCTGGCGCAATTCCGACCGCTGTTCCGATAGCGTCGGCGGCGAGGTCGCCCCACGAGAACCTGTTTCCTGGCCGCGTCATGTCCCAGCAGGGCCGTCGGAAGGGACGGGTGTGGCTGTGGAGTAGGCGGGGCATAGCCGGCAGATGGTGAAGGAATAGGATAAGAGGAGCGTTGTGTGCTACCCTCTATGCCAGAGATACTTACAAGGCGGCTTGCTGTCGGCACTATATCGGTCCTGGTTTGTACGGCAAGCCACCTTGTACGCTATACAAGGCTACGCTATACAAGGCTACGCTATACAAGGCTACGCTATACAAGGCTACGCTATACAA
>ONCK01000006.1:146162-189869 GCA_900316315.1 uncultured Prevotellaceae bacterium
CAAGGCTACGCTATACAAGGCTACGCTATACAAGGCTACGCTATACAAGGCTACGCTATACAAGGCGAGTTGTCCTATAGGCGGCCCGTGAGGAGAGCGAGGTCACACGAGACACAGGAGGACAAGGCTGCTGATCCTTTTCACGTCAGTCGGCCGGAGAGTTGTGATAGGCAGGGGATGTGCTCTTGTCGGCCATCCGGAGGCTTGGGGTGGGGTCAGTCGAGCTTGAGGACTTCGAGGAAGGCCTTCTGGGGTACCTGTACGTTGCCGATTTGCTTCATGCGCTTTTTGCCTCGCTTCTGCTTCTCGAGGAGCTTGCGCTTACGGCTGATGTCACCTCCGTAGCACTTGGCAGTGACGTCTTTGCGTACCTGCTTGACGGTTTCACGGGCGATGATCTTGGCGCCGATGGCTGCCTGGATGGCGATGTCAAACTGCTGTCGGGGTAGTAGGTCCTTGAGCTTCTGGCACATCTGACGGCCAAAGGATGGTGCATTGTCCACGTGGGTGAGCACGGAGAGGGCGTCGACCTGCTTGCCATTGAGCAGAATATCAAGCTTGACCAGAGCGGAGCGCTGGAAGCCGTTCATATGGTAGTCAAAGGAGGCGTAGCCCTTGGAAATTGATTTGAGCTTGTCGTAAAAATCGATGACGATTTCGCCCAGAGGCAGGTCAAAGATCAGTTCCATGCGGTTGCCGGCCACATACTCCTGGTTGACGAGGGTGCCGCGTTTGTCAAGACAGAGCGTCATAATGGGTCCGATAAACTCAGACGTCGTAATGATGCTGGCGCGGATGATAGGCTCCTCGATATGGTCAATCTCAGTGGCATCGGGCATGCCGGAGGGGTTGTGTACCTCAAGGAGTTCGCCCTTCTTGGTGTAGACCTTGTAGGAGACATTGGGGACGGTCGTGATGACGTCCATATTGAATTCGCGGTCGAGTCGCTCCTGGACGATTTCCATGTGGAGCAGACCGAGAAAGCCGCAACGGAAACCAAATCCCAGTGCTGTACTGCTCTCGGGAGAGAAGGAGAGGCTGGCGTCATTGAGCTGCAGCTTTTCCAGTGAGGCGCGAAGGTCTTCAAAGTCCTCTGGGTCAATGGGGTAGACACCGGCAAAGACCATAGGCTTGACTTCCTCAAATCCCGCAATGGCATGGTCGCAGGGATTGGCAATCGAGGTGATGGTATCGCCTACCTTGACCTCGGTGGCGCGCTTGATGCCGCTGACGATATAGCCCACGTTGCCGCAAGAGAGGGTCTGTCGGGGGACGAGGTCCATCTTGAGCACTCCGATTTCATCGGCGACGTATTGCTCGCCTGTGTTGACGAACTTGACATTCTCGCCGCTGTGGAGCTCACCGTTCTCAATCTTAAAGTATGCGATAATACCGCGGAAAGGATTGAAGACGCTGTCAAAGATAAGCGCCTGCAGGGGAGCCTTGGGGTCGCCGGTGGGATGGGGAATGCGCTCGACGACAGCATCGAGGATCTGAGGCACTCCCTCGCCCGTCTTGGCCGAGGCGCGGATGATTTCGGAGCGGTCGCATCCGATGAGGTCTACGATCTCGTCTTCCACTTCGTCTGGCATGGCATTGATCATGTCACACTTGTTGATGACGGGGATGATGGCGAGGTCATGGTCGATGGCCATGTAGAGGTTGGAGATGGTCTGTGCTTGTACGCCCTGGGTCGCGTCGACCAGCAGGAGGGCACCCTCGCAGGCGGCGATGCTACGGCTTACCTCATAGCTGAAGTCCACATGTCCTGGGGTGTCAATGAGGTTGAGCGTATAGTGCTGGCCGTCCTTCAGGTAGTCCATCTGGATGGCGTGGCTCTTGATGGTGATGCCACGCTCGCGCTCCAGATCCATGTCGTCGAGCATCTGATTTTCAGTCACAGCGACAGTCTTGGTGTATTCGAGGAGTCGGTCGGCTAGGGTAGACTTGCCGTGGTCGATATGAGCGATGATGCAAAAATTTCGTATGTTGTCCACTATGGTATAGACTGTAGTTGTTGGTTACGAGATGGGGGTCAGGACTGGTGTTGGTAAGTCTTCTCGAGTTGTGTAGTGCCGTCGGTGCCCAGTACCTTGACCTTGATCTTGCCGTCAGCGCTGATGTCGATGCGGGTGGCCGAGTAGTAGCCCTGGATGATGACAGGGTAGGTGTTGCCCTTGCCGGCATCGTTGACAGGCACTTCAACGCAGGTCTTGGGATGGGTATGTCCGGCTACCATGAGGTCGATGCCCGCATTTTTGAGCAGAGGCAGCATCTTGTCCTCAAAGTCCTGGTATCCTGCCCATCCAGAGGCGCCGCGGGCCGGTGCGGCATAGTGGCTGACGACGATACGGTATTTGGCCGTCTTGAAGTCCTCGGAGGCAATGACCTGCTTGAGCCATTCGGCTTCCTGAGTGCGGTAGGCGAAGAAGTCGACCAGACCGGAGTATTCGCTATTGGTGTCGGCCTTATCCTCGCCGCAGTCGAGGAAGATCATCTCCAGGTCACCCCATCGGCAGGCAGCGTAGATCTGGCCGCTGACGCGGGGGAAGTAGTAACTGAAATTGCGGGCCATATCTCCGCGTGTCTCATGGTTGCCGCGCACTATCTGAAATGGCTTGCGCGAGGCAAAGAGTTCAACGCTCTTGTCGATGAAGGCACTGTAGGGCTCTTCGCTTGAGGTCTGCATATAGTCCTCCATGTCGCCGGCGTAGATGATATGGTCGCATGTGGCGAAGTCCAGACCGCGCAGGAGACGCTCAAGCACTTTCGGGCGATTGTGCATGTCGCTGGTGATGAAGAGGGAGTGAGTCGTCTTGTTGGGGTCGACGGTGTCGAAGGTGAACCAGTTGGTGTAGGTCGGCGTGGAGGAGGCAAAGGTGACCTTATAGGGCTGAAAACTGTCGATCTGTTTGGTCGCAATGCGGTACTGGTAGGTCGTGCCCGGCTCGAGCGAGGTGGCGCGTATGGCGAAGTGGGTCGTGTTGGCGTCCAAGAGGCCGTAGTGCGAACCGTAGTATTTGGTGACCGTCGTGGAGCCGGGCTTGCGTATCTCTATCCAGGAGAAGGCGTTGGTCAAGGTCTCATAGACGATGGTGGCTCCGTCAGTCGTCACCTCTTGCAGATAAGGGCCGTGGGAGAGATTGCGTTCAGAAGAAGCGCTGGCGGTCAACACAAGATGTTCGGCGGGCGCTGCAGCATCCGACGTGTCATAGGTCGAAGCAATCAGGCTGAATGCGGGCAGGAATAGAAGAAGTGCGAAAGAGTGTAGCCTTTTCATATCGAGGTAAGTGTTTTGTGAGTAGTTGAGATTTAGGTTGCTGACAGACGACAACTGTCTGTGCCGGCCATCGCTTGTCACTTGCAAAGATAAGGCTTTTGTAAGAAATGTATGGTCGCGGACATCAAAAAAACTCCCTCCGTCTTGCAGCGCCCGTTTTGTGCGGCGGACAGAACTTAGCTGTAGCCTGGCTGTACCGGAAAGGCTCACCTCCGTGTCTCCATAAACACGCTGCATCTCAGGCAGAAAGTTCTTGTAGCCGGAGAAAGGGCTTAGTAGTGTTGGAAAAAATCCTTTCTCAGTCAAAGGTCTGGTAGGGGGAAAGGCATCGGCTAACGTCTCTCTCTCGGGATTGGCTCCATGAAGCAAACTGTCACGACTTATAACTGCTGGCACACAACGGTCTGCGCCGGCAGCTCTCTGTGGCGGCTTGGTGGAGGGCACAGGCTGCGGGCAGATGTGCTAAGAGGGGATGGCAGTGCGCGAGAACTTACTCGTAGAGAAACTTCATGCGCTGCGGAAATGTGCGGTAGTCGTAGATCTGGATATAGTCGAGACCGCCAAGACGCACATGGCTGTCGCCGCCACCATCGGTGAAGTCGTCGCCGACAAAGAGGATTTCGTCCTTCTTGTAGCCGTGTTCGCGGGCGTAGCGCATGATGGCGTCGTACTTGTTGTACTGCTTCTCTGAGAAGTCAAAGCTGGTACTGCCGCCGATATAGACGGTATAGTCCTTGAAGATGCGCTGTACCTCGGGATACATGTCAAGACGCTTGCGCTTGTCAGGGTCAAAGGTAAGCTTGTCGGCCTTGTCGGCCTTGGTGCCGAGGAGTCCAAAAGTGACCATGCCGCTCTCGTGAAACTCGATGGGATCGCCCTTGTACTGGGTATAGCCGTACTTCTGGCGCAGATAGTCGCACTGCTTGCGGAAGAAGGCCGTGTCTACATGGCTCTGCGTCTCGCGTACGATGGTAAACCGGCCATTGACCATCCGACTCTCCTGCATGCCATAGTTGGCGAGGATGTCAATGGGGTAGTCGTTCATTTGATGATAGATGCGGGGCGCATTGCCGGCGCCGACCATGAGGAGCTTGTAGTGCTTGCCCAGGGAGTCGAGCGTGCGGGTGGCCTCGGGCGTCATCTGCGTCTTGTGCTGCGTGATCGTAGCGTCGAGGTCAAAGCAGAGGAGCCGCTTGCGGGCACGTATCTCCTTGGCGTGGCTGACGGCATAGGCCGAATCAATACGGGTTGCACCGCTGGCGTAGATCTTGGCCTGACGGGGACTGCAGTAGGGGAACTGCCGGCTATAGTCAGCCGACTGGCTGGTGTGGCAGGCGCTCAGCGCCAGCATGGCTACGACAATGAATGCGGCGGGGCGCAATAGCTTATTCATGGGACTTCGGCTGTTTAGTCAGTTAGCGGGGCTCAGAGCGGCAGTCGGCTACTCCGGGTTGAAGAGCTTCTGCTGCTCTTGGATGAACTCCTTGTCGTCGAAGTAGTCGATGCGCATGGCATGGCGTACCTCCTGCATCGTCTGGGCGGCAAACTCGCGGGCGCTTTCCGAGCCTTTTCGCAGGATATTGTAGATCTCGGGAATATCCTTCTGGTACTCGCTGCGACGCTGTCTGATGGGGTCGAGCAGGCGGTTGAGGATATTGTTGAGCAGCTTCTTGCACTTCATATCGCCGAGCCCACCGTGGCGGTAGTGATCCTTGAGCTCGTCAAGGTTCTGGTACTCGGGCAGGAAGTCTTGGAAGTCCTGTGGCGTAGAGAAGGCGTCAAGGTAGGCAAATACGGCATTGCCCTCTACGTGCCCGGGGTCATTGACTTGCAGGTGGGTGGGATCGGTGTACATGCCCTTGACCTTGCGCCATACCTCGTCGGCGGAGTCGCTGAGGTAGATGCAGTTGCCGAGACTCTTGGACATCTTCTCCTTGCCGTCGGTGCCGGGGAGACGGCGCGCGATAGCGCTCTCGGGAAGCATGATCTCGGGCTCTACCAAGACAGGGCCGTACGTGCTATTGAAGCGGCGTACCAATTCGCGCGTCTGCTCGAGCATAGGCTCCTGGTCCTCACCGGCCGGTACGGTCGTGGCCTTGAAGAGGGTGATGTCGGCGGCTTGGCTGACCGGATAGCAGAAGAAGCCGACAGGGATGTTGGCTTCGAAGTTGCGCATCTTGATCTCCGTCTTCACCGTCGGGTTGCGCTGGAGGCGCGATACGGTGACGAGGTTCATCAAGTAGGTCGTGAGCTCCGTAAGTTCGGGTATTTGGCTCTGTATGTAGAGAGTGCATTTTTCGGGGTCGAGTCCTGCGGAGAGGTAGTCGAGGGCAACGTTGACGATGCTCTGGCGTATCTTCTCGGGATTGTCGGCATTGTCGGTAAGGGCCTGGACATCGGCCATAAAGACAAACATGCGGTCGTATCCGCCCTGTTCCTGCAGTTGTACGCGGCGACGTAGGGAGCCTACGTAGTGGCCGAGGTGAAGTTTGCCTGTGGGGCGGTCGCCCGTGAGTATGATCTTTGACATATAGCTATGAAGAGGTGTATAAAAAAATTGTATATTGTGGTAAAGTCCGGCTGTCTCCACCGGGGAGGCAGCCGGACGGTTAAATCTTAGTAAAAGGGGGCCGCTACTGAGGGTCGTCGGTCTGGTCCTGAAGTTGCTCAGGAGCTACCTCAGCGAGGATCTTGTTGACCTTGGTGTATCCTGTAGCCGGAGCCTTAAGCATGGTGGCAATGACGAGGATACCGACGGCGCCGAAGATGAGGGCGACGGTAAATACTCCGTTCCATCCCCAGCTAGAGCTGGCCAGCGCACCAAATGCGATACCGCTCACAGTCGTGCTGGCGTAGCCGAAGATGCCGAGGATACCGTTGGCAGTGGCTGCGGCATACTTGGTAGCCTGCTGTGAGGCGCAGATACCCAGCAGAGCCTGAGGTATGTAGATGAAGAAGGCGCTCAGCACCAGGAAGGGTACGTAGAGGTAAGGCGACGGGCTTTTCCAGAAGAGGAAGAAGCAGACTGTGGCGCAGATGATGGCGAAGAAGCAGGTCCAGTGGGCACGGTGCTTGAAGACGTGGTCGGTGACCCATCCGCCCAGGAGCATGCCGAGGATACCGCCTATGAGCTCACATACGGCGACGATGGTGCTGGCCTCGTCGATGGCCATTTGCTTAAACTGTGTCAGGAAGGAGCTGCCCCAGTCGAGTATGGTGAAGCGGATGACGTAGATGCAGAAGTTGGTGATGGCCAAGGTCCAGATGAAGGGATTGCGGAAGACCATCTTGTTGACGACAGCCTTGAAGGCGGCACCCTTGAGGGGCTGAGCCTTCTCAATCTTGACCTTTTCTGTCTCGCCTTGCTCGCTGCGGTCAATCTCGCCGATGCTAGGAAGTCCGGCTTCGGCAGGGTCATCCTTGATGCCAAAGATGATCAGAGGCACGCCGACCAAGGCAATGGCGGCCGGCACGGCGAAGCAGAGATTCCAGGCTGTGTAGCCGCACTTATTGAGCAGGAAGCCGCAGATGACAGCTACCAGACCGGCGCCGATGGAGTGGGAGGCATTCCAGATGCTCTGCTTCATGGCCAGCTCTGAGGGACGTACCCAGTGACTCATCAAGCCGATGCAGGGAGGTACTCCCATGCCTTGCAGATAGCCGTTGACGACCCAGAGCGAACCGATGAGGTAAACAAGTCCGATGGTGGCTTTTCCCTGAGTATCAAGTAGATTCATAAATCCGTTCATGTGGGGCGAGAAGCAGATGGCAAAGTTGACGATAGCCGAGAGCAGGAGCCCCGTGGCCATAATCCACTTTTTGCTGTAGCGGTCGACGAGGATACCGTTGATGAAGCGGCTGAAACCGTAGATGATGCCGTTGAGCGTGAGGAAGAGGCCGAGCTGCAGCTTGCTCAGTCCAAGTGAATGCTCCATGGCGGGAATGGCTATGGAGAAGTTCTTACGTACAAAGTAGAAGAGCGCGTAGCCAATCATCAAGATGATGATGGTGCGCCATTCCCAATAGACGTATTTTTTCTTGACAGATTGATCCATGATTGTTTTTAATGTATTGTTTTTAGTTTGTTTCTAGACTGTCTTGTTATAACCAACTACGGTCTCCGCTGCGGATGGTCAGGGGAGACTCGTAGTCGTATGAAGCTTGTGAAGTGACTGTCGGTAAGTCAGAAGGTGAAGTCGTCCCAGGGAAGTTCTGCATCTTTACCTTCATCGAGTACGCCGTCGATATGGGCGATGAGAGGAAAGTCCTTGAGATGAAGCAGTCCGAGCTCAGCGCGGCGCTTGACAGCCTTGCACACACGGCGTGAGATGACGGTAGACTCCAGTGTCTCGCCGGCGAGTATCTGGAGTGCCTCGTCGTAGGTCTTGCCTTCGCCCAGCAGGATGCCGAGCTTGCGGGTACGCCCACCGTAGATGGTCACGTTGAGGTCGCCTATGCCCAGGGCAATGGCATCTTCCGAAGCACCCTGCATGTGGAGTAGCTTGGTCATCTCGCGTACAGCCTGATAGAAGGCTCCTGCCTGACAGTTGTAGTGTACGCCGGCGTCGGCACCATGGTGGCGCTTAGTAAGTCCGATGGTCATGGCTACGCCCAGGGCATAGGCGTTTTTGAGGGCTACGGCGCTCTCCAGACCGATTACGTCGGTAGTCAAGCCTACATGGTAGTAGTCAGTAGCCAGGGCCTTGCGCATCATGCGCAGCGTGTCCATATCTTGGCCGCAGAATGCGACTTCCGTCTGGTCTCCGTACACGAGCTCAAAACTGATGCACGGACCTCCGATGGCGCATATCTGACGATCGATGCCGCGCTTGTGGAGCTCAATCTCCCAGTAGGATGGGTAAGAGATGAGGGCGCCGTCCTCGCCGTTGATGAGGCCCTTGGTCACTGAGAGCACAGGCATTTTGGGATCAAGCTTGGCGAGTACCTCGTTGAGGAACCAGTCGACGCCAAAGCTGCTCACGCCGCCGATGACGAAGTCGGCTCCTTTGACGGCTTCCTGCCACTCCTCAAACTGATAGTAGCTTACGCCGTCGTGGAAGGGACGAGCAAACTTGGGGTGTTGGCCGTTTTTCTTGCATGCTTCGATGATGTCTTTGTCAAGGGGTGTACCTACAAGTCGTACTTCATAGCCATTGTCGCAGGCGGGAAAAGCCAGTGCAGAGCCCATCATACCTGCTCCAATGATTGTAATCGAATGTTTCATTCTTTCTTATGTCCTTTTTCTATTGTAGTGTTTTGTCAGGTCTACGTATAAACGCGAGGGCAAATTTAGTAAAATCCTCAGATATGGCGTATAGTCGGACCGCAAAAGTTTCCCACCGTGTCGTTTTCCCTCCCCCCCCGATGCGGAGCCGCTCGTTGCTCTGTCTCTCAGTTGTATAGATCCAGATAGGAATGAAGAGCAATCCTCTTGGGCCCGTACATCCAGAAGATGACGGCCAGGCGCAGTGGTCTCCGGCTCGGGGCTGGGGGAGCTGTGAGGCCGGCCTATGCTCTCGTACCTGTTCCAAAAAATCATATAAAAAATAATATTTCCCCCCCTAATTGTTTTAGGCCGATATGAGGTTCTCTTGAGCAGAAGTAAAATGGTGAAAAAAACTCGGTTTTCCTTGTAAACTATGTGATTACGCTACACATTGATTTGCTTTTTACTTATGGAATGCCGAATTTGGCGGTATGGGAAAAGGCTTGTAGCGAGACCAGACGCCTTTTTATCCCTTCCGCCCACAAAACCGCCAACAAACCGCCCACGAACAAAACCGTGCAATAAGCTGTAAACTACAAGATTACGATGCATGGAAAAACGGGCTCCGCCAAGCTTCCGCCCACGAAATCGCCAAGATAAAAAAGGAGCGAAAAAAATAAAGAAAGCCTCCCCCTATAACCCCCTATAAAGAAACAAAAAAAGCGAGGAAAAATCTCTAGAGCTATAATTACGCACGCATACGCGTACGTACACGAGATGTGCGTTAGAAAGGCCGGTATGTGCAGAATGTTATAAAAAAACAAGTGCGTCAGCTTGCCGATAGAGTCAGTGAGAGGAGGAGACTGAGATGCCTCTCAAAATTTTGTCGGGTAGTTGCAGGGAAGTTTGTTCTTACCGATGCTCCGACGAGAAAACCGTTCTCCCATCATCTGCGCAGCCACATCGCCTCCGGCGGGAGAGCGACTTTGCGCCAGAGCGATGCCATTGATATTGCTTTGTCTGGCCCTTATCCGTTACGAGAAACAGTCTGGTGACAGGAATAATCTCCCTATTGTTTTGCTCGTTGGTATCACCTTCAGCCTGAGGGACACCCTGACCGCCCAATAATCCATAAGTCGCCATTAGTTCGTCAAATAGCACTATCCGGAGGAGGGAGGGGAGCTTTTGCCGGTGCGCGGCATCGTCATGAGATTTTTTCGATGTACCTTTGCGGGCATGAAGCAGATTATCATACTCCTGTCGTTTGTGTCGGCTGTTCTCACAGCAGCTGCACAGGTTGAGTTGCCCGCTCACTGCGTGGGTGACTCATGGCGTATTGACGCCCAGATTGATGGTGCACCAGTCAAAGTCAGTTTTACTCCCACTGTCGACACTGTATCCATCTCGCGGTCCATCGCCGACTACCTCGTGGAGAATGGTTTTGCGGCCTCTCGGGATGTCATCCATGTGGGCGACGACAGCCTGCTCGTTATCACCGACCTGGAGATTGCCGGACTCCATTTGCGGGGACTTCATGCCGCCATCGTGGAGGGGCAGCGCCCCTCACTCATTGTAGGCACCACGGCACTGTCACAACTCGCCTCAGTCTCGCAACAAGACGGCGTCCTGCTTTTACAAGGTAAGATGCTGCAATTGTCTGTAAGTCAAGTGTCTGCACTGCGTCGTCAGGCAGAGCTTTACAAACAGCGTGGCGAGTGGCAGAATGCTCTGAAAGCTTGGCTGCAAATACGCAATGCGGGTCAACTTACCGACTACGGGCTGCTGCAGATCGCTGTGTGTCAGTTTCAGCTCCACCGCTGGACTGAGTGCCTCTCCTCCTGCCAACAGTGGGTCAACTACTATGCCAAGGCTGCTCCTGTCGCTTCTAAGGATCTCATTTGCCTGATGGCCGGCTCCAGTTACCAGATGACAGGCCGCCTTCAGGACGCTATCAATTGGCATGCCCGCCGTCTTACGCTGACCACAGACCTCTCCCAGCTTGCCAATGTGCACGCTGCCATCGCGGTTTGCCAGACCGACCTTAAGGAGTACACCGAAGCCAAGGGCCATTTTGACCAGGCTGTCTCGCTGATGCTTCGCGCCTGTCACACCTCGCTTGACCAGATCAGCCAGGGACACTATCACGAGGCTTCGACGGGCAATGGCCTGGGCTTCATCTTTTCCCAGTACGCCTACCTGTGCCGCTGTCAGCAGGATATGTCAGCCTCCCGCTACTGGCAGAAGCTGGCAGCCAAGGTGGGATACAAGGAGTGACGGGTGTAAATATATTTGGCTTGCCCGCTTGCCGTCTGTCGGAAAAGCGGTAATTTTGCACTACCTCGCGAGAGAAGGTCCCATACGCATGGGCGCTCCTCCTGAGCATGCAGTCCATTATGATAAGCCACAACCAGATTAAGGAAATCAAGTCGCTGGGTATCAAGAAATACCGTGATGCCTCCTCGCTCTTTGTAGCCGAGGGCCCCAAGGTCGTAGGCGAACTGTTGGGCCACTACCCCTGCCGTCTGCTGGCCATGGACGGTGAGGCACAGGCGGCTGTCGCTCTGGCACGCGAGGGACGGCGAGAGCCCAAATGGCGTCTCTTGGCAGACAAGGTCGCCGCCGGTCAGCCCTGTGTCTCCGTGACAAGCCAGGAGATGGGCCGCATGAGCCAGCTCCGTCAGCCACAAGGCGTATTGGCTGTGTTGGAGCGTCCGCGCGAGATGACATGGGAGGCCACGCTTCCTCAGCGCGAGCTTTGCCTTGCTCTCGATGGCGTACAAGACCCCGGCAACGTGGGTACCATCCTGCGTCTGGCCGACTGGTACGGCATTGCCAATGTGCTGATGTCGCCTGATACTGCCGACTGCTTCGCTCCCAAGGTCGTCCAGGCTTCGATGGGGGCTTTGGCCAGAGTGACTCCCCATATCCTCAACCTGCCCGATATCCTACAGCATCTCGGAGACGGCGTGCAGGTCTACGGCACCTTCCTCGACGGAGAGGATATCTATCACAGTGCTCTCTCCGCGGCAGGCATCGTCGTGATGGGCAATGAGGGACAGGGCATCCACCACGAGGTGGAGCGCCTTGTCACCCGGCGTCTCACGATTCCGAGCTATCCGGTTGGCCGGCCTACCAGCGAGAGTCTCAATGTGGCAGTTGCCACTGCAGTGGTGTGCAGCGAGTTTCGCCGTCGCATGCTGCCGATCAGCCATCCTATTGACCGATGAATATGCTACACTATATCTTCCAAAATCCCCTTCTGCCACTGGCAGTCGTCTCTCTCGTCACGCTCCTCGTCTATATCGCCCTGCGCTATCCGCTCTACCGCCTGCCGCATTTCGCGGTAACCCCTCAGGACGGCACTTATGACGGTCCGCTATCAGTCATCGTCGTGACCCACAACGACGGTGCTACGCTGCGAGACTGTATTGAGGCGATTGAGGCGCAGCAGTATGCTCCGGGATTTGAGATCATCGTGGTCAATGACAACTCCGATGACGATACGCCCGATATCATCAAGCTCATGCAAGGGCGCTATTCCAACATACGTTCCACCTTCACGCCCAGCACAGCCCGTTCGCTCAGCCACAGCAAGCTGGCGGTCACCCTAGGTGTCAAGTCGGCCCGCTATGACTGGATCCTGCTGACCGATGGCGGGTGCCGTCCCGAGTCCGACCGCTGGATGGCTACCATGGCGGCGCGTATGACGGAAGAAAAAGACTTCGTGCTGGGTTATGTCAACTTTGCCGCTGGCGGCGGTCTCTGGGGCCGGCGCCTTCGTCTGGGCCGACTGATGGCCCAGCTGAGGTATGTACATGCCCTGGGTGTGAAGCAAACACGCCATCCCTTTGGCAGCAGTCATGGCAACCTTGCCCTACGGCGTTCGATCTTCCTCGACGGCAAGGGATTTTATCCCTATCTCAACCAGCTGGGAGGCGACGACCTGCTGCTTATCAATCATCTCGGACAAGCCGGACGTTGTGCTGCTACGATGGAGCCCGATGCCATCGTGCGTCAGGCTGTGCCAGCCCTGCACCAGTCATGGCGTACTTATCGTCTCTCTGAGTCCGAAGCCATGCGCCACTTGGACCGCAAGGCCCAGCTGAAGCGTCTCTACTGGGGGCTGTCGACACTCTGCTACTGGATCTACCTGGTGTCGATGCTGGCTGTCATCGTGTTGCTCCTGACGGAAGGCCTGTATATCCCTGCTGCATGTGCCCTGCTCGTGATACTGCTTGAGCAGGCGGCCTCTACCGGGATGCTGACTGCGACGGCCAAGCGTCTGGGCGAGTCGGCCTCATGGCCCAGTTTGCCGGTCTACACCCTGCTGCAGCCATGCTACACGGCTTACTACAAGCTCGTCTCACGCCGTCACCGCCGCGATCTGCTGCGCGGCGAGAGCTGACGGTAGAAGGCCTGTCTGACAACAATTTGACGGACAAGAGCGCCCTATACCAATATTAATATGTAATTTTACCGCACATTAACCATTACAATACCTCATAAAACTCATGGATAACAACACACCCCACTATCTCCTCTCGGTCGCCTATGACCTCTATGTGGACAGCGGCAACGGCGAGCTCATGCTAGTCGAGAAGACCAGCGAGGATCATCCTTTTCAGTTCATCACCGGCCTCGGAGCTTGTCTCGACGCCTTTGAAGCCGGTCTGTTGCAGGCCGATAGCGATACCTTTGCCTTCACGGTGCCTGTGAATCAGGCTTACGGCCCCTTCATGGAGGAGCACGTACTGGAGTTGGAGAAGGAAATATTTAAGGTCAACGGCAAGTTTGACGAAACCCATATCTATCCCGGCGCCGTCGTGCCGATGACCAATGAGGACGGCAACCACTTTGAGCCCATTGTCAAGGAAGTGCGCGAGGACAAGGTCGTCATGGACTTCAATCACCCTTTGGCAGGCAAGGACCTGCAGTTTAAGGGCCGCATACTCGACAAGCACGAGGCCTCCAACGATGAGCTGCAAGCCTATCTCAACCGCGGTCAGTGTGACCATTGCGGCGACGGTGAAGGCTGCTGTCACGGACATGGTGAGGGCGAAGGCTGCTGCCACGGACATGGTGAGGGCGAAGGCTGCTGCCACGGACATGGAGAAGGCCACGGCGAAGGCTGCTGCCACGGACACGGCGGACACGATCACTCCAAAGCCTGATTTGCGATGAATACATTTGGTACGCTTTATCGTCTCACCTCCTTTGGTGAGAGCCACGGGCCGGCTATAGGAGGTGTCATCGACGGTATGCCCGCCGGTATCAAGGTCGATACTGATCTGCTCCGCCGGGAGATGGCTCGCCGCCGTCCGGGACAGAGTCAGCTCACCACCCAGCGCAAGGAGGATGACGAAGTCGAGATCCTCAGTGGTATCTTTGAGGGCCTGACCACGGGTACGCCTATCGGATTTCTGGTGCGCAACAAGGACCAGCACAGTCAGGACTATAGCAATCTGAAGGATATCTTCCGCCCTTCCCACGCTGACTATACCTACTTTGCCAAGTATGGTGATGTGCGCGACTATCGTGGTGGTGGACGCTCCTCTGCACGTGAGACTATCAGCCGTGTCGTCGGCGGAGCATTTGCCAAGATGGCCCTGTCGCAGTTGGGCGTCACGGTGAGAGCCTATACCTCGCAGGTGGGCACGATAGCGCTTGACCCCGACTATCATAAGTATGATCTCTCTCAGACAGAGCTAAACGATGTGCGTTGCCCTGATTCCCAAAAGGCCGAGATGATGGCCGAGCTGATTCGCAAGGTACGCAGCGAAGGCGACACGATAGGCGGAGTAATCACCTGCGTGATCCAGGGTATGCCGGCCGGAGTAGGGGAGCCCGTCTTTGACAAGCTCCATGCGGCGCTGGGCTATGCCATGCTCGGCATCAATGCCGTCAAGGGATTTGAGTACGGACTCGGATTTGCCGGTACCCTCCAGCAGGGAAGCGAACAAAACGATATCTTCGTGCCCTCAGCCGACGGCCGTATCACGACCCGGACCAACCGCTCGGGAGGTATCCAGGGCGGTATATCCAATGGACAGGATATCTACCTGCGGGTGGCCTTCAAGCCCGTAGCCACCCTCCTGCGCGACCAGCCTACGGTCGACAAGGAGGGCCGCCCCGTGACCTTCAAGGCCACCGGACGCCACGACCCTTGTGTCTTGCCGCGGGCAGTGCCTATCGTAGAGGCGATGGCTGCCATGACGCTGCTTGACCAGTATCTCCAGCAGCGGGCGCGCACCCACTTTATGCCCTAGAGCTAAAAGACTTTTATATTACAAACACTTATAAAATATTATAATATGTATAGACTGTCTCATATCCTCTCTGCGCTGTGCCTGTCTCTCGTCCCGATAAGCCTGAGCGCACAGCTGCAGCAACTCCACATCATCCCTGAGCCTCAGAGCATCACGACGCGGAGCGGCCAGTTTGAGCTCACTCCTGCCACCGTCTTTGTCGCTAAGGGCAAGGGCGCCGGCCAGGTAGCCGATTTCTTCGCTCGCAAGCTCCGCCAGAGTACGGGCTATCCTCTGCCTGCCGCGGCCAAGGGCAAACACAGTGTCATCAGCCTCGCGATCAGCAAGCGGGTGACAGGACAGGAAGCCTACACGCTCAGCGTGACGTCTAAGGGCGTCAAGGCAGAGGCGGCGACTCCTCAAGGGCTCTACTACGCGATGCAGACCTTCATGCAGCTGCTTCCGCCTCAGGTGGAGAGCAAGCACGTGGTGAACGCCAGACATTGGACAGCACCGGCTGTGGAGATCAAGGACGCTCCACGCTTCGCTTATCGTGGCGCCCTGATCGATGTCTGCCGCCACTTCTTCCCCGTAGAGCAGATCAAGCACCAGATCGATGTACTCTCGATGTACAAGATCAACAACCTGCACTTCCACCTCACCGAGGACCAGGGCTGGCGTATGGAGATCAAGAAGTATCCGGAGCTCACCAAGGTGGGCGCTTGGCGTACTGATGACTTTGGCCAGCGCTACGGAGGCTACTATACACAGGACGAGCTCCGCGATATCGTCAAGTATGCTCAGGAGCGCTTTGTCAATATTGTACCCGAGCTGGAGATGCCCGGCCATGAGTTGGCCGCCATTTCCGCCTATCCTTGGCTCAGTTGCCGCAATGTCAAGACGACTCCGCGTCCTGTGTGGGGTGTAGAGGATATTGTCATGTGTCCGGGCAAGGAGACAACCTTCCGTTTCCTGGAGGATGTCATTGACGAGATGGTGGAGATCTTTCCCTCTCCTTACTACCATATCGGCGGTGACGAAAGCCCGCGCGTAGAGTGGGCCAAGTGTCCGCTGTGTCAGAAGCGTGCAGACGAACTAGGACTCAAGGCCGAAAAGGGACGCTCACGTGAAGCTCAGCTGCAGAGCTATATCGTCGGACGTATGGAGAAATATCTCAATCAGAAAGGCAAGAGCATCATCGGTTGGGATGAGATACTCGAGGGTGGCAATCTCAACAAAACGGCTACTGTCATGAGCTGGCGCGGACAGCGAGGCGGTATCGCCGCTGCCAAGGCAGGACACCGTGTAATCATGACTCCGTCGCGCGACGGTATGTATCTCGACTATTTCCAAGGCGATCCGCTCATTGAGCCTTTTGGCATTGGCGGACTCAATACCCTGCAGAAGACCTATAACTACGACCCCATACCGGAGGAAATACGCAAGGCTGGAGCCGCCCCCTATGTGTGGGGACCCCAGGGTAACCTCTGGGCAGAGTTTATCGATAGCAATGCCAAGCAGGACTATCGTCTCTATCCGCGTATCCTGGCTATTGCCGAGACGGGATGGACACTGCAGGAAAAGAAAAACTTCAGTGACTTCCAGCGTCGTCTGGATACCGATGCCAGCGTGCGTCTGGACCTCAATGACGTCAACTATCATATTCCCCTGCCCGAGCAGGAGGGCGGCAGTTGCGACTATATCGCCTTTGCCGACACTCAGACGGTCGCCTTCAAGACGACGCGTCCGGAGCGTATGGTCTACACCCTCGACGGCACAATGCCTACGCCTGAGAGCGCTACTTATGACAAGCCCTTCCACTTCAATTCCAGCCAGCTGCTTAAGATCGCTACCGTACTGCCTACTGGCAAGATGAGCCGTGTGCGTACGATACACATTGAGCGCCAGATACCTTCACCCGCTGTACCGATGGCTGCCGGACAAACTCCGAAGCCCGGACTGAGCGTTAAGTTGGCTTGGGGAACTTACAAGTATACGGAGGAACTCGCTGCTGTGGAGCAGTGGCAACACAAGACGATTGCCAAGCTGTCAGAACTCAACGAACTGACGGAGGTCTCTAAGAACAGACGAAATATCCGCAACTATGCAGCTATCGCTGAGGGACTGATTGATGTACCTCAGGATGGGGCTTATTATTTCCAGGCCAATTTCCCCGAAGTCTGGATTGACGGACGCAAGGTTGTAGACAACAATCATGAGCCCATCAGCCATCACTACGCCGGCGGACGCAGTATCGTGCTCAAGGCAGGCAAGCATCGCCTGCAGATATATTTTCTCGGACACACCGTTGACGGATATTCGTCATACGGTTCCGCAACTGATAATCTCAAGTACAGGCTGGGTGCTGTCGGTTCGTTCAGCAATGTCGATGACGCCTGGCTCTCACAACTATAGAAAGATGGCAATAGACATTAAGGCCAACAAAGAGGAGTTCTGCTCTCTCCTGCGCTCCACTCAGCGTGACGGCATCGAGTATGTCATACAAGACCTGGAGGAGGACGGCTTCTTCGAGGCACCGGCCTCTGCCGGCCATCATCTTAACGTGGAAGGCGGTCTCGTACAACACTCGCTCAATACCTACCGCGTGGCTCACATGCTCTGGGAGTACCTGCAGCCGCTTGAGCCCTCTGTCAAGACATCTGTCAAAGAGGAAAGCGTCATCCTGGCCAGCCTGCTCCACGATGTATGTAAGGCCAATATCTATAAGCCCACCGTCAAGAAGCGCCGCAATGCCCTTGGCGTAGTGACTGATGTGCCAGGCTACGACGTGAGCTATCGGCATATGCCTCTCGGTCATGGGGAGAAGTCGGTCATCCAGCTGCTCTATAGCGGTCTGGATCTCCATGAGGATGAAATGCTCGCTATCCGGTGGCACATGGGTGCCTTCGGCCTCAACCAGTTTGCCTGGGAGGATGTACGTTCCTTTGATGCCGCACGTACGCTATCGCCTCTTGTGGCCATCATTCAGGCGGCTGACTCTCTGTCTGCAAGCATACTCGAGACAACAGCCGAGGATATCGACCACTTATAGGCCACAGAGCCCTGCATCCTCCTCTAGCCGCTCACCTGCGAGCTTACGCGGAGGGCGGAAAACTTGTGCCGTCGGCTTGTTGGCTGAGCTGTTTGCCTGAACATGTGGGCGCATATATAGGCAGTTTCCCAGTGCCGTAGGTCTGCAAGCAAAGACTCGCCAGTTGTCTTGCTGTGGTACAGGTTTACGCGCTTGTACTCTCTCGCTCGCTCTCGACACTAGAGGGTTGCTGGATTATTCAAAATGTGTCCGCAAGTCCTATGCGCTTATCCTGTGGCACAAGACAACGATCGATGACGTATCTGATGCAGAGATATCTCATTGCGGGTGTCGTTGATGCGGGTAGATGAGAAGGCAAAATGTGCGGATGTGGATTGTGCTTTCCTCAGTCCGTTTGTGTGGCATAGGATAATATGCGGCTTGTCCCTGAGTGACCGAAATTTGCTTGAAAAATATTTTTCTCTGGACGACGGCGACGGAGCATGGCGAATACCTGTTGAAGTAATATTCTGGAAGTCAAATATATATATAAATTCCTCTGCTCGTCTGGCTGCTACAGTGATACATGATGCAGTTGATTGTAAACTAAGGGCAAGGGACTTCCAAATGTCAGGCTTCAGAGTGGCCTCGTGTCCTGTCGGAGTCCTATGACTGCAAAAAATAAATACGTAAAATTATTGCTTAAACAGAGAATATTTTAAATTTTAACATTTTTGAGTTCCTTTTTATTACAGGAACTTCTACATTTGCAATGTAAAGATAGAAATTTGAGCGATTGAAAGTGATTTCTGTTGTAAATCCATAATTTGTGGATTTCTCCATCACGCCAGAAACGTCCGACCAACGGCTGTGACAGTTTACTCTATAAGGGTAAAACGGGAATTAACATGAGAGAGAAAACATTATAAAAGGAAACGAAACGATACGATTATGCCAGTAACACAGAGAATAATAACATTTGGCGAAATATTGATGAGACTGTCGACTGTCAATAGTGCGAGATGGACACAGAGTCGTATGTTTCAGTTGGACTATGGTGGTCCGTCGTCCAATGTAGCAGCTAACCTCGCACTATGGAACCACGAGGTGAGGTATGTGACCAAGCTTCCTCCGAATGACTTCGGCGATTCGGCCATTAATTATCTGAGAGGATTTGGCATCGACTTGGACTATATAGCACGCGGCGGCAGTCGTATGGGAGTCTATTTCGTAGAGCCAGGTGTAGCCCTGAGACGCGGCAGAAGGATTTATGATCGTGCTCATTCGTCTCTCAGCGAGGCGACTGCAGATGATTTTGACTTTGATGAGATTTTGAGAAATGGAGCACTCCTTTTCTGGTCGGGCATGACGGCTGGCATCTCGCAACAGGCCTCAGAACTTATCAAGACTGCATGCGAGATTGCCAAACAATATGGTCTGACCGTGGTCTGCGATCTCAACTATCGTAAGCAACAGTGGTCTCCTCGTGAGGCACAGCGCGTCATACGTCCGTTGATGCAAAACGTGGATATATGTATAGGTAGCCGGGATGACATTGAAAATTGTCTAGGCTATGTAATAGAGCCCAATGAGCAGACCGGTGAGCTAGACGCTAAGAGCTATGAGACGGTGTTTCACCGTATACAGCAGGAATTCGGATTTAAATATATAGCTACGACTCTGCGCAAGGAGTACTCGGTATCACACATAGACTGTAAGGCGATACTCTATGACGGCAAGGATCTCCTTGAGTCACAAAACTATGATATCAATCCTATCTTGGATCGTGTGGCTGTCGGCGATGCCTTTACCTCTGGCCTCATCCATGGCCTGCTTACTCAGGTGTCAACACAGCGGGCGCTGGAGTGGGCCATTGCTGCTTCTGCATACAAGTATACAATATCGGGTGTCATCGATCGTGTGTCCGTCAGCGAAGTCGAGACACTGATTGCCGAGCACAATGCCAACATGATATTGCATTAGTCTGGTGGACGCGTAGATGCCTCCGGGCCTGCGTAACCATGTATAGGACGGATGTCATAGCGTGGATTGGCCAAGAGCATGGACAAGGAGCATATGAGTACCACACCTCTCTTGAAATAAAGTTTATAGGTCGCCTGATGAGACGACTATATTTTTTCTCCTGTTACGGGAGGGCTGTATGCTTCTCGAGAAGCATACAATGTCTCTCTTTGTTGAGGGTCTACCGCTGTCGTAAGTGCCTTTGTTGCGGAAAATATGCCTGTTTGCGTCTTCTAAGGGCGTATGCTGCGAAGAGGGATTTGCCTGCTGGCTGGACATCGGGTGGCGTGCCCAGTCTTTTGCTTTCCTCTTGTAGGTACTCTGTCTTTTAAGTGCGTCAACTCAGATAGCTGTAAAGGCTTGTCTGTCAGTGACGATGGGAAGCAGATCACTGGCGTTATCGGAAGATGCTAATAAAATACATAGTTGATACCAAATCGTACCTCGAAGGTCTGTGAGGTTACGTTGGGATAATACTTGTAGTGTGTCTTGCGCAGATAGTATGAGCCGCTGAGTTCGAGACTGAGGTGCTTGTTAAGCGCGTGGTACATACGGGGTGAAACGACGGTGAGACGGGCGTTGCTATGGTCGCCTTGGGCATTGAGGTAGAGAGGATCGGTCGCATCGAGGTCCTTGTGCTCATAGCCCTTCCACGTGAAGATGTTGTAGTAACTGGCAGCGAGTAGGAAGCGGGAGACTGGGCCAAACTGCAGGAGTGTCTGGCTCTTGACACTGAAGCCACTGCCCATGTTGTAGTCGCGGTCAATCACATTGTAGTAGTCGCTCATCGAGCCTCCGAGCAGGATACCCGACAGGTGGAAGCTCTGTTGCAGGTAGCGCATGCTGCCACTTCGCTTGAAGCGCATGATGAGTCCTGGACCGGCTGCGGCTGCCTCGGAGATGCGAAAGGGAACTCGGTCGGTACCGTCCTTGACAGCCTTGGAGTCGTAATAGTTGAAGTGCTGGAATATACCAGCTTGGGCCTCCAAGTGCTCAGTCTCGCTGACTTGAGCCCCCCAGAGCCGTCCCAGCAGATGGATACCGCTGATGAGAGGCTGGTTGCCGCTCAGGCCAAAGGTGACATTGGCCGTGAAGTAGTCGTAGGGACTGTTTTGCTCCATGTTCATGGGGTCCCCGTAGGCGATGGAGACGTCGAGATAGGGGTTGCTCTCGCCACGGAAGAGTCCACCCTGGTCGGCGAGATAGCGGTTGCCGGCCGACAAGGCAAGGGTCACGGGCAGCTTGGTGTAGTCGTGGTATTTGTAATACTTATCACTGACCTGCCAGGCTCGTCCCGTCACGATGCGGTTGAACGCACGGATCGGGCAGATGACGGCTCCTGCTAGTTCGCGCAGGAAACGTTTCATTCCGCGGTCTCTGTCGTCGAGCACAAGGGCACTGAGACGATGTGTCACTTCGCCCAAGCATACGCCGCCGATGGTCGTTGCCATGAGGTCGTTGATGGCAGGAGGCTCTATCTCACAGGTCATCTCCCACATAAGCGATCCACACAGCGAGTAGGGCACGCTCTGCCAGAAATTGAGTCCGTTGCACCGTGCTGAGTTGAAGTAGAGTCCTCCATGGTAGGGGTGGGCAAACAGATTGGTCGAGAACTGGTCATTGTCCCATACAAACCCATGCTTGAAATTGTGGTGTATCGTGTGGAGATTGATCTGGGCGAAGTCCTCATTCATAACAAACCGGTCAAAGCTCTGTACAAGCACATTGATGCCAAAGGCCTGCAAAGCGGCGCGCCAGGGGCGGGGCTTGATGAGTCGTGGGTCGTTGAAGGCGTAGATGGAATCAGCTGCCGTCTGCTCTATCTGGGCAAGTGTCGCCGATGGATTGGGCGAGTCATCGTTGAGATGCTGCGGGCGTAGATTGACCGTGAGGCCTGCTTCGACTAAGGGACGATTGCGGTAGTGACGCCAGTGGTAGTAGTGGCGCGTGTCGCCCCATCCGATACTGGCCATCAGTCCCAGCGCGGAGTTGATGCTGTAGTCGGCGTTGAGATGCGCTTGCATGGAGAAGAGTCTCTCGGGACTGTCCTCGGAGTGCTGCTCAAAGGTCTCGATATGGTAGTACCCGATGTCACCGCTCAGCGACAGATGGGGAGAGACGTTGAAGTATTGGCCAATGCGATAGAATAAGGCGCCCGAAAACTTCTTGTCGAGCCCCATATAGTGGGTGCCGAAGCCGATGATGTTGTATGTGGAGCGATTGCGGAAGCGTACGGCGAGATTAAACTTGGAACTCGTGCCGATATATCCCAGGAGGTCTATCTTGGTCTTGGGATTGACATTGACGAGCCCTACCTTGTGAGCTACAGTATCGCGGCTGAAGTTGACCAAGCCTATCTGTACACCGCGCGGATGGCTCATGCAACTGTTGAAGAAACCTACTTGGGAGCCAGAGAGCGTATCGGCATAGTTGTATATGGCAACCTGAAGACCGCGCATCCGGCTTGAGGTGATATTGACGAGAGCAGCCAGCTGCGTACCCCGCTTGACTCCCATTGAGACATTGCTGACGGAGGCCAGCTGGAGCCCGCGGAAAGGCGAGGAGCAGACATTGCTCAGTCCGGCGACCTGTACACCATGCAACTTGCCGGCGATATTGGTGAGGCCGGAAAACTGGAGTCCTCCGGAGTGGTTGGCGGCACTTCCGAGCGCATTAAACTGTATGCCGCTCACCTTGTCACTATAGCCCAGCAGGCCCAGATTGGCCCAGCGGGGCGTCTTGCCCAGATTGAAAGCCAGATAGCCACGGTGCGGATGACGGATAGCCTTCTGGGCAGACGTGAGAGTATCGGTATCAGATGGTCTTGATGAGGCGGTGATGGCTGAAGTATTGGTCGTGTCCAGTGGTATCATCCCCGGCCTTGCTGCGGGTACTGCTTGTGCATCCTGCGTCGGCAGAAGCATGGTCAGGCAGATCAGCAGAAAGCTGAGAAGGAGGCAGGGCAGTCGTGTCAGTCGTAACATACTTTGACAAAAGTAAGAAAAAAGCCCGATATCCTTGGGCGGAATGTGACATTTGAAGCAGTAATACCTACAAAAAGGTCATTTCAACGCGTCTCAATGTCAGAATCGGATACCCCAGAAGGTACGGACGCGCCACTTGAGGCTCCTAAGCAGGAGCTTATCCTCATCGCCCACGCGGGAGTAATTGTAAACGACGGTAGAACCGATGAAGCAATGTTTCCATGAGTAGATGAAAGCTCCGCGGCCTGTGACAATGATTTCGGGTATCTTGTAGTTGAGATGTACGCGCTGCGGGCCGTTGAACATGGTGATGTGGGAGTAGAGTATCATCGTGGGCAGCAGAGACATGTGGATCAGGATACGACGATGGGGTATGAAATTGTATCCGTATCCGCCGCCGATGGCAAAGTTGTGCATACGCAGGCTGACAGCGCCCCGCTTGCCACTGACAGAATCAGCGTTGATATGGTTCCACTGATACGACAGTCCCAGGAGCCAACTGCCCGCCGAGCGACGCTGGATATACGACTGGCTGAAGGCTGCGGGGAAGGAGAAACGTCGGTAGTTGAAGGCGTAGTAACCATTGATATTGAGCTGTTGCTGGTAGAGGTCACCTCTGTTGATGTGTGCCTTGAGTCCGTCGCGATCAATAGTACCGTTGTAGGTCTTGTTGCTGGAGTAGGCGATGTCAAATCCGTAGCGGTTGGCGTAGCTATTCATATTGAATTCAAAGCTATTGTTCTGTCCCTTGAAATGGGCGGGATTGAAGGCTATGCCGGCTGCAAGACCTCTATAGGCTGCACTGATGCTCAGCGTGTTGCGGAAGTCAGCTTGCAGACTGGAGTGGAAGCGACTGCTGCCTGATAGTCCTCTGGCGTCCATACCTGACCCGGAAGTGTTGATGCGCAGCTTGAGGGTCCACTTCTCGCTGGGGCGACGTATATAGGTCGTGTCCACTTTGACGCCGTAGTACCTCTGTGCCGTGATGCTGTCGATGCGATGGCGGTGCACCTCTCTGAGGCTGTCCATCCGCACGCTCCGACTGTGGAGATGACCGTTAGCCGTCTGGGGATGTAATACGGGCTCTTGTGCCGTGACAGTGAGCACTGCCAGCTGGAGCAAGGCGAGAAGGAGGGCATATGACTTCATAGATGCCGTAAAGTTAATGTTTTTTTAGCAACTCATAATACCTTAGGCCTCTTGTTATTGTCGGCTTGGGACAGATTACTCCCTTATTGCTATACAAAAACGTACAATCTGCCCAGTCTTTGTGCTACTTGCAGGCATTGTGATTCAGGGAGGACAGGGCTTACCGTGTATATAAAAAGTCCCGGCAGACTGTGGTGGCCTGTCGGGACGGTGGATACTCGTGACTCCTCCGCAGAGGAGTTGGAGCAAAATGGATCAGAATTAGTTGTTCTCAGGACGCAGCTTACGTACGACCTCACCGGTGCGCCACATCTCGCTGTCGTGGAGAGCCTTGAGCTCGGCGTTGAGTTTTTCGCGGTAGTTGGGCTGTGAGTTGCTGTCGATGGAGACCTGAGCCTCGTGGCCAGACTTGACACTCTCATAGAGCTTCTGCATCACAGGCTTGATAGCGTCGTGGAACGGGCCCATCCAGTCGAGTGCACCGCGCTGTGCTGTAGTAGAGCAGTTAGCATACATCCAGTCCATACCGTTCTTGCCGACCATAGGCAGGAGAGACTGTGTAAACTCCTCGACGGTCTCATTGAAGGCCTCGGAAGGTGTGTGACCATTCTCACGCAGTGTCTCGTACTGTGCGAGGAAGAGTCCCTGTACGGCACCCATCAGTGCGCCACGCTCACCGGTCAGGTCGGAGTATACCTCACGCTTGAAGTCTGTCTTGAACATATAGCCGGAACCGATACCGATGCCGATGGCCATTGTACGGTCGAGAGCTTTGCCTGTAGCGTCTTGGTAGACGGCGTAGCTGGAGTTGATGCCACGGCCCTCGAGGAAGAGGCTACGGAGGCTCGTACCGGAACCCTTAGGTGCGACCATGATGACATCGATGTCAGCAGGGGGTACGATATGAGTGCGCTCCTTGTAGGTGATTGCGAAACCATGGCTGAAGTAGAGGGCATTGCCTGGCTTGAGGTGCTTCTCTATATTGGGCCACTGCTCGATCTGGGCGGCATCGCTCAGAAGCATGCAGATGATGGTACCCTTCTCGGCAGCTTCTTCGATGGAGAAGAGGGTCTGTCCGGGAACCCATCCGTCGCCTTTGGCCTTCTCAAACGTCTTACCTTGACGCTGACCTACGATGACGTTGAATCCGTTGTCGCGCAGGTTGCATGCCTGGCCCGGGCCCTGGATACCATAACCCAAGACGGCAATGGTCTCATCCTTGAGCACTTCGCGTGCTTTCTCAAGAGGGAATTCCTCGCGTGTGGCTACCTCTTCGATAGTTCCACCAAAATTGATTTTTGCCATAATCTGAAGTGATTAAAGTGTTAAACGAATGTTGTATTTATTTGATATGAATTTGCATTGTAATTAAATGTTTTCCGACTATGTCTCGTGGCGAGGCGCAAAGCGGACGGCGCAGCGGCAGCAGACGGTCTCCTCGTCATTGGCATTGGCCTTGCGCATCTCGGCTACGCCCTCCGGATGGTCGGCGGCAGGTGGGTCGAGGTAGAGCTTGAGGGTGTCTCCCTGATAGCTCTCGGCTACATAGTCCATCTCGAGACGGCTGACCTGATGGCTGACATAGTGGGAAAGCGGAAAGGCATCGAGCAGATACTCAATATAGCGTATGCTGTTGACATGACCGTTGGTGTCGATATCAGAGTAGTATGTGGGGCGTTCCATCAGAGGCGTTGTGGAATTAGCGCGAAGGCGACGCGAACGCTCTACGGTGTTGGTGAGCGGTCCGGCGGCATATTGGCTGATGCTATGCTCAAAGAGATGGTCGAGCAGCTCGGGCTGACGTGTCAGGCTGTTGATCATGGCCCAGATGGTTAGTACTTGGCCGACCTGGTGCCCTTGGGCATCTGTCAGTGCGAAGCAGCGCTCAGAGAAGAAGCGGTAGCTGGTTTTGACCCATGTGGAGATACTGTACTGTTCGCCGACGCGGGGCCAGCGATTGACTTCGACAACCATACGGCTCAATACCCAGAGGTAGGCGGTGCCGTCTTTGACGATACTGTTGAAGCCTCGCTTGTCGGCGTGGAGGGACGCGGCGCTCAGGATGCGCTTGCCCAGTACGTCCCAACTGAGCTGTCCCTTGAAGTCAGCGTCAAAGGGGTCCACACGGTAGGTGAAGGTGTCGACGAGCGGATTGGTGGATATCGTACTGTCTGATGTCATGGTATCGGTGTATGATGTACAGCGTGATGTCAGTTCTACCTTTTAGTCGTGATGGCTCTCACGCTGCTCTGCCTCCTCGTAGCGTCGCTGACGTTCATCAAGGTATTCGTTGAGCAACTCGCGCTTATTGCGCGTGATGGCAATGGCGCCGGAGCGCACATACTGCAGGACGCAGTCATATTGCTTGAGACACTGGAAGAGGCTGACAATCTCATCGGTCAGTCCAACCATGGAGACGACTGCATAGGTGGGGTTGACCTCTGTGATGCTGCCGCTGTGATGGCGTACGGCTCTGGAAATCTCGGGATGCTTGAGAAGCTTGTCGGTCGAAATCTTGTAGAGAGCGACTTCCTGGGTGTAAACGTCAGAACTGACGTAGTAATCGCTGCGTACGACGCCTATCTTCTTGGCAATCTGCTTGGAGACCTTCTCCATGGTTAGCTCGTCGCCGTAACAGGTGATTGTATAGCGGTGCAGTCCCTCAATGCTGGAGGCTGAGGTGTTGAGACTCTCAATATTGACTTGTCGACGTGCAAATACGGAAGTGATTTCATTGAGCACGCCGGAGGTATTTTCGGAGAAGATGATAAATGTATAGAGTGTCTTGCTGTCTTGATTATCCATGGCGTACAGATTTATTTAAGTTCGAGCATCATGTCGTCTACATCGCTTCCCGGACTTGTCATCGGGAGCACATTGTCCTCTTCCATGACGGCAGCGTGGAGGAAGAAGGGGCCATCGGCCTCTAGCATCTGCTTGACAGCGTCTTTGAGGTCCTCGCGCTTGGTCACGACGGTGTAAGGTATCTGGTAGGCCTTGGCGATGAGGCTGTAATCGGGGTTGAGCATGTGGGTGAAGCTGTAGCGACGGTTGTAGAAGAGCTGTTGCCACTGGCGTACGTTGCCCAGGAAGTTGTTGTCGAGGAGTACAATCTTGACAGGAGCCTTCTGCTCCATGATGGTACCGAGTTCCTCGATGGTCATCTGAAGTCCGCCGTCACCGGAGAAGAGGCAGACTTGACGGCCCGGTGCGCCAAAGGTAGCGCCTATGGCTGCGGGCAGACCAAATCCCATGGTACCCATACCGCCTGAGGTGACGAGACTGCGGTGCTGCTCCAGCTTGCTGTAGCGGGCCGCTATCATCTGGTTTTGGCCGACATCGGTCACGCAGATAGCCTGTCCATGGCTTTGCTCGGCCACTTCGTTGACTACTTCGCCCATTCTGACGGGGCCCTCTGTGGGATGTACTTCGGGATTGATGACATATTTTGTCTCCTTGTCCTGATAGGGCTTGAAGGAGGCAATCCACTCTGTGTGTTTATTGGGCTTGACGAGCTTGAGCACCTCGGCTACGGTGTCCTTGCAGTCGCCCAATACTGCTACATCTACAGGTACATTCTTGTTGATTTCGGCGGGGTCGATGTCAAAGTGTATCTTCTTAGCCTGACGGGCGTAGGTGGAGAGCTTGCCGGTGATACGGTCGGCGAAACGCAGTCCGATGCCGATGAGGAGATCACACTCTTGCGTCTTGACGTTGCTGGCGAGACTGCCGTGCATACCCAGCATGCCGACCTTGAGAGGATGGTCTGTGGGGAGGGCAGAGAGACCAAGCAGCGTGCAACCTGCAGGTATATCGGCGCGCTCGATTAGTTGGCGGACTTCCTCTTGGGCTCCTCCGAGCTCAACGCCTTGTCCGATAAGCAGCAGGGGACGCTTGCTCTCATTGATGAGCTGGGCGGCCTGACGGATGCTGTCTTGAGAGATGGACGGCACGGGGTCGTAGCCTCTCATGTAGCCAATCTTCTCAGGCACATAGTCGGTCGTCTCTACTTGGGCATTGCGAGTGAAGTCAAGTACGACAGGTCCCGGACGTCCTGTGCTGGCGATATGGAAAGCATAGGCTACGGCGTGGGCCACGTCCTTGGCACTGCGTATCTGGTAGGCCCACTTGCTGATGGGGCGTACGACATTGACAAGGTCGCATTCCTGAAAAGCATCGGTACCCAGGCTCTTGGCTCCTACTTGGCCTGCAATGACGACGACTGGTGTGCTGTCAAGCATGGCATCGGCAATGCCGGTGACGGTGTTGGTAGCGCCCGGGCCGCTGGTGACGATGCAGACGCCCACCTTGCCACTCACCCGGGCGTAGCCCTGAGCTGCATGGATGGCACCTTGCTCATGACGCACCAGTATGTGGTTGAGCTTGTCGCGCTTGTCGTAGAGCGCATCGTAGACGGGCATGATTGCTCCTCCCGGATAACCGAAGAGGGTGTCGACTTTGGCATCGATTAGACTCCGGAGGAATATCTCTGCTCCTGATAACTTTTCGGACATGTTGCTTAATGTGTGTGGTCTTATATTTGAGCGGGGCTTGGTGCTCCGCTATGTTGCTTGTTTGTTGACGGCTGGCAGACAGTAGAACTGATGTCGGCCGGAAAGAAGGGGAAGACGGCTATTCGTCTAGTACTCTTACTCCGCCCAAGTCGGCAGAGCTGACCATCGAGGCGTAAACACGAAGTGCCTTGCTGACCTTGCGGTCGCGCTGCAGGGGCACGGTGGGACGTTTGGAGAGCTCTGCGTCGGAGAGCTTGACATTGATGGAGCGCGAGGGAATATCTATGACGATGATATCGCCGTCCTTGATCTTGCCGATGGCACCTCCCGATGCAGCCTCAGGACTCACGTGGCCGATGCTCAGGCCGCTCGTGCCGCCGCTGAAGCGTCCGTCGGTGATGAGGGCACACTCCTTGCCGAGATGACGGCTTTTGAGATAGCTGGTGGGATAGAGCATCTCTTGCATGCCGGGCCCCCCCTTGGGGCCTTCATAGGTGATGACGACGACGTCGCCGCTCTGTACCTTGCCGCCGAGGATTCCCTTGCAGGCGTCCTCCTGAGACTGGAAGACCTTGGCCGGGCCCTCAAAGTGCCAGATGCTCTTGTCTACACCGGCCGTCTTGACTACGCAGCCCTTGGGTGCGAGGTTGCCAAAGAGGACAGCCAAACCACCGTCCTTGGTATAGGCATGGGCCAGATCGCGGATACAGCCGTTGGCACGATCGGTGTCGAGACTGGGCCAAGAGGTGTCTTGTGATCCCATCTTGGTGGTAAACTTGCCACCGGGAGCGCTATGGTAGATACGGCTGGCTTCTTCGCCGATTGTCTTGCTTGTGATGTCGTACTTATTGATGGCTTGCTCGAGGGTCAGACCGTCTACGCGCTTGACGTCGCCGTTGATGAGGCCGCCCTTGTATAGCTCGCCCAGAATGCCGAGGATGCCGCCTGCACGATTGCACTCCTGTACGCTATACTTCTGCGTGTTGGGAGAGAGCTTGCAGAGGCAGGGAACTTTACGGCTCAGCATGTCGATATCCTTAAACTGGAAGTCTATGCCTCCCTCATTGGCTACGGCCAAGAGGTGAAGTACGGTATTGGTGGAACCGCCCATTGCGATGTCAAGGCTCATGGCGTTGAGGAAAGCCTGCCGGTTGGCAATGTTGCGGGGCAGTACGCTGTCGTCGCCCAGCTGATAGTATGCAGTGGCATTGGCTACAATCTGACGGGCTGCGTCCTTGAGTAGCTGAATGCGGTTGACGTGGCTGGCAAGTATGGTGCCGTTGCCGGGCAAGGCGAGACCGATGGCTTCGGTCAAGGAATTCATGGAGTTGGCGGTAAACATACCGCTGCAGCAGCCGCATCCGGGGCAGGCACAATTTTCTATCTTAGCGAGTTCCTCATCGCTTACAGTCTTGTCGCCACCGGCAATCATGGCGGTGATGAGGTCTGCATTTTGGCCGTTCCACTTACCGGCCTCCATTGGACCACCGCTGACAAAGATAGTCGGTATGTTGAGCCTCATGGCAGCCATGAGCATACCCGGTGTCACCTTGTCGCAGTTGCTGATGCAGACGAGGGCGTCGGCTTTGTGGGCATTGACCATATATTCCACACTGTCGGCGATGAGGTCACGGCTGGGCAGCGAGTAGAGCATGCCGTCGTGTCCCATGGCAATTCCGTCATCGACAGCGATGGTATCAAATTCGGCAGCGTAGCAGCCGAGCTTTTCTATCTCTTGCTTAACGATTTGTCCGGCTTCGTGGAGATGGGTATGTCCCGGGACAAACTGTGTGAAACTATTGGCGATGGCAATGATGGGCTTGCCAAACTGCTCGCGCTTCATGCCGGCTGCGACCCACAGACTGCGGGCACCTGCCATCAGGCGGCCGTCGGTACATACGCTACTTCGTAATGGGTGTTTCATATATTGTGTTTCTTGTATCATTCGTCTTTGCAAAAGTACGCAAATTTGTGCTTTTATGCAATTTTTTCTATCATGGAGGTGGCTTTTTGAACCTTCACTATTGAAAAATTTAACTTTTTTGCAATTAGACTTTGCGCCCTTTGCTGATTGCAATTTGAACCTTTCATTTTTAACTGCGTTATAATAAGAAAATTTATTGCACAAAGAGTTATGAAAAGTGCATATTTATACATTTGCTTCCCAATTATTAAATTTGTATACGCAAGAACTGGTGATGGAAAAGTGCTTAGGAAAATCCGATGGGCTTGGCGTGCTGTTTACGAGCACGCTCGAGAGACCTAGACGATGATGATGGTGAAGTCAGGCAAATGTTCACCACTGGCAAGAAGGCGGTATACTCGCGGTTTTTATTTGTACGTTATAAAGAAGGAGGTAATTACAGTATGTCGTAAAAAAAGGCGACCTAAAGGGCGCATCCCATGTTGCTGTCCAGTCTATTGTTGATGCCCAGTGCTCATGCGTTCACCAAGCCCCTCTAACTGGCCCACAACTTACATTGATGGTACAAAGAAAAAATAAGATAAATGGATTAAAACAAAAATATGGATGAAGGAGTCAAAACACTGTCATTAAACTATCAAGTGGTTAAGTGTAACTTACGGCGCTAGCTTACTGGCTTTAGGAACACTCGTTAAGCTATAATGGGCGGAGAAAATGACTCAAACAGCTCAGAATGGAAATCTTGCAGTGGTCTCGAAGGGCATATGTGTCAAGGCAAATGTAATAACTTCCTAGGACAGCAGGTTTGCTGGTTTGTTTGGCGGACTATAGATTGATCTGTGTGGCAGGGCAAACCTTCGTACATTTTAGTCTTATAGCGCAACATAAGGATTCTGTCAACTACTTATTACGTATGGCGATAGATATTTCCTTATTTTGCAATTTCCTATTACATGAGGTGACTGGCTTTTCTATATTTCTTGGCTATTCTATTCTGTTGGCTCCCAGTGCCGAACGAGGTGGCTTGTAAATTTTACAAGACGGTTTCCTAAATCAACAGGAAGCCGTCTTGTGTAGCGAACAAGGTAAACTGTCCCTGACGTTTTTTTTGATACGAGATGAAGGGAAGGCCTTCTCATATTGCCATATTATTTGTCCTTCTCGCTGCCACAGAGTATGACATTGCTTATCGAAGGGCTGATTATTTCATGTGGTAGGATATGACCTTTGTGGCCGGAAAAATGATTGAGCCGTTATCCTCAAATCATAAATCCGACATCTGCGATGACCTTGCAGGGAGCTATCCAAAGGATTTCAAGTGGACGGGTTGGCACCCACATTGCCGTTGCCACGCCATATCGCTCCTGAAAACTCCCAAAGGAAATGGCAGAGGATAACAGACGTATCATGGCAGGAGAATAACCGACGAATTATTGTAAGCCCGAAGCCATCTTACGACATGATACGTCAAAAGGCTCAGGGGCGCAAAAACAACGAAACCGATGTTCTGCTTGTCATTAAAGGCAAGACAAGACATCGGATAAGTGAGTTTTCAAAGTTTACAGAACAGCGAGAATTGCTATTCGACAAGGGTATGCGATTGAAGTTTGATAGTTTCAGAGAAACAAAAGGCAGTAGAATTATTTTTCAGATGACCGAGATTTAGCATTGGTCACAGGGTCACAATCCGTCCAATCTTCCCAAAGCCGAGAGTTTTTTGATTTCTCGGCTTCTTTCTTTTTCTCTTCCGCTGACAATGAGTTCCACCATTTTGTAACCTCTTCTTCGGCTTCTTCAATTTCAGCTAAATTCCTATTCATTTCTTTTTCTGTCATATCGTACTTGATTAATTGCCCTGCAAAGGTAATTAAAACATAGCTTATTTGCTTGTTATTTGACCGCTGTACGCTTTTCCTATGCAGGGCAATATAAGTCACTTGGAATGTTTTCGACCCTCACAGGGGTTCTTTTGCGTTTTTGCTTTTATCTCTACCTTGGTTATCTGACAGAGCCGTCCGTTATACGGCTGCCCTTGAGAAACGCCGATGTTCCACAGGTTGGTTGCCTTGCAG
The DNA here is from genome assembly GCA_900316315.1 of uncultured Prevotellaceae bacterium. Taxonomy (GTDB): domain Bacteria; phylum Bacteroidota; class Bacteroidia; order Bacteroidales; family Bacteroidaceae; genus UBA6382. The sequence continues at coordinate 178,590 of ONCK01000006.1, forward strand.
CCTATCTGCCCGGGCGGGAATGTCTCAGATGGAAGCCTATCGGTAGAGGTAGTATTTGCGGGAGAGCTGGCGGAAGGCGGCTACATCTTTGTCCCAATAGGGCTGGATGTCAGACCAAAGATGGCGTTGGGAGAATCGCTCGCGTATCTGTTTGGATCCGCTTACTTGGTCAAACATGCGGAAGCGCTTGGGGTCGGCGGTCTTGAAGACGGCCTTGTCAGGCCACAGGCGGGCGACCTCCTGGGCTACGATAAATTGGATGGGAGTGAGCGGTGCCTTGGCATAGTCTGTGATATGTACCTGTACGCCCTGTATCTGCTGATCCTTCATCGTGGCGTAGAAGGGCTTGGCGTAGATGGGGCGGAAGATGACGCCGGGCACGTGGAGGGTGTTGAGCGCCTGAGACAGACGCATGGCATCAACCCAAGGGGCGGCAAACATCTGGAAAGGTATCGTATAGCCAACGCCTATGTTCATATAGCTGAATTCGCCCAGGATGCCGCTGATCGGGTATGCGATGGCGGAGATAGGCTGCGGGATATGGGGCGATGAGGGTATCCACTGGAGTCCCGTCTGGTCGTAGGTCATCTTGCGCTTCCAGCCTTTCATCTTGACAACCGTGAGCTTGCACTGCTTGCCCCCCTTGAGCATGCGCTCTCCATTGAGCATGAGAGCCAACTCGCCGCAGGTGAGACCGTAGACATAGGGGATCTTCCATTGGCTAACAAAGCTGATGACATCATCCTCGGTAAGGCATCCCTCTACCTTGAGTCCTCCGAGCGGGTTGGGACGGTCCAGAACGACAAACTCTTTGCCTAATTCTGCAGCGGCCTCCATGGCAAGCCCCATGGAACTGATGTAGGTAAAGGAGCGGCTGCCGATGTCCTGTATATCATAGACCAGTACGTCGACATCCTTGAGCATCTCGGGAGTTGCTTTACGAGTCTTACCGTGGAGAGAGTAGACGGGCAGTCCAGTGACAGAGTCTCTGTTGTCCTCGATGCCAACGCCGGCCCACTGATTGCCGCGTATGCCGTGCTCAGGGCCAAAGAGGGCTACGAGGTTGACTTCGGGAGCATGATAGAGTATGTCTACGTCTGACTGCAGCTGATTGTCAACGCCGGTAGGATTGGTGATGAGGCCTACGCGTTTGCCCTGCAGTATCTTGAAGTGGGATTCTTTGAGCACTTCAATGCCGGTCTTGACGCGAATGGTAGACTTGGCAGCCAGAGGCTGGGATGTTGTGGCCAGAAGCATGAGACTGAGGAGAAAGAGAAGAGTATGTCGATACATGGTGAAGGGGCTTTGTGTAATATCTTGTCGGTTGAGAAAAAATGACAGGGACGGAAAGGCTGGATGCCCTTCCGCCCCTGTATCTGGATGTTAAGACCTGGTGGTCTTGGGGTGTGACTTAGAAGAAGAGGTAGCGCTTGTCGACGACTTTGCCATCGATATAGAGGTCACCACCAAAGGCGCTCATATTGCGCAGATGCTCTGCACGGGCCTGATTTTCGTATTCGGCTTCGTTAAACTTGGCCTTGCTGTCTGTAGCGGTGCTGAGTACCTGATATACATAGACACCGTTGTTGCCCTGGATGGGGCCGACAAACTGACCGGCCTTCTTGTGCCATACACTACCGTTGATCTTGGGCTCCGTGGTACCAGTAGCCCTAACAAAGGAGTTGGTGGCAAAGGTGACATGATTGAGACTGTCGACGATGGCTCCCTTGATGGCGCTGGCCTGAGCGACGCTTCTGACACCATTGAGGCGGTTCTCAAGTACTTCGGCCTTCTTGTCCTTAAGTACTTCTGCCCTGACAATCTCCTTGACGTCCTCGAGCGGACGGTATCCGGCCTTGTGTACCTTGGTGAGCACTACGGCAAGCAGGTGATCGTTGTTGCCACATTCATAGAGCTGGCTGACGTCTCCAGGATTGGTCTTGCTGTCAAATATCCAGCGCATAGCATCGCGGGTATTTGTGACATTGGCCACATAGTGCTCATTGCTATACAGGTCTTCGCGGGTCTCTACGGTGTAGCCAAACTTGGGCGCATTCTTCTGCAGATCTGCGAGTGTCGGGCTCATGGAGAGATAACGGCTGAAGTTGTTGTAAGCCTTGGTGTAAGTATCCTTGCTGAAGGTGACGGGGCGCTTGATGACGGCGACATTGTACTTGGTCGTCATGGCACGACGGTCAGTGACTTGCAAGATGATGTTGCCCTGGGCAAACTCCATATTGCGTATTTCACCGGCGGCCATCTCATTGACAGCGTTAAGCATCTTGGCATTGTCTTCGTCGATTTGTCCATTCTCATACTGGTTGCTGACGAGCCACTGCTTTTGTGCTTGCTGCTTGTAGCGCTTGGCGATAGAGTCAAAGGGAGCTCCGCCCTTGATGGCGGCATAGATGCTGTCTGCACTCTTGTGGGCAGCTTCAGCGGTAGCACCTCCTACCTGTATCATGCGTACTTGGACAGAGTCGGGGGCTTGCATCTTGGATACAAGCTTGATGATATTGTCACTATTGTCGCTCGGTTCATAGTAGGGGCCCTTGAGTGTGCCTACCGATATGGAGTCCAGTTGCTGCTGGATGTCGACGGGAAGAGCAGACTTGGTGACAGGGATATTGTTGTAGGCGATGACGCTGTTGCTCATGCGTACCAGTCCGGTGAGATCCTGAGTCTGGTTGACCTTCTGGGCATAGGTGGCCATCTCTCGGTCTAGGTCAGCCTTGTCCTTGGCGCTGGCTTTGACAGCGACGCTTACATACTTGATGTCGCGGCTTTCTACCTCCTGACGGTAAAGCTCCTTGTTCTCTTCATACTTTTTCTGGAGGTCTGCGTCAGTGATCTTGACTTGATTGTCAGAGACCAGCGTGTAGGGTAAGGAGACAAGCTGCAGATTGGCGCTCTTGGTGATGCCTTCATAGGCCATTTTGGCCTCAACGGGGTTGGATAGAATGGTGGCACTGAGCAGGATCTGATACTTCTGCTCGAGAAGGCTCTCGCGGAGAGTCTTTTCTACAAATTTCCAATAGTTGTAGATATTTGTATACTGCTCTCTGTATTGCTCGGGAATCTCCTGCTGGCTGGTCTGCATCTTCTCGTATTCAGTCAGGAAGTTCTTGAGCATGTTGGCATCGAAGCGGTGTGTCTGCTGATTGACAAACGGGGTCTGCTGGAGCATGGGGTGGTCGCCTGCAGCGAGGACATCCTGAAGTTCCTTGTCGGTGACGGTGAGGCCGAGTTTGTCAGCTTCGTGCTTGATAAGCTTGTAGTTGACGTACATCTGCCATACCTGATCCTGAGCTTGGGTAGTCTCTTCGTCACTCAAGCTTGAGGTGCCGCGCATAAACTTGAGGGCTTCCTCATACTGGGTGAGGAGATCCTGAAACTCTTGCGAGCTGATGGTTTCGCCATATACTTCGCCTACGACCTGACGTCTTTGATTTTCTGCCGTTCCTATTGAGCGAACGAGCTCTTCTCCGATGAAGGCAAAGAGGCCTATACCCACAATGATGAGCAGGAGGACGCCTTTGCCTCTGATTTTCTGTAGTACTGCCATTATTTTTGTTCTATGTTATTTATGTGCTTAATAATTGCTTTCGGGAGTACAAAGATATAAAAAACGTCATATATGACGTGATTTTTTCATGAATTTTGTTGTATGCGCTTTTCGTTTTTATTGGTTAGGCTCCGGATACACTGTCATGCGCCTTGAGATGTGACGGTAGTCGAGGGTTTATTTCTTGCTATTGGGTAGTGTTTTGAGCCTGACAAGCTCAATCTTGCTTCGCTGCGTCTTGATGATGCGAAACTGGTATCCGGGTATGTCGATGGTCTGATTCTCCTTGGGGAAGGCCTCATTGTAGTAGAGGATGAGGCCGCCGATGGTGATATATTCATCGCTCAGAGGAAGATGGAGCCCATACTGCTCGTTGACTTTCTCTGTCTCGAGGCGTGCACTGAGGAGATATTCGTTGGGGGTGATCTGGCGGGAGGTGAGGGTCTGGGTGTCGTGCTCGTCTTCGATATCGCCAAATATCTCCTCTACGAGGTCTTCGAGTGAAATGATGCCTGTCGTACCGCCAAACTCGTCTGCGACAACAGCAAGGCTTTTCTTGTTACGCAGAAAGAGATGGAGCATCTTTTGGGCGCTCATTGACTCGGGCACCACGGGGATGTCGCTGACATGTTGGTGCCAGTTGGTGTCATTGTCCTGGCGAAACATTTCGGAGGAGTGGATATAGCCCACGATATGGTCGATGTCATCGCGATAGACGATGATTTTGGTCTTGCCGCTCGAGGTGAAGAGCTTCATCAGTTGGGAGAGCGAACTGTCCCACTCAATGGCTTGTATCTCCGTGCGTGGCACGATGCAGTCGCGTACCTTGACAGAAGAGAAGTCTATGGCGTTGCGCAAGAGCTTGCGCTCGCCTTCCTGGATTGGAGTGGCGTTGAGGTCGGGAGTAAGGTCAGGACGCTCAGATGTGATGCCCTTAGTACCCGTGAGGCTGAGGAGATGCTGGTCGAGGAGATTTTGGCGTCGCTTGCCAAGCAAGATGCGGGGCAGCCATATTGCGGCCTTGGCCAGAGGTAGCAGGATGAGATTGAGCAGATAGAGGGGCATGGCACAGGCTGAGATCCAGTTGTCAGCCCATCGGGCGCCATAAGATCGCGCCAATACAAAGGCTGTGACATAGCCAACAATGCCGATGATGACAAGTCTCAGGAGGGTATCGGCCAAGGGAAGGCCCAGAGAAGGCAGAACGGTCTGCAGATAGTCGTTGCCGCTATAGAGAATGGTGCAGATGAGGATAAAACTGGCGACATGGAGACCTGTAAGCATGCGGTCAGCCTTGTCGTAAAAGTGGGCGAGGATGCGCAGTTTGAAGCTGGGATCATCCTCATCGGCTTCCCTATATTTAAATGAATAGAGTAGGGCAGACTCGCTACCCTGTAGGAAGCAGAGTAACAGCAGACTGATGATGGTGATGATGAGTGAGGCCATATATAGCGTAGCTTCGATAGGAGTGTTTATTTGAAATGTGCGCCGGGCGGAAGGGGCTCCTCTCGCTTGTCATCGTCGTGACGGCGTTGTGGGGTCAACACAGGCTTGGTCTTGACGGCCTCCTGTACAGTGTCGGTGCTGCCCGGTGTAGTACCGGCATTGGCTCCCAGATCTCCGGGGAGGGGGAAGACTGCATGCCCGAAGTTGACCTCGTACTGGGTCATCTGCTCATTGCTATGGAAGCTATGGCCATCGACTTCACGGTCGGGGGTGACGAGATGGCTGTAGCGGTTGGAGTAGAACTCGTGGCGGTTCATATCCCAGTAAAGCAGTTCGGAGTTGAAGATGGTGCCATTTTCATTCCATACACAAACTCTTCCACGCAGTTCCCATAAGCTCTGGTTGTACCAGTATGCGGTATCTGCCGTGATATACATCTCAATATGAAACTTGGGATTGAATTTCTCAAGCAGCAATCCTTTGGGAAAGGTCTGCTTGGTCGGATTGGTGCGGTCATAGACGTTCCACTCTTCGGCCACCACCTTGTACTTCATCACTCCTGAATCGCTGATGAGCTTGCTCACTCCGTAGCTTGTCATGATGGGCAGGGAGTCGCGCTGGTGGATAGCAGGGGCAATGGGGGGCTTGTCGCTGCTGCATCCGGCGAGCAGGGCGGGCAGTAGAGTCAGAATAAGGATTAAGGGTAAGAGTGTGTGTCTCATAGATGTGTCAGCGGCTTCTACCGACCAGTCGCAGGCTGGCGGTTGTAAGGTCGACTGAGATTATTCAATCTTCCACTTATTAAACCAGTTGGCGTTGAAGGTCAGTCCTACGGAGAGGCGGAGGTAGTCCTCCTTGAGGGTCGATGCAGAGCCCGGGGCGAGGTGTTCCCACTGTAGAGCCAGATTGAGAGTAGACCGATTGTTGTAGGAGTTGACGATAGGTATGCCGGCACCCAGGGTGACGAGGTAGTCCTTGGGACCAGAACTGCCGTTGACCTTGAAATAAGAGGTAGTGTAGCTCACACCGGCGCGGTAGGCTATATGGTCTGTAAACTTGATACCATCAGGCTTGGGGATGTACTCGCATCCCAAGGCTACATGGTGGCGGTCCTTGAAGGCTGTTGTGCTGACTTGGTAGCTGGCGGAGGCATTGTCGGCGGTAAGCACAGGCATACGGCATCTATCCCACTTCTGGAGAGTATAGTCGATGGCAACAGTGAGTCGGCCGTCATGGTTGTAGGTGAGTCCAGCACCCAGGTTTTGAGGCAACTCAAAGGCTTTTTTGACACGTGTCGTGTCTGCACCAATCACGCTGGATGAAGTCTTAATCTGATTGATTAGCACGGCTTGGTCGTTGATCTTGTGTCCTAGTCCGTAGGTGAGACCCAGAGTGAGCATATCCTTTTTGCCGAATGGGAGTGCATACTGTAGGCCAAAGTCGAGTGACCAAGTATTGATTGTGGCGCTATAGGCACGGGCAAGTGAGTGAATGCTGGTCTCACTGTAGGAAATGGCACTGTTGTGGGTGTAGTCCCCCCAGATGTAACCTGCGTTGAAACCTAGCGACAGGGGCTTGAAGAGCTGTATGCCCAGACCCAGATATACCTGGCGTGTGCCGCCGTTGCCTTCATAGGAAGTCGTGGCGGTATATTCGCCATAGCCGTCGATATCGGGTAGAGTTTGCTCGTCGGAGAAGTTGTAGCCTACGATGGTGATGGGTCTCATACCCAGACTGAGTCCGATTCCCTTACGCAGGCGAAAGGCACATTCGACATAGTCTAGGGTAGCATTGAGCGCGTTGGTGCTCTTGCCCGACTCCGACCAGTGTCCGTTTTGCATGGACAACCCAGCGTCAAAGAGGAAAGTGATAGAGTCTATCGCTGAGTAGGAAGCGGGATTTTGTCTGTTGAGCAGCCATTTGCCGCGTGCACCGAGCGCTACGCCGGCCATACTCTTGTTAAATCCTTGTGCGTCGTCCTGCATCTGTCCCCATCCATAGCGGGAGTAGGGGGAGTTGCTACCACTGCTCTGTGCGTAAGTGGTTGTGCCTACGGAGCAAGCGAGGATAAGGGTGAGGAGGGTTCGGTTATATGCTTTCATTATACTGAAGTATTCGGTTGAGACCACGGGCTACGAGGTATTCGTCGCAAAGCAGGCTGTATGCTTTGGCTAGATCGGCAAATTTGCCGGCATCACCGCCCGTCAGGTAGACGAGGGTATCGGGATAAGCACGCTTCATATTGTCGATGGAACGGATGATTTCGCCCTTGATGCCTTCGAGTACGCCGCACTGGAGGGCTTCCGTCGTTGTGGTGCCAAATGACGGAAGTTTCATCTTGTTTTGAAGGTCTGCCAGCGGCAAATGAGATGTACGGTCGTGCATAGCTCTAAATCTCATGCTAACACCAGGAGAGATATTTCCGCCGACAAACTGGCTGTCAGCCGTGATGACATCATAAGTGATGCATGTGCCGAGGTCGATGACGAGGATGTCACGTCCCGGATTTTGATACTGGGCGCCTATGATGGCTGCTACGCGGTCAGAACCGAGGGTCTGGGGTGTGCGATAGGTTATCTTGATGGGCAGCTTGGTCTCTGGTGTGACCCAAAAGAAAGGGCAATTAAGCCGACGGATAGAACGCTGCAGGTGAAGACCGTACTCGCTTACGCAGGAACCGATAGCATGGTCGATGGTGTAGGATTGCAATAGCTCATTCAGGGGAATGCCCGAATTTTTGGAGTTGCTCTTGATGCAGACCGGCTTGTCACCGTCAAAGAGCACAAACTTGGCGGCAGAATTGCCGATGTCGATGGTCAAATTCATAGCTTTCAGCGGCAAAATTACGCAAATTCAGTCTAATAAGTCCGATTTAGAGAGGTTGATTTTCTGATTTTGTGATAAGAGTTGTTGAAAAATTGCATACGGGGTGCTTCTATCGACACTTTGTGAGGCCAATCGCCCCATATTTCTGCCCGATATGATACATTGACAACATTTGTAAAAATGTGTCATATCGTCGTGTGGAGAGTGTAGAAGTGGGGATGGCGATAGAAGGGCGACCTTCCGGTGTTGTCATCTGTGTATATGCGGGTGGACCAAGATACCCGGCATAACGCAGGACGCATCATGTGACGACTATTTTCGGAGGAATTAAAGGCTTTGTGCGGATAAATCATTTAATTTATAACATATCAGTCGCTTATTTGCCTATATGTAGTGTCATCATGTATCTCGGCGAACTCTTGACGGTAATCTAAAAACTATCAACTGTCATGCGGGAGTCAATGGATGGGCCATGCTGCGGTATGTCTTGGAGTCTTCATGTGGCAGGTCAAGGTTGTGCCTATACGTGGCACGACAGAGATGATGCCGCCGGCAAGGGCTCTGACAGAGGATAGAATAGCTGTCGATGCGGAGCCGACATCAGGCAGATCCGTCTGACGCTGTCGTCGGAGATAGGCTTCCGTCCAAGGGAACTTGCCAACAAGCTATGTGTATTTGTCTGTAAATCAGATGCTCTATCCCATCGATCAAGTGCTTTCGCCTGCGACATAAGCGTCCTTACCAGCCAGTCAAGCAGGCTTACCCTTCAGCCAAGTGCCCACACCAGCGACCTAAGCGCGCCTTACCAGCCAGTCAAGCAGGCTTACCGGTCAGCTATGTATCATTGCGGCTGTGTCAGCTCGGGCTTTCATGTGCTTGATATCAATGTCCGATATAGAAGGAATAAGGTCGGATGTAAAAAGATCTAAGTCCGTTGTTGTACTGACAACACTGCGGGCTTGTCTTATGCGATAGAGCTGTCCAATTTATATTGGAGAGAGGGCGGAAATCGTGTTTTGGAAGTAAGACTTAGAGGGCCATTGATGGGGAGTATGACCTCGTATTTTAATAATGTATGGCTGGTTGTTATGCTGTACGGCATAAATTTTTGAGGTAAAAAGGAGCCATCTTCAATTTTTTTTCGCAATTTTGCAACCTAAACAATTCAGTATGGCACAAGTTATCATCAATTCTTATGACGAATTTGCCGCTCTTCTGGGCAAGGAGATCGGTACTTCCGACTGGCTCCTCGTAGATCAGCATCGCATAGACCTCTTTGCTGACGCCACCCTCGACCATCAGTGGATACATGTCGACACTGAGCGGGCCAAGGTTGAGAGTCCTTACCACAGCACCATTGCTCACGGCTACCTGACGCTTAGCCTGCTGCCTTACCTTTGGCAGCAACTGCTCCAGGTCAACAATATCGAGATGCTTGTCAACTATGGAATGGACAAGATGAAGTTTGGTGACCCTGTCATCACGGGCAGCCGCGTCAGACTTCATGCCAGCCTTTATGCCATCGAAGATCTGCGTGGCATCTGCAAGGCCAGCATCAAGTTTAAGCTGGAGATAGAGGGCAATCGCAAGCCTGCCCTTCAGGGTATCGCGACTTTTCTCTACTATTTCAAGAAATAAGCCTTTTTTCTGTAGCTTCCTGTGTGGGTAAGCTGTCCTGTGGTGTTGACAGAGTGGAATAGGCTTTAGAGTGTCAGGCGTACGTCTTGTGCACTGAGTCGTGCTTGTAGCTGTCGTATATCGACGTCATCGGTGCTTGTGTGCTTTGCTACGGCCAAAGCGGCCGCCGTTCCAGCTGCTTGGCCGGTGACAAGACACGTGCCTATTTCCCGTGCGTCTTCCAGCAGTCCCTTGTCGAAGCTGAAGCAGCGTCCGGCCACGAGAAGGTTGGGCGTCTTTTTGGGCAGCAAAGCGCGATAGGGTATTTGCCAGATGGGGCGCTTGCTACGTTCCACCATGTGGTCTTTATAGGGTATTTGGGTCCATGCGCCACTGAGGCCGATACAGTCATCAAAGGTTTTGTAGGTCATGGAGTCGTCTAATGTCAGACGATATCTGCCATGGAGTATGCGTGTGGCCCTTACGCCGAGTTGCGATGCTGAGTCGAGCAGATAGACCTGCTCGTAGCCGGGCGTATGGCGGATGCTCTCTACTTGTTCCCAAAGTTGTTTGCGAAGCTGTTGTTGTATGCGCGAAAGGTTGCGGACGTCGAGCCCGTCTTGAGGGGTTTGCGCGCGAATGGAAAAGCTGTTCCAGCGTACGCCCCGCTGCGGTGTGTCGAGGATACCGACAGGGATTTTCCGGTATCCGTCGGCGTGAGTATTGATGCGGTCGCAGCCGCCCAGCCGTGAGGCATAGCCGATATAGTATTGGATTTTATCATAATCTTCTCCCGCCCAATGGAAGATGTCGCCGTCACCGGTCGCGTCAACGACCGCTTTACACATGACGGCCTGCCTGCCGGACTTACTCTCGATGATGATGCCGCTGATGGCATTGCCGTTCCTTACGATTTGAGTGGCGAGGCAGTGGTAGACGACTTCGACCCGTGCATCCTTGCAGAGACAGTCGAGCACATATTTGCAGGCTTCAGGATCGATGACTGGATTTACTTCTCTGACGGAGGCATGCAGACTTTCCAGTCGGTGGGTGATTTCCTTGCAGATACCGTGGATGGCTTGTTCGCGGCGCCCCGATGGTGCACAGCCGTGGGTGCAATTGGTCGGAAGTACAAGGCCGCCCGTCCAAAGGCCGCCCAAATGGTTGTAGCGTTCGAGCAAGACAGTGCTTGCTCCCTCGCGGGCTGCTGCAATGGCAGCTGCCACGCCCGCAGGTCCACCACCCACGACGACCACGTCGCAGCGGGTCAGTACGGATATGCGCCTTGAAGGCTCTGTGATAAAGCCCGCGGTGTCAAAGTCTGTGTCTTTATGCTTGCTTGATGGTTCTGTGGCTCGCAAGGCTTCCGCTGTATTGACGGAGAGGGCGGCCGCACTACCGGCCAGCAGGCTTTTTTTGATAAAATCTCTTCTGTTCATGTTTTTTCCCGTTTTGTTGGGTTGAGCATTCGGAACTATGCGTACAAGGGCGGACTTAGAAAGAAGGCGTTTAGACCTTGTCGCGACCTAATCCGACCTATTGTTTACTTTGTCCTTGATTGACGCAAAGTTAGAGTTTTTGTCTTTTTTGAATGACTAATTTGAGTTTTTTTATCTTTTCGATGAAATCGTCTTACCTTTACAGCGCAATTTCTCCAATTCCTCAATTCAAGAGATCTTTGACTGTTTCCTTAATTCCGCAACGAAGCGTGTAAATTGTTATTAATGTTTTTTATAAGTCTCTGAGGAACAATAAGTTCCTCAGAGACTTGTCATTTGCAGAATTTTCACTAACTTTATGGTGCAAAACAAAAGAAGTTCAATTCT
>ONCK01000003.1 GCA_900316315.1 uncultured Prevotellaceae bacterium
GAAGCGCTTTGTCTTTGCCTTCATTGTTGTTCCGGCGAAATGGATACGTGTCGCCAGACAATGGACGCTGAATATCTATTCGAAAGACAGATGGCTGCATTACTGGACCATTTTCAACGCCAGCTACGGATAAACTAAAAGTTTTGGAGGGCTTACAATGGTAATATCCCTGATGGGGGTAAGGGGGCTTTATACGCACATGTCAGCCCGTACATGGCAAAAAGTCTGTCTGAACAAGGAAAAGCACATTTCTGATGATTTGGGCTGCAATGAACTGAGACTTTTAATAGGGTTGCGGAATTGAGGATCAATACAATTTAGAAAAGAACAAAGTCCGACATTGTCAAAACAATATCGGACTTTGTTTGAATTACATCGGACTTAAATTAAATCCGACTTTGTTTGCAATATTAGATCTCTCTAAATTTGAAGTCTCTTCCTTTGATGTGCTTAAACCAGCGAAGAACAACTGTAAGATAAAATATCAAGCTTACAGCGGCAAGTATAAGACTAAGCAGTTGCACATTAATATCTTGCATGCCAAGTACGTAGCCTAAGCAATTGCCGGTGATAAGAGTAATAATGTATGTCTGTTGCAATGTACCACGCTGGCAGTGATCTGCCATCTTGACAAAATAGAGCAGCATGCGGGAGTCAAACCAACCGAGCCCCACCCCAAGAAATACAGAAGAGACCCAATAGGCATTAGGACTGGCAGAATGCATAACAACGAGCATAGCTGTCATAACTAGTATCAATCCTGCAACTGCATCTGAGCGGCTATCTGCCTCCATAAAAAAGACTCTATGGATGGCGAAGCCGATTATAAAACCTCCTCCCATCATGAACAATAGCTGATAAGTCCAATGTCCTGTGATAAAGAGTCCCGGAACAATGGCTATTGGGAGCAATGCTATCATGAGCAGCAATGCCCCGGGGTGAAAGAAACGGTCAAATGACATGAGTGGTACGCGGTTTGGCGCTCTGAAAGGTATTTTAATCGGGTGCAATAGCAGCAGACTCAGTATTTGCAGAGCCAACGTGACATAATAGACGTTGTCCACGCCAATTGCGTGTAGTCCCCATACGGCTAGACCTGCTCCTAGAGGAAGACCAAATAGTCCAAACCACGTGAAATAATAGTCTGTCGCCGTACGGCGTTTAGATATTGACAAGTCATTGATGAGTGTCGCGCCAAGAGACATCTCAAATACGCCGAAACAAGCGCCAGCCAGCAACAACAAGAAGAATGACATCACCAGACTTGATGAAATGCTTCCCACTATTGTGCAGATTATGAGACATACAAGTGAGACTTCACATACTCCTTTGCGACGAAAGGCATCTACAAAATACGCATTAAACGGTCCCAGCAGGAACATACCAACAGAAAGTCCCATTATACAGCAGCTTTGTAAGGCCGGTTGGTCACCAAAACGTCCTATGCTGTAAGTAAAAAGAGGGAAGTGTGCAAAGATAGAGATGCTGACCAACAGATTGACCAGGCACATTACGCCATACTTCCGGTTCCAAAATCTTATTGGCTTAGCTGTTTCCATCTTATTTCCTGTAGTATACGACCTGACTAGTACTGTTCTTCAAGGCTTGGAAAGTGACACTCCTTGACATCACTCACATACTGTCCAACTGCATCCGCTATCGTTTCGCTCAAATGAGCATAATGACGGACAAACTTGGGCTTAAAGGATGGATCCATTCCCAGCATATCGTTGACTACCAATACTTGGCCATCTACTTCATGGCCTGCGCCGATGCCTATCATAGGAATACGTGTTGCTTTAGCCACCTTTGCGGCCAATTGAGCTGGTATCTTCTCCAATACGACACCGCAACACCCAATCTCATCCAGCAGTTTAGCATCCTCGATCAGCTTGTCAGCTTCGGCTCTTTCTTTAGCGCGCACTCCATAGCTGCCAAACTTGTTGATGCTCTGAGGGGTAAGACCGAGATGTCCGCATACAGGAATACCTGCACAAAGTATCGCCCTAATATGTGCTTGGATCTCAGCGCCGCCTTCAAGCTTTACAGCATCTACTCCAGTTTCCTTAACAATGCGGATAGCATTGCGCACCGTTTCGTTGGGGCTTACTTGAAATGTACCAAAAGGCATATCGCAGATGACAAAGGCTCGTTTGACGGCCCGAGCCACACTGCGTGCATAGAATATCATTTCGTCAAGTGTAATCGGCAGTGTATTGGCATTGCCTGCCATCACATTGCTGGCAGAGTCTCCAATAAGGATGGAGTCCACGCCGGCTTGATCAACAATACGCGCTAGAGCATAGTCATAGGAAGTAAGCATGGCAATCTTCTTACCCTCTGCCTTCATAGCAGTAAAACGTGTAGATGTAATTTTCTTGGTATCTTCCACGATATATTTACTCATCTCTATTTATTTGATTTAAATTCCACTAATTGAGTTCTAACAGACGCTTCATATCGTCTATGCCAAAGTTGGTCAAATCTGGTACTACTATATCGGAAAATTGCTCAACGATTTCACGCGGATTAGTGGTATAAAGTCCAACAACCTTCATTTTAGCCCTAACGCCGGCCTTGAGTCCATTGATGCTGTCCTCAAAGACCACACATCGTTCTCTTGGTACGCCCAGCATTGCAGCTGCTTTGAGAAAACATTCTGGGTCTGGTTTCGACTTGGTAAAGTCACTAGGTGTGAGTATAGCATCGAAATAGGATCTAAACTCTGGCAACTTACGATAGACTGCTTCCATCTTGGCCGCTTCTGAGCTGGTGACAATAGCCATCTTAACGCCATTCGCTCTCAGTTGTTCAAGCAGTTCTTTGGCACCAGCGATATAGACGAAGTCGAAGTCAGCCTCGCCTTCATACACCTTAGGCCTCACAATATCACCTTTATCAGGAAAAAAGGTCTCAATGATATTGGCCAGTGTGCGTCCCTTTACTTGAGATGCGAAATCCTTTATTTCAGGGCAATATTGCTCTCCGAGAGACTTATATAGTGCTGTATATTGAGGCTCAGTGTCCAAAACTGTGCCATCAAGATCTAGTAAGGCAGCGATATCCATCAATGATGAAACAGTCTAATGCCAATGAATGACATGGCTATACCATACTTGTCACATGTCTCAATGACATTGTCGTCTCTCACGCTGCCTCCTGCTTGTGCAATATACTGAACGCCACTACGGTGAGCACGTTCTATGTTGTCGCCAAATGGGAAGAATGCATCACTGCCCAGGGCAACGCCTGTATTCTGAGCAATCCAAGCCTTCTTTTCTTCAAGCGTGAAGACTTCTGGCTTATGAGTGAAGAAGCGCTGCCATATTCCATCTGCCAACACGTCATCATGTTCCTCAGAAATATAGACATCAATAGTATTGTCACGGTCAGCACGATGTACTCCTTCTTTCCAAGGCAGATTCATCACTTTTTCGTGTTGACGAAGCCACCATATGTCGGCTTTATTGCCTGCTAGCCGAGTGCAGTGGATACGGCTTTGCTGTCCAGCTCCAATGCCGATGGCTTGTCCATCTTTTGCGTAGCATACGGAATTGCTCTGTGTATATTTAAGTGTAATAAGGGCCACCTTGAGGTCACGAATAGCTTCTGGGGTGAAGGTCTTATTGACTGTAGGACGAATGGCAAAAATACTATCGTCACTAAGGTCAACATCGTTGCGGCGCTGTTCAAATGTCACGCCAAAGACCTGCTTGCGTTCCATTTCTTCAGGCTGATAGGAGGAATCAATCTTTATAATATTATAATTGCCTTTCTTCTTAGTCCGCAGAATTTCGAGGGCTTCAGCACTATAGCTTGGAGCAATGACGCCGTCGCTGACTTCTCGTTTAATTAGAGTAGCAGTCGCGACATCGCACTCGTCACTCAGTGCGACGAAATCTCCATATGAGCTCATCCTGTCTGCACCTCTGGCCCTGGCATATGCACATGCAAGTGGAGAAAGGGGAATCTTAACGTCATCGACGAAGTATATGTGCTTGAGTGTCTCGCTCAAGGGAAGTCCGATGGCTGCACCAGCAGGTGAAACGTGCTTAAATGATGCAGCGGCAGGCTGTCCTGTAGCCGCTTTAAGCTCCTTAACCAATTGCCAGCTGTTAAGTGCATCTAGAAAATTGATATAGCCGGGACGGCCATTGATTACTTCGACTGGCAGTTCCCCTTTTTTCATTAGGATACGTGCAGGCTTCTGGTTGGGATTGCATCCGTATTTGAGTTGCAGTTCTTTCATTACTAATATTTTTGATATGCTTATATTTTAATGCAAAGGTACAACTATTTAAGCACATATTCAAGATTATGCAATCCGATTTGGAATAGGCAAAACATGGCAATAGGTGTAATAGAATTGTCACTTACAGCATATGTCGCGCATAATAATCAAGTCAAATCCATTTATGTGGACTACATATAGATAAAGATTGGCATTTTTACTGATTAGCTAGATACAGTGTCTATAAACCAAAGGGATTGATCTCCGGAAGCTTGATTTCGGCGCCGTCTTGTATATTGCAGAATGTGCCAGTTAAATTTTGCTGTTGTTCTGGGGCAAGCTCGACAGAACGTTTAAGGTCTTCAATTGCTCCAGCCTCATCATGGAGCAGGTGTTTTACACGTCCCCTTAGCTTGTAACCTTCGGCCAAGTCGGGCATCATCTCGAGCGTTTCGTTGAGTAGCTCCAAAGCTTTATCTAGCCGATTGGTTTGCATATAAATCTGTGCAGCCATTAATGGAGCCTCTCGATGGAAAGGATTAATAGCTAAGATCTGAAGGCAGGCTTCAAGAGCCTCCTGTTGACGGCCTTGTGACAGACACAACTTGGCCTTTAGCAAATAGCAATCTTCTGTGCCGGTTTCGTGGTCGAGCATATACTGGATATCTTTCTCGGCCTCATGGTATTGATTCATTTCATATAGAGTCTGTGCTCTCAGTTGACGCACTGGCACATAGCCTTCGTCATTGCCTAATAACTGTGTCAGAGTGGCTATGGCTGAGATGTAATCATGGAGATGATACTGTGCTCTAGCCAACAGGAAGCGTACGACATCATTGGTCTCCTCCAGTCGAAGCGCCTGATGAGCATAGTCTTTCATCTTATCCCAATCTCTTGCCTGCTCAGCAGCCTGAGCTGCAGCTACGTACAATTTTGGCTGGTCTTTATGTTTGTCTATCAGCTTATCCAATATAGGAAGTGCAGTTTCTCCTTGTCCGCAGCGTATATATGCATCTGCGAGGTGGCCCCAAGTTTCATCGTCATCTCGATACTTGAGTGCTTCTTCCAAATACTTCACAGCCAGAGTAGGTTGTCCTGCATTGAGTGACCGCAAGCCGTCATCACGCAGGGTCTCAAAATTGTACTGCTGTTCGTGTTCCTCAGAGGAAAGTGATTCAGAGGAATTCTCCTGTCCTGTAGCGGATGTATCAGATGTGCCAAAAATTTTGCTGAATATACTCATATTTGTATCAAGTTTCGTTTGTTGTTTATAATTTATTTCAATACGCCAAAAGAGATGGTGGAGGCTGCATCCCGCTGATGATAAATCGTAACATGGGCTGGCATAAAGTCTGTCGGTTTGGCTGTCGCAATATTAATACACTGCTGTGGGTTGATATCAATGAGAGGGAACCAACTGCTTTGAATCTGTATGCCAATACGATGACCTTGGCGGAAGACATGGGCAATATTTTGCAGTGTAATATTGACCTCGCTAATTTTTCCAGGCACAAAGGAACTCTCATGGTCAAAGCCATTACGAAAACGTCCTCTCAAGACATCCATGCGTACAGGAAGTTGATAAGCAGCCATTTGTCCAGCACTATCGGGATAGATATCCAGTATCTTGACCACGAAATCAGCATCTGTTGTTGAAATAGCTGCATTAATTTTTACTTGAACGGGACCCATAAATACCAGGTCTTTCCCAAGAGGGCTTGTTGCAAAACTCAGCACGTCAGGTCTTGTTGCGAAGGGACGTTGGTCTTCTGTCATCATTGCTGCAGATCGATGTGCTGCAGGCATAGCCGTATAAGGTACCGGATGGCTTGGGTCTGATATATAGGAGGAGGAAGATGATAGCTCGTCGGGGTTATGAGTTGACATTTGGCCTTTGTCTTGTAAATAGTATGTAATTACAGACATCGACGGAGCCCCATTCTCCCCATACAGGATCGGACTTTCCTTCAGTTGCATCCAACGATTGATACCAGTAACGAACTGCTGTACGCGTGTCATGCTGTCTCTTAGCTTCAACTCCGGTTGTAAGTATTGTCTGACAAAAGGATACTCAATTTGCTTGCGATAATAAGCAGCCTGGTTCTGTTCTCCAAAGTTATACATGCCGAGGCTATTAGACTGCCCCTGCCATCCGCCATGCCGCCACGGACCTATAGCCAATCTCACATCGGTCTGTGGACTCTGCGTACGCAATGCTCGATACAGTTGACAAGTACCATAATAATCTTCCGCATCCCACAGGCCTCCTACTACGAGAATAGCAGGCTTAACCTTGTGACAATACTGTCTGTAATCCCGAGCCTTCCACCAAGCATCGTGTGTGGGGTGAGCCATGAGAGAGTCCCACATAGGGACTTCTCCTCCAAACTGCTCTGTAAGTTGCGAAAGCGTCTGTTGACGCAGGTAATATTGGTATTCATCAGCAATGCCCAAATCTTTTCCGGGAGAATCTTGCATGCTTCCCTGAATTCGCGGCCGGCAATGGCGATTGGTAAAACTATAGGCATCGCGCAGCATCAATGCTCCGCCATGATGGAAGTCATCGCCCAAAAACCAGCTTACGACAGGGGCTTGCGGCACAGCGCACTTGAGCGCAGGATGGCCGCAAAGCGCTCCCTGCATAGCATAAAAACCACAGTAAGAGCTACCCCATAAACCTACACACCCATTGTTGCTCTTTAGATGGTGCAATAACCAGTCTATTGTGTCATAAGTGTCAGTAGCTTCATCGGTTGCGCCTTTGAGATGTCCTTTCATCATGCTATATAGAGGCCGGATGTCTTCAAAGGTCCCCTCGCTCCTACCCTTGCCTCTCACATCCTGCATTACAAGGATATAGTCGTCTTTGACATAAGCCGAGAGTGCGCCCCAAAGTCTGCTATCTATCTGAGAGCCATATGCAATGCCATAAGGAGTCCTCATCATCAAAATAGGATGTCGCCTATTAGTCTCTTTGGGCACGTAGATCGCGGTATAGAGATTTACCCCATCACGCATCGGCACGAAGATCTCACGCTTGTCATAGTGAGAGTTTACCCACGTCGCATCCAACTCTTGGGCCAGGCATCGGCTTACACCAATCCATCCGAGCAGAAGGAAGACGACAGCAATTAAACGATATTTTGAATTCTGCATTTGAGTTACATTTATAATGCAAAGGTAGAAATTTTCCGAATTTAAATTCGAAAATACGGACCAAAAGACCTATATTTGCAAAAATAATTTTTCAAAAAACATGTACTCATATCACAAACAACTCATTTGCATTTTTGCAATGCTGATTTTGTCAGTGGCGTCTTACGCCTCTCCATGGACAAAACTAAGGGGAACAGCCCATAATCATTTCTCCAAAAAAGATATACCACAGATTATTTTTGATAATGACATGGGCAATGATGTCGATGATATATTTGCGCTTGATCTGCTCCTCAAGTACCATGAGGCCGGCAAGATAAGGCTTATTGGGATTTTGACCAATCGTGACGCTCCTTCTGCAGCAGCATTTTGCGATCTCTACGACACTTGGTGCGGATGTCCTAATATCCCCATCGGGATTGTCAAAAACGGCGCTAATCCTACACCTGAAGAAAAGTCCTATGCTTATAAAATCTGGCAACTCAAGGATGAGTCCGGACTCCCTCTATTCAAAACCTCTTTAGGTGATCCGACGAAGCTGCCCGATGCAGTTGAGCTCTATCGCAAGCTCTTAGCAACAGCGCCAGACAAAGGCGTTGTAATCATTTCTACAGGTTTCAGTACAAATCTTGCGCGTCTTATGGAGACTTTAGGCGACAAAATATGCGCTCTGTCAGGCATGCAACTAATCAAGAAAAAAGTCAGTTGGATTTCAGTAATGGCTGGTGACTTTCAACGTCCTACCTATAGCGAGTATAACGTCAAAAACGATATTCCTGCTGCAAAAAAGCTATTTGAGCAAACACCTGTGCCTATTGCTTTTTCCGATTTCTTACTCGGTCGTAGTATCAAATATCCAGCAAGCAGCATTCAACAGGATTTTGGTTGGGCAGCTCATCACCCTCTTGTTGAGGCGTATATCCGCTACCAGAAAATGCCATATGATCGTCCCACATGGGATCCGACCGCTGTACTCTATGCTCTAGAACCTAAAGCTGGCTTCTTCGAACTCTCTGATAGAGGAAATGTCACGGTTACCGACAAAGGCTATACACACTTTGTGCCTTCACCAACAGGAAAATGTCGGTATCTCACCGTTACGGACGAGCAGAGGGCTAAAATACTCAAGTTCTTCACAGACAATATACCTGTTCAACATAATAAAAAAGTCCAATAGGAACTCCGCATAATTTTTGGTTCATCCGGAATATGGAGTAATAAAATTATAGATTAAACTGCCGTCTTTTTGCATATTTGTATTGCAAACAAAAAATACAAAGATGAACAGCAGTTTCCTATATCATTGTTGGGCTTATACAATTATAGGTATACCTTAGTCGCCTACAAAGGTAACGCTATTAATAGAAGCGAAATCGCCTCAAAAACAATGTCTCAAATGCGGAAAACTCCATTTTGTGAAAACGGCTATTGTTTGCGCGACTTCAAAGGGCTTCCCATAGGCGGCAAGTCCGTCATTATCAGTATGAAGGTCCAACGGTACAAATGCAAGGATCGCAAGCATGACTAGCAGGAGAAGATTCCCTTTGCCATAGGGGGCGTACACCCACCGCTTTACGAGATATGTAGTAGACCTACTCCGCAGCATAAGCCTCCAGAAGGAGATGCATATCCATTATCTGAAGCTTAGGTATCTTCTACCTTCACTCAAGGGCGTGAGAAATATAGGCATCGATGAGTTTGCCGTCCGCAAGGGACATGTGTACAAGACCATCGTGGTCGACCTGGAGGACGTATCATCTACGTCGGCAATGGCAAAGACGCAGTCGCACTGGTTAAGTTCTGGAACAAGGCTAGCATAAAAATCTGGCTTGTCTCCGCTTACATACCCTCCGTCATGGAGTGTTGCCCTGAAGCCATCCATGCCTTCGGGCGGCCCATTGGTGCCCATTTATCTGTACTACGCATCAGGCGGATGGAGGCGCTATGTACGGTGATTATCAAGGGACAAAGAGATGGCGTGAACAAATAATTTGATTTTTCTGAAAAAAATCCAAGAAAATTATTTGCCATGTTTTCAGATTTGGCTTATATTTGCAAGGTAAATATAACAAAAAGTCACGACTGAAACATGCCAAGTATAGGAGAAAACAAGTGCGGACTGGCCGCATCAGACTTCCAGAAGGAGGTACAAGGGAAGAGGACGGACCTCTTCATCCTGCGTAACAGCAAGGGCAGCGAAGTAGCGATTACTAACTACGGAGGTGCCCTTGTATCGATTATGGTGCCCGACAGAGACGGGCACTTTGCCAATATTATACAGGGACATGACAATATACAGGGGGTCATGTCGAGTCCAGAACCCTTTTTGAGCACTTTGGTGGGGCGCTATGGCAACCGCATATGCAAGGGGCGCTTCACGCTCGACGGCAAGGAGTATCATCTGGCCATCAACAACGGGCCCAATCATCTCCATGGCGGCCCTACGGGCTTTCACGCTCGCGTATGGGAAGTGCTCAGTACGGATGGCAAGAGTCTGAAGCTACGGTATGTCTCGCAAGACGGCGAGGAGGGATTTCCAGGTACCCTCGTGATGCAGGTGACCTATAGCTTGACAGAGGATGACGGGCTGTGTATCGACTACGAGGGGACGACGGACAAAAAGACGATCGTCAATATGACAAGCCACGGATTCTTTTCCCTCGCGGGTACGGCCAATCCGACGCCAAGTGCGATGAATTGTCTATGCCAGATCAATGCTGACTACTATCTGCCGATAGACGAGACGAGTATTCCTACGGGAGTCATCGCGAGTGTCAAGGGGACGCCCTTTGACTTTACGACGCCCCATGTCGTGGGTGAGCGCATCGATCTGCCGGAGGAGCAACTGCAGCACGGAGCGGGATATGACCACTGCTTTGTGCTCAACAAGCGCGAGCCAGGCGAGCTGAGCTTTGCCGTCAGGGTCGTGGAGCCCACTACGGGCCGCACTCTTGAGATGTATACCACGGAACCGGGTGTACAATTTTACACCTCCAACTGGAGTACCGGCTATGGAGGCCAGCATGGGGCCACCTTCCCACGCAGGAGTGCGCTCTGCTTTGAGGCGCAGCATTTTCCGGACAGTCCCAATCATCCCTATTTCCCCAGCGTGGTACTGGAGGCCGGGCAAGTATACCGCCAGAAGACCGTCTACCGATTTGGGATAGAAAAATAAGTAAATAATAAAAACAAACACTATAAATAACTACACATGAGTAAATCAAAAAGCATGAACATCATCCCTATCGTCATGATGTTTCTCCTCTTTGCAATGATTGCCTTTGTGACCAATCTTTGCAACCCTATGGGCGTCATCGTCAAGTCCCAATTTCACCTGTCCAACTTTGAGGCACAGCTCGGCAATCTTGCCAATTTTATTGCCTACCTGGTCATGGGTATTCCCGCAGGTCTCCTGCTTAAGAAGATTGGCTACAAAAACACAGCCCTGTTGGCCATCGCCATAGGCTTTGTAGGAGTATTTCTGGAATATATGTCCGGTTGGGACAGTGTACAGTCCTTCTGGGTCTATCTGCTTGGCGCCTTCATCGCCGGTTTCTGTATGTGCATGCTCAATACGGTCGTCAATCCTATGCTTAATACGATAGGCGGAGGCGGCAACAAGGGCAACCAGCTCGTACAGTTTGGCGGTGTCTGCAACTCGCTCGCAGCTACGGCGGTCACCATCTTTGGCGGCGCGCTCATTGGCGACGTAGTGGCAGGCAAGACGTCAATCAAGGATGTCACTCCCGCACTGATGATTGCACTGGCTATTTTTGCCGTCGTATTTGTTGTCCTTCTTATCGCCCGTATTCCCGAGCCTGCCACCAACACCAAGGAGAGCAATGCCGGAAATACGACAACGGGAGCCTTTAAGTACCGTCATTTCTGCCTCGGCCTTGTCGCCATATTCCTCTATATGGGTGTCGAGGTCGGCTTCCCCACCTATGTCAACCAGTATCTTACGACTACACCTAATGACACAACGCCAGGACTGGGTGTAAGCGCTGCAATCGCGGGTGCTATTGCGGGTGTATACTGGCTTCTTATGCTCTGCGGCCGATTTATCGGCGGCATCATCAGTGGCAAGGTCTCCAGCCGCACGCAGATCACTGTGGTCTCAACGATGGTCATCTTGTGCACACTCGTGGGCATGTTCGGTCCCGAAGGCGTCACAGTCAATATCCAGGGCGCTCAGATCCCGGTCCACATTCTCGCATTTATTGCAGCCGGACTCTTCACCTCTGTCATGTGGGGCGGTATCTTCAATATGGCCGTTGAGGGTCTGGGCAAGTATACTGAGTTCGCCAGCGGCATGTTTATGACGATGGTATTTGGAGGAGCCCTGCTGGTGCCTCTGCAGGGTCTCATCGCCGACTACACGGGCAGCTTCATGACCAGCTATGTGCTGATCCTCGTATGCGCAGCCTACATTCTCTTCTACGCTCTGGTGGGCAGCCGCGTCAAGAAAACCACTGAAACAGAATAAAAAGTATAACTCGTCTCCTGCTGAGGCTTGCTCGGATAGCATAAATCATGAAGCCGAACGGCGAGCTCCACCTAGAGACACAAAACAAAATAGCACTATGAAATTAAAGATTGATGATGTACGCAGCCGCTTCCAGAAGCACTTTGACGGCTCTACAGGTTCTGTTTATGCTTCTCCAGGCCGTATCAACCTGATCGGTGAACATACAGACTACAACGGCGGATTCGTCTTTCCTGGCGCAGTAGAGCAAGGGATCATTGCAGAACTTAAGCCCAACGGCACACGCAAAGTACGTGCATACGCTATCGACCTTAAAGACTATGTAGAGTTTAGCCTCGACGATGAGACAGGCCCATCTGCCAGCCACTTCCGCTATATCTTTGGTGTATGCCGCGAGATGATGAAGCTCGGCATACCTGTGGAGGGATTCAATACAGCATTTGCAGGCGACGTCCCTCTGGGTGCAGGTATGTCCAGCTCTGCCGCGCTGGAGAGTTGCTTCGCTTTTGCCCTCAATGATCTCTTCGGCGAAAACAAGATCGACAAGATGACACTTGCCAAAGTCGGACAAGCTACAGAGCACAACTACATAGGGGTCAATTGCGGCATCATGGATCAGTTTGCCTCCGTATTTGGAAAGAAGGGCAGCCTCATTCGTCTCGATTGTCGCAGCTTACAGTATAAATACTTCCCATTTGAGCCTGAGGGATACAAACTCGTATTGGTCAATAGCTGTGTCAAGCACGAGCTTGCTTCGTCAGCCTACAACCAGCGCCGCCAGAGTTGCGAAAATGTCGTGGCTGCCATGAAGAAGCACTGGCCAGAGGTCGAGAGCCTGCGTGATGCTGACTACGATATGCTCAATGCCGTCAAGGAAGAAATCACTGACGAGGAATACCTCCGCGCCAAGTATGTCATCGATGAGAAGTACCGCGTCATGGAAGTCAGTGTGGCCCTTGAAGAAGGTGACTATGAGACCGTGGGCAAGAAGATGTTTCAGACCCACCATGGCCTGAGCAAAGAGTACGAAGTAAGCTGCCCCGAGCTCGACTTCCTCAACGAAGTGGCCAAGAACTGCGGTGTCACCGGATCACGTGTTATGGGTGGTGGCTTCGGCGGCTGCACGATAAACCTCGTCAGCCAAGACCTGTACGACAACTTCATCAAGACTGTCAAAAGTAGTTACAAGGAAAAGTTTGGCAAGGAGCCCATCGTCATCGATGTAGTCATCGGTGATGGCTCGCGCAAGCTGTGCTAAATCCTTTCAGCTGAAAGTTTAGACAATTTCTACGCGATTTCATCCTCACCCGGCAATTGTTTCGGTGGATGAAATTGTTACTCCGGAGGAGGCCGATCGGTCTCCTCCATATTTTTGTGCTTATTTATGAAAGGGACGCACGCATTCGTCTATCTACGTCCCCTCTGGATTTGCTTCTTAATCATTGCAAAGACGGAGAGGCCAGTTCCTTTGATATTTCTTTGAACTGAAAATCTCATGGATTATAGAAAAAATAAGGCATCCTACAACAGAATACTGTGCAGGATGCCTTGCATCTCGTCGGGGTGACTGGATTCGAACCAGCGACCTCGCGCCCCCCAGACGTGTACTCTAACCGGACTGAGCTACACCCCGAAATGCGAGTGCAAATTTAAGGACTCTTTTTGAAGTGTGCAAGTTTTTGGCTAAAAAGTTTGCAATTATTTTTGTCACTCGGCCATCCCAAACGGTATGACATTAACTATCAGCCGACTCCGAGTATTGCGTCAAAGAGACTCTCCTCTCATTTTTTTACGCCCTCTTCATCTGTCGCGTCATTGCTTCCCGAGACTTGGTTAAAAATGCAGAAATGGCTTTGAGAAGTGAGGCAGGCGGTGTAACTTTGTAGTCGGTTTCCAATTCTTGGTACTCTCGCATCTCGAGTTGACTTATCTATATTACCATGCATATCACGCTCAACGCTCCCGCTTCGCTTCATGTTACCATCAAGTTGCCCTCTTCCAAAAGTATCAGCAACCGAGCTCTCATAATGAGAAAATTGGGCGGCGGAAAGACTGAGATACACAATCTATCAGACTGCGACGACACCCTGGTAATGGTCAAGGTTCTCCAGGAGACTTCCGAGATCACAGACATCCACGCTGCAGGAACAGCGATGCGATTTCTGACCGCATATTTTGCGGCCACGGACAACAAGACCCTTTTGACTGGTACAGATCGCATGCGGCATCGGCCCATCAAGATACTTGTGGACGCACTGCTCACGCTGGGGGCAGACATAAGATACCAAGGCGAAGTCGGGTTTCCCCCCATCAGCATAAGAGGCCACCGACTTGAGGGCGGCAACGTGACGGTTCCTTCAAACGTGAGCTCACAATACATCTCGGCCTTGATGATGATTGCGCCCTATATGACCAATGGGCTCACCATCCGACTCAGCGGCAACACAGTCTCATCGACATACATCCGGCTGACGTCGGAACTGATGAAGATCTTTGGGGCCAAAGTTAATGATGACAATCGTGAGATTCAAGTCTTACCAGGACAATACAATCTTGCATCATTTGACGTCGAAAATGATTGGAGCGCATCATCCTATTGGTACGAGATACTGGCCCTAAGTGAGTCGTCAGATGACACAATAATATTGCCGGGGCTTTACAGAAACAGCTTGCAAGGGGACAGCAAAGTCGCAGAGCTCTTCCGCCCGCTTGGCATCGAGACCATCTATGATAATGGCGGGATACAGCTCCATAAGACGAGAGCTGTCGTCCCTTCATATAGTGCAGATCTAACCGAACAGCCGGATTTGGCGCAGACGATAGTCGTCACATGCGCTATGAAAGGTATTCCATTTAATATCAAAGGGCTGCAGTCGCTGCGTATCAAAGAGACAGACCGGCTCAAGGCGCTGCGTATTGAATTAGACAAGCTCGGTATCAGAATTAAGGAGCACCACGGCGATTCTCTTTCCTGGGACGGCAGCATAAAGGATGTGCAGGATGAAATTATCATCGACACTTACGATGATCATCGTATGGCAATGGCTTTTGCACCATGTGCTTTTTGCCATAAGGGCTTAGGCATCCGTAATCCACAAGTTGTCAGCAAATCATATCCTAACTACTGGAAGGACTTAAGGCAAGCCGGATTTAAGATCAAGGATATATGAACGCCATTATCATTACACTTGTCTGCGTAATAACCTTCTTGTTTGTCGGGCGCTTAGTCTTACACACCGGTCATATTAAAGACACAGCAAAAGATCAGGAGCCGTCAAAGGGAACAACCATCCCGGATATGGACTGTGGCAATCAGCCTTCGGAATGCGGTACTTCATGCTTCTGTGACGCCGAAGCCCAGCTTCGCAAAATGAAGGTCCAGATAGAATACTACGATGACGAGGAACTTGACGCCTATCGCGGTATGAAGCCAGACTGTTATACAGACGATCAAATAGATGTGTTCAGCGAAATAATGTCAACGATGAAGCCGCAAGAAGTCGCCGGATGGCTCCGCAGTCTCGAGCTACGCGGCATAGCCCTGCCTGCCAAGTTGCGCGACGAGGCTATACTACTAATGAATGGATAGTCTTCACTCTTAAGACCTACACATAACAAGAAATGCTGAAAAATGATAGAGTACACCTTCTTCCAAAACGCACTGTGGGCAAGTTTGTTGACCGGACTGCTTTGCGGATTTATCGGTACCTATGTCGTGACTCGTCGTATGGTCTTCATTGCCGGTGGCATTGCCCACTCCTCTCTGGGAGGTGTCGGCATTTGTGCTCTGCTAGGCGTCTCCCCGATGCTGGGAGCTGGTGTCGCAGCACTGGCAACCGGATATGGAGTAAACAGTCTGAGCCACAAGTTCCATGTGCGTCAGGACTCTGCTATTGCCATGCTGTGGGCCCTGGGTATGAGCGTTGGCGTCTTATGCTCCTACCTATCCCCTGCCTTTTTGCCAGACTTACCCAACTACATTTTTGGCAATATCCTGTTGACAACCCGCGTCGACCTGATTCTGCTATTTGTCGTCACGATGGGCACCATCCTCTATTTTGTACTCCAATTGCCCCAGATAACAGCCATCTCCTACGACAGAGATTTTGCATCCTCATCAGGACTACCCGTCTGGCGCACCGAGACGATATTGACATTTCTTATAGCCTTGTCAGTCGTAGCCGTACTCAAGGTAATGGGCATTGTCCTGGCCATATGCATGCTCTCCATTCCCCAAATGACGGCTTCACTGCTGACCCACACCTATCAAGGCACTTGCTTGTGGAGCGCATTTTTCAGTATTATCAGTTGTTTGTCAGGCTTGGCTATTTCCGTGATTTTCAATGTCCCCAGTGGAGCGAGCATCGTCCTCGTGAGCATAGCTGTCTACGCCACTGCCTATACAATAAAAGCCATAATTACGCGTTTTAATAAGAGAAGTGTAGGCCCTAAGCAGTACACGACAAGCAATAGACCCGTACAATAAATATTCAACGCCGGACGCCCTTGAAACACATACGAAGCCTTATCATCATATCCTTAGCCCTGGTCATGGTCCCGGGCATTATTGTCTGCGGTGCAAACAAAAACACCGCCACGACACGCTTTTGGAAGGCTTTCAAGTCTAAATACAATACTTATTTTAATGGACATCAGGCCTATTTGGAAGGCCTGAGAGAAAAGAGAGACGGCAACAAAGACAACTACGTCATGGTCTTGCCCCTGCTTATTGCGGGTAACGAGAACTCAAAGGATTTGGGTAAGACAAACTTTGCGACAGCCGTTACAAAGTGCGAGAAGACCATACAGTTACACTCTATCCATACAAAGCCCGTCTTCAAACGCGGGCACCGATTGACGCCAAAAGAGAAACAATTTCGCCAGCGCAGAGAATTTAATCCCTTTCTCAAAAACGCGTGGCTGCTTATGGGCAAGGCACAGATGCAAACGGGAGACTTTGTAGAGGCATCGGCCACCTTCGCTTATACAGCGCAGCTGTACGAAGCGGAACCGGATGTGAGCAGTACTGCCCGCGCCCTTGAAGCTGTCTGCTATGCAGAACTCGGATGGTATTACGACGCAGAGCAATTGCTCGATCAGGTACGACGCATCGGCATACCCAGACCCGCAGCCCGAAGCTACAATCTCGCCCTGGCTGATCTGCATCTGCGACAGAGACACTGGGAAGAGGCGTTGCCCTATCTGCGCAAGGAGATCAAATACATGCCTCACGGCAAAGTCAAGGCCCGTGGATTTTTTCTCGAAAGCCAAATATGCAAAATCCTTGGCAAGAAGCAAGAAGCCTATAACGCCCTCAAAAAATGTCTTCGACAAAATCCGGCATACGAACTTAAATTCAACGCCCAGATTTCTCAGACGGAAGTCATGCCCAACGGGTCCAATAAGAAGAAGCTCACCAAGCTCAAGCGTATGGTCCGCAATCCGAATAACATAAATTATCTCGACCAGGTCTATTATGCCATCGGCAATCTCTACATGGCTATTCCCGACACGACACGTGCTATTGCCTCGTATGAGAAAGGCGGCCAGGAAGCCAAGCGTAAAACCACCGCTAAAGGCCTTCTTATGCTGCGCCTTGGTGATATTTATTGGCACAGAGAGAAGTTCGCCGATGCCTATCGGTGCTATAAGGAAGCTGTAAGTGCTCTAGACGCCAGCAACGATCGCTTCACTGAGATACGGAAGCGTTCTGAAGTGCTTAAGGACTTATACCCTCATACCGAGATGATACATCTGCAGGATAGCGTACAGGCCCTGACCCGCATGAACGAGACAGAGCGCAACGCTGCCATCGACCGTGTGATTGCGATAGAAAAAGAGCGCCGCAAAAAGGAGGAAGAAGCTCGTAAGGACTCCGTTTACGAAGCTCGAAAGAGCGCCATATCCTCCAGTCAAGACGACAATAGCTCGAAAAGTTCATCCATATCCAAGCTGCCGATCCGAACGACAGAACAAAAGGGAGTATGGTATTTTTATGACCAGAATGCCGTACAGCAAGGTGCATCTATCTTCCACAAACAATGGGGCAATCGTGTCAATGAGGACAACTGGCGTATTTCCGACAAGCAAGTTCAATCTGCATCCGTCACTAATTCTTCTGGCACTGTGGCACAGGGTGTCGGTCAGGCCGGACAGAAGACAGGCAAGCAAACAGGTAAAAATCGTCAGGCGGACCAGCAACAAGACGACAAGCAACAGCCAGACTCTCTCAATCCTCTCAAGCGAGCCTACTACATGGCACAGCTCCCCTTCACGCCCGACAAGCTCAAGGACAGTCAGGACAAGTTGAGACACGCCCTCTGGATGGCTGGCGTCATTGAGCAGGAGCAGCTAGCTGATTATCGTCTGGCCAACAAGACGCTGACGAGACTCTATACCGAATTCCCCGACTTCAAGCCGCGAGAGGAGTTGCTCTATCATCTCTTCCTGCTCAAGCTACGCTGGGGAACACGTGAAGAAGCTGAGGCCTACCGCCGTCAACTCATCGCTGAGTCTCCGGACAATGAGTACGCAAAATTAATCGAAGATCCGCTATTTGAGGAAAAGGCCCGTCACGGTATCGAAATGGAGGATTCTCTATACTCCGCCACTTACGATGCTTACTTGCGAGATGACATTAGCACTATATTGTCCAATACCAAAATATCTGAAAAGGAGTTCCCTGACGGACAAAACCGTCCCAAATTTCTCTTCCTCAAGGCCATGGCAGAGTTAAACTGTGGCGATGTCAAGGAAATGACGACTGCGCTCCACAATTTGGCAACCAAATATCCCGACAGCGACATTACCCCCATCGCCCAAAGCATCCTGCAGGGCATCCAGCAAGGGCGGCGTCCTGTGGGTGGCACCTACTCCATGGCTGACCTTTGGGACAGCCGACGAAGCCTTGCCAACGACTCCGTACAAGCCGTCAAGGACGATACTCTAACCGCTGACAGAGCTGTTCCTTACACATTCATTCTCTTCTATAGCCCCGACTCCGTCAATGAGGGCAAGTTGCTCTATGAAGTGTCCAAGTTTAATTTCACTCAGTTCAACGTCAGGAACTTTGAGACTTCCACACTCTCCCATAAGCCCACAAGCCAACTCAGTGTCAAGGGCTTCCAGAGTTTTGACGAAGCTTACCATTATGCTACAGAACTCTTCCGTGATTCCTCTCTCCGTGCACTTCGCGCGCCAGTACACCCTGTTATCATTTCCGACCAAAATATGCAGCTCGTCGGAACCAAGTATACCATGGAGGAGTACCTCCTTTTTTACAAGAGGCATTTCATCCCCGTCCGTATCCGGCAGGATATCCAGTTGGACAAGAAACCGCTCGATTTCATCTGGGATGAGTATCAAGAGGTCAAGTCCAAGGAATCGTCAACCACACCCGACGGTTATGACCCTGAGAGTAACGATAATGTACCTCTAGAAGATGATAAGGGCGAATGGTATTAAAATGAAATCTATCAGTCTCTTAAAACAGAAACTAAACAGCTTATCATGGCCAATAGTAAACTTTTATGGATAGACGATGAGATAGAGATGCTCAGAGCTCCTATCCTCTTTTTGGAGCAAAAGGGATATCAGGTTGTCAAGGCATCTAACGGATCTGATGCCATTGATCTCTGTCGCGAAGAGCACTTTGACCTCATCCTTCTCGATGAGAATATGCCGGGCCTCACCGGTCTCCAGACACTTCAGATGATCAAGGAAGTACAACCTGAGGTGCCGGTCGTCATGGTCACAAAGAGCGAGGAGGAGGATATCATGAACCAGGCAATCGGATCCAAGATTGCCGACTATCTCATCAAGCCTGTCAACCCTAATCAAATTCTGCTAACGCTCAAGAAGAATATCCACCAGCGGGAGATTGTGGCTGAGACCACTCAGAGCCGCTACCAGCAGGAGTTTCGCAAACTCGGTATGCAAATAGACAACGCTCGCACTTGGCAAGACTGGATAGACGTTTATAAGCAGCTCGTTTACTGGGAGCTTGAGCTGCAGGACATTGGCTCCGAGATGAGCGAAATGCTCAAGATACAGAAGCAAGAAGCCAACAATCTCTTCCAGCGTTTCATACGTCGCAATTACCAAGGGTGGATCGACGGATCCATCAAAGACCGTCCGCTGATAAGTCCCGATATATTCAAGAGCAAGATATTTCCCTTGCTCTCTCAAGGCAAGCAAGTTTTTCTGCTGATTATCGACAATTTCCGTTATGACCAGTGGCGCATTCTCATGAAGGAAATCAGTGATTTGTTCACCTTTGATGACACCCTTTACTACTCTATCCTACCCACCGTCACTCAATATGCCCGCAACGCTATCTGCTCCGGTCTTATGCCGTTGCAGATTCAGGAAATGTTTCCCGACCTATGGGTCGAAGAAGATGAGGATGAGGGGAAGAATCTCAAAGAAGGTCAATTGCTCAAGACCCTCATGGATCGATTCCGTCGCAAGGAAACTTACTCTTATCACAAAATCAACGACTCCCTTGGCGTTAACAAGATCATCATCCAGTTTTTGCAAATTAAGAAAAACCAGCTCAATGTCCTTGTACTCAACTTCATAGACATCATGAGCCATGCCTCCAATGACCGGCAGATGGTGCATGAGTTGGTAGGCAACGAAGCCTCCTACCGTAGCATTACACAAAGCTGGTTTCACAATACCTCCATCCGCGCCCTTTTTGAGCAAATCGCCGCTTGCGGAGCCACGCTCGTCATCACTACTGATCATGGCTCCATCCGTGTAAACACGCCCGTCAAAATTGTAGGCCCGAGGGAAACCAACACCAATCTGCGATACAAGATCGGCCGTACCCTCGCCTACAATGACAAGGAAGTCGTCGACTTCCACGACCCGCGACGCATTGGGCTCCCGTCTCCCAATATCAGTACTACCTACGTATTTTGTGGCGGAGACAAATTCTTTGCCTATCCCAACAACTACAATTATTATATCAGCGTTTATCGCAACACTTTCCAGCATGGAGGCATCTCTCTCGAGGAGATGATTATCCCACTCATCACCCTACAAGCGAAATAGAGGGCACGCCTGACAAACGCAAGACACAATCAGACAGTTCCTTTTATACATCCAATCATTCAAACAACCCCGATATTCCAAAATCAAATGCAAATATCAATACCTACACTGCAACAGTTGGATAGTGCCGCTCAGAATTTCATTGAGCATTATCTTCGTCCCGCGCTCGACGGTCAGCCCGACGCCCCTACCCACTTCGCCTTCTACGGAGAGATGGGAGCTGGAAAAACCACATTCATCACCTCCGTATGCCATCAACTTGGCGTTACCGATGTCGTCAACTCCCCCTCCTTCTCCATCGTCAACGAGTATCAGTTGCCCCGTCCAGCCGACGCTTCCGCTAAGACGCCCCATGCCCTCTATCACTTCGACTTTTACCGTATTAAGAGCATTGCCGAAGTATATGACATCGGTTACGAAGATTACTTCTACAGCCCTAATTTCTGCTTTATCGAGTGGCCAGAACTCATCGAGTCCCTCCTCCCCGATGACACTGTGCGCATCCATATCCAAGTCACACCCGACCACCAGCGCCAATTTGTCATTGAGCCGTAACAGAGAGAGGAAAAAGGAAGGAACATTGAAATAACAGTCCACTGTACGCTTGAAGTATGCCTGTCAAATGCCACATCCGGATGTGCTCTTATTTGTGTAGGCTATTTTAAGCATGCTGTCAAGCATGCGTATGACGATTAAAAACTAAATTTGTATGAAAAGTCGATTTCTCTTAACGAATTGCTGCTGCATTTTAGGAGTATTACGATGAGAAAAAGGCAAGGAACCTGCCTCGAGTGAACAGATGAGAAACATTGATGCCAATGTAGCAGCTATACGCTCAATTATCGGTGAGAATGGCGCGTTGTACGAGCAAATGCGTTAACTGAAAGACGACCTGCATGGAATTATCCTTGGTCAGAAGAAAGTGACCGTTCAGTAATATATTCTTCATATTGCACATTGGGGGATAGTCGAGCGTGGCTGTCCCCTTTGTTTTTGCCAATATTTCTTTCAGAGGAAATATTTTATTATCATTGGCTCGTTAAAAATTGTATGTAATGAACAAAAAAAATAATCAATAGAGCACTTTCACTAGGTATTGCCGCAGTTATAAAGTTGTGGAACCTTTTTTGTCGCCAGGCGTTAAATTCATAGCTGATTGATTGCGGTAGGCGTTATGATAGTGTGGAATCATTTTCCTCTATCTTTTTTCTTTCACTATAATTTAAAGTTAGAAAATAAATACAAATGGAACGACCAAATTATAAGCGCAAAAAAGAAAATAACAAGAAGCAGTGTTGCGACACTCTTTTTTATTGTTGGAGTATTGGACATGTTGCTTGCATTTGGATTTACCCATGAGCTTCTACAGTTTAGCTCTTTAAATAGTCTACATTCTCCTCAAATTTTACGTTCTTTGTGGTAAACACAACAGAACGTTTTAAATGACTTAGCACGAGAACGTCAGGCTTGTATGAGCTTCCTACTTCTACAGATAACAGGTTGTCCTCGACTGTATGTACAATGATTTTCTCCGAGGTATGTACGATAAGATGCGTCACTGAATCGTCTCTAAGATAAATCACGCACGCACGTTTCTTGTTTACTCTTATCTTAACATCCGACTTTCCAAGGGCGACACATACCCTTGGGTTGAGCACAGAATAAGCCTTACAACTAGGATATTGTTCTCTAGCAGTACCCTCTCATCGAAATTAGCCTTGATGAAATTGTTTTGGGCCAGTGACGTGCAAGAGCGAAGTCTATACCCTATATATTTGTCGATAAGACTCTGTCAATTAAGTCCTAGAGTTTTCACATTCCTGTTTACCCCTAACAATAAAACTATCGTCTTTAATCTCCTTCGCCCTGATATGCACAGGCTCGAAATCATAATTCTTCTTTGTCATATCGCATAATTTTGTTTTGGGTGACACTCTTAGGTGACACTTGGGTGACATACCAACCCTAATAAACCACGTACAAACCACAAAACACGAAACTTTTATAAACGGCGAAAGCCGCTGACTTAAAGCGGCTTTCGTATAGTTTATATCGGTTTTTGTTTGGTTTCCATTCATCACCCGAAGTTATCATACATGATACTATCCGGCTCTACGCCGAGAGAGTCCAGGTATTCTGTGACAGTCTTGATAAGCATTGGAGGGCCACACAGGTAGTATTCACAGTCTTCCGGTGCTTCATGATCCTTGAGATACGTATCACGGATACAGTTGACTGCAAATCCAGCATAATACTTGACTCCTGCGGCATCAGCTTTAGGATCCGGACGATCAAGAGACAGGTGGAAGTGGAAGTTGGGGAACTCGCGCTCCAGCTCCCAGAAATCCTCAAGGAAGAAAGCCTCTTGCAGAGAGCGTGCGCCATAGAAGAAATGCATCTCACGATCACGCGTATGAAGTGTCTTGAGCATGTGCATTACCTGAGAGCGTAATGGCGCCATACCTGCACCACCACCGATCCAAATCATCTCTTTCCCGCTAGTAAAATTGGGATGGAAATCTCCATAAGGACCGCTCATCATCACCTTGTCACCAGGCTTCAGAGAAAAAATATAGGAAGAGGCAATACCTGTAGGTACATTCTGGAATCCGACCTGCGGCCGCGGCAGGAAAGGTGTGGAGGCTATACGCACAGTAAGCGTAATAATATCGCCTTCATCAGGATAGTTAGCCATCGAATAAGCACGTACGGTCGGCTCAGGATTGTGAGCTTTCAGTGAGAAGAGATTGAACTTTTCCCAAGAAGGCAGGTAGTCTGACCCAATGAGTGACTTATCAAAGTCTTTATCATAGTCAATACAGTCGTAAGCAGGTATACGGATTTGGGCATAGGAGCCAGGGATGAAATCCATATGCTCTCCTGGGGGCAAAGCGACCTTAAACTCTTTGATGAAAGAACTTACATTGTTATTGCTAATGACTGTGCACTCCCACTCTTTGACACCGAGGACTGACTCTGGGACCTTAATCTTCAGATCTCCCTTTACCTTGCACTGGCATCCGAGTCGCCAGTGATCAAGTATTTGCCGGCGCGTAAAATGTCCCTTCTCCACATCGAGGATTTGACCGCCGCCTTCAACAACCTGTACTTTACACTGCCCACAGGAGCCTTTTCCTCCGCATGCTGACGGAAGATGGACACCATTTTCTGCAAGTGTCGTAAGCAAACTTTGACCTTGGTTGACTGAGAGCGTATCCTTGTCATTAATGGTGATACTTACTTTTCCGCTGGGCAGAAGATAGCGTTTAGCTATCAAGAGTATGATGACCAGGACCAAAATAATGGCCCAAAAGACGAGAATGCTTGATAATATAAATTGAATATCCATTTTCGTAATCTAAATTTTCAAGCCCGAAAAGCACATGAATGCCATGGCCATCAAGCCTACGGTGATGAAGGTAATACCCAGGCCTTGAAATGATTTGGGTACGCGCGTATAGGCCATTTTTTCTCTGATTGCCGCAAGGCCTACAATAGCGAGAAGCCATCCTAGTCCGCTACCCAGGGCATATACGATAGCATCTACCACTCCGCCGATATACTGCGTGCTGGTCGGAGCAAGGGCAATGCGCTGCTGCATAAAAAGTGAAGCACCCATGATAGCGCAGTTGACAGCTATCAAAGGCAGAAAGATACCTAAGGCATTGTAAAGAGAGGGGCTAAAACGCTCCACTATCATCTCCACCAACTGAGTGATGCCAGCAATAACAGCAATAAAGAGAATAAAACTCAAATATCCGAGTCCCATCGGATCAAGTACCTTTGTCTGCAACAGATAATTGACTGGCACTGTAACAAGCAGAACAAATGTAACGGCTAAACCAAGGCCCAATGATGTCTTGACATTCTTTGAGACAGCAAGATAAGAACACATCCCGAGGAAGGATGCAAAAATCATGTTATCTACAAAGATAGACCTAATAAAGAGACTGATTGCGTGTTCCATGGTTACGATTATTTAGTGTCTTTATTAATTTTGCGATGTATAGCAATGATGCAGCCGAGTATGATAAGCGCCATAGCCGGCATGGTCATCATGCCATTGTCTGCATATCCGGCATCATACACACATTGAGGTATCACCTTGAATCCCAATATGCTTCCACTGCCTAATAGTTCCCGAACAAAACCGACAATGACTAGTATAAATGCGTAGCCCAGACCGTTACCGAGTCCGTCGAGGAAGCTTGGCCAAGGTTTATTACTCATTGCAAAGGCCTCGAGACGGCCCATCAGAATACAGTTGGTAATAATAAGTCCTACATAAACAGATAATTGTACGCTCACATCATAGGCGAAAGCCTTCAGAATCATGCTAACGATCGTCACAAGAGCGGCGACAACGACAAGCTGCACAATGATGCGTATGCGGTTGGGGATGGTGTTACGGAGAATTGATATAATGACATTGCTAAAAGCAACAATGACCGTAACGGAAAGTCCCATTACTATTGCCGGCTTGAGTTGTGAGGTGACAGCTAAAGCCGAGCAGATGCCAAGTATCTGAACTGCTATTGGATTGTTCAGATTAAGAGGATTGAGAAATGCCTCTTTGCTTTGTTTGGATAGTATACTCATGGACTTTACTTTTGATTTGCTGTTTGCAGGAAGCTCATATAGTTGCCCAAGCACTGCTTAAGCATATCGTTGACGCCATTACTTGTAAGAGTAGCACCGGTGATGCCGTCACACTCCACTTCCGGGTCTTGAACTTTTCCACTTTTTACAACAGAAAGGTCAATCTTGTTGCTACCTTTCTTCATCACGTGCTTCCCTACAAACTCTTGTTGAAAAGATACTTCGTTAATACGTGCGCCGAGTCCGGCTGTCTCACTCTCATGAGAGAAATAAGTTCCGTAGACAGTGCGCAGGTCATCATTGAGCGCGATATAGCCCCATATACTTCCCCATAAGCCCTTACCTATAAGAGGAAAGATATATTTGGTCTGGCCATCCACTTTACATATATAGATGGGTAATCGATCATGGGTAATCTCTTTGAAGGAAAGCAGAAAACCATCTTGGTCCTGTTTCCGGCCATCTTTGACAATATGACCTTTGGCGTCCACAATCTCATCTTGCAGTATAATCTCTTTGTATTTCTGCTCAACCTGGTCATTGCTCAGATTGCGCACATTGAGTGCTGCAAGTATTTGCTTCTTTTTATCAATACGTTCATTAGCTTGCGATTGCGGCTCAAGCACTTTGCTGACAAATGCCAAAAGAAATGCAACGACTATGACCACTACCGAAGCATATATTATAGTATAACTATTCTTATTCGTATTCATACCGTTTGCTTTTATTTATTATTGGCTCGTCTAAGTCTTTTACTAATGTTTCTGTCTACCACGAAATAGTCAATCAGCGGTGCAAAGGCATTCATCAGTAAGATAGCCATCATCATACCTTCAGGATATCCCGGATTGAGTACCCGCACTGTGATGGCGATAAAACCTATGAGAAATCCATAAATATATTTGCCTGTCTCCGTACGGGATCCGGTAACGGGATCTGTTGCCATAAATACGGCTCCGAAGCAAAATCCTCCGAGTAGAAGGTGCTCGTACCATTCAATATTTGGTGTCATTCCCAGAGCCTCAAAGAGAGCGGCTGTCAAGCCTCCTCCTACAAATACACTTAGCATGACCTTCCAGCTTGCGATACCTGTCCATAGCAATATCACGGCACCTATCGCGATAGCTATCACGCTTGTCTCGCCGACGCTACCGGGGATTAAGCCTGTTATCATATCGCAGACAGACATGTTGGGAATAGTGGCACCTTGCTTCACAAAGCTTAACGGCGTGGCCTGAGTAAATGTGTCGGGCAAGTCGTTGCCAAGTCCGCAGATGCTCCCATTGGCCACCCATACGCTGTCGCCTGTCATCTTGGACGGATAAGAGAAGAATAGGAATGCGCGTGCTACGAGCGCTACATTAAATACATTCATTCCGGTGCCGCCCCACAGTTCCTTGGCCAAGATGACGCTGAAGGCAATGGCAAGTGCCATCATCCACAATGGAGTCTCCACTGGGAGTATCAAGGGTATCAGCAGGCCTGTTACCAGATAGCCCTCCTGTATCTCTTCATGATTGACTTGAGCGAAGATAAACTCGATGCCGAGGCCTACCACATATGATACAATAATACGCGGGAGCATTACCAAAAAGCCATATCCGAAAAGTTGCCAGAAACTTCCTGTAATACCAGCCGCAGCATAATTCTGGTGGCCGATGTTGTACATACCAAATAGCATCGCGGGCATCAGGGCAATGACAACAAACGACATAATACGCTTGGAGTCTATCGCATCATGAATGCTCACGCCATTCCTGGAAGTCTTGTTGGATACAAGCAGAAATGACTCAAAGCCCTCATAGACGGAGTGCAGAGCATGTAGCTTGCCGCCCTTATCAAAGGTGGGGCGTATCTTGTCAAAAAAATTCTGTATGCTATTCATGTCTGTGTATGATTAAGCCATTTCTTTTCTTAAGTTATCCAGACCTTCACGTACGATACGCTGAAGCTCAAGCTTGGAGCTGTCGACAAACTCTGCCACGGCAAAGTCCTCCGGTGCCACCTCGTATATACCGAGTTGCTCCATGCGGTCGATATCCCCTGCTAGGATAGCCTTGACCAGATAGCCGGCATAGATATCCATAGGGAACACTCTGTCATATTCTCCGCTCATGATAATATGTCGTTCACCGCCTTTGATACGTGCGTCAAGATTGTACGTTTTCTTACCACACAGCCAACTGAAATATGAACGACTAGTCGAGAAGTCCTTAAGTCGGGGTCTGATCCAGCCCAGCACTTCATGTTTATCGTCACCCTCAGGTATGGCACATACTTCTGTGACATGTGAAGCGAGGAAACTGTCTCTTGCTGCCATCTGTCCCACCAAAGGGTTACCATTGATCAGTCTGACATGCTCTTCCTGTTTAAGCTTACCGTCGCAGATAGCAGCCATGCTGGTACCGATATATACTTTCAAGTACTTAGGGTCTTTGACTTCGCTGCCTGCAAAAGCAATAGTGCGCTTTAGATCAACCTGTCCCGTTCTGAGCAGGTGGCCTATGAAGATAACCTCTTCCGCTCCCAGTGTCCATGCGATTTCACCTTTATTGATCGGACTTACATGGTTGATTTGCACGCCCACGTTGCCTGCCGGATTGGGGCCGTCAAAGATAGTCACGGTAGCGTTTTTAATCTCTGCTAACGAGCTATCGGCCTGTGCAGTAGAAATGCCCAGATAGACAGGAGCCCATTTGGCCAGCGCATCAATGCCGAACTGGAAATCCTCCTCCCTACCCTCTATTACATAACTGAAATCTGCAGCTAGCGGCATCTCGCTAAAGGTGGAAACGAAGATACCTTTTGGCTTGTCATTAGGATTGGCAGTGATATCATATGGACGTTGCTTGATAAAAGCAAAAAGTCCAGCTTTCAGCAATAGGGCCTTGAGGTCTTCTGCACTCATCTGCCCAAGCGGCACAATGCCAAAATCCTTGGATTTCTGCTCAGCATCTGCCTCAACTCTTACGCTAAGGACCTTGCGCCTTTCTCCACGCTCTATTAGCGTGACTTTGCCACTGACAGGGCTGACCACACAGAGCTCTGGTTGAGACTTATTGACAAACAGTGGGTCTCCAGCCAACACAGTGTCGCCTTCCTTAACTGTCACTTTTGGCTTGAACCCGTAAAAGTCGTCTGGTACGATGGCCAATGTGCCTGTTGGCGGAATCTCCGTCACTTGCTTGGCCGCTCTACCTTCGAGAGAGATGTTCAAGCCCTTGTGTAGCTTGATTTTATTTGCCATTTCTTAAATTGAAAAGTAATAATGTTGCTTTTTTACTTTGCAAATTTAATCAAATTTGAAGGATATGCGGCTCTCTTTTATAGCAAAATACTCACGATTCGACATCAAAATTCGATAAAAATCCATTCAAGTTTACATCACCCTTTTTAGATTGCAATCCCACTTGATAAAAACAATGATAAGGTAGCCACAAGCAAGGCTTAACGTGACATTTTAAAAACAACTTGCCTTGTAAAAAAATCTAGGTCCGACCTTGTTTCAACAAGATCGGACCTAGTTATAAGCGAAGCGCGTGCTTTTTTATAGAAGCCCTATCTCTATTAGAGACCGGACATAGTTCTATTTCGGTAAAGCTTCGATTTACTGCTTGGCAAATTGCAGGCCGAGTTGCATGCCTGTATAATTGTCAGCCAGCGTAGATATGAGCTTCAAACTGCTACTGCTGACATTGACTTTATTGAGCAGTTTGACAAATTGCAGGAGCTTGTCGGCCTTAAAGGTAAGCTGCATATTGTTGCCTTTGAGATTGGCATTGGCTCCCAGAGCCTGAATGCCGGCATGGCTGAAATAGACATTGCTGCCATCGACCTTATAGGTGCCGGAGATATTTTTGCCATTAAGCTGACATACAAAGGTGCTGTCTGCTTTGAAGGTAAACTTCATTGCTCCAGGCTTAATGCCATATTTTTGCAAAGCTTGACCACTCTGATTCTGTATTGTATTTGCTATTACGGCACCTCCAGCCTGGGAAAGCAGATTCTTGGATTCAAAAGCTGCAGCTGGTTCACTGTAGCTCCATGTGCCCACAATGCTCTTAGCCGAGACCTTCTTAGTTCCTGTAAGAAAATTGAAGATAGAGGATGCTGTTGTTGACTTGGATGATGACGTCGAGCTACAGCTACCAAGCAAGCCGCCAAGGATAGAACTAGCTGCGCTCTTAATGTCTTGTGCCTGAATGCTAACAGGCGATACTGTGAGAAGCATGAAAAGGCTTCCCAAAATAATTTTTTTCATTTGATTAGATGTTATTAGTATGGTATTGAAATATAGGTTTACTTGACTTTCTGAATTTGACAAACGTCTGTATGTGAAAGAAGTCGCATCTGTAAAACGTATTTTATTCTTTTTTAAGTCTCTATTTCATCACTTTTATGGTGTGTTTACCAAGTTTCAAGAGATAGATACCGCGTGGTAAAGTCACGTCTGTTGCTAACCCGTTTAGTCTGTATCGGCCAATTTTCTGACCGGAGGCCGTATAGACCTCTACGATGCAATTGCCGAGTTGTTCTTCCAGTCTGGAAATAGACGTAGGACGAGTGGAGAATGACACTTGACTTGACTCGCTATCGAGCCAATTATCATTGCCAATAGCTTTGACATTTACAGTATAGGACGTGTTGGACTGCAGATCTGGGATTGTAAGGCTACTAACTGTTACAGTATCAACATGAGACGTTCCTTCTGAATCAGACCAGCTTATAGCGTACGCGACGGCATTACTATTGGCTGTCCACGTGAGAGTGGCGGAAGTCTCGCCTAGGTCTGCTACAGACAAGTCTCCTACAGGGTCGAGTTGGCCCTCACACTGGTAGTAGAAGGTCACGTCACCATTGCTCTCGCGGGTGATTTGCTTGAGACTGCGATTAAAGTATTGACCTGTATACGCCGTGTTAGGAGGCGTAGAAAAGTCGGAAATCTCTGTATTAGAACTTATACCCGGATAGAGATCTCCTTGGTAATCTGCTTTTGAGGCGTAAACGTAATTGCCAGATGAATCAGTCGAAACTGCCGGAGTGAGTGTACCGTCAGCCGGCAATATTGTCATACGCTGGTGGTTGCGATCGTTATTGACCCTATTGCCTGTCCATGCCGATGCGAGGTAGTCAACATGATATACGAGCATGCCTTGCCCATACCAGCTATTAAACCATCGCGACGATTTTCTGTTTTCCAGTATCAGGTACTCGTTGCCCGTTGCATCATTGGGATTTTGGATAATATACGATCTTGTGTCTGTTGATCCTGTCAAAGGTGAGAGGACGACTTTTTGCTTGACATTCTGGAGCGTGACTGGGGTAAGCCAGCCCATAAACATGCGTTCATAGGCTGAATACCCGACCGGTCGATTGCCCTGTGCCTCAAACTGCCCCCAGTCCATGATATCCCAGTAGTCGAGGCCGAAGTTGTTGGCGAGATTATTTGTACTATAAAAATCAGGCAGCCCTAATGCGTGACTAAACTCGTGACAAAAGGTGCCGATTCCATCAGGCAGAAGTTTTCCTGAGCCATCGTAGTCTGCCAACTCGTTGGTACACAGCCCTGCACTAAAAGCGATGCCACCGGTCTTATGAGACAGTGTGAATATATTTTTTGCCCAAAGATCCGTACTATTTCCGGATACTTGCTCTCCCTCACCAGCATAAATGAAAGCAGTGAAAGATACGATGCCGCTTGTGGCATATTGGCTCAAATTATATCCCTTAGCCAGTGCCGAGTCGAGAGCTTCTTTCATCATCGCTCTATCGTTGACATCCGACCCATATGTATTATTCTGTCCATAGTAAGATTTCGGATGGCTTAGTTTGACAACTCCAAGCACGTCAAAATAGGGCTTAAAGAGGCTATCGCTTTGCATAATGAAGTAGTCTCTCACACTTCCCCACGCATTGCCTTCTGAAAAATGAGATGCATTGAAATGCTTATCAAAGAATGTGACATTGCAGGAATCACTAAAATTGATGTCGCTAAACTCTACGAGGATTACGGGCACACGTACTTCCCCTTTACTTCTGACAGGTGCAAGTGCACTGGAGCCAATGCCCAGACGCTGAGCTTTGGTGGTGGCAGTAGATTGTACTGCTAGGGATGCTTTGCTGTGCATTGCCTGCAAATTCTCTGCTACAGAGCGGTCGGAGGGCTCATGAGCATACAGCTGAGAGCGCACCAACTTATTGCCCGATCCGATTGTGGCATATCTCCAAGCTCCGTCGCTACCCATCAAGACAGGTATGCCGTCCCTTGTCTGCCAATAGTGAAATTTCTCATCACCGGCAAGTTGTACCGTAACTGACTTGCCATCAGGCTGTATCAGGTGTCGAGTCGTACGATATGCCCGACTCGCTGTCGCAGACTGCGTGATAAATATCAATAATATAAGTAATAAGCTCTTTCTCATCAATTTCATAGCAATATTTATTTGGTGCAAAATTACACAAAATTATCCACGTGCAAGACATTGAGAAACAAACATCCTATTATTCAAATGATATTTTGTCATCATCCTATCATAATCTGACAGACTTAGGGCTTGAAGACGGAGATAAGCTCTCTGGTATATAGTCATCCGGAAGACGTAACAGCCATCTCCGTTGTCGTTTAGCATCGGTCCTATATCCGATGTCTCAACCATGCAGATTATGCCCACTATAAAATCAAATTTGGCATTTTTTTTGCTGTAAGGCAAATGAGAAAGGAGCTAACGAATAAAATGGCATTTATAGATTACTATAAAATTATGGGCGTGCCCAAGGATACCCCGCAAGACAAGATGAGGGATGCCTATAAGAGGCGCGCAAAACAGTTCCATCCGGATCTGCATCCCAACGATCCTAAAGCAAAGGCAAAGTTCCAGGCACTCAACGAGGCTTATGATGTACTGAGTGATCCTCAGAAACGAGCAAAATATGATCAATACGGACAAAACTGGAAGGAAGCCGATGCCTATGCTCAAGCAGGAGGCACGGGAAGCGGACAAGGTGGCAACGGGTTTGACGGTTTTGATTTCAGTCAGTTTGAAGGAACTGGTGAAGGCGGATTTAGTGACTTCTTTGAGCAACTCTTTGGCAATTTTGGCAGTCAAAGGACTCGCCGGAGCGAATTTTCCAATATCAATGCCAATGCTGAGGCCAATGTCACTATAGATATGTATACTGCACTTCTAGGAGGTGACATTATCCTCCAGACACGACAAGGCAAACTCAAACTTAAAGTAAAACCCGAGACGCAAAACGGTACCAAGGTGCGTCTCCGCGGCAAAGGCTATCAGAAGCCAGACGGTACATATGGCGATCTAATCATACACTATAACGTACAGTTG
The DNA here is from genome assembly GCA_900316315.1 of uncultured Prevotellaceae bacterium. Classification (GTDB taxonomy): domain Bacteria; phylum Bacteroidota; class Bacteroidia; order Bacteroidales; family Bacteroidaceae; genus UBA6382. The sequence goes on from ONCK01000003.1 coordinate 32,873, forward strand.
CCTACTCACCTCTCAGAACACCAGCGCCAGTTGCTCCGGGAGATGCGTGAAGGGTAATCTACAAGAGAAAAATTAGGATTAATTTCTACTTTATAAGTGCTTGTCAAATAAAGTTTTGGCAAGCACTGTTCATTTTTTTCTTTATCTTGTCATTACACAGATTTCCTATAGATCCGGCATGAGTATGATGTACTTCACGTGTCGGCTTATAGGTATTATTAAGCACCTGCTCACCTACTTCTCGATAAGCATCACGGAATGGTACCCCCTTGAGGACCATACGGTTGACATCCTCCACGGTAAAGAGATAATCGTACTTGCTGTCCTTGAGAATATCCGTATTGACATGGATGTGCGGAATGATAAATGAGGCCATACGCAGGCAGTCCTTGATACGCGTGGTCGCAGGAAAAATGACGTCTTTAAGCAATTGGAGATCTCGATGATAGCCCAAGGGAAGATTTGTCGTGAGGAGCGACACCTCGTTGGGCACAGCCTGGAGGCGATTGCACTGACCGCGCATGATTTCAAAGACATCCGGATTCTTCTTGTGTGGCATAATGCTCGATCCCGTCGTAAACTCCTTTGGCAAAGAGATGAAGCCGAAGTTTTGACACATGAAAAGACAACAATCCATCGCAAACTTGCCCAGCGTACTTGCTACTGAAGCAATAGCGTATGCAGCTGCACGCTCTGTCTTACCTCGACTCATCTGGGCGGCTACTACATTGTAATTCATTGTTTCAAAATGAAGCAATTTAGTTGTCATTTCACGATTGAGGGGGAAGGAGGAGCCGTATCCAGCCGCACTGCCAAGAGGATTTTGGTTTGCCACATGGTAGGCGGCACGGAGCATCTGCATGTCATCTATCAGACTCTCGGCGTAGGCACCAAACCAAAGGCCAAAACTCGACGGCATAGCTACCTGCAAATGCGTGTAGCCTGGCATCAGCACCGACTTGTACTTTTCGCTCTGCGTCTGTAAAACATCAAATAGCTGACGAGTCAACTTGCCAATCTGCTGGAGTTCGTCGCGCATGAAGAGTTTGAGGTCGACCAGCACCTGATCATTGCGACTCCGCCCAGAATGGATTTTCTTGCCAACAGGACCTAATTCCTTGGTAAGCAGATACTCGACCTCAGAATGCACGTCCTCGAAGCCATCTTCAATGACAAAAGTGCCGTCTTCAGTAGTACGCAGTATCTTATGTAGCGCCTCAAGCAGTATGTCAAGCTCGGCCTTGGTTAATAGCCCGATGCTCTCCAGCATCTTGATATGGGCGATTGAACCCTCTACATCATATTTGGCAAGACGCAGGTCCAGTTGGCGATCATCGCCGACAGTAAATGCGTCCACATTTTGGTCTTCTTGATAACCCTTGTCCCAAAGTTTCATTATAATTATTATGTGTGTATTATCTCAATTGGCAGGCAAGCGCCTGAATAAACTGATCATATATCTTAATACCCTCTTCTATCTCGCTAAGCATGACGTATTCATCAGCACTATGGCTGCGGCTGCTCTGTCCGGGTCCCATCTTGAGTGATGGGAAAGGCGTAAGCGCCTGATCAGAAGTGGTCGGAGAGATATAAGTCTGTCTCCCTATAGACTCAGCCGCCCGTACAAGAGGATGTGTAGCAGCTATAGCAGATGCATGGATATAGGTAGACCGAGGAACAGCCGTACTGCGTAACTCTTGCTGCAAGATTGCGATGACTTCCTCGTTGGTATAAGCGTCGGTTGTGCGGATATCAACGACAAAATGGCAACTATCGGGTACGACATTGTGCTGTGTGCCGCAATCTATCATCGTTGTTGTCAACTTGATGGGCCCCAGTATCGAGGACTCTTTTGGGAAGGAGAAATTGCGAAGCTTCTGTATGTCATCCAACGCGATATAGAGCGCATTGATGCCTTCATTACGGGCCGCATGACCTTGCTTGCCGTGTGCTGTACAGTCCAAGACAACGAGTCCCCGCTCGCCGACCGAAGCTTGCATACCTGTCGGTTCGCCAGTAAGCGCCATATCAATCTTTACGTTCTTTTCCCGGTATTCTGCGAGCATCGCACGCATACCGTGCTTACCCATCACTTCCTCCTCTGCAGAAAGGTCCAGTAAAAGATTGAAAGGCAAATTATCGTCATCGTAATGATTGATAAATGTAGTGAGGAGGCTGACTACAGAAGCGCCGGCGTCATTACTACCGAGGCCATAGAGCGACTTGTCCTTGACTATGGGGGAAAATGGGTCAAGGGTGTAGGCTGATGAGGGCTTGACAGTGTCGTGATGGCTATTGAGCATGAGTGTCGGTTTTTCCACATCGTAGTGGCGACACATGGCCCAAAGATTGTTGTAAACGCGCTTTACATCGACGCCATTGGCCTCCAAGAAGTCATAGAGCAACTTGGCTGTTCCATCCTCACTCCGTGAGACGGAAGGAATCGCTATCATCTCCTTCAGCAGGTCAATTGCATCCGTATAGGTCATGACATCTTGATTGTAGTCCCTATATTATTTTTCAGATTGTCTGAGTGCTTGATGACGACGCTGCTTACTCCCTGGTGAATCGCGTTAAAAGCATTGTCAATCTTGGGAATCATACCTTTGCTGACGATGCCTTGGCTTCGTAAGTCTTGATATACGTCAGGCGTAATCACGGATATCAGGCTCTCTGGGTCATTGAGGTCTTTCAAGACTCCTCGCTGCTCGAAGCAGTACACCAATTGGGCTGTGTCATGAGCAGACAGTGCAACGGCCAGAGCCGAAGCGACTGAGTCGGCATTGCTATTAAGCATCGACCCTTGGCCATCATGAGTCAACGCGCAAAAGACAGGGGTGATACCCGACTTGAGCAGCGTGACTATAGTATCAGAGTGTATATCGCGAGGATCAATATCGCCGACAAATCCATAATCAATGGGAGTTGCAGAACGGCGCTTCGCAGGGATAATATTGGCATCTGCACCGCTCAATCCTATAGCATTGCATCCGAGGCTTTGAAGCGAAGCAATGATTTGCTTGTTGACCAGTCCTGCATAAACCATTGTAACGACTTTGAGCGTCTCGGCGTCAGTCACTCTCCTCCCCTCAATCATGCGGGTTGGGAACTCTAACTTTTGACTCAGGCGTGTGGCCAGTTTGCCTCCGCCATGTACCAATACCTTGGGAGAAGGCAACGATGCGAAATCGCTTAAGAATTTGGCGAGCACCTTGGGCTCGTCAATCACATTGCCTCCTATCTTGACTATACTGATGCTCATACCTACTGAAGACTTTCCAAGAAACGCTTAAGCACAACTTCTGCAGATATCTCGCGGTTGGCAGCTTCTGGTATCACGATGCTCTGAGGAGACTCTATGACGTCATCGGTCACGATCAGGTTGCGGCGCACAGGCAGGCAATGCATGAAGTAAGCGTTGTTGGTCAGAGCCATTTTCTCCGTGCTGACGGTCCATGTCGGGTCGCTGCTTAAAATCTTGCCATAATTGGGGTCAGTGTAAGCGGCCCAGTTTTTGGCATAGACAAAGTCTGCTCCCTCCAGCGCCTTGTCTTGATCGTACTCGATGCGTGCGTGTCCTGTAAACTTCGAATCAAGCTCGTAGCCATGAGGATGCGCAATGACAAATTCATAGTCTGTGGCATTCATCCATTCGGCAAACGAGTTTGGCACAGCCTGCGGCAATGCGCGGCAGTGAGGAGCCCAAGTCATGACGACTTTAGGATGGGGAGTCTTCTTGTACTCCTCAATAGTGATTAGGTCTGCAAATGCCTGCAGAGGATGACATGTGGCTGCCTCCATACTGAAGACAGGCTTGCCCGAGTACTTGATAAACTGGTTCAATATCTTCTCACTGTAGTCGTCCTCTTTGCTCTCGTACTTGGCAAAGCTGCGCACGCCGATGATGTCTGCGTACGAGCCCATGACAGGGATGGCTTCGAGCAGATGCTCTGCCTTGTCGCCGTTCATCACGACGCCCCGTTCGGTCTCCAGGTTCCACGCTCCCTGTTTTACATCCAGCACCATGACGTTCATACCGAGGTTCATGGCTGCCTTCTGCGTACTGAGTCGAGTACGGAGGCTGCTGTTAAAAAATATCATTAGCAGGGTCTTATTCTTGCCCAAATATTGATAATCAAATCTGTGTTTCTTGACTTCCAAGGCCTCCTTGACGGCTGCCTTGAGGTCACCTATATCCTGTACGCTGGTAAATTTTTTCATCTGATTGTTATTATTTTTCTACCAAGTCTTTGAATGCTGTGAGGAATTGGTCTGCTTGCGCCTTGCTAAAGCATAACGCAGGAAGCAGGCGCACCGTAGACTGTCCGGCTCCTCCTGTAAAGATATGCTTATCAAATATGAGTCGTTTGCGCATCTCGGCTCCCGAACCCTCGACATCGACGCCAATCATCAGTCCGCGGCCTCGTACGTCCTTGAGTTGCTTTATCTTCTTCAGTTCTGTAATCAGGTAAGCCCCCATCTCAGCCGCATTGTCGATGAGATGTTCACTCTCGATAACATCCAGTACAGACAGCGCTGCTGCACAGGCTAGATGATTGCCTCCAAACGTCGTTCCGAGCATACCGATGCGCGGATCAAAGAAAGGCGCAATCAGCAACGCAGCCATAGGAAATCCGTTGGCAATGCCCTTGGCTACAGAGATGAGATCAGCTTCGATACCCGCATACTGATGGGCAAAGAACTTCCCCGTACGGCCATATCCACTCTGTATCTCGTCGAGGATCAGAAGTGTGCCGTATTTCTTCGTCAATGCGCGCAGGTCTCTCATAAACTGATCATCGGGCACCTGTATGCCTCCTACACCCTGGATACCCTCAATAATGACAGCGGCAAATTCCTTGGTGGCAAGCTTTTGCTCAACGGCTGCCAAATCATTAAAGGGGACGAACTCCACGTTGGGCGTTTCATTGAACGGTGCCTGTATCTTCGGATTATCCGTTACGGCCACTGCACCCGAGGTGCGGCCGTGAAAGGCGTGGCTGAAAGCCAATATCTTAGCTTTGCCCGTGTGGAAGGAGGCGAGCTTCATTGCGTTCTCATTGGCTTCAGCTCCGCTGTTGCACAGGAAGAGCTGATAGTCGTCATATCCGCACGCTTTTCCCAAGCGATCAGCCAGTTTGACTTGGAGGCTGTTGATGACGGAGTTAGAGTAAAAGCCCAATTTGCAGACCTGGTCCGTTATTGCCTGTATGTAGTGCGGATGAGCATGACCAATGGAGATGACAGCATGTCCACCGTACAAATCGAGATACTCTGTCCCTTGGGCGTCGTAGACATAGCACCCCTTACCCCTGACAGGCTCTACATTATATAAGGAATAGACTTCAAATAGTTTCATATTTTTCTCTGTATGTCGCTGAGTATATTTGCCCTAAAAAGCGCTGGCCTTCAATTTGAGACCAGTAGTCTCGGGTAAGCCGAAAATTAGATTCATATTTTGCACTGCCTGTCCCGATGCGCCCTTGAGCAGATTGTCGATGACAGAGACAATCATGAGTTGATCGTCGTGTTTCTCGAGATGCAGGAGTGCCTTGTTGGTATTTACGACCTGCTTGAGGTCGATATTGCGGTGTGACACATGGGTAAACGGGGCATCATGATAGTATTTCTCATAGAGCGCATAGGCTTCATCCTCAGTCAGGTCCGAATAGGTGTAGGTCACAGCCAATATGCCACGGGCGAAGTCTCCTCTGACAGGTACAAAATGAATCTCGCTGCTAAACTGAGGCTCAAGTGTCTTGATGTTGTGTCTGATCTCGATGAGGTGCTGATGCTCAAAGGCCTTGTAGACGCTGAGATTATTGCTGCGCCAGCTGAAATGGGTTGTTGCACCTGGTTTAACGCCTGCTCCTGTCGAACCTGTAATCGCTGTCACCTGTACGTCGTCCTTCAGCAGATTGTCATCGGCCAAAGGCAGCAAGGCGAGCTGTATCGCGGTGGCAAAGCATCCGGGATTGGCAATCAAACTGGCTCTCTTGATCTTCTCTCGTTGTATTTCCGGCAGGCCATATACGTAGCCGCAGGATTCATCCCTGTAGTCCTGAGCCAGATCTACGACCTTGAGACCTGTGGGACGCTCATGCTCAGCCCAGAAGGCCGAGCTCTTTCCGTGCCCTGAGCACATGAAGACGACGTCCACGCTATCGAGGTCGGCATGATCAGCAAAGCAGAGGTCAGTCTCACCGTAGAGGCCTTCGTGCACATCGGTGATGAGGTTGCCAGCATTACTCGTGGAATAGACGAAGCCGATTTCTGCCTCTGGATGGTTGAGCAGGATACGGAGCAGTTCGCCCGCCGTATAACCTGCGCCGCCTATGATACCTATTCTGATCATCTCCTCTCGTCCTTGTGGATTCCGTAGTAGACACGCAGCGGAGTACTGAGCACCTTGATAAAGCCCTTGGCTTCTTCGCTTGTCCATCCGTGCTGCATCTCGCCGTATTCTCCGAGTTTGGACTTAGTCAGGTCGTCATCGCTGTCTACACCGACCGTTTCAAAGCCCAGCGGTCTCAATTTGAGTATTGACGTGCCGTTGACGTGGCGTTGCGAACTCTCGAGAAAAGCTTCCATATCAGGCATCACGGGCTCCATGTACTGGCTCTCGTGCAGGAACATGCCGTACCAGTTGGCGATCTGATCCTTCCAGTACTGCTGCCACTTGCTGAGCGTGCTCTTCTCCAGCAGGCGGTGAGCCTCGATAATCAGTTTGGGGGCTGCGGCCTCAAATCCTACTCTTCCCTTGATGCCGATGATAGTATCGCCAACATTGCAGTCGCGTCCTATAGCGTAGGCAGCGCCTATCTCCTCAATCTTCTGGATTGCCTTGACCTTGTCGTCAAAGTGCTCGCCGTTGACAGCATCTATCTCGCCGTGCTTAAAGGTAATCTTGAGCAGGCTCTCATCCTGACGTGTCGGGTGCTTGAGATACGCCTCCTCGGGCAGTCCCTGCGTAGGATCGAGCAGTTCGCCGCCGCAGATACTCGTGCCCCAGATGCCTACATTGTAGGAGTACTTGAGCTTGGTGAAGTCGGCATAAAATCCGTGTTTGTTGAGATACTCCACCTCTTCCTGACGGCTGAGCGCCTTGTCACGCGTCAAGGTGATGATTTCCATCTTGGGGGCCATAACCAGAAATGTCATATCAAAACGTATCTGATCGTTGCCGGCGCCTGTAGAACCATGAGCGATGGCGTCTGCGCCTATCTCATTGGCATAGCGTGCGATGGCTATTGCCTGGAAGATTCGCTCTGAGCTCACGGAGATGGGATAGCAATTGTTGCGCAGCACATTGCCATAAATCATATACTTCAAGCTTTTGGCATAGTATTCCTGGGTGACATCCAGGGTTACGTACTGCTTGGCTCCAAGCTTGTATGCGTTTTCCTCGTTTTTCTTGAGTTGTTCTGCGGAAAAGCCGCCCGTATTGGCACTGGCAGCATATACATCATAACCTTTCTCCTTGGCAAGATACATCACTGTATACGACGTATCGAGTCCACCGCTATAGGCTACTACGACTTTTTTGTTGGACATGGTATAGATATTATCTGATTGGACAGCAAATTATTCTGAATAAAAATACATTTTGTTTCTCTTACTTCTTGACCGTGAAAAGATTCTTAAAGTTGTTCTTCAACTTCATATAAAAGGGCAGCAGCTCCGACTGGTCTTTAGCAGGAGCCTTCGGGTCATAGAGCATGCCGGTGCAGATGCAGCGCTGGCGATTGTTGCGCTGGAGCACATCATAGTTGACACAGCCCTTGCATCCTTCCCAGAATTCGTTGTCTTGTGTAAGTTCCGAAAAAGTCACTGGCTTGTAGCCCAAACGAGTGTTGAGTTTCATCACCGGAAGCGATGTCGTGATGCTGAATATTTTGGCATAAGGAAAGCGCTTGCGGGCCAGTTCAAATGTCTTTTCCTTAATACGTGTGGCGAGGCCGCGATGGCGGTACTCTGGATCAACAATCAGTCCTGATGTGGCTACATAGTCGCCGTGTCCCCAGCTCTCTATATAGCTGTAGCCCACAATACGGTCGCCGTCGAGTGCCACGACACTCTTGCCGCTGGTCATCTTGTCGGCAATATACTCAGGTGTTCGTTTGGCAATGCCCGTACCGCGCTGCAGCGCCGACTCATACACAAGCTCGCAGATACGCTTTGCATATTTCGTATGCTCTGCAGTCGCGTATATTACTTCAATTTCTCCTTCTGATGTCTGATTTTTGTCATTCATGACTTGAGATTATTATTTCTTCGATGCAAAAATACAAAAAACTTATCAAGTAGTGCATTCCATGCTGTCTAAATATGCACTTTTTACCAAATAATGAATGAAATGTTTGATTTTGGCCGTCTTTTCTCTCTTTTGTCATGTCGAGTTTAAGTTTGATATCCTTACATCTGCGCCCGGAGTCAAGACAGGCATCCCTACGCCCGTTAGGCATCTACACATCCTCTTTGTCATTTCGTCAATATGGCTCCTATACATACTATAATAAAGGTTACGACCTATGTCGGAAAAAACTTGTAGAGTTTGTGCAACAAGTCATTGCCAGTACGGCCCTCTTTTTTAAAAACCTTTTGATAGTGCTACAGGTCAGCGACTGTCCGGCGTTCATTTTGAATTTTCTTTCACTACGATACCGGATCCAGCCCGTATTCGCCCATCCCTTATGTGCAGTTTCAGCCTTGCCACAGGAGAGGCCACAGATGATGAGGACCGTGTCTATTTGGAGGAAACGGATAGTTTCCACCGTTAGGGCATTATATGCACAGCCGTAAGGTATCCTTCACCACGTTCCCCGTTTGGCACGAGGTCGCATCGGGCATCATGCACGCTGGCCATCGTGACACTGGGGGCACAATACGGACTTTTTGTCCTTCATTCGTTAATTACGAAGGGCGAAATGACCGCTATTTCACGATTTTACCGTAACTTCGCAGCCAAAAGTAGATTATTATGGAACAAACGCAATCGTCCACCCCGTCAGAGCAACAAGGCACTGTACTGCGTACGGAGAAACTGGTCAAGCGCTATGGCAACCGCACGGTAGTCAACGAGGTCAGCTTCCATGTCAGGCAGGGAGAGATCGTCGGACTGCTGGGGCCCAACGGCGCAGGCAAGACGACATCCTTCTATATGACGACGGGCCTCATCGAGGCCAACGGAGGCAAGATCTATCTTGACGACCTCGACATCACCGATTACCCTGTCTACAAGCGTGCCCGTGCCGGCATTGCCTATCTCGCGCAGGAGGCAAGCGTATTTCGCAAGATGAGCGTTGAGGACAATATCGCTTCTATCCTCGAGATGACAGGTAAGCCCCGCGCGTATCAAAAGCAGAAGCTGGAGGAGCTTATCGCCGAGTTTCGTCTCCAGAAGGTGCGCAAAAATCTGGGCGACCGCCTCTCCGGCGGAGAGAGACGTCGTACAGAGATAGCCCGTTGTCTCGCCATCGAGCCCAAGTTTATCATGCTCGACGAGCCCTTTGCCGGAGTCGACCCCATCGCCGTGGAGGACATTCAAAATATCGTACTCAAGCTCCGCCAGCAAGGCATCGGCATTCTCATCACCGACCACAATGTTGAGGAGACACTGGGCATCACCGACAGAGCTTACCTCCTCTTTGAGGGCCGTATCCTCTTTCATGGCACGCCTCAGGAACTGGCTGCCAACCAGACCGTAAGAGACAAATACTTGACCAATAACTTCGTACTCCGCATCAAGCGTCTGGAGGATACGGAGCGTGCCGCAGACTCCTGATATGCATCTCCTAGACTATCTCATTCAGCACTACAAGGACCAGAGCCGCAGCCGGCTCAAGCGACTCCTGGCGAGCGGCGCCGTGACCGTAGACGGCGAAGCGCGGACACAGTTTGACTATGAGGTGACGCCCGCGTCTGATGTCCAGATCAGCCGCAAGAGCCGTATCCTCCGCACCCCCAGCGGCCCAGCCCGCAATATGCAGAAATTTGTCCATATCGTCTACGAGGACAAGTGGCTCCTCGTCGTTGATAAGGCTGTAGGTGTGCTCAGTGTACCCAGCGGACACCACGGCTTCTGCCTCAAGACCCTGCTTGACGAGTATCTGCAGCGCAGGGGTGAAAAGTGTACCACTCATGTCGTCCATCGCCTTGACAAGATGACTTCCGGTCTCCTGCTCTACGCCAAGAGCCGTCAGGTGCAGCAAGCCTTTACCGACCATTGGCGCGAGGTTATCACCGACCGGCGCTATTACGCCGTCACCAGCGGTATCCCCAACCCTCCAAGCGGCACGATCAGGAGCTATCTGACCGACGACAAGTTTTACTACACCCATAGCAGTCCTACCGATGACGGCGGCAAACTCTCCGTCACCCATTACCATCTGCTCCAAGTACTGGACGCGCACCACGCTCTGCTGGATATGAAGCTCGAGACTGGCCGCAAAAATCAGATCCGCGTACACCTGCAGGACATCGGATGTCCTGTCGTGGGCGATCTCAAATACGGCAACGGCGACGCCCCCATCCACCGTCTCGGTCTGCATGCCTACCGTCTCTGCTTCATCCATCCCGTGACTGGTAAGGCCCTGTCATTTGAGACTCCCCTACCTGTTTCCTTTGACCTCAGTTCCGAGCTCCAACAGAAGTAAGCAACACACAACGGCCCTCAGCAATTCTGTCAGGACAAAGGCAGTCCTAAAACTGCGCATAGATTATCATCCAGCTCGCGTTCCCGTCAGGGTGAACTCCCGCGCAGCCTTTGGCAGCTCTAAGGCTTCACGTAATTTCAGCCGGACGGGTTGGGCCCTGTCAAAGCGTGATAGGCGGAGCTTTCGGCTACTTAAGTAAGTCCAGAAACCTCTTCCATTTCTTGAAACGCTTCACCGTCTCCTTATCGCTCACACCGAAGGAGACAGACAAAGTACGCCTTACACTGACCGGTTTGCCATTGTGATACCCAGGGCACCATTGAGGCATCAGCTTGATCGTTTGCAGCGCCGCGCGTCAAGCAGTGCGTTGTCGCTCTTAGAGATTGTCGCCTGGCGGATTGAGCCATCCTTTCCGACTACAAAACCTGCCTCCACTCTTTTTTTAATCCCCATTTTGACAGCCTCGATCGGAGATATCGTATGTTGGACGAGCCATTCAGTGACATCCCCGTTGAAGAGAGGCATCACCTCCGCCACCGTATAGACGATGTCCGCCTCATTCCCCTCGGCTGTTGAGGCACTCACACCCGTCTTATCATCTTGCGGGATTTCTTCCTCATCATTATCCGGACCATCCCTCGTGATATATTTATGTATAAAACAAGTAGGCAGCTGCAGCGGTCCGTCATCGACAAATAGAGGGTAAAGCCGAATCGCATCGTTCTGTGGGCTCTTCCCATCTTCATACACGATGACGGCCTTCACCAGATACGTCTGTTCGGCATTCACATTATGGTTATAAAAGGTGTTGCCACTCTTCTCCATATTCTTCCCAACTCATGATAGCAAGCTTGCAAGAACTTTGGGAGTCCAGACAACGAGTCGGGCTGAGTAAAGCCTCTCAAGTGCTGGAAGCTTATCGTCAGATGCTTCTACCCGTCTTGATGTCGTAGGCAGGCTCCACCTCATTTATAAATCTATAAATCCGAAGGTAAACGTAGCCCGTTTGATCATCTTGGGTGTCGAATTGATCAGACAAACCGTCACATCAACCTTACCATCCGCATCCACTTTATTATTGTAGAAGTATTTCCTGAGCTACTCTCAGATTGTCATACGACCTTTGGAAGTTAACCGTGCACAGTGCCATTGTGTCGCTCGATTCTGCGGCTTTCAACTTATTGTAATACATGATTTCATCTTGACCTATGTTATCCACTTCGCCCACGAATTCCTTATATCTATTATTGTCAAACTTATACTGATTCTGCGCCAAAGAGGGTATGGAGATAAGACATAGTAAGATAGTGAGTAATCTGTTCATTGCGCTGTGTATGTGAGGGATAATCTGTATATTCATTCTTTTTAAGAAAAAAACGAAACGACGTCTATATTTATCCCCTTTTTACCCTCAGATTTTGAAAAAATCATCCAGTCTTCCCTCTCTCGCATCACCATGCCGTCCCACGTAGACCACCTGTCCTGTCAAGACGAACCCCCGCGCGGCCTTAGGTCGCCCCGTCAAGGCGAATATCCAAACAGTCTACAACTGCTATGAGAGAAAACGCCCATCCACTAGCCGTACATGGCTCCTTGGCGACCTCAAACAAGTTTGAGGTCTCGTAGAGAAAAGTAATCCTACCCACCTAACTGCAAAACGCGACGAACTCGGGAGCCTAAGGGCAGCCAAGGGTGCCACATATCACGCCTTGACATGGCAGGCAGTCTAAAGCTCCACGTATCATGCCCTGCCGGGATTGCTTTAGGTCTCGAACGAGCAAGGAACAAAAAAGTTTTTATATAATAAATTCGAGTAACCTCCTTATATAGATTCGCTTACTCCATTCGAGCCACATTGTTCGCACCACAAGGTCAGATGTAGTTTTAACTAAGTCTGTTATAGCTTAAACGAGAAGGCACCTTGTTATTGTCTGAAAGTCAAAGAATTGAAAAAGTGTCCGATACCGTTTTAACACTTTGGTAATTAGCGAGTTGTTGGAATAATTTGAATAAATATCCACTTTGGATGCAAAAGAATAATTCTGGAAGTAAGGTCTATGTTTTTATATAAAATCAAAGATATCCGCATGATTGGGCGGCCAGCCTTACAGGTTCTCAGCGTGGTTGCTGCGGAGGAATATTTGACGGAAAAGGTAAAGTGTGTGTGAATAGTGAAAAAGGGCCGCGACATTCGACAGAAGAAGAACTGCGGAAATAAAATCACAGAAGTACCACAACATCGGGAAAAGTGGATAGTCGGAATGATTTGGCATGGATGGCCACAACCTCAGGCAGGAGAGATTTGCGTAGACAAGACCGCGTGGGGGCTGCAATTCCGACAGAAGAGAACCGTGGAGACAAAAAACGCGGGAAGTTGCACAACATTGACAAGCAAGAAGGGTAAGTGGAGCAACTATTTGTACTTCCTTATCTCGTGGATAAAGGCTTTTCCGTAAAGGAGCAATTTCTTCTCCCCCACTCCGTCAATGAGGGCAAAGGACTCAAGAGATGTGGGCTTGAATCTGGCGAGCATGTGGAGGGTTTTGTCGCCAAAAACGATGTAAGGAGCCACACCTTGCTGATCAGCCAGCTGGTGACGCAGCAGGCGCAGGGCCTCAAAGAGCTGTTGGTCCTCCTCTGGAGCGCCAGGAAAGACAGACTTTAGTGTCGATGCGGGGCGGGCAGATTTGCTTGTCTGGCCGCCCAGGAACGAGTGGGGATGATACTCGACGAGCCCGACGGTGCGGCGACCGGTCAGGACCTCCTTGCCAAGGGAGGTGACTCTGATGGCATTGTCCTGGTCGTAGGCGATATCGATATAGCCCAACTGCAGCATCTGTAGGGCGTAGCTCTGCCAATGGAAGCGCGTCAGATCGCGTCCGACGCCGAAGGTCTTGAGTCCCTGATACCCCCTCGTTGTGACGCCCATGGTATATTGGCCGGTGAGGATGTCGATGAGTAGAGGGAGATTGGCCATCTCACGGGTGCGCATGGCGGCGCTCATGAGCTTCTGGGCAATGATTGTGCCGTCAAAGCGCTGGGGTGGATTTTTGCAGACGTCGCAGTTGTGGCAGTCCTCAGCGGTGTGTTCGCCGAAGTAGTTGAGCAGGATACGGCGCCGGCAGACGCTAGCCTCGGCATACTCCTGCATGCGCCGCAGACGCTGCAGATTGATCTCCTGCAGTCCGCTCTGACGGGCGAAATGTCCCCGCTGTACGACGTCGCCGTAGTTGTAGAAGAGAATAGTCTCGGCGGGCAATCCGTCGCGTCCGGCACGTCCGATCTCTTGATAAAAATTCTCGATGCTTCCTGGCAGATTGTAGTGAATAACCCATCGGATATTACTTTTGTCAATACCCATGCCAAAGGCTACGGTGGCGCAGACAACCCGTACCCTGTCGCGCTGGAACCAATCCTGTACCCTGCTGCGCTCTGCAGACGCCATGCCGGCATGGTAGCAAAGGGCCGGTATGCCGCAGGAGATGAGGTATCGGCGAATACTCTCGGCAGACTGACGGCTCAGGGCGTAGATGATACCGCTCTGGAGGGGATGCTGACGGATGAAGAGGATGATACGCTTCATTTTCTCCCGCTTGGTGAGGCCCTGCACGACGCTGAGACTCAGATTGGGACGGTTGAAAGAAGAGATGAAGATACGTGGGCTGCGCAGCCATAGCTGGCGGATGATATCCTTGCGGGTCAGTTTATCTGCAGTGGCAGTGAGAGCCACCACTGGCACGTTGGGGAAATCGCGGCGCAGTTCGGTAAGCTGGGTATACTCCGGTCGGAAGTCGTGACCCCAATGGCTAACGCAATGGGCTTCGTCAACGGCAAACATGCTGATCTTCATCAGGCTAAGCAGGTCGCGCCGACGGCTTAGGGCGGTCTCTGGCGACATATAGAGGATCTTGAGCGTACGCTTGAGGCATGCCCCCTCCGTCAGCAGCATCTCGGAGGTCTCTGTACTGCTGTTGAGGGCTGCGGCAGCGATGCCGACCGAACGCAGGGCGTCGACCTGGTCCTTCATGAGTGAGATGAGTGGTGAGATGACCAGTGCCGTGCCGTCCATCAGCAGCGCCGGAAGCTGGTAGCAGATGCTCTTGCCGCCGCCTGTGGGCATAAGCACAAGGCAGTCTTTACGCTGAAGGATATACCGAATGACCTCCTCCTGCATCGGTCTGAAAGACGAGTAGCCCCAATATCGCTTGAGTGTATCCTGTATAGATGCTGCCATATCGGGAGCAAAGGTAAGTCTTTTGAGTGGATATCTCGGACATCGGAGGGCATGATTTCGTCCTCCGGATGCAGACAGACCCGAGACAAGAAGTCGGCTGTCCCCTTCGTAATATGGGCAAAACGACGCGGCCACGGGAGCACAAATCTGCGGCATATCTCTATAGCGGCTCAGAGAGGCACGTTACGCATTTTTCTGTAGCATTTCTTATAGAGTGAATAAGAGGCTCGGGTAAGCCCAAGGATACGGCCCTACTACCAAAGGCTCAGAAGGCATGAGCTCTTTCCATGGCATTTCTCCATAGCAGCCTCAGCTCCACGGACACGGCCGGAGGATAACCTTCTGCGATCAACGGATGACTCGCCGGGAGCCCTTGAGACAAGAAAAAACTCCTCCCGAGGAGTATTACCATCGCAGAGGCAGCCAAAGACCCGAATCGGAGTGTCAGAACCACCGCCTCCAGCGCTATGGAGCCCTTCCTGGGGATAAATCTCTGTTGGCCCGAGGAATGTGCTTGACAATATTGATATATGTCTTGTCAGAATCGGCAAAAATGTGTACCTTTGTATGGATTTTTGCTCCGGGCCCGACAGGTATGTCCCAAGCCGACGGACAAACATGACATTAACCCAATAACCATACAATGAATATCAGACATTTATCCATAGTTATCATGTGCAGTACGCTCGCTCTACAACTCAAAGCAAATCAACCGGCTGACGACTTCAAGTATACTGATGAGAAGTTCGCCGACATCCAGATGCTGCGTTTCAAGGTCGCAGGATTTGACCAGCTCTCGCTCAAGCAGAAGACACTGATCTACTACCTCTCGGAGGCCTCGCTGTACGGCAGAGACATCCTCTTTGACCAGCAAGGACGATACAACTTACGCATCCGGCATATGCTCGAGGCCCTCTACACCCAGTGGAAGGGCGACAAGGAAAGCGCTGACTTCAAGGGAATGACGACCTATCTCAAGCGAGTATGGTTCTCCAACGGCATCCATCACCACTACGGCTGTGAGAAATTTCAGCCCGAGTTTTCGGAGCAGTGGCTCATCAAGGCGCTTCGTCAGATCGGCTACAAGGAAGAGTTACCCTCCGGCCGAAAACACGCAACGGCCGGAAAAAGCGAGACCTGGACAGAGTTGATACCCGTCATATTTGACCCCAAGGTGATGCCCATGCGCGTCAATCAGCGCGACGGTGACGACCTGATTAAGACTTCGGCAGAAAACTTCTACGGCCCGGGTATATCCCAGCAGGAAGTCGAGGAATATTATCAGAATCAGCGCAAGGTGGGCGACGAGCATCGTCCGGTGATGTACGGCCTCAACAGTCAACTGGTCAAGGTGAACGGGAAACTGACTGAGCGCAAATGGACGGCTACCGGTATGTACGGAACGGCCATCAGCAAGATTAAATACAATCTCCAGCAGGCACTTCCGTACGTAGAGAATGACGGACAGCGCGACGTCATCGAGAAGCTCATTAAGTTTTACCAGACAGGAGACCTCAAGGACTTTGACGACTATAGTATTGCCTGGGTCAAGGAGACAGAGGGACTGATAGACTTTACCAACGGATTTATCGAGGTATACGGCGACCCGCTCGGATTTAAGGGCACATGGGAAGGCTTTGCCAACTTCAAGGACCTAGCCACCACCAAGCGCACGGAGACGCTGAGTAAGAATGCCCAATGGTTTGAGGATAACAGTCCGGTGGATGCCCGATTTAAGAAGGCGGAGTGCAAGGGCATCTCGGCCAAGGTCATCAACGCCACCATCCTCGGCGGCGCGCTCTACCCCTCTACGGCCATCGGCATCAATTTGCCCAACTCCAACTGGATACGCAAGGAGTACGGATCCAAGAGCGTGACCATAGGCAACCTCACCGACGCTTACAATAAAGCAGCCCGCGGCAGTGGTATGATGGAGGAATTTGTCGACGGACCAGAGACGCTCAAGCTGATTAAGGAGTACGGCGACATCTGTGACGACCTCCATACCGATCTGCACGAATGTCTGGGCCACGGTAGCGGCAAGATGCTCCCGGGAGTCAGCGATGATAGTCTCAAGGCTTACGGGTCGACAATCGAGGAAGGACGCGCCGACCTCTTCGGCCTCTACTACATCGCCGACGACAAACTTGTGGAACTCGGACTTACGCCCAACAAGGAGGCTTACAAGTCCCAGTATTACACCTATATGCTCAACGGCCTCATGACGCAGCTGGTACGCATCAAGCCCGGAAACAATATAGAAGAAGCCCACATGCGCAACCGTGCATTTATCGCCCATTGGGCCTATGAGCACGGCAAGCAGGACAAGGTGGTCGAGCTCTACCAGTGCGACGGCAAGACCTATATGCGCATCAATGACTATGCTAAACTGCGTACCCTTTTTGGCAAACTGCTCGCAGAGGTGCAGCGCATCAAGAGCGAGGGTGACTATGCGGCAGCACGTGACCTCGTAGAGACTTACGGAGTCAAGGTCGACCCAGAGTTGCACCGTGAGATGCTGGCCCGCTACGCAAAGCTCAATATCTCTCCCTACAAGGGATTTATCAATCCTGTCTATACCGCCGTCAAGGACAAGGAGGGCCGGATCACGGATGTCAAGGTAAGTTATAAAGAGTCCTATGACCACCAGATGCTCAGGTACAGCAAGGACTACTCTACCTTACCCTTGGAAAACTAGGCTTGCAAACGACGGGACAACCAGAGCCATCTCTATTCGAAAACCAGCAAAATGACAAGCCAGGAGACACATGACAAACTGATGCAGGTCAAGCAACATCTGCACAGCATGATGAACGGTACGGTCAGCCGCAGCCTGCGCGACAAAGGGCTAAACTATAAAGTCATCTATGGAGTCGAATGGCCCCGCCTTATCACGCTCGCCCAAGAACTGGGCAAAGACAAGGCGCTCGCCTCCGCCCTCAAGAAGGAGGATATACGAGAGTGCCGCCTGCTCGCTGGACTCTTGTATCCTGCAGAAGAATTTTCTGACGAGCTCGCCGACGTGTGGGTGGAGAGCATGCATTATCCCGAGGAAGCTCAGTATACGACGCTCTCCCTCTTCCAGTACCTGCCGACAGCCCGCCGTCTCGCTTATCAGTGGATAGCCGACTCGAGGACGATGTACCAGCTATGCGGATACCTCCTGCTGACACGCCTCTTCATGAGAGAGGGCGCCATCGAGGGACGCGAGGCCAACGAGTTTCTCGACCAGGCACAAAGCGCCTTGACTCTACCTGACATTTCCCTTCACTCCGCCATACGCAACGCCCTGCTCAAATACGCCCAGACGGGTCCCATCGAGCAAAAGCGGGCTGAACAGATTCTCAGCGAGGACGAGAGACGGCAGATGGGGACTGGCAAACCGTCAGATGGGCACCAGACGCAACCGGACCAGACGCAAAAGAGTCCGGATGAAAGCAAAAAAGATAACTTCTCCTCATAATAATCAACCGCCAACAAAAACACATGGAAGGCAATACGCGCTCACAGCAAGTGGAAAAGACGGACTCCCAATCCAGTCATCATACGTTGGCCCACAAGATGCTGACGGAGTACCTGCGCAACAATAAGCTGCGCAAGACTCCCGAGCGGTATGCTATACTTGACGCCGTATACAGCGTTTCTTCTCCCTTTGACATCAACGACGTATGGCAGAAAGTGGAGCGCGGCGCCATGAAAATAAGCCTGGCAACGATTTACAACACAATGCTCCTGTTTGAAAAGGCCCACATCCTGTTTCGGAGTAATCCTCACGGACGAAACAGTAAGTTTGTGGTCAATACGGATAAGAACATGCACAACTATCTTGTCTGTACAAATTGCGGCAATGTATACGAAGTGCCAGGAGACAAGATACGGCCCCTGGTCAAGCGCCTAAAGATAGGCAACTTCGAGATTCGCGAGATGTCCGTCGTCATCTACGGACTGTGCCCCACATGCGTGTATCTAAACAAAAAGAAACATAAACAGCAAAAATAACATAACCATGAAAAAAGGAAAAGTAGATGCCTTGCTTGGCATCGTGTTTGGAGACGAAGGTAAAGGTAAGGTAGTAGACTATTTTACCCCGCAGTATGATGTCGTTGCCCGCTTTGCTGGAGGCCCCAACGCCGGACACACGATCATCTTTGACGGCAAGAAATTTGTCCTCCGCTCTATCCCGTCAGGCATCTTTGATACCCATAAGATCAATATCATCGGCAACGGCTGCGTGCTGGCTCCCGACCTCTTTCTGGCCGAAGCCAAAGAACTGGAAAATGCCGGCTACAACCTCAAGGATCGCCTGCAGATCAGCAAGCGTGCCCATCTCATCCTGCCGACACACCGCTGCCTCGACCACGCCTACGAGAATCTCAAAGGCAAAAACAAAATTGGCACCACAGGCAAGGGCATCGGTCCCGCCTATAGTGACAAAGCTGCCCGAGTAGGCCTTCGCGTGGGAGATATACTCAACAATTTTGAAGAAAAATACCAGTCTCTCAAGGGACGTCACGAGCGTCTGCTCCACGACCTCCACTACGAGTATGACATTACCGAGGAGGAGAAGCGATGGATGGAAGGCATCGAGTACATGCGCCAGTTCCAGCTCGTAGACAGCGAGGTCGAGATCAACCATTATCTCGATGAGGGCAAGACGGTGCTGGCCGAGGGCGCACAGGGCACCATGCTCGACCTTGACCACGGTACCTACCCCTTCGTAAGTTCGTCCAATACGACCAGCGGCGGCGTCTGCACCGGACTCGGAATCGCTCCCAATAGGATAGATGACGTATTCGGTATCTTCAAGGCCTACAGTACCCGTGTCGGAGCCGGTCCCTTCCCCGTCGAGCTCTTTGACGAAACAGGCGATACTATACGTGAGATTGGTAATGAGTACGGAGCAGTCACAGGCCGCAATCGCCGCTGTGGCTGGATTGATCTGGTCGCTCTAAAATACGCAGTTATCATCAACGGCGTCACCCAACTGATTATGATGAAGGGAGATGTGCTTGACAATTTTGCGACAATCAAGGCTTGTGTCGCCTACCAGAAGGACGGTGTGACAACCCAGGACATGCCTTACGACACAGCGGGATGGCAACCGGTATATGAGGAGCTCCCGGGATGGCAGCAAGACCTTACCCAACTCAAGTCGGAGGATCAATTCCCTAAGGCTCTCAATGACTATATCAAGTATATCGAGGCTTATGTCAAAGTGCCTATCAAGATCGTCTCCGTAGGACCTGATCGCGAGGCAACTATCGTAAGGCATTAGCCTAAACTCTCACATTGATTTCCAGATCTCTCACATTGATTCCAGAATGAGGATGATTAACATGCTGGCCTTGGGCGCCTTTGCATGGAGTGTGACGATGTTCCCCGCTTGCTGTGACGCGAGTTTGCAGCCTGCGTCTTTTCAGACAGGACTAAGCAGTGAGGGCGTTGCCGGCCGTCATGAATCTGGAGAGGAAAAAGAGGTCGCTATCGACTTCCACATAAGCAGTGATGCGGACGAAGAACTGGACGGCGCTCTCTTCCACCTTACAACAGATGTTATCAATCGCGGAAAAAAGAAACTCAAGAATCTGAGAGTCAGATATATCATCAATCTTCAGCCGACATTGTACACAGCGACCCCTCGTGCAGCAGACACACTCCATGCTTGGGTTGAGGACACCCTACTGTCCGTCTTGCCCGAGAGAGGACGGATAAGGCTCAGCAAGACTATCAATCTGGAACATGCCCGATTCTGGTCACCCGAGGAGCCCTGGCTCTATCGGGTAAAAGTGATGCTTCTAGATAAAAATGAGCACGCCCTGCAGACGCTCGAGACAGCTTCCGGCATACGCAAAAGCCGCTTTAGCCAGACACTGTCCTTAGCTGATGAATACGGGCACGGAGGACGATTTTATATCCTCAATACGCAGCCCTTCAAGATCAAGGGACTGCGCTGGACTGATCTCTGTAATAGCAATCAGAATCTGACCGTTGCCATCAAGCAGCTCAAGCATCTGGGAGCCAATACAATCGTGGATGACGCAGACGGTATCAGACAAGACCTCTACAAGCTATGTGATCTCTACGGCCTGTGTGTCATCAGGATACAGGATACAGCCCGCATATCGAAAGCCGATTCTCTGTTGTCCAATCACCCCTCCCTCTGTATGTGGGCGACTCCTTATGTCAAAGCATCCCGCGAAAAAGTCCTGGTCTTTACACCGACTACGCAACGCTATCAGATGGATGAGAATACGGCATATATTGCGCTCTCAGACACCATCTCTCCCATTTATATGTCCCAGGCGATGCAACACGCCATTGATGCCAAACCAGGTGAAGGGTATCCCTATCTGATGGCCTGCGTTTGCGCAAATGACACCGCGGAAGTTGTGACAAGAATGGCCGACATCAGCAAGGCCATTGACCAGACCAATCTGATTATGGGGCAACTACTCATATGTGACGCCTTGCCCATAGGAAATCTGGCCAAAGCCCTTCAGAAAAATTTCCAAGATGTCACAATTGACAGCATCAACGGCCCTGAAGGCTACTTCGCCATCGCAAACAACAACTATTTTGTCACATTGTCCCACTATACTGCTCTCTGGCAGGTGTGGGAGGGCGATCAAGTCAAGGCGCAGGGAACGCTGACTGTTCCCTCTCTGCAACCGCGCGGACGCGTGACTGTCAAGGTACCCTTTGACAAGAGCAAGATGCTCTCCAGGCACACCTATACAGTCCGTTTGTCTTTCCGCCTCAAGCATAAGCTACCCTGGGCCGAAGAAGGTGAAGTCATGGCCTCACATGATTTTTATATTATGTTGAAATAAGTCACATCAGGCGGAAGCCAGAGGATAGTCTACCCTTTTTGTATAGAGTTGATCCAGAGTCAGAATACCACAGATTTTGGCTGATGTCTTGCTGCGACCCCTCTGCGAGGTAACAAGTGAGGCCTGTTTTGTCAACAGCTCAAAGCATCTAAGCAGATACTCTCATCTGTCGGTATAATAATCAGACAGAATTTAACGACTTGCATACAAAATCTATACGCATGCGCATTTGAAAGCTATAAAATTTGTATTTTTGCAAATAGAGAAGGGTAAAATACTATCAATGTGGAGCCACAGTGAAGTGTAGAGATAAAATACAACATGAATAATAGCAATAAAGCTCGTGTAGATTTCGCCAGCAAGGTCGGCATGGTACTGGCCACGGCAGGTTCAGCCGTAGGTCTGGGCAATATATGGCGATTCCCCGTCATGACTGGTCAGAGCGGTGGAGGAGCTTTTCTTATCATCTACATTCTATGCGTCATTGCACTGGGCTTGCCTTTGATGACGGCCGAATTTATTGTCGGGCGCCACGCCCATACCAATACCGCGCAGGCATATAAGAAACTTTCCAACGGATGGCTATGGAGAAAGATTGGTAAATTCGGCGTCTTTACTGGATGGTTTATCCTCTGCTACTACATCGTCGTGAGCGGCTGGGCTTTGGATTACTTTGTAGATGCCCTGCTCGGCAAGTTCTCCAGACTGGCTCAGAGCGGTGATCCTGATGCCTACGCCCATCATTTCCAGTCCTTCGTCCAAAATCCTTGGATGCCCGCAGTCTATGCTTTGGTATTTATATTGATGAGCCATTTCGTCATTGTGAAGGGAGTAAAAAAGGGTATCGAACGGTTTTCCAAGATCATGATGCCCTTGCTCTTCATTATACTTGCCGTTTTGGCCGTCTGTTCGCTTTTTACTGCGGGTGCCAAGGAAGGACTGACGTTTCTCTTCCGCCCCGATTTGAGCAAGATCACCTTCAAGACCATATTGGCTGCCATGGGACAGGCCTTTTACAGCTTGAGTATTGCCATGGGATGTCTATGTACTTTTGCCTCCTATTTCAGTAAGGATGCCAACTTGGTCGGCACGGCGGTCAAGGTTGGCATCATCGATACTATTGTCGCTATCATGTCTGGTATCATCATTTTTCCAGCAGTCTTCAGCACTAATCTCAGTGTCGATGCCGGTCCGAGCCTCGTATTCATCGCATTGCCCAACGTCTTCCATCAGGCATTTAGCAGTATGCCACTCTTGGGGTACTTTGTATCTGTCCTCTTCTATTTTCTTCTGATTCTTGCGACCCTCACGAGTGTCATCTCCCTCCATGAAGTGCCGACAGCCTATTTGAGCGAGGATTTTCATATGAGCCGCACGCGTGCTACGACGATAGTGACAGTGTCTGTCATCGTGGTAGGAAGCATCTGTAGTCTCTCGATGGGACCACTCAAGGACTTGACACTCGGAGGTAAAAATATCTTTGACCTCTTTGATTTCGTGTCAGGGCAGATCTTCTTGCCCATCGGAGGATTTCTGATAGCTCTCTTCGTAGGCTGGTTTTTACAGCGTCGCATTATCTACCAACAACTTACCAACTGCTCCACCTTACCCCCGCGCGGCATGCGCAGCATCATATTGCTGCTCAAGTACTTCGTACCAGTCGCCATCATGTTCATTTTCCTCAGCGGCTTGGGCGTATTCGACTGGTTGTAACAGCATTCGGCAGTTCTATCTCTAGCTGATAGGGTTATTCTACTCACAAGAAGAGATTGCGTCAACCTCACCCCTCCGACTGTCTCGATATAGCCCAGCTGAGCGAAGTGGCAAGGGTGATCTTCTGGCGATAAGCCCAAATACCCACTTAGAAGACAAAGCCTCATATCAAAGAGTTTCCGGTAAAATTAGGTCAAGCAATTATACCCAACAATTATTTATCCGCATGCCGAAAGGTACTATGTTCTCTTAATAAAGTTTGTTCACGAACCAACAAAATCCAACTCATCAAGGATCTCGGGCATACAGCTTCAAACATCCAGATAAGAGTTTTACAATTACTTCCAGATTGAAAGAAATAACGAAGCCAGATATTTGAAAAACAAATAGCCTTTATATTTAAACAACATCGGATGTAATTTAAACTAAGTCCGACCTTATTTAAACTACATCAGAGTTTGTGAGCGTCCGAACTTTCGCAATTAAGCAAGGCACAAATCCGAGATTTCTGCTCGGCATTGAAATAATCAAGACCTTTTGACCTCGATATTACAGGTCGGATACCAATTTTGGCCATCAAAAAACAGGGCCTGAAATTGTCCTATAGACAAATTCAGGCCCTGCTATTTTATGAGTTTCAATTGCCGCTTTTGTGTCCGGCGGTCCACTATTAAGCCTTTTCCTTAGCCTTCGGCAATACAAGGTTGAGAAGGACACCTACGACAGCTGCAAGTCCGATGCCGGAGAGCGTGAATGTGCCCCAAGAGAGGACCGCACCACCAATACCGAGGGTCAGAGTGACTGCGACAATGATGATATTGCGTGTGATAGTGAGGTCTACTTTGTGCTGGATGAGATTGCCGATGCCCACATTGGCAATCGTACCGAAAAGCAGTAGCATGATGCCTCCCAATACTGCATTGGGAATGGTCTGGAGCAGAGCACTGAGCTTGCCAATTACAGAGAATACGAGCGCTGTCACAGCTGCGATGCGGATGACAATAGGGCTGGTCACCTTTGTAATGCTCATAGCGCCCGTTACCTCGGAGTAAGTCGTCTCAGGAGGACCACCGAGCAGACCGGAAAAGAGGCAGGCAAGACCATCACCCAACATCGTACGATGAAGTCCCGGATCCTTGACGAAATCCTTGTCTGCTACAGCACTGACGGCGTATACATCACCGATATGCTCGATGACGGGCGCTATCGCAACGGGTATCATATATATTATAGGTGCCCAAGAGATATCTGGGGTGACAAATCTTGGTAACTGGAACCAATTGGCTTCTTGTATCTTGCTCAGGTCAATGAGTTCGGGGCAGAAGATCAGGGTGACAACATAGCCCACGATGATACCCGCAATCACAGGTACAAGCTTGAGCAACCCCCGAGCAAAGGTCAAGACTGTAATAGCTGTCAGCAGAGAGATGCCGGCAATCACCCAGTTCTGACTGGCGCTTTTGACTGCGCTTCCACTGAGAGAAAGACCGATAAGCATGATGACTGGGCCGATGACAACGGGTGGGAACAAGCGGTCAATCAACTTACGCCCCTGCAGTTTGACTAGAGCACTCATGATAAAATAGACGGCAGCTACACCGACCATGCCTCCCAGAGCACCAGCCAACCCGTAAAGCTTGGTCGCTTCAAGAATAGGCGCTATAAAGGCAAAACTGGAGCCCAAAAAGATGGGAACTTTTCCCTTGGTCACAAGATGAAAGAGGAGCGTGCCTACACCTGCCGTGAAAAGTGCTACAGCTGGGTCAAGGCCGATAAGCAAAGGCACAAGCACAGTAGCGCCAAAGGCGACGAACAGGAATTGTACGCCGACAATGCCTTTACGAACGGGAGTTAGTTGGGGAGAATCCATAGAATGATATAGTTTTTTTAATGATTGTTAGTCTGTCGATATAGCTTCAGGTAAAATTCATATGAGGCCAATATTAAAACGGAGTCCACGTGTGGACTCCGTGATGCCATATCCTCATGACAAGAGGCAGCTCCACTTTATTTCAAACTTAGCAGAAGCATTCTGTCATCTGATGTCGCAACACACATGTCTGGCTGTTTTCGCAACAAAGTTAAACATCTTTGTTTAATCATCGCCTATATATGGGAAAAAAATTGTCCTTTGTTAGTATTTATTTGGTATCCATTTCTTAAGTCAGGCAAAATGTCGTATATTTGTAGCGTATCTATCGTATTAAAAAGCAACGTATCAGTATGGATAGGAGACAATTTCTCGAACGTAGTGCAATGCTGGCCGGCGCCATGTGTCTTGACTGGAATGGATTTGCCGAATCCGTCAAGGA
The DNA here is from genome assembly GCA_900316315.1 of uncultured Prevotellaceae bacterium. Taxonomy (GTDB): domain Bacteria; phylum Bacteroidota; class Bacteroidia; order Bacteroidales; family Bacteroidaceae; genus UBA6382. The sequence continues at coordinate 58,617 of ONCK01000003.1, forward strand.
AATGGGCAAGCCCAAACTTCGTATAGGCATACTCAGCGACATTCACCTGACTGACGCTGACTCAGCCGATGTCTTGCAACATGCCTTCGAGTATTATCGCAGTCAAAATGTGGACGGCATCATCATCGCCGGCGATATGGCTGACTGGGGTGAAGATTTTCAGCTGCAGTATATCGCTGAGGCATGGCGCAAAGTTTTCCCTAATGACAGAGGTCTCAAAGGGCAACATGTGGAAAAGCTCTTCATCTACGGCAATCACGACAAGCTCTTCTGGAACAGAAAGCGTACCAAAGACAATGTGCCTGATGAAGAATACCGTCGAGCACAGGCCATTGGCCTTCACCCTGCAGAGAGCTGGCAGCGCTATTTTGGCGAGGAGTATAAGCCCATCTGGATGAAGCAGGTCAAAGGGTATGTGTTTATCGGCGCCCACTATCAAGACAATTCCACAATCAAAGGCTTAGATTCTTTTCTTAGCAGCGTGGACAAGAAGCTGAAGAAGCAAAAGCCCTTCTTCTACATACAGCATATGCACCCCAAAGGCACTTGCTCGGCTCCCTGGACTTGGGGACAGGACAATGGACAAGTCACCAAGATACTTAGCCAATATCCCAACTGTATCTCCTTCTCTGGTCACTCACATACATCGCTTACTGACGAACGAACTCTCTGGCAGGGCACATTTACAAGCATTGGGACGGGTTCGCTTAAATACATCATTCCTTTTGGAGGAAGAGAAAACACTGTCGTGTTTGCAAGCAAGGAGAAGTTGCCTTCACAAATGCCTATCATGCAGTGCAAAGATGGCAAACAAGGACAACTGATGACTGTCTATCGCAACTACATCACACTGGAGCGGCGCGAGTTTGTCTATGACCAATCCTTGGGTGACAATTGGGTTATACCTCTACCCCTGCATAGCAACGGAGACTCCCTGTCCTTTGCCTCCAGAGCGCAAGTTGCTAAATTGCCGAACTTTGTCAAAGACGACAAGGTCTCGATAACACGCGCCAAGGGGAAAGACCGTTACGGTGTAGAACAAGAGCAGCTTACCGTACACTTCCCCTCAGTGCTTCGCAGACGGGGAGGCGTTAGAGCCTTTGATTACGAAGTGCAAGCCCTTGTGGCAGTACGCGATATCGAGCAGGTAGTTTGTACCAAGAGAGTTTTTTCCAGAGGCTACTATCTGGGAGAGGCGCAGGATCAGCAAGAGGTCCTATGTGTCTTTGGTGTAAGCGAATTGCCTGCCAAACAGAAGGTTCGCTTTGTCGTAAGGCCTGTAGAGTGCTTTGGCGGTAAAGGCGAGCCTATCAGTTCAAACTGGATTAAAATATAAAGGTTTCCTATGGACAGAAGAACATTTATCCAACGCGGCATATTGCTAGCTGGCGCCATGTGTGTCGACCTTAAATCATTTGCCCATGGAGTAGAGCAAATGGGTAAGCCCAAACTGAAAATAGGTATTCTCAGCGACGTACATATACGTAAAGACAACACCTTACAACCGCTGGAAAAAGCCTTCCGATATTTTCGGGACAACAATGTGGACGGCGTTATCATCGCTGGCGACATGGCCGACTATGGACTATATAGCCAGTTGCAGAAGTTAGCTGACACTTGGTTCAAAGTATTTCCCGATGACAAGGCTCCAGACGGACATCATGTTGAACGTCTCTTTGTCTATGGCAATCACGATATGGAGGGCTATACTTACGGATCCTTTAAGCGTGACTACAAGGAGGAAGAACGGCCTACTATCATCAAAAGTCAGGCCATAAGCAACGACCGTGCTGCTGTCTGGAAGCAGCTTTTTCATGAGCAGTATACACCCTTTTATATCAAGGATGTCAAAGGGTACAAATTTGTTGGCGCTCATTGGGCCAACTGGACGTCTATGCCAGGGTTGGACAATTTCCTAACTGCTCATAAGAGTGAGTTGGTGGGAGAAAAGCCTTTTTTCTACTTCCAGCATTTCCATCCATACAATACTTGCTCTGGTCCATGGGCGTGGGGACACGATGATGGCGGTTCTACTAAGGCTCTCAGCCGTTTTCCAAACTGTATCGCTTTCTCCGGACACTCTCACCTGACGCTTACGGATGAGAAGGACCTTTGGCAAGGTTCTTTCATTAGTATAGGTACTTCCTCTCTGAGTTATATAGGCGCTGAGGGTGCACGTGAAAATACCGCGCCCTTGCGTCTGCATGCTGATATCGCCCCACAGATGGATAAACTTAACACCTACAATGGCAAGCAGGGTATGCTGATGACCGTCTACTCAGACTATATTATCATCCATCGTCGTGAGTTTGTACACGACCATCAGCTGGGGCCCGACTGGGTGATTCCCCTACCCGCTTCTGCAGGCAAGACGCTTACATTCAGTTATCGCAAGGACCACACTGAAGCTCCGGAATTTGACCCACAGGCTCGCGCTACCGTTACTCAGGCTATTGGGAAGGACCGCAAAGGTATCAAACGCCAGCAATTGACGATACACTTCCCTTCCATTACGAGCCAAGGCAATCACCTGCGCGCCTATGACTATACAGTGGAAGCACAACGTCAGATAGCAGACGTCATCGAGACGATCATGAGCAAAAATGTCTTTTCCAAGAACTACTATATGAGCGAAGAGGATGACAAGGATGAGGTCACTTGTGTCTTTTGTGCGGAGGAATTGGCTCCTGCCAAGCAAATACGATTTATAATTCGCCCAAATAATTGCTTTGGGAAGACAGGAAAAGGAATTACAACAGAATGGATTACAATTAAAAGAGAGAGTGAAATTTAGTCTTTGTCCTTGGAAAACAAAAAGCCTTAAGTAGATCATACAGGTACTAATGTGCTCTCCGAATGGACTATAGCTCTTCAGAAAATTTTCATATGCGAGTATTATCTGAAGAGGACTTATTATGTTTTGCTAAGTTGTAGTGAAAATCAGCGCGATGGTACGCAGACAAGCATACGTAGTCGATAAGACTATCTTAAAGTCGGATTGTCTGCAAGTATCTTCAGAAAGTAAGCGCGTACTTCATCCCATCTATAGTATGGAGCATGGCGTGTCTGAATAGGGAGAGTCATCTCACGCTCTTGTAGCATGATCTTGACAAGGTCAGGCTTGCCAGCTTTACGATAGAATATCATCTGTACATTGGCTGCCATCGGAAATATCTCGTAGGTACGCCACTTTTCTATTACCTCTTGAGGTTTGCTCGTGCTTAGACCTGCATGGCCGAGTCTCATGAGGGCGATAAATGGTCCCATACCTGTGTCGTGACCAAAGCGTAGTGTCACTTGCTTACGTCCTGAAGCAAGACATGTGTCTGCTGTCTCTATAAAGTTGCGTAGCAAATGAGCGCCTTGATATGGTGGATAGCCATGATTGAGTGGGGAGTTCCCCATAATGAGATAGTTATTGTAGGTGTCAATGGCATAATTGTCGTAGACCTCTTCACGGGTAAAATATTTCATGAGGTCAAAAGGCGCCTCCATATTGTAGCAGAGATTGGCTAATTCGAAGAGTAGCAATTCAAACTCTGCTTTATTGACATGTTGATTAGCATATACGGTATCTGAGAAGAGACGCTTAATTAAGCCTTCCGGATGACTATGAGCTTTCCGCCAAGCCTCCCGGCTCTTGAGCAACTGTTGGCTTCCACTGTATTTGTTATATTTTGATTCGCTGCTAGCGAGATACCACTTATCGGCATAAGAGGCATCGCTATGGATATCCAGTTGAGGCGCGAGTCCCTGCAGTTCATATAGCTGGTTCATCATGGACAATATACATCGCATGACAGGCGTGCTGTGCGCCTCTATGTGTACCTTTCCCCGAAATAGTGATGGAAAATTGCGATACATGCGCTTTGCGATGCCTCGATGCTGACGTGCTCCGAGAGGCGTAAGTTCTCCCAAACGGTCCTTTGCACGATCAGCAAGCGAATCGACAATGATGCGTACTTCATGCCCTGCTATCGTGAGCTTGCCTAAGGAGTCTGCCAAGTCGAGTATCTGCTTCGGCCGGCTGTATCCGTAGGAGCGCCAGTGCATCCTGCTGCCATGACGGGCAAAGGTGCTCAGATAGACTGGCTTATATCCCTTCGGGGCCGGAGTATAGATGATACCATTAGGCTCCGGATAGATGCAGTGATTGGCCCCGCCGAGATTGGGATTGGCATAAATCTGTTCTCGAGTCGTCTGTGCGCTGACGGGCACGAGACAAAAGAGCATGCATATGAGCTGTAGGAAACGCATAGGAGACTTTGTGAAATACAAGACTATTTTGGGGTTTTGCTAATAAGATTCATACAGTAGGCTCGAAAGTCTTGCCATTTATAATAAGGAGCTATATCACTCTTAATTGGCATTTTCATCTCTCGCTCGTTGAGCAAGACCTTAACGAGATCAGGTTTGTTTTTGCTTCGATAAAAGATAAACTGCAGATTGGTGGCCATAGGAGTAATCTCATAAGTCTTCCATTGTTCAGCGACGACATCCGGATTATCAGTGTGCACTCCAAATGAGCCTAAATGAAGCAGAGAGGCAATGGGCATCACGACAATATCATGGCCGAAGCGCAGGGTAACATTGTGGGATTTGCTCCGTGCTAGACAAGTATCCGCTGTATGAATGATATTGAGCAGCGTATGCACCTTATAATAGGGCATAGCGTAACTCGTATAGGAGTTAAAGCCCATTTTTAGGAACCAGCGGAAATTATTATACTTCCAAATGTCATAGATTTCTTCTGGGGTAAATATGGAATACAGGTCAAAGAAGCCGCCTCGCGTTTGGTCGACATCCTGATTTTGCAAGATACCGGCAAGCCCCAGGAGTCTGTACATCAATAGGTGACGCTTTACATGCCTATGAACATATGCACTATCTGTAAATAGGACCGACATCAGACGTTCAGGCCTGATCAACTCCTGCTCCAATTTGCATGACACGGCGTCAATCTTTCTTTTGTCTTGATACTTCTTGATGGTCGGGTTTTCTTCATTCAGATAATAGTAGTCTGCATATGATGCATCACTATTAAGCGTAAGATGAGGGCAGAGTGCCTTGAGGGTCACACACTCATTCAGCATGGAGAGCACACTTCGGACAACCGGCGTACTATGGGCCTCTACATGGACATCGCCGCGAAACACTTCCGGATAATTGTGCACCATGCGGCGTGCTATGCCTTGATGTTGCAAAGCCCCGAGTCGGGTGAGATCTCCTATCCGGTGGATAGACAGTCGGTAAACAGAGTCCGTCACTTGATAGACATGCTCTCCAAGCGGTGTGAGCACTCCATGCTCGTGAGCCTTTCGCATCGTATAATAGGGCACCGTGTATCCTACGGAGTCGGAGTGATAGCGGGAGCCATGACGCGCATATGTGCTGATGTAAAAAGGCTTGTATCCCTTAGGAGGCTTGGTGTAAACAACATTTTCCGGTTCCGGATAAGCACAATAATTGTATCCACTACGACGGAAATCGGCATAGATCTCATCGCGTGATGAAGACTGGGCCCATGATGAAAGGGCTGACAAGCAAAGTAAAATAAACACAAAAGTCTTATTCATGCGCTTAAGAGTTTGTTTGATGGTTATAATGTGACTTGTGTCAAATATTCCTCTATACTCAAATGAATAATTATCAGACTCTACAATACACTCGTGCAGTCACGTGTCGCTCTATTCCGGTCTGATACTTAGACGATCAGGTCCAGGCTATACAGGTAGATGACGGTTGCCGGTATGGCCAATAAGGCGCTGTCAAACCGGTCAAGCACACCCCCATGGCCGGGCAAGAAACGCCCGCTATCCTTCATGCCGAGCTGACGCTTGAATAGGCTCTCGACCAAGTCGCCCCAAGTGCCAAAGACTACAATGATGAGTCCCAGTCCCAGCCATGCCGGGAGAGAGAGGATGTGGTACTCGGTATTTGTGATCAGATAAGCGCAACAGGCTGCGAGGAGCACGACCACTCCTCCCCCGATGCTGCCTATCCATGACTTGTGAGGGGAGACACGGGGGAAAAGGCGATAGGGAATCTTTGTATGCAACAGGCTCCCAAAGACATAGGCGCCCGAGTCATTGAGCCACAAGAAGACAAAGACACTCAAGGGTAGTATGGCTGAATATCCTGTCTCTGGGCGGAAGGCAAGGAGATTAAATAGAGCGAAGGGGAAAGCAATATACACCTGTCCTGCAAACGTATAGGCAATATTGGCAAGCGGATGTGGCTTGACGAGATACAGTTCGCTCACCAATATGAAGACGACGGAGAGGGTCCATGGCATAAATATGACCAGACTTGCCTGTCCACTGCTGAAAAGATAAAAGGCCAAGAAGAGCAGTACGCCGGAAATCGTGCTCACTGTGCGATTGATATCAGCCAAATTGTGATCTTCGAGGATATTATTGAATTCCTCGATTGCCAAAGCTGTGACAATTGTGAAAAGCAGACAGAAGGAAATCTTGCCCAACAGTATACACAAAGTGAAGACCGTCACATAGCCTATGCCCGAGAGTGTTCGCTGAGTGAGATTACTCATGTGGCTCGTCTTTTTTATCAGAAGGCGCTTCCGATGACTCATCTGATCCAGCTGATGCAGATGCATCTCCCTCGGCGGTCTTGTCATCTTCATTCTGTGTTGCACCGTCTTTTGCAGCCTTAGCCGCATCTTTCTTAAGGAGAGCCTCTTTCTCATCCTCGGGCAGTTCGCCATTTTCGAGCAGTATATGGTTAATCTTCTCCTTGAGAGCGTCTTGTTCTGCTTTCTCCTTCTCTGCCTCAGCGGCTTCCTTGGCCTCGAGCTCTTTCTGTATGCGGTCGTTCTCAGCAATCAATTCATCAGAGCGACTTACCCAAGGACGTTTGCCAAATATCTTTTCTACATCCTCGGCAAAGATGACCTCACGATCAATCAGCAGCTGAGCCAACTGTGCATGGCCTTCTCTGTGCTCCTCCAGAATCTGCTTGGCCCGCTCATATTGCCGGCGGATGAGATCCTTGACTTCCTTGTCGATAAGTTCTGCAGTCCTGTCAGAATACGGTTTATTAAAGGAGTACTCCTGCTGAGAGTCATAGTAGCAGATATTAGACAGATTGTCACTCATGCCAAGATAAGCAACCATGCCAAAGGCAGACTTATTGACTCGCTCAAGGTCATTGAGCGCTCCGCTGGATATATGTCCGGTAAACAGATCCTCCGCGGCTCGTCCACCAAGCGTGGCGCATATTTCATCGAGCATCTGTTCGCGTGTAGTGATGGTCCGTTCCTCTGGGAGATACCATGCCGCGCCGAGTGACTGCCCACGAGGCACTATCGTCACCTTGACGAGCGGGTTGGCATATTGCAAGAACCACGATATTGTAGCATGTCCGGCTTCATGGATAGCGATTGTGCGCTTCTCCTCGGCAGTCATGACCTTTGTCTTCTTCTCCATACCGCCAATAATACGGTCGATAGCGTCCAGAAATTCCTGTTTGCCGACTGCCGGGCGATCACGGCGGGCCGCTATTAGTGCTGCTTCGTTGCAGACATTGGCGATATCGGCTCCGGAGAATCCTGGAGTCTGACGGGCCAACAGGTCTACGTCTACGGTGTTATCCATCTTCAGAGGCTTCATGTGCACGAGGAAGATCTGCTTACGCTCAGGCAGTCCCGGAAGCTCCACATGAATCTGACGGTCAAAACGGCCGGCGCGCAGCAATGCCTTGTCCAGAATGTCGGCGCGATTGGTGGCGGCCAATACGATGATGCCACTATTAGGCACAAATCCATCCATCTCCGTCAGCAACTGATTGAGGGTGTTCTCGCGCTCGTCGTTGCCTCCCATAGACGGATTGCGGCCGCGCGCTCGTCCGACGGCATCGATCTCATCAATAAATACGATACAAGGCGCCTTCTCCTTGGCTTGGCGGAATAGGTCGCGTACTCGGCTGGCACCGACTCCGACAAACATCTCCACAAAGTCTGATCCTGAGATAGAGAAGAAGGGCACATTGGCCTCACCCGCCACAGCCTTGGCCAGCAGGGTCTTACCCGTTCCAGGAGGGCCTACGAGGAGTACACCCTTGGGGATCTTTCCGCCTAGGTCTGTGTATTTCTTTGGCGACTTCAGGAATTTTACGATTTCCTGTACCTCCTGCTTCGCCTCGTCCTGACCAGCCACGTCTTTGAAGGTCACACGTACGCCATCCTCCTTGTCATAGATTCGCGCCTTGCTTTTGCCAACACTGAAGATGCCGCCGCCTCCACCGCCGCCACTATTGTTCATCTGACGAATAAAGAACCACCAGAAAGCGATAATCAACAGTGTGGGCAGAAGCAAGTTCACCAGCAAACTGCTGAAGATGCTGCCTCCTGGCTCATAAGTCACTTGGCCATTGAAGTGGCCGGCAGCCCGCTGCTGGGTGATATAGTTATCAACATTGTCCACCGATGGGATGTCAGCCGTTACATTGGCATTGTTGCCCGCCTGAGCCGCATTGCCAAAGATCTTGCCGGCGTATTTCTTTTTGACATACATCGTGACCTTGCCATCCCCCTTGTTTATCGTGATTTTGCTGGCATATCCGAGCGACACATACTGCTGAAAATCGGAATAGTTGACTTCCTTCTGAAAGGCCGAGTTGCCTCCGCTGCCCTGATAGAGGAGCCAGGCAAGTATTATGATAATGATGACGTAAACCCAGTTGAGGTTAAAACGCGGCATATTCATCCTATTGTTCTTATTGTCGGATCTGTTTGACGGCATATCTCTGAAAAATGGTTTAGTTGTTGGTGTTTTGTACGGCTATACAGTCCAGGTCCGGGAGGCATGTCAGCTGAGCGTCGGCCCAGAGATGCTCGAGGTCATAAAACTTCCTTGCCTGAGACTGAAAGACATGGACCATCACATCTCCGTAGTCTATGGCAATCCAGAGCGCATTGTCCTCTCCGTTGACGGCAAACGGCTTCATCTGCATCTTGTCATAGACTTCGTGGCCGATGTTGCCGGCAATGGCCTCCACTTGGTTGCGCGTGTTGCCTTGGCATACGATGAAGTCATCACATATTGCATTGTGGAGATGCTCGAGACTACAGATGACTATTTGCTGTCCCTTTTTATCTTGTATGGCGTTGACGATAGTATGGAGTAAATCTTTCTTATTGTCCTGCATAAGCTTGATGCATTCTTTTCAAGATTGCAAATTTACTTCTTTTCTCCGATTATAAGGCCTCCTGCATCTTTATTTTACCATATTTGAGGCTTTTCAAGACGAATAGCTATTCTCATCCAAGTTCCATCGCATGAGCCCCATCCGAGTCCGGCAGTCCCACAGAGATGAAAAATGCACTCTATCCGGCAATAGCACTACAACACCTCATTTGGAGTTTTCCGCCTTGTACTCCCGATAGGGATGGTCAAAGTCCAAATAATAGTAGTGATGCTGATGACGCTTATTTTTAGGCGGCTGCTGCATATACGTGTCCCCGAAGCACTTAAGCAGATACGCCCGTGCATCCGCCACGCCGTTGACTCTCTTGCCCTCAAAGCTGATGGGCTGCGGCTGCCCAAATACCTCCTTTGGTATCACCGCGTGAGTATGGTCATTGTAGAGGCAGATAAGGTCACAGTCCTCATAGGGATACTTGAGTAGTATCCGGCGAATCGTCTGCTGTATGTGCTGCAGCGTCGTCACCTTACGCAGCAAGAGCGGCACCCAGCTGCTCGGCCCGTGACCGTGACGATAGGGATCGCGATGGATAAGATAGAGCGCCCTAAAGCAGACGAAATAGTGCGCGATGTGGAGCCTGCGCCTCCATTTGGCTGACGGAGCCCCGTCCAGGGGATAGATATCGCAGTAGATGCCCCCCAGATAGGGATAGTGGGGGCGCTCTATCAGTGTCGTGCGCGCATCCTGTATCTTGCCAAAGGCCACAGGGTAAGTCGGATCGTTCTCGGGGCATACCAGTTCGAGATGGTCAGGCAGCCACTCCCGCCAGTGCCGGATCAGTCGTTCATAGTCAGGCCGCGGTAGACCGATGTCTATGTCATCATCCCAGGGTATGAAACCGCTGTGACGTACAGCGCCCAGCATGCTCCCGTACATCAGGTAGTAGCGCAGCCCTTGCTTGTGACACATCTCGTCTATCGCCACCAATATGTCGAGAAGGCGCAGTTGGAGCTGGCGTATGTCGTAAGAGCCCCGTTGGGCGCTCATAAGTTTCTGATCAAGATCTTGCATTGAGGTCTGTTTTTACAAAATATTGAGTAGACGGTGTTGTCCCTTTTTGTCCTACAAAGATAAGACAATTATCTCAATCCCCCACTCCCATCTATTGGTTTTTGTTTACCGTATATCGCCCTCCCGACATGAGGCTCCCAGAGGCAGCTCACCAATACCGATTGCTCTCTCTCATCAAGGCGTCTCAGAGGCAATTATTTTTTATATAAAAATTGGTCTGTACTCCCCAATTTCAGTCCAAAAGCAAAATTCGGATATAAATTCACGTTTCTCATTTATCCCACTGATTATCAAAGAATTATATCAAAATCAGACAATTTGTTAACTTGCTCAGTATCAGTCGATGACAACACGGCACTTAATTTAAAATAAGTCGGACCTATTTTAAATTAGGTCCGACTTTGTTACGCAAACAAGGTGACTTGTCATGTGCGCAACGGAACTTGTACAAACTGCATCCAAAATTTATTATATAGAATTTTTCGTCGCTCACCCTACTTTCTATGCCGCCGCTTGCGAAGCGGGCAATATACCCCTTTATCGATCGCTCCCTACAGCTCTTGCCCAATACTCAGTGTTGCCCTTGGAGAGCGTCGGAAAACTGACTCTGACGGATTTACGCGCTTCGCACTGAGACGCTGATGCTGGAATGAATGCTGTATGATGGAGAGATTTGCAAGTCCATAGAGGTCCTTTGGAGGCGCGTAGAGCCACTGAAACTGTGGCTGTGCACGGCTTATTTGCTCCACGAAAAGGTTTAGAGTGCACGCAGGAATCCCCTCTGCTTGCTTGGACTGTCTCAGTGAGTGGCCAAATTGATTTTTTCAGCTCCACAGTATGACAAGACTTCCGATAGAGCTATGACAGCGTCTTTGCAAACAAAAAAAGTTTCTGCACCAGAGTGAAATGTGTTATTAATAAAAAATATCCTTTTTTCAAAATGGCCAAATGATATGCCTGACCTCGCTGATTGCCTGCAGACTTATTTACCATTCCTTTTGTGCATCACTAAACTGGCATGAAAAAATGGTCTGTCTAGTATTGCTGATAGCGGCGAGGAAGTGGGCGCGGATTGGCGGGACTGTCTACACGATGAAGAATAAGGGTCGTCGGCAGCTTGACCCATTTGCGATGCTCTACCCTGCGCAATCCATTGCTGCCCTCGATATCCATCTTGATCTGAGAGCGATCCAAAGCTGTGAGAAGCAAGACTTGGTCTTCCGACCCCATCTCATTAGAAAGATGAAGGATTGCCTTCCCCTCTTTCAATTGATACGAGGTGACGAACCATGACTCATGAAGATTGCCCCATAGGTATCCATTAAGTTTACCTAGGAACTCGTAATTAGGGGCGACGACACAAGTGTCAATAAGATTAATGGTCAATGTCACGCCTTGGTCTGCATTGTAAAAGGATCCGACGTATAAAGAGTCCATGGCCTTATATGAGCGTATATTCTCTGACACAAGAGCTTCATTATGAGTTTCCCCCTCAATACCACTTCTGATGCTCTTTTCTTTCGACAAGCATAGACTAGCGCCCGACATTGTCAGGCTTATTCCCATTAGGACAAAAGTCGATATAAACAAACTCAGATTTCTAGACATTTCTATTTGTCTTCAGGTATATGAATAATCAGCGTCGCTGCCCCAATATTGATAATGGCATCATTGGACAATTGAATACGGTCTGCGTTTTTAAGGATTTCGCCTTGGTAAAACGTACCAGTACCACTCGGGGCGTCACGAAGGATAAACCGTTTGCGTCCTTGGGGGTCAACTTCTGCTTTTATGATGCAGTGAGTCGTATCAATACTGGGATCTACAGTACGAAAAGCAGCGTTTGCCTTTGTGCCCTTAATATGGCGTCCTATTACATTGTCTCCCTGCCGAATAGCTATTGTTTGTTTTTCCTGAAAGGCATTTTCGACTACTGTCAGCGTAGCCAATTGTGGACTTGTTTCCTCACGTTTATTTAACAAACGGATACGAAAAGTCTTTAGACAATCAGGACACTCAAATATGAGAGTCCGCTCTTTGGGGTATTGTGTTTCGTCAAAAGCTATCGTTCTGCCACATCTTGGGCATCTCACTTTTTTCATGATACTTTAAGATTCCTCGCGCTCGTGTAGAAGGTCTCAGAATGGAGTGATGCTAGAATTCCGCCTTCTGATATCTCGCCCTTAAATCAGTCAATCTGCATGACCCAAGCGGCATCAAACTCTTGGCTTATTTTTCTCAGTCGATGTAAGGCTTTCCGGGCTTTTTGCTCCGTCGAGTAATTATCATATATGACGCGCCGCATGCGTTTGCTTGTAAATAGGTGGGCCTTATCAAGGCCTTTTTGCTTCAGCTGATCGATATAGTATCGCGCGTTGCTTTCCTTTACCTGGCTTGCCAAGACGATTGTATAATTGTCTTTCTGTTTCGTCTCAGATGATATCTGCGGCGTAGTTTCCGAGGAGACTTTATCTGTATTATTTTCATTCAAGTCGTTGTCTGTCAAATGAGATACATGCTGCTTGCCACACTCATCACAAGAAGCTGTTTGCATAAGTTGGGAGCTCGGACGGTGTAGTCGTGCATAGGCTTTATCGACAATTGACTTCAACGGATAGGCATACACGTTGTCAGCTGCCTGATGCACATGCTGTAAATGGGTTGTTGCCCCATCGTATACCGGAACAGAGATGGCGAAAGAGGCTAGGACAATACCCACGATGATGGCTGCATATTTGCCCCATCTTCTCCACGATTGTATGCGGACGTGCAACGTTGATTTTTCTGTCTGTACCGTCTCCTCGCTTCTTTGCTTGTCAATAGTTTGCGATTTAAAAGATTGCCTCCGGACTATCTGCTCAAAAGGCTCCATCATGGTGCAGTCTAGTCCGTAAAGGCTTGGTGTTGCGATGCCGCCTTCAGAGGAAGAGACAAAATGCAACTTACCTTCTTGCAATTTGAGAACGCCCAGACCTCCTATCTCCCACTCGCCCGCATCACGTAGCGTATGCCGGACAACTGTCACAGCCTCGTCAATCATACGCGTCGCCTGTGAATAGTCTGTATCATAGTCTTGCATCAGATGCTGTGCTACAAGACCGTCACTGACAGTTAGCTGCGCATTGTAGCCCACGGATCGGGAAGGTGGATAGAGCGTCCCATCGGTCGAGGAGACATATGCATGTTCCCAATGAGCAACAAAACCACCGAGACCCGCCACAATGACACAGTCATGGTCCAACAAGAGCTTTTCAATATATCGAGCCAAGTCAATCATACTGCAAATGTAACACAAACAAATCCAATTCGCAAGCCTTTCTTTTCAAAATATTTTAGCTTTACATCACATAAATAAGCGTATAAATTCAGATGTCCAATATGTTGCGTGAAATCAAATAATGTTTGGCTTTAAGCTATGAAACCATAGCAAATGAAGTAGATCTTTAGACTGATAAACGTGTAGACAATATTTTTACTTATCCCGACTCCTATTCAGATTATAAGGCAGGTAAAGCCCACTCATCATCTATGTAGCGATTTAGTTACAACTCGAGGTATGCTTTTCATGTGGTAGATTCTGAAAAGATTTGCTGTCAATCTTGATAGTAGGACATTTGGCACAGACCACAGGCCTCACCGTCTGACGAGCAATAAGACTACTCGCCATTAAAAGCCGTGGAGTTCGCAAAGAGTGCAGAGGGAAGATGTCTGTCAATTTTATCCGCGTTGTTTTCCTGCCATACGCAGACTATATTCCCGGTTAATCTCTGCTAACTCGCGCTTACCATCGATGTAGTCTGAATATAAATCGTCAACGCTACCACCTCCAAGCCAGCAGCTGGAACAGTTTTCACATCCTTCACCGCAACTATTGAGCGATTGGTAAACGATTTGGATGCGTTCTTCACGCGTAGTATCTTTTATCAGTATACTCATATATCCAGCGGTATCTTTTGTACAAGAAAGCTAGTCTTTTTTCTCCGTGAGTTGATCAAATCTGACGGCAACATGTCTGCCGCCTTCAGACTTAAAATGTGAAGTCTTGGGCAAATGATCTGCATGAGTGGTAGGCTTTGCTTTAGCCGGTGAAGTCTTGTCTGCACTTGCCTCACGGTTATATCCTCGTTGATGAGCTTGACGACGGAGGAAAGGACTCTTCTCGCGGGCTAATTCGAGAAATTTATCTTGATCAAGTCCGAAATTTGTATAGCTACGATCATGAGAGATGACCTTCTTGGCTTGACTGCCAATCATATTCTCGGTATTGTATCCCCAACCATGAACCTGTGGATTCTCACGCGTGTCAACAACTAGCCAATCTGCGCCTTCGTAAGCCACGCACTCACAAAGATGATAACCAAGGCCTTTGAGCTGCGACTGCAATTCTGGAGTATTAAGTTTGATATAAAATTTCATAATATATCTTTTCTTTCCGTCAGTATTTAATATTCGGATACAAAGTTACAAAATAGTTATTGGTTGGCTCGAGTTTATATTGTAAAGCTCACCGTTATAGAAGTAAAATTTCTCAAGCATGCATGTTTTATCCCTCACCCGATAATCTTATAGAGTGAATGTGCGGCTAGTAGAGTCAATATGGTTAGGAAATAAAAAAATCAGTGCCTTGGCCATTTGCAAGCCAAGACACTGATACAGAAATAAGTATATTAAACTAATAAACAAAGACTAACTGAACGGCGTTGACTCCAGTCTTATAAGTACCCAGGAGTTTACCATCTGCATTACTGTATCGGCACACATAACCGTCTCCACTGTAATCAGCACCATAGGCACCTGCATTAAAGTTTGTGATGTAAATGTCACCGCTGACAGGCTCAATGTTTATGGCAATAGGATATCCAGAGAGAGGGAAAATAAAGTCTTCAGAAGATGTGCCAGTGCGCAAATCGTATTTTATAAATGTATTTTTAGTCTCATATGTTTTCCAATCAGTTACACTGTTAATAGCATAGAGGTAGTTTCCATGAACGTCAAACATGGTAGCTTCCATCATGTCTGTCACTTGGTCATCAGGAGAGATACGCTGAATTTTGGCAGGTGTAGCACCGTAATCTCCCATAGCGACCAGATAGATATTGCCATCAGATGCGCTTTTGATCTTTGTTGGGTTAAGTCCCACAGGAATCGTCTTAACGACCTGGAAGCTGGACAGACTTATTTTGCTGACGCTTTTTCCATTTTCGTAGCCTTTGGTATAATTGAGTCCGTCACTGTTGGTGACATACAGATAGTCACCTTGCACGGTAAGTTCCTCCGGATTTGGACCAACGCTTACAGTGCCGTCAATGGACATCGTGGTCGTGTCAATACGGGTAACTGTTCCGCTGTAGTTGGAGATGTAGATGTATTTGCCTGCGGCAGCCATTGCCCTAGGAGCATCTACCTGTAGCTCCTTTTGTATATGAAGAGAAGATTTGTCGCAAGCGAAAAAAACATTGCTTTCATAAGCAATTGCATAGAAATGGGAGCCGTATACAAGACCCTGCTGTAGAGTATTGCCTGGTTGCACTCCGTTGGCAGCGAGAAAGACGCTGTCTGTCACTGTACTATCTACGGTGTTGAGGTAACTGATGGAGCCAGGGATGTGGCTATAATAGTTACCTTGATTGATGATGTACGCACCCCTTGATTGCGCGACAGGAGGAGTTGGAGGCGTCGGATTGTCATTGTCGTTGCTACAAGAGATGAAATTAAAGAGGCTAGCCAAGATCATGGCTAAGAAAATAAATCTTTTCATCTGATTTGGTTTTGTTTAGTGGTGTATAATAGAGTTATAGATTTAATGTCAGACTGAGGAGATAGGCCCTTCCGGGCATAGGGTAGCCATTGACGATATCGTACTGCTTATCCAGCATATTATGAATGACAGCACGCACCTCGGCCGAAAAACCGGAAAAATGGATTTCGCGCCACAATGCGCCTCCAAGCTCCATATACCCTTTGAGCTTAGTACCATGAGAATGCTCATGAGTCCCCCAGCGACTGGAGGCCCCGATGGTATTGAGGGCTATATTGACCCACGGATTTTCCCATCCTGCAGACAGGCTGCCACTATGCCTGGGGATATAAGCCAACTGCCTGTCATAAACATTTGTGCCACGAGCTGTGCGGTCCACCACCCTTTGCCAAGTATAATGCGTTGACAAGGTTAAACGATGACCCGCCGCAGGCTGCGCAATAGCAGACAGAGAAGCATCAAGGCCCTGACTATTTACACGACCTATATTGAGGGTTCGCCAAGTGTACAGACTTATAGGGATGGAAGTGATTTTGTCTCTGACTCGATTGCTATATGCATCCACTAGGACCTTAAGTTCTGGCAACCACTTGGTGATATAGCGGTCAAACGTCATTCCGGCGCCAAACTGATGGACGCGTTCCGGTCTGAGATTGGTATTGCCAAGATGATAATAATAGGCCTCTGTAAACGTTGGCACCCTATATATATCTTTGTAAAAGATTCTGATGTTCAAACTATTGTCTGCTGTTATCCTGTATGCAGCTGACAAACTCGGAGAAAGCCTGTGAGCATTGCGTGCATGCACTTGACCATCAGCATGATTGAGATAACATGCGCCTAGCAGCCGCGCATTAAGTTGCCAGCGGCGAGGCGTATAGCTCAGCGTTAGGCTATTGAGTATGGAATGACGGCTAGCGTCCTCCGCCAAGGCTTGATTGCTATTGAGATTATTGTAGATATAGTCTGACGCCCATGAGACACCCCAGGTATCTGAACTGTACGCCAAGACTGCTGATGTATAGGTTTCCCGCTGCCAGTAAGACTGGTCGTACCTGCCTCCGGTATAGATAGGACGTCGGTCCTGATAGTGAGATTGAGCCCAATTGTATTTGCCGAGGATTTGCAATGACCAATGTTCCATCCGTGTATGCAACCATCTACCTTGGGCAAAGGCGTTACGCTCATGTTGGACTTCCGCGTTGTAGGGATTATAGAGCGTCACGATGCCGGGCAGGTGATGATTGTTGTCGTAATAATACGCTTTCAGCGTCACCTCATTGTGTTCGGATGGAGTCCAAAAGAGATTGGCTTCGCCATGGTAAGACAGCATTCTGCTGTTTGTACGATGCTCCCTGGAGGTCTTAAAGCCATTGCGTAGTGTGTAAGGATACCCGTTGCCGCTATACAGATAGTCCCCAAGAGCCGATAGTGCGACCGCCTGACTCAAGCGATGTCTACCATATATTGTTGCTCCATATCGATCCCATGATCCCTGCTCAATACCAATATGCAGATGCCCAATCCCATTAGCTAGTCCTCCTTGGAGCGTACCGATGTCCACCATCGCAGCCGCTGCGGCAGATCTGGCCGGCTGAAGCAAGTTGAAATTGTCTCCTACTCTGAGTCCCAGACTGCGTATCTGTCTGACGGAAAATCGTCCGAGGTCTACCTGACCAGTTTGTACGTCGCTCAGGGGAATACCGTCATAGCTCACCGCCGTATGGCTCGCGCCCATACCGCGTACGCTGACCGTCTTGATTCCCCCGGCTCCACCATAGTCGCGCAGCGTGACGCCACTGAAGTGGTTAAGAGCGTCAGAGATATCCGAGATCCCTAGTTGCTTCATTTGCAGGTCACTCAGGTATTGGACCGGTACCGTAGACTCTGCCTCCGTCTTGCCCTGCTGCGCCTTTACCTCTACAGCGCTGAGAGGGTGTATACGGGAGACAATCGTATCCAACGGTTCCGCACAGATCGGCAGATTCGCGGACAATATCATGGCAAAGCATAGTCTACAGAGGTGCATTAGCAGTTTGCTCTTAGATGCCTCCAATACCATTTGATATACTCTATATGGCATGATAATATCTTGTGCCCGCCGTCTTTCCGCGAGACGCAGCAGGTTCATATGCAGAGGCAGGTTTTCTGGCTTATTCCGACGTTGTGCACCTTCCCGATTTGTTGGATGCTATCATAAATACCTATGTTACATCCAAGATCAGTGGCTCTGTCATGAAGACATGCACTACGTCACAATGGAACTTACAGCAGCGGGACTGCTCGGGACTTCCACCCGATTCCCTTTTGACATCTTCCCATATATGTATGAGAATCTGCACCAATGCACTGCAAAAATAGTCATTTATTTTCATTTGGCAAATGGTCTCCTGCCAATAATACAATCAAATTGAAAGGGCTGTCGAGCGTCGAGGTAAGCCAAAGTCTTCATCATCACTTGCTAAATGACATCAATCGGTTCTTTTTCTGTCTGCAAAAGCCTATCAGCTAGTATATGTACACATACGGATACACTCGTATCGGCCAATAAAATAGCATGTGCCCTACCTCGCCTGATCAAACTCTATCGTTATATTTCCTTCGCTGGTAGTTTTTTCCTCACATAGAGTCTTCCGAGAAAGCCAAGTTTTATCAGAACAGACAGTCTATTTCATCGATGCTCTGCCGAGACAATCTTTTTTATAATAAAAATAAGACGTCCCACTTTCCTCCAAATACAAAAAAACAATAATCCGCTCGAATTTCCGTTATAACTCACAGAAAGCCAGCTAATTGTGATTAATATCTATTTTTTTGAACCTAGCTGACTATCAGGCGATAACAACTCGCCTTCCAGTTTAAACTACATCGGACCTATTTTAAACTACATCCGACCTTGTAACGCAAACAAGAAAACTTGAAATGACAAGGCCGGCGCTTATATCAAATGGTATCGTGAATTTATTATACACAAAAAAAGGGTGGCATCTGTATCCTTTGAGAACTATTTGAAAACAAAGGACACCTACAGACTGACCTGTTGGGCTGTATAGGATTTTTCAAAGCATATTATCTGAGAAGTCTGGATGACAGGCAAATATTGGACACGCTGTAAAGTTGGTTAGGTTGGCCTATATCGTCTATATCATATCAGCTACATTTTTGCAGCACGATTATGAGATACTCCACCTTTCGGTAATGTCTATTCTCAAGTCGTGCAAAGAAGTTCCTTCAGACAAGTATGAAATGCTTATGCAACTGTCTGAAACAATTGCAGATTAAAAAGCTTATCCCATTCCGAATTGCAAGACGATACGCTGATTCGCCATTTTTTCACGGCTTCTAGGTATCTTTTCTTTACATCATACAAAGAAACAAGACCAGCGCTTGTTTTGCACTGGCCTTGAAGAATATCTATATAATTATTGAAGTGTTAATTAATATTTCACTTTTATCCAAGGAGCTTTTTCTGCAAGAAATTTCTTGACCTGAAGGGGTACGTCAGTGCACATATAGTCACAGCCCAAGTAAGCTCCGAGCATGAAATCATCAACACCACGTCCAGGCCACAAGCTGACAATCAGCCCCTCCTTGTGCGCTTTGGCAACAGCAGCACGGCTTGTGCCGTCCATGGTGCACCCCATACGCTTAATGCCGAGCGTCTTGACGAGGTTAATCGTCTCATCGCAGACGGGCTTGCTGATTATAAACAGGAGATCGACACCAGGGTACTTCTCTTGCAGATAACGTATACCGCGGTAGTCGTTGCTTGTAATGACAAAGGTCGCATCATCAGGCTGAACGGCTTTGATTTTCTTGTAAATCATATCGCAATATTTGTGAAGACGCTCCTCCGGATAGAGCTCTACTGGTTTTGTCTTCATCTCAAATTCGACATAAAGCCCCTTCTTACCCTTCAGCCAAGAGAGCAACTCATCAAGTGTCAGCATCTTGTTTCCCTTCTTGGTCGTAAGCGCACGTATTTCTGCAGCAGTCTTTTCTTCAATCGTTCCAGTACCATTGGTTGTGCGCTCCAGATTACTATCATGTGTGATGAACAACTCGCCGTCCTTACTCATGCGGATATCTGTCTCAAACCCGCGGTAGCCGGCATCGTAACTGGCTTGAAATGCAGGCAGAGTATTTTCATCAAACTCCATTCGTCCGCCACGGTGTGAGAAACAACGGATTTCTTGTTGTTGAGCCATCACATTAAGTGATCCAAGAGCCAAAATGGCTGCTACCATAAATGTTTTTACTAGTTTTTTCATGTAAGTATTTATTTGATGTTGAACTTAGTTTCTATGAAATAGTGGTCACTGGGCCAAACCTTTCCCTGATGATCTTTGACATATTGTGCGTCTTCGACCTCTATATTACCTCGATAGAAGATGAAATCTATACGGCGTTTTGGCTTTGATGGCTTGTACTCTGTCCCCATAAAGGCATGGTAGGAGTATCCAGCTTCTTTAAGGCCATGCACGGTCTCGTACATTTCTCTCCAGCCTTCTTGGGTACGAATATACTTTATAGGAGCACTCGTAATTCCAGCATTGAAATCTCCGCAGATAATCTGTGGAAAATTATCTGCATACTGTGAGCATTCCTCGAGAACCATCTTTATCTGATTACGTCTTGCCGAGTCTACTTTGTGGTCAAGATGAACATCAAGTATGCGCATTTCCTTACCAGACCTCTTGTCGCGAAGTCGAAGCCAGTTGCAGTGACGCGCACGTGTGGTGCCCCAAGACATACTCCCACCGATCAAAGGCTGCTCTGATAACCAGTAACATCCAGCTCCTTCAACATTGAAGCGATCGCGCCGATAGAAGATCACGTTTTTACCAATGCCATGATAACCTGTGCTGAAGGAATCCATCTCCGGTCCTTCGAAACCGAAAGCCACGTAGTCCTTACAATGTTCTTTGAAATACGCATAAGAATCGTAAATCACCTCTTGCAGGCAAAAGACATCGGGCTTGCGCTTTAAAATGGTATTAACGCACAGCTCGCGCCGGCCCTCCCACGTTCGCTCGGGATAAGGCGCGTCAGCGTCCAGTCCCGTAATACGGATATTGCACGTCATAAGCGTATAGCTCTTCTGCGCCTGCGACGTAACTGCAAGCAGGAGAGATAATGAAGAAAGCAAAAGCAACTTTTTCATACTTAAATGCGATTTACATTTAACAAAGAAATCATCCTAAATATGCTCCTGTCTCCTTGAGTTCCTGACGCAAAGCCGTTACATCAACATCTGCCGGCTCCACGCCCTCCTGCATAGCCATACGGGCTGCACGTCCGGCGGCCTCACCCAGTGCCATACATGTGGACATGACGCGCGTAGAAGCCATAGCCTCGTGGTTCATAGACGAGCATCTACCGGCCACGAGCAGATTGTCTATATCTTTGGGTAATAGGCAACGATAGGGAATATCATAGTCTTCTGGGCAGAAATGCATTGTACAATCCGTGCCTTTAGCGTGATGGATGTCGACCGGGTAGCCACCTACAGCAATCGCATCGGGGAAACGGCGACACGCAAGGATGTCTTCGGCTGTCAAAACATAGCGTCCTACCATCACACGGCTCTCGCGTATACCGAGAAAAGGAGCAACTTTGTCCATCCAGGCATGGGCAAATCCAGGAACATACTTTTTCAAGTATGTATTAACTTGCTTTATCTGCTTGCGAGCCATTATCTCACCATAAGTATAGCTCTCGGGCTTCGTACTATCGACGCCGCTGACACGCGTCATATTTACCCAAATTTCATCTGGATTAAGACCTGTAATCAATATGGTACGAGCTACAGGCAGTTTGATACCATCGGCTTCAGCCTCCTTGATCTGGTTGCGAAGTCCGACTGTGATAAACATACCCTCACGAAACTGTTCGGGAGGCATGACATCCATATCATACATCTCTGGATTTTGTATAGCATCACGCAGCTTCTGCACCTCTACCCCTCGCATATTATACATCAGCGTGGGTGGTTGCATACCTCCCTCGGCATTTCCCTTATGCATAGTGACGCCAGCCCGTGCAGCCACGTCACCGTCGCCAGTGCAATCAATAATTGTTTTAGCCAATATAGCTTCGCGTCCAGCCTTGCTCTCTATGATTACACCTTTTACCCGACGTCCTTCACGAAGTACATCGGCTACAAAAACATACATCAAGACCTCGACGCCCTTTTCTTGCATAATTTCAAGCGCAATATCCTTTACCATTTCACTATTAATAATGGTAAGGCTCATATGATTCTTGCAGGGCTTGTGCTCACTGGCTCCACCTCTGGCTTTGAGCCGGTTGATGAAATCTTGAGGCAGGCCCTTTATAATCTGTTTACCTTGGCGATTAAGGAAGCCGAGGATAGGCAGGCCTATCGTCATATTTCCACCAAGATAGCCGCGACTCTCCAACAGCATAACTTTCAATCCCTTACCAGCAGCTGCTTCTGCTGCCATGATGCCAGACGGTCCTCCGCCAACGACAAGCACATCCACTTCTGCACGCACAGGGATGCGTCGCGCAGGTTCTTCTATTGTTCTCATATTGCTTGATTTGATTATATGTAAGCTCAATTTTTTTTGTTGCGTCTCCGTAAATACTCCAAGAGACTGATAGCGTGCATGACGCCGCAGGAGGAAACCTGTTCGCTCGGTATTAGGCTGATATGTTTGGATGGATGGCGCGCACAAAGCCTTCTGGGCTTCCGTCACCGATGGATAGAGACCAGCCACTACTGCTGCATGGATCACACTCCCCGTAGCCGCAGCTTCCTTGCAGCCCGAGACTTCAAGTGGCAAACCCAGGGCATCGGCTATCAGTTGTACCACAAACGGAGACTTACGAGCTATACCTCCTACAGCCACAAGCCGACGGATATAGATACCGTTTTTGCGTAAATGGTCAATGACATTCTTTGTAGCGAGAGCCGTAGCCTCTGCCAGAGAATAGTAAATTTCCGAAGCAGATACCGAGAGGCTGAGGCCAGTGACAGAAGCAGTCAGATTGTTGTTGGGAGCAGGACTACGTCGCCCGTTGAACCAGTCTGTAGCTAATGGGAAACCCTCCGTCACACGTAATTTCTCTACGGCCTTAGTCAGTTCGGGCAATATGCTCTCCTCGACTTCGTTTACTAAGGATATCTTCTGTTCAGATGTAAGGAGCGAAGTATGACTTACAATGTGCTCCACTGGCCAGCTTAACAGACGCTTAAACCATGCAAAGACGTCGCCAAAAGCCGACAAACCGCACTCAAAACCCACTAAGCCTGGCAATACGCTATCATCTACTTGACCAAAGACACCGTCTATGTATCGTCCGTGCAACGCTGCCTTTGGCATAACTGTCATATATGCAGCCGATGTGCCAAAACTCATGACAACTGTACCATAAGTAATGCCGCCGCCGACACTACCACTGTGACTATCCACATTACCAATGCCTACAGGAATGCCAGACGGAAGCCCCACTCGTGCAGCCCATTCTTCTGTAAGTATGCCGACGGCATGCTCACAACTGTATTTTTCTTTGGGAAGATGATGCAGTATAGGCACCAAGGCAGGGTCCAGTTGATAAAAAAAATCCTCAGGAGGAAAACCGCCCCAATCCTCCGCCCACATCATCTTAACTCCCGCAATACAACGGCCGGTCCGCAGTTTGTCAATACCAGTGCAACCTGTAAGTACCGCGGGAATATAGTCACACAATTCTATGACACTATAAGCCTTCTGACGAATGTGCTCATTGGTGCGCAAGATGTGGAGTACTTTGGGCCAAAAACCTTCCGGGCTATTATAGCCACCCATCTGACGCGCATAATTTATAGGCTGATTACGCATGAGTTGGTTAATCTCATCGCTCTCCGCCTGAGCGGTATGGTCCTTCCACAAGATGAACATGGCGTCTGGGTCCTCAGAAAAATCTTCCTGCAAAGACAGAGGTACAGCCTTGCTATTCGTAAAGCAAGGTGTGCTACCCGTCGTGTCTACGGCCAAGGCCCGTACCTGCTTAGACTGACTTGGATTACGCCTAGTCAATTGGCTTAATACAGTAGCCAATGACTCAAGATAATCTTTGGGATGCTGACGAAATTGCGACTTGGATACATCGCAATATTGTTCTTCCTTCCATCTCGGATATTCCACTACTTCCGAGTCAACAATCTCTCCATTCTCTGCATCGGCAAGCAACGCTCTCACAGAGTCCGAGCCAAAATCCATACCTATGACATACGGTCTACTGTCCTTCATACTGTTTTGACAAATTTGTAGTAAACGTCAATATTAAATTATTTACGTTTAGTAAAAGGAGTTCTTTCCGTTTCAGGCACAAATTTACCTTTTTATTTAGCCGTGCCAAAATTATCTCGTCAAAATATTCTACCTATTATCAAAAACATTACTTTTGCAGTACAATAAAGTCATCTTAATCACACTATTAAAAAGATGAAAGCAAGAGCTCTCTTCATTAGCCTTATACTGACGTTAACGCTGCTAACTGTGTCCTGCTCCAAATACGATGATGTACGGGATTTTACCAATGGCATAGGTGGTCAGGTAAATGGTGACACGGCAAGTACACAATCTATCTCAGCTCCCATTGATACTGTCTCTGTATCAACGCCCCTTTGACTGGTAAGTTCACACGCACTCTCTTGTGGCTTGCGTGACGGGATTGGACACAAGATATTGACAAAAGCTTATAATTATAAGCAAAATTGACCGGCAGAATCTCATGCGTTACTGTCGGTCAATTTTGGTTCATCAAATTTTTTAAATTCCTATGAATCTTATTTATCCACGGCCTGTGGAGCTACCTTGGCCGCTAAGGTCTTACACTTAGTACGAAGGCTGTCGATATCACTGCCGACAGCACCGTAGCAGAGCATGACGCCCAGACGGCGCCCGACGCGCGTGGCGGGTTTGCCAAAGATTCGGATGTCGGTATGGGGTTCCGCGAGGGCGGCTTCTACGCCGGGATATTCGAGATGGTCTGCCCCTGCTATAGGAGAGAGAATGACAGCGCTTGCACCATATTTGTCTTGGTCAATAGAAGGAATTGGGAGGCCCAATACTGCACGTGCGTGGAGCTCAAATTCATTCAAGTTTTGCGTTCCTCCCAATGTGACCATACCAGTATCGTGAGGACGCGGTGACAGTTCGCTGAAGTAGACGCCATCCTTGTGGCTCAGAAAAAATTCTACTCCCCATATACCGGCTCCAGTGAGGGCATGGGTGACTTTGTCAGCCATATGTTGTGCTTCGGCAAGAAAGGCGGGGTCGATGACGGCGGGTTGGAAACTCTCGCGATAGTCTCCACTCTTCTGAACGTGTCCTATTGGTGGGCAAAAGAGTGTCGGACCATTCTTTTGGGTAACGGTAAGAAGAGTTATCTCTTGGTCGAAGTGGATAAACTCCTCAATGATAACTTCCATTAAGTCCCCGCGACTTCCTTCGCAGGCATACTGCCATGCTTTGTGGAGCTCGTCCGGCGACTTTACGACACTTTGGCCCTTACCCGAGCTGCTCATTAAAGGCTTTATGACACAGGGGAATCCTATTTCCTTGCTGTGCTGCTCGAGTTCTTCATAACTAGACGCATAAAAATATTTTGCAGTTTTCAGTCCCAGTTCCTTAGCTGCGAGATCGCGTATGGCTTTACGGTTCATGGTATAGTTGACCGCCCGTGCGCTTGGTACAACTTGGATACCTGCCTTTTCACAGTCATAGAGCTTCTCCGTACGGATGGCCTCTATCTCTGGTACAATGATATCGGGCTGATATTTACGTACCACAGACATCAGAGCTTCTCCATCAAGCATCCTAAAGACTTCGCTCTCGTCAGCCACCTGCATAGCAGGTGCTTGAGGATAATTATCACAAGCTATAACGTATTGTCCCAGACGTTTGGCAGCTATGGTAAACTCCTTACCGAGCTCTCCGCTGCCTAGAAGTAATATTTTCTTGGTTTTCATCGGATAATATTTGATCTTGTTTGTTGCAAACTTACTACAATTTTGCCAAAGTCTAGTTTTTAAGTAAAAATATTTGGATGGAGGATATTTTGGGGTAGCTAAGTTTCTGGCAATCTTCTTTTACACAAATCTATGACTGGCCAAAACCAGTTGCCTCACCTGATGGCAAAAATGAGTCGCACTCGCCAATTGCTCCAGCGTGATATGCATGCGATAGCCCCAATAGTGATGAGGATCTGCAGGCTGGTTGATTTGTTCGATGGCCATGTTGGGATTGCGCAAGACTGGGTCCATGCCGAGCCAGTCCTGCAGCGCGATGATGCAGAGCAGGGATGGGCAGTCTAAGTGTAAGCGAATGATTTGCCCGGCAAGCTCCGATGTCAAAAGAGCGGGCGCATTTCCGGGTTGGCCAAGGTATAGATTGTAGTAGGTCTGAGCCTCGTGACGATGCCTCTGCCACCAGAGACGTAAAGGTTCCATATCGTGGGTTGAAATGGTGTCTACCGATAGACGAGGGTTGTTGGCAACAACACCAAATTGGCCTTCAGGTCGCTTGGGCATGCTCTGTATTTCGAGAGAGAGTATTTTGAAATGATTCATTACTTCTCCCACACATGCGGGGACCATGCCCAGGTCTTCTGCACAGACGAGCATTTCACTAGAGTTCACGACAAGAGGAAAACGCCGTAAAGCCACTTGCCTCCAGAAGCGATTGTGTCGTACATAGTAGTAGTCCTGTGACAACTGGCTGTAAGCCCGTCTGTCCTCCTCCGGAAGTTGCTTGTAGGCTCTGCTTTGCTGCCCTGCTATAGCAGGATAGTATCCGCCTGGCTCTGCAAAAAACAGAGTATTGTCCTTGTCCGGAGCTTGCACAATCTGGCCTTTGAATCCATAGTCTCTGATCTCCTGCTCTGAGAGTGGAAGGTCGGGAGAAAAATGCCCGTATAGTCCCTTCCCATACTTGACAGGAATCTCCCATATCCGGAAAAAACCGAGTACATGGTCTATCCTAAAGGCGTCAAAGAAGTGGCTCATATGGTGAATGCGCTTCTTGAACCATTGTCCATCCTGATCTGCAAGTATATTATCCCAATTGTATGTCGGAAATCCCCAATCCTGTCCATCGCGCGAGAAATAGTCAGGAGGCGCACCTGCCTCCTGATCAAGGTGGAAATACTCCGGGTGTACCCAAACATCGGCACTGTGTCGGTTGAGCCCGATGGGGAGGTCGCCCTTGAGAATGATGCCTCTGCTACGGGCATACTGGTGTACATGCGTAAGTTGCTGGTAAAGCAGATACTGGATGATGCGCTGGCGAAGCATCTTGCCGTCAAGGCCAAAATGGTGGATAAATGGGCTGACAACGGATGCTTCATAGCGCCCCATCTGAGGCCAACGAGTGAAGTCCGCAGTACGGAAGTGGTCTGTCAGCACTCTATAAGCGCAATATGGCTCCAGCCAGAAGGCATTGTCCTTGGCAAACTGCTGATAGTCTTTTCTCTTGGCAATTTGTTGCCATTTATCCTTGAGCGCCTGATGAATATAGTTCAGTTTTAGGCGATTGGCCTTTTCGTAGTCCAGTTGAACCAAACTGTTGAGATGACATCGACGTGCTTCAAATCGCTGGCGGCTGCGTGGATTGGCAATCTTCATGGATGACAAATCCATGTACATCGGGTGAAGGGCGAAGGCTGATACTGCACTATAGGGATAAGAGTCTGTCCATGTCCCAGTGCGAGTCGTGTCTGTGAGAGGCAACAACTGGACGACATGCAGGCCGACGCTGATGCACCAATCTATCAACTTGCGCAAGTCGCCTATATCTCCGACGCCCCAGCTTTGCTCAGACCGTAGACTGAAAAGCGGCGCCACGACGCCAGCTATGCGTTCGTCTCTCTGAGGTAGAGGCAGGACTGGCTGCTCAATGATAAGAAGGGAATCAGACGAGGACAAATGCAGATGATAATTGGGGCCTTCTTGCCAGATGACATGCTGCTTGTCATCTGATATCAGTACATATTTATACTCGCTATGCGGAGGCAGCGTCGATGAGTCCAGCTCCACAGCCCAACTGTATGGCATCTGAGGATGAGCGACAATGCCGCGGGCAGGATCCCAGTTGCCCAGGCTCTCCCCCTCCCCTGTCAGCACGAGATGATAGCCTATAGGAGGCTGGTAATTATTGGCCACCATCCTAACTATATTGGACTTGACGGGCCTCCTGCCGGTACGAATCGGCTTGTTGATACACTGCATAAAAGCACTCGTATATCGATAAGCCTGATCGCCCGTTGTCACCCAGAAACAGAAAATCGTGGCCCTGGTCGCACTATCTATAGTGGCATAATGGAGGTGTCGCGGCATCTCCTCGTCCATCACGCAATTGTCCTGTTCAAGCGTAAAACGGTAGCTCATTTTGCAAGCAGCCTTTTTGCTAAGCCGGACACAAATCTGCCAAAGACCATATTGCGCACTTTTCATCGCAATATGGTGGCTTCGGTGTAAGCCATCTGTGATATGGACTACTAAATGCCCGCCTTGCCTGGCGACATAAGGGATGCTGAATGAAACTTCTACGCTACTCTGCTGTATCATAACAGATGATTTAGAAGTATAAATCGGCGATACTAAATCCTTCCATCACTTTGCTGCGGTCTGTACGCCCCCTAATACCACTGACGGAGCCGTGAGAGGTGTATTGCCACATATTGTATTGACGGTCATCGTTAAGCTGGGGCTGATTGTCGTGATAAGACGCGATCATGAGCGGATAGTTATTGAATTCCCCTCCCTGCAGATAGCGGTTGTAAAAGTTCTGGTAAGTATAGATAATGGGCTTGCAGCCATAGTATCGGCTTACGGCCGTGACAAACTCCTTGAGACGGCTGACGAGCTCATCTTTGCTTAGACCACCAGCGTGCTCGACGTCAATCAGAGGCACAAGGTCTTGCTTATTTCGCTTGACAACAGAGGTCAGATTGTTCAGTTGCATCTCCAGTGACGCATTGCCGCGAAAGAAATGATAACTTCCCACTTTGATGCCCACTCGGCGCGCTTCATTGACGTTGTATTCATACATATCATCGACGAGTGACTCGCCCTCTGTCGCCTTGATATAGACATAGCCGATACTGCCGTCGGATGCGACCCGATCCCAGTCTATTGTCCCTTGATAATGGGAAACGTCAATGCCCTCTCTGATAAGATAATCCTTGCTATTGGGGTTGACGGCTTCAGCTGACACAGGCAAATCACGATGGCGAATAGACACCTTGACAAGCGCATCAGGCACAGGATTTGTGAGGCGCACAATCTTTTTTTTGTCTTTAGCCTTAGCCGGCTTGGCTGCATACGCCGACAGGCTGGCCAGCAACAGACAGAGGGATAATAATGATATATATATGCGATGTAAGCGGAGACGCATCAGTAAAAGATGAGATTACAATGCAAATTTACAAAATATCTTTGACTTGGCCTTTTTCTAAAGTCAGTATTTGGCAGGACTGAGAAACACACTTGTGGTTCTCCGGATGTAAATTTGGCATTTTTTTCTGACTGTACACCTCTGTCAGAATTGGATTTCCTCAAGATCAGTCTTGCGGGACTTGTTCGTTTGTCTCTTTAGGCGGCAGATACTGTCCTTTGCCTACTGTCCATTTGCCGTAAGAAATGCTGTGAGTTGAACAATGGTGGTAGCAGGCCAAGCACATCGTACAATTGCCTCCCCAAAGAGGAATGCCATTGTCATCCTTATGAATATTTCCGAGCACACATGCGCGTACACAGGCATTACAGCTGATGCATTGGTCGCTTACCTTGAAGGGCTTGGGACTCATCATCCATTGATGGAAGCAAAAGCCCAAGACATAGGTCTTGAGCCAAGGGAGATGCCCCTCAGTGATATCCCATATGCCTTCCCTGCGCTGGAGTATCAGTTTGGCTATCTCCTCCACACGTGACTGCCACAGACTCAGTTTTTTCTGTTCTACGACCTTGCTGTCCACGTCAAAGCCTGGCAGACATATATAGGTGTTAGGCATTATCACAGACCATGCAGACTTGAGTTGTCCTCCGATAGATGCAATCGCCTTGGCCATACGCCGGTCAAGCTTGCCCGTGTCATCGCCACAAGTTGTGACGAGGTAGACATAGCGGCTCTTGGTCAACTGAAGTGATGCCGGCTCAGTCCGCCAAATGGACATCATCTTGCGAACGACCTTGGGTAGGTCCCATCCGTAAGTAGGAAACACAAAACCCACAGGCTCCCCTTCTCCTATCTGGGGAATGCTCCCACTATTGCATACACGCGCGATTGGCCACAGCCGGTCGTGCGTCAAACGGGCCAGACGATAGGCAACAAGTCGGCTGTTTCCTGTACCGGAAAACCAAAATATCATATCAGCGTCTATTTTTATCGTTGCATATCACCTAAGAGGATACTTGCACTGCTGTTTCCATTTTAGCTGAAGGTCGGACGGAATAGATGATATCGACTTTGGAAAGTAAAGCATCCATCAAAGACCACGTCTGGATCGGGTACCGAATTGTCAAAAAATCCATATACAGCACTTCCACTCCCCGTCATCGAGGCATAGATGGCGTGCAGGTCGTAAAGTGTCTGTCGGATGGCGGCTATCTTGGGATGGCCGGGCAGGACGCTCTTTTCAAAGTCATTGCTTATCAATCCTCGCCATTCCTCTATCGGGCGCCGGATGGCCTCATGCAGGTCTACAGGGGCCTTTGCCACAGGGACATGCGCATAAGCCTCCTTGGTACTCACATGATCCTCGGGCTTGACCAACAGTAGCCATTTGCCCTCTAGCTGAGGTATGACTTCAGGCAGAGGTGAAAGCTCCTCGCCTACTCCAGTAGCAAAAGCCGGCACGTCATCTACAAAAAAGGGACAATCCGCTCCTATCTTGACAAGACGCTTCCGCATCTCTTCAGCGCTGAGTCCGAGACGAAACTCTTCATTGGCCAGCCTCATCATAAAAGCCGCATCGCTGCTACCACCCCCCATACCAGCTCCCATCGGTATGCGCTTATAGAGATGAAGCGTACGGGGTGGCAAATGAAACTCGGCTTGCAAGTCTCTGTATACTTTCGCAACCAGATTATCCTCTGGTTGACCATTTATGGGAAGGCCTGCCGTCACCAGCTCATACTGGGTGTCATAAAAATGGAGCGGCTTTGTCTCGAGCACATCTTGCAGCGGTATGGGAAGCATGACCGTCTCAAGGGTGTGCATACCGTCAGCACGTACGCCTGTGACATACAGACCCAAATTAATTTTAGCGTTTGGCAAACAGATCATTGTCGTGCTCCTCTCTTAATGTGTTTGTTTGCGGGCTTTATCATATTCTATCTTTTTCAGAAAAAAGCGCACTTTCTGTCTGATTTCATCTTGGTCAAACTCCAGAGAGTCGCGCTCTATCCGAGTCAAGTCGGGACGTTTCAACTTCCGGTTGAGACTGTCCAATTGCATTCTAGCCTCCCGTAGGTCAATGCTATCGAGCAGGAGTATGCCCTCCTCGCGCTCGTTGAGCGCCATGGGATAAAGGCTCCTCAGCGTGTCTATCATCGCCTTTGCCTCCACGATGTGGTTTTGAGTCAGCAGAGACCGAGAGGTCTTAAGGCACATCTGGGCCCCCGCGAAATCCACCTTCTTCTCACTGCATGACAGCAAAAGGGACAACAAGAGCACAGATGCCAAGCACAATAACTGTCTTGAAAACTGTAACATCAATCCTGATCTATTTTCTATCGGGTGTAAAATTACGGATAATTGGCGAGATTTGTGTAATTTTGCATTTGAAAAACCGCAAATCTATCTTGTACAACGCATGGTTGAATTGACCCCATCTCAACTTCGTAACGCACTCAGTGACCCGATATTTGTTGTCCTCAGCACGGCTGCCGATGCTCTACAGCTCCCATGTTATCTCATCGGAGGCTATGTACGGGATCTTTTCCTCAAGCGAGAGTCCACTGATATTGACGTTGTCGTCGTCGGCCACGGCATTGCGATGGCTAAGGAAGTCGCCAAGCGACTAGGCAGAGGGGCTCATATCAGCGTTTTCCAGCGTTTTGGCACAGCTCAGGTCAAATGGCATGGACGCGAACTTGAGTTTGTAGGCGCACGCAGGGAGAGCTATTCACCCGATAGTCGTAAGCCTCATGTCGAAGATGGCACGCTACAGGATGACCTTGAGCGCAGGGATTTTACTATCAACACCCTAGCCATCAGTCTCAATCGTGAGACTTTCGGCAAACTCATCGATTTGTTTGGCGGCCTGCAGGACATGGAGGACAAGATGCTCCGCACCCCTCTCGACCCGCTCATCACCTTCAGCGACGACCCCTTGCGGATGATGAGATGTATACGTTTTGCCACTCAGCTCAACTTTACCATCGACGATGAGGCAGCCGACGCCATCCGCCAGGACCGTGAGCGTATCCGCATCATTAGCCAGGAGCGCATCACCACGGAGCTCAACAAAATCATGCTTAGTCCTACGCCGTCTATCGGCTTCTCCTACCTCGATGAGACAGGTTTGCTGCCCCTAATCCTCCCCGAGATTGCAGCCCTCCAAGGGCGCGAGACACGCGAGGGCAAAGGCCACAAGGACATCTTCCAACACACGCTGCAAGTACTGGACAATGTCAGCAAGAAGAGCACAAATCTCTGGCTTCGCTGGGCCGCTTTGCTCCATGATGTCGGCAAGCCTCGCAGCAAAGGCTGGGACCCTGTACAAGGGTGGACGTTTCACAACCACAACTATCTCGGAGCCCGTATGGTCCCCGATATCTTCCGCCGGCTCAAGCTTCCCATGGGAGCCGAGATGAAGTACGTGCAAAAGATCGTTGATCTTCATATGCGCCCCATCAGCCTGAGCGATGACATCGTGACCGATAGCGCCGTGCGCCGCCTCCTCTATGATGCAGGCAAAGATCTCGAAGACCTGATGCTGCTCTGTGAGGCTGATATCACTAGCAAAAATGCAGCCCGACGACGCCTTTACCAGCAAAATTTCGAACGGGTACGCCACAAGATGGCTGTCCTCGAGGACAACGATCGCATTCGCAATTTTCAGCCGCCAGTTGACGGCCTTGAGATCATGCAGACCTTTGGCCTCGGTCCGAGTCCCGTCATCGGCCAACTCAAGCAGTCCATCAAAGAGGCCATCCTCAATGGAAAAATACCCAATGAGCACGATGCCGCCCGCCAATTCATGCTTGACAGAGCCAAGGCCCTAGGGTTGAAGCCTGTTGAGACGGTCAAGGAGAAGAAGGCATAAATTCAGTTACGCCTCCGCCAGAGGAAAGCCCCTATCTGCCACAGTCGGCGCAAGGACCATTTGTTTCCGTGCGCCCACCCTACCGCTCAAATACAATGATACGCTACGCTAAAAAGCGGGTGTAAGCCTCTCATCTCGCTACTCGGAGGAAGAAATGAATTTTTTTGTCACCTACGTCTCACATAGGAAACGGCAGCGCCTCATCATTGCAGAAGAAGCATCCGTCCAGGAAGGTGAAAAACAGACTGAGCGTCCCCATCCCAATGCCTCATAAAGCCTTAGTTTGGATGTCGGACATTTTCATTTTGTCCTTACCGACAATTTTGTGTCATCCGGCTTTTGCCAGTCAAGCAGCATCGTAACAGTATGTCCTAAAAATCTTACATGATATCGGGCACCCTCCACATGTGACAATCTGTTATGGATAATTCCCCAAAGCGTACACTCGTCTTCAGCTTTTATATAATACCTCAATTCCGCAAAGTAATGAAAATATTTTTTTGTACAAATTTCGGTGATAGATTATTTATTATTTAAAAATTGTCTCTTCCCCTGCATCTTGACTTTCAACACTACTTGGTTACCTTTTCTCCGCGTCGTATGAGCAGACAGAGACCGAGGAAGGTAAGGAGAGCATTCATGATAAGGAGCTCGTAGCTGAAATGATAACCGCCGAGCCACTGTACAGAGTGGGTATCGATGATGAAGCACAAGATGGGAGACAGGATGGCGACCACAGGAATGAAGGGGTCACGTACGCGGTTCTTCATGATGATGCCAAAGGCAAATAGGCCGAGGAGCGGGCCGTAAGTATAACTAGCGAGCGTATAGACGGCGTCAATGACACTACGACTGCTGAGCTGGTGAAACACATAGATGAAGAGGCCCATCAAGACGGCCATCAGGATGTGTACAAGTCTCCTTTTGCGGCCAGTAGCCTGTTCGTCATCTTGATTGGCTCGTAGGATATCAACCGTGAAGCTCGTAGTCAGTGCTGTCAGAGCAGATCCTGCGGCCCCCATACTAGCAGCTACCAGACCTATCAGGAAAAGTACGCCTACCACAAGCGGCAGATAGCCTCCTGTGGCTATGCGGGTAAAGAGCTGGTCTCCGGCGCACTGAAGCCCGACGTGGGCTGCAAAGAGATAGAGTAGGACGCCAAGCATGAGAAAGAGAGTGACGACGAGAAACTGCAGGATGCCGCTGACCATCATATTCTTGGTACTCTCCCAAGAGTTGCGGCAACTGAGATTGCGTTGCATAAGGTCCTGATCAAGCCCGCTTGTCGCTATCATCGTAAAGACTCCGGCAAAAAACTGCTTAGGGAAAAACCGCTTATCATTGATATCGTCAACAAAGAAGACCTGGCTCATATCATTACTCCAGATGACGCTCCATAAGTCACCCACATGATAGCCGAGACCTCGGGCAACGTAATAAATACAAAGTACTACGCTGGTAATCAGACAGATAGTTTTAAGCAAATCTGCCCAAATGATACTTTTGACTCCCCCGCGGAATGTGTAGATCCATACCGCTAGCATAGTGAATAGCACATTGAGCGCAAATGGAAGATGCAGAGGGTCAAAGATTAGGAGTTGCAGGGTAAGGCAGACGAGATATAGACGCACACCTGCTCCCAACATCTTGCTGACAAAGAAGAACCAGGCTCCCG
Organism: uncultured Prevotellaceae bacterium; assembly: GCA_900316315.1. Lineage (GTDB taxonomy): Bacteria > Bacteroidota > Bacteroidia > Bacteroidales > Bacteroidaceae > UBA6382. The sequence goes on from ONCK01000003.1 coordinate 93,563, forward strand.
TCTGATAGCTCCGCAGTCCGAAACGACTCTGCAAATATTGATAGATGCTGACCAGATTGAGCTTGTAATAGATGGGCACAAGCACAAAAGCGATAATAAATTGACCTACCACAAATCCCATCACCATCTGAAGGTAAGAAAAAGAACTCTGCGCTACCATGCCTGGCACAGAGACGTATGTCACGCCGGACATCATGCTGCCGATTGTAGCCAGAGCGACAATAAACCAGTTGGACTGCCTTCCGCCAACAAAGAAACCGGCATTGTCTGCTCCGCGACCGGCGAGGTAGGAAATGGTAAAGAGGAGGGCCAAATAGGCCAATACGACGAGTATGGCAATAAGAGGAGTCATAGAGAAAGTAAATAGGGTTTACTTTGTTACTTAGATTTGAAAAAGCAGTGTTGTAAAGACAAAATCACAAGGAAGCCATTGATAAGCAACTCACAATCACTCGCTATTCCGGATAGAGCAGATAGGGACGCCGCAGATGCTTAAAGGCAATGACATCCTTGCGCCAGCAAGCTTTTATCTGACGGGCGCTATATCCTTGTTCAATCATATCGCGGACATAGCGCCGTCCGATTAGCAATTCCATAAAAGAACGGAAGAATTTGTCGCCAATTCCCACCGCCTTATAAGCGTCAATGAGATAGGAGAGGTCGATGCCCTTGCGCCATATCTTGCGGTCAGAGAGCTGGCGCAAATCTCTGCCATAGCATTTCTGGCCTAGCTGAGGTGGATTTTTGGCACCCACCACGCTCATGGGAGTAAAACTGAAAGGATATCCCTTCATATCCGGATGTCCATAGACTTGAAAAGGCATGTCCGTACCGCGGCCGACACTTACAGGCGTCGCCTCAAAATAGCAAAGCGAGGGATAGAGATAGACAGCCCTCATATTGGGCAGATTGGGGGACGGCTTGACAGGTAACACGTATTTGTCATGATGCGAATAATTCCGGCATTTGACAACCTTTAATCGGCACTTCTTCCCATCTTTAAGCCAGCCTTCGCCATTGGCCATCAGGGCTAATTCTCCAAGAGTCATGCCGTGTACAACAGGAATGGGTAGTGCCCCTACCCCACTCTTGTACTTCATGTCCAAAATAGGGCCATCAACATAAAAGCCATTGGGATTGGGGCGGTCAAGTACGACTACAGTACGTCCGACTTCTGCACAAGCGTTCATGAGCTTGATCATCGTGACATAGTAAGTATAATAACGCAATCCGACATCCTGTATATCAATCACAACATAGTCGTAAGGCCTTACGATATCAGCCAACGGAACTTTGGTGCCGCCATAAAGCGAGATAACCTTGATGCCTGTGGCCTTGTCTATACTATTTTCCACTCGCTCACCTGCATCAGCAATGCCTCTGAACCCGTGTTCCGGAGCAAGGATGGCGCCCACTTGGACGCTGCTGTCTACGAGAAGGTCAACAATGTGACGATTGCCAGCCAATCCAGTCGGATTGCTGAAAACTGCAACTTTTCCTCCTCTCAAGAGAGGCAAATATTCCTCTGTCTGCAAATCTCCTGTCTCAATGGTATGCCTCGTTTTGCCCGCCGCAGGTGGACTGAAAACAAACAACAAAGTGGAGAGTATAAAAATAGGTCTATTAAAAATCTTCATTATGTTCTGATTGATGCTCATGCTAGACTGCAAAAGTAGTAATTATAAGTTAAAATAAACTTCTGTTGACAGAATTAATCCATACATATCGGTCTTTACGAGCTCGCTTTCGCCCGCGAAATCCGTATTTCGCACAAAATTTACTATTACACGGTAGTCAAAAAGCTTTGCTTTTCGCTCGCTTATTCATACATTTAAATAAAATACTCTCGCTCGACAAAGTTCAGAAGAGAGAAAAAGTTTCTCCCTTCTTCCCTTTGTGCTCGCTAATTTGTAACTTTGCATCCCGAAAGTCAATAGCACATTTTTTTATGAATATCCTAGACCTAAGCGAACAGGAAATCAACCGTCGCAACAACCTCGAGGAGATACGCAAGATGGGCATAAACCCATATCCCGCAGCAGAGTTCCCCACTAATACTTATTCTACCGACATTAAAGCGGACTTTAAGGATGGCGAAGAGACACAGCAAGTATGCATTGCGGGCCGTATGATGAGTAAGCGCATCATGGGCAAGGCAAGCTTTGTTGAGCTGCAGGATTCCAAGGGACGCATTCAAGTATATATCACCCGTGACGACATTTGCCCGGGCGACAATAAGAACATGTACAACGTTCTCTTTAAGCGGTTGTTGGATTTGGGCGACTTCATCGGTGTCAAGGGATTTGTATTCCGGACACAGACCGGTGAAATCACAGTACACGCTCAGTCGCTGACTCTTCTCAGCAAGAGCCTGAAGCCCCTTCCAGTAGTCAAAGAGAAGGACGGTGTAAAATACGATGCCTTTGAAGATCCCGAACTGCGATATCGTCAGCGCTATGTTGACCTTATCGTCAACCAAGGCGTCAAGGAGACTTTTCTACAGCGTGCCACAATAATCCGCACGATGCGCAAAGTGCTCGATGATGCTGGCTATACGGAAGTAGAGACTCCTATCCTACAGAATATACCCGGCGGCGCGTCTGCCCGTCCCTTTATCACCCACTTCAATGCCCTTAATCAGGACATGTATATGCGCATTGCGACAGAGCTGTACTTGAAGCGACTGATTGTAGGCGGATTTGAAGGCGTTTACGAGATTGGTAAGAATTTCCGCAACGAGGGTATGGACCGCACCCACAATCCTGAATTTACATGCCTGGAGCTCTACGTGCAGTACAAGGACTACAATTGGATGATGAGCTTCACGGAGCATCTGCTCGAGACAATATGCGTCGCTGTCAATGGTAAGCCTGAACGCGAAATCGACGGACAGATGGTGAGCTTCAAGGCTCCCTACCGCCGCTTGCCCATACTTGATGCCATCAAGGAAAAGACAGGATTTGACTGCAATGGCAAGACGGAAGAGGAAATCCGCGACTTCTGCAAAGCTAAGGGAATGGACGTCGACGAGACAATGGGCAAAGGAAAATTGATCGACGAGCTCTTTGGCGAATTTTGTGAAGGCACATTCATCCAGCCGACATTTATCATCGATTATCCCGTCGAGATGAGTCCGCTTACCAAGATGCATCGCTCCAAGGCGGGGCTGACAGAGAGATTTGAATTGATGGTCAACGGCAAAGAGCTGGCCAACGCATACTCTGAGCTTAACGACCCGATAGATCAGGAACAGCGCTTCGTAGACCAGATGAAATTGGCCGACAAGGGAGACGACGAGGCTATGATTATCGATCACGACTTCCTGCGCGCCCTACAGTACGGTATGCCTCCTACCAGTGGCATAGGCATCGGCATTGATCGTCTTGTCATGCTTATGACGGGTAAAACCTATATCCAGGAAGTTATCCTTTTTCCCCAAATGAAGCCTGAGCAGAAGATACCTCAGGACAGCGATGACAAGTTTGTCGATCTCGGCATCTCTCCCGAAATTATCCCCATACTGCGTAAGGCTGGATACAATATCCTGACGACTCTCCAAGGACAAAACCCGCAGAAAGTACAACAACAAATTGGCGAAATAGTCAAGAAGTATAAGCTTCAGATCAACAAGCCCAGCGTTGATGAGGTCAAAACTTGGATTGACAAACTCGAAGCCTAATGGGCACCAAAAGAGAAACAATAATTATAAAATAGCAAAATCTAAAGCATCATGAACAACATCCGTCTAGACATCAGCAAGGCTGAGAATTTCCTGCCGGCAGGAACTCTCACAGCATACGTTGACAAGGCAAAGACAGCCCTTAACGCCATTGAGACTGGCAAATGTCCTGGAAATGATTTCCTCGGCTGGATCACTCTGCCTACAGACACCACATCACAATTGCTTGACGACATCAAGGCAACTGCCAAAGTGTACCGTGAGATGTGTGAGTACATCGTAGTCGTAGGCATCGGAGGCAGCTACCTCGGCAGCCGCGCTGTCATTGAGGCTATGAGTGACAACTTCAAATGGCTTAAAAAAGACAGTAAAACTCCTGTCGTCCTCTTCGCAGGCAACAATATCGGTGAAGACTACTTGGCAGAATTGCAAGAATTGCTGAAGGGTAAGAAATTTGGTGTAATCAATATTTCCAAGAGCGGTACGACTACAGAGCCTGCGCTCGCCTTCAGATTGTTGCGCAAACAATGTGAGGATCAGCGTGGCAAAGAGGAGGCCAAGAAAGTCATTGTCTCCATTACAGATGCCCACAAGGGAGCTGCACGTGCTATGGCTACAAAGGAAGGATACAAGACTTATGTCATACCCGACAATGTAGGCGGACGCTTCAGCGTGCTCACTCCTGTCGGACTACTGCCTATCGCCTGCGCAGGCCTGGATATTGACCAGCTCATCGCAGGTGCTCGTGATATGCAGGAGGCTACTTCTGGAAAAGTCAAGGCAGAGAACAACTTAAGCCTGCAGTATGCTGCTTTGCGCAATGTCCTCTATCAGGAGCAAGGCAAGAAGATTGAAATTCTTGCCAACTATCAGCCCAAGCTGCACTTCATCGCTGAATGGTGGAAGCAGCTCTTCGGCGAGAGTGAGGGCAAGGACCACAAGGGTATCTTCCCTGCCAGCGTAGATCTCACTACGGATCTCCACTCCATGGGCCAATGGATTCAGGATGGGGAGCGCTCTATCATGGAGACTGTCATCAGCGTAGAACACGCCGACCACGAGGTCCTCTTTCCTCATGATGATGAAAATCTGGATGGTCTTAACTTCCTCGAAGGCAAACGTGTCGACGAAGTCAATAAGATGGCTGAGCTCGGCACTCAGCTTGCCCATGTAGACGGTGGAGTACCCAACGTGCGTATCGTCGTGCCGCAGATCAGTGAGTACTATATCGGACAGCTCATCTATTTCTTTGAAAAGGCTTGCGGTATCAGCGGAAATATTTTGGGCGTCAACGCCTTTAATCAACCCGGCGTTGAGGCATACAAGAAAAATATGTTCGCCCTCCTCAACAAACCGGGATACGAAGCCGAGTCCAAGGCTATACAAGAGAGACTTCGCAAGTAAATGCTGACTGACAATATCCAACGTTATCTCCATAAGTACAGCTTTCAGACTATTCGCCTGAAGGCTGTGCTTTTTGATATGGACGGCGTGCTCTACAACTCCATGATTTACCACTCCAAGTCATGGGAAGAGACATCACGGCGCTATGGGTTTGACCTCACAGCGGAGGAATCCTATCTCTATGAGGGACAGACTGGACGCCAGACCATCAATATGCTTGCCGAGCGTTGTTGGCACAGGCCTGCGACGAGTGAAGAGCAGGAAAAGATATACGCTACTAAGTGCGATATATTCAACCACTATCCAGAAGCAGAGCCGATGGCTGGTGCAGCCCAGCTGCTTCGGCAAGTGAAAAGCGACGGCTTTCAGATCGTGCTCGTCACTGGGAGTGGCCAAAAAACATTGCTCAACCGTCTGGACAGAAACTACTTTGGCATATTCCATAACGATTTGGAAATTACCAGCTATGATGTCCACAACGGCAAGCCGTCTCCTGAGCCCTATTTGAGAGGTCTTCAGAAAGCAGCAGTCAAGCCCTGGGAAGCACTGGTCGTTGAGAACGCCCCACTAGGTGTCCAAGCCGGAGTCGCTGCCCAGATATTTACTATTGCAGTTAATACTGGTCCCTTATCCGACAAAGTGTTGCATGACGCAGGAGCTGACCTTCTTTTGCCGTCTATGACTGTTCTTAGTGAACAATGGCCTGTAATACGCGACAGCCTCGCCTAGTACACACTACAAAAGACTTGTCTTATCCCATCTTAAGTTTGCTTTTTCTGTCCAAAAGAAAGCAAACTTTTTCATGTCATTCTTTCCATCATCTTTTTGCCGTAAAAGGGGTTGGAAAAGGATTTTAAATGCTACATTTGCATACAGAATCTGCAAATAAGTACAAAACGTGCATAAATAATATCTAATATCTTTTATAGACAATGAAAATCTTCTACTCCCTGCTGACTTCAGCACTCTCTCTCTTTGCCATCAGTGCAAGTGCCCAGCACTATGTACTCTCGACGCCCAAGACAAGCATCGCCGTTACAGCCAATCAGGACGGTAATGCTTACATCCAATATTATGGAGCCAAGATCGAGCAAAACGACATACAGGGGCTCTTTAATGTCAGAAGTAATTTTACTCGGCCTCTTTATCCTCAACATGGATACAATAACAACAAAGAGGAAGCTATTTCGGCCATCCTGCCCGACGGCAACACCTCTCTTGACCTTGCTGTCGCTTCAGCCGGGCGCTCAAGTGATCCGACAGGCCAGCTACTCGTTGTTACACTCAAAGACAAAGTGTATCCGGTGCAGGTGAAGGTTTACTTTAAAGCCTACAACGGCACTGACATCATTTCGACCTGGAGCGATATTACCAATCTAGGCAAGCGCGACATCAAGCTCAATCGGTATTGCTCAGCCTTTATGCCCTTACAACGCGGAGACAATTATCTAGTCCATATGCATGGCGCCTGGGCAGCTGAAAACGAAATTGACAATACTCCGGTTCCCAATGGAGAAATCGTCTTGGCCGAGAAAGATGGTATGCGTACCGCTTGGGTTAACAATCCCTCCATTATGATGACGCTCGACGGCTCTCCCCGCGAAGAGTCAGGGCAAGTCTTTGGCGGCACACTGCTGTGGAGCGGCAACTATAAGATACGCTGCGTCGCCTCCAACCGCCGTCTTACGGTCATTGCCGGCATCAATGAAGACAACAGCCAATATACTCTCGAGGGCGGTGAGACTTTTACCACACCTGAGTTTGCGATGACATTTAGCAATGAAGGCAAAGGCGGTGTAAGCCGCGCATTTCACACTTGGGCTCGTAAGTATGCCTTGCAACACGGCGACCGCCTCCGGGACATCCTGCTCAACAGCTGGGAAGGGGTCTATTTTGACATCAGTCAACCTAAAATGGAGGAAATGATGGCCAATGTTCACAAACTGGGCGGCGAACTTTTCGTAATGGATGACGGATGGTTTGGCAACAAATATCCCCGCAACAATGGCACGTCTTCTCTAGGCGATTGGACAGTGGACACCCGCAAACTGCCAGGTGGCATCAAGAGCCTCACAGAGGCAGCCAAGAGACACGGAGTCAAATTTGGTATTTGGATAGAGCCAGAGATGGCCAACATCAAGAGTGAGCTTTATGAGAAGCACCCAGACTGGATTCTTCAGGTCAAAAATCGGAAGCCTACCGTCGGACGTGGCGGCACACAGGTGCTGCTGGATCTGTGCAATCCCAAGGTGCAAGACTTTGTCTACAGTGTCACTGACAATTTAATGAAGGAAAATCCGGATATTGCCTATATCAAATGGGATTGCAACTTCTCCCTGATGGACTGGGGGTCTACTTATCTGCCGGCAGACCGCCAGAGTGAGCTCAACGTCCGCTATCATATGGGACTTCGCAAGGTGCTGCAGCGTATCCGGACCAAATATCCTGATCTCGTGATACAGTGCTGCGCTAGCGGTGGCGGCCGTATCAGTTACGGATTTCTGCCTTGGTTTGACGAGTTCTGGTGCAGTGATAACACCGATGCTTTCCAGCGTCTTTTTATCCAGTGGGGCACCAGCCACTTCTATCCGGCCATCGCCATGGCAGCACATGTCAGCGCCAGTCCCAATCACCAAACCAAGAGGGAGACACCTTTTAAGTTCAGATTTGACGTCGCCATGCAAGGGAGACTCGGCATTGAGCTCGACCCTGCCAAGATGAGCAACCAGGAGCGGGAGTTTGCCACGCGAGCCATTGCTTCGTACAAGGAGATACGCCCTGTCGTTCAGCTGGGTGACCTCTATCGACTAATCAGTCCGTTTGAGCACAAATGCATCTCCGCCCTGATGTATGCGAGTCCAGACAAGAGCAAGCTCGTCGTCTATGCGTACAATCTTAACTACCTCTATTACCAGGGAGTCCCAACGATTAAGCTCACAGGAGCAGACGAAAATAAGGTCTATCGCATCAAGGATCTCACTCCGTGGGATGCGAGCAAGCCTTGTCCCCTAAACGGCAAGACCGTCAGTGGCCGCGTATTGCACAATTCCGGTCTTCAGCTGGATGCGTCTCTCAACAGTCCGATGGCCAGCGTCGTGCTCGAATTAGTGGCAGAATAGTCTGTTCTTCATAGAGCAGCATGCTGCGATGACAGATGTTTCAATGCACACAGAATTTTAACTAAAGATTTATATTACAGATGAGTAAGAAATTTCTATCTCTGATTTGCAGCCTTTTGGCTTTCTGCCTTGCGTCTCCCGTCGCGGCCTCCAAGCACTCGGAGATTACGATTGGCACTATTGTCTACAAGTGGCAAGACTTGGAAAACCAATTCAAGACATTGCACGAAAATGGCTTCACGTCATGCCAGATTAATTACAATTCCGGCATGGACGAAAACTTTGCCAAGCGCGTCCGCGCAGCCAGCAAGAAGTACAAACTGCGTGTCACCACCATCGTAGGAGTGCCGGGGCATAGCCGGTGGAACTTTATCCAAGGCCCCTCCACTATCGGTCTCGTTCCTCAGACGCCGGAGCGCCAGCAGAAGATAGAGACTTACCACAAGATGATTGACTTGTGCAAACTGGCAGGCGTCCCTGCCATACATAGCCACTTCGGCTTCATTCCCGAAGATTGTTCCTCCGAGCAGTATAAGGATTTCATCCGAGTCATGACGGATCTCAACAAATACGCACTCTCACAAGGTGTCAAAATTTACTTTGAGACTGGCCAGGAGACTCCCATCACCCTCGTACGCGCCCTTACGGACATCAACAAGGCCACATTTGGTGACAGCTGTGACGTACTGCAGGGCAACTGCTTCATCAATTGTGATGTGGCCAATCTCCTACTCTACGGCAAAGCCAACCCGACAGACGCCATACGGCTCTTCGGTCCGCTGGTGAAGGAATTGCATGCCAAGGACGGAACTTATCCCAATTACAAGGACCCATATCATCTGGGCAAGGAGAAACCCATTCCGCAAGGCGACGTAGACTTCCCCGCCATCATCAAGATTCTGAAGGACGAAGGCTTCAGTGGAGCGCTGACGATCGAGTGTGAAATGAATACTAAAAATGCAAACTATCTCGACCAGACCCGACAGTACCTCCAGAATTTGCTAGATAAGGAGTAGTCAGCAACTCATAGAGAAATAGTCGTATCAGAGAGGAGAACCATATTGCAAATGGTTCTCCTCTTTTTTGACTTTCTGATGGTCTACTCCTCATGACCGATGGACAATGGGACTGGCTCATCCGACTTTGGTCGATTGCAACAATGTTTTATTTGACAATTCCTCATGCCGATGAAGGTGTTGCCGCCCCGAAGTTCATCCCTATAGAGGCTTGGAGGTTAATCTGCTGTCTCTTAGCGGTACCGTTTGGATAGTATCCTTAGCTGCTTCAATCCACCCTTCCGTAGGGCCTTGTAGCTCTCTAAAAACCGTAAGAGATTCCTATTACTGCTCCATATTGATATTTGCGCTTGGGATAAAAATCTTCAAATCTCGTGCCTTTGTATGACAGATTACGATGCATGCCATACACGTCAATTGTCGAGAATTGGTATCCAATGGTAATGTTTATATTGTCCATGCCAAACATAAGACCGCACCTCACGTCGAATGCACACCACTTTCCCTTATTGTTAGAGACTCCGTCATGATATAGCACCACGCCGTTGGGGCTCAACAATATCAATATCCGCCTTTGCGTTCGGGATATTGAGCATCACTCCCGGATTGGCATATAGGCCAAACTTGCAGTATCTTATGCCGAATAGCTTGGGTGTGGTAAGCATGACGTTTGGCCTGAGATAAAAATTGCTCACCTTCCTGTAATCATCACTGAAACACCAGTTTTGTCCATGAGGAAAATGCTCCGTAAATGTTTTCCAATAGCCTAGTGACACGCCTGCACTCAAGGAGTGCAACAAATTAAATCGATAGCCGGATTCCAAGCTGTACGTATCGTCGGAGGTCAATGCCATCTCAACTGCTACGTTGTTTCGCTTTATCTGTTTCCCTTTGTCTTCGGCGTACATAGTACAGCAAAGCAAAGACAAAGAAATGAGCCACACTTTCGTATCTCCCTCTTTTTCATGGAAAGCCCCCTCTGATAGCGAAAAATATCGAGCGACTAGTCCATCGAGTCCTCACCGTCTACATCCATGATGTTGTCTTTCTGAATAGAGAGGGTCCCGTCGGATGCGATAATCACCACGAGGGGAATATACGAGTCGCTCTGCGGGAGGGCTATACTTGTAGCGAAATGCAAGCCTTCAGGCTGGGCGCTGTCAAAGACCATCCCTTCCAGCAATCCGTTGCGGCGGAAGTTGTGATCAAGATAACTGGTGAAGTCTGACTTCGTAAATTGCTTGTCAAAAAACGTTTGGCCGTCTCTCACAATGGTCAGCCGGATTGTGTTATCCATATATTTGCTACCCGTCTCGCTATCCGTGATTTTGTCCAAATGCGGATCCGGCATTCGATTGACGGTATACGTATAGAGGGCGCCGCGCCATGTCGTCGTATCGGTGACCTCAGACTTCTCCATCTGTATGATGCCCTGCTTGACGGTCTCGTCAGCTGTCAAGGTGGAGTCTGCGTCGTCAGCTGTTGTGGCCGTCTTATGACCGCAAGAGATTGGCAGGATAGTTGTTACGACAAGTGCGATGGCAAATAGTTTTTTCATGGCTTTTGTGCGTTGTAAAATGCGATATTTTGCATACAAAGTTAGTCTAAAAGGAAAGAGTACAGAAGGATTTGTCGGGAAAAAAGCCCTCTTTCTGCATTTTTTGACCCGCAGCAAGCCAGTTCTATTCTGAAGCCACAAGCCTAACAGGAAATACGAAGTCAGACTTATAGTGTTGTAAAAGAAGCACACACAGTCTCCTACCCTTCTGTTTTGCTAAGCAAAGGCGGCGATAACGAGAAGCTGAGGGGGCGTCGCCAGCAGGACTTTCTCTCGAGCATGACAGGGCACTTAGGGCTTCGCTGGCACGTACACCGAGGACCAGTTGCGTTCGGGTGACCAGAAGTAGGGCACAGCCTCGTACTCTCCCGCCACGGCTCCTTGTGCATCGTAGCACTGAGAGGAGAGAACGAGCGTATGGCGGTCCTTGTCAAACCGGCTGGAGATCTTGTCTCCAGTGTTGATAGAGAGCTGCGGCGACATGTTTTGCAGGCTAAAGACCAACGCTCCCCGCTGCAGCGCCATCTGGTCTGGATGTCGCGGTGTGATGATCCGCAGTATCGGCGTGCGAAAATCCAGCGTGATCGAGTTGTCCTTTTGCCACACGCTGTCGATGACCAGAAAGCCCTTTTCTATCTTAGGAACAATCGGCTGTCCGTTGACATACACCTTGTACTTCATCTTTTCCATGCCTCCCGCCGCGGGAATTGTCTGTCCCTCTATCCAGGCCGGCACTCGTATATGTACTGTCAGGTGCTGGCTATCGGCAGGCATCTTGAGCACCAGCATCATCCGGTTGTACCAGGGCATACTCCCTAGCAGGCTGAGGTGGAGGTCGAGGCCGGAGGACTTGATGTGGGCCTCGCTGCGAACATGCAGATTGACGTATAGATTGTCCCGGTCAAATGCATATATGAGGTCGCGCACGCGGCCAATCATCTCGCATGCCTGACGCCTGACAGCACTTTGTCCAGAGGTGTAGACTGCACCCGCAAGCTCATTGTAGAGCGTGCGCTCCAGGGCATCGCCGTATCGGCCGTCGCGTGTCTTAAGGAAAAGCTGCTCACTGAGCTGAGCCAGATGGAAAGCCGACGCCTCCCGCGTCTCAAGCCCATCCTGTCCTATCAGGGCGCCCGTCAGTTCGGTCTGAGACCATAGCGCATCCCACTCCTGCACGCAGCGACTTAGCCTGCTCTTTGACCATGATGGATTGCTTCTCCTCTCCCTTTTCAGGTCAGGATACTGCTGCTTGACAGCCCCTGTCAGATTGTTCCAAAAGAAGTCTGCAAGCTCCACGCTGTCCCCCTCCACATACTGCAAATGCTGTCCATCCGTCCTGGCCGTCACTGTCGTCATCGCAGCCACCAGGAGAGCCATCACCATCGTTAGTCTTAGTGATTTCATCTCCATATCTGTCTGTCGTCATGCACAGGTCTATGACCAGTTTGCTGATGCTCATATCGCAATCGCTGGAGCATCATGCGGTCGGGTATAAGCAGGCGGTTGCAGCGCTCGATACGAGTCACAATGAGTTCAAAGAGGCGATCGTCTCCCCCTAGCCGTTCCAGACTGATACAGGTCTTGCGTGGGAAGGCTAAGAAGCTCACCTGATAGGCCCACGCCAGCGCATCCTCGCTCTCCGGTCCCACAGGCCGTACATGGGAGAGCGTCTCCAGCGTGTCCGCTATACTATCGATGTTGACAAAGTAGTCCAGTATCATCACGAGGGCAAACCGTTGCTGCAGGTCAGTCGGGCCTGCGAGATAGGGCGCAAGAAACCTGTGCATCATCTCGGGGTGATTGAGGGCGCGATGAGCTGACAGGCAAATGGCATCGCAGAGCTGTCGGCTGTCTATCTCGGGGACATAGTCCGCAAGGCGACGGAGAAAGTCCGAGTCGTTCATCGTCGTATTGTCCAATATATTCACTGCCAATACCACATCCTCATACCGTCCGCGGCCCATCAGATCAGTCACTACCTTCTCCCAGTCCGCTTGTCGCGCCAGCGTCCTCGCCACCTCTGCGAGCGTACCGAGAGGGATACCCACCAACGGGCGGGCTTCGCGCGGATAGTGCTGTAGCATTCTGGACAGATAGCCGGCGTCCCTCAGTTTCTCCATTTCAGCAAAAATCTGTGCTTTCATACTTGTTGCAAAGTTAGTAAAAACACCCAACAAACCGCAATTTTTTACTCATGCAAAAAAAATATCTCTTTTTTTCCTTCACGCCTGCCACGAAAACACTACATTTGTGTCCAAATCTCTGCAAATTGGGAACGGAGATTATATAAAATCAAAAAGACAGAAGTAATGAAAAAGAAATTTGTTTGCGCCGTATGCGGATACGTATACGAAGGCGACGCAGCCCCTGAGAAGTGCCCCATCTGCGGCGCACCGGCATCCAAGTTCAATGAGTTTAAGGAAGATGAGCCCATCCACTTTGCCACAGAGCACAAGATTGGTATCACAGAGGGCATCGACCCCGAAATACTCCAGGGCCTTCAGGCTCACGCCCAGAGTGAGTGTGGTGAAGTCGGAATGTATCTCGCCATGGCAAGACAAGCCGACCGCGAAGGCTATCCAGAGATAGCCGAGGCCTTCAAGCGCTACGCCTACGAGGAAGCCGATCATGCCTCCCGATTTATCGAAATGCTGGGCGAAGTCGTAAGTGATACCAAGACCAATCTGGCCAACCGTATCGCTGCAGAAGCCGGCGCTTGTGCCGACAAAAACCGTATCGCCCTGCTTGCCAAGAAGGACAATCTGGACGCTATCCATGACAGCGTCCACGAAATGGCCAAGGACGAGGCCCGCCACTGCCGTGGATTCCAAGGCCTCTACGAGCGATTTTTTGATAAAAAGTAAGGCTTATAGGAGAAACAAATTTATCGACTGATTAAGGACGGAAGCACAGCAATGACCGCTTCCGTCCTTTTTGTATAGACACTCCTAATGCATCAACGAAGCTGCCAATCCTTATTTCAATTAAGCCGATAAAAGAAAGTGACGATGAGTAGGATTTTTGGTGAGGAAATTTACCCTTCAAGAATAACGGTTTTTCAGTTATTATTTGAAGGGTATCTTGACTCCAAGTGGAGTCCCCTTTTAATATTTAATTATTAAGGCTCCCGCTCGAATGATACCTCATTAAATTTAAGCTGAAAAGCTGAAAAAGTCCACTTGGTAAATAGCATATAAAAAAAACTAACAATCAATAAAGTACGATCCATCTTCCTCTACTCTACCACGCATGCCAGCACCCAGAAAGGACTTAAAAGTCTTAAATAACTGGCCACAAAGAGGCCTCCAGACATGCAACAGCCCATCGTTTCCCTCATTTTCCCGCCACTTGAGGCTTACATTAGCTACGTCCATTTCCGCTATTCGAACGTTTTTTTAAAGAAATCGCAAGATTATCAGACATTTGTTCATTTCTTCGGGCATTGCAAAGGGTTACTGGTCAATTCTGTCAAAGCATCATGCAAAAATTTTCGGTTCGTCCGAATTTCGGAATGATAAAAGTATACAAGACCATCGTGGTCGACCTCGACACATGGCGCATCATCTATAATGCCGCCCGAGCATCACTGCTGGGGCGGCATCTATACAATCATCAAGATATTTTGACAGAAAAGTTTCCTCTTATGCTTGGGCAAGACACTGGGCAGGCCGAGTAGTCGACACGGGCAGTGCCACAGGAGCGGAAGCTTCTCGAGAAATGAAAAAGGTTTGCTTGGCTATATCGCAAGATCGACCGCAGGACGGATGGGTAAGAGACGCTAGTAGTACAACTCGGGCGGCAAGCTGACATAATCGCCGTCGTCCTCGATGATGACTTGTTCCTCACGGGCTAACCATCCGATGGCCATGTCAAGGGCGCGATGAGACAGGCCTGTGGCTTGGGCCAAATCCGAATATCTGTATCGCCATCCGGACTGACGACTCAAAAACCGCCATAAGGCGGATGCGCTGTTTCCTATATCCATATCTGACTGTGTGTTTCTTCATGCAATTTTACATGTATTTCGGACAAACTGTGCATTCAAAAGGTAGGAAACAATATTCGATAAGAGAACACGAAGAAGATATAAACTCTATTTTAGACAAAAAGGGTGGATGAGTCGCCATTTTATCCCGAATTTTGGGGACAAAATCGATGGGATATGAAAAAAGCAATAGTCGAAGTGGGAACGGACCTGCTCACTGTACAAAACCCGCTGGTGGACTATCACGACGGGGAGGTGGCCATACTGGACAATGTGAAGGGACTCCAGAATATCGACTCCATGAAACTGGACCTCGATGCCGTCATCCTCTGCACAAAGGGACGTATACAGCTAGAGAAGGGCGTGCATCCGCTGCTGCTCCACGAGAACGATGTGATCGTGTGCCCCCACGGGGTCATCCTCGACAACTATATGATTAGCCCCGACTTTGAGTGCAAGATTCTGTGCCTCTCTGAGCATATCATGAGACAGCTCCTGCGGGCCAATGCCAAGACTTGGGAGACGTCGGTCTACATCAACAGGCAATTTGTCTTTACCCTGGAGCCAGAACACGCGGAGCAATTTCAACTATACTATGCCTTGATACGCTCCAAGATCAACCACAAGCAGATGACTTACCAGAAGGAGACGATACAGAGCCTCCTGCAAGCCCTGCTGCTGGACCTGACAGCTACGATGCAGCAAAATGAGGTCAGCAAGGGACAAAACGATCTGTCGCACAAGAAACAGATCTTCCAGCAATTTCTCAACCTATTGACGTCGACCGAGCCTAAGCGACAGACGGTCAGATACTACGCCTCGCGACTCAATATCACGCCAAAATATCTCTCCAATATCTGTAAAGAGTACAGCGACAAGTCACCGCTCAAATGGATTGAGCAGTATGTGCTCGATGACATACGCTATGATCTGAAGAATACGGACATGACTATCAAGGAGATTGCCAATCACCTAGGATTTTGCAATCTAGCATTTTTTGGCTCCTTTGTGCGCCATCACTTCGGCGTGTCGCCCAAGTATCTCCGATGTAAATATCTCGCGGAGACGCCGATTAAGTCTAAGGACTGAGTGGCACAGGCGCACTACGGGTGATTTTTTTAAAAAACAGTTCCGCCATCCTGCTGCGAGAGATGATGACGGAACCGTAGAGGGCAAATAGCAGTGGATATCAGCTGTGGGCCTCCTCGAGGAGACGACCGAGCTCCTCTATATTCTGAAGCGTGAGGTCGGGCGGATTGGGCGCACTCTGGGCGACCTCGAGTGTGGTCTCGCCAGAGAGTACGAGCACACCAAGACAATGGGCATTTTGTGCCATTTTAATATCGGTATAGATGCGATCGCCGACCATGGCAATCTGGGCGGGCTGCAGACCTCGCTGCTGCTCGATGCCAACGAGCATATTGGGGTCTGGCTTGCCGAGCGTGATATCGGGCTTGCGGCCTGTAGCACTCTCGAGGCTCTTGCAGATACTGCCGCAGTCGACAAGGATGGTGCGCTCATTGGTGGGACAGACTTTGTCCGGATTGGTCGCAATATAAGGGATGCCCTGGGCAATCCACCATGCAGCGCGGCAAAGACGCGGATAGACCAGCGACTTGTCAAAGGCGGCGACGATGATATCGGGCACGTCGTCGGGGTCGTCGGCCGTAGAGATGAAACCGGCCTTCTCAAACTGGCTAATCATGCTGGGAGTGCCGAGAAGGAAGAGACGCTTGGCCTCCGGATAATGGGCATGGATATAGTCAATCGTGGCCACTGTCGTAGTGTACATCTCCTCCTCGGTGGCCTCAATGCCCATACGGTGGAGCTTTGCGAGATAGTCGTCAAGGGAAGACGAGGGATTGTTGGTCAAAAATGAGTAGGTGATGCCCAGTCTCGTGAGCTTTTGTAGAAAGGGTATCGTAAAGGGGAAAATCTGACTTCCCATATAAATCGTGCCATCCATGTCCAGGGCGACGTGGCGTATCTGGGAGAGTCTTGCCTTAAGAACTTGATCCATGTGTGCTGTGTGTGTTTTTTATTTGGTCAATATATAAATTTAATGATTTTGACGAGAGCGTTCGCGCTCGGCATTGTAGGTGAGCAACATGAAGAAGATGGAGACGAGACAACTGCCGATGAGCAGGACAAAAGTCCAGTTCCATCCCGCATGCTGGGCGACATAGCCGATGACGACATTGGCAAGCAGGGCTGTGCCCAGTACGTATCCCATGAAGCCCGTGAGCCCGGCGGCGGTGCCGGCTGCATTTTTGGGGGCCAAGTCAAGAGCCTGGACGCCGATAAGCATCACGGGGCCATAGATGAAAAAGCCGATGCAAATAAGGCAGGTGATAACCACATTAATATTGTCGATATTCTGCCAGTACAGAAAGATGAAGACAGCGACCAAAGTCATGAAGAGAATGGTGGGCACGGCACGCCGCCCATGGAAGACATGGTCACTCAGCCATCCACAGACCAGTGTACCGGGGATGGCCGCAGCCTCATAGGCAAAGTAAGCCCAACCCGCATCCTTGATGTTAATGCCCTTTTCGGTCAAGATGGTCGGCGCCCAGTCGAGACAGCCGTAGCGTACCATATAGACAAAGGCATTGGCAAAGGCGATGTACCACAGAAATCTATTGGAGAGGACGGTGTGAAAGATTTCCTTAGTACTCAGGACGCTCTCAGATTTTTCGCTATAAGTGCCAGAATAGTCGTTGCGCCACTTCTCAATAGAGGGCAGACCGCAGCTCTGCGGCGTGTCACGTATCATACAGTAGGCGAAGATGGCAACTAGAATGGCAACACAGGCGGGAAAGAGATAAGTGCCTATCAGAAAATATCGCTGCGTGTCTGCGCCGTAAAACCAGCTGCCGAACCACATGGCTCCATATACGGCCATGGGGCCGACCAGAGCGCCTCCAACATTGTGGGCGCAATTCCACACAGACATCCAGGTACCACGTTCCTTGCGGCTGAACCAGTGGGTCATGACTCTGCCGCAGGGAGGCCAGCCCATGCCGTTGAACCAGCCGACCAGAAAATTGAGCGCCGCCATTATCACGATGGCCAGAGTCTTGTGCTCAGGCCCAATACACTGTATCGGAACAATCATAAACATCATAGACAGGGCGGCAAGTGCAAGTCCGAGGGGCAAAAACTTGCGTGCATCACTCCGGTCACTGACACTAGCCATGATAAACTTGGAGAAGCCATAAGCAATGGCATTCATGGAGAGCACAATACCGAGCTCGCCCTTCTCAAAACCAAACGGGGCCAGCATAGGGATGGCCATCGAGAAATTCTTACGGACAATATAAAAGCCTGCGTACCCGAAAAAGATGCCTAAAAATACTTGTAAGCGCAACTTGCGATATTTGGCATCAACATCTGGGCCCGTCATTTCTGCCTTGTAAGCGGGAGGATTCAGAAAGCTAAACATAGCTGATATTTATTTTATTTAGATTAAATTTGATTTCGTCACGCAAAAGATCATATCTGATTTTACCTCAGCAAAATCCCATCAATCTGCCGACCCAAGCAGCCACCACAGCACCGAGCAAAGGGCCGACTACAGGGACCCAGCTGTAGCTCCAGCCGCTGTCGCACTTATTCTTGAGAGGAAGTATGGCATGGGCAATACGAGGTGCCAGATCGCGGGCCGGATTGATCGCATAGCCTGTGGCTCCGCCGAGGCTCATGCCTATGGCCACGATGATGAGGGTCACAGGAAAGGCGTTTGCCCCGCCCAGATTGACAGGTACTGTAATGCCGGACAAATAGTTGGACGGAGAGAGACACAATATCAGCAGCACCAGGACAAACGTGCCAACAGCCTCTGCAAAGAGATTGCGCACCTTGTGCCCCTGTATGGCTGGCATCGTACAAAATGTATTGAGTTTGGTCATACCATCAGGCGTGGCATCGTAGTGGTCTTTGTAAAAGAGGTATACGAGTATGGCTCCGACAAAGCTACCCAGCAACTGCGCCAGACAATAAGGCAAAACATAAGACCAATCAAACAAGCCCGCCAAGGCCAATCCCAAAGACACGGCGGGATTGAGATGAGCGCCAGAGTTATGCGCCACAAATACGCCGCACATCACGGCCAGTCCCCAGCCCAGAGCGATGACAATCCATCCGCCGCCCTGAGCCTTTGACCGATAGAGTGCTGTGGCCGCACATACTCCGTCTCCCATTAAGATGAGGATTAGTGTGCCGAGGAACTCAAGCAGACAGCAGTGAAACAATTGCGCATCCATATAAGACCAATAATGTTCTCGGATTTAGTCATTATTCTTCTGGGTCAGCGCTCGTCTGACAGCATCAGCCCACCCGGCTTTGGCACGCGCTATCTCGTCTGTATTCGCCCGTTCCGGCAGGAAGCGACGCTCTGCTTGCCACTGGCGCTTGACCTCGTCCAAACTATCCCAATAGCCGGTAGCCAAACCTGCCAAATAAGCAGCGCCAAGAGCCGTGGTCTCGGTAATCTTAGGACGGATAATCTCTGCATTGAGGATGTCGGCCTGGAATTGCATCATCAGATTGTTGCGAGAAGCGCCTCCGTCGACTTTAAGTTGTCTAATCTGTGTGCCAGTATCCCGCATTATGGCATTCATGATGTCGTAAGTCTGGAAGGCAATGCCCTCAAGGGCTGCCCGGGCAATATGGGCAGATGTCGTGCCACGGCTGATTCCGCAAATGATGCCGCGCGCATGCTGATCCCAATAAGGAGCTCCCATACCTGTCAGGGCGGGCACGAAATAAACCCCACCCGTATCAGGCACGGTAGAAGCCAATTGCTCAATCTCCGAAGAAGACCTGATAATGCCCAGACCATCCCTCAGCCACTGCACGACAGAGCCCGCAACAAATATGGAGCCCTCCAAGGCGTAAGTTGTTTCCTGCCCTATCTGCCATGCGACAGTTGTGAGCAAATTGTTTTGTGAGATAATAGGCTGGTTGCCCGTATTCATGACGAGAAAACATCCCGTGCCATATGTATTCTTAATATCCCCCCGGTCTACACACATCTGACCGAAAAGGGCGGCCTGCTGATCTCCGGCAATGCCGCAAATGGGAACTTCGTGGGCAAAGAGCGTAGTCTTAGTATGACCATAAACTTCGCTGCAAGACTTCACCGTGGGCATCATACTACGCGGAATATCAAAGAGGTCAAGAAGCTCCTCATCCCAATCCAGCGTGTGTATGTTGAATAGCATCGTGCGGCTGGCATTGGTGACATCTGTGACGTGTACTTCTCCACGCGTCAGACGCCATATGAGCCAACTGTCTACGGTGCCAAACCTCAATTTACCCTGTTCTGCCCGCTTACGGGCACCACTCACATGATCAAGAATCCACTTAATCTTGGTGGCGGAAAAGTAAGCGTCTATGATAAGACCTGTCTTTTTCCGTATCAACTCGGTCATGCCTTCGCTACGCAGCTGGTCGCAATAATCCGATGTACGACGGTCTTGCCAAACAATAGCATTGTAAATCGGCTCATCAGTCTCTGTGTCCCACACGATAGTGGTCTCTCGCTGATTGGTGATACCTATGCCGGCTATGTTTTTGCCATTGATGTCAATCTGCGTGATGGCTTCGGCAATGACGGAGGCCTGAGATGACCATATCTCATCCGGATTGTGCTCTATCCAACCAGACTGGGGAAAGATCTGAGTAAACTCCTTCTGGGCCACAGAGCGTATCTCGCCCGAGTGGTCAAAAACAATGGCGCGCGCACTGCTTGTGCCCTCGTCCAGCGCCAGAATATACTTCTCTTGTGACATAGTCTGGAGGTGAATAATGGCGTGATTGTCTACGAGTTAAGAGCTTTTGTAGCTTCGACATCCAGTGCGTCTGCAAGGATACTAATGGGATTCTCGACAGGAGCAGATGTCGACATCTCAATTTGCCACTTACATGTCTCGCAATCTGTGGCAACGAGATCAGGGTGAACTTCTTCGATAAGTTTGAAGAGTGGAGATCCAATAGCGCTGGCGACATCGTGGTTCTCCTTCTTAAAGGCGTAAGTTCCCGCCTGACCGCAGCACATGGAGTCAAGCATGACAAAGTCCACTCCCGGGATCATCTTCAACAGCGATGTACTGTAGATGATCCAGCCCAGACGCTCCATGTGACATGCCGAATGATAAGCGATACGCTTCTTGTAGTCCTTGCGAAATACCAGGTTGACCTTGCCTGACTCCACCAACTGATAGATGAAGCGTGTGGCCAGTGACAGGCTGTCCTTCACCTTGTCATTATTGATTTGGAGCAGATGAGGGTATTCCTCGCGCATAGTAAAAGTACAAGTGCTGCTCGTCGTCAAGACCGGCATGCCTTTGGAGACACTCTCCGTCATCGACTTGATGTTAACTTCCCCTTGCCGTTTTGCTTGGCTAGACATGCCATTGGCAATGAGGGCGACGCCGCAGCATTTCTCCTTGTCCAGCAGGGACACCCCATAGCCAATCGCATTCATCAGCTTCACAAAGTCTTGTCCCAATTTGGGAAAATTGTAGTTAACATAGCAGCCGTGAAAGTAGCTGACTTTTTTCGTATACTTACTTTGTTGAGGCAGCGCATGCTTCTTAAACCACGTCTCAAACCGTTGGCTGCTGTAGCTGGGCATCGTCTTGGTCTTGTCCAGGCCAATCATCATGTCCATCACGGCCTTGGCGGGCTTCAGCTTGAGCGACATATTTACGATGGGGGCCACACGCGTCGCAATACTTCCGACGAGGTCAGTATTGCCCATCGTCCAGTCACGCAGACTCGGTCTATGGGTACTGTATTTGATACGGGCAGCCTGGATGATATCGCCTATTTTGACGCCTTCCGGACAAGCGACTTCACAACGCTTGCAGTTGAGACACATTTTAAGAGCTTTCTCGTCAAAATATTTCGCATCTTTTATACGGTAGCGCTCTCCGTCCGGTCCCGCGTGCTTAGGCCCAGGATAAAAAGGCGTAACTGCAGCGACTGGGCAATATGCCGTACAGATAGTGCACTTAAGGCACTGCTCTAACTCGTTTGTGCTTATATTTGATAGTTGTAATTCGTCACCCATGGAGAATATGTTATTTTTTTAAGATGATATTTGCTACAGCTGTTCCCGTGACGGCATCCACACCTGTCCCATCAGCAAGACGGATGGAATTGTTGCCACTCAAAATAGATCCGACGGCATAGACATTTTCAAGGACTACCCCATTCTTGTATGCACGGAATGAGCCGTCTGTCTTGACGCCAAACTGCATATACGGCTGAGCAGCAAAAACATTTGCATCGTACCAAGACTCACGTTGACTTGTATAATCAATATCCAAATCAAATATGGGCTCGTACACCCTTTCATAATTGGCGATGATACCTTGGCTTCTGAACGAACCACTTGCCACTACGAACTCATTGGCCTGCAAGATCTCGTCTGTCAGTTTCTCTGTTGAGACATCCGTCACACGGTTGTATTGGATATTTCCTTTGATAACCCTATCTCCGATCAGGAATGTACCTCCGAGTTTTTCAAAGCGTTGTTTAAGCTTCGCCTGTACAGAGATACCGCATACAGATGGGGGCAAAGTTGCAACCATTCTGATAGGCTTCGATACTTTTGATTGCAATGTCTTAAATTCGTCACTTGTTCCCCACCCTATAATATTCGGTAAGAGAATTGTGTCAACATTGTTATCTTTTCCAAGGTTATTAAGTTCTTGCGCAAAAGAGCTCATAGCGTTTTCGTCAATGAGAACTTTTGCAAGATTAGTCGCCCTCATCTCCGAAGGGCTCTTACGGCGGAAACTGAAGACTTGGTCCTCAAGTTCCTTAACCATGACCTCAACTCCTTGCTGTTTCAAATTGGCTTCCATGAAATCGACAGGCAAATCCATAAATTCTTTAGGATAAGCCAGCAGAACCTTGTGAGTTTTTAGCTGCCCGGCACTGTCTATCATTGCCATTCCTTCAAGAGTAAGCCATGTAGGTTCAAGAAGTCCAGTGGGAGTCAGACGATAATGATTAGCCATATAACTCCCCTTGACATTTATACCAGCACCAGCGAGCAACTGAGAGAAAGCTGTAGCGGTTTCAATCAATGTTTCATTGTCCAATTTCCTATATGGGTGTGAGTCTGGTAATTGAGCAATAGCCTCAAGAGGATGCTCAACTTCCTTTTCTTGGATATCATATCCCAACATATCGAAAGAACCTGAGAAGAAATGGAGGGAACTCTGTCCTGTAGCGGCAATTGCTACTTTTTTGCCAGCTTGTGCCAAGCTAATTCCACAACAGAGACCACTTAAGCCGCCACCTATGATAATTGTATCAAATTTCATTGCAATACTTAATCTTTTACTTTAATTGAAATTTTTATCTTTCAATCCACAAAGTCCTTGGAATATCTCTGCAGACATCTGTGCTTCACTCAAAGTTTGCCCCCATCCAACAGGCATCATACCTTTCCAACGTTCTTGGAGAAATTTGTGTAAATCCTTTTGAGCCTCACAAATATTACCTTTGAGTTTACCTATCAGACAAGCAGCTCGCATCGCACACAGTCCACCTTGACAGGTTCCCATGCCTACGCGTGTACATTGACGAAGCTGAATGAGATTGTTGACTCCTTGATGCTCAACAGCATACTTTACCTCGCCTACGCTCACCTCCTCACACTCGCACACTAGCGCACGGTCTCCGTCACTGTCGCGCTCGATATGCGGCTGACGACAACCGTGCCTGCCCGACTCCACATTGAAGAGGTACATATACGGCCCATCTTTGGCCACAGGAGCCTCGCTCTCACTGCCCGGCAGCGGTGTGGACGCCGTCTCGCAGATAGCCTCAACACCCAGTTTCTCGCAGACCTTATCCGTCGCGATCTCCGCCATTAGGCGATACGTCATCAGTTTACCACCTGTGATGGTAATCATCCCCGCCATGCCATCTCTCTCCTCATGATCCAGACAGACGATACCTCGACTGATGCTGCGGCCCGTAGGGTCGTCGTCGCTTGCCACCAGGGGCCTCACCCCCGCGTAAGCCCTCAGGATGCGCGTGGTCGCCAGTGCCGGCGCCAGTTTAGCCCCCTCTGTGAGCAGAATATTGACTTCCTCCGGCGTAACACGCATATCGTCGACCGACTCTATGGGCACACGGTCACTCGTCGTACCGATGACGCAGATGGCGTCTCCCGGTACCAGAATGTCGGCATTGGCTGGTTTACGACAGCGATTGATAAGCATATTGTTGACGCGATGGCCAAAGACGAGCAGACTACCCTTGGCAGGAAACATATTGATGTTGATGCCTGCCATCTTGGCTATCAGACATCCCCAAATACCGGCAGCGTTGACTGTGATACGAGCTCGTATCTCCTTTACCTCGCCCGTCAGATTATTTCTGGCTTTGACACCGAGAACACGACCGTTTACTATGATTAATCCGATTACCTCGTGAAACTTCAGTACATCTGCGCCTCGATTAATTGCGTCGGCAACATTGCTAAGCGTCAGTCGAAAAGGATCTACGCTGCCATCGGGCACTCTTACAGCTCCAACAATTGCCGGATTAACTGCAGGCTCCAATCTTTTGGCCTCCTCAGGATCGAGAATATCAGCACGTATACCCGCTTTGCGGCATGATTCGACAAATTTTTGCTGATAGTTCAAGTCGTCTTCGGGTAAAGAGATGAAGAGACCATCATGCTCCTCCACACAGTGATGGGCGATACGACGCAGGATCATATTTTCCTTGATACACTCCTCTGCCGATTCTGCATCCGTGACTGCATAGCGAGCTCCGCTGTGTAGCATGCCATGATTACGTCCCGTCGCACCGTCAGCCAGGTTTTGGCGTTCGAGAAGCAGAGTCTTAAGTCCACGCATCGAGCAGTCACGTGCTACGCCTGCACCCGTTATGCCGCCTCCAATGACGATGACATCATATTCTTGTTGTGCCATTGATTTGGTAAAAAATTTTATTCTTTATCTTATACTACGTTTCTTTTGACAAGGTCGGACTTATATAAGTCCGAACCCTATCGGCCGACAAAATTACACAAATTTCAATAATTAGCGCAATTCGCCCACTACTTTTATCGCTAAACTTTACAATCCTCTCTTATAAACAAAGTTATCTATTACAAGAAATAGACTAACCATTCTATGTCTACACTTCATCTTCCACTCTCTGTCACACGAAGTCAGAAACATCTTCCGACAATTTCTCAGACAGATCTAAACAAGTTTGTAAAACATATCATGAAATCAAAGTAAAAGATAAATCCTCTGATTCATAATACAAGCGTTTACATAAATAGAGCAAAATAATGTAGCCCAATAAAGGTAAGTATATCATACACTTTCTCGAGATAGCAACATCTCTTTCATCGTTTCTAACATCGCTAGTTCTAATACTAAAAAATGCAGGAAAAAGAGCTTATTCCTCTTTGTTTTATAAACTAATCTTATTATTACTTGTATGCTCTCATCCTTAATAAGTAGTAAGGCGTATTATACGATAGGCTTCACTGATCGTATGGTAATATCCACGCACAGTTTTCTCTCAGATATTGAAAATTGCCCGAGGAATCATACATATTTTTCCCCCGAGCAATTTTTCTCATGGTGTATTTAGACACGTTATTCTCCGAAAGACTTTTAACGACAGTATATTCTATAATTTATTTTTGATAAAGTGTGTCCTCAAAAGCAGAAAGTGCGGCCTTAGCCCCTTCGCCCATTGCGATCATAATCTGCTTATAAGGTATTGAACTTACGTCACCTGCTGCATATATCCCAGGCAGAGAAGTGTGATTTCTACCGTCGATGATGATTTCCCTACGAGCATTTAGCTCAAGTGCCTCCTTAAAGATTTCGCTGTTGGGTTGAAGCCCTATCTGGACAAAGACTCCATTAAGTTCTTCATAGGTCACCTCTTCGGTATCAAGATTGCGTACGTCTATGCCCGTGAGTTTACCATCGCTACTGCTAAGCCCAACTGTCTGACTGCGAAAGTGGATATCAACATTGGGCAAAGCGCGGAGTTTCTGTTGTAAGACATTGTCTGCCTTCAAAGTCTGTCCAAATTCATATAAACTTACATGATGGCAAATGCCTGCCAATTCAATGGCAGCTTCGACGCCGCTATTGCCTCCGCCAATCACAGCGACTCGCTTCCCTTTGTAGAAAGGTCCGTCACAATGCGGGCAAAAGTGTACGCCATGACCTATCAGTTGCTCTTCGCCATCCAATCCGAGACGTCGCCAGCCAGCACCTGTCGCAATGATGACTCTCGGAGCAATAAAGATTTCTCCCCCTTTAGTCTTTACACGTTTCACTTCGCCATCAAAGTCAACACGCGAAATTTTGCGGTCTGCAAACACATCTATCTGATAGTCACTAAGATGAGATATAAGATCGGAAGCCAGTTGTGCTCCTGTCGTTTTCTTCACGCTGATGACATTCTCTATACCTGTCGTATCATTCACTTGACCGCCTAATCGTCTTGCTACAACTGCTACTCGCTGTCCTTTGCGGGCCGCATATATCGCAGCGGCGACACCTGCAGGACCGCCGCCAAGGACCATAAGATCATAGCTTCGCTCCACGGTCTCTGTATTTGTCTGGGAGTCCACGCCAAAACGTTCCTCTAGTTCTTCCAATAGTGTGCCCAGACTTCCACGTCCCACGTGCAGCAGATTTCCATTGGCATATACCGATGGTACAGCCTGTATGCCGAGTCGTGAGATTTCCTCTGGGCAGACAGCTCCGTCAACCATCTCATGGGTGATACGGAGATTGAGTATCGCCATTACATTGAGCGCCTGTACAACTTCAGGACAATTTGTACATTTAAGCGATACATAAGTTCTAAGTTGTATGTCAACATTGAGGGCCTTGATGCGGCGTACAAGACTCTCATCTGGCAAGTTACGTCCTACTCCATCCGCATTGAGCAAGGCCAACAGCAACGAGGTAAATTCATGGCCATTAGGAATTCCGCGAAAGGAGATGCCTGTTGCCTCTCCATCTTTGATAATAGAGAAGCGAAACGCTTCTCCATCGTGATATTCAACGCTCAAGTGCGGACTGGCCGAAGCTATATCTTCAACAAATTCACTGAAAAGCACAGCATCGTGAGAGTTTCGATCGCACTCTACTCTAAATATAAAGGATGAGCTGAGTCTGCTCAGCACATCCTTCACTTGATTTATAACCTGTATGTCCAGCATCGAATCTAGAGTTTTCCTACGAGGTCAATACTAGGCTTCAAAGTCTCAGAGCCTTCTTGCCATTTGGCAGGACAAACTTCGCCGTTATGACTAGCGACATACTGAGCGGCATGAACTTTGCGCACCAGTTCATCTGCATTGCGTCCTATGCTGTTGTCCTGGATTTCTGCGAGCTTGACAAGGCCTTCAGGATTTACAAGGAATGTACCACGGTAAGCGACGCCTTCATCTTCTTTGTAAACTCCAAATCCGCGTGAGAGCACGGCAAGGGGATCGGCAAGCATGGCATACTGAAGCTTGGCTATACGGTCTGATGTATCGTGCCATGCCTTATGGACAAAATGGCTGTCGGTACTCACCGAGAACACCTCCACTCCCATGCCACGGAGCTCTTGATACTTACTCTGCAGGTCTTCAAGCTCCGTAGGGCATACGAAGGTGAAATCAGCTGGATAAAAGAAGAACAGCGCCCACTTGCCTTCAATGTCTTTATTACTGACGGTTTTGAACTCTCCATTCTGAAAAGCCTGTACGGTGAACTCGGGGGTACGATGATTGATAATTGTTTCCATAATTATTTTTTTAGATTGTTAAACTTGTGTCTCTTTTTGACACTGCAAAAGTAGAAGGACTCAGCCGAGGGAACAACAGACTAAAACTATCAGGCAATAGAAAAGCTCAATAACTGAAGGTAATGGATAGATTGTCAAACTGATGTGGAAATATTATTTTTTTCAAAAAAAATATCGAGTCTGTCATGCAACTAGATCTATTGGGCATAACAAAGATTCTGTCTTCCGCATTTTTGACAGCGGGCTGAAAAGTACCGGGTACGCAAAAATTAAAAAAATCTATTAAACCGCCACATTTATGTCAGAAAGATTACCTTTGCATTCCGTATCAATATATATTATGCCTGAAAATAAAACTCCTGCCCGCCGTCGTCAGCCGGACACGGCTTCGCCTGAAGAAAACTTTAGACATCTCCAACCTCAGGCTCCCGAACTGGAGGCGGCAGTACTGGGTAGTATCATGGTAGAGCATGATGCCTACTCGCTCGTGAGCGAGATACTCAAGCCTGAGAGCTTTTACGAGCACCGCAATCAGTTGGTCTATACAGCCATACAGACGCTCATGATGGAAGACGAGCCTGTCGATATGCTCACCGTCACCGAGCAACTCAAAAAAATGGGCAAGCTAGACAATGTGGGTGGGCCGCTATATATTACTAAACTGTGTGACACGGTCACGGGGTCGTCGGACATAGAATACTATGCGGGCATTATAGCCCAAAAATACTTGGCCAGACAACTTATCTCCTTCTCCAGCCGCGTACAGACGAGCGCCTTTGACGAGACGAAGGATATCAGCGAACTGCTCCAGGAGACGGAGGCAGACCTCTTTACAATAACACAGAGCAATCAGCGTAAGGACTATACACAGATAGACCCGGTCATCAAAGAGGCTGAGAAGATGCTCCACGATGCGGCGGCCAGAGCGGACGGACTGAGCGGTATCCCAAGTGGTTTTCACGAACTGGACAAGATGACCAACGGATGGCAAAACTCGGACCTGATCATCATCGCTGCGCGACCGGCGATGGGCAAGACAGCTTTTGCTCTGTCTATGGCAAAGAATATTGTCGTCGACCAGCAGATTCCACTGGCCTTCTTCTCGCTCGAAATGAGCAATGTCCAGCTCATCAACCGTATGATTACCAATGTCTGTGAAATCACCGGAGACAAGATACGTAGTGGGCAACTCAAGCCCTATGAGTGGAATCTATTTGACCTTAAAATCAAACAGTTGTACGGCAAGCCCTTCTACATCGACGATACGCCTTCTCTCTCGATTTACGAGCTGCGCACCAAGGCGCGGAGACTGGTGAGGGAGCACAATGTTAAAATGATCATTATCGACTATCTGCAACTGATGAATGCGTCGGGATCAAGATTTGGCAGCCGCCAAGAGGAGGTGAGCAACATCAGTCGCTCACTCAAGGGATTGGCCAAGGAACTCAATATCCCCATCATTGCCCTTAGTCAGCTCAACCGTGGCGTCGAGCAGCGTGAAGGAAACGAAGGCAAGGAACCTAAACTGAGCGATTTGCGCGAGTCGGGAGCCATCGAGCAAGATGCCGATATCGTATGCTTCATCCACCGTCCGGAGTACTACAAGATCTATCGCAGTCCTGAAGGGGAAGATCTCCATGGAAAAGCCATGATTATTGTGGCAAAACATCGCAACGGCGCTGTGGGGGATGTGATGCTTAACTTTAAGAAAAATTTCGCCCGCTTCGAAAATCTCGACGATGACCTCATTCCCACTTATGACGGGCAATCAGCTGAATTTAGCAGCCGTATTAATGATGATCCGCTATCGTCGGATACGCCTCTTCCTTCCTCAACTCCAGATAATTTCGGAAATAATCCCGAAGATAGACCATTCTAATCTTATATGGATATCGGCTCCGGCAGACAGACGCTGTAATGACATAGTTTTGCCCCGTGTAGCACCCGTATAGACACCCGCTAGGCCCCATCTCGAGACTGGCTGTCAGGGACGGCCGGGAGGACATTTTTTCCTCTGTACAAGTGTCATGCTTGGGGGCTATAGATTACTGTTGAAATTTATCTTTTGTCCTGCTCCCTTCATACCATGGCAGGGCTGCCATGGCTGTGTCATTCATTTTGGTCCATTGTCCCCTGCTTCATTCTCCCTCATTGCAAAGAGCAACTCCTCTGGCATCGGGTGGCTTATAAAGATTATTCAGTGGGTATCAAGATGGGAGGGCCTATCAGTCAATATACAAATAAAAGACTAAACAACGTTTGAGTTTGAATAATTTTAATTACCTTTGCGACGTCATATGAATAAATATCACTATGTCTGCCAAGAAAACACGACTTGATGTACTCCGCTATTTGCTCGCCAACAAGCAATTTGATAATCAGGAAGATCTGCTTACTGACCTGCGCGCTCAGGGATTTGACGTCGCTCAGCCTACGCTGAGCCGTGACTTGCACTATCTCAAGGTGTCCAAAGTATTTGACGTCGAAGGACACTCTGTTTACACCCTGCCGCAAGACATAGGAGCCAACCATATCTCCATCAAGAAGCCCAAACAGCGCCTGACACAAAGTTTTGGATTTATTAAAGCACAATTTGCAGGCAATATGCTCGTTCTCAAGACGCTGCATGGCTACGCCAGCAGCCTGGCCGCAGAAATAGACAATTACACGATACCCGAAATCGTGGGCAGCCTGGCAGGAGATGACACCATTCTACTCATCATGCGTGATGGAGCCAATCGCGAAGCCGTTGTCAACTTGATGTCACGTATAGTGCCTCGTTTTACATTGACAGAGTGAGGCAAGGGACAAAAATGCCCCCACTATCTGTCTCTGCTGTATTTTATTATATGTCTATCCATGACAGGTCAGAAGAGACGGCGATTGTTTGTTGCGCTATTCCCTTGTCCTTCCAGAGACGATACAAGACGACAAGGCAATACTCAAATGTCCCCCATCATCCACAAGGACTGCTCTATTTGGGAAAGAAAGCCGAGAGGGCGTAGGCAAGGTCACTTTCCGCTGTAGTGCCCCCTACTCTAAGCCATGTGCCACGCAATGGCAATATGGGCGTGCGCAGTGAGGACAAGGAGTCAGCTTCGGAGGGCAAGACAGGAAAGTCCGATACCCTAAGGATACTCTTCTAATACAGAGCGTTGTAAGTTGTAGAGGTCCACCATCTATTCTATAAATCCGCGCGAAGAGGAAGACTCCTGTATCACTTGTGTCCGCGCTTTATCGGAAACTGATAAAAGAGACCCATTTCCAGAGAGTAGGCCTTAGTGCGATGAGCCATGACATTGTACCCCATGCTCAAGTGATTTCCGAAGATAGGAAGTGTATAGGCTAAGCCTATGCGCTCATAAACAGCCGATTCCTCTTCGGTATGCGCCCAACGTTTAAAATCACGGGAGATATAACAGCCGATCCCCATATGCACCGTTAATCGTCGGTAATAGATGCGATGTTGAGCGGATATGCCTACGCTCCAAGGGCTAATGGAGCGGTAAGGGACAGGATTTTGGCTTTCAATACTATTAATATATGGTTCGTAGAAGGCATCAATCCCTATGCCAGAGGCAAATTTGAGATGATATCTCCAGAGTAAAGCCGTACTGAGCTGAGGATAGCAATAGTAGCTCATATGACGATAGTGCAAAGGCCGGCCATACCTGATGTCTTTGCGCTTGACCTGCCACTGACCAAGGGAAGTCTTGACGCCACCGCGCAATGTGACTTCTACCAGTAAAGGGCGATATCGTAGCTTGCAAGGCTTAATATCATTTAATGTGGCACTGTCAGACACAGAATCTGTCATACATTCTATCTTTTCCACTCGGTCTGCCACTTTTCCGCTTAAATGATATCCGGCCGTAAGTGAAATATCCCACCAATTGGCCCCTTTATTAGGACGGCCAAGAGTTGCATTAGATAGATGACGGAATTCGGGCCCCAACTTCAGATAGAGAGGACCATGATGGTACGACAGATTACATCCTATCTGGACATATGCTGTCCAACGCGTACCGACAAGCTCATTCTCCACATTACCGTTGCGTTGCCAAGGGTGCGTATTATAGGATAGACCGTGCTGCAGATTGTACTCGAGGTCTAGATGGGGCGTGATATGGAGCAACGGCCGATGGAAGCCTGCATAGAGAACTAGGCTCGAACCCATACGTGAGTCGTAGTGAGCATGGGAGATCTTTGACCGGACGCGTACTCCATTAAAATTTATCCATGCCCATCCATAGCTGAAGGACGGGTATCCGAAAGCTCTTGCAAAGCCGGCCGAGTCATGACTAGATGATGTAAAGTGGCGGTAAGCCATAGCAAACGAAGTGACAGATTTGTGCACCGCCTTGAAGTCACGGTCAACATTGAGCATACCTCCGAGATTTCCCCCGATCTCAAGAGACTGAGCCGTGACAGACTGAAAACCTGACATGATATACAATATAACAAAAAAGGCAAAACACTTAGCATGCCTCTTTATCTTGTATAACGAACGACAATTTCTTAATTCTATTCTACTTTCTGTATTGATTGCTTTACCTTAAAAAAATACTAGCTTGACGGCGTAGCGATATTAATACTGTACTATTTTATTTGCAAAAGTACCTAATCTTTTTTTTATAAACTGATAATATGTATTGTTTCAGCCAAAATTATTACTTTTGCAGCAAATCTAAAAACAAAAAGCAATTATGAACCTGGGAATGCAAGAAATACTCATCATCGCACTCATCATTTTACTCCTGTTCGGCGGAAAGAAAATTCCCGAGCTGATGAAGGGACTGGGCAAAGGCGTTCGCTCCTTCAAGGACGGCATCAACGGCAAAGACGAAATTGAGAAGAAAGAGGACTCCACTCCTACGGAAGCAAAATAAGTTCTTCCCGCAACAAAATACTAGATTTCACATTGAACGCGAGCCACATGCCTCTATTGTCTGAGGATGTCACTCGCTTTTGTGTGTATCTGTAAAGCGAGTTGAAGACCGTTTTATTCACACCACATAGTCCTCATGTCTGATAGCGACGACAGCCAAAATATAGGCACATTTTGGGATCACCTTGACGTACTCCGCAGCTGTATCATCAAGATAATAGTTGCCACGCTCCTGCTGGCTATAGTCTGCTTCAGCTTCAAGGATTTGCTGTTCTCCATCGTGCTAGCTCCCACCGAGCCTGACTTTATCACTTACAAGCTGCTCGGCATGCATCCACAAAAGATTGGCTTGATGAATATTGGCCTGACAGAGCAATTTATGATTCATATGAAGACGGCCCTCTATGCCGGCATCTTGCTCGCCTCTCCCTACATACTTTATCAGATATTTTGCTTTGTCTCTCCCGGCCTCTATGAAAATGAGCGTAAGTACGCCGTTCGCGTGGTCGGAGGAGCCTACGTGATGTTTATCCTAGGCACGCTGCTCAACTATTTCGTGATCTTCCCCATGACTGTTCATTTCTTGGGAACATATCAAGTGGCGTCCGACGTAGCCAACATGCTCACGCTGCAATCCTATATGGACACCTTGCTCCTCATGAACCTCGTAATGGGCGTAGTCTTTGAGTTGCCTGTCGTGTGCTGGCTGCTTGCTTGTCTGGGCTTGCTCAACGACCGGTTTATGCGCACCTACCGTCGCCATGCCATCGTCGTCATCCTCATCATATCTGCCATCATCACGCCGACATCCGATGTATTTACTCTTATGGTCGTTGCTCTGCCTATCTGGGCGCTATACGAGGTCAGCATCATCATTGTCAAGAGAGCACAGCGTAAACCCAAAGCCATCAACCAAGCGGAAGAAAATCAGACGTCTCAGACCCACTCTACTGAAGTGACCCGTACTGCAGAATAGTCGACCAAGCCTTTTCTCCCCTCATCTCTGTCATTGTACGTAGCCATAATTTTTTTGTGATTATCCCAATTTGCAAGAAAATTAAGCGTCATTATGCTCTGAGGCTCTTATACATGCTTACTTTTGTCTTTAACCAACTCACCACAGTATACGCACAAAAAAATATGGAAAGCTTCCCACAGGCTATTCTTCTTGAAAAAAAAGAGTCTTTTGCTTGGCAGATAGCCGCAAACTTTGTAATTTTGCAGCGCAAATGGGAAAGTGCTGTACGGCTAGCTCCCTTCGAATCCTCCAGGGCTTGACCGCAGCAAAGGTAGTTGGTTGTAGCAGCGCGATGCAGAGAGCTTTCCCACCCGCCTCTTTAGCTCAGTTGGCCAGAGCACGTGATTTGTAATCTCGGGGTCGTTGGTTCGAATCCGACAAGAGGCTCTTAAGAGATGAGACGTTCAGACAATAAGTGTCAGAACGTCTCTTTGTGTTATAAACGCCCCAATTACTTCCTATTACTCGGAGCAGCAGAATAACTGCGAGAAATAAATGCTCTATCGCCGTCTGAATATCATCCAGCCGCTCATTCACTGTCTTATTATGCTTACTTTGCGGAATATCACCTGAGACAAATGCTCTCTGATTGGCCAATCGGACGGGGTATACTGAGCAATGCGACAGTTACACTAGCTTACCATCTTTCGCCTGAAACTTTTCCCGTTCCTTCGGAAGTACACGGCAAGAGGCTAGCCTATAGACACAGATTGCCCCTATATATTTATAAATTCTCGAATGTAGTTTTTTTTATAATAAAAATAAATTGATATCCTCAATTTATATCTGGATGCGAGAAAGAAAAATTTACCCGAATAAGCTCTGTAATCAACTGAATACTAAAAAATTATATCTAGTATTTACACTTCCAGTAACTGTCTGAGTTATAGATGATAACAACTTGCTTTTAGTTTTTAAACTACATCCGACCTTGTTACACTTATAAGGCGACTTGTCATTACTACTTCGGACCTGAATGAAACAGCACCTTAGATTAGTTATATAAAAAAACAATGACGGACTAAACACTTGAGAAATATCTGAAGAGATAGGACACATACAGACGATACCATTTCTTGTCTAGTCAATATCAAGATAGCAAAAATGTTTTCTCCTCTGACTGTTAAGCACTTACGACGGTAAAATATTAATTTTTGCATAGATAACAACAGACTTTACCAGTGCTCCGAGCTAACAAATCCTATATCTCAAGACAAAATCTTGGCGACAATCTACATGATCCACTCCCGATGTTTTCTCTGCAGGACAAATAAAAGAAGACCCGCTTGCCCCGATTTTTTCAACGAACGCTAGAAGTCAACTATGATTTCTAAACGTTCGCTCACCAACCCATCTTATTCGAAAAAATCAAGGAAGCGAGTCCGTTTCTGTTATCTTATATCTTCTTCGTATTCTTCGTCATCTCCTTTTGCCCATTCTACATGACTATGGCTGACTACATCTGCTTGTCATATCAGACTGGACCAAGAGTATTACCCAAATCCGATACAAAAGTAATCTATATATTTCTACGAGCCAAATAAAATCTGCAGAAATGCCTTTTTCTTACTGTAAAACCTTGATTTTATGCCAACGTAAATGTAATTTTGTCTATCCCAAACGACATTTATGCTCCATTGGTTTCACCTTACACGACGCGAGGCAATCGTTGCCCTAATATTGTTCCTGTTAATCATCGGGGGCTGGACGGCGGCATATTTTCTCTCGGGTAACTGTAAAACAGATTTCGCTCTAAGCGACGGCAGGGTCGATTCCTTTTTAGCCACATTACACCAGGAGTCTCACCAACAAGCCTCCGCCACAAAGATGCACCCCTTTGATCCCAATCAGTGTGACTCGGTCGAGTTGGTCTCTTTAGGTCTTAAGTCTTGGCAGGCGAAGGCATGGATACACTATCGTGAAAGCGGTTTTACCTATCGTTCCCCAGAAGACATCAAGCGTATTTACGGCATTACCGAGCAGGATTATCGCCGACTGAAACCGTATATCAGAATTGCCAGAAGCGATATGCGCTACGCCTTTTCCAAATCTATTCCGACCGAGCAGCAAATAGCCATGAGACATTTGCACGACAGTCTCTCACTGCTGGCCCAGCGCTATCGGCAGATGAAACTCAAAAAAGGCGAGACGATTGACTTACAGGTAGCAGATACGACGATGCTCAAGCGGATTCCTGGTATCGGGTCCTACTTTGCCCGGCGAATCGTATGGCTTAGGGATGAACTTGGCGGATTTGTCAGTCTGAGTCAGCTGGATGAAATCAGCAGCCTGCCTCGGGAGACTCGTCAATGGATGAGGCTCGGGTCGACAGACGTTAAGCAGATACATATCAATACAGCAGATTTGCAAACCATGAAGAAACACCACTATCTGACAGGAAGACAGGCTTTGGCCATCGTCAAACACAGACAGAAGTATGGACCTCTAACCTCATTGCAGCAGCTCAGCACCGACTCACTATTTACGCCCGCCGATCTCCATCGCTTACGACCTTATGTCACATTCAAGTAATAACCTCTCTCCCACTCCTAAAAGGCTATAAAGCAGATTCCTGTATATGAAAACACTCATATTTGACTTTGACGGTACACTAGGCGACACGAGCCAACTTATTACCACTACTTTGCAGCAGACTATTGCTCACGTAGGCCTGCCCGTCCCCCCAGATGATCAATGTCGGGAAACCATCGGTCTGCCATTGGAAGTCGCCTTCCGTTTTCTCACAAACCGTGAAGACAAATTTGCAAAAAATTGCGCCGAATTGTATCGCCATCAATTTTTCCCGGTCAATGCAAAAAAATTTGTTGTACACCCATATCCTCATGTCGTATCAACAATCAACAAGCTCTTTTCCAGCGGATTTCAGCTCTGCATTGCCAGCAGTCGTAACCGAGACTCCCTACATCAACTGCTCGAGGAGATGAAGATTGACCATAAATTTCAGTACACCCTCGGAGGTTCTGATGTCACTCACCAGAAGCCAGCGCCAGACCTTGTACTCGAGTTGCTCCGACTGACAGATACTGCTAGCGAGGAGGCACTCGTCATTGGTGACACCGCATACGATATGGCCATGGGGCATGCCGCCTACTGCATGACCTGCGGAGTGACTTACGGCAATGGATCTCGTGAAAGCCTTGAGACAGCCAATGCAGACTATATGATTGACAGTTTTGACCAACTTCTACCTCTAATTGAGCGTCTCTCTTCCAATAACTTCTAATCGGCTAAGCCGGCAGCACTGCCATTTTTCTGATGATAGAGGAAAAGGTTTGCTAACTCTCAGACGGGACATCAGCAGAGCAAAATGGAAATCCTCTTTTTGAAAAATTTGGAGTTGTAAGTTTGAGATTTTCTTTTAGCCGTCACATCATTCGCCCTCTATTTGCTTCTCCGGCCAATTGACGAGGTAGAGTTTGTCCGTGGCTCGTGTCATTGCAGTATAGAGCCAGCGATAATAGGATCTATCAATAGCCTCAGGAGGCAGCCATCCCTGGTCGACAAACACGTTGCGCCATTGGCCGCCCTGCGCTTTGTGGCAAGTGACGGCATAGGCAAACTTAAGCTGAAGGGCATTATAATTGGCATCTTCGCGTATCCGCTTCATTCGCTCCCGTTTATTGCGTTCCTGAGCGTAGTCAGCTGATACACCGAGATAGAGCTTATTGTCGAGCTCTGTCGGCAGTGCGGGCGTATCTGATTGGAGCACATCGAGAATGACTCGGGCATTAAGTTCAAAATTGTCGTAGTCGGGGAAACGTAATCGTACATCCGCGAAATGCAAGTCGTAAAATTCATATTCATCACCGACCGAAATGACTTGAGCAATATCTCCATTGGCAATAAAATCCATCGGTGGCGGAACCAAAGTTGGCTTATCTTGTTTCTGCTGCTTGGCTATACGGAGACGAAGGCGTTCTGTCCAGTAGTAATTATTGCGTACTACCATCACCATATCTCCAAGAGTGAGCGTGTCGTCCCGATCAAAGAAGATCTGTCGGATACCTTTGTTGTAGGCATTCGCTTGTTTGTTGGAGCGAGTCAAGACAATCGTCTGATCTTGTCCATACCCTTCATAGCATTCCTCAAGCGTGTCCAATATATCCTGTCCATGGAGACAGACTATATCCTTGTAGCCCCTAGTCTTAATCACAGGCAGGCCAAACTCCTTGTTGTCATGGATACGG
This sequence comes from uncultured Prevotellaceae bacterium, assembly GCA_900316315.1. Taxonomy (GTDB): domain Bacteria; phylum Bacteroidota; class Bacteroidia; order Bacteroidales; family Bacteroidaceae; genus UBA6382. The sequence goes on from ONCK01000003.1 coordinate 131,248, forward strand.
TGTCGCAGTGCCGTTGCATTGTGTAGAATACCACTCTGGGCTGTTTGGCGCATTACTTCAGTAAGCTGAAATCCTGATACATGATAGCCAAGTTGAGTGAAAAAATCTACTGAGAGTGCAGGACTGATATTACTCCCCACCGGTGGCAACTGAGCATTATCTCCGACAAAGAGTATCCGACATCCCGGTACACTATAGACATACTGCAGCAAGTCTGCAAGTAGGCTGCCTGTACCGAAAACGGACTGTCCGTCATCGATCGCCGAAATCATAGACGACTCATCCACGACAAACAGTGCAGCCTTATGCTTATTGTGATCGAGATCAAAATGTGTTTGTTCGCTGGTCAGGGAGTGCTGACGGTAGATTTCCTTGTGTATCGTATAGGCCGGATAGCCTGCATTGAGCGAAAAGACCTTGGCAGCACGCCCTGTAGGCGCGAGAAGAACAGTCTCCAACTTAAGCTGGTGAAGCACACGGACAATGGATGAGACAAGTGTGGTCTTTCCTGTTCCGGCATACCCACGCAAGATAAACATGCTTTGGGGATCAGAGGAATACAAGAAAAGACAGAGACGTCGAGCTGCCTCAGTCTGCTTGGCCGTCAGCTGGAAAGGAAATTGCTGCTGCAGACACTGCAAAAAAGCGTCAACAATCATGATTTCAGGCAAAAAGGATCAATGGTATCCGATGCGTTTCCGCCGCCATCGTACACACATATCAGAGGCAGTCTGGCATCATGAGGCCACATGTCGGAAAAAGGAAAAATTGACACTCCCATAGGCGCGGTGCTCCACAAAAGAAGGATGACTGGAGAAATCATAATCCTTGCCATGCTCAAGTACAAACAGACCGTCATCCGCCAGAATCTGACTCTTAAGGACAAGGTCGGGCAAACTATCCAGAGCCTTCAATGCATAGGGAGGATCGGCAAAAACCAGGCCAAAAGTTTCGCGGCATTGAGGTACAAAGCGCAATACGTCTCCTCTCAGAGGTAGCCATGCTTCATCATTCAGCTTGTCGGCGATCGATTGGATGAAAGCATAGTGGAGAGCATCTTTCTCTACCGAAACGACACGGCGACAACCTCTCGAGAGCAACTCAATGCTGATACTGCCCGTACCGGCAAAAAGGTCAAGAGCCCGAAGCCCTTCAAAATCGACATATGCCCGCAAGACGTTAAAGAGATTTTCTTTGGCGAAGTCAGTCGTCGGGCGTGCCTTAAATTTGGATGGGATATCAAAACGACGCCCCTTGTATTTACCTGTAATTACCCTCATCTCTGTCTGAAATAACAAAAAATGTCAGTATGCACGCAGCAGAAGTATAATCATATCATAGGGCAGCTCGCGTGATATCCGGAGCACATGACGATTGAACACCTCCTCCGGCTTGACCAGGAAACAATTGGGCAGATATACGCGTACTTTTTCCTGTAATTGATCTGCAGTCGGCCGCGGACCGACCAGATATATTTCATCTGTCTGAGCAACGACCTTCCACGCCTTGGCTACTGAGAGCAAATAGTAGAGCTTGTCGTCGATTGTACACGCCCTATAGCTGTTTAGCAGACTGATGCCGGAACTGGACCTGAAAGCCACAAGCGTCATCATGTCACCATCTATATTGGCAAAGAGCTTTCCCGACGATGCGACAGGCAGACTGCTCTCCGCAAAATGAAGCACCAACGGAGTCAGCGTGCTATGAAATGTAGCAGAGGGATAAGTATCCGTGACAATATTGGCCAAATCACGGTCCAAAGCAAAAAGCAGGATTGCATTGAGCCGCGGCAGAGTATCAAAATAGACGACTTGCGGACTCAGCCCTGCAGGATAATTATACTGATAGAGCTCTGCAGCATCGTCTTCATCAAATTCGTTCAAGGGGACGAGCGTCACAGGCGAGGAGACGCTCACGTGTACAATACTGAAGTCACCCTTAGCCAGTGATACCCGAGTCAGTGCAGACCGCATATTGGCGCCGAGCGAAATCGTCGGATTCGCGGCAAACACACAGTAGTTGAGCGTGCTGTCCTTGATGCGGTCATAGCGGGCAAAAATAATCTTGTCCGCTGAAATTCTGATATAGAGTGTATCACTTCCAGCCAGCGTCATTGCCATTTCAGATCAAGTTTGGGCGGAATATATTGTTGTTATGACAAAAGTACAAATTTTATTGTCAATCACCGACTATGAGCAACTCTTTTTTAAAACATGGGAGAAAATATCCGAACAAAAGACTCAATCAACCGACGACGAAGATTGCGCTTATTCCATCTCTGCAAGTTGATCCGCTCACACTTCAGTTTAGCCTCCTTATACAGTGCCTTAGCCCTCAGCGCCATCTCGTCGTCATAAATCAGCGCGCTGTCCTCGAAGGTGTCCAGCATACTGCGAAAGTCGAGATTAGCCGACCCCACCGAGACAAAATGGTCGTCGACCACGATGAGTTTGGCATGAAGCATACCAGGTGTATAGAGCAACACTTCCACTCCTGCTCTCAGCATATCTCCAAAATACGACTCGTTAGCCCAAGTCATCCAGAAGCCACCCGGACGTTTGGGAACCATCAGCTGCACTTTCACCCCGCTCATCGCTGCTGTCTGGAGCGAACTAATCAGCGACGCCGTCGGCATGAAATAAGGTGTCTGAAGCAATATGTAGCGCCGAGCGCTCTGTATGACCTTGTTAAATCCCATCAGCAGATTGGGCCATGCGCTGAAGGGCGCAGACTGTACGATCTGAATCAAAGCTCCCTCCTGACTGGGCCATTTGCCCACATCCGGATAATAAACAGGATCGGTTATCATCTGTTTGCAGGCCACATACCAGTCAGCCAGGAAGAGCAATTGCATCGCCCAGACGCCGCCGCCCTGAAGCCTCATCTGTAAGTCGCGCCACTCACCGCCGTGTACTCCTCGCACGTAGCGCAGTGCCAGATTCATGCCGCCGATATATCCTGTGCGTCCGTCAATGATCACCAGTTTGCGGTGGTTGCGATAGTTGACCCGGTGAGCCAGTACCGGCACATGCACAGGCATAAAGGACTCAACCTCTATACCTCCGTCCGCCATCTCGCGGAAAAAACGCTTTCTCACCGACCAACAACCCACGTCGTCATATATTAATCTCACTCTCACGCCTCGTTTTACAGCATCTAGCAGCGCATCCTTGACCAATTGACCTACAGGATCATTCTCTATGATAAAAAACTCTAGATGCACGTGATGTCTTGCCCGACCTATGTCGCGTAGCAAATCAATCAGCCACTCCCGGCCATAAGTGTAATACTGGCCTCTGTTACCGCCAAAAGGCAGCGCCATACCGTGTCGCTTGAAAAAGCGGATCAGTGCTACATCCTCATCATCCTCTTTGTAGTAAGACTCCTGACTAACATACTTCGACATAATCTTGCGGGTAAGCAAGTCCACGCTTCGCTTACCGATCACCCGCTTGCGACGGATATTTTGCCCAAAAAAATAATAAAGCAACAGTCCCAAGCCGGGTATCGCTACGATAGCAATAATCCATGCAATCGTCTCTGCCGGCTCATGATTGTCAAGCATTACTGAGACCACTGTACTTATAATAAGCAAAAAGTACAGGATACCAAATATCCAGTTGACCCACTCCATGCTTTATTCGTCTGATACGATACGGATACAAAGATAATTATTTCTGGGCAAAACAAGCCTTAAGTCGAAAGCAACCAAAGAGAAAATGTTTTCAGAGCATTCCCCATGCAGTATTGCCCTGACCCTCCTATTCTAACTAAGCCTTTTTATACTACTGTGCGAGGTTTCTCTACACTCCCCTCTCTTGTGCAAGAATGTATACGTCGCCGCCTATCATGCGTACTCCTGGCTGACACGACGAGTCAAGGCGACAAACTGGGCGACGCTGAGTTGCTCCGGCCGTTGCGTCATGATGGGGTCGGCAAGCAACCCGCTATGGTCAACATCCGACTCATGTTCTCTGTCCAGCTGAGCAAGCAACGGCTTGATGGAGCCTCGCATCATCTTCCGACGCTGATTGAATACAATCTTTACAAGGCGCTTAAAGAGTCGTTCGTCACATCCTAGCTCGCGGATCTGATTGCGGGTAAATCGGACCACAGCACTCTTAACCTTGGGCGGCGGGCTAAATACCGTCTCAGGCACCGAAAAGAGATATTCCGCATCATACCACGCCTGTAACAGGACGCTGAGGATACCGTACGCTTTGCTGCCAGGCCCACTACAGAGACGCTCTGCCACTTCCTTCTGGAGCATACCCGTACAACAGGGAATGATGTCGCGATAGTCGAGCATCTTAAAGAATATCTGGCTGCTGATGTTATACGGATAATTGCCTGTCAGCACAAAGGGCTTGCCATCAAAGATTTCATTGAGCCTCATCTTAAGGAAATCTCCCTCAACAATATAATTACGCAGCATTGGGAATGTCTCTCTCAGATAGTTAATACTCTCAGTGTCAATTTCGACAACCTTGAGCAAACGCCGCTTGGGCAGCAAATACTGAGAGAGCGCCCCCATGCCCGGTCCGACTTCCAATATGGGGAGATCGGGACATACGTCGACAGTATCGGCTATACGCTGGGCAATGGACAAGTCTATAAGGAAATGCTGTCCGAGATTTTTTTTGGGATGAACTCTATACATTCGGATAAAATGAGTATTTTTGCTTATTGCAAGTCGGCGGCACCGGTCTTGTAATGCAAAGATAGTTATTTCCAACAGTTAGATACCGATTTGAAGCAGCATATTTCCAAGATAATCCGCATACTGTTCCCCTTCCTGCTAGGCGGGGGCATACTTTATTGGATGTATCGCGACTTCCCGTTTGGTGAAATGGGAGATTTACTGCTTCACAAAATGAAATGGAGCTGGATGCTCCTGTCCTTTATTCCTGGCATTTTGGCTCAGGTGTTCAGAGGCCTGCGTTGGAGACAGACATTGGTTCCCCTGGGTGAGCAGCCCCGACGCAGTACCTGTATTTATGCCATCTTCCTCTCCTATGCCTCCAGTTTGCTAATACCCCGTATTGGAGAAGTCATGAGATGCGGTGTACTGACACGACACGAAAGGATTTCCTTTGCTAAATCTCTCGGTACGGTCGTGATGGAGCGTATCGTAGACAGTCTGCTTATCCTCTTGATGGTAGGAAGTGTACTGCTCTGGCAATTGCCAGTCATTATGCAATTCTTTGATTTGACGGGTGTAGGCCTGCAAGGCGTTCTATCCAAGTTTACCACCACAGGCATCATCGTCACAGCCATCTGTGTAGCCACCATCATCGCCCTCGGCTTTTTCCTGATAAGACGACTCAATCTCTCTTACAAGCTGAGCGAAGCGCTCAAAGGTCTCGGCAGCGGCATTGCCTCGCTGCGCAAGATTAAAAACATTCCCCTCTACATCTTTTACTCCCTAGGAATCTGGGTGGCCTATTTCCTGCATTATTGGCTCACCTTTTTTTGCTTTGATTTCACATCCCACATGAGCCTGACGGCTACCATTGTCTCCTTTTGCATTGGCACAATAGCCGTCATTGTTCCTACGCCCAACGGGGCGGGATCGTGGCATTTTGCCGTCAAAACCATACTCGTCATTTACGGACTCGGGCAGATGGAGGCCATTAGTTTTGTCCTCATCGTCCACAGCGTGCAGACACTGCTCCTAATTCTATTAGGCATATATGCCCTCGTCGCCTTGCAACTGGGACATCGGAAGGAGGTCCGGCCATGACTCCCGTCATTCGACGAAGCTTGGAGGTCACCCTGTCCCTGCTCTTGGCCTTCGCCATCCTGTGGTGGCTGTACAGAGACTTTCCTTTCTCCGAAGTCGGAGAGACACTGCGTCATGGAGTACGCTGGCACTGGATGGCCATATCTCTGCTCTTTGGCATTTTTCCCCAGATACTGCGTGGCATACGCTGGCGTATGGCTCTTGAACCTTTAGGACAGCGTCCCACTGTCAGACACTGTATCTACGCCATCTATATGAGCTTTGCGGCTAGTCTGGTCATCCCGCGCATAGGCGAGGTCTCACGATGTGCAACACTCAAGCGCACAGACGGCACCCACTTCTCGACAGCATTGGGAACGGTCGTGACGGAACGCATCATTGACTCTCTGCTTGTGCTGCTCATCATCGGAATCACATTTCTCTGTGCCCTACCCTCCTTCATGCGCTTCTTCGCCAATATCGGCCTTGATCGTGAGCGCTTCTTTGAGACCTTCTCACCGACAGGTATTCTCGTGACCGCTGTATGCCTTGGGGTTCTCATTGCGGGAGGAATCATTATTTACCGCAGACTGGAGGTCGGCAACCGGCTGAAGGATAAATTGTCGCTTTTTGTCCAAGGGATAGCCTCTGTCCGGCGTGTCAGATATCCTTGGCTTTATGGTGTATTTACCTTAGCCATTTGGATATGCTATTTTCTCCACTTTTACCTTGCCTTCTTTGCCTTTGACTTCACATCAAACCTGGGGCTCAAGGCTGGGATGCTCGCCTTCTGCATGATTACCGTGGCCGTGCTCGTACCCACTCCCAATGGTGCCGGCCCATGGCACTTCGCCGTTAAAGTAGTGCTGATGCAGTTTGGCGTAAGCGCCTCCAAGGCCATTCTTTTTGCCCTCATCGTCCATGCTCTCCAGACCTTACTGGTCATACTGCTGGGGCTCTACGGACTCATTAGGCTCAGACTAGAGCGAGTATCCCATATACAATTTATAGAATCAAACCACAATTAAACCCAATATGTCATGAAAATTCAAGATTTGGAGCCGAAAGGCATTTGGCAGAACTTCTATCTGCTCACACAAGTCCCCCGTCCATCCGGACATCTCGACAAAATCCAACAGTTTCTCCTCCAGTGGGCAAAGGAGAGAGACATTGAAGCCTTCAAAGACAATGCAGGCAACATCATCATGCGCAAGCCCGCTACGCCAGGCATGGAAAATCGCAAGATGGTCACCTTTGAAGGACACATGGACATGGTGCCGCAAAAAGCAGCTGACAGCAAGCATGACTTTCTTACGGATCCTATCGAGACCTATATCGATGGAGACTGGGTCAAGGCCAAGGGAACGACGCTCGGCAGCGATGATGGTATGGGCGTAGCCACGGCGATGGCTGTGCTGGAAGACAAGACACTCAAGCACGGTCCCATCGAGGCCCTCTTCACAGTCGACGAGGAGACCTGCATGTACGGCGTCAACCACCTCAAGCCCGATACCCTCAAGGGCGAAATCTTGCTCAATCTGGACAATGAGACCGAGGGAGACTTTATCATCGGATGTGCAGGTGGCGTAGACGTAGCAGGAGAACTGGATTATCAGGAAGCACCTACAGAAAAGGGCGACATCGCATACAAGGTTGTACTTAAAGGACTCAAAGGCGGCCACAGCGGCTTGGAAATCTCTCTTGGTCGAGCCAATGCCAACAAGTTGTTTGCTCGCTTCGCCGATGACGCTGTAGAGGAACTTGATGCAGACCTCTCCTGCTGGGATGGCGGCAATATGCGCAACGCTATCCCCAACCGTGCCGAGGGCGTCTTTGTCATCAATCCCGAGCAGAAAGAGGCATTTCTCCAACTTGTAACGGAGTGGGAACAGACTTTCAAAGACGAATATGAGGGCATAGAGGAAGGACTGATCCTCACGGCCGAGCCAGTTGCCCTGCCTGAAAAAGTTGTGCCGACCGAAATACGCGACAATCTCATCGATGCAGTCATGGCATGCCGTGTCGGAGTACTCCGCCAAATACCAGCAATACCAGAAATCGTTGAGACATCGTGCAATCTGGGCATTGTCAAGATAGCAGACGGCAAGGCACAGACAGACGTCCTCGTACGCAGCTCACGCGAGAGCATGCTTGAGTATCTCGCTGGTCAAGTAGATGCCGCCTTTGAGATGGCTGGCATGAAGACTTCCTTCCAAGGACGCTATCCCGCCTGGCAGCCCAATGTAAACAGTCCTATTGTCAGTGTCATCGAGCAAGTGTACAAAGATATGTTCCCCGGCGAACAAGCCAAAGTACAAGTGGTACACGCAGGTGTCGAGTGTGGCATCATCCAGACGGTCTATCCCAATATGGACGCCGTCAGCTTCGGGCCGACACTCCGCTCACCCCACACGCCATTTGAGCGATGCAATATACCGTCAGTAGCCAAGTATTATAAGTTCGTTGTCAAGCTGCTGGAGAACATTCCAGAAAAGTAATTGTCCCGTCTTGTCAAGGACAGTTAGCCGAAGCCTGCAAGCCCTCTCGTGAGTTTGCAGGCTTCTTTTTTGTCCTATAGAAAAAAATGACCCTTTCTAAAATACCGGTTGTACAAGCCTCGATCAGGTCTGGGGCTATCTATTCAAATCCGTATCCGATTGAGGCTCAACGTCCTCGTATCCACATAAATGGCAGGCCTAACGGAGAAAAGTCCGTCAACGTCACAAAGCCAATATAATCTCTCTGAGCACTGATAGAGAAGAGAAATGTTACACACTCTATGCTCCTTCCAAAAAGCAGTCTTGCCATAAAGAAAAAGCCATATGCCATCTGCAAGCTGGAAGTCTTCTCACGCGAACATACGCATACCTTTAATATAAAACCAAGATGGACTTAGCACAAACTAAATCCATCTTGGTAACATATATAGACGTCTTACAGCCTACGCCAAAGCCACCCTTTAGAATCTGTATCCTATAGTAAGCATAAACTTACTACGGTCGAGCTTTATCCGGCTGGAGGGGCAATCATTGTGAGCAGAAGGATTGTTCATCTGCGTATTGAAGGCGTAAAAATCTCCATGCTGGTTCTGATACATATAGGCGGCGTCAGCATAAAACTTACCAAAGGTAAATCCGATACCGCATGTAAAACGATTGATCTCTGAGAGATTCATATAGTCAGTCGTCGTCGTATAGTCCAAAGAGGCGCTGTTGATAAACTGATTGCGATAAGCAGACTTATTATATGGAGAAGACACATAGTTGTATCCTATGCGGAGAGCAACATGTGGATCGACCATATATTCCAGACCGAGCTTGATGGTACTGACTCCCTTCATATGGCGGTCAGCCTCATTCTTAAGAGCTTCGTCATCCTCATTGTCATCGTAATAGTCGCCCCAATCATCTAACCATCCGCCTCTATCATAGCTGATTTTTGCTTTAGAGAAATCGGCATACTCATATTCTGCATCTACAGCCAAACAATTGAAGAATGTAGAACCGAGACTGAAGTTGAACTTCCAAGGAGTGTAAAGATTGTACTTGTAGTCGACATCCGTCCACTGGTGCGGATCAGTCTGGGAAGCATCTGCGTAATCGACATCCAAGTAAGTGGTAGAACGCATCTTGAGATTGTAGTATGTAGGCGTGGAGAAGGAGAAACCAAAACGGAACGGATTATCCTTAATAGGCCGAATGATCATACCCGCCTTGAAGTCTACACCTGTACCCGAGACATCGCGGTGATCAGTAAGGTACATATTGCCTGCAGCCACATTGGCAGAAGTAATCAAGGCTTCATCATATTCCATATAGCTATTGAAATCAACATTGTGCATGCCGACGGTGAAACCGAGATAGAACTGGTTGCTCAAGTTGAGACCTAAGTTGATATCATATTCCTGGAGACTACCCCATTGGGCCTTACGAAAAGCGTTGGCCGTAGCTCCATAGGCATCATAGTTGCCGGTGCCGTCATCATTAATCAGCCAGTCCTCATAAGCCATCTTGGCCGAAGGTACAGGATTGGCATTTGTGCCCGTCACACCCCAGAAGTTGGCCAAATCTGCATACTGCCAAGTTGCAGAAGCATTGCCAAAGTTTCCTAAGTCGGAACGAGAGGTGTTGACAAGTGTGTTGAAGTCTTTGCTTTTATGGTAATTAAAGCCAAAATTAAGAAATTTGGTTGTATTACCATTGAGATTGAGCGCATAGACAAAGCCAATTTGATCAAAATTGACATGGGTTGGATTTTTCCCATGAAACTTGTCTGCATCCAATTGGCTGGCAATACTTGCCGTAACGGCGATATCACTATGCCGGTAGAGGGCAGTACCTGCTGGGTTTGTGCTCATCGTGGAAAGGTCAGCACCCAGTGAGTTCATAGCGCCACCTAGTCCTACATAGCGGGCAGTTCCATTGAGGTCCGTAGCCGAGAAATCACCCAACTGATAGATATCCTGGGCAGAAACACCCGCGGACATCAAGAGGAAAGACAGTAAGAAAATTTTATTTTTCATATTCTTCAATATTTGCGAGAAATTATGAGATGAGGGGCTGCATCCCTTTATCCAATATCGGATATTGGCGAGATAGACAGGCACAACGTGTCAACGGTAGCAAAAACTATAGCCTATAGCATCCACTGTCTACGAATCCTTTGCGCCTTAGTCTCTGCTGATTAGCGGCGTCCGCCGCCTCCACCGCGGCTGAAGCCACCGCCACCGCCGCCACGGCTAAATCCGCCGCCGCTGCTGAAGCCGCCACCGCTTCTGCCAAAGCTGCCGCCATTACTGAAACCGCCAGATCGGCTGCTAGTAGATGGAGAATAGCTTCGGGTCTGCGTCTCCTTCTGAGGAGTGTAGGTTCTGCTGTCGGAAGACTGATAAGAGCTATTGGGGGTATAAGATCTGCCAGAGCGGCTATAAGTCGGGAGATTGCCACGAGAGAAGCTTTCGCCTCGGCTGAAAGTGCCTCCTCTGACATTTGAGCGGCTAAATCCGCCACCGGTACTGATACGTCCGGACGCAGCAGTAGAATTCTTCACACTACCAGTACCGAAACCGCCCGTGCGGAAGCTCTTGTCCAGTCCGCGTCCGCCGATGAAGCTGCGAGAAGGTGTGACGCTACTTCCGTTTGTCACATTGCTGCGTCCAAATCCTCCTTGACGGATAAAACCTCCGGCGGATCCTGTACGTACGCTAGCGACATCATTGCCGACAAATCGTCCTCCGCCTGCGGGGTGTCCGAAACCTGGAGCCCAGCCATCATAGAAATGGCATCCGCCCCAATGACCGGCCCAGCCTCCATAATAGGGACGATTCCATCCCCAGTATGCCGGATGTCCCCAGCCCCAATAGAAGCTTCCCCACCACGGGTCGTACCAGCCCCATGTATAGTCCCAACATGTGCGATACCACCAGCGATTGTAGTACCATGGATCATAGGCATAGGTCCAATAGCTCCAGCTTGGCAAGGCGACAGCCCAACCATCATAATATGTATCCCAAGGGTCTGCATAGCAGATATCCCAGTAGTAAGGGCTACTTACGATGACGCCAACTACAGGGCTATGGAAGCGCATGATACGTTTGGAATAAGCATACTCATCCATATTGCTGTCGACCTCGTCTACCGTCTCAGACTGTATCGTATCGTCCTGCGTGACACCAGATGATTGGCCGCGACGATTGTATTCGTCCACATCACGGTTGGACTGGTAGTAGCGAGCTGTACGATCCTCCTGATAATGGGTGGAAGGAGCATCTTCGTCTACAGTCACCTCTTTGACTTCCTTAGACGGAATGTAGTAGATATCATTCTGGGCATCAGCCACTACGGGCAGGCCACAGGCAATTGCTGCAATACACAAAATACCTTTCATGACTCTCTGATTTTAAAAGGTTTCCTAATTATTTGGCGAAAGTACGAAAACTTTCTCATTCTATTTCAAAACTAAGACTGCTTTGTCATGACAAAGTTACACTTTTTGAGAATTTTAGAGCTTTAATGTTTTATTTTGCTCTCTATATCCGCCTTCACGTGCTTGGGGAGTCTGTCATAGACTTGCTGGTATGACATACGGATGAGTTGCTCCACCTCTTTGCGAGACAAGTGATCGAGAAAGAGGTCGTTCCAGTGAATTTTGTTAAGATGATAAGCCGGTCGTACGCCTTCTTGATTTGCTCTCAGCCACGCACCCTGCTCTGGAGGTAATTTTACAGCACACGTGGGCTCTGGTGCTTCCAGCCAGATGTGAAGAAATATTTTTCCGCCAATACGAAAGACAAGCCAGTCTGGTCCATAGGGCATATCCTCTTTCACCTCAAACAGGGACAGTGCATACAGTCTCACTTCTTCAATATCCATAACTCTTATATTGTCTGTTTGTTGTACCTTTCATATATAGCTTTTCTCTATCATATCTTGCCAAGACCGGTATTGTATACTTCTTTTGAAGCATTTAGTCCCAAAAGGAGCAAGTTTTTGTGTATCGCAACTTCTGATTTTGGCAATATCCGACGCACCTCTTTTTCTACTTATTTATCTGCTTCTTCAAAGTCTATTGTCCGGTATCTGCCTTTTCTCATTTGTCAGTCTCTTTTATTGTCTCCCTTTGTCATAAGATACCGATTAAGTGTGATGGTGTCAAGTCACTTCATACTCTATCATAGACCGGCGTTGATAGCCGTAAAGATAGCAATTGCTACATATAAGTTTTGGGCTGTATCCACATTTTTTCTGTAAGAAAGGTATTTTGTCCCGTAAAATGTATATTTCATCACATGCTTAGACTTCCTAACTTTGCACAAAAATAAATGATGAAGTTTTTTACGAATTTAGCAGTTGCCCTCGTCACAACAATGGTCGCCACAATAAATATCAAAATCAAATCTCAAACATATATGACCAATGTATTAACAAAGAGACAACAGGCGCTATCTACTATAGCCTGTTTGGAAGCTAAGGGAGATCTGTCCCAACTCAAAATTGCTATAAACAAAGGCATGGCCGACGGTGTCACTGTCAGTGAAATCAAGGAGGCTCTTTCACAGCTCTATGCCTACACTGGATTTCCTCGCAGTCTTAATGCTCTTGGTACCCTCCAAGCTGTCATCAAGGAGCGTCAGACTCAAGGTCTCTCTTGTCTCAGAGGCAGGGAAGCAACCCCCTTGCCCGCCGATTACGATGCACTCAAGCAAGGCACCAAGATACAGACCAAACTGAGCGGAAGTCCTTTTGACTATACCTTTGCTCCAGCCACAGACTACTATCTCAAGGCCCATCTCTTCGGCGACATTTTTGCGCGCGACAATCTCTCTTTTGCCGATCGCGAACTCGTCACAGTCAGCGCGTTGAGCGGCATCAAGGGCGTTGAGCCCCAGCTCAAGGCCCACATCAAAGGCGCCCGCAACATGGGACTCAGCGATGAAGAGATACACGCCCTACCCTCCCATCTCAAGCAATCCGTAGGAAAGCTTGAGGGATACCGTGCCTCCAAGGCCATAAGCGAGGTCTACGGAAAAGATTTTGCCGAGGGTGCCCCCATTGAAAACGCCATGTATCCCGTGGGAACGCTCAATACGGCTTATGCCAAGTATTTCATCGGCAACAGTTACCTTCTAAATGTAGGCAAAGGCGATATTCCTATTTCAAATGTCACTTTTGAGCCTCGCTGCCGCAACAATTGGCACATTCATCACAAGACAGGACAAATCCTCATCTGTGTTGGCGGGCGCGGATGGTACCAAGAATGGGGCAAGCAGCCCGTCGAGCTCACTCCGGGCAAAATCATAGAGATACCTGCCGAGGTTAAGCACTGGCATGGGGCGGCCCGAGACAGCTGGATGCAGCACCTTGCCTTCTCTGTGCCCGTTGAGGAAGCTTCTTCGGAATGGCTTGAGCCCGTTGACGACGAGACATACGACAAACTCAACTAAACCCCATCATATACTATCGGACCTTGGCTCGGCTAGTCCCCTCCTTGCCGGCTGAGGCCCGATGTATATCTATATGATGCCTTTTCTCCCACGCCTTAGGCCTCCTGGATTATTCATACTTCTCTTGTTGTCACACTGGCAACACATATTAGCATATCTCGGTGTTTTTTTCATAGAGCCACACAGAGAGACAAGACAAGGCCTGACCTGCCAATAGGTAAGTCAAGCCTTGTCTTGTCTCAATAGAACTGATACTACTTCTCTATCTCTTTATAGTAACGATAGGTACCGACCTTGAGCTCATCGGTAGCGTCATCAGAACAAACGATGATAGCATTACGATGATATTGCAGGCATGTAATCGTCCACATACTGCTTATGCTACCCTCAACAGCATGCTGCAAAGCGCGCGCCTTATTGTGTCCGTTGGCGAGAATGAGTACTTCATCAGCTCCCATCACTGTACCGACGCCCACAGAGAGAGCCTGATGAGGCACCTTGTTAACGTCATTGTCAAAGAAGCGGGAATTGGCAATCAGCGTGTCTTTGGTAAGGTTCATCACGCGAGTACGGCTGGAGAAAGAAGAGCCCGGCTCGTTGAAAGCGATATGACCGTCGGGTCCCATGCCACCGATGAAGAGGTCGATGCCACCGCACTCGACGATCTTGCGTTCGTACTCGTCACACTCCTCAGCCAGGTCTGCGGCGTTACCATTAAGGATATGGATATTCTCAGCCGGGCAATCCACATGGTCAAAGAGATTGTCGTGCATAAAGTAGTGGTAGCTCTGGGGGTGATTTTCAGGAATGCCCACGTATTCATCCATGTTGAAGGTGATGACGTGCTTGAAGCTGATGCGTCCTGCCTTGTAAGCCTTCACAAGTTCTGCATACATGCCCACAGGCGTACTTCCGGTGGCCAGACCCAGTACAAATGGATGCTGAGCTGTGGGATTAAACTTGGTAATCTTGTCGATGATATACTCGGCTGCCCACTTTGACATGCCGTCATAATCATCCTTAATGATAAGTCTCATAACTCTATCTTGTTTGTTGTTTGATTTTTGAGCTACAAAGTTAGCAAATCTTTGGCAATCTATCTCTAACAAAACCAATTTTAATCATCTAAAAATCTGATACGATATCATCCGAAGTCATCTTCATCCAGGGACATCAGCGAGACACAAGATACGCAAAGGCTTCTCTATCCACTTTAACAGAGAATTTTTCCGCGAGCGTCCTGCCTGTAAATACTAGTCTCAATTCTGATCAATAAATAGTAACAAAATATTTTATAAAAAATTGACTTAAAAAGTCCGATTCAAATCTGAATGCAGAAAGATAAAATTTTGCTCAAATCGCCTCTATAACGAGCTGAAAACCAACGAATTGTAAATAAAATTTCATCCTTTTATAACTAACTGGCTATCAAGCAACAACAACTTGCCTTCTAGTTTAAACTACATCAGTCCTAGTTTAAAATAAGTCCGACCTTGTTATGCTTACAAGGCGACTTGTCATCACTCCTTCGGACCTGTATAAAACAGTATCCCAGATTTATTATATAAAAAATTGAGCCGTCTAAAAGAAACGGCAAACTGTCGTTTGCCTTCGGGGAGTCCCAAGATAAAAGCCTCAGTTTTTCACCCGCAACTCTATCCTGAAAGTCGTACCTCTACCTATCTCAGAGTTTCTGACATAGATGCGGCCATGATGATATTCCTCTATGATACGTTTGGCCAAGGAGAGTCCGAGTCCCCATCCACGTTCCTTAGTCGTATATCCCGGCATAAAGACACTCTTCCAGTGATTTTTGGCAATACCCTTGCCCGTATCGGCCACATCTATGATGACAAGGCCCGTAATCTCGTGTGCGGTAATCGTAATCTGCCCTTTGCCTTGCATCGCATCAATGGCATTCTTGCACAGGTTTTCTACGACCCACTCAAAGAGGGGCGCACTCAGCTTGACCTTGACCGGTGTAGCAGGCAGGCTGCAGATGATTTTGACCTTGCTTGACGATCGCATCGAGATATAGTCGACGACGTGCCAGATGATTTCCTTGAGGTCTTCCTCCTTAAGTTCTGGTCGCGAACCGACCTTGGAGAATCGTTCCGCAATGAGTTTCAGGCGCTCGATATCCTTGCCCATCTCAGGGATAATGGCATCATTGGGATGATTGTCCTTAAGTATCTCTTGCCAGGCAATGAGCGAACTGATGGGAGTACCCAGTTGGTGTGCGGTTTCCTTGGTAAGTCCGACCCAGACACGGTTTTGTTCCGCGCGCTTAAGGCTCAATAGGGCGAATATCAAGATTAGAATAAAGATAGCCAGGATAGCAATCTGCAAATAGGGATAAATCGCGAGGCGCTTCAGTGTGAGTGAATCCTCATAGACGATTTCGAGATATTCATCCTTAACCTTATGCGACTGTAAGCTGTCCGATGGTTCCGTATAATAAATCTTGATGGAGTGACCCTGACTGCGCATTTCGTGCACCTTATTTTGCAGATAGTCAATCGAGTCCTCCGGTGTTGTATAGCGAAACTTTAAGTTACGAAACTGCAGTACATCTCCCTTCTCATTGAGCACAATGACGGGGATAGTCGTATTGTCGTTGATGACCTTGAGTACAAGGTTGAGATCGGTGTTTTCGTCAGCAGTATTAAGCGTACGCATGGCTTCCGCCCAGATGTTCATCTTGGAGGATACGTCTCTCTGCATATCCCGCAGGAGATAGTGGGAAAAAACGAGCGACACGGCAGCTATGAGAATGGCTGCGAGAATGAGGATGTTGCGTATACTGCGATATCTATCGGTCCACTGCATGGGCAAGTCCCTTACATCATATATTAAACGCAAAAATAGGAGGATTATTTCACATATTCGGGGAGAATAGCCAAAAGTCCGCAATATATTTTCATTTCGCCCGATACTCTCGGCCCATGGGTGTAAGATTTTTGCTACCTTTGCAGACTATGCCACAGTTCAAACTAGTATCAGACTATCAGCCCACAGGAGACCAGCCTCAGGCCATCGAGCAACTGGTCGAAGGTCTACGTGATGGAGAGAAGGCCCAGACCCTCCTTGGCGTGACGGGATCGGGCAAGACTTTTACCATCGCCAATGTCGTGGCCCAAGTCAATATGCCAACCCTCGTGCTGAGCCACAACAAGACACTTGCCTACCAGCTGTATCAGGAGTTTAAGGCCTTCTTCCCCGACAATGCCGTCGAGTACTACGTATCTTACTACGACTACTACCAGCCGGAGGCCTACCTGCCTGCTACCGACACCTATATAGCCAAAGACCTCAATATCAACGAGGACATTGACAAGTGCAGACTCGCGGCGACATCCGTGCTGCTCTCAGGCAGACGAGACGTCATCATCGTATCCTCTGTATCGTGCATATATGGTATGGGCAATCCGGCGGCTTTTTACGAGACTGTCATAGCACTCAAGGTCGGCATGCGACTTGACCGCAACGTCCTCATGCGCAAACTGGTCAACTCGCTCTATGTACGCAATGATATCGAGCAAAAAGCCGGCAACTTCAGTGTCAAGGGTGATACCGTCTGGATCTTCCTTGCCTACAGTGATGATGTGATACGCGTGACCTTCTGGGATGATGAGATTGACGGCATCGATCAGATCAACGCCCTCAATGGAAATAAGCTGATGAGCTTTGAGGAGTACAAGATCTATCCAGCCAATCTCTTTGTCACATCAGAGGATACGGTACATCAGGCAACCGAAGAGATAGAGCGCGATTTGGAAGTTCAGGAAAATCTCTTTCGCGAACAAGGAAAAAAGATTGAAGCGGACAGACTCCATGAGCGCGTCACCTACGACGTAGAGATGATACGCGAGCTCGGACATTGCAGTGGCATAGAGAACTATAGCCGCTACTTTGACGGACGAGCCCCCGGCACCCGCCCCTTCTGCCTGCTCGACTTTTTTCCCAAGGACTTTCTGATGGTCATTGATGAGAGCCATGTCACGGTACCGCAGATTAACGGCATGTACGGAGGAGACCGCAGCCGCAAGGAGGCACTTGTCAAATACGGTTTCCGCCTACCCGCAGCCCTCGACAACCGACCACTCAAGTTTCAGGAGTTTCAGAGCATGCTTCACCAAGTCATCTATGTGAGCGCCACACCTGCAGACTTTGAACTGCAAGAGAGCGGAGGCGTAGTCGTTGAACAAGTGATACGCCCTACCGGCCTCCTGGACCCGGAGATTATCGTGCGCCCCAGCCTCAATCAGCTCGATGACTTGATGGAGGAAATCCAGGTTTGTAGGGAGCATGACGAGCGGGTACTCGTCACCACCCTGACCAAGCGTATGGCTGAGGACCTTACTGACTATCTGCTCAATATGGGGATCAGTGCCAACTACATACACAGTGATGTCGACACGCTCCAGCGTGTAGAGATACTTAATAACTTGCGGCGCGGCACAATCCAGGTCTTGGTTGGCGTCAATCTGCTCCGAGAGGGTCTGGACTTGCCGGAAGTCTCTCTCGTAGCGATACTCGATGCCGATAAGGAGGGATTCCTGCGTAGCCATCGCTCTCTGACCCAGACAGCCGGACGTGCCGCACGCAATATCCACGGCCGGGTCATCATGTACGCTGACCATATCACCGACAGCATGCGCCAGACGATTGATGAGACCAACCGGCGGCGTAGCAAGCAGATGCAATACAATCAAGAGCATCACATCACACCGCGGCAAATCAAGAAAGCCATCGGTCAAGAACTGATTGCAGCAGACAGCAGCCGCAACAGCTATGGCAACAACATCCTCGCGGAGGAAGCCGTGGCCTATAAGAAGGTTTCCAAACTCGATCTCAGCAAAGAGACGGTCGAATCTTTACGCAAAAAGATGGAGGCTGCCGCCAAGGATTTTGACTTTATCTTGGCCGCCCAGTACAGGGATGAGATGCTCAAGCTGAAAAAGATACAACAAGGCCAAGCATAGACATGCCTGGCCTTAAAAACATATCTTACTACTTAGAGAGAGCAGCATACGCCGCCCTTATCTTTTGCTCCGTCTCCGGAGTTACCGGGACAAGAGGCAGACGCAAACGATTGCCCGTCATATTCATGACAGACAGCAAGCACTTGATGCCCGACGGATTGCCATCTACCGAGAGTAGGCGGTAAAAATCAAACAACTTACGATGGATCTTGAGCGCTTCTGCCTCGTTGTTTTGTTGTAGATAATGCACCATAGAACCGAAAAGCTTGGGAAGCGCATTGCCGATCACAGATATAACGCCGACAGCTCCCATCAGCAACATTTCGTAAGTAATTGCATCTTCTCCGCTGATCACCCCAAAATCAGAGGGCAACGTCTCCAGTATGGTATCTATCTGATTGACATTGCCGGATGCCTCCTTGACGGCTACGATATTAGGTATATTGACAGCCATACGTCGAAGCGTAGCCGGCATGATATTGGCCCCGCAGCGGCCGGGTATATTGTAGACGACTATAGGTAAATCTGTGTTTTTGGCAACCACCTCAAAGTGCCGATATATACCCTCCTGCGACGGTTTGTTGTAGTATGGGCAGACAGAGAGTATGCCATCTACGCCACTAAAGTCAAAGCTCTTGAGATTGCGGACCAGCCTGTCTGTACTGTTATCCCCAAAACCAAGCAACACTGGGATGCGTCCTTTCACCTGTCTGATGACAAAATTCTTGACATCCTGCCTCTCCTTGTCACTCAAGCAAGGCGTCTCTGCCGTAGAGCCAAGAGCACACAGAAAGTCAGCTCTATTTTCAATCTGATACTCTATCAAGTCTGCCAACTGGCCGTAGGCAATACTCCCGTCCTCGGCAAAGGGCGTAACAAGAGCTATGCCAAATCCTCTGAATATGTTGTCCATAATATTAAAATGCTTTTGCTAACAAAGATAAGCCTTTTATTTCCGAATAAGCGTGCCAATTTTTCATAAAAATATTACCTACGGCTCACTTTTGATACAGAAATGACACTTGAAAAGTGTAGAACCTCTCAAAATTACACCTCGACTTGATAAAATTTGTCCAATTTTCTCCGATACAAAAATTGTTTTATACCATCATTTATTTAACTTTGCGAGTAAAATATTCATATTGATAGGAAATGAATAAGCGTTTTTTTATAGTTTCCTTCTCTTTGTTTGTATGCCTCGCCTCCTGTTCGTTTGCCCAAGCGGACACATCAGCCGTATATCAGCCCTCGCCAGACAACATCCGGTCGAGGCAACAGTTTCAGGGCATGAAACTTGGCATCTTTCTCCACTGGGGCATCTACAGCTCTTATGCGCAAGCAGAGTGGTTCCTCTATGGGAAGGCGCTGGACCCTCATGAATACGCCAAGGCTGCACGCGGCTTTTACCCTATCCGGTTTGACGCTGATGAGTGGGTGCGCGCCTTCAAGGATGCCGGCGCACGCTATGTCACCATCACCGCACGCCACCACGATGGTTTCTCCATGTTTCAAAGCCGTCAGTCCGCATACAATATCGTCGACGCCACACCCTTCCACCGTGACGTCATTAAGGAGATGTCCCAGGCCTGCCAACGTCAGGGCATGCGGCTGCACCTGTACTACTCCCTCCTCGACTGGACGAGAGATGACTATCCACCGGGCAGTTGTGGCAAGAGGCTAAGGCGTACAGGCAAAGGTGATTACAACAGCTATTTTGCCTTTATGAAGTCGCAGCTCACGGAGTTGCTCACGCAGTATGGTCCCATCGGAGCCATCTGGCTGGATGGAGAATGGGACCACAAGACTGGCTTTGACTGGCGGCTGCCCGAGTTGTACCAGCATATTCATTCCCTACAGCCCGCCTGTCTCGTTGGCAACAATCATCATCACGCCGTCATCCCCGGAGAGGACTTCCAGATGTTTGAGCGGGACCTCCCAGGAGAGAACAAGGCAGGATATTCGCCCAATGCTGTCATCAGTAAGTTGCCTCTGGAGATGTGTCAGACCATGAATAATTCGTGGGGATACACTGTGAGCGATCTCAACTACAAGTCTGTCGACCAAATCATCCACCTGCTCGTCAGCGCAGCCGGCAAAGGAGCCAACCTCTTGCTCAACATAGGCCCGCAAGCCGATGGCGAGTTGCCTGAGCTTGCCCTCGACCGGCTCAAGTCGCTAGGCAAGTGGACTAAAGTCTATGGTGAAACCATCTACGACACACGCCCTGCCGACATACAGCAGCCCTCTTGGGGCGCCGTACTCCAACGTAACAATCATATCTATCTCCACATCCTCAACGACAGTATCCGAGACCTCTCTCTTCCGCTTCATCACCGTGTGCTCAAGGCAAGCATATACGGCACCTCTACCCCTATTGCCTACAAGCAATCCCGTAAGTCCGGCTTCACCATGACGCTGCCCCAGATCCCTGTCTCTCCCGACTTGGTCATTGATTTACAGATTAAGGAGAAGTAATGACGGACCCCGTAAGCACAAGAGGTCTCGCAGATACCATATTGACTCAATGAGAGACAGATTTTGCAAGTACCAAGTCTGGCATCATCATCTCGGAGGACAAGGCTTATCATTTTAATACATGATCTTATTAAGACTTCTGCCGAGGCTTCTTTTCTTTTAGAACCGACGGCTTTGGATTTACCCTAATTTGTATTATCTTTGCAAAAAAGAAAACAAGTAGTCTTGGCCCATGGACGATCCTTTTTTGCAACTCAGAGAGCAAATACTGTCGTGTAACAAGTGTGACCTCTGTCAGGGCCGTATCCATGTAGTCTTTGGCGAAGGCGTACCCGATGCCAAGCTAATGTGCATCGGCGAGGGTCCTGGATACTATGAGGACCAGCAAGGGCGCCCCTTTGTCGGAGCTTCCGGCCAATTGCTCGACAAGATCTTGGCCGTAAGTGGATTTAGCAGACAGACCAACTGTTTCATTGCCAACATCGTCAAGTGTCGTCCTCCTCAGAACCGCGATCCGCGCCCCGATGAGCGCGAGGCTTGCATACCGTGGCTGATGCAGCAGATAGCCATCGTTAATCCGGCCATCATCGTGCTGCTTGGCGGCACTGCCCTCAAAGGACTCATTGACCCTAATGCCCACATTACCCGCTATCGGGGACAATGGCTCACTTGGCATGGGCGATGGGTCATGCCGACATTTCATCCCAGTGCACTTCTGAGGACACCAGCCCTCAAGCGAGACGCTTGGGAAGACTTCAAGAAGATTATTGACAAATACCGAGAGGTCGTTAATCCTCAGCATCATAGTGATTATCATTGACAGATTGAGATTTACTATACACACCCTCTCGCTCATTAGACACAATACTCTGCCCAACTAACAAGCATTCATACATACTATCCATATGGACAAGATCTCCAGACGCAGATTTCTCAAGCAATCCGTAGCCGGTGTGGCAGCCGCCACAATACTCCCCCACACTGCCGTCGCCGCTCCCGCCAAGCATAAGTCACAAGCCTACTCCCACCACGTATTCCTCAACAAGCAGGTTCCGGTCACAGGCCACTACGATGTAGTCGTCGTTGGTGGCGGCCCTGCCGGATTTAACGCAGCCATTGCCGCCGCACGCATGGGGGCTAAGGTCGCTCTCATCGAGCGGTACGGCTTCCTCGGAGGAATGGCTACTGCCGGATATGTCACTCCGCTGAGCGTCTTCGCCTTCAAGGGCCAGCTCGTCATCGGAGGTATTCCTTGGGAATTTGTCAATCGGCTCAAAGATATGGGAGGAGCCTTTCTAGAGATGCCCAAAGGCAATGTAGACTTTGACCCAGAGCTATACAAGCTATGTACGCAACGCATGGTTCTCGAAGCCGGCGTTGATCTGATTACCAACTCCTATCTGACAAATATCAAACAAGAGGATAACCGAATCACCCACGTGCTGATCGACAACAAAAACGGCACAGAAGCCCTTGAGGCCAAGACCTTCATCGACGCCACAGGCGACGGCGACCTCGCGTACATGGCCCACGTCCCCATGCAAACCAATCCGGATGGCGCACTTCAGCCCTCCTCCTACTGTTTCATACTCTCCGGTGTAGATACCGAGAGTGAGTTGCTCAACAAGTGCCTCTACCACAATGGACGCAACGGTCACAGCCAGTGTCTTCCGGTACGAGACAAACTACTCAAGTTGAAAGAAGCTGGAGAGAAATTGCCAGACTTCGGAGGTCCGTGGTTCTGCAACGTCCTTCACAAAGGGAGCGTTGCAGTCAACATCACGCGTACCTCCGTCGACGTCTGTGACAATCGAGCCTTCACCCGCGCCGAATGCCAATTGAGAGAGGATATTTTCAAATTCTCCGCCTTGCTCAAGAAGCACTTCGATGCTTTCCAAAATAGCTATGTCGCCTCTGTCGCCCCGCAAGCCGGTGTAAGAGAGTCCCGCCGCATCAAGGGCGTACACACCATTACGGCCGAAGAGTACGCCAGTGGCTATAAATATGAAGACAGCATCTCGCGCGGAGCACACCCCATGGACATGCATGCCAGCAAGGGAGCCGGACAGAGTCTCATCTCGCTCAAGCAGGCTGGATACGTGACCTATCGCGCCCTGATTGCGCCAGACTATCCCAATCTGCTTGTCGCCGGAAGGTGCATCTCGACAGACAGACAGTCGCTTGCCTCTCTCAGGGTACAAGCCAGTTGTATGGGCACCGGTCAGGCTGCCGGTGTGGCCGCTGCTATGAGTTCGATGGGCGAAAAAGACGTGCAGCATATTGACACCCAGAAACTCGTCTCTACCCTCAGAACTTGGGGAGCCGTGATTTAGACGATTCATCCAGCACGCTACATTTTTATATATAAGAACGATATTCATTCGCCTCAGACGCTCTAGCCTCTCAAGTCTAGCGTTTCTGAGGCGAAGGAGTTGTGTCGATTCTGTCGAAAAGGTAATTCGTTAAATATTGCGGAGGAGGCGAAAATCCCTATGCAAATGAAGGGACCACTATAATACATCGTGTGAAACGCACCATCTGCCACATCGATTTCCGTTGCACACAGTCATCCGTTTTGGCACAGACGAACAATGAAAAACAGTGAAAAAACACAATTGCAACTGGATTGCAAAATAATGGCACTAACTTTGCATTGTCAAAGAAAAGAACACTCAATCATCTAAGCCATGAAAAAAGAGACATACTCCGTCTTGGGGATGAGTTGTGCCAGCTGCGCCGTACACGTAGGCAAGGCGCTCAGTCAGCAAGTGGGAGTAAAATCCAGCAATGTCAACTATGCTAACGCAACAGCCCTCGTGGAGTACGACGAAACGCAGTGTTCACCGCTCACGCTGCAGGCAGCGGTGAGAAATGCCGGATACGATCTCATGATAGACTCTGACGAAGACAAACTGGAGCTGATGCGACAGCAGAAATACCGCCATCTCCGCCTACGTACCGTCCTAGCCTTTGCGCTGGCCATACCGATGTTTGCCCTAAGCTTTGTAGAGGCGTCATGGGCCCACTGGCTGCTATGGATACTGGCCACCATCGTCGTCTTCGGACTCGGCAGCAACTTCTACAGCGCGGCCATCAAGCAGGCGCGCCATTTCACATGCAACATGGATACCCTCGTAGCGCTGAGTACCGGTATCGCCTATCTCTTCAGTCTCGCCAATCTACTCTTTCCCGATTTTTGGGTCCGTCACGGTATCAAACCGGCACTTTATTTTGATGCCTCTGGCATGATTATCGCCTTTATCCTACTCGGCAGACTTCTGGAAGCAAGAGCCAAGCGCAGTACGGCTTCTGCCATCCGCAAACTCATGGGTCTTCAACCTAAGACGGTCACAGTCGTCACGCCACAAGGCGAACAGATCAAGGAGATTAGCCAGCTGCAACAGGGCGACCGCATCCTTGTCAAGCCCGGTGAGCGTATCGCCGCCGACGGGCAAGTGGTACAGGGCAGTTCTTATGTCGACGAGAGCATGCTGACAGGCGAACCGCTGGCGGTAGGCAAGCAAACCGGCAGCCGCGTCTACGCAGGTACGCTCAATCAGCGTGGTGCCTTGACCGTATCGGTACAAGGGTCTGCAGGCGACACTCTGCTAAGCCATATTATCAAGATGGTCCAGGACGCCCAAGGCTCCAAGGCTCCGGTACAGAAGATGGTGGACCGCGTGGCGGCTATCTTTGTGCCGACGATTATTGTCCTCAGCCTTATCACCCTCACCTGCTGGCTCCTGCTGGCTCCCGAGGCCGGACTTACACGAGGCATCGTCTGTATGGTAACCGTGCTCATTATCGCCTGCCCATGCGCGTTGGGCTTGGCTACCCCGACGGCGCTCATGGTCGGCATGGGCCTCGGCGCTCAAAATGGCATCCTCATCAAGGATGCACAAAGCCTCGAGACTGCCAAGCGAGTGGACACAATCCTCTTTGACAAGACCGGCACGCTCACCGAGGGTAAGCCCAAAGTTGTCCACAAGGCCCTTGACAGCCATACAAGTGAGGCCACTGTCTCATCACTCCTCCTTGCCTTGGAGCACAAGAGTGAGCATCCCTTGGCTACAGCTATCTGCAACAGTCTGGACAGACAGGCTACAGGAGAGACTGAAGAAGTCACGGATTTCGCAAGTCTCACGGGACAGGGCGTCACAGGTAAGATCAAAGGGAAAAACTATCTGGCCGGCAACGAAAAGATGATGCAGGAACATCACATCAGCCTACCGTCCAACCTCAAGTCCCAGGCTGACCAGTGGCAATCCCAAGGAGAGACCATCGTATGGCTGGCCGACGACACGCAGGCCCTGGCAGCCGTAGGCATAGCAGACCATATCAAGGACTCATCGGCTGAGGCCATCCGTCAGATACGGGACATGGGCATCCAGACCTATATGCTGACTGGTGACAATCAGGCTACAGCGGCCCAGGTGGCCCATCAGTTGGGTATAGACCACTACGAGGCAGGAATGCTTCCTCAGGACAAGGCCCTATATATCAAGCGACTCCAGCAGGAGGGCCACACCGTGGCCATGACTGGAGACGGCATCAATGATGCCGCCGCACTTGCCCAGGCTGACCTCAGTATCGCAATGGGCCACGGCACCGACATCGCCATGGAAACGGCCATGGTCACCTTGCTCACCAGCGACTTGCTCAAGATACCCCAGGCCATCCGGCTCAGTCGCCTCACAGTACGCACGATACACCAAAATCTCTTCTGGGCTTTCATCTACAACCTGCTGGCCGTACCCATCGCCGCAGGCGTACTCTACCCCATCAACGGATTTCTTCTCAACCCAATGATTGGAGGTATTGCGATGGCATTTAGCAGCGTCAGCGTGGTAACCAACAGCCTCCGACTCCGCTTCAAACATCTGACAGAGAAAAATCAACAAACTCAAAATCTAATTCCAAATACAAACACCATGACAAAGAAGACATTCAAGGTAGAAGGCATGATGTGCCAAAACTGCCGCAAACATGTAGAAAAGGCGCTCAACTCTCTCCCCGGCGTTACTGCCTCTGTAACGCTTGAGACCGGACTGGCCGAGGTCGAGATGGCCGACAAGGAGTATACCCGCGAGGAGCTCCAGCAAGTCATCACCGATGAGGCCGGAGACTACAAGATCATCTAGCCCTCCCGATTCCCCTTCTGGTTCCGGCATCGCCCGGCTCCCCTATCCTATTCAGACAGCATGTATCCTATCTCTTGATAAGACGCTTGCTGTCTGTGTATGTTTTTCTCTACACACCGTTGTACGAGTAACTCTCCCTTACCCCCAACTTGCAGAAGTGTCACCTCTGTCCCCTATCTTCCAACAAATGCATCAGAACGAGTGTCGGCACGGCAAATAAGGACTTGCAATCTGCTCCTTGGAGTCGACATTCAACCTTCCCCCATGATCATTTTAACGCCTATAATATAAATCAAAAGTCAATTTGTTTCAGAAGGAAGAATCACGCGATTGTGCGAAAAGAGGTTAAATTCATTTCTCTTAAAATCTTCCCTCCGAAGCACTTTTTTATCAATCATTATTTGTCTTAAAAAGAATAAAAAGCGTACCTTTGTACGCAGCCTGGATGAAGGTTTTGAGTTTCTTATGTCATAGATAAAAAATCACGCTCTCATATCATACCTGCCCCATATAAAGTGAAGATGGTTTGCGGCATTTTGACGGATTTACTTTACTGACAAAGCATAGGAACTTATGCTGATTTCCAGCAGATTAGGATTGGAAGAAAACTACCAGATATGACTGCATCGTTCGGTGCAACTTATCGGCTAGACGGTATGGGACCTTCTTGGGCAGAGCAAAGCCTCTTGTCCCCTCTCCATAAGCGTAACGTCGCAAAATGGGGTGTCCTCTTGCTATAACTTTACCCTAACAACGGCAGAACCAATGGATACAGTAGAACCGACAAGGTGGTATGTGCTGAGAGCGCTCTATGGGAAAGGTGCCGACGTCTATGAAGATCTGAAGAAATTGTCTCTTGACGCTTTCTTCCCTACCCACCGCGTCGTGCAGAGGAAGAATAGCGTAATGGTCATGAACATAGAGCCCTATATCCCGAGCTTAGTTTTTGTACGCTCACAAAAATCCAGGCTGGAGGAGTACATGCTAAGCGGCCACGGACCTTCCCGATACGTCCACTTCTACAGAGACAGGACCAAAGGCAAAACTGATAATTTCAAAAATCCGCCGTTGGTTATTAGCGACAGAGACATGGATAGCTTCCAGATCATCTGCGGCGCACCCAAGGATGACATCCGTATCGCCGACAGCAGTCAGGTCAACTTCAAGACCGGTCAGTGGGTCAGGGTCACCGATGGAGAATTCAAAGGCGTCATCGGCCGCATTGCCATATGGAAAAATCAGACCCGCATCGGTGTTGACATCGAGGGCCTATTCACCGTCTTCACCACCTATGTCCCCAAGGCATTTATAGAGCCGATACCTGATTACATGGAATGAGCAGAATTGTCGTCGGTTGTGTCGCTCGGTTTAAGGGACAACAGAGAGTAGGCGTTTGCGTGGATCACTTTATGACAGCCGTTACAACTTGGATAAAAAATAAGTATCTTGAGGTGTCTTGAGGTGTTAGAAGAAGATGAACTGTACAGCGAGTAAAAACAGTATTTTGGACACAAATCTCTCTGTGATGAAAGATTTAGGATGTGCAGATTTGAATTACATCGAAACAGGCATTTACCCATTAATGTTCTTACCCACTTACCTCATATGGGATAATGCCGATAACCCCGATTTCGGCGAGCAGTAATTATGGGTTGCGAAAAAAATGGAATATCCATATCAAACATTATCCTACGAGCAGTCACTGCTCCGTGAGAGATCACGGCACTACCTACTGTGCTACAATGCCACCTGTCCTCGCAAGGACCACTGCCTCCACTGGCAGTGGGCATCTGATGACACGCTCTATGCCACTGTAGTCAACCCCTACCGCAAGGATGTCGTCGCTGGTATCTGCACCGACTTCTGCTCCAATGCAAAGGTCAAGATGGCAGGCAGCATGCTCAACTTCTACGAGATCATCCCTGAGGGCAACGCCAAGGCCATCCGCAAGGCCTTGATACAGCACTTCGCCAAGACCAAGTACTTCAAGTTCCGCAACGGCACCTTCCCTATCACCCAGGAGGATCAAGCCCACATTGTCTCTGTCTACCGTGTCAATGGTTGGAACGAACCACTATCTTTCGACAGCTACTATGAAGAATACGACTTCTGAGAAGATTTCTTCCAACGTTCCTTGTCACAGGCTATATTTGTCTTGATAGTAATCATAAAGCTCAAAACTCAATGCTCAAAACTCAAAGGATTTGTTTCTACGCCGTGAAACTGTTAGTTTCTCACTGTGAAACCACTGGTATTAAAGTGTAAAAACATCGGTTTAAAACTGTGAAACCAACAGCTTCTCAATGAAATAAAAAATATTCATTTTTTTAATAAAACAATAATAGCATGGAACCAAAAGAGTTAATGACTAAACGCAGGATTGAAAAGCTTGCTAGCGAATACGAGAACAATAGAATTTCAATTAAAACAGACGATTTTAATGAAAATGATAGATATGATGTCTTTGTTTCACATTCTAGTGCAGACAACGAATTTATAAGAAAAGTCCTTTTATTTTTAAAATATGCAAAAGGTGGAATTCAAGGTTATGTTGACTGGCAAGATCCTTCGTTACAACATCCTACCAATGCAGACACAGCAGTTGTATTAAAAAAGAGGATAAGAAGAGCCAGAAAATTAATATATGTAGTAACAAACGATTCTCTTAAGTCTGTTTGGTGTAGTTGGGAATTAGGATTTGCAGATAGTGATAAGGGAATAAATAACATTGCAATTTTAGCAATAAAGCCTAACAATGGATATTGGAAGAACAATGAATATATACAACAATATCCATGGATATTGTATGATAATTCCCTTTTTAAAGTCATATTACCAAATGGGAATTCTATGACTTTATATGAATGGCTTAAAAAATAGAATGAGAATTTTTGTCAGTTATACTCTTAGAGATAAGCAATTGGATGTAAATAAGTTAAGGAGATTATCTATATTTTTATCCACTTATGGCTATACTTTTATAGATTGCATAAACAATAATTCTCGAAAGAAACAGGAAAGAGTAATAGAGGAAGTAAAAAAGTGCGATTGTTTCCTTCTTCTTTTAACTTCAAAGACATTTGAGTCAGAATGGGTGCAAGTAGAAATCCAATTGGCAAAAAAAGAAAATAAGAAAATTTTGGAAACATATGTAAATCACGATATTGATTACACTGCTTTACTTAATATTATAAAATCTTTTCGATCAAAAAAATAATTTATATGGAAGAAATACCATTACATAAAGTTTTTATTAGTTTTCATCATGCCAATGACCAGTGGTATAAGGATGAATTGGTCAGATGGGGAAAAGAATACAAAGTATTTATTGATGGATCCGTAGATTTAGGAGAGATACCTGATGATTGGGACGATCAAAAGATACGAGAATACATACGCGATGAACATTTACGAGACACTACAGTAACTATA
Organism: uncultured Prevotellaceae bacterium; assembly: GCA_900316315.1. Taxonomy (GTDB): domain Bacteria; phylum Bacteroidota; class Bacteroidia; order Bacteroidales; family Bacteroidaceae; genus UBA6382. The sequence goes on from ONCK01000003.1 coordinate 160,945, forward strand.
CTCTTATGTGGAATTGAAACAAAAAATAGAAAGCATATAGATTGGGAATTGTATTCAAGCATGATAGATGGTAAGATAAATAAGAAATCCGGCATGATTGTTATTCTATTACCATCTGTAAAAAGTCAATATTATACTTGTGCTCATGACAATGAAAAAGATTTCTACCCAAAAACAAATTCTTGGCTTAATATAACAGAAAGATCAGAATATCAACGTCGTTATCCATATATGCCTGAAAGAATAATTGATAATTTATTAAGTAATTCAGCCTATATTTCAGTTATTAATTGGGATGACTTAACTGCTGGAAGATTAAAATTGATGATTGAAAATGCGTATAAATATCGTTCGGTATGTAAATACGATTTATCAAGACCAATGAAAAGACGTAATAGTTAAAATTAAAATGAAATCACCTTATTCTATCATTATATGTTATCATAAAGATTTCGAGGACGGAGATCAAATTTATACAAAAATGTATAAAACGTTCTGTCGTGATAGCAATGAGCCAATGGCTCCGTCTATAGGTATGCCTGTGTGGAAATGCAATGATCCAAAGTCAGTAAAAGAGACACTAAAATTCAGTGATAACCCCATTGTTTTATTGTTTGTAGATATAAATCTTATATGTGATGATGGATGGAAACATGCAATTTCATATCTGAATAGTACAACAACAAATTTGCTGTTTTTGCCAGTTGCCGTATGCTCAGAAGCAAAAGAAGACATTTACATATTAAATAATAGAGAAACCATATTTTTGAAATCGTATAATGTCTTTGACAATTGGAAAGATTTGATAATACGTATTTTCGAATCAAGTCTAAGATTTATAGCAAAAGAATCTAAATATTTTACTGATAAAGATGGTAAGATAAAAGTTTTTATCAGCCACACGAAATGGGATGAAGAAAGCAAAATCGTAGCTGAAAACTATAGACAGATTTTACGTAGAGAAACTAAACTTTCGTCATTTTTTGATGTCAATGATGTTCTAGATGGAGACAATTTTGCTCAAGCGATAAAAGATAAAGAAAAAGAATCTATAGTAATTATTTTCTATTCTCAATCATATTCGAAAAGGGAATGGTGTCAAAAAGAAATTCTTGCAGTCAAGGAATTTAATATTCCTTCTATTTTAGTAAGTATGTTTGAGAATGAGGTCTATCGCAACTTTCCATACATTGGAAATATGCCAATGATTCGGTATAAAGAAGGTTGTTGGAAACATATAACAGAAGTTTTATTAAGACAAGCTGTTAGGATATTCTACCAAAAAGCATATTTGTCAATTGTAGAAAAAGAAATTGATGGAATTGAAGAAAATAAAATAGCCATAATACCTAATACACCTGAAGCTATATCATTAGCGAATATAAACTCTGATGTATCGACAATTCTTTATCCAGAGCCAGAATTAGGACGCGATGAAAAGGAATTGCTTATCAAAGTAAGACCATCTTTAAATTTTATTACTCCAAGTACATTAGCGAGTGGATTAGATTTGGATCTTAAGAAAATTGCTATATCTATTTCTGTGCCTGAAAATCTAAACTCAAAATTTTGCGGAGAGGAATCGCTTAATGATGTTTTCGTAGAAATTTGCAAAAACATTTTATCTCATAATGGAAGAATATGCTTTGGTGGAGATTTAAGACAAAATGGATTTGCTGAAAAACTTCAACAGCTATGTGTCCTTTATGCGAAACTGAAAGATAAAGGTGAATATAAAAAAGAGAGCATAAAATTGGTTGAAAATTATTTGGCCCATAGCTATTTTGAAAGAATTTCAAAACATGACCAGGCTAAATTTAATAACGGATTTATTAAATTAGTTGATGGTGGCATTATGAAGAAAGCGTATGATGATAATTTGATTCGGAAGAATGACGAATTATCATTGATGAGAAAGAAAATGAATTTAGAAGTATCAGCTCGTATTTTTATAGGCGGTAAATTTTCTGGTTTTTCAGGATTAAGATCGGGGATGGTAGATGAATTCTTAATGGCCATGGAAAGTCATTATCCTGTTTTTCTTATAGGAGGTTTTGGCGGATGTACAGAAGAGATTATCAATATGATAATAGCAAAAGCATATAATGAGACACTCTTTAACAAGGCCAAAGAAAATACTAATTACAAGAATTTCGTTGACGAAAAGAAGATAAATCCGTATGAACAATTAAAAACATATGTCGTTCATGGATTCGCTTGTTTAAATAATAGTTTGTCTGAAGAAGACAATTATAAACTTGCAAAATCTAATGATTTGGTTACAATTATAAATTTAATCTTTAAAGGTCTAAAAGAATTATAATACTTATACAAATGGCACATAATAGATATCCTATTGAATCAACATATAGATCTTTAGATTCTGAAAATTGCATATTCATTAGCCATCAAAAGAAAGATGCAAAAATTGCTAGATCAATAGCTGATTATTTTTTGAATGCAGGCATAGATGTATATTTTGATGAATATGATAATTCTATCAATAGAAATAATCCATGGTCAGTTGTAACGGCAATAAAGAAGGGTATCCAACATAGCAACTATATGTTATGTTTGATTACGCCTAATACCAAAGAATCTCAATGGGTACCTTGGGAAGTTGGTTATGGATATGACAATACAACAGAAATTGGATTAATCACTAAAGAAATAGATAAATATAAACTCCCTGAATATTTCCAAGTAATTCAAATAATAGAAGGTACTAAGACTTTAAACGAATTCATTTCTAGAATAAGAGGACGTAATACTGATGAACTCATAAATGAGTCCAAAATAATAAGAAGTTCTGCTCCAAATCACCCATTAGACAATATTTTGAATTGGAACAAATAATAATTTCTGAAAATTCATGAACTATTAATGGCCATTCATGTTAAAAGAAAGACTTGTCGTCCTTTGTGTCTTGGCGAGAAACTTTTGAAAATTCATGGTCAATGTTCATAAAAGAAACAAAAGCCTTTGCGTTCCTTGCAACTTAGCTAGAGTTTTAAGCCCATTACTTCCTGGGTGATTTGTAAACGTCCAAAAAAGACGTATTGCTTAAAGCCTTAAAATCTGTTACTTTTGTCCTCGACTTAAATTCATACAATTTATGGAGAGAACCTCAGATTTTGAACAGCTGCTATTCCTATATAAGACGGAGGGCAAAGGCATTGGCCTGGAACAGTTTTGTATCGACAATGGCATTAACTATCGAGCCTTTGACAGATGGTACCGCAATCACCATGAAGGTGTCGTCCCTGTACAAGTAGTATAAGATCTAAAATTCGTTAGACATAGTTGTTCGATTATATGGGAGATATGAATTCTCTTGCTTATAGGGAACTACACGCTAAAGATACTTTATTGTGCATAATTTTATATTAAATTTACAATGTCACAGTCAGTTAAGACCAACTATATATTGAACTTAATAAACGTGGGAACGCAAATGCTTTTCCCGTTATTGACTTTTCCATATGTATGTCGCATATTGCTGCCAGCACAAATTGGACAAGTTAATTTTTACAATTCTATCATTGGTTATATATCTCTATTCACCTGTCTTGGTATACCAATGTATGCCGTTAGAGAAGTAGCAAGAGAAAGAGATGATATAGTGCAGATGAATAGAACAACCATTGAGGTCCTCCTTCTTCATACGTTACTTACCTTAATTGGGTATGTTGCCGTAGTCATATTATGTTTAACTGTTCCGCAAATTAAAGAGAATATTCCATTATTTTTAATACTTAGTATAACTCTAATTTTCACTGTAATCGGTTGTGATTGGTTTTATAATGGTATTGAGGACTTTAAATACATCACAATAAGAGGTATAGTAGTCAAAAGTATATCAGTTATTTTGCTTTTCTTACTCGTAAAGTCAAAAGAAGATCTGCTATGGTACGGAGTTTATTGCGTAGTAGGTTCTATTGGTGGAAATGTATTTAATTTTATTCGTCTTCGAAAGTATATACACAAAGAAAATATTATATTCGCTCAGCTTCATATTTTCAGACACTTAAAACCCGCTATTAAAGTATTCTCATTCAATGTGGTGATAAGCGTATATTTGCAATTGAACCCTGTACTTCTTGGTTTCATGAAAGATACCATTGCTGTTGCTTACTTCACCGCCGCAACCAAACTGATGATGATGGTTACCAAAATATCATCCTCATTAGGAACCGTATTGATGCCAAGGGCCTCGCATCTCATCTCAGAAGGAAAGAAAGATGAGTTTAATAAGCTGATACAGAAATCCTATGATTTTACACTAGCGCTTACCATACCTCTTGTTATTGGCTTAATCTGTATGGCTCCATATATAGTAAGAGTTTTTTGTGGAAGCCAATATGAAGATGCCATTATAACTTCACAAATAATTGCTCCAATCACTTTGGTAGTCGGACTTTCCAATATAATGGGTATGCAAGTCCTATATCCAATTGGTAAAATCAACACTGTTGTAAAGTGCACTATATATGGTGCTATCACTAATGTTATATTGAACCTAGCTTTGATACCATTCTTATCATTTAATGGAACAGCCATAGCCTATCTTGGAGCAGAGGTCGCAACAACGTTGTCTATGTACATAATAGCCAAACAAGACATGCCAATTAAATTCTTTAAAAAAGATAATCTGACTTATTTTGTTGGTGGTCTTTTAATGATTCTTTCAATATTTGCAGTTGCCGCCTTGTTAAAGGCTAATAATCTTATCATGCTGATTGCAGAGACATTAATTGGTTTCGGAATATATTCCTTGTATCTGACTTACAAGAAAGATCAATTTGCAAGTTTGGTAATATCAAAGATAGAAGCCGTCGTAAAAAGTTAAGATCAGGTGAGTAGAATAAGTCAACACATTAGGCTTAATATTTAATGTTTTAATAGCTCGTTTAGAGTTCACGATCGATCTAACATTAATATATAACTATTATGAGTTTACTTAGATATAATAAGGTGTACGTTATGGCACCATATAAATACGCAACAGGTGGTGTGGAGCTTGCACATCAGTTAGTAGATTATCTGCGTGAGAAAGGTAAAGAAGCATATGTCTTTTACATATCAGACATTGTCTCATGCAAAATTGTCAAAGATGACAATCAGGTTACCGAGGCCTACAGAAAATATAATATAGCCGTGGCTAATTCTATTGACGATAGTCCAGAAAACGTTGTGGTTATTCCGGAATCTTTTGTCTTGACGACACCCCATTTTAAGAAGGCACAGGTTTGTATTTGGTGGATGTCTGTTGAAAATGCCCTAGCTTGGAATGGAAACTTTACTGACATTTGGAAGCATACTCAATGCTTTGAACAGAAGATGAATATGTTTAAAAGCATCCTGAAATGGATGGTTAAAAAGACTCCATTAGGACCTGTTATTTGTAAGCTTTATCATAAGGATTTTATTAGGTCAAAGTATCCTTATCCCAATAATTATTCTATGGAGAAGGTTAGAAAGGAGGATTCGCGCCTTTATCATTTTTACCAGGCTACATATATTCAGCAATTCCTCTATTCTCAGCATTTTGACAGAATCTTCAGACTTACGGATTACATCAATCCTGAGATACAGACGAATATAGATACATCTGTCAAAAAGGAGAATATTATTCTCTATAACCCTAAAAAGGGCATTCGCTACACGAAGAAACTGATGAAGATTATGCATGGTTATAAGTTTGTAGCACTTCAAGGATTTACTCGTGAGCAGCTCAATCATCTCTTCGATCAGGCCAAGCTATACATTGATTTTGGCCCATTCCCAGGAAAAGATCGCCTACCCCGTGAAGCTGCAATACATAACTGCTGCATCATTACAGGACGTTTTGGAGCATCTGGATATTTCGAGGATATTCCAATTAATGGTAGATACAAATTTGACATGCTACATGCCAACTACAGCAAGATCAAAACTTGTATCGACGACATCTTAAACAACTATGATGTTCGTATTGATGACTTCGCTTACATGCGGGAGTGCATACACCATGAGCAAGAAAAATTCTATCGAGAAATTGATAATATATTTGGATAGTCTTCGATTATGCATATTTTGTGGGGAATAGATAAGAAATTCAATCTTAATTATGAATAAGAAATACGACTATCTAATCGTAGGTTCCGGTCTTTTCGGTGCCACATTCGCATACTTCGCTCACAAACAAGGGAAGAAGTGCCTGGTGATAGACAAGCGGCCTCAGCTCGGTGGCAATGTCTATTGCGGGAATATCGAGGGTATTAATGTGCATAAGTACGGAGCGCATATCTTCCATACATCCAATAAGATGGTATGGGATTTTGTCAACTCTTTAGTGCCTTTCAACCGTTATACCAACTCTCCGGTGGCGAATTACCATGGCAAGCTCTACAATCTGCCGTTCAATATGAACACCTTCAGTGAGATGTGGGGCGTGAAGACACCGGCTGAGGCTCAGGCGAAGATTGACGAACAGCGGGCTGAAGCGGTAGCTAAAATGAAGGCAGCCGGTGTGACCGAACCGCGTAATCTCGAAGAGCAGGCACTCACCCTCATCGGTAAGGATGTCTACGAACGCCTCATCAAGGATTACACGGAGAAGCAGTGGGGGCGTAAATGCACGGAGCTCCCGGCGTTCATCATTAAAAGATTGCCTGTTCGTCTGGTCTTCGACAACAACTACTTCAACGATTCTTATCAAGGCATTCCTATCGGTGGGTACAATAAACTCATCAATGGTCTGCTTGAGGGTGTTGATACAAAGACCGGAATAGACTTCTTTACAAGTGAGTATCACGACTGGCGCAAGTATGCTGACAAATTAGTCTATACTGGTCGTATCGACGAGTACTTCGGAAGCAAGTTCGGGGAACTGAACTGGCGTACGGTCAGTTTCAAGACCCGCATCGAGGATACTTCTAACTACCAGGGCAATGCTGTGGTTAATTACACTTCCCATGACGTTCCTTACACGCGTGTCATCGAGCACAAGCATTTCGAGTGTTTCGGTCAGGCTGTCTACGAC
>ONCK01000015.1 GCA_900316315.1 uncultured Prevotellaceae bacterium
ATCACGGGAGTATGCCCGTTCATGTACTGAGGTTGAAAATGTATGGATCTGTCTTCATACGAAATCTCCCCCGTACCCTCATGGTCGTCGGGGTACGGGGGAGATGCTGATTTAGACAGGACCGGTCAGGCGGCTATCTTTTGCGTATCTTCTTACCGCCGCGGATATGGATGCCGGCGGGCAGGGAGTTGAGATCCGTGCCGCGGTCTATGCCCTAGAGGTCGTAGATGCGCATCGTGCCGTCATTATCCTTCAGGATGATTTTTCCACGCCGGTGGTGATGCCGGAGAATACGCTGCCCATATTGGGATGGGCAAGCCCCATGCCCGTAGAGCAGAGATAGGCCCTGAAGGGCGGGATGTAAGCGGTCACATCCTTCTCCTTCATCACTTTCTTCCAGTTGCCGTCGTCCTGCATGATGTAGGCACCCAGGCTGTCGGCCTCGCTGTTGAGTACCGTCCTGAGCGTACCCGCCATGCTGATGTTGCCTGCCTGCACGACCGTCTTCTGACTGTAGCCGATGCGCTCCGTGCTCTCATTCATCATGATCAGATACGGCATGAAGGCTACGAGGGAATCATTGCCCTCGAGCTGATTGAATATCGCGTTGCCACCACTGGACATCTTACCCACAAGGCCGCCGCATTTGCCCGATAACGCTCCTGTCATGCTGCCGGAGCAGTGGTCTATGGTGACGGGCTCGTTCTTCGCGATGCCCAGGAGGCTGGCGGCACACATGCCGGTGGAAGAGATGCTGCCAGTCACGGTGAGGTTGCGGATCGTAGCGCCTATGGCTGAGAAGAAGGGAGCGGTGTAGTCACCACCGCTGAGCCCGAGGACGATGGAATGACCGTTGCCTTCAAAGGTGCCTTTGTACGCATTAAGAACCGTGCCCACCCTTGTAGTGACGGGGTCGGTGATGTCGGTGGTGAGCGTACCAGTGATGCTGACGTTGCCGCTTTTCACCTGCTGGCAGAACTTCTCCCAGTCGGCCTTGCTGGCGATGCGCATCTCATTGTTCACCGTCACCTTGTATGAGAGCTTCTTATCGGCGTACAGGCTGGTCTGGGGCAGGGTAGCGGTGATGGTAGCCGTCTTGCCGTAGCCCGTGCCACCAAATACTATCTTGCCGTTCTCTAACTTCGCGACGCTTTCGTCGCTGCTCGTCCAGCTCACGCTGCCGGTATAGTCAGCAGGCAGACCCTGCAGAGTGGGGGCATCCGCCGTATCCCACGCATTTATCGTGATGGTGGAACTGTTGCTCAGCGAGGCGGGCTGCACATTACGCACAGTGAACTTCGCGCTGATGGAATACTTCACGAAATTGTTGTCTGCCGACCAGGTGGCGGTGACGGTGGACGTACCCGCCTTGACAGCTGTAGCGACATTACCATCTTCCGCATTATACTCGAGACGCACCACCCCGGAGGGTTTGTAGGAATACTTAGCGCCGCTCACCGCGAGGCCCGCACTCGAGCTCGTAATACAGTACCTTACTTTCTCGCCTACTTTGAGTTCGTAAGCACTGCTGGTAAACTGGTAGTCGCGCTTCGCAAACTTGCAGACCACCAATATCGTACGACACTTAAACTGGTCGCCGCTGCGGTTGTGAGTGCGGAATGTGACGCTCTGCAGGGGATTGTCATCGGTATTCTCAAAGAGCATGTTGTTGTCTTGGTATTTATCCGCCAGGTCGCCCACATAATTGTCCATGGATGTCTTGTCCCAGTTCCTGGAATAGCCCGAATTCTGTATCTCGAGGCGGTTTATTTCCTCGTCATTGCTGTATTTGCCGCATCCTTCGGTATCACAGCGCCCCTGCACTCAGAATAAGCGTAGTTATTCTCATCTATATGTATTCCGTCTTTGATACTTCCGACAGGTACATCAGGAACAAAATTACGATAACTCCCAAGTGTTTTTCTGTTTTTTTTGCGTTCAAATTGTTCCTTTTCATCGAAATTCACTCCCTAAAAAACCTACTCCCTAAGCCCACCTAAAACTGTTCACATGTGCTGATTGGATATGGGAAAAATCGCTAACTTTGCAGCAAGGCCATTTCAGCCCGTCTGTTGCTTCATAGGCCCGGCATTTGGAGAGGGGACGGAAGGCACAACGAACAGAAAGATTAGGGATATGACAATCCATCCGTTTTTTACTTTTTTTCGCGACCTCTTGCACGCTCGCGCAGACAACGCCATCGAGCGTCAGCGTGTCACAGTCTATCTGCTCCACGTCATCCTTGTAGTTGTGACTGTAGCCATGCAGTTCTTAGGCATGGGAGGATCACAGCAACCCTTGCCGCTCACTGTCAGCGGCTTTCATCTGCTGGTCTGCCTTGTGGCATTTGCGCTGTTTCTGGCCCGCCGGCTCACGGTGCCGCAGGCATTGACCATTGTCACCATTGTCTCTCAATGCTGCATCGCCGTACGTTGCTTCTTCTTGGCCAGCACGCAGCAGGACCCTCACTATCTACAACTTATCCTCGGTAACCAAGTCTTTACGGTCCTTGCTGTGTTTTTTCTTGTGATGGCCTTCGTGAAGATTACGCCTTTCATCATCACGACAATCAGCCTGGCCACCTATACGCTTACGGCCGCTTATCTGCATACGCCTGCGCTGTGGCGCGTGTTTTGCTTCTTCGTATTCGTCGAGTTCTTTATCTGTGTGGTGGGAGAAATCTTGCGACGCAACGTATTGAGCGTGTCGGATGAAAACAGGGACCTGCATTATTGGGAGTCGGCGCTGATGCGTGCCGTCCAGCTTAACAGGCGAGAGATAGAAGGCTATTTGCGGATGAGCAGCAACAGCAATCCCACGTCTGACGACGTGGACCGTCTCTTTGCCATGTTCTCTCCACGGTCGCAGTGCAACATCATCAATACCGTGCGCCTCTATCTGAGAAGCCACTTGGCCAATAACAGCAGGATAAACGAGCTCTTTTCCGGTCTCACTAAGTCGGAGCGGAATGTCTGCAGCCTTGTCCTTCAAGGCAAGAAGCGCAGTGAGATCTGTCAGTTGCTGGGCAAGTCGGAGAAAAACATTGACGTAGTCCGCACGCATGTGCGTCGCAAGTTGAACGTACCGCAAGGTGAGGACCTGCAGCAGTTTCTCGTCGAGTGGTTAGAGGAGCATGGCAATCCACTCGTCGAGGAAGACAAATGAAGTTTCCGACATACCTATTTATATATAGGCAGAATAGAACCTGATTATATTATAGGCAGAATAGTTATATTTAACGTGAGTTCGATGAATTTAGAACAAAGTAAGTTAGCAATCAAAGGAACGTTCCACAGCAATGGAGGGCTTCTTGGGAAAAAACGATATACAGCCTAGGCCGCCAGAGTATTGAGAGTATTGACCACGAAGTTCTCGACGCTTCTGTGCCCCGAATGCCCACCTGGGCAATGTTCTTCAACTCATCATCGACGGTTTCTATGATGGTTCTCTTTCTAAGCAAGAGCTTGTCGGACACCCTCATCAAGGCTCCTTTCATGTTGTTCTTCAGTTTGGTTATCAATTATATCCCGTCCACAAAGAGACGCTGGAACAAGTCCTTACCGATATATTCTTTGTCACCGACAAGTTTGCCATAGAGCTCTTCCACGAATGCCTTGTAGTCCAGTGGTTTTCTGTCGTCAACATCCCCGGGTGTAATCAGAAGTTCTACAACTCACCTTTCATTATAGACCAGATGAAATTTGAAGCCGAAGAACCATCCCATGGAGCATTTGCATCCCGCTGATCAGTATGGCCGCATTTATATGGGAAGGCATCCTCATCGGGCTTACACAGACACGCGCGATGCAACTTACACTCGTCATTGCGACAAGCATATACTTCACCCTGCTGCATTTTGTCGGCCATCTCTGCAGGGATACCAATTAAGTCCCATGGATAGTGTTTGCTGCCTATCTCTTCGCAAGAAGCCTGATACAGACTATCCTCTGGCTCAAGATCTGCCATCAGATAGGAGTATGCAGTCGTCTAGCCTGACATCATAATGGCATGAGGCTCCTTCCTGTCTAATACAAACAAAAAACACACAGTCCAATACGCCAAATAAGTGTCTTTCGGAAAAAAAAGGATATTCCCTTTGCCATTAAACAAGAAAAGTGTACTTTTGCATTCGCTTATAGTTCTGTAGTCGCCTAGACTAAAGGCATGAGCAGATCCGCTAGCTCAGTTGGTAGAGCACAACACTTTTAATGTTGGGGTCTTGGGTTCGAACCCCAAGCGGATCACTTGATCGCTAAGTCAGTCTCTCTTGACTTGGCGATTTTTTTGATGAAATGCACCGGCATTAGGACTTCCTCGTATCCAGCAATTTTATCGAGAGTAGGAACGCCTTATATCTGTCTACCAAGGCTCACAACGCCTTTTCCCAGACAGCACATCTTTATTCATTCTTCAAGTCCAACAGTCATAGCCGCTTTTCTCTTTGTCACTCCCCGCTCCTGCTCCACGCCGCATGCGCTATCTCCCGACGCCTCAGCTCTATCGAGTCAGCCGCGATATCCACGAGGAGCATAATGTCGCCAGTAAGCATCCCTCTGTAATCTCAGAGATGCATACTCTCTTGCAAGACATCAAGCAAGACAGGCAACAACTGTCCGTTGCCAAATAGGAGTTTACTACAAAAAAAGAAGAGGATTCCACATCCTCTTCTCCTCTTGCTGAGTGACCTCGCAGGGATTCAAACCCTGAACCTGCTGATCCGTAGTCAGCTACTCTATTCAGTTGAGCTACGAGGCCTCATTGTTTGTTTGCGAGTGCAAAGGTAATATATTTTTTTATACTGCGTATCATTTGGGACGTTTTTTTTCATTCTATTTCTTCAAAACCCACGTTTTTTCCCCTTTCTACACCCAAATTCCAATAATGGGTGACTCTGTTGTTGTACCTTAGTCACAAATTCAACTTCTCTGACAAAGTTCACACTTCCCAGCGTTAAGACGGCCACCGTTCAACTCTTCCAAAGCAAGGCTTTCATATATACTGATACTGTCTGAACGTCTACACGCAAAACAGCAATTTCTCATTACTGCAAATCAGAAGACGCTGATTCCGTGAAGCCGCCAACTCAATCATGGCCATCTATACCTACTCCCGCATAATTGAGACATGAGCGCAAAGGCCATACTTTGCAACCGGAAGCAGTACCGGATATATTTCCTCCAATATCTACTCTCCCAGGCTACATATAAAAAAGGAGGACGCCAGCCTTCCGAAGCCCATCTCTTGTTCGCCGAGGAGGCCGCATATAATAAAAGGATGCCAGCACCCTGAAAGTACTGGCATCCCCTAATAAATCGAGACTAGCCCCGAAATGTGTCTTTACTTGCCGAGCTCAGCGAAGTACTTGATTGTACGTACCATCTGGGAGGTATAAGAGTTCTCGTTGTCGTACCAAGAAACAACCTGTACCTCATAGGTGTCGTCGTCAAGCTTGACAACCATGGTCTGAGTGGCATCGAAGAGAGAACCGTAGCGCATGCCCAGGATATCGCTGGAGACGATCTCTTCCTCGTTATAGCCAAAGCTCTCGTTAGCCTCAGCCTTCATAGCTGCATTAACGCTCTCTACAGTAACGTCCTTACCCTTAACAACAGCATAGAGCAGAGTGGTAGAACCATCGGGTACAGGCACACGCTGTGCAGCACCGATCAGCTTACCATTAAGCTCAGGAAGTACGAGGCCGATAGCCTTAGCTGCGCCAGAAGAAGCAGGAGTGATGTTGCAAGCACCAGCACGGCTACGACGGAGGTTACCCTTGCGCTGAGGACCATCGAGAATCATCTGGTCGCCCGTGTAGGCGTGGATGGTCTGCATGATACCAGCCTGGATAGGATACTTATCGTTGAGAGCCTTTGCCATAGGAGCCAAGCAGTTAGTCGTGCAAGATGCAGCGCTGATAATCTGGTCGTCCTTTGTCAGAGTCTTATTGTTAACGTTGAATACGATAGTCTTGAGATCATTGCCTGCAGGAGCAGAGATGACGACCTTCTTGGCACCAGCCTTGATGTGAGCCATGCTCTTATCCTTGGAAGTATAGAAACCGGTGCACTCGAGTACTACGTCGATGTCCAGAGCGCCCCAAGGCAGATTAGCTGCATCCTTCTCCTTGTAAATCGTGATCTTCTTGCCATCTACAGAGATGAAACCAGCTGCTTCCTTGCCATTCTCTGTGAAAGGAGTATCATCATAAGAAACCGTATGAACGGGCTTCTCACCAATGATACCCTGATAACCACCGTGAGTGGTATCATACTTCAGAAGTTGAGCCAGCATCTTGGGGCTTGTGAGATCGTTGATGGCAACTACATCATAACCCGGAGCTGCAAACATCTGACGGAATGCGAGACGGCCGATACGACCGAAACCGTTAATTGCTACTTTTACCATTTTACTTAATGTTTTTATAAAGGTTTATACAAACTTGCGTCGTAACTTCTAACTCTATTTCTAACCTTTCAGGAAGGCCTCAGTGAGAACTTTTCCTGCTAAGCGGTTGCAAAGTTACAAATCATTTTCTAATTTTGTACGCACAAACAGTATTAAATTTTTAGAAATCAGCAAGGTGCAAACCAGACATCGCAAATCAAGCATTCATTTTTAACCTACACTTATATCTATCATGAGTAAATTTCTGACTGAATTTAAGCAATTTGCCATGCGTGGCAATGTAATCGACATGGCTGTCGGTGTCATCATCGGCGGTGCTTTTGGCAAGATCGTGAGCAGTATCGTAGATGATATCCTCATGCCGCCTATTGGATGGCTGATTGGCGGCGTCAATTTTTCCGACCTTAAGATTACGCTCCCCTCCATGGAAATTCCCGGCGTAGAAAAAGTCGCTGAAGCCACGATTAATTATGGCAATTTCATCCAAAACTTCATAGACTTCCTTATCATCTCCTTCTGCGTCTTCCTGCTCGTCAAGGGCATCAATATCCTAAGCAAGAAGAAAGAGGAAGAGTCCAAGCCTGAGACGCCTCCAGAGCCATCCAACGAGGAGAAGTTGCTCACCGAAATACGCGACTTGCTTAAGCAGAAATAGCCTGCGCTCCCCCCAAATTAGAGGGAAGAAAATAGCGGCATGACAGCCGCCTTACCTCACCCCCTCCATCGACAAGCACCCAATAGGTCGGCAGAAAAAATCGCCGGCAGGATAAAGAATGCTGAGGAAATTAAACGCTTACGGGATAAGAAGCGCCAGTAAAAACGTTCACAGGATGCCGACAAAATAGGACAGAGACAAAGATAGGAGACACCTTATAAAGGGTCTCCTATCTTCGTTTAAACCTGTATATGTTCTCAGGACACGATGCCTACATTATCCTGAAGGCTGTCTCTTTTGTGAGTATGCACGAGACAAATACCCAAGTCCTTGCTTTTACCGCCAGCTGCCTTTTACCTGGCAGATGAGGATAACGTGTGGCCGCACATCCCAGATGGAACTTACTTGTGCTGTGCCTTACCGTAGCGGCTCATAAACTTGTCCACACGACCTGCAGTATCGACAAGCTTAGACTTTCCGGTGTAGAAAGGATGTGACGTATTTGAGATTTCAAGTTTGACGAGCGGATAGGTCTCCCCCTCAAACTCAATCGTATCATTGGTCTTGCAGGTAGATCTTGAGAGGAACATGTCACCGTTGCTCATATCTTTGAAAACTACCGGACGATACTCTTTGGGATGAATGTCTTGCTTCATTTGTTGTATTATTTATTTGTTTGATTTCAGTACAGATAAGCCTTAGAGTAAACCTTAGCATCCTCCATAAGGCTAAAAGCGGTGCAAAGTTACAACTTTCTGAGAGAACAACGCAAAAATTGTTGTGTTTTTTTACTTTACAGCCTTTTTTGTAGAGACTAAAACAGTACTTTTGCAGTATGAATCATCTAAAGACCCGTATTTTCCCCTTTACTATACATCAGAGGCTGTCCATCGCTCTCTTTAGCCTGGCCATTACTTTGTCCGCCTCCGCAGTGCCGACAAATTACAGCGTCAAGCGTGAAGTATCCGTGACGGCAATGGCTTCCTCCGCCTCCGCAACCAGTGTAGGGGCGTCCCAGCACAACCTGCGCGACTTGATCAAAGAGATGCCGGACAGCATCCTCCCTCTACTGACCCACTCCAGCCGACTGGATCTGCTGGATTATGCTGCCAGCGGCATGACGGCACGCGTCAAAGGCGTAACAGGCGAGCCCTGCCAGCTCATCTCCATCACAGACCGGTACATGTCCCTTGAGGAGTCCTCCTCCACGCGGGTCGAGATGCTGCTGCTTGAGCAGAAGTTGCTGAACAAGCAACTGATCTGCTTCATCCGGACTTATCTCAACCCCATGCCCGAGAGCGAAGTCTCCTTTTACTCCTCCGACTGGCAACCCCTGCGCGCCGCGCGCTATCTGGCCACTCCCCGACCGACAGATTTTCTCATATTGCCTACCGGAGAGACCCTTGCAGAGCGCCAGCAAGCCCTGAGCAGCACCGGCGTGCCGATGATTTCCGCCCAGGTCAGAGCGTCCGGCAATCAGCTCGTCTGGCATATCTGTCTTGATGAAGGATTTACGGACATCAAAGAGCGCCTGAAGCCTTATCTCAAGGACGAGATTATCATGCAGTGGGATGGCAATCGGTTTAAGTGAAAAAATTTCCTCACAGCTCTCAATACCCCCGCGCTCTCGCCTACGGATATCAGCCCTTACCTCATTTGGATTTCCACACACCCATCTGTGGCGTATCCAAACTGCTATTCCTTCGCCCTTAATATGCGTAAAAGTCCTGCACTCTCTCCTATGATGGATTTAGCATCATCGGTGCATTGGCCTTTCGAGGAAGGATATCCCTCGATTTTTGCTCCCTGAGTCGCAGCTGAGGGCATCGTGCGCCTTTGTCGCCTGATGCCTCATTGAGACCCTGTTGCTTGCAGCGACCGTTGTTGCCTTCCTGGTCAGCTCATGAGCGACTCCTCTCGCCAACGGACCCGGCGGGACGAAGCGAGACGAGGCCGCTTTTCCCATTAAGCTTTGCGATGAAATAGACATCTCTCCCCAGCATAGGCGCTTCTACTACCTCCATACGGCTGACGCAAGGGTCTCTTCGCCCGATACTTCTCCTCAACTCGCCTTATAGCCTATCCCTATGACACCTCTCGGTCCTCGATTTGATGGCTCAGCGCCGCAGCATGGCATCAAACACAACACGTCCCCGCCTCCGATGGGGAGACAGGGACGGTGCTGATTGGTATCGCGTTGGCCTGCGGCTTTGCGCGGGCCGGGCTACAAACTATTTCTCCACAGAGAAATGGAAGAGCGTCTCATGGGTATATTTCTCACCCGGCTTGAGATAGGCGTTAGGCCAGCCCGGACGTCCCTTCTTGTTGGGGCTGTCGGGATAGACCTGAGTCTCGAGGCATATAGCAGTGCGGTGACCGTACTTGATGCCCTTCTTGCCCACCTGCGTGCCATCCAGGAAGTTGCCAGTATAGATCTGGATACCGGGCTGGTCGGTGCAGACCTCGAGGACGATGCCCGTAATCGGGCTGACCACGCGAGCGGCGATGCGGGAGATATCGCCTGCGGTATTGAGTACCCAGTTGTGGTCGTAGCCGTGTCCATTCTTGAGCTGCTGGTTGTCGCTGTCGATACGGGCGCCTATGGTCATCGGCTTGGTAATAAAGTCAAACGGTGTATCGTAGACCGAGGCGATCTGGCCCGTCGTCATAAAGGTGCTGTCTACAGGCGTAAAGGCCTTGGCGTTGACAAACAGCGTATCGTTGGTCACGGGGATAGTAGGATCGCCGTTGAGATTGAAGTAGCTGTGGTTGGTCATATTGATTACCGTCTCCTTGTCTGTAGTGGCCTCATACTTGATGTCGATAGTATTGTCGTCCGTCAGCTTGTAGGTCACGATTGCCTTGACGTTGCCGGGGAAGTTCTGATCGCCGTCAGGAGAGTTGAGTGTCAGCTGGAGCGTATGGTCGTTGATTTGGTTAGCCTTGTAGACCTTGTATTGCCATCCCTTGGGGCCGCCGTGGAGGCAGTGTCCGTAGTTGTTGATCGGGAGCTGGATTTTTTTGCCTTCGACCGTGATCTGTCCCTTGTTGATGCGGTTGGCATAGCGGCCGATAGCGGCGCCAAAGTCACTCTGATTGTTGATATACTTGCCGATGCTGTCGTAGCCCAGCACAACATCCGTCATCTTGCCCTGCTTGTCAGGCACCATGATGCTGACGATACGGGCGCCGAAGTTGGTCACGCAGACCTCCATGCCGTTTTTATTGGTCAGAGTATAGAGTGCGGTGGTGTCTCCGTCGGTGACATAGCTAAAATCAGCGGGATTAAGTCCCGACTTGGTCAGATTGGCCCCCTCTTTGGAGCAGGACGCCATCATCGTAGCCACAGCTACGCATGCGATTAATAGGATCTTCTTCATACTCGTTTTACTTTATGATTATTTATGACTATTTTGTTTTGCTTCTTTTTCTTAGTATAACCACGGTCATTCAGTCTTGCAAATATAGTCATTTTGGTAAAGGCAGAGACATTTTGTTCCTTATTTTTTTTTGATATATGGGCCGGCGCCTATACCTGGGCGACGAAGTCGCGGATTTCCTCCTCCCGCGTCGACCAGCTCGTCACGAGGCGCACGATGGCTCTTCCGTCAGCGCGCTTCTCCCATATGTCAAAGGTCGCCAAGCGTCTCCACAGCGTCAGTTGCCGGTTGTCGAGCACAAAAAAGAGCAGATTGGTTGGCGAGTCCTGCAGCAGCCGATAGCCCTTCTGTACCAGTTGCTCCTTCAACCGCTGTCCCATCTCGACGCCATAGCGGGTAATCTTGAAGTAGAGGTCGTCGCTCAGGAGCGTATCAAATTGCAGCGAGCAGCTCCATCCCTTGGCGAGCAAGGCGCCATGGCGCTTGATCTGGGTAAAGAAGTGGCTGACAATCCCCGCGCGGGGGATGACCACCGCCTCACCAAACATGGCCCCGCACTTAGTCCCGCCGAGGTAGAAGGCGTCACACAGACATGCGATATCCTTCAGCGTAACATCCGTCCCAGCCGCCGCCAGACCGTATCCGATGCGTGCACCGTCGAGGTAGAGCCATAGCCGGTGGCGCTTGCAGACGGCGTGCAGGTCCTCCAGTTCGCTGAGCGTGTAGACGGAGCCATATTCCGTAGGAAAGGTGATGTACACCATGCCGGGCTGGGCGCAGTGTTCCCAGCTCTCGTCTCCGCAAAAGACCTTCATGTAGCTGTCCACCGTCTCTGCGCTGATCTTGCCCTCATGAGAGGGCAACGTAATCACCTTGTGGCCCATTGCCTCGATGGCCCCCGCCTCGTGCATTCCGATATGGGCCGTATCGGCTCCCAGCACGCCCTGATAAGAGGCCAGCAGTGCGTCGATTACAACCGCATTGGTCTGCGTCCCGCCTGTCAAAAACGCAACCAGAGCCGTCTCGCAGCCACAGACTTCCCTGATCCTCTGCCGCGCGTGCTCCGAGATCTCGTCACATCCATATCCCGTGTGAGGCACGAGCACTTCCTCGGCCATGCGCTGCACGATGGCCGGGTGGGCCAGACACAAGTAGTCGCTGTCAAAGTGAATCAGCTGTTGCTTATCTACCATAAGAAAAAGGTGAAAGGCTTTCTACTGTTCTATTTTTTACTTGATATTCTGACTGATACGAGTAATATAGTCATTGAGTCCCTTCTCATCGTGGTGCTCGATGATATCGGTCAGAAGCCGCAGCTCGTTTTGTATCTTGCCCAACTGCTCAGTCGTACGGGGGTTGAAAAGAATCTCCCGCAGAAGGTTGCGGTCCTCGCTCAGCACGCCCTTGGCGATGGCCATGTGCCTTTTAAAGGTGGTACCGGGCGCATCCTGATGCTTCATGACGGCAGCGAAGACGAAGGTCGAGATGAAGGGGATCGAGAGCGAGTATGAGACAACCTCGTCATGCTCCTCAAAGGAGTACTCTCTGACATTAAGCCCCAGACGCTTGTAGAGGTCGCGAAAGAAGACCCGTCCCATGTAGTCCCCCTCGTTGATGACGATGGCATTCTCCTGGCTCAGCTGTCCCAGGTTGGCAAAGGTGGGGCCAAACATGGGGTGCGTGCTCACGTAGCGGAATCCGCACTGGTCGTAGTACTCCTTGAGATGCGTCTTGACCGAGGCGATGTCGCTCAGTATGCAATTCTTAGGCAGGTGGGGCGTCACCTCGCAATAGACGTCGAGCGTATGATTGAGCGTGACGGCATTGATGACCAGTTCCGGGGCAAATCCGTTTATCTCGTCCAGGCTCGTGAAGCGCTGGGTATTGTACATAAACCGCAGCCGCTTGGCATCGGTCTCATACACCGCCACCTCGTGGTCAAAACTCAGTAAGTCGACAAAAAAGGAGCCCATCTTGCCCGCTCCCAGTACCAGTATTTTCATTTTCTTCTTGTCTGATGCGATTTCTCCGTTTGTATGTGATACGGTTATTCCTTATTAATCAGCTCCACCTGCTGGCGCACGCTCTCCTCGTGGATAGCCTCAAAGACCGTCTTCATGAAGTCGCCGCTCATGCCACAGAGTATGCCCTGTGCGCTGCGCTTGCTGATGATCTCGTCGTAGCGGTTGGGCTGCACAATAGTCATGCTGTGTTCCTTCTTGTAGCGGGCGATCTCGCGGCTCACACGCATACGCTTGGAGAGGATTTCGATCACCTTGTCGTCCAGTTCGTCTATCTGCTTACGGAGGGCACGCAGGCTCTCCGTCGTCTCGCCCGTATCGCGGATTACCAGTTTGTCCAGGATAAAGCTCAGCACGTCGGGTGTCACCTGCTGCTTAGCGTCGCTCCAGGCATTCTCCGGCTCACAGTGACTCTCGATGATCAGTCCATCAAATCCCAGGTCCATCGCTTGCTGGCTGATTGGCGCGATCAGTTCTCGGCGTCCGCCCATGTGGCTCGGGTCACAGATGATAGGCAGATTGGGAATGCGGCGTCTCAGTTCGATGGGGATGTGCCACATCGGCAGGTTACGGTAGATCACCTTCTCATAGGCGGTAAAGCCTCTGTGGATAGCCGCCATGCGCTTGATACCCGCAGCATTGATACGCTCCATACCGCCAATCCAGAGCTCGAGGTCAGGGTTGACCGGGTTTTTGTAGAGCACTGGCACGTCCACGCCCTTGAGCGCATCGGCGATGTCCTGTACGGCAAAGGGGTTGGCCGCTGTGCGCGCCCCTATCCAGAGGATGTCGATGCCAGCTGCCAGCGCCTGCTCCACGTGCTTGGGTGTCGCCACCTCCGTCGCCGTAAGCATGCCCGTCTGCTGCTTCACCTCCATCATCCACTTCAGTCCCGGCTCACCGACGCCCTCAAAGCCTCCTGGCTTGGTCCTCGGCTTCCATATGCCGGCTCTAAATATTTTGACGCCTATTGCAGCCAGTTGCTTGGCCGTCTCCAGTAGCTGCTCCTCGCTCTCTGCGCTGCACGGGCCGGCGATGACCAACGGGCGCTTGTTGCTAATGCCGGGGAGATTGAGAGGTTGCAAATCTAGTTCCATAATCGTTGCTTATTTTATTTTTTATTATTTGAAATCTTGTTTTTACTTTTGTCTCCCTAGAAGACCTGCCGTATCCGTCGCAGTGCCTCGACCATCTGCTCCCGCTTGGCGCAGAGCGAGATGCGGATATAGCGCTCGCCATTGTGCCCGAAAATGAAGCCCGGTGTGATAAATACGTGGGCCTCGTTGAGCACCTTCTCCGTCAGCTGCTCCACATCGGGACAGTCGTCGGGTATCCGGCCCCAGAGAAACATTCCCACCTGCGCCGGGTCATAGGTGCAGCCCAGCGCCCTCATGATCTCCTCCGCCACGTCGCGGCGTGACCTGTACACCTGTATATTAGCCTCCTGGTGCCACTCGGGATCGTTGTGGTAAGCCCGTGCGGCAGCGAGCTGGAGGGGGCGGAAGGTGCCATTGTCGATATTGGACTTCACCTTGAGTATCCAGCTCACAAACTGTGCATTGCTGGCCAGCAGTCCGACACGCCATCCGGGCATATTGTGGCTCTTGCTCATCGAGTTAAACTCGATGCAGCAGTCCTTGGCGCCCTTCACCTGGAGGATGCTCTGCGGGTGGTCGTTGAGAATGAAGCTGTACGGATTGTCATTGACCACCAGTATGCCGTGGCGACGGGCAAAATCCACCAGCCGCTCATAAGTCTCCATCCGCGCGTTGGCCCCCGTAGGCATATTGGGGTAGTTAGTCCACATGATCTTGACGCGGCTCAGGTCCATCGCCTCCAGCGCGTCAAAGTCGGGCTGCCAGCCGTCCTCCGCCGTCAGGTCATACTTCACCACTTCGCAGCCCAGTATCTTGCTCAGCGACGTGTAGGTGGGGTAGCCCGGATCGGGCACAAGCACCTGGTCTCCCACGTTGGCAAAGGCCAGCGTCACGTGCAGTATACCCTCCTTACTGCCGATTAGCGGCTGTATCTCCCCCTCTGGATCGAGCGCTACGCCGAACCACCGCCTGTACCAGTCCGCCATCGCCTCCCTCAGCTGGGGGATACCCGCAGTCGGCTGATAGCCGTGGGCATCACTCTTGCGCGCCTCCTGACAGAGCGTCTCTATCGTCGCCTCCGAAGGCGGCATGTCGGGGCTCCCAATCGCCAAGCTAATGATATGTTCTCCTTGCCGGTTGCGGCGGGCAATTTCCTTGAGCTTGCGGCTGAAGTAGTATTCACCCACCTGTGCCAGCCTTGCCGCCGGCTCAATCGTCTTGACTCCGGCTAGGCTATTGATTGTCTGATTCATATTCTCCGAGTATTTTCAGTTGTTTGGTCAGTGGACGTATCGCGTCGATGCTCTGCTTGTAGCGTGTATAGTCAGTATAGGTCAAGTCCACGTAGAAGAGGTACTCCCACTCATGCCCGATGATTGGCAGAGACTGTATCTTAGTCATATTGATATGGTAAAATGAGAAGATGCTCAAGACCTGGCTCAGCTGTCCGCACTCGTGCGACACGCTGAAGACGATGCTGCTCTTGTTGCTCTTGCTCGCGTCGCGGTAGGCGTCCGCGCTCCACGGGTCGGAGAGGATGAGGAAGCGCGTATAGTTGTGCTTATTGTCCTCTATCGCCTCTCTGAGCACCTTCATGTGGTAGATTGGCGCTGCCTCCTTGGAGCAGATCGCCGCGTGTCCCCTCAGTCTCAGTCGGCTGATAGCCTCCGCCGCGCCCGCCGTGTCCTCCGTCTCCGCCACCTTGCACTGCGGCATCGTCTTGAGGAACTGTCGACACTGCATCAGCGCCACCGGGTGGGAGTTGATCTCCACGATATCCGCCTCGTCGTCCTCCGGCAGGCAGAGCAGGCTATGCTCGATGTGTATCTTTTGCTCGCCCACCACTGTCGCGCCACTGGAGCGCAGGAGCTCATAGTTGTGGAGCAGGCTGCCCGCTATCGTGTTTTCGATCGCCATGACCCCCACCACGCTGCTGTCCTTGTGCATCGCCACAAAGAGGTTCTCAAAGGTGTCGCAGCATATCAGTTCCACCTCCTCCTGTCCGAAGTACTTGTGAGCCGCTATATCGTGAAACGAGCCCTTGATGCCCTGTATCGCTACCTTGATCATTTGTCCGTGTCTGTCTGTTTCTTTTCTTATCAAAAGAAGTCCCGCTCTTTTTTGTGGAGCGGGACCTTATTGTTATCTGTGTTGTTTATTATCATCTGTTGCGCACGACGTACCGCTTCACTTCTTGGGAGTAGTAAAGTAAAAGTAAAAGTAAAAGCCGAACCAATTGTTGCTCGTCGTCATGTCGTGTCTGTATCTTGTCTTTGTAGACTGATTTCAGTTGCAAAAGTACAGCATTTGTTCAAAACAGCCAACGTTTTGCTTTATTTTTTATGCCACACGGTACATTTTTGTACCCAAAACGGAAGAAAAACGTCCTATCAGACAATTTTTCACCAAATTTCTCCCCTCTCCGGGCAAGAAATCCAACTATCCTTAAGTTCTCACCCCCGGCAGGGCAGCGGCCTAAGGCCGTCCCTTGGCCACACTTAGGCTTCCTTCCCTACATCAAACCGCAACAATCTGATACAATACGCTTTCGAGCTTCTTGTTGTATTTCTTCCTTATCCTACATCAAACCGCAACTATATGAGCCTTTGAACTACGACAAAGGGTGTTGTATTTCTTCCTTATCCTACATCAAACCGCAACCATGTCTACTTTTTTTGATAAAATCTCGTCGTTGTATTTCTTCCTTATCCTACATCAAACCGCAACTATCTGTTACGCTGTATGCGTCCGCTAAAGTTGTATTTCTTCCTTATCCTACATCAAACCGCAACTCACGGGCAGCCTGAACGGCTGTCAGCAGGTTGTATTTCTTCCTTATCCTACATCAAACCGCAACCCCTTGCCATTTTCTTTGCTGCGGCTTTAGTTGTATTTCTTCCTTATCCTACATCAAACCGCAACTTGCCACCTTTGGATTTACTTTAATGTAGGTTGTATTTCTTCCTTATCCTACATCAAACCGCAACACGACATCCTGACATTCGTTTTTCGCGGTGTTGTATTTCTTCCTTATCCTACATCAAACCGCAACTGGTTACAACTCCGTTGAGCTTGAAGCGGGTTGTATTTCTTCCTTATCCTACATCAAACCGCAACCAAGTACGGCGACTTTGCAGATCGAGAGTGTTGTATTTCTTCCTTATCCTACATCAAACCGCAACTGTATCTCTTTGCCATCGTCAACGCTTTTTGTTGTATTTCTTCCTTATCCTACATCAAACCGCAACTCGTTTTGCTGAGTACCATGAAATACCAAGTTGTATTTCTTCCTTATCCTACATCAAACCGCAACCCGTCGCCAGGAGTGAACTTAGAAGCCCAGTTGTATTTCTTCCTTATCCTACATCAAACCGCAACTTCCACTTCGTGCCGTCCAAAGTCGTAACGGTTGTATTTCTTCCTTATCCTACATCAAACCGCAACTGCTCATTGATAGCGTAGCGGCGTTCCTTGTTGTATTTCTTCCTTATCCTACATCAAACCGCAACTAACGACGGTTAGCACCGTGAACGCGTCGGTTGTATTTCTTCCTTATCCTACATCAAACCGCAACTTACTTACCCTTCCTACTTCCTTACGCTAGTTGTATTTCTTCCTTATCCTACATCAAACCGCAACTATTGTCGGTCTCGGATATGCAAGCAATAGTTGTATTTCTTCCTTATCCTACATCAAACCGCAACCCTAATACTCGAAATCCCCTATAAATAAAGGAATCGCCCCTCTATCGAGTAATAAAAAACGGACGTGTAGGATGATTTCCCCTACAAATATACTAAAAAATTTCCAGTTGTATGGGTGCACTGATATATCTTTCTTTACATTTTTGATTTTTAGGTATTCCTCGGAAATTGTATATATTACTGTATTGCTTATCTGTGATAGACACTATGCTCACTACCCCATATTTGGGAACAAAACTTTTTACACGTCTAATATGGACCTCTGCACTCTCATAAGAGCCACACTGTCGGATATACACAGAAAACTGCATCATAGAGAATCCGTCTTTTTCCAAATTCTTGCGAAAGAGTGCAGCATCGCGACGCTCTGTCTTACTTGTTACTGGCAAATCGAAGAATACGAATAACCACATGATATGATAAGCATTAAGTCGATCTAATGTCATGTGAACATGGGTAAAGTCAATTTTTTTGCTTCGCCTTTGTAGTATTTCAGGAGAGATGCTGATGTCGTAGTAAGAGCTATTGACAGTGGGCGGATGACCTGTCCTATCTTGACATCCGTGACAAGTAAATTTAGTAATTTTGCTTTGACCTCTTTGTCAAGATTAAGGAGTCCTTCTTCTGCTGCTTCAAATACGATTTCGTCAACATAGGGTCTATAAGGCTCCATGATATCATCGGCGAGCGGAAAGGCATTGTACCTATTCCTATGAAACAGGCCCAGTGCCGGCAGCAATCCCGACCCTATCAAGGCTCTGGCAGTTGCTGCTCTGAGGATGGCATATCCATAATTCAGCAGATTGTTGGGAGGAAATCCTTCCCGCTCCCTCCTAAAACTGTTTCCAAACAGGTGAAGCCAATACTGTCGTGCAGCTATTCCCTCACGATTGGTTGAGTCGCCACTTAGTACGGCACTATAGTAGATCTTCAAGTTGTGGGGTCCTCTTCCGAGCTTGTCGAGCACTGAAGCCTGATTTCTGATCTTTTGTTCTACCAGCTGCTTCCACGCTTGCTTTCGCGAGGGTTCGGAAACATCAAGTTGATACCTTAGGCTTTCTGCCTGCGTCGCATTGTGGTCCAATCCCATCAGCATTGACGAAGGCATGCCTTTAGCATCACAGATGATCACACTGACATTGTTGCTGACCAGCTCATTGAGGAGGGGAATACTGACAGAGACCATCTGGTTCTCGATGACCACAAAGCCTATATCCTCTATCGGACGGGTGATAATCCGATCTTCATCTCTGGGGGAGATGACCAGCTGTCTGTTTTTCAACGAGAGTCGTACAGGGGATGAGAATAAGAGTGTCTGCTTTAGCATCACTTTAACCATTTGATCTCTCCCAAGTCATTGATCTCAAAGTCCCGTCCGGCCACAAGTGCCTTCAACTGAGTATGATACATAGCGATGGAACTTCTGAATTCTTCATTTTGCTTATACGCTCCATTTTTTGTCTTTATACTGCTTGACGGCCGTGCCTCCTGAGAATGCAGCATGGTCAATGTGCCATATTCATTCCCACCCACGACCATTGAGGAGAAACCGGTGATCTTGTATAGTCGTCTCACGAGCTCCGCCTTGGTACAGTCTCTAATCTCATCCGGCGTATTCTCATAGAGCAGCACCATCGTGCCTTTTTTCAGGAGATAGGTCAGAGGGTAGCCATTTTTAGTCGGCGGTACGAGGTGGTAACCTTGTACTTCCTTGTTATTGCTTTCCTTGTAGTAGTCACATGCATCCAGATTGCTGACGAGCTCAAAGGCCCGCTTCTCCTTGCCTCGTTTGTCGTGGCCGACATAGATAGCCATCGCATAGTTGGTCTCGCTCGTGACATGATATTGCCGTTTGTATTCCTTGGCAGACACGTCACGCTGATGGCGGATATTGAGCGGACGGGTGACGGATGGTGTGAAGCATCTTACCTTGAGGATAGGTATACCCTTCTCCTTGTTCATCCATATACCTTGGGCCAGGGCTTCCTTTAGACTGCCACACGCGCTGATGGCTTCTTTTACGATACCTCTGACCGTGTCATCTACGATTTTGTCCACATCTGACTCCTTAAAACTATCATCCAGGGCTTTGCGTACCACATACTTAATTTTTCCGTCTCTCTCGATGGCGCCATAGTAGGTATCATTGTGCAGCGAAGCACGCGCAGCGTCGCCGTCAACCCAGACTTTTTTGCCCTTGAGCCGTATCCTGCGTCGGCCGGATTTTCCGATGTTGTCCTGAGTACTGTGAGACACGATGATCTCCCTCTGGATCTTGTTCATATCCTCCTGGAATGTCTCCCACGGCGCAGCGAGATGCCCCTTGGCGGAGCCATACCATTTATGGTTTTCCTCGTCATGATAGTACTGCGCCAGTCTGCTATATCCGACAGACCCCATACAGGCAATTACGATGGCGTCGATACAGTGGTGGACGTGGTTTACCCTTTCTTTTTTTGCATAGATGTCCTGTATGCCCCATATCTTGCGAAAGTCGGACGTGGCCAGCCCTTTGACGACAAAGACTCTGTTGAAGAAAGATTTCAGATACAGACGAGCATACTTTGATATTATGCTGATATCTGTGCCTTGTCGACGGCTGAAGCCTTCTGGTTCTTTGGTCATCACAAAGCGCTGATACTTGCCATACCAGTAGTCTCTGCGCAATTTCAAGAGGTTGCGGGCTTGTATCTTCTGGTCTTTTTGCTGCTTGGTCATACTGCTCGACGTACGTATCCTGCGAATGCGTTTGTCCAGCTCTTCGTACCGCTCCTTCCACCCTGCGATGCGGAGCAGGATCTCCTGATGATTGGCCAGCTGGGAGGGCAGCAGAGTCTGCTTGACCTCGCGATTGAACCGGCTATTGCATAGCGTCAGATTCATCTTCGTACTGTCTCCGCCGGCACTCCGGGGAATCGTGTGCTCGATGTCATACTTAGGGTTCGGGCCCAGAAAGTCAGCGATGCCAATCTGCTCATCGGTATAGATACAGCGGTGGTCTTGCTCCTCCCACAGCTGATATTTCAAGATATCGGTATCTGTCGGCTCAATGGCCTTTCCTGTCTCTCCCTTGTAGAGTTGAACAATCTCGGCTCTGGCCTTCTTGCGCTCGTTCTCGTTTTCCTTGACATACCGTGCCAAGGCCTGCCGCTTATTGGCGTCATTGAGTTCTCGCGCAAATTCGATACGTATCGTGGTGTCCCGGTCTATCTTCCCCTCTGCCAACAGCGTATTGATGACATGACGCAAGCGAAAAAGCGAACGCATCGCCATCGGGTTGCGGAGGCTGCTGATCCTTGGCGAACCGAGTTGGTTGACCCCTTCCGGCACACGGGGGTAAGCCTCCATCATGGAGGGGTGATAAAGCTTGTCGGTCTCCTTTTCGGTGACTTCATACTGTGCTATCAGATAGTCTTTTATACACCTCTCTGTGGTCCTGTGGTCCAGTTCGTTGCTGTCTCGGCGAGCAATGGCCTCCAGGATCCCATTGATAATCTGTGGCCTGTTGGACTCCTCTTGCCAGATATCAGCCGGCACAACTTCCCCTAGATTGGCAAAGAAGGCCGACAGAGAGTAGATCATGCCCCCGCGCAGATACGGGAGGATCTTGCCTATCGCCTTGAGGCTCAAAGAGGCATATTCAGAACTGAGCCTGATATTGCCAAACTTCTTTGCCTCCTCATCGCTGAGTTGCAGATGCTTCTTGCCAAACTCGATGAGGTGTTCTTTGTCGGAAAAATCAAAGAGGACGTGCCAGATATCATTTACTATCTGCAGGAGGGTCTTGCCTTTGGCCTTATCGTAGACCTCACAGATTGCGTTGACCCAGTCTTCCCCAAATATGTCCCGTAACCCTGCCGTCACTGGGCAGCCGGACACTGAGGTGTCCATCCGGTAGTTGAAGAGATAAGGCTTACCCTGAGGATCTCTGTAATAGGCATATTTTCCCTTGCCCGCCAGCTCCTTGGCGATATCCTCAAAGTCAAAATCGGGCTTCGACTTGCGATAAAATTTGGGGAGTATCTTCTTGCGCTCTTCTTCAGTCAAGGGACGCAACTCGTCGTCCTGAGGCGTTTTGATCTTGATATCGTTGACAAAGCACAGCATCCTAAACTCCTCAAACAGGGGGTGTGATGCCGGACTTTTTGTCTTCTTGGGCTCAAAGACACAGTGGCCCACCAGTCCTTTCTGAGACTTCAGAGGGCGCTGGAAGAAGATGACATTCTTGAGTTTCTTGGCCAGCTCCTCCGACAGGTGCTGCTTCTCGCAGATGGCATCAAACTCGTTCAGATAGTGCTCATTGCGGGCTGTATAGTGGCCACGGATCTTGACTCCCTTGTGATACAGGTGGTAGAAATACTCGCTCAGATAATGACAGCCAGCCGCCTCCATCTCTTTCGTCAGATCGCTGATACCTGACTTCACGGCGCCTTCGCCGTCACCATCCTCACTTTTACGGTTGCTCAGGAAGCCCCTACGCTGATTGATATGATAGAGCGCCCTGCCCAGGATATATCGCTGGGTGGTATCGGTCAGATCCAGTTGCTCCGTAAGGCATTTATATCTATAGGTATAGGGATTTTTGTCCGACTTGTCGTCCGTTCCCTCCCATTGATGCAATAGCTCATTGTCGGGATAGACATTCCTAAGACGCCATTGGCTTAGCTCTGCTGAGGTCACCGGAGGACACAAATGGTAGTCGCTGAGTATCTTCAGTAGACGGATCTTGCGCACTTTAATACGATAATATCTGACACGAGCAGAGCGATGAGTCGTCCGTTCTGCGGCCTTGGACGACTCTATGCCTTTCTCTATCTTTACTCCTTCCTGAAAAATGTTGACCCCCTTATCCACGAGTTTGTAGCCTTCGCCCTGCTGCTCGACAATCGCCCAGCCAAGGCTGTTGGTACCCGTGTCAATACCCAAAATTTTCTCCATATAACAGTATGTTTTTAAAATTTCTGCGTAAATTTATTATCTTTTCTTGGTAACACCAAATATTTCTCTTATATTTGCACCCAGAATAAGATTTTTCCTACATCTTATCGCAATAAGGCAGTCATTGCCGAAGGATGTTATCCTATGATCCCGCTTCGGCGGGATTTTTTTTGCCTAAAAATCACGATTTTCCGCAGGCATAGGCGCATCCCTTGTACAATTATATATAGGGTGTGCCCGCTATTTTCTCACGCAAGGAGATACTCTGCGCTCCTTGTACCATTATAATATATAGCGTGTTCTCAATGCGCTTCAGGTATGCCGCAACCCCGCGCAGCTCTTGGCTGCCCTTAGACTCGCCGATTGTCAGAATAATTCCATAAATTGCCCATGTATGTCAGCTTTCATTATTTTTTGCGTAAAAAATTTGGTAAAATAAAGTAGTACCTTTGTTCCACCTTGGATAAGGTGCATTGCGGATGCAATGTTTATATTCTGGATAGAACGAGGTGAAGATATTGAAAAATATCTAGGTAAAAAAAACTATAGCCTATTTTCTTTTCTTCATCTTAGCTTATTAATTTTATTTTCTAACAATCAAAAAAGTAAAGATGAAAAATCTAAGCATTAAAAAAAACGACTAACGTGATTATTAAACTTAATCACAAATTTGAAAAACAAAATTCTCTTGAGGAAAAGAAAATCAGTAAGGTTGTTTCCTCAATATCACCAAAAGATTTTGTACATCTATTAAAGTGTGCTGACAACAAGGTCAATCCGCGTACAGCCACCCTTAATCCTATTGTCAGAAGCATCGAGGAAACACTCAACGTCTCTCCGGAATTGTATTTCTTCAAGACCAAGGGCTTACTAATTTCTACCCAAAATTGCGAGTTGCTTGAGAGAAATCGTATAAGGCTTTCATTTGATGATGCACAGACAGAGGGTATCATGGATGGTGGGCACAATGCCTTTGCCATCGGCAGATTTATATACTCAAAATTATATGGAACATGCCGGTTTAAGGAATGGAAAGAATTGAAATCTTTTTGGGATGATGATGCTCACTACGCAGATCTTGAACAAAAATTTAGAGACTACCATTCGCCCGACGATTTTTATTTCTCCATACCTATCGAGATCATAACACCATCAGATAATACAGAGGAATCATTAGCAAATTTCTATGACAATATCGCCGATATCTGCTCTGCAAGAAACTCGAATGTACAACTTACAGATGCTGCAAAGAGCAATCAGCGTGGATGTTACGAGTATTTGAAGCAGATTATGCCAAAGGACTTCAAAGTGATTTGGAAGAGTGGCGAAACAGGAACGACAAAAGTTGAAGATGTAACTGCATTGGCGTGCATACCTTTGATAAAACTGGTACCTCTGAAATATTTCGAGGATCAAGGCATAGATGTTGGTGCCACACTTAATAAGGTTAACATTTATTTACAGAAAAGCAAATGCGTAAAGTTTTTTGGTAATATCATTATGAACGAAAAGATATCAACATCTGGGAAGGGGAAATACATACTGCATAATACAACTGTAAAATCTGCATTGGACCTTGTCGTAGATATCATGAAATTTTGCGACATGATGTATTACTATTTTCCTTTGATATACAATTATAATGGTGGCTCGTTTGGAAGAATAAAGGGAGCTGTATCTCAGAAGCCCCTAACCACGTATAGCGGACCTTTTAATTCATTCCCAAAACAATCAGACTACAAGTACGCTTATGGATTCTTCTACCCCATTGTTTGTAGCCTTACAGAGTTAATGGATCTCGAGGGTGAGGTTCTTAGATGGAAGTTTAATCCTTTATATATTAATTTCGAGGAGGATAAGATAAAGAAGGCATTTACTCAATACATGAATATCGTTCGCCTATTGGATTATAATCCTCAAAAGGTGGGCAAGGACAGTTCCACCTATTATAAGGCAGATTCTTTGATGCAAAAACTTCTGGAGATGTGCCAATGATCATTATCTTTTCTAATTAGCCTTGTTAATTTCTGAATAATCACTATCCCGATAATCTTAAATGATTGTCGGGATTTTTTGTATTATTCCAGTCACCACATATTACTGGATTATACATCATAGCTATACAGGAAGGAAAATAGCAGCAAAATATTCAAAGGTCCATACGATGCCTTTGCAGCCGCTGGAGAAAGATTATCTTGCGAAATAACTGCGAGGATCTCCAACCACGAATATTGAGCCCATCACGTGGGAACCTGACGGCCGATTTGCTTGCTTTTTGAGCCCTATTGGGCGGTTGGAAGATTTGTGGCATAAATCGGGTGCCTTCAGACGCTTCTAAAGAGCCTCTACGGGCTTGTCAATCTTCTTCCGTGACGATTTCTCTCTCCCTTGCATTAAAACCCCGTTCTGAGGCATAAGCATACAACAGGAGACTACACTTTATACGCTCAATAAAAGACTAAGCTAGGCTTTCGGAAAAGGGGTGTTTCTGGACTCTACTGGCGACAGCACAGCTCGTTCGGTAGAGTGTACGGTGAGCCTTCGACAAGGGGCGTATTGGGACTCGCAAGCGGCCAACACAGGTTTTTGAGCAAAGAGAGGGAAAATTATATAATAAATCCGAGAAGTGGCCTCATAAACGCACGTTTTCGGCATTTCAAGTCGCCTTGTTCGCGCTACAGGGTTTGATGTCGGTGCAACTAAGTCTGATGTCGTTTAAACGAGAAGACACCTTGTTATCCTCTGAAAATCAGCGCGTTTCGAGCACAACGAGTGTTGTCTCAATTCTTTGTCTTACAGCAAATTACGAAAATAATTCGAATATGTTTTCATTCCTATACCCGGACAAGTAGCGGCGATTTAGGCTAAAAAAATTATTATATAGATTTTTCAACCCTCTCTGACGGGGCTTGAATAGTGAGAAAAGTGGGAGAAAAAAAAGAGAGGTACCTAGCAGATTCGAACTGCTGTACACGGTTTTGCAGACCGTTACCTAGCCACTCGGTCAAGGTACCAGGGGGACGAAAAAGGGTGAGCTTCGCAGGTGAGGAACGCGGGGACTCACGCTTTTGCGGATGCAAAGGTAAGGATTTTTTCCTACTTACAAAACTTTTGGGCCCATTTTTTCCCCATCTCCTTGGCTTTTTGTACATTTGTGACATGGAAGACCTGACACGCCAAGTGACACGCGCCCTGCAGGAGCATCACCTCGCAAGCCGAGGCGACGTGATTGTCTATGGGCTGAGCGGCGGCGCAGACTCGGTGGCCCTGCTCAGATGCCTCGTAACGCTGGGGATGGACGTGAGGCCGGTCCACTGCAACTTCCACCTGCGCGGGGAGGAGTCGCAGCGGGACGAGACTTTTTGCCGAAGACTGTGCGCCCAGCTGGACTTGGGGCTGGACGTGGCTTCCTTTGACACCCGCGCCTACGCCCGGCGGCAGGGCGTGAGCATCGAGATGGCGGCCCGCGAACTGAGATACGCCTATTTTGAGCAGCGACGGAAGGCACTCCGTGCGGATAGGATATGCGTGGCCCATCACCAGGACGACAATGCGGAGACACTGCTGCTCCACTTGCTGCGCGGTTCAGGCATCAAGGGACTGGCGGGCATGAAGTGGGCCAATGGCTACGTCATCCGCCCCCTGCTGGGGGTGACGCGGGAAGAGGTGCTCCGCTATCTGGACGCTATCCATCAGGACTATGTGACGGACAGCTCCAACCTCGTTGCCGACGTGCTGCGCAACAGAGTGAGGCTGCAACTGCTGCCACTGATGGAGGAAATCAGCCCCAGGGCCAAGCGTCGCATCGCCCTAGCAGCTGGTCATATCGCGGAGGCGTACCAATACATGGAGCACCATCTGGACGAGGAAGCAAAGGGCTGCCGCGTACCAGTTCCTGAGGGCCAACGGGCGCTCTCGCTGGACAAGCTGCGCACGGTGCCTTCCCCTCACCTGCTGCTGCTCCACTGGCTACAGGACTATGGATTTAATCCAACCCAGATAGCGGAGATGACGGAGGCGGCTGATACGGCGGCTGACGCGACATGGCGGTCCTCAGCATGGCAGGTGGACAAGTGGCACGGACAGCTGCTGCTTCACCCCATCATGCCGCAGGAGCCCCAAGAGCCGCTGCGGATAGACCGAGAGGGCACATATCGGCTACCGGGCTACTGCCTCACGGTCCACACGGAGGCGTACGCCCAGCCCAGTCAGATCCCTCACGACCATGTCTCCTTTGCCCTCAACACGGACCGGCTGAGTTGGCCGCTCCAGGTGCGTCCCTGGCAGCAGGGGGACCGCTTCGCTCCCTTTGGCATGAAGGGCAGCAAACTCGTGAGCGACTACCTCAACGACCTGAAGCTGACGCCGTATGAGCGCGAGAGCCAGACAGTGATGCTGAGCGGCGACGACATCTGCTGGGTGACGGGACGGCGCATCGACCGCCGCTATGCCGTAGACCCCAAGAGCAGCCAAAATATCACAATTCTCAAGCTCAGCCAAGCGCCCCAAGGGCCTCAACAGGCCCCCAACTGACGCCGCACATCTATCCTCACGCGAGGGCAGACCAGAGCCCACATATTCCTCTCCTATTCGCCATCCTAGTCATACTTCGGCAACCCCCACAGGGCGGCCGCATTTACTCCTCAGGAGGCACAGAAAGGTTCTTTGGGAACGGACTTCATTCCTCATCCATAAGCATCTGTACGGCTTACGGGCCACAGAAGAAGGCTTCTTCTCCCCAAAACTTTTCCCCAATCCCTAAAAACTGCAACGAGAGCAAGGAGGATTTTCTCCCGCGGAGAGGCGGCTGCGCTGCGCTTTGGAGGGAACAAACAACAAGCAGCCCCCCGATGAACGTATCGCCATCAGGGGGCTGTCTATATCAGAAGTGAATTGGTCGGATTAGTGCTTGTTAAGCGCGAGGTCAACATTGACGGCGCAGGCGACAGTGCAGCCGACCATAGGATTGTTGCCAATGCCAAGGAAGCCCATCATCTCTACGTGGGCGGGCACGGAGCTAGAGCCGGCGAACTGGGCATCACTGTGCATACGGCCCATCGTGTCAGTCATACCATAGGAAGCCGGTCCGGCAGCCATATTGTCGGGGTGCAGGGTGCGGCCCGTACCACCACCGGAGGCTACGCTGAAGTAGGGCTTGCCTGCCTGGATGCGCTCCTTCTTGTAAGTACCGGCTACGGGGTGCTGGAAGCGAGTAGGATTGGTCGAGTTACCGGTGATGGAGACGTCGACGCCTTCCTTCCACATGATGGCAACGCCTTCGCGTACATCGTCAGCACCATAGCACTTGACGGCGGCTCTGGGGCCATCGCTGTAGGCAATCTCGCGGACAACCTTGAGCTCACTCGTATAGTAGTCAAACTTGGTCTGCACGTAGGTGAAGCCGTTGATGCGGCTGATGATCTGGGCGGCGTCCTTGCCAAGTCCATTGAGGATGCAGCGCAGGGGCTTGTCCGCGGGTCTCGACTTGTTGGCCATCTGGGCAATCTTGATAGCGCCCTCAGCAGCGGCGAAGCTCTCGTGGCCGGCCAGGAAGGCGAAGCACTGAGTCTCAGGGCTCAACAGACGGGCGCCGAGCTTTCCGTGGCCGAGTCCGACCTTACGATCATCGGCGACAGAACCGGGGATGCAGAAGCTCTGCAAGCCTTCGCCAATATATTCTGCAGCCTCGACTGCATTTTTTGCCTTTTCCTTCAGCGCGATGGCGGTGCCTACGACATAGGCCCACTTCGCGTTTTCGAAGCATATCATCTGGGTCTCCTCACAAGTCTTGTAAGGATCGAGACCTGCTGCGTCACAGATCTTGTTGGCTTCTTCGATATCCTTGATGCCGTGTTTGTTGAGCGCAGCGAGAATCTGCTTGATACGGCGGTCCTGACTTTCAAATTTTACTTCTCTAATCATAGTGTGGCCCTCCTATTATTCTTTACGTGGATCAATTGATTTCACTACTCCCTGCTCTGCTGTCGTACGGCCATAGTGACCGGTCACACTCTTGAGGGCCTCGTTGGCATCGACGCCCTTCTTAATCTGGTCCATGAACTTGCCCATGTGGACAAACTCGTAGCCGATCACCTGGTCGTCCTTGTCC
Organism: uncultured Prevotellaceae bacterium; assembly: GCA_900316315.1. GTDB lineage: Bacteria > Bacteroidota > Bacteroidia > Bacteroidales > Bacteroidaceae > UBA6382. The sequence continues at coordinate 28,310 of ONCK01000015.1, forward strand.
AGATACATCTTGGTGATATAACCCTCGGTGAGCTGCAGATAGCGTGTGCCCTTCTTGCGAGTGCCGTAGAGCGTACCCGTCTGGCTAATGAGGCCCTTGCCCAGGTCCTCAAGACCGGCGCCGACAGCGAGGCCGCCCTCGGAGAAGGCGCTCTGTGTACGTCCGTAGACGATCTGGAGAAAGAGCTCGCGCATGGCCGTATTGATAGCGTCGCAGACCAAGTCGGTATTGAGCGCTTCGAGAATGGTCTTGCCCGGGAGAATCTCGCTCGCCATGGCAGCGGAGTGGGTCATACCGGAGCAGCCGATGGTCTCAATGAGGCACTCCTCAATCACGCCTTCCTTGACATTGAGCGAGAGCTTGCAGGCTCCCTGCTGGGGTGCACACCATCCTACACCGTGGGAAAAACCGGAGATGTCCTTGATCTCCTTGGCCTGAATCCATTTGCCCTCTTCGGGAATGGGCGCAGGTCCGTGGTTGGGCCCTTTGGCCACAACGCACATGTTCTCAATTTCTTTAGTATAAACCATAGTCTTAATATATAAGATTATCTCGTATAAAAGTCTCTAAACCGACACAGCGGACCTGCCAGTGTGTGAGGAAAATGCAGGAACCGACTGAGAAGGACGTCAGACGGAAACGCCTCGCCTACTCGCCTGCAAAAATACACATTTCAGCCCATTCCTTTGCCCTTGTCTTCCTAAAAAAAAGCACTATCCGGACATTTCATTCTCAAAAAAATCGCATCGCCGCCTCGCCATCCAGCCGCCACAGGCCCTCGACGCCGTCTTTCTGTCGCACCCAATACAGCACTTGTAGAGGCTTTTTAGACCATCGGCACAGCTTTCTATTGCACCCAATACGATGTGGAGACCTTCTTCAGGCGCTAGAAACCCATTTTCCGGCACAGGGGCCGCTAAATCCAAGGCTCGAGGAAGTGGTACAGCCACTGAGAGAAACGTTTGCCCTTGCTGCGCTGGCGCCAATAGTCATCGGTCAGGGGGCGGCAGCGGTGTAGCTTGTCCGACTCAAAAATCGATTGCAGCGCGTGGGTCGACGGGGGGTCGAGAATCAGCGCATTGACCTCGTAGTCAAAGTACAGGCTGCGGCTATCGAGATTGGCACTGCCTGCAAAACAATAGAGGCTGTCAATCATCATGATCTTGCTGTGGTGGAAGCCGCCCTGGAAATAGTACACATGGGCGCCCCGACGCTGGAGCCGGCGCACATTGTAATCCACGACTTGCGGCGTGATTGGGATGTCGCTCTTGTCGGACACAATGATTTCGACACGCACGCCCCTCTTGATTGCCTCCTGCAAGGCCCGACGTACGGGGCGACGCAGGGTGAAGTAGGGATTGATAATCTGGATGAGCCGCTGGGCGTGACTGATTGCGCTGACGAAGGTGCGGCGTATGACGTCCGGGGTGAGACACGGCTCGCGGTTGACCACGGCAATCGTCTTGTGGCCGCGGGTGGACGTCGTGTCCTGCTTGAGTCCCTGCAGCGCCTTCTCGGGGAGCGACATGCCGGGATAGAGGTCTGCGCCGTGCACATGCTGACCAGTAGTGCGATTCCAGATGCGGAGAAAAATCTTCTGATAGCTCGCGACGGCATCGCCCTCAATCCTGAAGTGGATGTCCCGCCACTGGCCAAACTCAGCTTTGCCCTTGATATAGTAGTCGGCGATATTCATGCCCCCGCTGTAGGCGGTCTGGCCGTCGATGACGACAATCTTGCGGTGGTCCCGGCTGAAGACGTGGGTGAGCCACGGGAAGTCCAGCGGGTCATAGACGTAGATTTCCAACCCACGCCGGCGGAGCTCCTGCAGTTTCTTGCGCCGCAAGGGCTTATTGTTGGAGTCATTGCCAAAGGCGTCAAAGAGAAGTCTCACCTTGACCCCCTGCTTGGCCTTGATGGCCAGGAGGTCAAAGAGCGCGTTGGCGATGGAGTCGTCCCTGAAGTTAAAGTACTCCATGTGAATTGTGCTGCGGGCCTGTCTTACGGCGCGAAAGAGATCGTCAAACTTCTCCTGCCCATTCTTGAAAAAGACGAGGCTATTATTGGAGCTCACGTCCTTGACCCAGGGGAACTGGCTGGCAAGAAGAGAGTCCGGAGAAAACGCAAGCTGTGCGGACGAAAACGACGGATGTGCTTCTTCCGCCGGCTGCGGCCCTGAGGCCGCGTCCTCTATGCCGACCTTCTCTGTCAAGGGGCTCACAGCCTCCTGAATGGGGGCGATACCATCTGCACAATGGGAGCCTTCTCCCACTGATGCTGACTGACAGGATAGGCTCAGAAGAGGAACCAGCGGCAGGAGGCGAACGATGAGAGAACTATGCATCAGGACAAATCAGAGTACAGTACGGAAGGAGTCCACGATGCCCAGCAGATGGTCCTCCTGGTCAACGACCAGTACACAGTGGATCTTGTTCTGATTAAGGATATGGTCGATCTCGATGATCCGGGTATCGGGAGAGACAGTTTTGGGCGAACGCGTCATGACGTCGGCAATGGTGAGGTCGTAGAAGTGGTCACGGCCGCGCTCCAGGGCACGCCTTAGGTCACCGTCGGTGATGAGACCGACAACTTTGTCCTCCTCTACGGCCACACAGACGCCCAAGCGTCCCTGACTTATCAGAATCAAGGCGTCGGCGAGACGCAACTGAGGAGAGGCGACAGGGAGATCGTCGCGCTTCATGACGTCTGAAGCGCGGGTCAACAGGCGCTTGCCGAGTACGCCTCCGGGATGGAAACGGGCGAAATCCTGCTCCTTAAATCCGCGCGCCTCCATCAGGCAGCAGGCAATGGCGTCACCCATGGCAAGAGTGGCTGTTGACGAGCAAGTGGGCGCGAGACGCAGGGGGCGAGCCTCCTCCTCCACATAGATGCAGATATGGGCGGTGCTGTACTTGGCCAACAAGCTGTCACGGTATCCGCTGACGCCTATGATGGGCACTTTGCGTTCGACCAAAGAGGGGACGATGCGGAGCAGTTCATCGGTCTGCCCGCTGTAGGATATCGCCATCACGATGTCATCGGGCTGGACGACTCCAAGGTCTCCATGATACAGGTCCAGGGGATTGACAAAGAAGCTAGGAGTCCCTGTTGAACTCAGGGTGGCAGCAATCTTGGCCCCAACGTGTCCGCTCTTGCCCACGCCCGTGATAATGACCTTGCCCTGACAGTGGAGGATGAGGTCGACAGCTTTGCCAAAGTCTGAGTCAACATTAGGAATCAGATTGAGAAGTGCCTGAGCCTCATCGCGGAGGCACTGTATAGCTATAGTATTCCAGTCGTTCATAAGAGGGAAGCTATTACATCTTCAAGTTGGTCAAGCGGCAGCATATTGGGCCCATCACTGAGTGCATGGTCAGGGTCGGGGTGAACCTCAAAGAAGTATCCATCGGCTCCAAATACGCGCGCCGCACGGGCCATCATGGGCACATATTCCCGGTCACCGCCGGTCTTGCCGCCGGCAGCCCCAGGGCGCTGAACGCTGTGGGTGCAGTCCATGATAACGGTCTTGCAAAAACGCTTCATCACGGGGATGTTGCGAAAATCCACGACAAGATTGTTGTATCCGAAGCAGTTGCCACGCTCCGTGAGCCACACCTCGCGGGCTCCACTCTCCGTCGCCTTGCAATAGGCATAGACCATATCCTCACCGCTCAGAAACTGAGCCTTCTTGATGTTGACAATCCTGCCCGTCTTGGCCGCTGCCACGAGCAAATCGGTCTGCCGGCACAGGAAGGCCGGTATCTGCAGGACATCAGCCACTTGGCCCGCCCGCTCAGCTTGCCACGCCTCGTGGATATCGGTCAGGATGCGCAGCTGGTACTTGGACTTGATATCCACCAGCATTTGCAGCCCCTTGTCTATACCGGGGCCGCGATATGACTTGAGACTTGTCCGATTGGCTTTGTCAAAAGAGCTCTTAAAGATGATATCGACACCCAGGACCCGATTGATTCTGACGAGCTCCTGGGCCACTTGTTCAAGGTTTTCGCTACTCTCGATGACACAAGGCCCGCAGATAAATACGGGATGCGTCGCTGATCTATCATTCATGCCACAAAGATAATGCAAACGAGCGAAGTATCAAAGTATGAACTCATAAAAAAGCCTCCGCCCCCGGCCTTGTCTCCTCCATACGCCAGTCCCATAATCGGAAGGGCATATCGCCTCCATCACAACTCGAGGCCTCCCTTCCCTCGCTCGCCAGCCCTCATACAAGCCCGTCCAGCCCTTCGCTCTCCGCCGCTAAAGGCGATGCCTGTCAGAAGCCAAAGACCATGTCCATTGAGTGCCCCCAAAACACGTCTATTAGTCACCGCGAATCATGCCTATCGAGTATCGGGAGCGCTATCCATTTCTCCCCGACGAAAAGAATGCCTATTAGTGGCCAAAAGTCATGTTTGTTAAGCGCCTAAAGCTCCGCCTACACCTATCTCTGTCCGTCACCAAAGGCGCTGCCTATGCCTTGTCGAGAGAGATATCTACCCGTCCCCGTGAGCAAATTTTATCCTCCCCTGCGAGCTCTGCTAGCCACCTCGTCAAGTGCTCCGCATTTTTAATAAAAAGCATTGCCTGCAAGGACAGACTTGCAGGCAATGCTCTAAGGAAAGAGTATGAATACGCTTTATTCCTCCTTGGAGATATCCTTGCCCAGTTGCTCGGGCAGTTCGTGCTCCTCCTTTAGATCAATCTGCTGACCGTCAGCATCGTAGAAGCGATACTCCAGAAAAGCGAGATTCTGATTGGGAATAACGCGTAGACCTAAGCCATACTTCAGTTGCCATCTCTTCTTAAGGGAAATGAGCCCCTTGTTGATATAAGCCGCGACATAAGGATGGACGTGCAGGCTGTACTTCTTGATACCGAGCCTGCCGACCAAGAGCTTGATCTTGGACTCCAAGGTGTCAGTAAAGAGTATGCTGCTCCGAACCTTGCCTGTGCCAAAACACGACGGACAAGTCTCCTCCACATTGACGGTAAGCACCGGACGTACACGCTGTCGCGTGATTTGCATCAAGCCAAATTTACTGAGAGGCAGGATATTGTGCCGAGAGCGGTCACCCTGCATGTCCTTGGTCATGCGCTCATAGAGCTCCTGACGATGCTCCGCCTTGGCCATGTCGATAAAGTCGATTACGATGATGCCACCGACATCTCTGAGACGAAGCTGGCGGGCGATCTCATCGGCAGCCCCGAGGTTGACCTCGAGCGCATTGCCCTCCTGGCCATCCGGATTTTTGATACGATTGCCACTATTGACATCGATCACGCAGAGTGCCTCCGTCTGCTCAATGATGAGGTAAGCGCCATGCTTATAAGTCACCGTGCGTCCGAAGGAAGACTTGATCTGCTTGGTGATGGCAAAATTGTCAAAGATGGGAAGCGCGCCAGTGTAGAGCTTGACGATGTCCTCCTTGCCCGGGGCAATAAGCCCAATGTACTGCTGTATCTGGGCAAAAATTGCCTTGTCATTGACATGGATAGCGCTGAAAGTGGGGTTGTAGATGTCGCGCAGCATGGCTACCGTACGACTTGTCTCCTCATAGACAAGACGCGGGAAGCTGTTGGCACGATGGGTGGCCTCTATGGCGTGCTGCCAACGGTCGAGCAGGATCTTGAGTTCCGCGTCGAGTTCCGCTGCACGTTTGCCTTCGGCTACCGTGCGTACAATAACGCCAAAATTTTTGGGCTTAATGCTTTGGATCAACAACTTCAGGCGTGAACGCTCTGCCGAGCTCTTGATCTTGGATGAGACCGAGACCTTATCGCTCATGGGGATGAGCACCAGTAAGCGTCCGGCAAACGACAGCTCACACGTCAGTCGTGGTCCTTTGGTCGAAATAGGCTCCTTGATAATCTGAGCCAAGATGACATCACCTGCCTTGAGAATCGTCTGGATACTCTGATCCTTGGTTACAGGTGGCTGGAGTGTGACCTTGCTGATGGGGAATAGACGTTTTCTGTCGCTGAACACCTGCTTGAGATACTTCTGATAAGAGGTAAAATTGGCCGTCATCTCCTGAATGTGTAGGAAGGCGTCCTTACCATGCCCGACATCGACGAAGCACGCGTTGAGCCCCGGGAGTATCTTCTTGACCTTGGCAGCATAGATATTGCCTACGGCATAAGACTCCTCGCGGCCCTCCTTCTGCAGTTCGACGAGACGGCTGTCCTCAAGCAGAGCGATAGAGACTTCTTTGGGACTTACGTCCACCACAAGTTCACTCGTCATGGATTAATGGTTGATTAATAATGATTCATTTCTCCCTTATTCGGTGCCGCAGGAGGCTCCCGATGCATCGGTGTCCTGACTACAAACAGAAAAAAAGACAAACCTGGGGATGGCCTCAGGGGCGATGCCAAGTTTGTCCTTTCGTTTTTCTCTAAGCACTGAGAGAGAGAACGCTGTACCACTCGAGCCTACTATTTGCTCTTGTGTCTGTTCTTTCTTAAGCGTTTTTTACGCTTGTGCGTAGACATCTTGTGTCTTTTCTTCTTTTTTCCGCTTGGCATAGCTTAAAAGGGTTTATTAATGTTGACTATTTTTATTGTTACTTTTTAGCTTCCTTGACCACGTTGGCAAACGACTTGGCTGCCTTGAAAGCTGGTATATTGTGCTCAGGAATGATCATGGTCGTATTTTTGGAGATATTGCGGGCCGTCTTAGGAGCTCTCTTCTTGAGAATGAAACTGCCAAATCCGCGCAGGTACACATTTTCTCCACCTACCATCGCGTCCTTTACTGTCTCCATAAATGCTTCTACGGAAGCCAATACAGTAGCCTTGTCTATACCCGTCTTCTTAGCGATCTCGTTTACAATGTCTGCTTTAGTCATAACGATTATTCTTGTTATTATTCTTACTATTTCGGTTTTCGGACTGCAAAGATAGAACTTTTTGCGCTAACAGAACGATTTACGTCGAAAAATATCTCAAGTTTAACAATTGGGAAGGAAAATATTTTACCAAAATAATAATGTCTTACCTTCTTTCTTATCTGTTCCGGTTTTCTTCGTATCCATTGTGCGGCAAACGGTAGGTTGGCGATGGAGGCTGCAGGATACAAGCCCCCCAAACGATGATTTGTCCGTCATGAACTGCTGCCCATATCACAAAACTGGACAAATGAGCAAAAAGAGGCGTCTGTACGGTCCATTTCGTCAACTGGGGAAAACATTATGCGATTTTCGGCAGTCACTTAGGCACCAGATGGCGGCCAAAATGGGATTTGTGTACCATTTTAAATAAAGCGACAAGTTGTGTTTCCCGTCAGATTAGTTTAACTTTGCACTTGATAAAGGTGGATAAGTACCATTTTGGTCGTATATTCCCCTAAAAAACACAAAAACACATATCTCTATGCTTAGAATAGCCATCCAGTCCAAAGGACGCCTCTACGACGACACGACTTCGCTGCTCAAGGAGGCCGACGTCAAGGTCAACCGCTCGGAGCGGGCCCTCCTCGTGAGAAGCAGCACCTTCCCCATAGAAGTACTCTACCTCCGCGATGACGATATACCCGAGACCGTAGCGAGCGGTGTGGCAGACATCGGCATCGTGGGGCTCAATGAGGTAATGGAGCGCGATGAGAATGTCAAGGTCGTACAACACCTCGGACTTAGTAAGTGCCGACTGTCGATTGCCGTGCCCAAGGCGGAGCACTATACGGGCCCGCAGTGGCTGCAGGGCAAGCGCATCGCGACGAGCTATCCCCATATTTTGCAGAAGTACCTCAAGGAGCAGGATGTCAAGGCCCAGATACACATCATCACAGGATCGGTGGAGATCACGCCGCTCATCGACTTGAGCGATGCCATATTTGACATCGTGAGCTCGGGGTCTACGCTCGTCAGCAACAATCTGGCTGAGGTGGAGACAGTGCTCCAGAGCGATGCTGTCGTCATCGCCAACAAGCATCTCGATGCCGAAAAGAAGACCATACTCAAGGAACTCATCTTCCGCTTCCAGTCCGCCATCGACGCGCAGGGCAAGAAGTACGTGATGATGAATGCGCCCAAGGACCGAGTAGACCGCATCCTCTCTATCCTGCCGGGCAGCATGAAGAGCCCGACCATTATCCCTCTGGCCGACGACAAGTGGTGCAGCATCCACACGGTGCTGGACGTGCACAGCTTCTGGGAAATCATCGGTCAGCTAAAGGCTGCGGGAGCTCAGGGTATTCTGGTCACGCCGATTGAGAAGATTATCGGTTGATGCCCCTTACGCCGTCCTCTATATCTATCTTATTCCCAAGACTATACACGTAAACTATGCAACGCTCTACATATCCTTCTCCCGATCAGCTCAAGCAACTGCTGATGCGGCCGGCCTTTGACATCACGCGACTATTTGACACTGTCGGTGCCATCTTGCATGAAGTGCGTGACCACGGAGACCAGGCGCTCAAGCAATATGAGCTTCAGTTTGACAAGGTACAGCTCACCTCCCTCAAGGTCTCAGCGGACGAGATCAAGGAGGCGGGCCAACAGCTCCCCTCCGAACTCAAGCAGGCCCTGCAGCAGGCCTACCACAATATCAAGGCCTTTCATCAGGCTCAGGTCTTCCGCCCCATCGAGGTGAAGATTGCGCCGGGCGTCGTCTGCCGCCAGGTAGCCGTCCCAATACAGCGGGTCGGTCTCTATATCCCAGGCGGCAGCGCTCCCCTATTTTCTACAGTGCTGATGCTGGCCGTGCCTGCCCAGATTGCGGGCTGCTCCAGCGTGAGCCTATGCACGCCCCCCGCGCGCGATGGCAAGGTCAACCCCTCTATACTCTACGCGGCCTCTCTCTGCGGTGTAACGGATATCTACAAGGTCGGCGGTTCGCAGGCGATAGCAGCCTTCACATTTGGTACAGAGAGCATTCCCCAGGTCGACAAGATATTTGGCCCCGGAAATCAGTACGTCATGGCCGCCAAGCAACTGGCGACCCTCTACGGAGTGGCCATTGACATGCCAGCGGGACCCAGTGAGGTAGCCGTCATCGCCGACCAATACGCAGACCCGAGGTATGTGGCAGCCGACTTGCTGAGCCAGGCAGAGCATGGGCCCGATAGTCAGGTCGTGCTCCTAAGCGACAGCTGCGAACTGCTGGATAAGGTAGACCAGCAATTATCCTCGCAGCTCAGCACTTTGCCACGCAAGGAGATAGCCGCCAAGGCCCTCAGCAATAGTCTCGCCATTCTGACCCACAGTATCGATGAGGCAATCGACATCTCCAACGAGTATGCCCCAGAGCACCTGATCCTCGCTGTCAAGGACTATCGACAGGCCGCAGACAAGGTCAAGTGCGCCGGGAGTGTATTTGAGGGGCCATGGAGTTGCGAGAGCGCAGGAGACTATGCCTCCGGCACCAACCACACGCTACCCACCAAGGGATACGCCCGCTCCTATGGCGGACTAAGCCTCGACAGTTTCATCCGCAAGATGACCTTTCAGGAGCTCTCTGCCGAGGGCATCCGCTCCATTGGCCAGACGGTCATGACCATGGCCAGAGAAGAAAGCCTAGAGGCCCATCGACGCGCGATGGAGATCAGGTATCAGGACGTGTCCAACAAAAAATAATCAAACTGCCATGAAACCCCTTATACAGCTAGTACGTCCCAATATATGGAGTCTTGCCCCCTATAGCTGTGCGCGCAATGACTACAAAGGCAAGGAGGCGTCGGTCTATCTCGATGCCAACGAGAACCCCTTCAATTCGCCGCTCAACCGCTATCCCGACCCTCTCCAGCTTAAGCTGAAGGCACAACTGTCCGTCATCAAGGGGGTCAATCCAGACCAGATATTTCTCGGCAATGGCAGCGACGAGGCCATTGATCTCGTCTACCGCGTTTTCTGCAATCCGGGCAGGGACAATGTAGTCTCCATCAGCCCATCATATGGCATGTACAAGGTGTGCGCGGACATCAATCAGACCGAGTTTCGCCCTGTCGAGCTTGACAAAGGATTTCTCCTCAAAGCTGACAAACTGCTGCAGGCCGTAAGCGCCAACACCAAGGTCATCTTCCTGTGCAGCCCGAACAATCCCAGTGGCAACTGCCTCGAAGAAAAAGAGATAGAGCATGTTGTCCGCGATTTCGATGGCATAGTCGTCCTCGATGAGGCGTACAGCGACTTCAGCCAAAAGCCCGTCTTCCGCTCCCGCATCGACAAGTTTCCCAACCTCATCGTGCTCAACACCATGTCAAAGGCTTGGGGCTCTGCAGGCATCCGGCTCGGCATGGCCTTTGCCCAAAAGCCTATCATTGATCTCTTTAACAAGGTCAAATACCCCTACAATATCAATACGCTCACTCAGCAGAAGGCTGAGGAGATGCTTCGTCGAGCATCGGATGTAGAGAAGTGGGTCAAACTCATCCTCGAGGAGCGCCAGTCTCTGATGGAGTCGATAGAGGAATTGCCCTTCGTGCACCATATTTACCCTACTGATGCAAACTTCTTCCTATGCGAGATGGACAATCCGCGCAATGTGTACAATTACCTCGTCAACTGCGGGGTGATCGTAAGGGACCGATCCACTCAGCCTCTATGCAAGGGGTGCCTGCGTATCACCGTAGGTTCTCCCAATGAAAACAACGCACTACTAGCAGCCCTCCGGCGCTACAGATAGCCGAGAGGCTCCTGCTGGACAAGGCGCTGCAAGGCTTTACAGAGGCAGCTGAGCCCCTGCTTAAGCCACTGGATGTGTCCCACTCGCTGCTATTTTTTCCAATCAACTATTATTGTCGTATCCATACCCATATTCCTATGAAAAAGGCGCTCTTTATCGATCGCGACGGCACCCTCGTGCGTGAACCGGCCGATGAGCAAGTAGATAGTTTTGAGAAGCTCGAATTTATGCCCCATGTCTTCTCCAGCCTCGCTCTGATACAGGACAAAACCGACTTTGACCTCATCGTCGTATCCAATCAGGATGGCCTTGGCACCCCGGCCTATCCGCAGGTCACATTTGATAAAATCCAGCACTTCATTGAGCAGGCATTTCGCAATGAAGGCATCACCTTCAAAGCCTGGCACTTCGATTCCTCCACATCCAAACATCCGTCAGCCAATCGCAAGCCCGCAGCCGGCATGCTCAAGCCTTATCTCGACGGGAGCTACGATATGAGCCACTCCTACGTGATAGGCGATCGCGAGACTGATATGCAGCTTGCGCGCAACCTGGGATGCAAGGCCTACAAACTGACTGAGGATTTCGGCTGGCCGCAGATCTCAGATGCCATTGTGGCCGGCGAGCGCAAGGCTGAGATCCGGCGACAGACCAAGGAGACAGACGTCTACGTCAGTCTGGACCTCAATGGCACAGGGAAGGCTCAGATCTCGACCGGACTGGGATTTTTTGACCATATGCTCGAGCAGATCGCCCGCCACGGGGAAATCGACCTCACGATTGAGACCAAGGGCGATTTACAAGTGGACGAGCACCACACTATCGAGGACACGGCCATCGTACTCGGGCAGTGCCTGCGTCAGGCTCTCGGAGACAAGCGCGGCATCGAGCGCTACGGCTTCTGTCTGCCGATGGACGACTGCCTATGCCAAGTGGCTATCGATTTCGGAGGGAGACCATGGCTAGTATGGCAAGCTGACTTCAAGCGCGAAAAGATAGGCGAAATGCCTACGGAGATGTTCTTCCATTTCTTCAAGAGCCTTAGCGACAACGCTCAGATTAACCTCAATATCAAGGCCGAGGGCGACAATGAGCATCACAAGATCGAGGGTATCTTCAAGGCCTTCTCACGGGCGCTCCGCATGGCGATTCGCAGAGATCCCACAGACATGCAATTACCCTCCAGCAAGGGCAGTCTTTAATCAATTCATAAAGCAAAAGAGAGGGACAACCCCAAATCAGGAGTTGTCCCTCTTCTATTATTAATGCCGATACTTGGCTTAGATGAAATCTCGCTTTACAGACTGAGGCTTATCTATGGCGGCGATTGCCCTGCTTGGGCTCTGCCTTCTTGGCCTGACTGTCACTCAAGTCGACAGTGAAGCTCTTGTTGATTCCACTCTGCGTCTTAGCCCTGATCCAGAGCACGCGATCACTGGAGAGGTTGGTCTGCTTGACGACTTCGTCAAAGTCGGCTACGGTATTCATCTTCTTGTCATTGATCTGCATAATGATGAGTCCCTTGGTGATGCCGGCATCCTGCATCTTGCCGCTGCGGACAGACGTTACCAGCAATCCGTGATCCAAGGCCAACTGCTTCTTGAGCTCACTGTCGAGAGGCTTGAGCGCTATGCCGAGGCTCATGACATCGGCTTGCTCAATCTCAGACGTTGTGCCTTGGCTATTGCGAAGGGTGACGACTTTGGTGTACGTCTTCTTGTCACGCATATAAGTGATGTTGACCTTGTCACCTGGGCGATGGGTAGTGATCTCCTCCTGGAGTTCACCCATCTTCTTGACAGGTTTGCCGTCTACTTTGAGAATGACATCACCCTTTTGCAGGCCTGCAGCGGCGGCTGCGCCGTCATTGGTCACCTCGTCCACATAGATGCCTTCGGTAGTGCCGAGGTCTACGTCCTTATTGTTCTTGTCCTTCTGGTAGTCCACATAGTTGCCTACCTCCATGCCGCTTATGCCGAGTAAGGCGCGCTGTACAGTGCCATATTTCTTGAGGTCAGCGACCACCTTATTCATAATCGTTGTCGGGATGGCAAATCCATAGCCGGAGAAAGAGCCCGTCTGTGAGTAAAGCATGGCATTGATGCCAACAAGCTCTCCCTTGGCATTGACAAGAGCGCCTCCTGAATTGCCGGGATTGATAGCTGCATCAGTCTGGATAAACGACTCGATATCATTGGCCTGTAGCGAACGGCTCTTAGCGCTTACTATACCTGCGGTGACTGTAGATGTCAGATTGAAAGGGTTGCCTACTGCGAGCACCCATTCTCCCAGTTTCAACTTGTCGCTGTCTCCGATGGGAATAGCCTGAAGGCCGGTGGCCTCCACCTTAATCAGGGCCAAGTCTGTCGTTTTGTCAAGACCAATTATACGTCCCTTGTACTCCTTGTTGTCATTGGTTTTTACCAATATCTCGTCAGCATCGGCCACCACATGATTGTTGGTCACGATATAGCCATCCTGGCTGATAATAACGCCGCTACCAGCACCTTGCTTCTTGGGCGTCTCAATCTGACGGCGCTGCGTGCCGCCATTTCCCTGGCCGAAGAAGTCTCCAAAGAAATCCTCGAAGGGATTAGTGTATTCTACCATTTGCCGCTTGCTATTGGTCGTAACCTTAATATAGACGACGCTGTTGACTGCGCTCTCGGCGGCCTGCGTAAGGTCGACCATACCCGTACCGACTGCGGCCGGAGCAGGCTGAGGTGCTGCCATAATACTCTGAGGAGCCACTGATGCTATGCCTAAGCTCATGACGGTTGCCAAGGCAAAGACTTTGATGCTTGAATTCTGGTTCATATTTTCTTTTGAATGTTAGTTATTTATCTGATTTCTATTACAAAAGTAATCAAGTCTGGAAATGGAATGACTTAGTGAAGTCTAAAAATGGTCACAAAGGGCTCAATTTTAATCATTTCGTCTATCTCTTTAACTCGAATTTAGGTGTCTCACTCTCTGACATCATTTTTCTTTAAAAACTATTAGCAAAAAATGTGCCACTCAGGCCACAACTTAGGCTAAGACAATCCCCTAGACAAGTCATGACCAGTCGTGGAATAAGCTAACTGCCCTATACTGATGCATGAGAAATAACACAGAAAAACAACATCGGACCTAGAAAGAACAAGGTCCGACCTAGTTTAAACTACATCGGACCTTGTTATCAAAACATCGGCACTTGTACTCTTGCTATTCTCCTTGGTCAGCCATGTACTTGGAGGATGACACCCGAGTAAGCTGGTACGATGACGTCAAAACAGTCATCCGAGGCCAAGTGTACGACTATAGTCCCTCCATCAAGTACACTAGTTGCCTCCATATCCCCTTGGGGCAGATTCAAGTAGTCAAAGGCATGCTGCGGGATGCGGACACGCTGGTGCTTATCCTCTGCAGAGAAATTTACGACAACCAATACTATTTCTCCCTTGGCTCGGCGTATGAAGGCAAAACAATGCTGAGCATCAAATCCCGGATTGTCGTAATTGACATACATAAGGTCAAAGTTGCGTCCGCGTGATATCGCCTCACTATTGGCAGCAAAGGAGAGCACACGTTCGTAATATGCCCGTAGCTGACGGCTTCGCTCTGTCAAATGACGGAAGCTAAAATGTCCCTCATCGTACCAGAGACGCAGCGTCTCAGGACTCCAATAGTCAAAAATAGTCGTACGGCCATCCCGTCCGCTAAATCCCTCTTCATCCATGCCACGCTCACCAAGCTCTTGGCCAAAATAGAGCATGAAAGGATTGGTATTGAAGCAACTGCTGACGATAAGCGCTGCCCTGCCTCTCTCACCGGCACCGGCAAAATAGTCTGAAGCGAGACGCTGTTCGTCATGATTCTCCAAGAAATTGAGCATATGCTCCTGTATGTCAGATACGCCTTGCCAGCAGTGGGTAATCGCTGCTGCAGATTGCTGTCCTTGAGTCACAGCTCGGAGAGTATCGTATAGGCCGACCTTGTCATATAATAGGTCAAAGCCTCCCTGATGAATGTAGCTACGATACAGCGACGGATTGTAGACTTCGCCTATAAACTGGACCTGAGGATATTGTTTTTTAACCCGTTCTGTCGCCCACTGCCAGAACTCTACGGGCACCATCTCCGCCATGTCGCAGCGGAAGGCGTCTATTCCCTGCGCGCACCAGTAGAGCAGTATATCCGTCATCTGATGCCATATCGATGGGACGGGGGCAAAGTGGCAAACATGCCCATGCTGGTAGTCCACGCCGTAGTTGAGCTTGACCGTCTCGTACCAATCATTACGGCTGGGAAAGGCGCTGAAGCAATCATTGCCGGTCGCCTTGGCCGGACATTCTATATAAGGTACTGATTCCCCCGCCTGCATATCAAACTGGCAAGTCAACTGCTGCCCCGGTAGATAATAGAAGTTGTTGTCTGGGGAGAAGTCAACATCCGTTCGGTCCCCGGCCCCCAGGTCTCTGACACCTTGAGGGCAATGACTGGAGTGATACTGACGGGCCACGTGATTGGGCACAAAGTCCATGATCACTTTGAGCCCAGCCCTATGCGTGCGCAATACCAACGCCCTAAATTCCTGCATACGTTTCGCAGGATTAACGGCAATGTCGGGGTCGATATCGTAGTAGTCCTTGATGGCGTAAGGCGACCCTGCTTTGCCCTTCACCATGGCGCAATGGTCATGGGCAATGCCGTAGCTCGTATAGTCGGTCTGAGACGCATGTTGCAGCAGTCCCGTATACCATACGTGCGTCACGCCAAGCGCTTTAATCTGATGAAGCGCCTTAAGCGTAATATGAGCCATCTTACCTGATCCATTTTGCGCCAAGGTGCCGTCTTTAACACATCTCGTAGTCGGATTACCAAAGAGACGCGGCAACAATTGGTAAATAATCTTCTTCATCCTTAAATCTCGTTTTGGATTCTCCAAATTCTATACATTAAATAAGGAGAGTATAGTCTCTTTCTGAAAAGAGGGAAGTCAGGCTTGACCTGCCTGACCTCCCCCAAAATTTAGATTTACTAGGCCGATATATAACGAATGCCAATCTTACGCCAAACCGTGAGCAGAGACGTTTTCGTTGCCCTTGCAAATGCGGCCAATCATACCCTGTAAAGCCTTGCCAGGACCACATTCTACAAATTCAGTAGCTCCAGCTGCCACCATTTCGTTGACCTCCTCAGTCCAGCGTACCGGAGAAGTGAGCTGAGCGATAAGGTTGGCTTTAATCCCCTGAGGATCAGTATGGGCTTTTCCATCCACATTCTGATAGACAGGACATACGGGCTTATGAAACTCTGTCTCGCGTATTGCAGCCTCAAGCTCCTCTTTTGCAGGCTGCATAAGGGGAGAATGGAAAGCGCCACTGACATTGAGCACAAGTGCACGCTTGGCCCCAAGTGCCTTAAGCTTGTCGCAAGCTGTGTTGACAGCCTCGATATCACCACTAATTACGAGCTGGCCTGGACAGTTGTAATTGGCCGGTACGACAAGGTTGTCCTTGTTTGACACTTCTTGGCACACTGCCTCTACTTGCTCGTCGCTGAGACCGATGATTGCGGCCATCGTGGAGGGCTTAAGTTCACAAGCCTTCTGCATAGCCTGTGCTCGGGCAGAGACAAGCTTGAGCGCATCTTCAAAAGTCAGAGCTTCTGCTGCGACTAGAGCAGAGAACTCACCCAGAGAGTGACCGCCTACCATATCAGGTTTGCCATCGGCCTTAAATTTTGCGCTTAAGACACTGTGTATGAATACGGCGGGCTGCGTTACCTTAGTTTGCTTGAGCTCTTCATCTGTCCCACTAAACATGATATCCGTGATCTTAAATCCCAGAATCTCATCTGCCTTGTCAAAGAGAGCTTTAGCCTCTGTATTGCTGTCGTATAGGTCCTTACCCATACCGACGAACTGTGATCCCTGTCCGGGAAAAACAAATGCTTTCATCTTGTTGTAATTATTAATTGAGATAATATATTGCGTTTAGCGTACAAAAGTACAATTTTTCAGCGAGTTAGGTCGACCCATCTCTGGCTTTTTTGTACTACAGATGCCTTTTCAATCCTCGTAATCCACGCAAGAGCGGCCGCTCAGGAAAGGCTTGAGACCCGCAGCCGCAGCTTGATGGTCAGGAAAAGCGCTGTAAGTCCTCACATCATCAAGTGTGTCAAAAGAGCTATTGAGGCAGATATCCCATTGCTCCGCAGGATTGATGTTAAATCCTACTTCCAGCGAGCGAATAATAGACAATTTACGTGGAAGGGCAAGTATTTGACTGCGAAACTTCTCCATTGCTCCACGACGTTCCTCCTCAGATAAATCGTCACGGAGCTGAAATAGTACAATGTGGTGTGTCATTATATCGAAGATTTGAATATTTCTTCTTAATTTTGCGCGAAAATACGAATTTCCATCGACCTGACAACATCAGGATTGTAGCTATTTGCCTTTTGTCAGATCCTGGCCATATCCATGCCGCGCTATACATACCATATTATTCTATCCTCTACGCTGTACCTGACCGCAGCAATAGTATTGCTCTTTTTTTCTTGCAGCCACAGATCGGATACTAAGTCTGAACAAACCTCAGACTCCACTGCTGAAGTCTATGACATGGACAATATACTCGAGAGCGGCGAACTCATAGCTGTAACCATCAGCGGGCCAGAAAGCTATTACCAATACCATGGCGCTGACATGGGACCGCAGTATTTCTTGGCCGAGAAATTTGCCAATAGCCAAGGCGTACGCATCCGCATGGAGATAGCACGCGATACGACTGAGCTTATTGATTTTCTTAAGCACAACAAGGCAGACCTTATCGCCTATGAGCTACCCCAAAGTTTGATCAAGCGATACGGACTCCTCGCTTGCGGTCTCCACACTGATAGCCTCCGCACCTCATGGGCTGTCCGACGGACATCCCCCGTCCTGTCGCGCGAGCTGAATAAATGGTACAAACCTTCCCTACTCGTTAACGCAGACAAAGAGATGAAATCTCTGGTATCACGCCCACTGGTGATGAGACACGCTCGCGTACAGTTTTATTCCAAGCAAAAAGGCATCATCTCCCCTTATGATGGTCTCTTCGTACGATATGGTCAAACTGTGAGCTGGGACTGGCGTCTACTAGCAGCCCAATGCTGGCAAGAGTCAGGATTTGATCCCAGAGCTGTCTCCTGGGCCGGGGCACGAGGTCTAATGCAAATCATGCCCTCCACCGGCGAAATGTATGGTGTATCAACAGAACAGCTGTATGAACCCGAGATCAATATCGCCACCTCTGTGCGCTTCATCAAGCGACTCTCCAACCAATTTGCCGACATACCGCATCCCATAGAGCGGCAGCGCTTTGTTCTCGCCGCATACAATGGAGGATATTACCATATCCGCGATGCGATGAGTCTAGCCCGCAAGTATGGCCGCAACCCCCACTCATGGAATGACGTAAGCTTCTTTGTCTATCACCTGAGTGAGCCTCAATACTATAGAGACCCCGTCGTTAAGTACGGCTATATGGTAGGTAGTGAGACATATGGCTATGTAAATCAGATTATGACCCGCTGGAATGCCTACAGAGGCTGCATAAGCGGTACGCCCATGCCTTCTCTCGACCTAGCGGCAGAGCCCGTACATGCGCATAAGCGAAATCGATTTAGCCGGAAAAATCAGATTATCTCTAGTTCTGACTCTATGTTTCAGATTAAGTAGCCTCGCCGTGTTCCCTAGCTGATAGTCGTAGCTACATCGCGTGTATCTTCTCCTGCAAAGCCAGCCACACAGTCCATTATCTGCGACTTATTTCTTTGCCCGTCTTATTATTTATCAGCAGGTCTACTATTATTTCCAAAATATGCATGCATAGCCCGCTTTACCCTCGGACTGAGCCGTAGCAGACAAAACATAGTAGGTACAGACATCAAGGCAAAGGCCAAGTCCATCACAGTGACTACTGTCTTCAGCGAGATAATACAGCTCACGACTATCATTAAAAGATAAAAGTAATTGTAGTACCTGACGTTTTGCATACCAAAGAGGTAGCCAGAGCATTTCATACCATAATAGGAATAGGAAAACATCGTACTAAACGCGAAGAAGAAGACAATCACCATAAGCAAATACTGTCCTGCTCCGGGTATAAGTATTTGGAAACTCTGCAAGGCTACTGTAAGTCCCTGCACCCCCTCTACATGATAGTTCCCTGCAAGCAAGATGGGCAAGGCTGTCAATGTACATACAAGGCCTGAGTCAATAGCCGGCTCAAGCATTGCTACAAGTCCCTCCCGGATAGGCTCCGTATTGCGTGAGGCCCCGTGCATAAGGCTCGCCGTTCCCACACCGGCCTCATTGACATACATCGCCCTGCGCGCGCCGATAATCGCTGTGCCGGCCAAGGCACCAAATCCCGCTTTCAGATTGAAAGCCTCACGGAAAATGGAGGCAAGAACCTCGGGCACACGTTGGATATTGAGAATGACTATCACAAAGATGAGAATAAAATAGAGTCCGACCATAAGGGGGACAATTCGAGTAGCAATCTTGGAAATACGCTGTATGCCGCCAAGCACTACGCAAGCCACAGTGAAGCCCGTAACAATGCCTATCACAGCTCGCAATCCCACCGTATCACTCACCCCAGCCGGCTGCGCGAACACAGCAATGAGAGACTCCGCCAGTTGATTGGCTTGCATCACGCAGAGACAGCCTATCATACCAACCGAGGAGAAAAAGATGGCCAAAGGACGCCACTTATGTCCCAAACCCTCTGTAATAAAATACATCGGGCCGCCTTGCGTCTCGCCCAGATTGTCTTTCCCTTTGTACATAATGGAAAGTGATCCCTCAAAGAATTTACTTGCCATACCTACTAGGGCACTAACCCACATCCAAAATATAGCCCCAGGACCACCCATCACGATTGCAATGGCCACACCGGCAATATTGCCCATGCCCACTGTGCTGCTGACGGTCGAAGCCAGCGCTTGAAGCGAACTTATCTGCCCTTTCCCTTCATGCTTGATGCGTAAGCTGTGGATGGCGCGGCCGAAGTATCGGATTGGGGCGGCTCCAGAATAAATGAAGAGAAAAAGGCCTCCGCCTATGAGCCATATAAATAATGGATAACCACACACAAAGTCGCTGACCGCCTGTATAGCAGCAGCAATCGAGGACCATATTTTGTCTAACATTTTATAATCTATTTATTTAAGCCAATAAAAAGGCTGTTATACTTCAATATTATCAATTCTTCCTACTGAGGATTGTGGCCAAATTGCTATTGCGACACAGCAGACGCACAGTATAACCTAGTGAGATTACAAATAGCGGCAACCCGACCGCATATTTGGCAAAACCATTCAGAGACATGGAGACAAGTACGCCTAAAGTAAGAAGCGTAAATTGTACCGCAATGATGCGGCTCGCTTGCCGCCCGATCTGCAAGCCATAATAGCGATGGTAGACAGTGTAGACTATGATTAATTCCACAAAATTACTGATCGAGAGGCCAACGCCTGCGCCCTCCAAACCACCTATCTGATAGCCCAAGATGACGAACAAAGCGAAATACACCCAGTAGCTTGTCTCCATCAGAAAATACATACGTCCTTCGCCGCGAGAGAGCGCGATATAATCTATCGGAACATTGGTAGCCTTGAAAAACATATAGTATGAGGCAAGTATTGCCATCGGCACAACGGATAGGAACTTGGGGGTGAAGAGTAGCCTAATAATAACTGGCATCATTACATCAAAGCAGATCAGAAACGGGGCAATCAGTAGGACACAGACCTCCAATTGCCGGTTAACCGTGAGATTCATCCTCAATGGGCGATGACTCAGAGAAGAGAGGCGAGGATAATAATCGGCATCCATTGCGACGAAGAGGAACTTGGCCGCTGCCACAGTCAATATCAGACCGCTACTATAAAGTCCGACATCGGCTACATTGCCTATTCGGATGATACTATTGCGTACCAGAAGCTCGGCACTCGAAGCCGCAATTCCCGCCAGCACATAGGCAATACTGAGTCTCAGAAGCGGTAAGCCCTGGCGTAGAATTGTAAGAGAGAACGGCTGAATATGCCATGGGAAGAGAGGAAGTGTATATCGCAGATACACGATCAGACAACCGATAGTACTAAGTACGAGCGCCGGAACTATACCCTGCCGCCCCAGTATCACATAAAAGGGAACCGCTATCAGCATCAGTATCACCGCGCCCCAACTCGCCGCCAACGCAGCCTTTCTCAGTTGGCGCGTTGCCTGGAGGATGGCCAATTCGGTGCTCGTTATTGCACTCAGAGGGATAATCGGTGATAGCAGTATAAAGTCCAACGTGTACCCATAGTTGCTGAAGGTCCACCTGCTGACCAGAGGAGACAATACCAGACAAAGGATCAGGCCAACAACTCCCGTCAAGAGCGTCCAGCTTCGGACTACCTTGACTTGGTGGGCGAGTTGTCGTTCGTCACCTCGTTCGTAAACGATGGACAGGCTTCGTACAGAGGAAACTGGAGCAATTAGTGATGATATCGCAGAGAAAAGGGAGAGCGTCCGGTTGAAGATATCAATTAGGCCAAGTCCGATACTCCCGATGAAGATAGCCGCAAACTTGTTGCGTACCAACGACATAAGCATGCACAGTCCCTGCACGCCGCCAAAGAGGCCCGTGTAACGGAGCACGTGATTGTAGATGCCGTTCTTCTTCACGCTCTACTCTTTCTTACCACCGTCTTAGTCCTGGAAGTAGACGCGGGCAACTCGCTCACTGACCGATGTAAGTACTTCGTAAGGGATAGTGCCGAGAACGTCACTCAGTCTTGAAACTGCCAGGTGATTGCCAAAGATCTCGACTTCATCCCCTACTTTGCAGTCGATGCCGGTCACGTCAATCATACATACATCCATACAGATATTGCCCACATAAGGAGCCTCCTTGCCGTTTACCAGGCAGTAGGCTTTGCCGCAGCCGAGATGGCGGTCAAGGCCGTCTGCATAGCCAATGGGCACCGCAGCGATGCGGCTCGGACGCTTGAGCACTCCTCGTCGGCTATATCCCACGGTGTCTTCGGCCGGTACGTCACGTATCTGAAGTATGACCGACTTGAGGGTACTGACATTGTGTATCGTCTCATTGTTGATTGGGTTGATACCATAGAGGCCCAGTCCTAGACGTACCATATCCAGATGGTATTGGGGAAAGCGCTCGATACCTGCGCTATTGCATATATGGCGTAGGATCTTGTGACTGAAAGCGCCTTGCAGCTTACGACTGGCAGCGTCAAAGAGAGCAAACTGGTGACGGGTGAAGTCATCAAAGTCTGGACTGTCGCTTCCGACGAAGTGACTGAAAACCGACCGAGGAATCACTGCATTTTGTCCTTTGAGCACATCGATAAGCCTGTCTATGTCCTTCTCAGGATTAAATCCGAGCCTATGCATACCTGTATCCAGTTTGATATGTACAGGCCAATTGGTAACGCCCTCTTTGCCGGCTGCACGAATGAGTGCATCGAGAAGTTCAAAGCTGTACACCTCTGGCTCAAGGTCGTAGTCAAACATATCCTTAAAGGCCGTCAGCTCCGGATTCATGATCATAATACCCTGACTGATGCCACCCCGACGCAAGGTGACACCCTCATCGGCCACAGCCACGGCGAGGTAGTCTACACAATGGTCTTGCAGCGTCCGAGCCACCTCGACAGCACCTGCTCCGTAAGCCGAAGCCTTCACCATGCACACCATCTTGGTCTCGGGCTTCATAAAGCTACGATAATGGTTGAGATTGGCCACCAGTGCATTCAGATCGACTTCCAGTATAGTCTGGTGAACCTTCTGTTCCAAGCGGGCGGTAATGCGGTCAAAGTTGAAAGCCCTGGCACCCTTGATAAGGATAACCTCGTGGCGCAAGCCTTGGAGCAATCCGCTGTTTATCAGCTGTTCGGTAGTCTTGAAGTGATGTCTTTCCATCTCAAAGAGCTCCATATGATTACCGATGGCATCGCCCACTCCAACCAATCTGTCAATGTGTCGTCCATTGACGAGCTGCGCCACTCTAGTATAGAGCTCTTCCTCGCTCATTCCGCTCTGTAGGATATCGCTCAGCACCAATGTGAATGTGTGTCCCTTGCGATTCTGACGGCGATTCATAAAGTCGAGTGCTATGTCCAATGAGGTCAAATCATTATTGTAGCTATCATTGATGAGCGTGTTTCCGTTGATACCCTGCTTCACCTCCAGACGCATAGCCACAGGCTCGAGAGTAGTTAGGCGCAGGGCGGCGACTTCCGGCTTGAGCCCTATAAGAAGCGAGACAGCCAGAGCACTGATAGCGTCTTCGACCGAGGCATCATCAGTAAAGGGAATATAAGTCTGATAGTCTGTCCCTTTATATCTGAATGTGAAGCTTGACTTATTGTCTGTCTTTTCCACCTTTCCGATATACAGATAGGCATTGGGATTTTGTCTCGACCAGCCGAGCAAATGCGCCTTAAACCCTTTCTTGACTATGCACTTAGCTATAAGTGGGTCATCCTCATTGTATACGATGTCTTGGCACTCCTCAAAGAGCTTCAGCTTCTCAAGACACTTGGCTTCGCGCGAAGCAAAATTTTCCTGATGTGCTTCGCCTATATTGGTGATGACGCCGATGGTAGGCTGGATAATATCCTGCAGACGTTGCATCTCTAGAGGCTGCGAGATGCCGGCTTCAAATATACCTATCTGAGTCTGTTGGTCCAGCAGCCATATACTCAGGGGCACACCTATCTGTGAGTTATAGCTTTTGGGCGATCTCTCCACACGGTAATCCTGACACAGAAGCTGATAGAGCCATTCCTTGACAATAGTTTTGCCATTGCTGCCTGTCACTGCAACTATGGGGAGATCAAATTTCTCTCTATGACGCTCGGCAAGGCGCTGGAGCGCTATCAGAGAATCGGGAGTAACGAGAAAATTGCAGTCTGGATATCGCTTCTCCCAGTCCTCTTGATCCTCACTCACGACAAAGTTTCTCACTCCACGACGATAGAGCTGCGGAATATATATACTGCCGTCGCGTATAGGAGTACGCAGAGCGAAAAATAGGGATGTCTCCGGAAAAGTAAGCGATCGGCTGTCTGTAAGCAGCCACTGTATCTCTGCATCAGCATTGCCATAGCGATGAGCGCCAATGAGAGAAGTGATTTCTTCGATAGAGTATGCCATTGTGTATGGGGTAATTATATATTAGTTTCTGATAGATGCATTAGATGATGGACTTGCGCCAACTCGGCATCAATTCCGACAGTAGGAAATTGTCGGCTGAAAGCTTCCAGCCGTTGACACAGTTGAAGCAAAAAGGCTTGGTAAGAGGACGACTCGGGATGATCCGTCCGATGATTGAGTCCTTTGCGTATAGGCAACCACTGGCGTATCATCTCCATCGCCTCTTCCGATAGGTAGGTCTCGCAAAATCGTTCCCAGATATAGTCTACCGCTATCTCTGATGGGTGAAGCATATCCGGAGCATAATACCGATAGTCGCGCAACTCGTCCTCCATGATCTCATAGGCCGGAAAATAGCTCACATATCCCTGATAGGCTTTTTCCCAAGCCTCACAGGCCAGCAGCAATACAGACTTGCTCAGCCGGCTCTCATGAAATCCATACTTCTGATACCGATATGGGCTGACCGTAAGCAGGATGTGAAGCTTCGGATTCATTTCCCGCAGTTTGGCGAAGCAGCTCATTCCTCTCTCGATCACCTCCTGTAGTGTCAGAGATACCTCTTCAAAGTCCGCAGAGAGCATCTTGTGACAGTTGGCGACGATTAGCCCACTTTGTCTGAGCCGATATACATGATTGGTGCCCAGCGTGATAACCAGCACATCCGCCTCACGCAGATACTGATGTGCCTCACCTAGAGCCTTCTCCGTCTTTTGAAGACAAGATTCTCTCGTCAGAGCATCAAATTGTGTAGAAAAGAGCCACGAGCCCCACTCTCCTTGCTTTTGCAGCAGATAGCTTGACAAGTCCGTCTTCCCATGAGCCGCCAGCTCAAGGGCCTGACAGATGGAGAAAGGATTGTACAAGACACCGAAGGGATTGACCAGACAGTCGAGATGGCTCTGCGCCATACGCTCGCCTACATGCAGGGCAAAGCAAGAGCCCATCAGTAATACCTTACTGCTTATGCCGATGCTGAATGGCCGTTGAGGCATACGGACGGGAGTCTGGAAATCCATACAGTCTAGCGCAAGATTTGATTGATAGGCAAAAGTAGCACTTTCATCTGAGATACAGCCACCGTGAGGCGCTAAATTTGCTTGTACTCTTCTTCCCTGCCCCGTGCTTGTCATGACCGGCAGCACGCCCTGTACCCTGCCCCCATAAAGGCCACGCAGCAATCGCCGGCTTATACCGAGATGGCCAGAGTGTACGAGAAAAAAACGGCAGATAATACGGTTACAGCCCAAAATATGGGGACCTGATACTAGTGCAGTTCAGCATAAGCTGAAATAGCCCCCCAAAAAAGATGAGGAGTTTCCCTAATAATTTCATCAGACCGCAAAAAGATATAATAAAATTCATACTTTCCATCTCCCCCATGAATGCCTTCGCTTCCCTTTCAGATGTTACTAAATTTATGCCTAGAATAAAAATTATTGAATAGATTAACAAATTTTATATCTTCAGGGAAGTTTTGGTCAAAATCAGCGTGATTAATCAGTAAAATGTTTGTAATTTCGCCTCCAAACGCAAAACCCTATTATGGAAAAGAAACTAAAGGTTCTCAGCTACAAGACTTGCACCCCTTCTGAACTCCCAGAGACAGACAAGTCGCTTGTCGAGCTCGCCAAAGAAGCTAGCGAAAAGAGCTACGCCCCGTATTCAAACTTCAAGGTCGGATGTGCCGTACTCCTCGAAGATCGCTCCATCTACGCCGGTAGCAATCAAGAGAATGCATCATCACCTTGTGGTACTTGTGCCGAACGTACAACCCTCTACTACGCTAATGCAGAGCATCCCGAATCTGCCATCAAGCGTATGGTCATCGTGGCTCAACGGGACGGCAAGTTTACTGACTACCCCGTATCGCCGTGCGGACTTTGCCGTCAGGCTATGCTGGAGAGTGAGAATAGATACAACAGACGTATTCACCTCACACTCTACGGCGAGAAAGAATGCCTCATCTTTGGCACAACCAAGAGCTTGCTCCCATTCCAGTTTGACGCTCAGGATCTCCTGAGCAACGATGAGGATAGCGAAGAGTAAAAGATCTCTCTAAAAAGACTTTACAAAAAAAGCCTTGCCTCAATTTGCCAATTGTTGTGAGGATATGTTCTCCTAGAGAAGAGGGAAAAAACACTTTTTCGAGTACCCAATGGACCAAATGGCATCTATTTTATCTGCTTTCATTTGAGATCTACAATATAATCATCATTGGGTCTTATCTCCTTGAAGCACACTCCTCTGAGCACCTCTTAATAATATTCGTCATCAAGCCTATTACGACAAAGATTAGCCGCTGGCTCAATTACGAGAAACAGCAAATCCGCAAGGTTCTTATTGTCTGAAGCATATCGTCTCATCCTGCTCAGAGATACATATATTTATGATTGAAGTAGTGGACTCAATAGCAAATCCGTAGGGAGCAAAAAATTTTCTCACCGTTTGTCGAATCTCCGCATGCCGCCCCTCCTTGGCTTCCATCGCCAATTCGTCGGTATACATCGGCACGAACACGCGCTAAGCGGCCATTCTGTCGGTACAAGACAAGCGAGGCCTTCATCACTCTCTGCGCTGCTCGGTGATTCTCCGGACAGTACCAATTGCAATCTCCCGCTATTCGATTACTCGGTCCGCTGGTTCCACACCTCTCACCCTTGCAACAGTTACTCTCACTGCAGTCCCAGCCAAACTCCATTGCAGCGCGCTCATCCTTCCATGCCGTCCCCACTTTACCTCAAGTTCTATGACCTACGCCGAAAGTCTTTCCTCAAGCGTTCAGCCTACCTGTATAGACTGCCCCACCTATCAAGGGCCCTTAGAGATGGCCTGTTTTTAATAATAAAAAATTGAATGAAAAGACCCAGATTTTCGCCAAACACAAAAAAAGTAGAAATTTGCCAAAAACTCTTTATAACTTGCTGATTATAAGATTTTTACAGCCAACATTTGGATTTTTCACAACTTACTGGCTATCAAGCGAAAACAACTCGCCTTCTAGTTTAAACTACATCGGACCTAGTTAATAATAAGTCCGACCTTGTTACGCGAACAAGGTGACTTGTCTTGACAACATCGGCTTCTGTAAAAGGCAGGTTTCAAATTTATTATATAAAAATCAATTGGCTTTCTAAAAAAGCGATGAGACGCTGTACACTTTGGAAAAATCCGGGGATGAAGGCCGCACAAGTGCGATGTTTCTCCTCGTGAAAATTATACTCAGCAAATGCTGTCACAGAAACTGCGCGGCAGTTAAAATCCAAGCGGCTCGACAAGACCGAGAAAACTGGACTGAATGGGACCGGAGCCATGGCTGATACGCCCAGAGGACATGACGATAGCCTCCACTCCGCCTGCACACCACCGTCTCTCAAAAGCCGTAGCAGGGGCTTCTCTTGCAATAATGAAGCGCTCCTAAAACTTGCCTAAGTGGCGCAAAGGACCCAAGAGATTCGCCTTCTCCAATAGATTAAACGATATGCCTGCCCCACCATTCTACTTGAGCCAAACAGTTCGCCTAGGATTTTAGTCCGTTGATGGACCTTCGTAGACATCTACGACAAGCAAAGATGCCATAATGTACTCTATGACAACGATATTATAGTAATGAATAAGAGTAAGCCGATTCTCTCACAATACTATGGAACTGACGCAGGACACCTACGCCCACTTTTATCTCATAATATTCAGAATGACTCAGCAGACGTCTTACCTCAGACTTTATACTATGCAAGCCTTCAGTATAGGTCTGATACCGGTCTAGGATATTCTCTTACTTCATACGCGCCTCAAGCCATAGGAGGGCATGAGACATGTCTGCGTCAAAGCTGGACGGAGAGAGCAAAAACTCAGGGCGCCCCTCAGCCATCTGGGCATAGAGACGGGGATTCATCTGCTCCACGTAGCTGGCTATGGCATACTCTATATCCTCGCGCTGCGTCTCGCTATGTGAATAGCGATAGACCTGCCACTTCTGGTGAAAAAAGCAGTAAGCCTCATCTATGGCATCTTGCTGCAATTCGTCTTTTGTCTTCATCTCTAAAAAGCGGTCTAAGCCGCGCGTCATTTCGTCTTGAGAAGGAAGCCTAAAGCTCCTTTGGAGCCCTTTGCGGCTTGGGCTGCAAAGGTACAAAAAAAGCAAAACATACTATAAAATCTGCCCTAGACAGGTGTAAACGAAATCTTTACTTGGTCGTTAAAGTCAGACTTCGTACCTTTGCACACAATAATATGAAACGATTTCTATACCTCTTGCTGCTCTTGCTCTTGCCAGCATCAGTGTCTGCCCAGCGCATCCTGGACGGACAAGGCCGCAGCATGAGTATGAATACCGATGATGGGAATGGCAGCAGCCACTTCTCCAAGAGTGAGGATAAGCACAAGAAGGAGAAAAAGATCCCTACGGGACTCCGCGTGTGGACAGTCAATGAGTGGAATGAGCGCGCCTCCGTCGCCATAGACACCTTCTCCCATGCCTTTCAGAACTCCAACTTCACCGACGGCCCTACCGGTCGCTACACCACGCTAGGCAATATGGGCAGTCCGCGTCTCTCGCGCTGGATGGTCGACAGGCCTATGGAGATGAGCTATTTCATCTTCAGTGAGCCCTATGACTTTTTTATCAGGCCCTTCAACTCCATCCATTTTACCAACACGCTAGCGCCCATCACCAATGCCACTTACCATGAGACCACGTCGAGTGATAATGGAGAAGACCGCTTTACCGCGAAGTTCGCCGTAAACGCCAACAAGCAGATAGGTTTCGGATTCCATCTCGACTATCTCTACGGGCGCGGATACTACAATCACCAGAACACCTCACAACTCGGCTTCACACTTTACGGTTCTATCCTCAAGGAGCGCTATCAGGCCCACTTGTCTCTCTATAGCAACTATCTCAAGACGGCTGAGAATGGCGGTATCGAGGACGATGACTATATCGATCACCCTGAGAACTTCCCTTCCAAATTTGGGACAAAAGATATCCCGACGCGCATCAACTATGCATGGAACAAGATGTACGTCGACGGAGCTCAGCTCACCCACAGCTACAGTATCGGCTTTCACAAGACGGTACCGTTGCCCAAAGACACGGCACGCCATACGCCATCTGCCCCGAGTGCAGAACAAGTCGTCAGACCGGCCACCATCATCATCAACAAGGCTGGCGACACTATCCAACTTGACTCCAGTGGCGCCAAGATCAGCGCCTCCTTTGCTGCGGTCAACGCCAGCGTCCACCGAGACACTCTCAAGACCGACACCAGTATATTTGTACCGGTCACCAGCTTCATCCACACCCTCAAGCTCTCCTACAATCAAAAGAAGTTTCTGGCCAACGAGCATCTCAATTCATTTTATACCAACGACTACCTCTCCGGTGACTCCGCCAAGGATGTTTATGGCTACACAGCAGTAAGCAATATGCTTGCTATCGAGCTCCGCGAAGGCTTCAACAAGTGGGCCTTGGCCGGCATCAGGCTCTTTGCCCAGCACGACTTCAACCACTACTCCATCCCTCTTACAGCTGTGACCACAGAGGGATACAATGAGAACCGCATCACGCTGGGCGGCATGCTCTTCCGTCACCAGAGTAAGACCTTTCGTTATAATCTACTTGCCCAGACATCGAGCGACGGCAACAGCTTTGGAGAATTTAAGCTCCACGCCGATGCCAATTTGCATTTCAGACTATTTGGCGACAGTATAGACTTTAGTGCCCACGCCACAGCAGTCAATCAGCAACCCACTTTCTACTACAGACACATGCAGGGCAAATATCTATGGTGGGACAACAGCAGTCTTGACAAGCAGATGACCACGCGCATCGGAGCCGTGCTCACCAGTCGTAAGACCCATACACGGCTTGCCTTTGACGTGGAAAATATCAAGAAGTACACTTTCTTTTACTCCACCCTCACGCCCACGACCGACGACAATGGTAACGAGTACACTACTATGGCTACCAGTGTCCGCCAAGCCGGAGACAATATCCAACTGCTCAGTCTCTCGCTCAACCAGGACTTCACCTTTGGCATCTTCAACTGGGAAAATGAACTGGCCTATCAAGCCACGAGCGACAAGCGCATCTTTCCGCTGCCCGCCTTCTCCGCCTATACCAACCTGTATATTCTCTTCCATGTAGCCAAGGTCCTCCGCGTAGAGCTGGGAGCCGACCTGCGCTACTTCACCCAGTACTATGCTCCCACTTACGACCCCGCGCTCGGCATGTACGCCAACCAAGATGTAGACCATCTCATCAAGGTCGGCAACCACCCCATCGTCAATGTCTACGCCAACTTTCACCTGAAGCATACCCGCTTCTACGTCATGTATTCCCACGTCAACTATAGCAATGACGGCGGGTCTGGTTTTGCAGCTCCCCATTACCCCGTCAATCCCGGCATGCTCAAGCTCGGCCTCTCCTGGAATTTCTTCAATTAATAAAATTATCTCCCTAACATCTCCATTTATATCATTATGATTGGAGCAATTATTGGTGACATCGCTGGATCCCGTTTCGAGTTTGACAACACCTTTGATTATCAGTTCGACTTATTCTCGCCCAAATGCGACTATACAGACGACACCATCTGTACGGTCGCGATAGCCGATGCTCTATTGCAGGGAAAGAGCTTCTCCTCTTCCCTCGTAAAGTGGTGCCAGCAGTATCCTCGCCCCTTGGGAGGCTATGGCAGCCTCTATCGCCAGTGGGTCTTCTCTGACCAGCATACGTCCTATGGCAGCTGGGGCAATGGGGCAGCCATGAGGGTATCTCCTGTCGCCTGGTACTATTCCTCCCTACAGCAGGTGCTCACAGCCGCACGCGAAACGGCTCTGCCCACCCACGACCATCCAGAGGGCATCAAGGGCGCCCAGGCCGTCGCTCACGTCATTTATGCCCTTCACACGCGCGACAAGTCTAGCGAGGATTGGGCGCCACTATTGACAAAAATTGCCACCCATTACTACCCCGATTTTAAGTCTAGGATATTTACCAGAGGCTACTTCGACGGATCCTGCATGGGCGATGTCCCCCTGGCCTTTCGGCTTGTGCTCACGAGTTCGGACTTTGAGGATGCTATCCGGCGCGCCATCTCCTGGGGTGGAGACAGCGACACCATCGGGGCCATCGTTGGCAGCGTGGCTGAAGCCATTTGGCAAATTTCCGCAGAAATGGAGCAAAAGGCGCTGACCTATCTACCCGCTCCCATCAAGCAAATCATCAAGGATTTCGATAAGCGGTTGCAGGCATTGCAAGTGCAACGAGGATAGCACCTCACTCCACTTTCTGTATCATAAAAGGCCCGTGCATCTGACTTGCAGGATGCACGGGCCTTAATATTTTTTAGTTAGAAAATACTTATTTCACCTCATTGGCAAAAGCCTTGATGAGCTGAGGTTTGATTTGGCTCAGCGGAATGGTAAAAGTAGGCCGACCGGCGGCATAGGCCGCAATCTCGTACTCTTGATAGGTAAAGGTCAGGCCCTCCAAGGTCAGATACGGGGGATATTGCGGCATAGGTATGTCATAGGGCTCCACATCCATCAGGTTTTCTCGCAATTGGGCCTCATTGGAAACCTTAAAGTACCTCATCAATCCTTGTTTCATCGCACTTGTCAGGCCGTCTGCGTATCTATTGACAAACATGTCTGACCCAAATTTGCGCCCATCGCTCTTGCGGAAGGTCGCCCCAAACTCCGTGTGTCCTCCGTGGGCACCCCCCGTGTAAGACTCGGTCGTAATGATATATGTGACCAAATTGTCAGTCTCATAAGCTTTGGATACTGTGACATGAGAGAGCAGCTGAGGCACCTCGCTGTCTCCATACTCTTTGGCAGCGTCCTCATACTCCTTGACAAGGCCATCCAAACTATCTACATCTGCCTTGGCATAATATGCTACGAGGCTATCCCCCTCGTCAAGGTCACCCGCATAGCCGTCACCAAGGCTCTCACTGATAAACTCACGTATGCTCCTCAGCAATGCTTTATTTCCTCCGATGGGATACTCCACCTTGTAAGACACATCAAGCGTCTTAGTGTACTTGGTATAGGAGAGGGAGTCCGTCTCCAGCGCCTGGCTGTCCGCATGATGCGTCCCGCAGCTCGAAAAGGCAAACAGCAAGACGAAGGTCAGCACCAGGATATAAGATAATGGGGCATGTACAAAACTTTTTTTCATCTTTTACGCTCTTATTTTCTGCAAAGATAGTCATTATAGGCAAAAAAGGACTCTCGCGGCATAAAAAATCACTTCGGTACGTTTATCTGCATCTCCGATCTCTGCGTCACGCAGTCTCGCCGCGCCGTCTCCCCCAACCTAACTCGGGACAAGACGCACCAAGAACAATGCTCAATACATCAAAAAACATCCACTCCTTTCGCGATTTGTCACCACACATTCCCGAGTCTCCTAGCTGTCTTTTTTCTTTATCAGAACGAGCAAGAGAAATAAATAAATTTGTACTCGTAATTTGAAATTAAAATATGAATAAGACCTTCCTTCGCCACCACATGCTGACGGCGTGCTGTTCCGCCGCACTGCTCTTGACCTTCTCCTCCTGCTCCGACGACGAGCTGGCAAGCCATCGACAGCAAACTGATGCCTTATACCTCTTATTCCTCTACAATTAGCACCGTTGACGACTTCTATGAGTACTATCTTGGTCCTTGGCTCGAACAGGCCCGCATTGGCGACAGTTATACGACGACAGTGCGCCCCCATCAATGAACAAATTAACACATCTGCGGGTAAGAATATAACTTACTTGATCAACCTCTATCGCAATCGCACGACTGACGAACTGAAAACTGCGGCATACAAATATGTCGGACCATTAGAGGAAGAGATTGGTGCCGTCACAACGCAGGACGAGGCATACGCGTACTAACCCAAAAATTAATGTCAAGCGGCTGAGGCCTGCGTCGCTAGGCTCCATGCCCCGTCATGCGACCAAAATGCTATACACTCCGGTTACACGAACGACATCGAGCAGCAAGACTTTCCTAGACTACATCTACAATACCAACTATGAATTTACCGTGATTTACAGCAGTGAGTCAGAATACAATGCCAAGTTTGAAAAGGTGAAAGCCATCAACCGGCAGGTCAGTGCATTGGGCCGGGACTCCATTCTGAACTTCTGTCTGCAGCAGGTCTACAACCAGTATCGCGTCTCCACTCTCGAGGAGAGCAAGTTGGAGGGAAGCGATGCAGAGTTGTTTCAAAACATGACTGAGACTTATATCTACGCTCAGTTTGGTATAGCAGCGGCCGATTTTTATACTAAGAACATCACAAGAGACATGATTAATCGCGGCACAGAGGTGGTCAACAGGGTTAAAGAAGCCCTGCGCAATCGCCTCAAGACGAGTTCTTGGCTTTCGTCTGCAGCCGTAAACTACGCCCTTCAGAAACTCGACAGCATGCAGATCTATGTGTGTAGCATAGGCAACACCAATTCCCCTTATTTATAGGAGTCCAACGCAAAGAGTATTATGGAATATGTCAACAACGACAATGTCACCTTCAGAAAGACGCTTAATGTGATGATTGGCAAGCGCTTCAGAGATGTGCAAGAGGACTTCCACAACATCATTGAGCCTTTTCACCTTTATGATGAAGAGCCAAAATATTCACGCAACAGCAACACGCTCTTTGTCTGTCCGGCCTACCTCATGCCTCCGGCCTACGACAACTGCGACACTGACGCCTTGCGCCATGCCATGCTGGGCTCGTTGATTGGACGACAGATGACCAAGGGTTTCGACAACATCGGGGCCGGCTACCTGCTCAGCGGTGCGATCGGCAACTGGTGGACCGAGCAGGCCCAGATGCGCCACATCAATATTCGCGACAACTTAGTTTATTGCTATCAGAATATCCCGATTGGCTACGGCTACTATCAAAACGCTACTTCTACTATTGAGGCAAACACGATTGACTGTGGCGGACTACCCTTGGCCATGGACGCCTACGCCACCTTGCTCAAAGAGCAGGGATCCTGAGGAGAGACACTCAAGGCGCTACAACGTAAGATGCTGCGCTGCTATGATCAACTCTATGCCCAGAAATATGAAATCTCGTTGATTAACGAACAAAATAACAATACAATCGCCAATGCCGAGGCGCGCGTCAACGACCCAGTAATGAACCTCGACATATTCTATGATCTATACGACGTGACTGCGAACAACTCGATGCATCTCGCACCCATCCACCGCAGCTGCATATGGCAATAGCTGAGTAGAAACATTAACAACATAAAGCTATCCGTTTAATAATACCTTCTCTCTTCTGTACCGTCAGCCTCACGCTCTCGGCTCAAGAGAAGGAGGTCAAGCTATCTTTCCAACGACATCCTCGCCATGACTTTCTACTACGACATATTGAAGGCCGTCCTTGCCGCTGAAGGTCTGAAAGCCTACAAGGTGAACAGGTCTACAAGCTGTGTGTTGAAATCTCTCTGGAAAAATGCCGCTGAAGTCGCTTAACCTCAGTGCCATCCATATCGACGAGGTCAAGTATGCTTCCAACTTTCTAAGCAGTGCCGACTCACTGCGGCAGATTTCCCTTAAATTTTTCTTTGCAGTTGGCAGGTAGGGATAAAGATAAATGAATATCTTTGTAGATAGTTTACTCCTTTTCCTACTGATTATGCGATATCATTCCCAGCTACTTGCGCTGACGGCCCTCCTCTTGTCTGTCACGGTTGCCCCTGCGCAAACGACACGCGCAGACATTTTCAACAATCCCTCCCTGGCAGCAGTGGTGTATTTGCCCTATCCTGCCCCCACGACGCCGCTAACGCCAGCTCCAGAGGGATACAAGCCTTTCTATATCAGTCATGTGGGCCGACATGGCTCGCGATACATGGTTTCCAATGAGTATTATCACCACACAATCGACCTATTGAGCAAGGCAGAACGGGACAAGGTGCTCACGCCGCTAGGCAAAGAGACACTGGCCAAGCTGCGCATCGCCTATGCCGACGCCCACGGCAAGGCAGGCATGCTCTCCACGCTTGGTGGCCAGCAGCATGAACAAATCGCGTCGCGCATGTACCGCAACTTCCCTGAGGTATTTACTGACAACAGCTTCGTTGACGCTCGCTCGACTCTGGTAAACCGCTGCATGCAGAGCATGGCTCACTTTTGTACCCAGCTCCAACTGCTCAACAAAGACCTTGACATATCCCAGCGCACCAGAAAGAAGGACCAATACTTCCTTTCCAACAACAAGGACAGTGCTCAGGCTGCTCCTACCAACAAGGAAGTGCGCCAACGCGTTATCCATTACATGGATTCACTCAATCAGAGCAATCGAGTCGTCTATCGTCTCATCTCCCGGGAGAGTTGGATACGCAAGCATGTCAAACGTCCGGGACAAGTGGGATTTGACCTCTATCAGATCTGGGGCAACATGCTCTGCCAGCCACAACTGCACCTCGACTTCACCGACGCATTTGAGCGGAACGAGCTCTTCCAGTTCTTTCAGGCTGAGAATGTACGCTGGGTACTTCGTCGTGGCATCATACCCGGATTGACACCTCGCTACCAATACATCTATCCGCTCGTTAACAATATTGTCTCTTGGGCTGACGAGGTGATCCGTCACGGCAAGACGGGTGCGCATCTCCGCTTTGCCCACGACACACAAGTATATCCCTTGGCTTTTGTCCTCCGATTCTCGGGCTATGGCCAACGTCCTACTGCCAATCTTGACAGCCTCAACTTTTATACCTCGGCTGACAGGGTGGTGCCCATGGCAAGCAACATCCAGTTCATCTTTTACCGCAAGAAGGGAAGCAATGACATCCTTGTCAAAATCCTCTTCCTTGAGAAGGAACAGCATATCCCGATCGCCACGGACCAATGGCCTTATTACCACTGGCGGGACCTACGCGCGTACATGAAGCGTCAAGCCACGCGATAGTCCCCCCGCAACGAGCAAGAAGGAGAGAACCATACGGTGGATCCTCCTTCTTTTTCTCAGGTATCTAGAAGGCTGATGGCGCACTTTGAACACTGCGCTTGACGCTCTTACCCCTAGCCAATAAAGCTTTGCATCCCACCGCTAAGCGGCATTCTTTCGCCAGCCTTGTTGACTGATCCGTGCGTCTCTACTACTCGTAGCGGATGGCTTCAATCGGATCCATATTGGCCGCTTTCTGTGCGGGGAAATAACCAAATACGACACCGATGAGCGTGCAGACGGCAAAGCTGAGCAAGACGCTCCAGAGCGGAATGCTCGTAGGCAGGTGGAAAAAGGTACATGCCAGAGTGCCGAGATAGCCGACCAATAGGCCAAGTACACCTCCTGTGACGCTGATCATGATAGACTCGAGGAGAAACTGATTGCTGATATCTACTCCACGGGCGCCGACAGACATACGTAAGCCTATCTCGCGTGTACGCTCCGTGACCGAGACAAGCATGATGTTCATAATGCCTATACCGGCCACCAACAGCGAGAAGGCTGCTGCGACTACGAGGATGATGGTAATCGTATCCATGGTCGATGACATAGTCTCCATCA
>ONCK01000011.1 GCA_900316315.1 uncultured Prevotellaceae bacterium
CAGCCGGCCCAATATCCGCAACAATTGGGACCTCTCCTGCCTGAGAGCCTCCTCTGTCGTCCAGGCCCTGCAAAATGACTATGGCGTAGACCCCAAGCGTCTCACCGCCGCTGGCCGTGGAGAGTACAATCCCGTGACCACCAATGACACCGAGGTCGGCAAGCAGCGCAACCGCCGCACCCAGATTATCATCACCCCCAAGCTCGACCAGTTCATGGACTTGATTGACAAGGCTCCCGAGACCGAGCAGCGCTAGACTCCAGATTCCCTTATCTCATTCTCCATATTCTCCCGACTCCGCATCCGCAGAGCCGGGAATTTTTTGTCACAGGCGGCCTAAGGCCACGCGTAAGTTGCCTTGACAGGACTGCGAACCGGATGGCGTGATTCCCGCAGCCTTAAGCTGCGGGAGATTTTTAGGGTGTTTTGCTTGGCAGAGTAAAGGTTTTGGATTAACTTTGCTATTCCAAAGCATTTTAACACACG
Organism: uncultured Prevotellaceae bacterium; assembly: GCA_900316315.1. Classification (GTDB taxonomy): domain Bacteria; phylum Bacteroidota; class Bacteroidia; order Bacteroidales; family Bacteroidaceae; genus UBA6382. The sequence goes on from ONCK01000011.1 coordinate 487, forward strand.
GATATTTCAATATCTTATTATACAAAACTTATTATACAAAACTTATTATACAAAATGAAATCATTATGGCTATCCTTACTGCTCCTGCTGCCTGCGTCTGGCGTATGGGCCGATGAGTTGGCGACGGTACAGACGCCCCTGGGCACGCTGCCCCGGGAGATCGTGCGCGGTTCGACTTCGCCCTCGGGCAACCTCCATGTACAGGGTGTACAGGTGGATGTCAAGCGCGGGTATATCTACTACAGCTTCACCACCGAACTGGTCAAGACGGACCTCAGGGGTCAGGTCGTAGGCTCGGTGACGGGCCTGACCTGCCATCTGGGCTGTATAGAACTCGACACGGAGAGCGGCAAACTCTACGGTTCGATGGAGTATAAGGATGACAACATCGGCAAGGGCGTGCTCAAGGCGCTCGGCAGGACGCAGGGCGGACAAGGTCAGGGCAACTACTTCTACATCGGCATCTTTGACACCGACAAGATTACGCGCGAGGGGATGAATCCCTCGACCGACGGAGTGCTCAAGACGGCGTATCTGCCTGAGGTCGTAGAGATGTATGGGGCTAAGGTCAACCAGGGCGGACAGCTCCGCGACCACCAGTACGGCTGCTCAGGCATCGACGGCATCAGCAAGGGACCGCAGTTTGGCAAGACGCAGGGCAAGCGGTACGTCAACGTGGCGCTGGGCATCTACTCCGATCTCAAGCGCACGGACAATGACTACCAGGTTATCCTGCAGTACGATCCCGCCAAGCTCGAGCAGGTGGCTCGGCCGCTGGTAGCGGGTCAGTTCCACAAGAGCGGACTCAAGGCTGAGAAGCGCTATTTCTACTATACCGGCAATACCAACTGGGGCGTGCAAAACCTGGACTATGACCCCTATACCCACTACTGGATGGCGGCCGTCTACACGGGCAGGAAGCCCGGCTTCCCTAACTACAGCCTCTTCGCCATCGACGGCACGCGCAAGGCCAAGCGGCAGGTACTGAGGGGATTGCAGCCGACAGAGCGGGGACTCGTGCTCCAGCAGGCTGCGGCAGGACTGCAGGACCAGACCACGGGAGTACGTGGATGGCGGTTTGCCGACGGTTCGACAGGACTGGAGAGCCTGGGCGGCGGCTACTACTATATCTCACATCCGGGCCGCGACAGCCAGGGACGGCAGCAGTGCACGCTGAGCCTCTACCGGTGGACAGGTAAGGACGACGGCCCCTTTGAGAAGGTGAAATAAGTCTTTTTATATCCTTATAAATAAAAAGAGATGAGAAGAGTACTGATATCCCTGGGCCTTCTGCTGATCACGCTGCAGGCGGCTGCCCAGATGGAATGGCATGACCCGATGGCGGAGAATGAGCCGCCCATCTGTGGCCGCGCGTGGAACAAGGAGATTGGCAAGGAGTATCTGCGCATGCCGCGCCGGATGAAGCCTTTGCTACGCAAGGAGGTGTGGAGCCTCGCCCATCATACGGCAGGCCTTTATCTCCATTTTAATACCAATACGAGCCACATATGGGTGCGCTATGTGCTGACCGGCTCTACGAACAAGGCGGGCAATATGTCGGCCCTGGGACACAGCGGCGTCGACCTCTACGCCTACGACCGCGAGGGCAGGATGCACTGGCTGCCCAATCAGATGTACTACAATCTGACTCTCAAGCACCAGAGCGATACGGTGCTTTTTCGCTACGATGACGCCAAGATACCTGCCGCGGGCGCCAAGGGATGGGATTATGTGCTCTATCTGCCCACGTACAACGGCGTACAGTCGTTGCAGGTCGGCGTAGACGAGGGGACAACCTTCAAGTGGTATGTGCCTAGCCAGGACAAGCCTATCGTGGTCTACGGCACGAGCATCACGCAGGGTGCCGCCTCCAGTCGCCCGGGCATGATATGGACGACGATACTGGAGCGCGAGACGGGGCTGCCGGTGATCAATCTTGGATTTTCGGGCAACGCGCTGATGGAGCCTGAGGTATTTGACGCCGTGGCCGAGACTGACGCACGCGCCTACATCATCGACTGCATCCCCAACAGTTTCAGATTTTACGAGGGTCAGGAGATCCAGACCCGCTATCCCGCCGGCATCCGCAAGATACGTGCCAAGAGCGATGCGCCCATCATCATGGCCGAATGCATCGTGGGGGACGACCAGCTCTTTGTGTCCAAAAAAGACGCCAAGAAACGGGCTGCCAACAAGATCCTCAGACAGGTCTACGAGCAGTTGAAGGCGGAGGGCGTCAAGGGACTCTACTATATCTCGGCAGAGGACTTCAGCATGCCGCGCGACGCGATGGTCGAGGGCACTCACCCCAACGATATCGGGATGCAGATCTACGCCCGCACCTATGAGAAAGCATTGGCCAAGCTCGGCCTTCTCAGTGGGAAGAAATAGCTGTCTAGGCCTCCCTCGGATATAGATTCGGCGAGCGCAACCGATGGGCCCACGAGAGAGGCTGATATAGCCTTGGGCATGCATTTGATAAGCGCGGCAGAAAAGGCCCTTTTACAAGGTTCAAAACGCCCTTGGATAGGCTTCTGTTGACGTGACTGGATTGTGCCTTTTACGGGGTCTAAAATTGCCCTTATACTTGGGCTTCTTCCGGATGACTTCCACGGAGGCGGGAGCACTTCTTAATCCGTATAAATCAGTACAAAAATATAGTGATTATCAGATGAAATCTCTTTTTGACAAAACTTTTTTGACAGCACTGCTGCTTGTGTGCTGTGTCTTTGCAGCTCAGGCTCAGACAGATTGGTACGACCCGATGGAGGCCGAGGAGCCCTATATCAACGGACGGGCGTGGAACCAGGAGATCGGCCGCCACTACCAGAGGCTGCCGGAGCGCTTCAAGGACAAGGTGAGTAAGGCTGTATGGTCCCTCAGCCACCATACCGCGGGACTCTATGTTAAGTTTGTCACACGCTCGCGACATATCTCCGTGCGCTACGTCTGCACGGCCCCTACGACGGGCTATCCCAATGTGGTGGCGCTCAACCAGAGCGGTGTGGACCTCTATGTGACAGATGTGCATGGAGCGGACCACTGGATATGCAACCGCATGGAATACAGTTTTCACCTCAACCACTCGGATACCGTCGAAATCAGATACCACGATATCACAGTGCCCCGTCAGACGCGACAGAGTGTGGAGTATACACTCTACCTGCCGACGTACAACGGTCTGAAATCGATGCGCATAGGCGTGGACAAGGGAGAGCGCTTCCAGTTCATCCGCGACTCTCAGGAGCGTCCCATCGTGGTCTACGGCACCTCTATTGCCCACGGGGCTTCGGCCTCCCGTCCCGGCCTCATCTGGCCGACACGCGTGCAGCGGGAACTCGGGTATCCGGTGATCAACCTCGGATTTAGCGGGAGTGCCAAGATGGAGCCCGCCGTATTTGACATGCTGAGCGAGATTGACGCCCGTCTGTACGTGATCGACGCGGTGCCCAACTGTATGGGGTTGGACGACTCCACCTTCACCGCCCGTTTTCTAGGCGGTATGCGGGCGCTACGGGCCAAGACCAAGGCGCCGATACTTGTGGCCGACGGCAACTATCTGCCCTATCACTCCTGGAATGACGGCTTCAACGGCCAGGGACGCCACAAGGACTCCCTGCAGCTGCGCCTCTTCCGCCAGCTCCAGCAGGAGGGGATGCAAGACCTCTACTACCTGAGCGAACGGGACTTCAACTTTTGCGAGGACGACTATATCGAGGGTAGGCATCCCAATGACCTTGGCATGAAGCGCTACGCCGACGCCTACGAGGGCGCTTTGAGCCGTATCCTCATCGGGGCGGATACGATGAGAGCCTATCAGCCTTGTGTTCAGCGCAGGGACCGCATATATGAGTGGATGGAGCGGCACAACGAGGTGATTAAGCGCAACCGTGAGACACAGCCGCAGGTCGTCATGATCGGCAATAGCATCACCCACTTCTGGGGCGGCAAGCCAGACTGCACGCTCAAGAGCGGCGAGAAGTCGTGGAATAAGCTTTTCAAGGGATGGCGCGTGACCAATATGGGATTTGGATGGGACCGCGTCGAGAATGTGTACTGGCGCCTGCGCCACGGCGAACTCGACGACTGCCGCCCGGAGCATGTGTTCTTGCTCATAGGCATCAATAATGTGGGCCAGCCGGCGGCACAGGTGGCTTCGGGTATCGTCGACATTGTGAAGCTGATACGCAAGCTCCAGCCCCAGGCACGCCTGCATGTCATCAAGCCCTATCCGGCCCGCAAACGCGAGCGGTGGGTTCTCGACCTCGATGCTGAGCTCGACAAGCAGCTGCAGCCCGACGCGATGACCGACGTCAGCGATCCCGGCAAGGGCCTCCTGCTCCAAGATGGGAGCGGCAAGATTGATGAGAAGTACTTCCGCGATGGCCTCCATCCGATAGAGTCAGGCTACGAGATACTGGCCAAGACGTACAAGAAGCTGCTGAAGCGGAAATAAATCCGCTAGTTTAGGCATAGGGAGTAGGAGTTGGCGGACAATGTCGGCACCACATCTTCCGCGATGTGGGTGCGTCCGTATGGCACATCTAAGGGGGTAAAATACGCCTTCTCAGATGGCCCTAAGAGACTCTGTTGTCCAAGCGTCTCAGGGCTCTTCGGATGAGTTGTAGGTGGCTGATGGAGGCGGATGACAGATAAGTGGAGATTTTACCTATTTTTGACGGGCGCGCGAGGGAAATGTAAGAGATTTATGTTAACTTTGCAGAAGTAATATATCTGATTCGCTATGATGAGAAAATATCTATTGTCGTGCTTGCTCGCGCTGCCTTTGCTGAGCATGGGGCAGAAGACGTGCAAGTATGACGGCGAGCGCGTTCGCCTGTCAGACAACACGGTCAAGGTGACCCACATCGGCAAACTCGCCGGGCAGAAGGGCATCACTTATCAGGGCATGGACATTTGGGGCCATACACTCGTGAGTCTGCAGCATACGGGCGTGGCGACGCTCTACGACTTTAACGGAAAGAGCATCAAGAAGAAGGGGCAGCTGAAACTGGCCTCCTATGACAAGACCAATCACGCCAATGTCGCCTCCTTTGGGACGCAGTATGCGCAAGCCGGTGACCCGCTGCCTCTGCTCTATGTGGCGCGATGCTCAGGTAAGAAGCTCAGGGGGATGGACAACCTCTTCTTTGTAGAGCGCATCGACCCCAAGGCGATGAAGAGCGAGCTCGTGCAGCAGATCTGGCTCAATGACTATAAGCATCATTTCGGTTCGTACTGCCTCGGAGCCGTCGACCGGCAAAACAGGATGCTCTACATGTATGCGGAGACGACTGGACGCCTCCATCCGGGGACCAACAGGCACTGGGTGATGCAGTTCCGCTTGCCCGAGTATCGGGGGCCACAGGACAGTCTGGTCATCCTGACCGAAGACGACGCCTTGGCCCGCTACGACATGGAGGACTCCTATACCTTTGACCACCAGCCGATCACGCAGGGCGCAACGGTATACAATGGTTTGCTCTTTCTGCCGATGGGCGTCGGTTCCAAGGCTCAGCCTAGCCTGATTTACGTCATGGATACGGGCACTCACAGGGTGCAAAATGTCGTCAATCTACAGTCGGCCATTCCACATGAGCTCGAGGATTGCACCGTATGGGGCGGCAAGATGATACTGCAGACGCAAGGGGATATCTATCAACTTGAGTTCTAGACTCATCCGGTGGACGTGAGCATATAATTTGATAGGTGCTGGCGTATGACAATCAATATCCTCTTCATCTTCCTGCTGACTATAGGCGCGAGCTTTATACAGCGCACGGTTGGCTTCGGATTTGGCATCTTTATCATGACGATGCTGCCTTATCTGATGCCCTCCTACGGCGAGGCAACGACGCTCTCAGGCCTGCTAGCGCTTACCACATCGGCGGTCATCGCGTGGAAGATGAGAAGGGTGGCCGAATGGCGCAAATTGGTGTTGATACTGGCCACATTTACTCTTGTCTCAGCCTTGTGCATCTGCTGGCTCAAGCGTATCGACGACCGCGTGCTGCGCGAGATATTGGGTGTGGTCTTGGTCCTGATCGGCATCTACTTTGCCTGGATGAGCCGCCGCATCAAGATCCCCACGAGCTGGCCCTACCAGATAGGCGCAGGTACGCTGAGCGGTTTTCTGGGAGGTTTTTTCGGCATGCAGGGGCCGCCCGCAGTGCTCTATTTTATTTCCGCCTCCAAGGACAAAGAGCACTATATGGCGCTGGCACAGACCTATTTCCTCTGCGGCAATATTCTGATGACGGGAGTACGCGCGTGGAACGGGTTTCTGACGCCCGCTGTGGGACGCGGCTATCTCTATGGTCTCGGCGGGGCGGCTATCGGCACGTCTTTGGGCGCATTTGTCTTCCGGCATATCCCCAATCGCATCTTCCGGTATATCGTCTACGCCTATATCTGCCTCGCAGGCGTCATCATCTTTGTAACCTCAGTATCTTAGTGCTTGAATATGAACAAATTTTTTTCCATTCTCCTGTCCGCCTGTCCGATGCTCCTCGGTTTTAGCGGCATTTCGGCTCAAGTCAAGGTCTCTTATACCGGCCCTCGCATTGATCTGAGCCAGCACAGTCTCACAAGCCGCTGCCTCGGCCCCTTGCACAAGGAGGACAAAAAAAGCCTTCAGGGCATGGCAATCTGGAAAAACACACTCATAAGCTTACAAGACTACGGATATGCCAATGTCTATGACTTTGACGGCTGGCACTTGAAATACAAGGGTTCCATGAAGCTCGGTTCCTATGGCGAGGCTAACCATGCAAATGTGGCCTCGTTTGGCAATCAGTACTATCGTGAGGAAGACAAGTTGCCGCTGCTCTATGTGACGCAGTGCAAGCGGTGGGGCAGGAAAGGCCTCAATAAGCTGCTCTTTGTCGAGCGCATCAACCCCGACAGCCTGCGAAGCGAGCTGATGCAGCGTATATGGTTTAATGACCTCAAGTCACGCTACGAGGGCAATACGCAGTACGTCGTCGACCGCGAGGCCAATATGCTCTATCTCTTTGGCAACAGCAAAGTCGGTTTGCCCGAGGATAACCGGCATCCTATTTTTAAGTTTCGCTTGCCCGAGTATCGCGGGCCGCAGGACAGCCTCGTGGTGCTCACCGAGGACGAGGCGCTGGACAGTTTCTACGTCGAGGACATCCATCAGGAAGCGCGGCAGCACGTGGGGCAGGGCGCCTATGCCCGAAATGGCATAATCTATTTTCCCGTCGGGGTAGGCGATGAGAAGCGCCCCTCGCTGCTCTTTGTGCTCGATGCCAACCGTCATCAGATGAGAAACGTGATAGACCTGACTAAGGTGACCAAGAGTGAGCTCGAGGACTGCGACGTATACGACGGCGATCTCATCGTACAGAGTCAAAGGGCCGGTTTGTGGCGCCTCCATTTCGAATGAATCGTCCCAATAAGTAAAACGACAACGAGCCTAAGGTATAATAAAATAAAATGATGACACACGCAAAAATGACCAAGAAGGGACTCAGAGGAATGCTATTGCTCCTACTCCTGCTCTGTATCGCGCCGGGGATGGCTCAAGCCCGACTGGTCCTGACGGCGCAGGATATATTCAGCAAGAGGTCTTTTAACTTGTCCCACAGCAGCGTGCAGGGCATGGACATCTGGGGCCACTACTTGCTGAGTCTGCAAAATACAGGTATCGCCCATTTGTACAATTTTGACGGGAGCACATTGACGCAGCTGGGCTCTTTCTCGCTCGCCTCAGCCGGCACCCTTAACCACAGTAATCTGGCTTCGTTTAGCAACCAATACTATGCCGACGGGGACAAACTGCCTCTCGTCTATATCACCCGTGCCAATGCGACGGTCGATTCCGATGGCATGCGCAATGTGTGCTTCGTAGAGCGCATAAACCCCGACAAGATGTCATCTACTCTTATCCAGAAGATCTGCTACAAGCCAATCAATGGCGAAGGGCAATTTATCATCGACCGTCAAAACAACCTGCTCTATGTGTGGGGAAATACGATAAGCAACGGCGCCGTGGGCAATAAGCACTATGTGCGCAAGTTTAAGATCCCCGAAGTTGGCCCTGGCAAGCCGAGCCTAGTTTGGCTCACCGATGACCAGAGCCTCGATACCTACTACTGGGAAGACTATTATACGGGCGGCGCTAACCCCGTGATACAAGGCGGCGCGATTAAGGACGACCTGATGTTTCTGCCGTGCGGATTTGATACGGAGGAGCAGCCTTCTGTGCTCTATGTGTGGGACCTCAAGAACCACAAAATGCTGAAGGAGTTGAGCCTGACCGGATATTTCAGCGGCGAGCTCGAGGATTGCTCGGTCAATGTCGACGGCTGGCTCGTCTTGCAGGCCAATCCTAACCATATCTATATGATGTCGATTAAAAACATCAAGTGCTGGTGAGATAGACAGCGCTATCTGACGCAATCAAAATAAAGAAATAGCAGGGTGAAAGAATTTGTAATCTCAGAAGCTAAGACGGAAACAGCCGTGCTCGTCGCGCTGATTACACCACAGCAGGATGAACGTAAGACGAAGGAGTATCTGGACGAACTCGAGTTTCTCGCAGAGACGGCCGGAGCCAAGACCATACGTCGATTTACCCAGCGCACAGGAGGTCCCAACAGCACGACCTATGTGGGCAAAGGTAAGCTGGAGGAGATTGCTGCCTTTATCAAGGAGGAGGAAGATGCTGAGCGCGAGGTCGGTATGGTCATCTTTGACGATGAACTCTCCGCCCGCCAGCTCAAGAATATAGAGGCCGAACTCAAAGTCAAGATCTTGGACCGTACATCGCTCATACTGGACATCTTTGCCATGAGAGCCCAGACGGCCAACGCCAAGACCCAGGTGGAGCTCGCCCAGTACCGTTATCTGCTGCCAAGACTGACCCGCCTATGGACCCACCTCGAGCGACAAGGCGGCGGCTCTGGCTCGGGCGGCGGCAAGGGAAGTGTCGGACTGCGCGGACCGGGCGAGACACAGCTCGAGATGGACCGACGCATCATCCTGGATCGTATGAGCCTGCTCAAGAAGCGCCTTGTGGAGATAGACCGGCAGAAGACGACGCAGCGTAAAAACCGCGGCCGCTTGATACGCGTGGCCCTCGTAGGATATACCAATGTGGGCAAGTCCACCTTGATGAATCTGCTGGCCAAGAGCGATGTGTTTGCTGAGAACAAGCTCTTCGCTACGCTGGATACCACGGTGAGAAAGGTGGTCGTGGGCAATCTCCCATTTCTCCTGGCCGATACGGTAGGATTTATACGCAAGCTCCCGACAGACTTGGTAGACTCGTTCAAGTCAACACTTGACGAGGTGCGCGAGGCAGATTTGCTCGTGCATGTGGTCGATATCAGCCACCCCGACTTTGAGGAACAGATAGAGGTGGTCGAGCGTACACTTGCCGAGATAGGTGCCGGCGGCAAGCCAAGTATAGTGGTATTCAACAAGATAGATGCCTACACCTACGTGCACAAGGATACCGACGACCTCACTCCACGTACTAAGGAGAACTGGTCGCTCGATGAACTCGAACAAAGCTGGATGGCAAAGCTGGAGGGCGAGTGCATCTTCATCTCTGCGCGTGAGAAGACGAATATTGAGGCTTTGCGCAAGAAGCTCTATACAATGGTACGACAGCTGCATGTCCAGAAATATCCGTACAACGATTTCCTCTATCCGTCAGCCGATGATTTGGAGTCAATAGAATAACTAACAGATACGCAACAATATATAACTTACACAGATATGGCACAAACACCAAAATTCAAGTACGCGCCGATGTTTCAGGTCGGCAAGGATGACACAGAGTACCGCCTTCTCACAAAGGAGGGCGTGAGCCTGTCTTCGTTTGAGGGAAAACCTATACTCAAGGTGACCCCTGAGGCTCTTACCTTGCTCAGCCAGCAGGCTTTTCATGATGTCGAGTTTATGCTTCGCCGTAAGCACAATGAGCAGGTAGCCGCTATACTCGACGATCCCGAGGCCTCAGAGAATGACAAATATGTCGCCCTAACGCTCCTGCGCAATGCAGAGACCAGCGTCAAGGGAGTGCTCCCCTTCTGCCAAGATACGGGTACAGCCATCATTCACGGTGAGAAGGGACAGCAAGTGTGGACCGACTTCGACGACGCAGAGGCACTCTCCCGCGGTGTCTACAATACCTACACTCAGGATAATCTGCGCTACTCCCAGAACGCTCCGCTCAATATGTACGACGAAGTTAACACCAAGTGCAACTTGCCTGCTCAGATAGACATCGAGGCTTGTGAGGGCGCTGAGTATCGCTTTGTCATGGTGGCCAAGGGCGGTGGCTCGGCCAACAAGACCTATCTCTATCCGATGACTAAGGCCATCATCCAGAATGAGCAGACACTGATCCCCTTCCTTGTCGAAAAGATGCGCAGCCTCGGTACTGCTGCTTGCCCTCCGTATCATATCGCCTTTGTCATCGGAGGTACAAGCGCAGAGAAGAATCTCCTGACGGTCAAACTGGCTTCTATCCATTATTACGACAATCTGCCGACTACGGGCGATGAGACAGGCCGCGCCTTCCGTGATCTCGATTTGGAGGCCAAGTTGCTTAAGGAGGCCCAAAAGATAGGCTTTGGCGCTCAATTCGGTGGAAAAGCCTTTGCCCACGATGTCCGCGTCATACGCTTGCCTCGTCATGGCGCGAGCTGCCCGATCGGTCTCGGAGTGAGCTGCTCAGCAGACCGCAATATCAAGGCAAAGATTAATGCTGACGGCATTTGGCTCGAGAAGATGGATGACAATCCAGCTTCTCTCATTCCTAAAAATGAGCAAAAGCCCGGTGAATCCGGCGGCGTCAAGATTAACCTCGAGGATGGTATCCAGCAGGTTTGCAAACAACTGACCAAGTATCCGGTCTCTACTCGTCTGAGCCTGACGGGTACAATCATCGTCGCCCGCGATATTGCGCATGCTAAGCTCAAGGCACGTCTCGATGCCGGCGAGGATCTGCCCGAGTACTTCAAGAAGTATCCTGTCCTCTATGCAGGACCAGCCAAGACTCCAGAGGGCATGCCTTGTGGATCGATGGGTCCTACAACTTCCAACCGAATGGATCCCTATGTCGATGAATTCCAGGACCATGGAGGCTCGATGATTATGATAGGTAAAGGTAATCGTACCCAGGCCGTGACGGATGCTTGCCAGAAGCATGGCGGATTTTATCTGGGCACGATTGGCGGCGTCGCAGCCGTACTCTCTCAGACTCATATCAAGAGTATCGAGTGTGTAGAGTATCCCGAGCTCGGCATGGAGGCTATATGGAAGATTACAGTTGAGGATTTCCCCGCCTTTATCCTGGTCGATGACAAGGGACATGACTTCTTTAAGGAGCTCAAGCCCTTCTGCCCGAAGTGTGGGCTGAAGTAGCAAAGTGAGATAAAGAAGCCTACTGTCATGACGCGCTCTCTCTAACGCGCGTACATTATATAAATATATAAAGGCCGCATCACGTATCTATATGACGTGGTGCGGCCTTATACTGTATAGATAAATTTCTCGTATAGGTGCGATTTGATGCTGTATAAGAAGATAAAATTCTTGTATAGCCTTATATAGTATAAGAAGATGGCCCCTGCTCATCTTAGATAAATCCTACTCTAAATATAGGTTGACCTTTTTAAAAAGATGCAGACGGCATCTTGGGATAAGGCTTGGCGTAAATGCGACTTACTTAGGCCGCTTATTTACGTAATTTCTCCTGAAAATAGCACTGATAAATCTAAAAGGTAGAAATTACATTCAAAAATAATACAAAATGAAAATATATTACAGTAAATTTCGTCTGAATGTATTGAAAAGCGTGTTTATTTCGCCAAAATGTAATTTCAAGACCTTTAGATTGTAAGGCTCACTTTCAAAAATCAAATTTTTAACCTTGAAAAATGACGTTTTTAAGATAAAATCGCTATAAAAATAGCAATATGCAAGATTATTTTGGTTACATTCTTAAAAGTGTCGTAATTTTGCATCGAAAAATTGAGAATAGAACAGATTTAGTTAACCATCTAAAGCAAGATCGAAATGAAAAAGATTGAAGCAATCATCCGCAAAACCAGATTTGAGGATGTGAAACAAGCTCTGCTGAAGGCAGACATTGAGTGGTTTTCTTACTACGACGTACGTGGTGAGGGAAAATTGCGTCAGGCGCGTATATATCGCGGTGTCATGTATGATACAAGCTGTATAGAGCGTGTGTTGCTCAATATCGTGGTGCGTGACAAGAATGTCGAGCGCACAATCGAGGCAGTGCAGCATGCAGCATGCACAGGCGAGATAGGTGACGGTCGCATCTTTGTTATTCCTGTCGAGGACGCCATTCGTATACGTACAGGTGAGCGTGGCGATATCGCGCTTTACAATGCGGAGCAAGAGAAATAGTCAAAACTAATATAAACATCAACTAATACCATATTAAGAAAACAGAGATCATACTCGAGGTTACATCTGGGCAACAATGCAGAGAGTGATGAGAGTACAACATTAAGTTTGGCGGGTCCGATTTGACTCGGCGGATAATAAAGATAACATTTAATCAATTTGATATTATGACAGTTGAAGATTTGGGAATTTCCCTAGATACCGTGTGGATGCTACTTGCAGCCATGTTAGTATTTTTCATGCAACCAGGCTTTGCATTTTGTGAGGCGGGCTTTACTCGTAGTAAAAATACAGCGAACATCTTATATAAGAACTTTGTAGACTTCATGCTCGGAAGTATTCTCTTCTGGTTTGTAGGTTTCGGTTTTATGTTTGGTAGCGATGGGGCTGGATTTATTGGTATGCCCAACTTCGGTGATTTGAGCTTTTACAAAAATGCAGCAGGCCTACCGACAGAAGGATTTTTAATATTTGAGACCGTATTCTGCGCTACGAGTGCAACCATCGTTTCTGGTGCCATGGCTGAGCGTACCAAATTCTCGATGTACTGCGTCTACTCCTTCTTCATTTCCTTGCTTATCTACCCTGTGGAAGGTCACTGGACCTGGGGCGGAGGCTGGCTTTGCAATGCCGATGCCACAAGCTTCATGATGACTACATTTGGTGAAACTTTCCATGATTTCGCAGGATCTGCAATCGTACACTCTGTCGGTGGTGTGCTCGCTTTAGTTGGTGCTATCTTTCTTGGCCCGCGTATCGGTAAGTACGACAAGGACGGCAAGAGCCGCGCTATCCCCGGTCACAACCTTATGGCTGCTGCTTTGGGTGTCTTCATTCTGTGGTTCGGCTGGTTCGGTTTTAACCCCGGTTCTCAGCTGGCAGCTTCTGGCGAAGTCAACCGCGTCGCTATCTCTCATGTATTCCTGACGACCAACCTCGCCGCTGTTGCAGGTGGACTTGCTACAATGTTTACGACTTGGATTAAGTACAAGAAGCCTTCCTTCTCTTTGATGCTCAACGGTGTACTCGCCGGACTTGTAGGTATCACAGCTGGATGCGACCTTGTATCTCCTGCCGGTGCTATCGCAATAGGTGCCATTTGCGGTGTTGTGCTGCCCTTCTCTATTGAGTTTATTGACAAGAAGCTCCACATAGACGACCCTGTAGGTGCAAGCTCTGTACACGGTGTCTGCGGTATCATGGGTACCCTGTTGACTGGATTGTTCTCTGTCAGCTCTGGCGCTCTCTATGGACATGGATTCGGATTCTTCGGCGCACAGTGCATGGGTATCCTCTGCATCGATGCTTGGGCAGCTGTAACGGGTATAATTCTCTTCTGGACGATTAAGCATACTCACGGACTCCGCGTTGACAAGCGTGTTGAGGAAGAGGGACTTGATATCTACGAGCACGGAGAGACTGCTTACAACTAATTACTCCCACTATATAGGTGACACACGCACACTAAGCTTGACTCACAGCCAATTGGCTATTTCATAATAGTGTTTATTGTGTTTTCGTTGAGAGGGGCGGAGCCTCAGACTTTGCTCCTCTCTTTTTTCAACAAGTAAAAATTAAAAGCAATAGTTATACTTTAACCCCAATAGGTATGAAAACAAGAAAAAGTTTTGGCCTCCTCTTGGCCGTAGTTTTAGTGACATTGTCTCCTAGCGTTAAGGCGCAGGATGGTGTAGAAGCATCAATAGGTGCCGATGTAGTCAGTCAGTATATCTGGCGTGGGCAGAATTTGGGCAATGCCGCTATCCAGCCGACCGTTGGACTCTCCTACAAGGGCCTGAGCCTATCTGCATGGGGAAGCACGGGTATCACAGAGGCTTCAGACACAAAGGAGTTTGATCTTACACTGTCCTATGCGACAGAAGGCTTCCATGTAGGCGTGACCGATTACTGGTTTGATAAGGCTACCAATTACAAGTCAGGATATATCGAGGATGCTAAATATTTCAAGTATGGTGCTCATGGCACGACCCACACTTACGAGGCCAATGTCGGCTATGACTTCGGAATACTCTCTGTTGACTGGTACACCAACTTCGCCGGAAACGATGGTGTTGACAAGGACGGTGACCGCGCCTACTCAAGCTATTTTGAGATTAGTGCTCCTTTCAAACTCGCTACTTGCGACTGGAAAGCCACAGTCGGTGCTGTGCCTTACAGAACGGACTTCTATAGTAAGGCTAACGGTTTTGCAGTGACCAATGTCACGCTCAAGGCAACCAAGGGCATCAAGATTACAGACAGCTTTAGCCTGCCTCTATTTGCCAGCATCACAGCCAATCCGAGTAGCCAGAAGGCCTACTTCGTCGTCGGCCTTACTTTGCAGCCCTAATGTGACGCACTAGTTACCCAGATATTATATAAATGTTACTCCGCCTTTCCAACTTGCTGGGAGGGCGGAGTCTTTTTGCACTATCAGAAAAGCTCAATGAGGCGAAGGCTCAATTGGCTTTAGGAGTGTTCGCCAACAGTCTTCGGCTCCTTAGGTGACAAGTTGGCTCAGCGGAAGATCAGGGCACAGTAGATCATCAGCGGAGTCGGGCAGACAGTTGGGCAATTGGGAAGAGAAATTTCTTCTTTGCGCCAGTTCGCGGGCGACTACAGAAGCGCCTTGATGCATCAAGGAATCTTCCTGGGCATGCGAAAGAAGAACCTTATAGAAGAAGTATGGGCTTCGTCGTATAATTGCTTGTAGAAAGCCGCATCCGTGATGTTGGACAATTTCGTACGGTCTTAAGTTCCGAGCACTTTTCAAAGCGTGCGGACGGCTTTTTTGACAGAATAATTTTATATAATAAATTAGGCTTGCTGACTTATACAGGAGCCGATGTTGTCATTTCAAGTCTCCATGTTCGTGTAACAAGGTCGGACTTATTTTAAAATAGGTCCGATGTAGTTTAAACTAGAAGGCTATTTGCCATCGCTTGAAATTCAAGTATTTATAAAGGTAACTGGTTTTACTGTAATTATTTGGCATTCAGCGAGCTATAGAATAAATCCGGCAAGATGCCCACTTTTGCCTTTGGACATGAATGGACGAAGTTTGCTTCAATTATTTATATAAAAATTCCATCTATGAGAGCTTGATAGGAATAGGCGCTCCCAACCAGTAGTTCTGCTTCTCGCAGAATAGCTTCCGGTCAAAGGTAGAGCGACTGGGGCTGTAGGAAAGCTAGTCGGCGCTTCGTCTGTCGCTCTTCGCTTGATGAGCCAATCAGAGGTCCGACACTGGCATATACCCGTTCGTCGGCCACGAGAGCTGGGAATAGGCAACTGACAGGCTTTTAGCGGACGGTCATGAAGGCGTTATTCCCCTACGATTTTCGGCTAATACGATACTTATATTGGAAGCATTGCCCACTGCACTCGCTCGGTAGAGCAAGAGGCGCCGCGTCTAGTGCTTTGCCTTAAGACAAGCTTTGACGAAGTAGGTGATGAGAGCGAGGTAAGCGACCACGGAGACGACGCCACTCCAGGGGCTGGAAACCCAGGTGTCATTGATTGGATTGAATCCGCAGAAGCGTAGTATAGCGCTCACGACGCCCATGAGTGCGCCACCGGCGATGAAGCCTGAGGCCATCAGTGTGCCAAGATTGCCGCGTGCCTTGTTGACTGCGTCATCGGAAGAGCGGTTCGTGACGAACCAATTGATGAGTCCTCCGACGAGTATAGGCAGGTTGAGGTCGAGGGGAATAAACATGCCGAGAGCAAAAGCGAGCGCAGAGACTCCGCAGAGGTCGAGTACGATGGCGATGACTGCACCGATGCCGTAGAGTAGCCATGGAGCGCCTTTACCGCTCATCAGCGGTTCAATCACGGCAGCCATAGCGTTGGCCTGAGGCGCGGCGAGCTGACCAGATGTAAAGCCGTAAGTCTTGTTGAGCAACATGATGACGCCGCCGACTGTGGCTGCGCTCACGAGGGTGCCGAGAAACTTGAATGTCTCCTGCTTGCGAGGCGTAGCCCCCAGCCAGTAACCGATCTTGAGGTCTGTCACAAATGTGCCGGCGGTGCTCAGTGCAGTACAGATGACGCCGCCCATCAATAGGGCAGCGACCATGCCGCTTGTCCCCTTGAGGCCTATGGCTACCATGATGACAGATGCGAGTATAAGCGACATCAGCGTCATGCCACTTACGGGATTGGAGCCTACAATAGCTGTCGCATTGGCAGCGACGGTCGTGAAGAGAAATGCAATCACGGCAACAAGTATGATGGCCACGATGCTAAAGAGCAGATTGCCTTGCATGACGCCGAAGAGGAAGAAGAGGAAAATCAGAAACAGCGTGGCGACAGAGCCGATAGCGACTATTTTCATCGAGAGGTCACGCTGTGTGCGTAGGGCCATGTCATTGGACGTTCCCTTGCCCTTGAGCGCTTTGCCGGCGAGGTTGGCAGCTCCGGCAAGTATGTGGCGGCTCTTCCATATACTGATGATGCCCGCCATGGCGATGCCGCCGATACCGATACTCTTGGCGTACTTGAAGATATCATCCGGACTGGCTTGTGAAGCGACGAGGCTCGCGCCGTCAACTACCGTATTGGGGAAAAGGAAGGCAATGGCCGGTATGATGATCCACCATACTACGGCGGAGCCGGCACAGATGATTGTGGCGTACTTGAGTCCTACGATGTATCCCATACCGAGTACTGCGGCGCCTGTATTGATCTTGAAGACCAGCTTGAGCTTGTCACTCAAGAGCTGCCCCCAGGCATAGACGCCGGTGGTAAAGGTATCTGTCCAGCTGCCAAAGGTGGCAATCACAAAGTCGTACAGACCTCCGATGATGCCGGCGATGAGCAGTGGTTTGGCCTGCTCTCCGCCTCCTTCTCCAGAGATGAGCACCTGTGTCGAAGCCGTGGCCTCCGGGAAGGGATATTCTCCATGCTTCTCCTTGACAAAATATTTGCGGAAGGGAATCATGAAGAGGATGCCCAGGAAGCCGCCGAAGAGGGAGGCTAAAAAGACTTTCATAAAGTCTACCGTTATCTCCGGATATTTGGCTTGTAGGATATAGAGGGCCGGCAGCGTAAAGATGGCGCCAGCTACTATCATGCCCGAGCAGGCTCCGATACTCTGGATGATCACATTTTCTCCGAGGGTATTTTTGCGGTGTGTCGCGCTGGCCAGTCCTACGGCGATGATGGTGATGGGAATAGCTGCTTCAAATACCTGCCCGACCTTGAGTCCCAGAAAGGCGCAAGCCGCAGAGAAAATGATGGCCAAGATGATACCTAGTGTGACAGACCAAGCGGTCACCTCGCGGGGGCGCCGCTGCGGATCCATGATAGGTTTGTACTCTTCGCCTTCCTTCAACGGGCGAAAGGCATTGTCAGGCAAATGGTCGGGATATTCCATATCGTAATAGATGTTTTTTTGATTGATGCTTAAAGGTATGCAAAGGTAGCGACTTCTCGCGACATTTGTCCGATTGAGTCGTACAAATCTGAGCGTATGAAGGAGGATTAGTCTTGAGGAAAAGCTCTTTCTCGTCTATGGGAGAGTATGTTTTTTTGCGAAAAGGGCTCTCCAACGGTTATCCCTTTCCTCTAGTCTGCTACAGTCGGATGTTGTGAAAAGGGCTCAAAGGCCTTGCCCCAGTCTTTTAGGAAGCGATATCAGACTGCTGCTGACGGTGTAAGGACAAGCCGTGGGTCAGTGTATTTTGATAAAGTCCTCTTGCAGAAGATATTGGTGCCAATCGGGATTGTTGAACCATCTGTCGGGCGAAATCACAATCTTGTTCTTCTCCCGCCCAAGGTACTGTGCCCACCACGAGAAGGTGGAGTTGCTGATGATGAAATGCTTGCAGCTGTACATCAGTCGCAGCGTCTCCCAGGCGGGATTGCCGACCGGCTCGTAAAGGCATGGCGCATCGGGATGCAGCGTGGCGCGGACCCAGGCGATATCGTCAGAGAAAAATACAAAGGTGGGTTTGCTTAGCCGTTCTTTCATCAGTTGGATAGCCTTCTGGTAATAGGCCTTATCGCATACATGGAAGTTCTTCTTCAGATTCTCCGAAAGGTAGTCGTCGCGGCGTATGTGTACACAGACCGATTGCGAGTGCAGGATTTGCTGCATTAGGACTTCGTTGCTCTTTATCACAGGTCGAACGGGAACAAACTCCTTGAGGAGTAGGGGACGGATGCCGCTGAAAAGGCTGGGATTGTCAAAGAGGCCAGAGAGGTAGATGTCCTTGTGAGTGAGGAAGTAGCTCCTTATCTCTTGGGGAAACTCTCTGATCGTATCGCAGGAGAGAAAGATACCTCGGCGGTTAAATATTTTCTCCAAAGCGTCGGTATCCTCTAGGTGGAGCAGGCGGTAGGCAGCGTAGGACAACTTCTGACTCATATTGCCGGCTCGCCAGAGCATCCCCAGATTGCTCGCCGTGAGATAAGGCAACACCTTGAAGTACTGCAATCCGTCCTCAAAGCCCTTCTCTCTCGGTCCATTGCAATGGACCAAGTAGAAGTTGAAGAGCAACTTATCCCTCTCTCCTCTGACCGCTCTCAATTGCCGGGCAAAGGCGTACTGGAGCATCTGGTTGCCGAGACGGCCATTGTAAAATACGGCAATCATCTTTTTGTCGACGAGCTGTTTGTATTGATAGTCAATAGAATACGCTTGATTGAAGGTATGGCCGGAGTCCTGCGAGAAATGAACATTAAGATGCATCCGCAATGGCCTCTCCCAGAGGACTGGCTCCTTGACCATCGGGCTGGCAGACGCTGATCCGGGGAGAAAAAGGCATTCAGTCGAGATAGCTTGTCGTTCTTCCTCGATTTTATCGGAGACGGAGCATACCGCGACAATCCCATCATGTCTTTGACACCTTTTAGCAATAGAAGTCTAGCAAATCGTAGATCGGTTATCGACGTTGCCCCTCTCTTGCTTCAGGGTTTATGAAGGAGCAGAAATCCTGAGGAAACGGCAAATGCTCACCCATGCAATCGGTTTCTCGGACTAGAAGAGGTAAGCTACTTCTACTTGGAAGCTGTTGGCCTTGAAGTCGCCTTGCTTGTCTGAGCCTGTCGTGATGCCCAGTGTTTTGGCGTATTTGGTCAGGGCGAAATTGTAGCCTACGCCGATCTCCAGATGGCTGAGTGCTTTGATTCCGGCGCCGATATTCCAATTTATATTGGCCGACTTCATCTTGTACTCACGCTGGGCGAACTGCCATGTGTTGTCTCCAATATAAAAGCCAAACTGGGGTCCCGTCTTGACATATACTGCCAAGGCGTCGAGACCAAACTGGTAGCGCAGATTGACTGGTATCTCGATAGAGCGATAGTGCTTGGTCTTTGCTGCGTCAGTGACATCCTGCTTCTGTCTGAGATCCTTTTGGGAATACTCTATTGCTGCTTCAATGCCCAGCCCGACAACGGGTACATTGATTTCTACTTTGGGACCGATATACCATCCTGCCCGATTGGAGGAGCTAATGTCAGGCATCTCGTTAAGGGATAGTTTGGAAAGATTGAGTCCGCCGGTGACGCCAAATTTAATCTGAGCACTGGCTGTGAGGGCGGTGAGGGCGAAGGCAAGCGTTAGCAAAGTAAGTCTGAATCTGTTCATAAGGAGACTGCGGGTTAAAGTAGATGAATGTATTTGTTATGGTGAATACGGATTCCGATATTTTCGGCAAACTTACGCAAAAAATCCCGTATTCCTCATTGTTTCAGCCAAAAATGTTGCAGCATGTGTCCCACCACCTGACCCTGGATAGGACAGAATGGTTGGTTGGGAGGGGAGGACGAGTCAAGCGGCAAGCTTTTCCTCCCATTGGGCTTATTTGATTAGAAGAGCCAAGGGCTGCCGGATGGGAATAAAAATTATTTACCCCTATTCCTCAACTCATTTTTGTCAATGACGACATAGATGGTGTCAACGACGCGCCCCTGACGAGCGCCGGGCAGCCGCTTGGATACATTGGCAAAGTCCTTGTCGAGCACGGTGACACCGTCCACGAAATAGTCAGTCTCGCCGCGATTGGAGAAGACATTTTTGAGGCCCCAGACCTCATGGTACTTGATTTTGACCTTCCAGCCCTCTACCTGAGCCTGGTAAAGTAGCTTGATGAGCGGCCCCTGGTCATTGCGGTCATTGTCAAAGGAGAAGGAAAAGGGTTCGCCACTCGTATTCATGCCCGTCTGGGTCAAGTTGAGTCGGCCTTCCCACGAGTCCCAGATAACCCCTTTTTTGGTAAACTCAATCAGGTTGCCCACCTTCTCGCCATTGGAGTAGTTCTCCTTGCAGCTCATCAAGAATATGCAGCAAAATGCCGCGAGAATGGATAAAGTGAAACGTCTCATATGAATATGTGAGATTAGAAAGGCCTCAAAAGTACGAAAAAGAATTGAGGAAACAAGTCGCGGACTGTTTTATTTGGACTTTGTCGGGGGAGACTTGAGTGACACAGCGTGTAAGTTCTCCTCCTCCAGACTTCTCCTCTCTCCGACACAGTTCCTCTCTAGTAGGGATTAGAATGTCTGTCAATGCCCTAATAGCTGCGGATAACTCTGGCGATTCCTTGGCCACAGAAAAGAATGGAGACTCCTTTTACCCTCAGCTTGTGTCGGTGGGAAAAGAAATCCGCCATAAAATATGCGGAGACCGCTAGCAAAGTGATTTCCGCATGTGTGTAGTGTATGGTCAAGACGCTGGTTATCTTAAAATGACCATGATGATGGGATGATTATTCTTCATCATCCTCGTCGTCCTCTTCCCACGGGAAGGGATCGTCGACATAGGTGGGCGTGGTAAACTCATCCATCTTGCGGCGGTCACGCTTAGTCGGACGACCTGTACCACGGGCGCGGTCGACAAAACCGCTGATGCGGCTCATTTCAAGAAGCTCATACTGGTCGGGCCGGGTGATGTTTTCGAGTATCTCTGGCACGAGCTTCGCTCCCACGCGTTGCTGTATAGGCTGCTTGATACGAAAAGTATATGTGATGGGCGACTTACGCACATCTATCACGTCGCCGGCCTTCACGATGTGGCTGGGCTTCAGTCGGGTACCTTGTATGGTTACACGCCCATTCTTACAGGCGTCGGCGGCGAGAGTACGGGTCTTGTAGATTCGGGCGGCCCAAAGCCATTTGTCTATGCGTGCATCTGACATATCTGGTAGGTATAGGTGGGAGATATAGTATTTGATAGGATTGTCAAAGCCTGTGGCAACTCCGTTATCTCGGGGCGAAGAATGTAGGCGAGACTATTTGTTATTGTACTGATTCATGGTGTACTGTACGCCAGCCAGACAGAAGCTGACAATCATATCGTCGGCTTGCTTGATACGCTGCTCGAGGAGTTCGCTCTCCTTTTCAGGAAAGCGCCCTAATACGTAGTCGGCTTCAGCGCCACGGGGAAAATCATGACCAATGCCAAAACGAAGGCGGGCGTACTGGTTGGTCCCCAGGCAGCTTGTGATGCTACGCAGACCATTGTGCCCACCCTCGCTGCCGGAAGGCTTCATGCGCAGAGCGCCGAGGGGTAGGGCTACGTCATCGTTGACGACGAGGAGATGGTCAAGCTCTATCTTTTTCTTTTGCATCCAGTAGCGTACGGCGTTGCCGCTGAGATTCATGTATGTGGAAGGTTTAAGCAGGATAAGAGTCTGTCCCTTGACCTTGAGCTCTCCGACAAATCCGTAGCGCTTGTCTTCAAAACCAATATTGGACGCCTTAGCAAGGGCGTCCAATATCATAAATCCTATGTTGTGGCGGGTATGATCGTATTCGTCACCGATGTTACCCAGTCCTGCAATCAGGTAGTTCATCTATTCATTAGTAGAGATAGCGTACTCGACCTACTTGGACTCCTCAGCGGGAGCAGCTTCAGCAGCAGGAGCCTCGCCCTCTGCAGCGCCTTCCTCGGTAGTGCTAGCGTCAACAGCACGAGTGGTGCGGACACCGCATATGAGAGAGTCTGGACGGCTTAGCAACTCTACGTTGTCAAACTTGAGATCACCAACCTTGAGGCTCTTACCAATCTCAAGATCTGTTACATCAATTGTTAATCTCTCAGGTATCTGTTCAGCCAAAGCCTTGACGGGCAGGTAGCGTACACTGGTATACAGCACGCCACCGGCACGTACACCCTTGGCATGTCCTTCAAACTTGACAGGCACGTTCATTCTGATAGGCTGGCCAGGAGTTACCTGGTAGAAGTCTACGTGGAGCACATTGTCCTTGACGGGATGGAATTGTATCTCGCGCATTACGGCCTGGCACTTCTCACCGTCGATATCGATATTGACCAAGTAAATATCAGGAGTGTAGATAAGCTTGCGGATGTCGTTGAATGCAACTTCAAAGTCTGTTGCAATAGTCTTGCCTTCGGCATCTTTTTTACTGCCATAGATGACGCACGGAATGTTGCCGTTCTTTCTAGCCAAGCGGCTAGCTTTCTTACCGATCTCGGTACGCTTGGTACCTTTCAGGTTAAATTCTTTCATGATTCTTTTTGTTTGTGTTACTCTAAATTAAGTGTTGCTCAATTCACCATCACACGAATGTATAGCATCCTCTGTGGGGGCTTATTTGCGGGCGCAAAGTTACGATATTTATCCCAAGTAGCCAATATCTGCTTCAAAATCTTTGTCCTAATCAAGGCGATAAATTTATTTTCATGTACCTTTGCATAGTGGACAAGCGCGGAATTTAATCCGCAGTCTGCAATTGTATGGACAGCGTCGGATGCCGGACGCTACAGTCTTGAGACACGAAATATTAATATACAAATGGACAATTCAGTATTACAAGCTATTCATACACGCCGTAGTATCCGTCATTACGACAGTCGCCAGGTTAAAGACGAGGAGCTTCAGACGGTGCTCGAAGCCGGGACCTGGGCTCCTTCAGGCATGGGCTATCAGTCGCCATATATTGTCGCTGTGCAAAATTCTGATATCATAGCACGCCTTGTCAATCTGAATAAGCGCTTTTATCAGGGTACTGGCAATCCCTATTACGATGCGCCTACCATTATATTGGTCTTCGGCCCCAAGCGTGAGTCATGGCGCAATACGGTGCAGGATGCTAGTCTCGTGTTGGGTACGATGATGCTTGCTGCACACTCCATAGGCCTTGGTACATGCTGGATCAATAGGGAGATAGAGATGTTTGAGATGCCAGAAGGTCGCGAGTTGATGCACGAGTTTGGCCTTTCCGATGACTTGATGGGAATCGGCGCGCTCTCCATAGGCTATCCTTTGAGGGAAGGGCGCGTCAAATCGCGCAAAGCCGACTATTTCAGAGTCATCAAGTAGACATAAGCTACCCAGTGCCGGCCTTTGGATAATAAAGCTAGGGGAGCAGGATAGATTTATCCCAGTTATATTGCACGAGACAAGGGCATGTGGCTCACAGCATAAACGTTGGCCAGATGCCAAGATGCGTTATACGCCCTTGTGGATAGGGTATGAATGGGGCATGTCGGCTTATTCCAAAATCTTGCTGAAAACCTTGGGCGATTGTAAGGAATGCCGTATTTTTGTGCAAACTTAATTTTGCTATAGCGTATGCAAGCAGTGATTTTGGCCGCCGGCATGGGTAAGCGCCTCGGCGAGTATACGAGGGACAATACCAAATGCATGGTACGTGTCAATGGCGTGAGGCTGATAGACCGGGTGCTGACCCAGCTTAGTCGTCTTAAGCTTGACCGTGTCATCATCGTCGTGGGGTACAAGGGGGAGGCTCTCAAGGCCTGTATAGGTCATCGGTACGACAACAAGCTTCATATCGAGTTTGTCAACAATCCAATCTACGACAAGACCAACAATATATACTCCCTCTCTCTGGTTAAGGATTGTCTCTGTGAAGATGACACTTTGCTGCTGGAAAGTGATCTGATATTCGAGGACTCTTTGCTCCGGCAGATTCTGGCTAATCCCTATCCTAATTTGGCGCTGGTCGCCAAGTGGGAGACATGGATGGACGGTACTGTTGTCAGGCTTGATCAGGATCGGAATATCATCAACTTCATTTCAAAGAAGGCCTTCAATTACGCGGATGCGGATCTCTACTACAAGACAGTTAACATCTACAAGTTTAGTAAAGAATTTAGCCGGCATAAATATGTGCCCTTCCTCACGGCCTATTGTGAGGCAGTAGGCAACAATGAGTATTATGAGCAAGTGCTGCGCATTATCACCTTTTTGGACAAGAGTGATATCAAGGCGCTTCCTATTGCAGACGAAAAATGGTATGAGATAGACGATGTGGCTGATCTTGACTGCGCTTCGTCTATCTTTAAGGACAGTGTGGGGCAAGTGCAGGACTATGCCCGTCGTGCTGGAGGTTATTGGCGCTTTCCTAGTATACTTGATTTCAGTTTGCCGACCCATCCTTACTTCCCTCCGGAGCGCATGATGGAGGAAATGAGAGCCAACTACAATGTACTCCTGCGCAACTACCCGAGCCGGGTACATGTCAACTGCGTTTTGGGTGGAAAGTGCTTCGTCATCAGGAGCCAATATGTGGTCGTAGGCTGCGGTCTCCCTCAGATGATTGACTCTTTGCTTCGACATATCGAGGGAAAGGTGGGGATCATAGTGCCTAACATGGCATCCTATGGGAAGCAGATTCCGGAGAATCGTCTCATACCCTATCAGGCCAAAGGAAAGGACTTCAAATATGGCGTAGACGAACTGATGGCATTTTACAAAGACAAGGGCATCAGTCTCTTGATTCTGTCTAGTCCTGACCAAGTGTCTGGACAGACTATTGCCCTGCAAGATGTGCTTCGCCTCTATGAGTGGTGTGAGAACCGTCATATCCGTTTGGTCGTTGACGAGACGCTGGTAGACCTTGCCGTGGACTTGACGACAGACACTCTGCTTCGCGACAGGCTGTTGGAAAATCGAAAGATGCTCATCGTCTTGCGTGATATCGCAGAGTCCCATGGCGTGCCCGGACTCCGACTGGCTATGATGGCCACCTCGGACGAGGATATTGTGGCCCTTATGCGCCAAGATGCAGAGATGTGGCCGATCAACAGTTTCGCGGAATTTTATATGCAGATATTCAATAAGTACGATTTTCTCTACAGTCGTGCCCGTGAGCAATTTCAGAAGACACGGGAGCATCTTATTGACCTTCTGTCGACGGTCAGCTGGCTCAGAGTCATCCCTGGTGAGGCCAATTTCCTACTTTGTGAAGTCAAGGATCTCTATACTTCGGCAGGCGTTGTCAGTCAGTTGCTTCAGGAGTACAGCATCCTCGTACGGGACTGTTCCTCCGACCTGTCAGGACAAGGGCGCCAGTACATACGGATTGCAGTACGCAGCTTGGCGGATGATGAGCGACTGATCAGTGCTCTCCTGCATTTCCATCCTTAGATTTAACACACAACGATTTCTTCGAATACACAAGACCCTATGCGTCAGATTACAGATAAAGACGAGTTGAGGACCCTACAAAAGTCCATCCTCGATGAGATTCATAAATATTGTATAAGCCACGGAATCACGTACTATTTGGCCAGCGGCAGTCTGCTTGGTGCCGTACGTCATCAGGGGTATATCCCGTGGGACGACGATATAGATCTCTATATGCCCCGCGCCGACTATGAGCGCTTCGTCAGGGAATATCATGATGACAGTGGGCGATACGAGTTACTCGAGCCGCGGCGTACCAAGCACTATGTGTACACTTTTGCCAAGCTTAGCGATACGCGTACCATCATGCACGAGGATGCCTACGAGGGCTATCCCATCGGGGTTAACGTAGATATCTTCCCACTTGACTATGTGTCAGACAATATGATGGTGCGTCGTCTCGTCTTTACTCTCAAACGTCAGGTGTTTCGTATATGTATCGACAAGATTGTTCCGCTGCTGCGTGACCATCGTCCATCAAATATCCTTAAGCGCTTGGTATGCAAGATGTTGCCGGTGAGCCGCCTCATGCTCATTCGGCTTATGCGTAGGCTTGAGTGGCATAAGGGCAAGTCCAGTACGGTGGTCAATATGACTGAGATGGGGCCCGGCATTGAGGCTTGCTTCTCAGCGCATGCCCTCGACGGGACGGTTGATCTGCCCTTTGAAGGCAAGATGTACAAGACCATGGCCGGCTACAAAGAGTACCTCACCTATACCTACGGAGACTATATGAAGCTCCCGCCTGTGGACCAAAGACAGACCCATAAGTTTGAGGCTTACTGGAAGGATTAGTGCCTGCAGCAGCGGCCTTTACTATTAGCTCCTTTCTTTTATCTGAAGGCATTCTCAAGTAAGCGCTTGCTCTTGCATCCGATATCGGAGATGTGAGAAAAGCAGACATTTGCAGAAGATGGACTCCATATATAATTAAGGCCAAATCCCCGTCTGGAAAGAATTGGCCTTAGCGTTTTTAGGGCTAATCGGACTTAGAGCAGTGCGGCAGCCTTCTCCTCTACCTGCGTACCGGGTACGGCTCCGATAATCTTGTCTACGATTTCCGTCCCCTTGAGGAAGTAGATAGCGGGGATATTGCGAATGCCGAACTTGCTGGCGAGGTCGTCATTGTCATCGACATTGCACTGTCCGACGATGATTTGGCCATCATACTTCTGGGCCAGCGCTTCTATCACGGGCGCCATGCGGCGGCATGGGCCACACCACTCGGCGTTGAAATCAATTACCATGGGTTTCCCCTGCGCTGCATAATCAGCGAAATTCTGATCTGTAAAGTCTATTACCATTTTGTGTATAATTTATTGATGATTAAAATTCTATAGTATCTTTCACGCGACTGTCGTCAACTGCTGTGCGCCTTCGTAGAGCAGAGAGGGAAGTGTCACTTCCCGATGGCTTTGTGAAGGTTAGTGTCTTGACTGTGGCAAAAGCTATGCCAAAGCAGACTAATTGACTCTATATTTCACAGGTTCCCAATGGTCGAGGAAGTCTATGACCTCTCTGTTCACGTTTACCTGGAAGTTGGTGGACTTCAGGCTGAGCTTCTGTTGCGACTGCTCGTCGTAGATCTTGAGACAGAGTTCGGCATTTCCCTTGTGGCGGTCAAGGCACGTGATAAACTCTTCTGCCGTCGTCTCATCGAGTGCCGAGAGTGGCAGTGAGACGGTCAGCTTTGTGATGAGCGAGTCTTTGACATCGGCGAGGAAATCAATCTTGTCGATTAGCAAGTCGAGCCGCTCGGGTCTCCACATGGGCGAGTCGACATGACAGTGCAGGAAGAGGGCTGCGCCGTCGGTGAAGTAGGATTTGAAGTTGGCCCAATTGTTGCCAAAGAGCGTCAGTTCCAATTCGCCTGAGAAATCCTCTATCTTGATGCGTCCGAAGGGCACATTGCGCTTGGTCAGTCGCTCTTCATGTCGGGTGACGATGCCGCCGACAGTCATGCTTGAGCCTTTCATCTCGTCCTTGAGCTCGTTGAGGTCGACACACTTATTGCTGCAGACTTTGTCCAGGATAACGCTGTACTCGTCCAGGGGGTGCGCAGAGAGGTACATTCCGATGAGGTCTTTCTCCTTGTTGAGACGCTCGAGGTTGGACCACTTCTTCTTGGGATCTCCGGGTTTGGGCCGGGTGATGCTAAACTCCGCTATGTCGCCAAAGAGCGTGTTGGAGTTGTCCACTTTGTCACGCTTGTAGGCTTGTCCGTAGCTGATGAGCTTGTCAAGGAAAATCTCGCCCTTGGCGTCTGGCTCAACGTATTGCTCGCGCGTCAGTCCCTCAAAGCAGTCAAAGGCTCCACAGAGCACGAGGCTCTCGATAGACTTACGGTTGCAGGCGCTCAGGTCTATGCGTTCTACGAAGTCATAGCAGTCGCGATAGGGCCCATTCTGCTCACGCTCGTTGATGATTACCTGTGCAGCGGCGTCTCCCATGCCCTTGATGGCCGCCAGTCCAAAGCGTATCTCGCCGCGCTTGTTGACACCAAATTCCATATAGCTCTCGTTGACATCCGGCTCCAGCGTCGGGATGCCGAGGCTCTTGCACTCATCCATGAGCTTGGTGATCTCGTTGATATCGCTGCGGCGCCGTGTCATAATAGCAGACATGTATTCCGCAGGATAATGTGCCTTGAGATAAGCGGTCTGGAAGGCTACCCAGGAGTAGCAGGCGGCGTGGGACTTGTTGAAGGCGTAGGAAGCAAACTTCTTCCACTCCTCCCATATGTTGTGGAGCGTATCGTGGTTGTATCCGTTGCGCTCGCCTCCTTCGTAGAAGAGCTTTTCCAGCTTATTCATCTGGTCAATCTTCTTTTTGCCCATCGCTTTGCGAAGCGTGTCGCTTTGGCCTCGGGTAAATCCTGCGAGTTGGCGGCTCAAGAGCATCACCTGCTCCTGATAGACCGTTATGCCGTAGGTCTCCTTGAGGTACTTCTCCATGACCGGGATGGGGTAGGTGATAGGCTCCTGACCCAGCTTGCGTCGGATGAAGGAGGGGATATTGTCCATAGGTCCTGGGCGGTAGAGCGCGTTCATGGCGATGAGGTCGCCGAAGACTTCGGGATGGAGCTCTCTGAGGTGTTTCTGCATGCCCGGGCTTTCAAACTGGAAGGTACCTATTGTCCGTCCCTCCTGATAGAGCTTATAGGTGAGCGGGTCGTCGATGGGTATCTTGTCGAGGTCCACGGTGTGACCCGTCGTGCGCTTAATGTTTTTGACCGCCTCTTTAAGCTCGGAGAGTGTCTTGAGCCCGAGGAAATCCATCTTGATGAGCCCTGTAGACTCGATGACATGTCCGTCATACTGTGTGACAGGCACTTTGACGCCCTTGAAGTCGGGGTCGTCTGCTGTGCTCACGGGTACCCAGTCGCTGATGGGGTCACGGCAGATGATGAAGCCGCAGGCGTGGATGCCGGTGCCGCGGACGGTGCCCTCCAGTTGCTTGGCATACTCAATGGTATTGTGCAGCACGGGGTCAGTGCTTGCCTCAGCCTGCTGTAGCTCAGGTACGCACTTAATGGCGTTGGTCAGATTCATCTTCATCCCATCGGGCAGGCGGTCGGGGATGGCCTTGCAGAGTCGGTTGCTCTCCTCGAGAGGGAGCTTCTCTACGCGGGCGACATCTTTGATGGAATTTTTGGTCGCCATGCTTGCGTAGGTGATGATATGGGCGCAGTTCTCGTGGCCGTACTTGTCCATGACCCATTGGAGCACTTTGCCGCGGCCGTCGTCGTCAAAGTCAGTATCGATATCAGGCAGGCTGATACGGTCGGGGTTGAGAAATCGTTCAAAAAGCAGGTCGTACTTCAGCGGGTCGAGCTTGGTGATGCCTAGGCAATAGGCAACGACGCTACCTGCTGCGCTTCCTCGGCCGGGGCCTACCATGACGCCCAGCTTGTCGCGGGCAGAGTTGATGAAGTCTTGTACGATGAGGAAGTAGCCGGGGAAGCCCATGGTCTTCATCACGTGGAGTTCAAACTTGATGCGCTCCAGCACGTCTGGTGGCGTGGGGTCGCCGTATAAGCGCTTGGCGCCGTCGTAGGCCAGCTTGGCGAGGTAGTCGGCTTCAAACTTGATGCGGTAGATCTTATCATATCCGCCGAGGTGCTTGATACGCTTGTCGGCATCTTCAGGTGAGAGCGGATTCTCGCCGTTCTCGTCTGAGCAGAATTCCTTGTATAGGTCCTCCTCGGTGTATTTCTTGCACCATTGATCCTTTGTGCCAAAACTCTCGGGGATGGGGAAGTTGGGCATAATCGGGTCATGGTCGATGCTGTAGATCTCTACTTTGTTGAGGATCTCAATCGTATTGTTGAGGGCTTCGGGGATGTCGCTGAAGATGTCGTTCATCTCCTGTCTGGTCTTAAACCATTCCTGCTTGCTGTATCTCATACGGTTGGGATCGTTGAGTTCGCTGTTGGTGGCCAGACAGAGCAGGTGGTCGTGGGCTTCGGCGGTGTTCTTGTCCTCAAAATGGCAGTCGTTGGTGCAGATGAGCTTGATGCCGTATTCGCGGGCCAGGGGAATCAACTGGGCGTTGACCTTCTGCTGCAAGGGGAAAGTCTCGCGGTTGGCGACGATATTGGGATCGGTCACCTCGTGGCGCTGGAGCTCTAGATAGTAGTCGTCGCCAAAGAGATTTTTGTACCACTCGATAGCCTCTCTCGTGCCCGTTTCGTCGCCTTTGAGGAGCTTGTGGGGCACTTCTCCGGCCAGACAGGCTGAGCTTACGATGAGTCCCTCGTGATACTTCATCAGGTCTTTGCGGTCGGTACGCGGGCGATAGTAGTAGCCATCGACCCATGAGCGGCTGACGAGCTTGATAAGGTTTTTGTAGCCCTGGTAGTTCTTGGCGAGGACGATGAGGTGGTAGCCGCTGTTGTCGCCGTGCTCCTTGACCTTGTCCTCTTTGTTGTGATGGGCCACGTACATCTCGCAGCCGAGTATGGGCTTAAAGGGCTCCAGTCCGTCGGCCTTGCGTTGCTTGTTGACCTTGGCGCAGTAGTCGGCAAACTCCTTGATGCCGTACATGACGCCATGGTCGGTGATGGCCATGCCCTTCATGCCGTCTTTGATGGCCTTGTCGACGAGGTGGGATATCTTGCTTTGCCCGTCCAGTATGCTGTAGTAGGTGTGGACGTGCAGGTGTACGAAGTCTTCCATTGAAAAGTCTGTGTGTCTCTGAGAGACTGTTTTCCGCTTACAAATATACTTTTTTTTTATGACGTGGCCATAATTTTTGGACCAAATTTCATCTTGATTTTCCTCCTCGATGATGTACCTTTGCCAATGTGCTTATGGATGAGTCTTTTGGTCGTAGTGGCTACCAAAAAGAGACCCGGCTCCGTATTGCCGGGGCCGGGTCTGATGCCTTTCGCTCATGGCAAATCAGCCGCAGAGGGTTGCTCGTATGTGGTCGGGAGCGCTCTTGAAGCTACATGTTGGAGCAGGCTTGTCCCTCCTGCTTGGCGACCTTGACGCCGGGCTTGACGGTGCGCGCGGTGTAGCCAATCTTCTTAAAGCCCTTGATGAGTTTTTGCTCGTTGGTCTTGGACGCGTCGTATTTCACCTTGACGAGTTGGCTGTCGAGTACGGTCTCGATTTGCTTCACGCCTTTCTCAAAGCGGAGGTTCTGCTTGATCTTGTTTTCGCAGCTGGCGCAGTGCATCTGGGGCTGTGTAGTGAAGATGACGGTCTTGAGATCCTTGGCGAAGCCGCTGCCGCAGAGCAGGGCCATGAAGGTGAGGAGTGTGATGGATTTTTTCATGATGTTGAAAATTTTGATATGGCTAATAATAATGACGTAAATTTACTCAAAATAAATAGAATTGGGTTTAGAACTTCTCAAAGTTGATGCGGATGCCGGCGTAGAACATGCGGCCGTGGACCGGTCCCCATACGAGGGTGCTCTCAAAGGCTTCTCCCCAGGGATTGTCGGCGCCCATGATGGTCTGCCTTTGACGGAAATTGGTCAGGTTTTCTCCACCGACATAGACCGATAGGTGTCGGAAGTTGCGGGTCACCTGGGCTTGTAGCTGCGGGTAGGAGTGGAACCGCGGTTGTGTTATGAGGCTACCGGGAAGGCGGCCGCCTCCGTTGAACTGGAGTGTGGCATCAGCCTGCCAGAGGCCCATACCAGGCTTGTAGGAGAGGCTGAAGAGGCTCTTGTAGCGACTCTGCATAGGAACGCGCAGGCGCTTGCCGCCATAGGTGGAGCGTGCGTCATTCCATCTCCAGGCGGCGGTGAGCGTCAGGGAGCTTATGATGGGGTAGGTGGCATCAAGTTGGAAGACGTGGCTATACGACTTTCCCTGTAGATTGTCCACGATGATCTGGTGCGGGGCGGAGTCGTAGTCGACCACGGCTTGATTGTGAAATCGGGTGTAGTAGTATTCGGCACCCAGATTGAGGATATGCTCGCCCAGGGGCACATTAAAGGCGAGAGAAGTCCCATAGTTCCAAGCCGACTCCTGTCTGAGGTTGCCGATCGTCAACTGGCGTCCTGACGCGAGCAGGTAGTGGCGCTCCACGAGGGCGTGGGGCGAACGGTAGCCCTTGCCTGCCGAGAGGCGCAGGGTGACCAGACGGGACGGAGCCCACTTGAGGTGGAGACGAGGGGTGAGGAAGGTGCCGTAGAGCGAACTGTGGTCGAGGCGCAGACCGGCCATGGCGATCCATTTGTCGTCCTTGTTGAAGGTGTACTGGGCGTAAGCGCCGGGCACCGTCTCCCTTCGTCTCCCCAGCTGCGTGGCGTCTATCTGCCAGTACGCCTGTGGGTCAGCAGTGGAGAGGCCGAGATGCTGCTTGTAGTAGTCGTGGACGAGGCTGAGGCCCGCCGACAGGCTGTGGAGTGTGCTGAGCTGACTCTCCACCATCAACTGGGCGTAGAGGCTCTTCTGCGTGACGTCGTAGAGCTTGTGCCCATACTGGGCCGACTCATCGTGGTAGACGCCATTGGCGACGAGAGCAACATTGGTGCCGTGGGCCGGGTCGAGAATGAAGGCGTGCTTCTGGTAGAGCTCGTAGTGGTCATTGTCGAGGCGTATCTGGTAGCGCTCCAGTCCCGGGGCCATCACATGAGCGAGCTGGCCGCCGCGGCGTTTCTCGCTGAGGCCTGAGATGCCGCCGTGAAAGATGTAGCGGTCTCCCTTGTAGAGCCAGCGATTCTGGAGGTTGACCTGGCGGCGACGCGGCTTGTCCAGGAAGTTGTCATGATTGTCGTCATGGTGGCCCCATTGGTTCTCGTAGTGGGTGAGCACCTCGGTCGACAGGTGGCTGTTGAGGTGGATATTGGCATCGGCGTTGGCTTCAGCCCGGCTTTTGGTGTCGCCGTAGAGATTGGCGTGGAGCGCCGGCGTATCCTCGGGCTTGAGGTACTCGAGATTGATCTGTCCCGTGATACTTTCATAGCCGTTTTTGACCGTCGCCGCGCCCTTGGAGACCTGTATGCTTTTCATCCAGGTGCCTGGTACGTAGTCGAGACCAAAGGGGTTGGAAGCGCCGCGCAGGGTAGGGATATTCTCGGCGAGCATTTGGACGTAGAGACCGGAGAGCCCGAGCAGCTTGATCTGCTTGGCGCCTGTGGCGGCATCGTCGTAGCTCACGTCTACGCTGGGATTGGTCGAGAAGCTCTCACCCAGATTACAGCAGGCTGCCTTGAAGAGCTCGTCCTTGAGCAGCAGGTCGCCGCCCTGAGCCCCCTGGAGCTTGGCGGTGGTCTTTTTGCGGGCCGATACTGTGACCGCGCCTACTTGATAGGTCTTTGGGCCGGTAGAGTCAGCGGGAGTAGGAGAGGGTGTCTGCGCCAGCGCCTGAAGGGGCAGCAGGGGCAGTATGAGGAGGGGATAAAGGTGAATGTTCATTGTCTTAGGGTATTCTGTATAATATGGAGGGATAATAAGATATGTAATACATACCACGATGACTGCCTTCTGACAGCCATCTGGCTAAAACATATCTTAGTATCAAATCCGCAGAATACTGAGCAGATTCAGTCTCATCCGGGGTGGATGCATATGAATCCCTTGCTGCGACCTGCTCTCCCGTGGTGGGCAAATGGCGAAGTCCGGACGGGGCAGACAGGCGAGCATGAAGGCGGGAAGGAGAAGCACCGCGGGGAGTTGCAGGGCCTGTGTCGAAGCCGTGACGGTGGGGGCGAGACGCAGGGAAGTGACGGTCATACACGGCTTTTGACTGCCGCATGCGTCCTTGGCTGCAGCAGGAGCAGACAAATCCAGCATCTGGACCCGGTGGGTGTGGCTGCAGGTGGTCAGCGTAATGCCTGTCCCTGAGAAACATAGTACCAGGGAGATGAGCGCATAGGTCAGAAGTCGGTGTATCCAAACCATCTTGCTGCAAAGATACGACAAATCTCCCATTCGCGCCCCTTCTCTTGGGTAAAAGATAGTGGAAGTGCGAAGCTGCCCCCAAAAAACTGGGTGCTGTCTCCTCGGTCCGGAGGGGCTTCTGTAGTCGTCAGGAAAGGTCCTGCAAGCTCGCTTTTGCGCCTTCTCTTGGCCCTTTGCGGTTCGTTCGATAAAGAAGAATGTCTTGGGCTGAATGGGTTTATGCTGCCGCAGTCGAAAGGCCTTGCTAGCTAGCTTTAGCGCCCTTCTCTCGTCCCTTCACTTAGTCCCGAAACGGGTGAGGCTTTGCTCTGATCATGCGCCCAGTGGCGCGCTTGGAGACAGACGACGTGGCCGATGAATGATAAAAACTGAAACTTTCGCTTGGCAATATTACAACTTTGTACTACCTTTGCGCTCACATAATCGATTTTTTGGGGGCATTCCGTCGCTTCCCGTCTACTTATTATCCATAAAAAGACACACGCCATCAAACGCATAAGGAAATTCAATAAGATCAGGCTCCATCACGAGGGGACGCGTACGCTGCTCATCAGTGGTGTGTTTTTGCTCCTGGTCAATGCTGGACTTTACTACTTGGCAGGCAAGTGCGTCGTGACATTCATCGTCCTGGCGCTGAGCCTCACCGTCTACGCGATACTGGTCAATTTCTTCCGCTGTCCCATCCGCTATTTCAATGGCGACACAGAGGGTATCGTCGTGGCCCCGGCCGACGGCAAGGTGGTCGTCTGTGAGACGGTGGACGAGAATGAGTACTTCGGCGAGAAGCGCATCATGATCTCCATCTTCATGTCACTGCTCAATGTCCACGCCAACTGGTTCCCCGTCGACGGGTATGTCAAGTCCGTCCGCCATCAGGACGGCAACTTCCACCGCGCCTTCTTGCCCAAGGCGAGTCTGGAGAATGAGCGGTCGGCGGTCATCATCCGTACCCCCAAGGACGGAGACATCCTCGTGCGCCAAGTCGCCGGCGCCATGGCCCGCCGCATCGTGAGCTATGCCCGCGAAGACGAGGACTGCTATATCGACGAGCACCTCGGTTTTATCAAGTTCGGTTCCCGCGTAGACCTCTATCTGCCTCTGGGAAGCGAAGTACTGGTCAAATTGGGGCAAAAGACGGTGGGCGACAATACCGTCATTGCCAAGTTACCCTCTTCCTGCCACGATGTCAAGTCTGATCACTAAGCATATCCCCAATACTCTGACCCTCTGCAATCTGCTCAGCGGCGCAGCCGCCACAGTCTATGCGTTGGAGGGTGATTTTGTGATGGCCCTGACGATGATTATCATCGGAGCCGTCTTTGACTTCTTTGACGGTTTCAGTGCTCGCATGCTTGGGGTGTCGACAGGTATCGGCAAGGAGCTCGACTCGTTGGCCGATGACATCACCTTTGGCCTGGCACCTGCTGCCGTTGTCTTTACCCTGCTGCAGTCCTTTGTGCAGCTGGCCGACGCTCCTTGGACTTGGGTGCCGTGGATGGGCTTCTTGATTGCTGCCTTCTCGGCCCGCCGCCTCGCCGTCTTCAATCTCGATACGCGTCAGACGGGCTCCTTCATCGGCCTCGCGACACCGGCCAATGCCCTCTTCTGGGGCGCCTTCGCCATCAGCATGAAGGCCTGGCTACTGGCCAATGGCATTGGCCTCTATCTCGTACTGGTCCTCATTGTGCTCTCCTGCTGGCTGATGAATGCCGAGCTGCCGATGTTTGCCCTCAAGTTCAAGTCCTTCGCCTGGAGGCCCAACGCCGTGAGATACCTCTTCCTGCTGTCCAGCCTGCTCATTATCCTGGGCTTTCTCCTGTTGGTTCACAGCATCGCCGGCGTGTGGATCGCCATACTCTGGTACATCGTGCTTTCCGTCGCCTTCGGAGCGCAATAGGAGTCCCCCTAGACGACGACGGGCTGCCTTGACGGGCATAGTCGCAGACCTACCTTAATACCATTATAGACAATATTTCGACAAATGAGCCTCATACTATACCTGATTATCCTGTACCTCCTGTACTTGATTTACAAAAATCGGAGCCAGATCTTCGGCTCGCTCTTCAGTGCTCATCGCGATACGCCGCGCCGCTCTGATGAGGCGCGTCCCCGCTCCGACCGCCGCAACACGACCTCGACAGGCGAGGACATCATCAACGGCAGCGAACAGGAGTACGTGGACTTTGAGGAAGTCAAGGACGACAAGAATGGCCAGCAGAAGCAACAATAGCATTTTCCCAAGAAACTATCTATCTATTTGACTATGAATAAGTTTAATCGTATATTGCTCAAGCTCAGCGGCGAGAGCTTGATGGGCGAGCAGGGGTATGGCATCGACGTCAACCGGCTCCACGACTATGCCGTCCAGATTAAGGAAGCCCACGATACCGGCGTACAGATTGCTATCGTCATCGGTGGAGGCAACATTTTCCGCGGGCTCAGCGGCGTCGGCAAGGGCTTTGACCGCGTTAAGGGAGACCAGATGGGCATGTGCGCCACAGTGATTAATAGCCTCGCCCTCTCCAGCGCTCTCGGAGCCCTCGGCGTCAAGGCCCACGTGCTCACGGCCATCCGCATGGAGCCCATCGGCGAGTTTTACAATAAGTGGCGCGCCATCCAGTACCTTAACCAGGGCGACGTTGTCATCTGCGCCTGTGGCACGGGCAGCCCTTATTTTACGACGGACACCGGTTCGTCCCTGCGCGGCATCGAGATCGAGGCCGACGTGATGCTTAAGGGTACACGCGTCGACGGCATCTACACCGCCGATCCGGAGAAGGACCCCAGCGCCCGCAAGTTTGACGACATCTCCTATGACGAGATTTACCGCAGAGGACTCAAGGTGATGGACCTCACCGCTACCGCGATGTGCAAGGAGAATGGCCTGCCTATCTATGTCTTCAATATGGATAAATACGGCAACCTCGCCCGCGTCCTCCGAGGAGAACCCATCGGCACTTACGTACATAGGTAGGAAGCCTAAGGGCTGGTGTCCTAAGGCCGCTCATGAATTCGCCTTCCGGCTTGCTGTCCTGTCAAGGCGTGATATGTGGAGCCTTAGGCTCCCGCGCGGCCTTAGGCTATTTGCAAAACAAGAGCAATTGCGCCCAAATTTTCGGTAGTGAGGTAGAGGAGAATGCCCACATCTTATTCGTTGGCTCCCAGCCCCCTCGGCAGGGCGAACATACGTGTGGCCTTAGCTCGTCTGCGCGTATCACGCCCGGACAGTGCAGGAAACGAATGGCTGCGCAGATTATCTTCTTTATGCGGCATTTTTATTTCAACTATCCAAATGCCTCAATAGGTTAAATCTATATATTTCAGCCCAGGTGTGCTGATAATCATGTCCTTATTTATGAGAAAATATAATAAACCTATGCCACCGATTTCCAGCAAGTTTGTATCTTTGTCAACAGAAATTATTGTTATTTGAGGAAGTAAAACGAAAAATGCATCCCCTCGGGTCTTTTGGCAGCGGCGTAATAGACGAAAAAGGCGCCCATGTGTTAGGTAGAGTGAAATCTGCCTGTCATGCAAGTATAGTGTCATAAATTATTTTTAGTTATGGGTACTTTTGGATTGTTATGGCTTTTATTGGCTGCATTGTTTTCAATCTCTGGTGGTGCGTTTATTTCATCTGTGTGGTGATAGGCATCCTCATTCAGATCGTAAATGGGTGCTACTGGGTAGTCAGGGAGATCAAACCGTATTATCAAAAGAGGAAATCAGACGAACAGAACAATGACGAATAAGAAGGGGAGATTATTATCTCTAAAATATAGGGAAATGAGACGTTTTAGATTGATGCTACTTAATGCTACTTAGTTTGGTATTGGCTTTTTCATTCGTTGCTCCTATTCACGCACGGTCAGTCAGTTATGGGAACAAGCTGCTTGATATGGATGGTTACAGTGCGGAGCTAACCATCAACAATATACTACCTGCGGGTTAGTCGTACAAATAACCTCTGAAAAGGCCCAATTCACTAAAGAACCATTCATAATGATAAGAATCTTCAATAATGATGTTATTAGGTTTGCAGATGATAATATAATGACGGATAACAATGTGTATGGAATCCCTGCTGGCAGTACCGTTATAATGGGATCGGAAAAAGTATCAACAGCTACTTTCTCATTATCCCAAGAGGACGTCGAGAAAATTAAAGACGGCGTTTCCAAAATTTGCTTTTCCGTATTTCCAGCTACCTTCCAAGACAAAGTATTCAAGAAAGGTAAGGTATGAAAGAATCTTTATGTAAGCACAAAACAGAAAGAAGATAGTTTTTAGAGGTCAAGATTGTAATATATTTGGCCGATGAGAAGGGGTTGTAGGTGCAGGATAGTCCGCCATCAGAATGTGGAGGGGTAGCAATCCTCTTTTACGAGACGTCCTTATAATAGCAAATAAATCTATGTAAAAACCATTTTCTAAAGAATTTTTGCTAACTTTGTTTGACCACGTTGGGGCTCCATTTGACATCTCTCTCAGCGCTATGGGAGGTGGAAAAATTCCCGGCCGTATGGGCCGCTTAGACTCGATGTGAGGCCAAAAATGGTGGTGGAAAGATGACTACATTGGACAAGGAAGAATACGTGAGACGCCATCCTCGGTGCATGTACGAATCGTCGCTGAGCACCTTCATGCGCCTTAGCCAGGGGGACATCTTGAGGAATGTCGTCATCTCGTATCATGGCGTGGTACAGGACACGCAAAACGAGGCTTGGGACGAGGAAATTGCTATACTCAAGGAGGCCTTGGCCCCTTGGCAGACGGAGCATGCTCATATTGTCTTGGAGTACGACATTCCGCGTCTGGGGAAGCGTATCGACGTGGTGCTGCTCTTGCGCGGATTGATCTTTTGCCTCGAGTTTAAGATCAACAAGCGGGAGGCGATGCAGCAAGATGTGGAGCAGGTGATGGACTATGCGCTGGACTTGACCAATTTTCACGAGCTGAGCCAGGGTCATAAGATCGTGCCGATACTAGTGCCCACGGAGGTGAAGGACTATAGCACGAGGCTCTTGCCTCTAGAATACAGCGAGCTCATCTACAACCCGCTTATCACGGGCAAAGCCCATCTGAAGGAGACAATCCAGCGGGTACTGGACAAGGAACAGGCACAGGAAGTGGCACCTGAGGTGGACTTGAGCCGATGGATCATCAGCCCCTACAAGCCGACACCGACGATCGTGGAGGCGGCTCGACGCCTGTATGAGCACCACACGGTGGAGGATATCACGCGCCACGAGGCGGACAAGGTGTCAACGGATGCTACGACCAACTATATCCTCAAGGTGATCGAGGAGAGCAAGGTGTACGGCCAGAAGAGCATCTGCTTCGTCACCGGCGTGCCAGGAGCTGGAAAAACGCTTGTGGGCCTCGATGTGGCGGTTAAACAGACGTATAAGGACGGTGAACAGGCTAACGAGGAGGAGGGAGCTGTCTACCTCTCGGGCAACGGTCCGCTGGTGGCGGTGCTGACGGAGGCACTGGCACGGGATAACTGGGCAAAGTGCCGGATGAGAGGAGAGAAGAAGAATATCTCTGACTCGCGGCGTGAGGTGGGGAAATTTATCCAGATTATTCACCGCTACCGCGACAATATGCTGGCGAAGGTGAAAAACCCGATAGAGAACGGTGTGCTCGAGATTGACCCTCATCGGGCCATCCGGCAGCGCAATGCGGGCTATGGCGAGGTGGAGCATGTGGCGATCTTTGATGAAGCACAGCGCACGTGGACGCATGAGCATCTCGCGCAGTGGCTGAAGACGGGCGGTAGCTACG
The DNA here is from genome assembly GCA_900316315.1 of uncultured Prevotellaceae bacterium. GTDB lineage: Bacteria > Bacteroidota > Bacteroidia > Bacteroidales > Bacteroidaceae > UBA6382. Next base: position 40,447 of record ONCK01000011.1, read on the forward strand.
GCAATAAGACGAGAATAGCAAACTTCCCGATGTCGGAGGCGGAGTTTCTCATCTGGTCTCTTGATCAGCGCGAGGACTGGGCGGTGATTATCTGCCTCGTGGGCGGAGGTCAGGAGATCAACACGGGCGAGGCGGGCATCTCGGAGTGGATCAGGGCGCTCAACGAGAGCTTCACCCATTGGCACGTGTATATCTCCCCAAAATTGACGGCGCCGGAATATGCGGAGGGCAAAGTCTCTCAGATGCTTCAAGACCGCCAAAACGTGGTCTACAGTGACTGCCTCCATCTGGCGGTGAACCTCAGATCGTTTAGAGCTGAGAGCTTGTCGGCTTTTGTGCATCATGTATTGGCGATAGAACGAGACGAGGCTAGGCAACTCTATGCCCAGATCAAGAGGCAGGGCTATCCGGTGCTGCTGACCCGTGATATTGCTGCGGCGAGACGATGGCTGCGGCAACACTCTGTGGGCTCACAGCGCACGGGAATCATCGCTTCGTCGGCGGCGGCACGCCTGAGGCCGCTGGCTGTGGATATCCGCGTGTCGCCAGATGCGGTACACTGGTTTCTGGAGGATAAGGACGATACGCGCTCGTCGTGCTACCTGGAGGATGTGGCAACAGAGTTTGATGTGCAGGGGCTGGAGCTGGACTACGTTTGTCTGATGTGGGACGCTGACTTCCGCTACGAGGGTGGCCACTGGAGTTACTACCGATTTAATGGATCGACGAAATGGAACCCGGTGAAGGTTGAGGAACGTAAGAAGTATATGCTCAACGCTTATCGCGTGCTCCTCACCCGAGCTCGCCAGGGGATGGTGATCTGCGTGCCAGAGGGCAACGGACGTCTCACCGCTGAACACTTCCCCGAGGATGCGACCCGCTTACCTCAATTTTATGACGGCACCTATGACTACCTGAAGTCCTTGGGGATGGATGATCTCTAGCGGCCTAAGGGCAGCCAAGGGCTGTGGGAGCCTAAGGCTCCGCGTAATTTTGCCCTGACGGGGCGGTTAACGGAAATAATAGCGTTAAGAGAATGGTGGCGCACTTGAGACATCTGTGCCTTATCCTCGATAGCTCCGCGCCTAGTGGCTATTTCCATTTTGGAAACAACCACCTCTTTCTGCATCTCTCTTTCTTCAAAAAATGTTTGCTGATAGCTGGATTTTCTATGCCAAATAGCTGCGCTAGGACCTTTTTGGGGTAAGCTAGAGACTATTTTGGGGCTGGAAATGGGGCGCTTTGTCCTTTCCTGATTTTGGTTGACTCGGGTTTATAGATTAGAACTGGTTTAAGTTGAGTTTTTGTTGCTGTCTATAAGATTTGTTTACCATCCGAGTTTTATCACTGTCTGGGGTTGATAGGAGGCCGTAGGCCGGAAGGAGACCCCAGACAGTGATCCAAAGGTAAAGATTTTTCAGTGATATCCAAGTTATCCCTGTTTTTTATTGCATTCATCCGGTAGCTGGTCCATCTCATATTCTTATCACCGACAGCGTCAACCATATCTTCCGGCACAGACATCCCGATGCTCATATGCGGCCTTCCGTTATTGTAGAAGTCAACGGCTACCGCCGCAATGGCGTCGCTGATGTTTGTGAATACTTTATCCTTAAGCAGCTCGTTCTTCATTGTATTGTTGATTATCTCGCCCTGGGCATCTTTAGGATTGCCAGATTCTGTCATGCTGACTCGCATGTCATGATCTCTTAAGATGTTTACATATTCTCGGCTTGCATACAGGCCGCCTCGGTCCGAGTGAAGGATGAGATTTACTTCTTTGCCATCTATGCGTTTCAGAGCTATCTTTAGCGCTCTTCCATTGGATATGTGGTGTCAAGCGTTGGCCCAACACTCCAACCTACGATTTCTTCGGTGTAGGCGTCCAAGACCAAAGACAAGTGACAGAAGTGGTAATGAGACGTCTCTTCCATGATCACCATGTATGTGAGTCGCTTACCCACAACTGATTCGCCCCGTCAGGCACAATGTCTTTGATCAGGTCCGGAATGTGGGAAGGCCATGTGCTGAGTCCGTCGTTCTGGGCTTGCGGATTCGCAGTCTGACTTTCAGATTGTTCTCATCGATTATCCGGCAGAAGCGGTTCCGCCCGATCGGATAGTCGCATCCAAACTCAGTCTTGTACATAAGCCAGCGTTTGCCCCGCCTATACTAGGATTAAGCCTGCGGATGTCTTTGACGTACTGTCGCGAACTCCTCTCTGGCTGCTTTAGCGAGTGCCGTGTCTTCGTTGTACCGATAGTATGCCTGCTTGTTTACACCAAACAGCTCGCAAAGGAACAGGGTGCAATAGCGTCCTCGCTCCTTTGCGTGCAGGTTCTATACTGTTTGGTGCTAGCTTTTTTTCGTATCGGGATTCTGAACTTTGCTTCGGCCACATTGATTATCTCATCGTAGGCCTCTGCCTTGATTTCAGCCCGAAGAAGCTGCGCCTCTAACTCTTTGACTCTCGCTTGGAGTTTGTCAATCTTTTCTTTTTCATTAGAAGAGGATGCTGTCTCTTGAGGCTTTCGCATATAGTTTTCCCAGGAGATCTTTCCTTTCTCCCTCGCAAAGGTGGCAACAATCCATCTCGAAGCTGTGGTATGGCCTATGGGTAAAACTTGCGATATTCGGTCTTTGCCATAACCTTCCTCATAATGTAGACGAATAACTTCGTCGAAGTACTTCAGCTGTTTCTCTGTGTGTAAATGATACATCGTTAACTCTTTGTTATGAGTCAACTTTTTTCAGGGAAAGACAGTAGCCAAGGGTTGCGCATTTCAGTAATATTCTTACCAATTTGATTGCCTCTCGAAGCAATAAGCTGATTAATGTATGTTGGGCGAGGGATAATCATATTATTAAGAATTGTCGGTTACGGCATTTTTTTGTAATGCGATTCCTGCAAAAACTACATCTGAAAAATAATGCTGATATTATTTCAAATGCTTCTCAAATCCATTTTGGAGGATGTGGGATTTTCGGTAGTTTCAGTTTTTTTTTCTTGAGTGGGCAGGCCGCCTGTGCGGATTACGCCTTGACAGGGGAAGGGATATACGAAAAAACACTCACGACGATTGGGTCGTAAGTGTCTGTGGGGAGGTAGCGCGGGACAGGCTTGAACTGTCGACCTCATGATTATGAATCATGCGCTCTAACCAGCTGAGCTATCGCGCCAACTTTTTCTAGGGGTGTACCCCAGAATTCGGGTGCAAAGATAGGACTTATTTCGCTACCGGCCAAGAGATGGACGGAAAAAATTTACACTGACGGTCTGGGGGCGTGCGGACGGCCCTAGTGACCTCCCGTGGGCGACGGACGGCGCAGAACTGATAAAAATGGTGAACGGCAGGGCGGGATTGATGCAAAAGTAGTAATTTTGTATCTTCAAATCAGTGCGCGGTGACGACTGGCGGACAAGTGCCGGTCGCAAGCGTCAGAATCAGGAAAAAGTGTAGACAGTACTCATGGTAGCAGTCAAGAAGATAGACCTCTATGTGCTCCGGAAGTTCGCCAGCCTCTTTGTCGGCGCCTTCTGTATCTGCCTCTTTGTTCTGATGATGCAGTTCATGTGGCGCTACATCGACGAGCTGATTGGCAAGGGTCTGACGATGGATGTGCTGGCCGAATTCTTCTGGTACATGAGCATGACGCTAGTGCCGATGGCTTTGCCGCTGAGCATCTTGCTGACGGCGTTGATTAGCTTTGGCAACATGGGTGAGTCGCTGGAGTTGACGGCGATGAAGAGCGCGGGCATCCCGCTGCTGCGCATCATGAGGCCGCTGATTGTGGCCTGCGGACTGACGGGGGTGGTCTCCTTCTACTTCCAAAACGTGGTCTCGCCCAAGGCGCAGAAGCAGCTTACGCGCATGTTGGTGACGATGAAGGAGACATCACCGGCCATCGAGATACCGGAAGGGGTATTTTATAATGGTATCCCCGATGTCAACCTCTACGTGAAGTCCAAGGACGTCAAGACGGGCATGCTCTACGACGTGATCATCTACAAGATGGACCAGGGTTTTGAGAATGCCCAAATCGTGGTGGCCGACTCTGCTTGCTTGGAGACGACGGCGGACAAGCACTTCCTCAAACTGACGATCTACAGCGGCGAACAATTTGAGAACTTGCGGGCGCAGAGCAGCCAGCTGACGACGGCGATACAGGTGCCCTATGACCGGGAGACATTTGACGAAAAGACGCTGCTGATTGACTTTGACAGCGGTTTTGAGCTTATGAACGAAGGCATGTTTAACGGCATGGCCCGCGTGAAGAACCTGAAGGAGCTCGTACGCGGTGCGGACAGTATCTACCACTACTGCGACAGCGTGGGCTACGAATACTATAAGAGTCTCGACACTAAGTATCTGGCCCTGCCGGCGGTGAGCCGCGCGGACAGCACCAAGGCGCTACTGCTGGGAAAACGCGACAATGCGGGAGTAAGGCCCACCTTTGACCAGTTGCCGCCGGACCGCCAGCTGGTGGCGGTACAGCGCGCGCAGACACAGGTCAAAAATATTATGACGGACCTCGATTGGGAACAGCCGGTGACCAAGCAAGGCTATACCAACGCGCGACGCCACTGGATAGAGTGGCACCAGAAGTTTACGCTGTCGCTAGCGTGCCTGATCTTCTTCTTCATCGGCGCTCCGCTCGGCGCAATCATCCGCAAGGGTGGACTGGGACTGCCTACGGTGGTGTCGGTGATCATCTTCATTTTCTACTACATCATCAATACCTCGGGCATGAAGCTGGGCAAGGAGGGTAGTATACCCGTATGGCTGGGCATGTGGATGAGCACGATGGTGTTGGCCCCTTGCGGCGCATGGATTACGTGGAGGGCCAACAATGACTCGGTGGTCTTTAACCTGAGCACCTTCACGGCGCGTCTGAGACGCTGGTGGGGCATCAGAACGAGCCGCAATTACTACCGCAAGGATGTGGTCATCAGCCAGCCCGACTACGCGGTTGAGCGCGAGCGGCTGCAGACGCTGACAGCGCAGTGCCAGGTCTATCTGGCTGAGCACCATCTGCTGCGTCTGCCCAATTACAAGCGCCTCTACTTCGCCCCGCGGCCTGCGGATGCCATCGCGGACATCTCGAGACAGATGGAGGAAATGCTCGAACGGCTCTCCAACAGCCGCGACGCGCGTCTGCTGACGATCATGAACCGCTACCCGGAGCTGATGACGAAGGCCCATTTGTCTCCCTTTGCCCATCGTGGCACGAACTTTGCAATAGGAGTACTAGTGCCAGTCGGCATACTGGTGGCTTGGCGCATATGGCGCTGCCGCATCAGACTCTACCGCGACCTCAAACTCATCTGCAAGATAGACGGGGAGATGACGGCGCGCATTAATCAGATACTTAATCATCAATCATGATAGACAATCAAGATGAACGACAAGAAAACGACCCTCTCCAGCGTGGAAGACGCGGTGAGAGATTTCAAAGAAGGAAAATTTGTAATCGTAGTTGACGACGAGGATCGGGAGAATGAGGGTGACCTCATCACCTCTGCCGAGATGATTACCCCGGAGAAGGTCAACTTCATGCTCATACATGCCCGCGGCGTGCTCTGCGCCCCTGTCACCATCTCCCGCTGCAAGGAGCTCGACCTGCCTCATCAAGTGGAGAACAATACTAGTGTGCTGGGTACCCCCTTTACCATCACCGTGGACAAGCTGGAGGGCTGCACGACGGGCGTGAGTGCCCATGACCGCGCAGAGACGATTAAGGCGCTAGCTGACCCAGCGTCGACGCCGCAGACCTTTGGCCGCCCGGGACACATCAATCCGCTCTATGCTCAGGACAACGGCGTGCTACGCCGCTCAGGGCACACGGAAGCATGTATCGACCTCTGCCGCTTGGCGGGGCTGTATCCGGCCGGAGCGCTGATGGAGATTATGAACGAGGATGGCACGATGGCCCGGCTGCCGCAGCTGGAGCAAATGGCCAAGCAGTATGACCTTAAGATCATCTCCATACGCGACCTGATCGCCTACCGCCTCAAGACCGATTCGCTCGTCGAGATGGGCGAGCGCGTGGACCTGCCGACCAAGTACGGACACTTCCACCTGATTCCTTTCCGCCAGAAGAGCAACGGTTTGGAGCACATCGCCCTGATTAAGGGGGAGTGGAAGCCGGATGAGCCAGTGCTGGTGAGGGTACATTCGTCATGCGCCACGGGTGATATCTTCGGCAGCCTGCGCTGTGACTGCGGAGACCAGCTCCACAAGGCGATGGAGATGATCGAGCGGGAAGGCAAGGGCGTGATCCTCTATCTCTCCCAGGAGGGACGCGGCATCGGCCTGATGGCCAAGATAGCGGCCTACAAGTTGCAGGAGCAGGGCTATGACACGGTGGACGCCAATATCCACCTCGGCTACGACCCCGACGAGCGCGACTATGGCATCGGCGCCCAGATCCTCTACAAGATAGGCGTGCGCAAGATGCGTCTGATGACCAACAATCCCGTGAAGCGCGTGGGACTGGAGGGCTTTGGCCTCCAGGTGAGCGAAGTGGTGCCGATAGAAATTAAGCCCAATCCCTATGACGAAAAGTACCTGCTGACCAAGAAGGAACGCATGGGACACAAGCTCCATATCAAGACGACTACAGACAATCAATAATAACCCTCAATAAAAAACAGAACAACTATGAACAACGACAATTTTGATCAGAATCAAAACTACGACGAGGTCACCTCGTACGACTCTGTCGGCAATCGCCGTCAGATCTTTATGGCGACGGCCTTCAGTAGTCTGATGCGCAAGGTCTATGTGTGGATGACGCTCGCCCTGGTAGTCTCTGGACTCACGGCGCTCTATGTCTCCGGTTCAGAGGCAGCAATGCAGGCCATCTTTGGCAACCGTGCCGGCTTCTGGATTCTGGCTATCGCTGAGTTGGCGCTGGTCATCATCCTCTCTGCACGCATCCAGCGGATGTCATTTGCCACCGCGGGGCTTATGTTTATCGCCTATTCGATCCTCAATGGCGTGACCCTTTCCTTCATCTTCCTCGCCTATACCCGTGCGAGTATTGCCTCGACATTTTTTGTCACCGCCGGCACCTTTGGCGCGATGAGCCTTATAGGCTACAGCACCAAGCGCAATCTCGACGGCCTGGGACGCTATCTGCTCTATGGCTTGATTGGACTGATCATCGCCTCGGTGGTCAACCTCTTCATCATGAGTTCTCCCTTTGACTTCGTGATCTCGATCATCGGTGTTGTCATCTTTGTGGCGCTGACAGCTTATGATACGCAGAAGATCAAGCAGATGTTTCTCGCCTATGGACAGGACGTCAACGACTCGACCCAGAAGCTCGCGCTCCTCGGCAGCCTGACGCTCTATCTGGACTTTATCAACCTCTTCCTCTATCTGCTGCGCTTCTTTGGCAAATCAAACGATTAATCCGTCTACTATAAACATGAAAACAGAACTTTCTCAAAGTCTCGGCCGCCTCGAGCCCTCTGCGACCCTCGCTATGTCGCAAAAAAGCAACGAACTCAGGGCTCAAGGCGTCGATGTCGTCAATCTGAGCGTCGGAGAGCCCGACTTTCCTACGCCCGATAATGTCAAGGAGGCTGCCCATCAGGCTATCAAGGACAACTATACCCACTACAGCCCTGTGCCGGGCTATATGGCGCTCCGCGAGGCAATACAGCGAAAACTCAAGCGGGAGAACAACCTCGACTATACGACGGACGAAATCCTCTGCAGCAATGGTGCCAAGCAGTCGGTCTGCAACGTCATTCTCGCCCTGGTCAACCCCGGAGACGAGGTTATCATCCCAGCTCCCTACTGGGTGAGCTATCCCCAGATGGTCAAGCTCGCAGGGGGTACGCCGGTCTATGTCAAGGCGCCTATCGAGCAGAACTTTAAGATTACACCCGAGCAGCTTGAGGCGGCTATCACACCGCGTACCAAGGCTCTGATCCTCTGCTCGCCCTGCAATCCTACAGGTGCTGTCTACAGCCAGGAGGAGCTCGCCGAATTGGCCAAGGTAGTCGTACGCCACGACAATATCTTTGTCATCTCCGACGAGATCTATGAGCATATCAACTACATCGGCCGATCAGCCAGCATCGCCCGTGAGCCCCAGATGAAGGAGCGCACAATCATCATCAACGGTGTGTCCAAGGCCTATGCCATGACTGGATGGCGCATCGGATTTATCGCCGCTCCGCAATGGATCGTCAAGGGTTGCAACAAGCTCCAGGGACAGTACACCAGCGGCCCTTGCTCAGTGAGCCAGATAGCTGCTGCAGCTGCCTTTGACGGCCCTCAGGACAGCGTAGAGGACATGCGTCAGCGCTTTGAGAAGCGTCGTGACCTCATCGTCCGCCTGTCCCGCGAAGTGCCCCTTTGGGAGGTCAACGAGCCGGAAGGAGCCTTCTACCTATTCCCCAAGGTGAGCGCTTACTTCGGCAAGAGCTACAAGCAGTATCATATCAAGGACAGCCTCGATTTGGCTATGTATCTGCTGCTTGAGGGACACGTGGCTACCGTGGGCGGCAAGGCATTTGGAGACGACGAATGCCTCCGCATGAGCTACGCGACTAGCGAGGACAATATCCGCGAGGCTATCTCTCGCATCAAGACGGCCCTCGCCAAGCTGCAATAAGCGTCTGTGCGCTCTATACTATAGAATACTGGCACCTGAACGGAGGCAGCAACCTCCAGTCAAGTGCCAGTTTTCCTTTTGCTCCAGGGAGAAGATTTGACTGAGGGTGAGTAATTTTTGGAGGAGAGAAAAGGGCTCCCAGCGCCTCTCTGCAGCGTCTCATGGGCCTCTCCGGTCGTCATACGGATCAGAGCGGGAGAGAGACTAGTTGGGCAAAATCTTCTGAGCGAATGGTTTTCGCTCTCCGTCTTTGGGTTGTCGTTCGGAGCCGACAGGGGAGTTCTAGCAGAAAGCCTCGCATGAGTCCTCTGGATATCCTACGTAAGCTTTTTTAGAAAATATGACTTAGCACGTGTATGATTTGTCCAGACAAATGCTCGGGGCACTGCTTCTACGGAGGGCTTCTTTATCCTTTTTGATGTATTAGGGCGCCGGGGAAGTAGCTTGGCACAATATTTGTATGAATTTCAAAAGAAAAAGATTATACATACAGATATTTACTATGCAAAAAGGTACAATCGGGGTCACTACAGATAACATATTCCCCGTCATCAAAAAATTTCTTTATTCAGATCATGAGATTTTCCTTCGCGAGCTCGTTTCTAATGCCGTAGATGCCACGCAGAAGCTTCAGACGCTTGCCCGTAGCGGTGCGCTCAAGGAGGATTTGGGAGACTTGACCATCCACGTCAATGTCGACAAGGACAAGGGTACGCTGACTATCAGCGACCGAGGCATCGGCATGACTGAGGAAGAGGTGCAGAAATATATCAATCAGATCGCGCTGAGTGGTGCTACTGACTTCCTGGACAAGTACAAGGATCAAGCAGCCAATATCATCGGCCACTTCGGACTGGGATTTTACTCCGCCTTTATGGTCAGCAAGCGCGTGGAACTCGTCACCTGTAGCTGGAAAGAGGGCGCCAAGGCTGTCAAATGGAGTTGCGACGGTACACCTGCATTTGAGATCACAGACGCTGACAAGGCTGACCGCGGCACCGACGTCATCCTCTACATCGACGACGACTGCAAGGAGTTTTTGGAGAAATACCGCGTGCTCGAACTGCTGCGCAAGTATTGCCACTTCCTGCCCGTGCCCATTGCCTGCGGCAAAAAGACGGAGTGGAAGGACGGCAAGGAGCAGGAGACCGTCGAGGACAATATCATCAATGATACCCATCCGCTGTGGACACGTAAGCCTACGGAGCTCAAGGATGAGGACTACAAGAAGTTTTACCGCGAACTCTACCCGGAGTTTGACGAGCCGCTCTTCTGGATCCACCTCAATGTGGACTATCCCTTCAAGCTCACGGGTGTGCTCTACTTCCCCAAGATAAAGAATACAGTCGAACTGCAGAAGAATAAGATTCAACTGTACTGCAACCAAGTCTTTGTCACGGATCAGGTAGACAATATTGTGCCCGAATTTCTCACCCTGCTCCACGGCGTCATCGACTCTCCGGACATCCCGCTCAACGTTAGCCGCAGCTATCTCCAGAGCGATGCCAACGTCAAGAAGATTTCCAAGTATATCACTAAGAAGGTGAGTGACCGCCTCGAGAGCATTTTCAAGGAGAACCGCAAGGATTTTGAAGCCAAATGGGATGATCTCAAGCTCTTTATCAACTACGGTCTGCTGAGCGATCCGGACTTCTACGAGAAAGCAAAGGGCTACGTGCTGCTCAAGGATGTGGATGGCAAATACTTCACCTACGATGAGTACCGCAACTTGATCAAGGACAACCAGACGGACAAGGAGAAGACCTTGGTCTATCTTTACGCCACGGACCGCGATGAGCAATACACCTACATTCACGCTGCCCAGGAGAAGGGCTATAGCGTGCTGCTTATGGACGGACAACTGGATCCCGCGCTCATCAGTATGCTGGAGCAGAAACTGGAGAAGTGCCGTTGGAGCCGTGTCGACGGCGATATTGCAGAACGCCTCATCCCCAAGGAGGACAGCAAACTTAATACGCTGGCCAAGGAGCAGAGCGAACTGCTGGCCTCCATCTTCTCCACCCAAATGCCGAAGGTCACAGGCGGCGAGTTTCACGTCGAGGCCCAGGCACAAGGAGAGAAGGCGCAGCCCCTGACGATTACTCAGAGCGAGTATATGCGCCGTATGAAGGACTTGAGCAAGATACAGCAGGGTATGAGCTTCTACGGCCAGATGCCGAATATGTACAATGTGGTGCTCAATAGCGACCACCCGCTGATTAAGTCTATCCTTGACGACGGTACCAAGGCGACGGCTGAGGCCCTCAAGCCTATCGATGCTGAACTCAAGGGGTTACATGCGCGCCAGAGCGTACTGCGTGACCAAGAGAACAAGAAGAAGCCGGAAGAGGTCACTCAGGAAGAGAAGGACGAACTCTCCAAGTGCGACAAGGATATCTCCAGTGAGCAGCAGAAGCGCACAGATGTGATTGCCGGCTACGCCAAGGGCAACGACAAGGTGCACCAGCTCATCGACCTGGCTCTCCTGCAGAACGGTTTGCTGCGCGGCGAGGCTCTCGTCAAGTTCATACAGCGCAGCGTGGACCTGATAAAGTAATATAAGAGAACGAAGCAGCGGCTGCTCTCCCTGAGCGCTGCGGGCGGAGCAGACTCATTCCTGGGAGAAACGTCTGCAGAGATATAATTAACCGGGACTTCAGCTGCCGAAGCGGTTGAGGTTCCGTTTTTTGTGCGCACTGGGGCTGTCTAAGACGGGCAGGAGAGGGTTGTGCCGCCGCGCATCTGGCGAAAATGCTGACGGAGGGTTTGCACGATGGACTCGGGCGTATCACATGAGGCGACAATCTGCTCCAGTGGGCAGCGTGAGCCGTCCTGGGGGGTGATGATGGCGTCGACGAGCTGCCCGCAACTGTGCTTGATGCCGCACCGGTCGAGCAGGGGGAGCGCCTTGCGGCTCATGACATCGGCATACACCTCGATGACGCCGCCATAGGCCGCCATACCGGCTGCTGCTTTGCCGATGACCTTGTCGGCTATTCGGGCCTTGCGGAGCACTTCAGGATGATGGTCTAGGAGGTCTTCGAGGTCGCGTACTCCAGGCTTGCTGTAAGTCGTCACCTGTCCCTGAGCATCACACACAACGAGGCTGCAGCTATCCCTGTGCAAACGGTCGATCAACTGTTTCATTTACATTTAGAATTTGAGGTTTACGCCCGCCATGAAGGTGGCTCTCGGCATGGGAAATCCGGCATTGATCTCGTATCTCTGTGCCAGCAGATTTTCTCCGCGGAGCCACAGGCCCAGCGCTTTGAGGAACTGGTAGCTGACGTTGGCATTGACCATCGTATAGTTTTCCTTGTGGGCATTTGTCCCAATCAACGTGTAGAGCCCTGCAATCTGCATCACGCCGAGCCCCGCCTGCCACTTGCCTTGCCGCCATTCGCCACCGAGGTAGCCCTTGTATTCGGGTGCGGCGATGACCTTGCGGTGCATGTGGAGCAGTGAGTGATTGGTGGAGAGAGAGAGGTGATTCGTGGCTTGCCAACGGACTTCGGCTTCAATCCCATTGTTGTGGAGTGAACCGGAGTTGACATTGCGGGGGCGTCCGTCGATACGCACGGTCTCGATGATATTGTCGGCGTCGATATGGTAGAGATTGATGCCATAGCTTAACCGCCCCTGCATGAATCGATGTCTCCAGGAGACTTCATACTGCATGAGGCGCTCTGGGCGGAGATCGGTTGTCGAAGGCGGGTAGAGGTACATCTCTCGCATGGTCGGGTTGCGAAATCCCTTGCTGGCGGTAGCCCGGAGCTCGCCTGTCTCGATGGGACGGATGACGAAGCCGCCCTGAGGTACCCATTCTGAGCCAGAGATATTGTGGTAGTCCAGACGCAGGCCGGCGTCAAGGGTGAGCCAGCTCGCGATATCCTGACGGAGGTCCAGATAGCCGGCTACCTCGTTGCGATGGCTGTGGCCGCTCTGCTTATTGGGCGTGTCGAGGATTTCACCGGTGGCAATGGAGGTATAATAGGCGCGGCCGTAGATATGCTGGTAGTCAAATCCAAGTGTCAGCCGGCTGCCCTGCCAGAGACGGGCATTCTGATAGAGGGAGATGCCGGCCAGATTGTCCTTGGAGCGGAAGTAGCGCGACTGCGGCGAGGTGGGGTCGGAGGTGCCGTCGTTGATCTTGTGGCGGCCAAAATTGGTATAAGCACTGATGCGGCCGTTGGTCCAGCCATAGTCATTGTCTACGCCCAAACTCACGTTACCACGCGTGATCCACGCCTTGGCTCCATAAAGAGGACTGCTGACGGGCCCCGGATTGGCGGCGTTGAAGTGCGTAATGTCACCATCGACAAATGCCTTCCAGTGGGCTACGAAATCGTAGCTGAGATGGAGATATCCGCCGTATTGCTCAAAGCCCATACGGGGGCGGTGATTGTCTGTGCGGGCATAGTTGGCGGCCACGGTGCTTGAGAATCTGCCGGCCTTGACCTGTTGGGTCGCTTCGGCTTGCATTGTGCCCCAGCTGCCGGCGCCCAGACGCACCTCTGTATTGCTCCCGTCCTGCTTCATCGTGCGGGGGACGATATTGATGACGCCGCCCATGGCATTGCTGCCGTAGAGTAAGGAGGCTGGGCCATGCAAGACTTCTACGCGATCGGCTATCATCGTCTGGTAGCTGTCGGAGAGGGGATGGCCGTAGATGCCCTGATACTGGGGATGGCCATCGATGAGAACGAGCAGCTGGCCCGAGCCGCCTGAGATGCCGCGCAGATTGATGCCGCCGGCTGCGCCAGTGGATACACCGTAGCCCATCATGCCGCGGGAGGTAGTGAAGAGACCCGGCACGAGCTCGGTCAGTGTGGAAAGAACATTGGGCCGGTCTCCCTCGGCAAGTTTGTCATGGCCGACTACGCTGACGGTGTAAGGGAGGTGGCGGACGTCGGTGGCTTCGCGCGAGCCGGTAACGACGACGTCACCGAGCCGAACGTCTGCGGAATCGATGGGTGCAGCTCCTATTGCGGTGGGTAGAAGGGAGAGAAGGCAGGTTATTTTGCCAATGTGATGATAGTTCATACTACTTATTGATGAAGGTGAGAAACGAATGCCCGGCATTCTGCCGGACGATGATCGATGATGCAAAATTACGCTAAATGGGAGATATAGAGGGCAATGCAGATTACCTGAATGACTACCACTTTTACGGATATGTGTGCGAACGCCTTTTCAAAGGGCCTCTCAGAGGGTGCAATGGGCAGCTTATGGGTGCATGCAGGAGAGGACAGTTTTGGCGGAGACGACTCCTGAATCTTTACAAGGAAGGGCAAGGGACGACTGGGAGTGTGCGCGGCTCATGAAGGGGTAATGAATCGACCATTTGTTCGGAGCAAATTTGAAGAGAATGAGGTGAAAAATGGAGGCTTTTGGCCGAGGACGTACTTGGAGTGAAAAAGATGGCCGGCCAGTAGAACTTTGTCAAAACTTTTGTGTAAGTTTGCAGAACGACATCTGTTGAGAATCGGCGACTGTGGCATGTTCGCCATATACCGTCGGTTGGTGACTGCGACATTATTCAAAATAATCAACTATGGATACAGCTAAGTTCAAAGACATTGTGGGTCAATTTGCCCTGGCAGGACCGACGACTGATATTGTCCCTCTCGGAGCAGGACTCATTAATGACACTTATCGTGTCAACTCTCTGGAGAAGGGCAAACCTGACTATGTGCTCCAGCATATCAATAATCAGATCTTCACCGATGTGGATATGCTCATGAACAATATCGTTGCAGTGACCACCCATATCCGGCATAAACTGGAGGCAAAGGGCATGGCTGACATCGATCGTCACGTGCTGACCTACATCCCTCTCAAGAGCGATGCCTCTAAGTATTACTATCGCGATGGCGAAGGCAAATACTGGCGTATGATGATCTATATCCACGACTCGGTGACCAAGAAGGAGGTCAATCCCACCACCAGTCATGATGTCGGCATCGCCTTTGGCGACTTCCAGGCGATGCTGGCGGACCTGCCGGTGAAACTTGGCGAGACGATACCGGACTTTCACAATATGGAATTTCGCCTGCAGCAATTGCGCGAAGCTGTGGCAAATGATGCCGCAGGACGAGTGAAAGATGTGAAGGACTTGATAGAGGCTATCATGGCTGATGCTGACGAGATGTGCCGCGCAGAGCGCCTACACAGAGAGGGTAAACTGCCCAAGCGCATTTGCCACTGCGACACCAAGGTAGACAATCTGCTCTTTGACAAGGATGACAATGTGCTTTGCGTCATTGATCTGGATACGGTGATGCCCAATTTTGTCTTCAGCGATATCGGGGACTTCCTGAGGTCAGCGGCAAATACGAGCTGCGAGGACGAGCCCGACCTGGACAAGGTGAATTTCAATCTTGCGATCTTTGAGGCCTTTATCAGCGGCTATCTCAAGACGGCGAGCAGTTTTCTCCTGCCTATTGAGATAGAGGGCATCCCTTATGCGACAGAGCTCTTCCCCTATATGCAGGCAGTAAGATTTCTGACCGACTATCTCAACGGCGATACGTACTACAAGATCCAGTATCCGGAGCACAACCTTGTACGTACACGCGCCCAGTACAAGCTCTATCGCAGTGTCAAGGAACATGAGCTGCAGATGCGTGCCTTCATCAAGGGCGTGATGGCGGGGATGAGCAAGTAGACAAAAGCTTATGAGGAGGCCGGGACGGTCAACCAAGTCTTGTCCTACAGATGTCTGTAGATTTTACGAGAGAGATGATACAGATAATAGTCGTAGACGATGAACCTGACATCAGGGAAATCCTCCAGTACAACTTGGAACTGGCGGGCTATAGCGTAGTCTGTGCCCAATCGGCAGAGGAAGCGTTGGCCCGGATCACGCCTGAGTGTGCCCTTATCTTGCTTGATATCATGATGAGTGGTATGAGCGGCTATGAGATGGCAGAGCGCCTGCGGTCGGAACAGGGGAACGAGGTGCCAATCATCTTCTTGACCGCCAAGGGAGAGGAGCGAGACATGCTCAGAGGCTTCTCTGCCGGTGGAGACGACTATATCGTCAAGCCTTTCTCCGTACAGGAGGTGCTGGCCCGCGTTAGCGCCGTACTCAGACGCACGGAGGCCCGTAAGACTCCGCCAAGCCCCAGTCCCAATCAGACGAAGGTCCCCTTCTGTGTAGACTCGGAGCGCAAGCTGGTGATGGTAGACCGCCGCCAGATAAGGCTGACACCCAAGGACCTCGGCATCGTTTCCCTGCTGGCTGCCCATAGGGGACGCATCTTCAGCCGCCGCGAGATACTGGATGATGTGTGGGGCGGGGAGAGCCAAGTGCTCGAGCGCACCGTCGATGTCCATATCGCCCATATCCGGCATCAGCTTGGTAAGTGGGGCTCTCTCATCGTGGGCCATCAGGGGTATGGATACAGCATGGAGGATGTATAACCAATAATAAGAGGATAGGCTTTTTCAGATATGTCGTACAGAAGCAAACTGTTTGCCAATATCTTCACAGTATTTCTGGTCTTTACGGTCATCGTAGTGGTCTTCCAGCACCGTCGAGAAGTCACTTATCGGCGTGATGTGGTGGAAAATCGCCTGTGCGGCTATGCCGATATCTATGCGAAGCTGCTCAATGATACTGTGGCCGTTGACAGCCAGCGGATGAAGGACGTGAGCCGTCTGATGCCGGCAGACCTGCGTCTTACCGTGATCGATAGGGAAGGGAATGTCGTCTATGAGTCAGCTGCCCAGCCTCAATCGATGGACAATCACCAGAACCGTCCGGAGGTGCGCCAGGCGATGAAGCAGGGCGAGGGATGGGATATTCGCTATTCCAGTACGGAGAGCAAGGAGTACTTTTATCTGGCCAAGCGCTACGGGGCCTATACGATCCGAGTCTCCTTACCTTACGATGTCAGCCTGCAAAATCTGCTCAAGACTGACAATATCTTCCTCTGGTTCATCCTCTTGCTGCTGCCGCTGGTCATCTTCATGCTCGTCTATATCTCCGGCCATTTCGGCAAGTCGATCGCGATGCTCAAGTTTTTTGTCTCTTCGGCTGAGCGCGGCCTGATCGACTATGACCATATCAGTTTTCCACGAAGCGAATTGGGCGAGATAGGAGAGACGATAATGCAAAAGTATAAGGAGCTCGACGAGAGCAATCGCAATATCGTGCGCGAGCGAGAGAAGCTGATACGTCATTTTCTCTATTTCAAGGAAGGCATCGCTATCTTCACGCCTACCCGTGATCTGGTGTATGCCAATCCTCATTTTCTCCAGTACATCAATCTCCTCTTTGACCACCCCTCGGCTGATGTGTCCAAGATTTGGCAGCTTGATGCACTCAAGCCTGTCATAGAGTTTCTCCAGCTCCACAGAGAGGCGGGGAAGTCTTATGACGAGGCTCCTGTATACAGCTACCCGCTGGCTGTGGGCCGGCAGATCCTCAATGTGCAGGCACTGGTATACAATGACGGTGGATTTGAAATCACGCTCTCGGACATTACAGAGACGGAAAAGACAATCCAACTGAAGCAGAAGATGAGCAACAATATCACGCACGAGCTCCGCACGCCGCTGAGCAGTATCCGGGGCTATCTGGAGACACTCCTCGCCCATCAGGACATGGACCCCGCCCGTCGCCAGCATTTTCTGAAGCAAGCCAACGACCAGACGCTCCGCTTGACCAATCTGATACGCGATGTCGCTCTGATTACCCGTGTGGACGAGGCGCCGCGGACCTTTGAGCGTGAGCCGGTCAATCTGCATAAGATCGTTTCCGACATCTGCGAGGAGTTTCATGGCGCGATCGAGCAGCACCATGCTACGATAGACAATGAGCTACAGCCTGATCTGCAGGTGAAGGGCAATTATTCTCTCCTGTACTCTATCTTTCGCAATCTGATTGAGAACAGTCTGGCCTACGCTGGCGATGACATCAGGATTCATGTGGAGTGCTATCGACAGGAGCAGCAGCTCTGCTTCATTGACTACTACGATACAGGAAAGGGTGTGCCTGAAGAGCATTTGCCCCACCTCTTTGAGCGCTTCTATCGTGTCAGCCAGGGTCGGACGCGCGATGATGGCGGCACAGGTCTCGGGCTGTCTATTGTGAGAAATGCTGTGCGCTTCCATGGCGGAGACATCTCCGTGCGCAACCGCAAGGGTGGCGGACTTGAGTTTCTGTTTACGCTCAGTATATGACGTCTGACAATGATAATACGCGACTTGACAGGCTCTGGCGGAGCTCAAGAGAGATCCGATATACAATAAACAAAACCAAAACGCGTTAAAGATATATATATCAATACGAAATGTGCAACAATTCTCAAAAGCATAATGAGGTGGCGATGCAGCCCTTTATTGGTCCCAACTTCCTGCTCGATACGCCTATCGCACAGCGTCTCTATCACGACTATGCTGAGGGTCAGCCCATCATAGACTATCACAGCCATCTCTCTCCGCAGAAGATTGCTGAGGACTATCATTTTCGCTCCATCACCGAGATATGGCTTGAAGCCGACCCGCTCAAATGGCGTGCGATGCGTGCCAATGGTATTTCAGAGAAGTACATCACGGGAGAAGCGTCTGATTGGGAGAAGTTTCAGAAATGGGCTGAGACATTGCCTTACCTTTTCCGCAATCCTCTCTACCACTGGGCCCATCTTGAGCTTCAGCGCGTGTTTGGCATCTCCACGCCCTTGTCTCCTGATACTGCGGAGGAGATATATAAGCAATGCAACGACAAGCTCCGGCAACCCGAGTTCTCAGCGCGGAGCCTGATCCGGAGATTCAATGTCAAGACAATCTGTACGTCCAATGACATCTGCGATACTCTGGTCTATCACAAGCAGATGCGCAAGGAGCACGAGCCCTTTCAGATGCTCGCCACGTGGAAGCCGGACCGCCTCTTTATGCAGGACAAGCCTGAGCGCTTTTGTCACTATATCCAGGAGCTATGCGAGTCGTCCGACATGATCATCCGCACGTTTGACGAACTACTTGAGGCCCTGCGCAAGCGCCATGCTTTCTTCCACTCCCAGGGATGCCGCATGTCCGATGTCAGTCTTGACACCTTTTACATCACTGACTATACAGCTCCGGAGGTCGACGAGATATTCCAGAAGATACTCTACGGCCACCCCCTGCCTCCCGAGGAACAGACCAAGCTCAAGGCTGCCCTCCTCATGGCTCTCTGCGAGCTCGACTACAAGGCCGGCTGGACCCAGCAGTATCATATCGGCAGCCTCAAGGATGTCAACACCACGATGTTTAAGGTCTTGGGGCGCCATACCGGTTTTGATGCAATTGACGACCAGGCCCAGGCATCCGCCATGGGACGTTATTTCAACCGCGTCTTTGAGCGTGGCCTTCTTTGCCGCACGATTGTGTACAATCTCAATCCGCGTGATTTTGAGATGTTTGCCGTTATGCTCGGGTGTTTTCAGGACGGGTCTTATCCTGGCAAAATGCAGCTAGGCCCCGCTTGGTGGTTTATGGAGCAGGAAGATGGTATCCGCCGTCAGATCAATGCGCTCTCCCGCCAAGGTTTGCTGAGCCGCTTTGTCGGATGGGCCACCGATTCCCACTGCTTCCTCACTTACACTCGCCACGAGTACTTCCGCCGTATCCTGTGCAATCTGCTGGGTGATGACATCACGCGAGGACTCATCCCCGCATACGAAGAGTCCAGGGTAGGCCAGATGATAAGGGAAATATGCTACGGCAATGCTCAGCGCTACTTTCACTTCTCCAGCATGTAGGCGCTCCGACAAGTGTTCCTCTCACAAAAAATATATGAGCTATGAAGATTAGATTGCTTTCACTTTTACTGCTCTCGCTGGTCTGCATGTCAGTGGATGGTAAGCCAGACAAGGTGCAGTCCGATTTCTGGGGCAACGGCTTTGGCGCATCGCCCGAGCAGGTCATACAGACGCTTCAACGTGAGCATATTGATGCTCAGCAAGGCCATGACCTCATCCTCTTCCGAGACGGCACCCTCACGGGATTTACCTATACTACCGTCTACATGCTCTTCTCCTCTGTAGATGGCGGACTCTACAAGGTCATCGGGTCCAATGCCTATCAGGATAAGCAGTCTGCTGAATTGGCCTTTGATACCGCTTTTGCCAAGATGCGTGAGACCTATCCCAAGGCCCAGACCCTGCGCAATCAAAATGGAGCCCAGAAGATGCTTACCTATACCGATGGGGACAATGTGGTCTATGTGGCGCTCTTTAAGTCGCGCGGTGAGGATGGAAAAGTCACCTACTTCGTTAATACTAATTTCTGGAACAAGCTCGCGCAGGATCATATCAACGAGACACGACAACAATAGCTCCTCTCTATCTAACAAATGTCTGATTCCCAATTGTGTTTCGTCTATTCCGGTGGCCGTTTGCTCCTTCTCCAGACAGGAGACGGCGGGTGCCATTTGCCGCTCCTCTCAGCATTGCCCGAGGAGGGTATCCAGCGCAAGTTGCCCTTCACATGGATAGATGGCCGTGAGGCTGTCGCGGTAGAATTATCGGAGAAAGTTCTGTCGGCTCTATCGGCTCCGTACATTCTCTATGGCCTGCGTGAGGCCTATGACAAGCTTTCTCTGGGCGACTATCGTATGGCAGGCAAGGCGGAGGAACTGCTCGACTGGGATGCCCGTACACGCTTTTGTGGCCACTGTGGCACGCCCCTTCAGCTCAAGAGCCCCATCAGCAAATACTGTCCCCATTGCCAGCGCGAGTCCTGGCCCAAGCTCTCACCGGCTATCATCGTGCGCATCACCCGCGGCGATGAGATCCTGCTCGTCCAGTCCTTGTCCTTCAAACATGACTATTATGGCCTCGTGGCGGGCTTTGTCGAACTAGGCGAGACGCTCGAGGAATGCGTCAGACGCGAAGTGATGGAGGAGACGTCCCTCCACATCCGCAATCTGCGCTACTTCGCCAGTCAGGCATGGCCTTATCCTCGCAATCTGATGGCGGGATTTACCGCTGAGTACGAGTCTGGAGAGCTCCATCTGCAGCATGAGGAGCTGCGCAAGGGTGGATGGTTCACCCGCAACCACATGCCGGCCATCCCTGCTAAGCTCAGTATCGCCCGTATGCTTATCGATGACTGGCTATCACTCCCGTCAAGGCATGATACGCGAAGCCTTAGCCTTCCTCAGACGGGGCAATAAATTGGCTGGCCGCCCAACAAATAAGCGATGCAATTAATTACTATACTTGGTCCTACGGCGAGTGGCAAGACGGCCTTGGCCGCCCATTTAGCTAAACAGATTCATGGGGAAATCATCTCCGGCGACAGCCGGCAGGTCTACCGAGGCATGGATATCGGCACAGGCAAGGACCTGGAGGACTATGTGGTCGACGGGCAGCCGATACCCTATCATCTGATTGATATCTGCGAGCCGGGGGAGAAGTACAATATCTTTCAGTTTCAGACCGATTTTATCCAAGCCTATCACGACATCCTCCGCCGTCAGCGCCAGCCGATCTTGTGTGGCGGATCGGGTCTCTATATAGAGTCCGTACTCAGGGGCTATGCCTTGTCCCCTGTGCCGCAGGACGACAATTTGCGCCAATCACTTCAGGGTAAAAGCCTGGACCAGCTGACGGAGATCCTCCAAGACCTTAAGCAGAAGACGGGCAGCAAGATGCACAATACCACCGATGTCGATACCGCGCAACGAGCCATCCGTGCTATCGAGATAGAGACATACAATCTCGGGCACCCCACAGACCGTCGCATGATACCCAGGGTGCCCTCATTGGTAGTCGGCGTGGATATCAGTCGTGAGGAACGGAGGCGACGGATTACCGCCCGTCTGCGCGAGCGTCTTGAGAAGGGTATGGTCGATGAAATACGGTGCTTGCTGGACCAAGGCGTCAGCGCGGAGTCCCTCATCTACTACGGACTGGAGTACAAGTACATCACAGAGTATGTCATCGGCCAAATGAGTTACGAGGAGATGTTTTGCCAGCTCGAAATTGCCATCCATCAGTTCGCCAAGCGTCAGATGACATGGTACCGCGGCATGGAGCGTCGCGGCGTTACCATTCACTGGATCGACGGACTGCTCCCTATGGAGGAAAAGGTCAACCAGATTATCGCCCTCGCCTCCGAATCCCCTCACTCGCTTTGAGTACTTCTGCCGTTACCCATAATACAGACAGCTCGTTCTTGACAAAATTCGCTGGAAATAAAATTTTATATCCCATTTAACTCCCAATACAAGAAGTGGGTGTTCTTATATGTTTTCTGCAAATCGCTGATTACCAAATGATTATTGTAAAATTTGACGTTCAAATAATACTTTGACTTTCAGACGATAACAAGGTGTCTTCTAGTTTAAACCACATTGGACTTAGTTTAAACTACATCCGATCTTGTAGCGCTTGTAAGGCGACTTGAAATGACGAAGTCGGCATTTAAAAAGAGCGTATTCCAATTTATTATATAAAAATCAACGGCCTGTCTGAAAAAGGCGCCAAGCGACCGCACGTTAATGCACTGTTGAACTCCAATTTGCTACAAAAGGGTGTCTTGTGCAGGGCTGGTTTACCTTAGCTCTCGCGAATTTTTGCCAACGTCTGTTAGGGTGTTTACAATAGTGGGAGAGAAGGGCCTTCTATGGCAAATATACTTTTCTAGGACAGTTGGGGCCCTGGCAGAGCTACGGCAGTTACGGTATGGATAAGCTCGGGGTCTGGCAGAGACTACCAGATGTCAACTCGCTTAGCCTTGGGAACGTAGAGCGGGTCAGAACGCTTGATATTGAATGCCTTGTACCACTCGTCTATCTGGGGTAAGGCACCATCTACTCGCCACTTAGCCGGCGCGTGAGGATCGGACGTGTTGTAGAGGCGGAGCAGTTCGGGCTGGATATTCTCAGCCCAAGTGATGCCGTAGGCAATAAAGAAGCGTTGGTCAGCTGTCAGTCCGTCGACGGTGGGGAGAGGATGGTTCTTGGTCGCATTTTTGTAAGCTAGCCAGGCAATCTTTAGACCACCGTGGTCGGCTATATTCTCGCCGAGCGTGAGTTCGCCATTGATCTTGAGGCCAGGGAGCAGTGTGATGCCGCTGAAGTAGTTGGATATGACTTTGGTACGCTTGTTAAACTCCTCTTTGTCGCGCTGTGTCCACCAGTTCTTGACATTGCCATCCTTGTCAAATTGGCTTCCTTGATCGTCAAATCCATGGGTCATCTCGTGTCCGATGGTAGCGCCAATGCCGCCATAGTTGTAGGCTTCGTCAGCGGTCGAGATAAAAAATGGCGGCTGCAAGATGCCGGCAGGGAAGCAAATCTCATTGGTGGAGGGATTGTAGTAGGCGTTGATGGTCTGTGGGGTCATGAGCCACTCGGACTTGTCGACGGGCTTGTTGACTTTCTTCTGGATCTGGTAGTCATACTCGTAGACAGCGGCGCGGCGTAAGTTGGCAAAGTAGGAGAGACTGTCGTCTACTTGCAGGCCGTTGTAGTCCCGCCACGTGTCAGGGTAGCCTATCTTGACGATGAAGTGGTGCAGCTTGTCGATAGCTTGCCGCTTGGTTGCGGGCTGCATCCATGTGACAGCTTGAATCCGCTCCTCAAAGGCCTTCTTGAGGTTGTCTACGAGCGTGAGCATCTGGCGCTTGCTGCTCTCGGGGAAGTATTTCTCCACATACATTTTACCGACGGCCATACCCAGTATTTCATTTACCATACTTACGGCTCGCTTCCAACGTGGACGGTCCACCTTGGCACCGCGGAGTACCTTGCTGAACTCAAAGCTGGTGGCTCTCCATTGATCGTCGAGCTCGTTGGCCGAAGCCATCAGGATGCGGCTTACAGCGTAGGTCTTGAGATCTTCGAGCGATGTAGACTGGAGAATCCGCTCTACGGCATGTATGGGCTCTGGCTGACTGACGGAGATGTGCGTAATCGAGGGGAAGCCGAGCATCAGGAGCGTGCCAGACCAGTCAATGCCGGGATAGTCAGCGAGCAGACGGAGATATGTCATCTTGTGGTAGTTGCCCTCAACGTCGCGCAACTTGACGGCGCTATAGCTGGCTTGGGCGATGGATTGCTCGATGCGAAGTACGTCTGCAGTCTTGGCTTGAGCATCGGTTTCGCTCTGTCCGATGAGTTGGAAGAGCTGGGTGAGGTAGAGGCGGTAAGCGGCGATGATCCTAAGGGTAGCCGAGTCGGTATTGACGTAATAGTCACGGCTTCCGAGACCTAATCCGCCTTGATAAGTGCAGACGAGATTACTGGAGGCATCATGCTGGTCTGCATCTACGCCGAGCTCAAACATCATCGTGCTGAGCCCCTCCCGTTCCATTTGGGCGCAGACGAGTTGATACTCTTGCTTGGATTGTATGGAGTCGATGCGCTGGAGGTAGGGCTTGATGGGGGCCCAACCCTCGCGGTTGCGGCGTGTGGAGTCCATGGCGAGCCGATAGAGTGAGCCGATCTTTTGCTGCAGGCTCCCTTTTGTCTGGGAGTGTTTGGAAAAATCCTCGATGAGCTGACGGAGCTGCTTCTGATTTTCATCGTAGAGTACTTCTGTGACTCCGTAACTGGAGTATTCGGCAGTGAGGGGGTGGCTTTTCATCCAACCTCCGCAGCTGTATCTAAAGAAGTCTGTACCTGGTCGTACCGATGTATCCATAAAGGAGCGGTCTATGCCGGTGGAGGCTTGTTGGCCGTAGACAAAGAGCGGACTTAGTACGAAGGCGATAAGGAATACAAAACTTTTCATATCTGAATTGACGTAAAATACGTTGTTTTAATCCATGCAAAGTTACGGCTTTTTGCTAGGGGAGAGGAAAAAGTTTTGTGCTTTTTAGTTGTCAAATGGGCAAAGTATCGTACCTTTGCGTATAAACTTAAAGTAAGAGAAATGAATATTCAAGGTAAAATCATCTTTGTCGGAGAACCGCGCAGCGGAGTGTCCCAGCGTAATAATCAACCCTGGAAGAGTCAGGACTTTGTCATCGAAACCCACGACCAGTACCCGCGCAAGTGCATGTTTAACGTCTTTGGAGAGGATAAGCTCAATCAGTTTAATATTAAGGTCGGAGATGAGCTCTCTGTTGACTTTGATATCGATGCCCATGAGTATAATGGTCGTTGGTACAACTCTATCCGCGCTTGGCGTGTAGGCCCGATACAGCCTGCTGCTGCGCCTGCCGCGCCTGCTGCTCCGGCTTCATCCGCCCCTGCATCTGCTCCTGCAGCCAATACGGCTGCTACTGATACGAGTATCGACGATCTGCCCTTCTGATATGTCTAGCTAGCACACGGGTCGAAGCCTAGACTACGGCAAGGGCCCACGGTGCTCAGATAATACTTAATATGCCGCTCACATGCTAATGTTGTGAGCGGCATATCTTTTTGATTATGACGGACGGGGAGGCTACGAATTCATAGAAATTAGGAACTCTTCATTGTTTTCTGTCTTGCTCATGAGATTCATGACCTTATTGATGGCCTCGTTGGGCTTCATATCGGCGATGAGGTTGCGGAGGATCCACATGCGGTTGCGCGTCATCTCGTCTTGCAGCAAATCGTCGCGACGCGTGGAGGAGGCCACGCAATTGATAGACGGGAAGATACGCTTGTTGCTCAGGCTGCGGTCGAGTTGAAGCTCCATGTTTCCGGTACCTTTAAATTCCTCAAAGATGACTTCGTCCATCTTGCTGCCTGTATCGATGAGCGCGGTGGCTATGATGGTGAGGCTGCCGCCACCCTCGATATTGCGTGCCGCGCCGAAGAATCGTTTCGGCTTCTGTAAGGCATTGGAGTCGACTCCACCGGTCAAGACTTTTCCGCTGGCGGGAGCCACGGTGTTGTAAGCACGGGCAAGTCGGGTGATGGAGTCGAGGAAGATGACGACGTCGTGGCCACACTCGACCATGCGCTTGGCTTTCTCAAGTACGATGCCCGCAATCTTGACGTGGTGGGCGGCTGGCTCGTCAAAGGTGGAGGCAATCACCTCAGCCTTGACGGTGCGGGCCATATCTGTGACTTCCTCGGGGCGCTCGTCGATGAGCAACATCATGAGGTAGGCCTCTGGGTGATTGGCTGCGATGGCATTGGCGATGTTCTTCATGAGTGTTGTTTTGCCGGTCTTAGGCTGAGCGACGATGAGTGCGCGCTGGCCTTTGCCTATGGGAGTGAAAAGGTCCACAAGTCTTACGGAGAGATTGTCTCCGTGACCGGTGCAGAGGCGGAACTTCTCATCGGGGAAGAGCGGCGTCAGGTGCTCGAAGGGAACGCGGTCGCGCACTTCCTCTGGGCGTAGGCCATTGATGGAGTTGATGCGTACGAGGGGAAAGTATTTTTCACCCTCCTTGGGCACCCGTATGGGGCCCTCTATGACATCGCCTGTATTGAGACCGTAGGTCTTGACCTGCTGTAGGGAGACGTAGATGTCATCGGGAGAGGAGAGATAGTTGTAGTCAGAGCTGCGCAGGAAGCCGTAGCCCTCTGGCATGATCTCAAGTACGCCTGAGCCGTTGAGAATGTTGTCAAAGTCGAAGTCATTGTTTGCCTTGGCCACCTGACGAGAGGAGGCTGCGGGCTCTTGCCAGTAAGACGGATGAGGCTGTGACGCATAAGAGGATGGTCGTGAGCCATAGAAATCGTCTTGGCGCTGCATGTCTGCGCCGAGAAAGCGGTTGGAGAGTTCTTCATCCACTTCATTCTCGACATTGGGGATATCCTTGACGATGATGAAGCCGGGGGCCTCGTCCTGTGTCTCATCCTCGTTGTTGGGCGTCTCTTTTACCTGCTCCATGCGGGGCATGGCCAGGTCCTCGGCCGGAGCTGATGTCTGTACAGAGGGCTCTTGGCTGAAGAGGTCGGGCTGTTGGTCGACCGGAGTCTTGGCAGCCGGTTTGCTTTCCGACTCGACGGCTTCTGCGGCCGGGGTGGAATCATTTTTATTTGTGCTGGAGATGGTATCGGAAGAGGGTGTCTCTGCAGTTGTGCTCTTGCGAGGACGTCCGCGACGGCGCTTTGGGGACTCTATCTCAGGCGCTGGCTGGGCAGAGTCTGTAGCGGCTGTATCAGGAGCACTTGTCGTCGGTCTTGTATCGGCCTTAGTATCGGTGGAGACGCTGTCGGTCTTGGACTTCTTGCTCTGGGTGTCAGCGGTAGCCTCCTTGCCAGCCTTTCGCTTCTTGCTTTTGTCGAGCAGCTTGGAATCGTCTTTGGTCGCAGAGGCGACGTGCTGAGCGCCGGTCTGGGCTTTGCCTATTCGTTTGCGTCGTTTTGGCGCGCTGGATAGGTCTGCTGCGCCTCTTACGGCTTGTTCCTCAAGTATCTGGTAGACAAGTGACTCTCTGTCTGTGTCAGGAGTGATGTCAAAGTCGCGTGCGATAGCCTGTATCTCGGTTTCCGACTTTGCCATGAGTTCATCTTTGGTGTAACTTGGCATGATGTAATGAATTTACGGTTAGTGTCAGGTCTGTAAGCCACAGAATATAGATGGTGCTTATGCCTGAATTAGGAATTGTAAAATGGTATGATTTGCGTCTGTGAGGAAAAATCCCCTCATGCTTACGCGCTACAAAGATAATACTTTTTCGGCTTATCAGGCCGAAGTAAAAGATTTTTTTGAAAGTTGCGCATCAATTTTTTGTATGAAAACTGTTTTGTGCTTAATTTCGCATGCGATATGGCAAATACTGTACTGGATGTTCAGCATCTGACGAAGCGCATAGGGTCTTTGGTTCTCTTCAAGGATATCTCCTTCTCCATAGAGGAAGGGCGGCATGTAGGTCTTATTGCCCGCAACGGCGCGGGTAAGAGCTCGCTTCTTAATATAATATGTGGTACGGGCGAGGATTACGACAGCGGTCAGATTGTCTTCAGACGGGATTTGCGTATCGGCTACCTACAGCAGCATCCTGTTTATCCGCCGGAAATGACGGTCATGCAAGTCTGTTTCATCCACGGAGGTCCGAGCTGTGACCTGATTCGTCAGTATGAGGAGGCTCTGGTGGCAGACAATCAAGAGCTCTTGGCAGAATGCATCGCGCGTATGGACGCGGGCGAAGTATGGGACTATGAGACCCGAGTCAAGCAGATCCTGACGCAGCTGCAGATTACGGACTTTAATCAGCCTGTAGGGACGCTCTCCGGCGGCCAGCTCAAGCGCGTGGCTTTGGCCAATGTGCTTCTGACAGAGCCAGACTTGCTTGTGCTCGATGAACCGACCAACCACTTGGACATCTCCATGATAGAGTGGGTGGAGAGGTACTTGAAGGAGCGCAATGTGTCGATGCTGATGGTCACGCATGACCGATACTTCCTCGACCGTGTCTGCTCCGAGATATTAGAGCTCAGCGATGAGACAATCTATAGCTATCATGGTAACTACAGCTACTACCTTGAGAAGCGCCAAGAGCGTATCGACGCGCGCAACAGCCAGATACAGCGGGCCAACAATCTCTATCGTAAGGAACTGGAGTGGATGCGCCGTATGCCAATGGCGCGTGGGCACAAGGCAAAATACCGGGAAGATAACTTCTATGCGCTGGAGCAACTGGCCAAACAGCGCACAGAGGATCGTCGGGCGGTGCTCGATGTGAAGAGCACATATATTGGCAGCAAAATATTTGAGGCCAATTATATTTCTAAATCTTTTGGCGACAAAGTCATCCTCAAGGATTTCTACTACAATTTCACGCGCTATGAGAAGATGGGCATCATCGGGGCCAATGGCACGGGGAAGTCGACCTTTGTCAAGTTGCTGCTCGGACTCGAACAGCCCGACAAAGGCCATATCTCTGTTGGGCAGACGGTGCGATTCGGCTACTACTCGCAGGAAGGGATGAAGTTTGATGACCGTATGAAGGTGATCGATGCTGTGAGAGATATTGCGGAATATGTTGACTTGGGCGGTGGACGCAAGCTCTCTGCCTCGCAGTTTTTGCAGTATTTCCTCTTTCCGCCAGACGAGCAATACAATTATATATACAAGCTCTCGGGCGGCGAGCGTAGGAGACTGTACCTCTGCACTGTGCTGATGCGCAGCCCCAACTTCCTCATTCTCGATGAGCCGACCAATGATTTGGATATCATCACGCTACAGATACTGGAGGAGTATCTCATAGACTTTAAGGGATGTGTCATTATTGTCAGCCACGACCGCTATTTTATGGACAAGGTGGTGGACCATCTCCTAGTCTTCCATGGCAATGGAGACGTACAGGATTTTCCGGGCAACTACACGCAGTATCGTGAATACGAGGACCAGCTCCTCAAGTCCACGCCGGTAGACAAAACGGATGACAAGCCGACGGCTCGGTCCGTTCGGCAGGGTCGGGAGCATTCGAAGCGCAAATTGTCGTATAAGGAGAAACGCGAGTTGGAGGTGCTAACGACGGAGATTGAGCAGCTTGAGGCGGAGAAGCATCAGCTGGAGCAGGACTTGTGCAGTGGTACGCTCTCGGTCGAGCTGTTGACGGAGAAGAGCCGCCGTTTGCCCGCTCTGCAGCGGGAGCTCGATGCCAAGAGTGACCGATGGCTTGAGCTCTCAGAGATAGAGGAGGAATAATCGGCTTGCTTGGGCAAAGTGTTAGGACGCTGAGCTTTACCGTGACAAAGACATAGCCTTTGGCACTTCCCTTATAAAAGAGGAATAAGGGGAAATCGGCGCGTAAATTTTCCTATGCGCAATAAATGGCTTTTTAGGGCACCAAAAACAATTGGGGCTTGTCTCGCTATGCTGTGAGACAAGCCTCAGTTGCATCTGATATCCGGTATTTTTGTTATTTCTTCGGAATTTGCTTTAAAATCTCGAGCAGATGATCCCACACCATCTTGACGGTGGGGATGAGCAGGCGCTCGTCAGGCGAGTGGACGCCTCGCAGGGTGGGGCCGAAGGAGACCATGTCCATGTGGGGGTATTTCTCGCTGAAGAGTCCGCATTCCAGTCCGGCGTGAATGGCCTTTACCTCGGGCTTGTGGCCGAAGAGACGCTCGTATGCGTCGACAGCGATTTGAAGCAGCGGACTCTTTGGGTCGAGTTGCCAGCCTGGGTAACCAGTGTTGACGTCTACGCGGGCGCCGGCAAGCTGGAAGACGCAACTTACGGCATCACAGGCTGCCAGACGCTTGCTGGTGAGGTTGCTGCGCTGCATGGTCTCGACTTTGACGACTTTGTGGCCCTCGTCTTCTGTGATCTTGATGCTGGCGAGATTGCTGGATGTCTCGACAAAGTTGGGGATGTCTTGGCTCATGGCAAATACGCCGTTGCGTACGCCGAGGCAGGCTTTGACAATCTTCTGCCCTAGCTGACGCTCGATGGCCTGACGATCCTCGACGGGCTGGCTTTGGAGGATAAACTCCATGCTCTTCTCCGTCTGGGCATACTCGTGCTCAAAATCAGCAGCCATCGTGTTGAAGAGGGTGCGGACCTTCTCCTTGTCCTTATCGGATACGGCGCAGATCGCATAGCCGTCTCTGGGGATGGCGTTGTGGAGTCCACCACTCTGGATGTCTACGAGGCGGAGGTCGTACTGTTGCATCATTGTGTAGAGCAGGCGTGCGAGCAGTATATTGGCATTGGCGCGTCCCTTGTTGATATCGTCGCCGGAGTGGCCGCCTACAAGTCCCTTGATTTGCATCTTAAAGGTAAATGCATCTTGGGCCAAGGGCTCGTAGCTGAGGTCAAAGTAAGCGCGGGTGTTGGCTCCGCCGGCGCAGCTGATGAAGATTTGACCCTCGTCCTCCGAGTCCAGATTGATGAGGTAGTCTCCCTTGAGTAGGTCGGCTGACAGTCCGCGTGCACCGGCGAGGCTGGTTTCTTCAGAGCGGGTGAAGAGACACTCCAGAGGACCATGCTGTATCGTGTCGTCGGCCAGTACGGCGAGCTCTATGGCGTCACCGATGCCGTCGTCGGCGCCGAGGGTCGTGCCCTTGGCGCGCATCCAGTCTCCGTCTACCTCTGTCTGTATGGCGTCCTTGAGAAAATCAAACTGCAAGCCGGCTACTTTTTCGCAGACCATATCCATATGGCTCTGGAGCACAGTCGTCTTGCGGTCCTCCATACCCGGCGAGGCCGGCTTGCGGATAAGGACATTGCCGGTGGCATCGGTGGCATATTCCAGACCATGTGATTTGGCGAAGTCGACGAGGAAGTTCATCATATTGTCTTCCTTGCCGGACGGACGAGGAATCTTGTTGATTTGAGCGAAGAAATCAAATACGGATTTCGGCTCTAGTTTTGCTTGGGTCATGATAAATTATGATTTTATAGTTTGTTGTCTGAAATGTAAGTCATATAGGCCTGTAGATGTCTGCTCGCTGAGAGACGGCAGGACAAATACTTCACAAAAATAAGCAAAAATCGAACACCGCGTATAGCCCTCGACTAAAAATATTGAGTCTCTAGCATAAAATGCTCCGGCCTTGTCCAATCGGCTCCCGATTGGACAAGGCCGGATGAATCTCTTCCATATCTGATGCCAACCTCCTTGAATCCGGTCGGCCTATGAGACAAGTCTTATTGTGAAATAGAAAGCCTTTGTCCATTCTTTTGCGCGGGACTGCTAGAAATAAAGAGTCTTTGGTCTGGCTTTTTGCTCGGCGCATTGGGAAAATAAGAGAGCCTTTGTCCGGCTTCTTGTTTGACGCGTCAGGTTCGGAAAAAGTTTTTGGGAAAAATATTTTTTTATAATAAAATTTTTGTGTGGCTTTCTCGCCTTAGCTCGAAGTAGAAAAACGAAAAAATGAGTGAAATAGCCTTGTAACTCGTTGAAATTCAATAAATTGCAAAGAATCCTGATTTTTTCGTTACTAACTGTCTATCAAGCGATAACAACTCGCCTTCTAGTTTAAACTACATCGGACCTAGTTTAAAATAAGTCCGACCTTGTTACGCTTACAAGGCGATTTGAAATGTCCACATCTGAGTCTGTTGAGCCGACAGGCACATTTTTATTATATAAAAAATGAGAGGCCATTTCTGATATGACGGATGAAACTTCTAGTTTCCCCGACCGCTGAGTGACTTAATGAGAGGAGGGGACTGTTGTCTCCGCTGATGATTGGGAGGCCGTATTTTGGCTCGTCAAAGGGACTCGGCGGAGACTGCGGGTGGGCGATGATGTATCCGAAGGGTGTCTAAGCTATCAGAATTTGTTCCCCTCGGTGGACTGAGGCAGCGAATGGGGATTTAAGGCGATTTGCCCGTCTGTCTGGTGGCGGGAGAGCGGTTTGAGCTAGGGGTTAAAATTCATCGGCGCCGTAGCAGCCCTTTGAGAGCGGATGCAATTGGACTGGCCGGACGGGTGATTAAGACTTCATCCTCTTTTTCACTTTTTGCTTTGCGGAAGTCGAGGGGATAGGTTATCTTTGCAATTGATTATGGACTCTGCCGAAATCATCTATCGTCATTTCCCTGACCTCACAGAGCGACAGCGTAAGCAACTGGAGGGATTGGGCCCGCTCTACAGTTTGTGGAACGGGCGTATCAACGTCATCTCACGCAAGGATATCGACCATCTGTATGAGCACCACGTACTCCATAGTCTCGCAATTGCCAAGTATTGCGCGCTGGATGGAATGAATGTACTGGATGTCGGTACAGGAGGCGGTTTCCCAGGCATTCCCTTGGCCATCCTCTGTCCAGAAGCCCGATTTACCCTTATTGACAGCATAGGCAAGAAGATCAGAGTCGCTCATGAAGTAGTTTCGGCGCTCGACATCCGCAATGTGACGCTCGCTCATCGCAATGCCAAGGAGGAGCATGGGCAATACGACTATGTGGTCAGCCGGGCGGTGATGCGTGCTCCCGAGCTCTGGCAGATGGTCAAGGACCGCATAAAGCCGCAGCGGGACGTGAAGGGCGCCCTGATTTGCCTGAAGGGCGACACCGTCGAACAGGAGTTTGAGGAAGTGAGTCTGCATCACGAGGTAGTGCCTCTCAGCCAATGGCTGGAAGAGGAATACTTCGCGACCAAGTGCATCCTGAGGATAGACAAGTCTCAAAAATAAGGGGTTAGCCATGCTTACGGTCAAGCGATTTCAGGTCAATATGATACGGGAGAATACCTATATCATCAGCGATGAGACTGGCGAGGCGCTGATCCTCGACCCCGGCATGATGTGGGAAGAGGAGCAGGCGGCTGTTAAGGCTTATATAGCCGATCATCAGCTTAAGCCGGTACGACAACTGTGTACGCACGCTCACTTTGACCACATCATGGGCAGCTATTGGGTCTGGGAGACATATGGGCTCAAGTGTGATTTGTCGGAAGGCGACACTTGGCTTTACGATCATCTCGAGGATCAAGTGGAGGAGATCCTGGGCCAACGCTACAGCGGTTTGCAGCTTGCTCCGTCAGGCCTGCTCCTGAGCGAGCATGAGGAGGTGCGCGTAGGCCACCATACTCTGACCGTCATTTGCACTCCGGGACACACCCAGGGTGGCGTGTGCTACTACTGTGAGGCGGAGCGCATGATGTGGAGCGGAGACACGCTCTTCAGAGGCAGCTACGGCCGTACAGATCTCCGAGGAGGTGATCCGCAGGCCATGGCTGAGAGTCTCAGAACCCTGTCAAAGTTGCCTCCGGAAACGATGGTCTACCCAGGGCATGGAGCGGAGACCTCGATAGGCGATGAATTGCCATGGCTAGATAGGTCGGGCACCTGAGACCATACGACTGATGGCGTCAGACATTCAGATTTATCAATAACGAAGAAGCACAATCAATATTCAATGAAGCACAATATTTTAAGTCAGATATCTCTCTGTGGATTATTGCTCTCCCTCGCCTTGATGGGGAGTTGTGGCCAAAGAAGTGAAGATCAACGCTTGCAAAGCCAGGTCAGCGAACAGTCACGCCAGCTTTGCCCCCGCACCGTCAATACAGGCATCACGCTTGATAGCATGTCTTATCATCCGGACAATACGACGGTCTATTATTATTATACAATGGATGACTCAATCTATAAGCCTGAAGCTATCGCCTCGAATATGGAGCTGGTGCGTGTCAAGCTGCTCAATGCCCTTGTAGGTTCGGTCGAGCTCAAGCAGTTTAAGGAGCATCATGTCACATTTGATTACTCCTATCGCTCTAAGCGGGAGCCCGCAAAGGAGCTGATGCGCTTTGTCTTTGCGCCCAAGGACTACGGCGCCAAGTAGAGGCCGGAGAGGACACCAGCCTGACGGGCTATCTGATAGACGGGGAATACGGGGCTTGCTAATCTCTTGTCGTCCTTGGAGATCAGCGTCATGCTGATGGAGAAAATGGGATAAAAAAAGAAAAAACTGAACAATTGATTAACAATTATCCAGTCTTTATCTTCTTCGTACGCCCTCAGGGGATCGAACCCTGGACCCACTGATTAAGAGTCAGTTGCTCTACCAACTGAGCTAAGGACGCTTCATTGCTCGATTGCGAGTGCAAAAGTACAACTTTTGAGTATTACTGCCAAATCTTTTTTCAATAAAATTCAAT
Source organism: uncultured Prevotellaceae bacterium (assembly GCA_900316315.1). GTDB lineage: Bacteria > Bacteroidota > Bacteroidia > Bacteroidales > Bacteroidaceae > UBA6382. The sequence goes on from ONCK01000011.1 coordinate 74,521, forward strand.
CCAGATCAAAAAAAACTGAAGGCTCGGTGCGTTTGAGCACATGGACTTCAGGTAGGTCAGAAGAGGATATGTCGCTCTGTTGCAGCATATTTTCGACTATTTCGAGCGCGGTTTGTGGAGTATTGTTGTGCTCGCTAAGATGACAGAGCCATACCTTGGCCAGATGAAAGGCGTGGGCCGAGATGATTTGGGCTGCTTCAAGATTGGACAGGTGGCCATGGGCGCTGCTGATACGCTTTTTGAGTTGGTAAGGGTAGGGGCCCTCCCGTAGCATCTGCGGGTCGTAGTTTGCCTCAAGTACTAAGTTGTGGGCCTGGCTGATATACTGGTCGATGGTGGGCGTAAGCTGGCCGCAGTCCGTCACGATGCAGAGCGTGCACGTGCCTTGGGCGATGAAATAGCCCGCACAGTCCTGGCTGTCATGAGGCACTTCAAAAGGAGTTATATGGCATTTGCAAATGTCGTAGGTTTGATTTTTGAGAATGGCATGTCTGAGCTCGGGCTTGGATTTCTTGGGAATGGCAGGATTGTTCATGATTCCCTGCCAAGTAAGTGCTGTCGCGTAAATGGGAATATCGTATTTGGCGGCAAGACACTCGGCGCTACGGGTATGGTCGAGATGATCGTGGGTGAGGAGGATGGCTTGTATGGACTCCGGGGAAACGGCATATTGCCGCAGATAGTGGAGCAGGCGCCTAATACCTATACCGGAATCGACGAGAAATCGGGCTCCGTCACATTCCAAAAGGTAGCAATTTCCGCTGCTTCCACTTCCAAAGCTAATGAATCTCAACATCTAAGGGCGAAATCTCTGTACTATCTAGAATAAATCATGCAAAGATAGTAAAAATATAGGATACTTTCCCCTCTGGTGCGCGGATGCTTGTCGGTAGAGGAGATGAGCCTCTTCTGCCTTCGCTCTCTATCATGAGAAATGAGAGAGAGGTGGGCTTTTGTCCGCTTGCAGGAATCTGACTCAGGATGGTCAGATAAAACGGGTAGGCTTTTAACAATCTTTCATTTAAACTAAAGATGAGTTCTCTTGTCTTACTAACGAATCGGGTGAACATAAGCGAATATGAAATCTGCCAAGACAATATAGCAAACAAGATCAACCAATACCACTCAGAAGACAAACGCATTTAGCCTGTTGTCTTTATATCAAGATTGAAACCAATAATTATAAAATGAAGAAATTTATCATCTTGCCAGTGATTGCGTGCCTGGCACTCCCGTCTAGGGCTGACAAGATCTGGACGCTGCAGCAATGCATCGACTATGCGCTAGCCAACAATATCACCTTGCAGCAAAATAAGGTTTCCAGTGCCCAGAGCGACATCGAAATTTCGTCGGCTAAGGCGCTCTTGTTGCCTAGTGTCTCAGCAAGTACCTCCCAAGCAGTGGCTTATCGCCCCTACAGCCAGAGTACTATTAATTTGACCAACGGCACGATGACCTCTACTCAGTCGGCCACCAACTACAATGGATCTTACGGCATCAATGCCAACTGGACAGTATGGAATGGCAATCAGAATTACAACAATATCAAGAAGTCGGAGATGAACAAGCAACTCGCTGATCTCCAGACGGAAGAGACAGCTAATAGCATTCAGCAGCAGATTGCCCAACTCTATTTCCAAATACTCTATGAGAAGGAAGCCGTTAAGGTAGACAGCGAAATCGTCAAAGCCAGCCGATTGCAGTGCGACAGAGCCAAGGAGATGTATAAGGTGGGCAGTCTTGCCAAGGTAGACGTGGCTCAGCTGGAGGCACAGGTCACCCAGGACGAGTACAGTCTCGTGTCAGCTAAAAGCCAGCTGGAGAGCTATAAGCTCCAGCTGAAACAATTGCTGGAAATACATGGCAGTGAGGAACTTGATGTGGTAGCCCCATCGCTTACAGATGCGACTGTGCTCAAGGCGATTCCTTCCAAAGAGGCTATCTACGCGACAGCACTTGATATCCGACCGGAGGTGCAAAGTGGTAAGCTCTCTATCGATGCGGCCAAGTTGGACGAAAAGATTGCTAAAGCCGGTTATTATCCTACCGTGTCTATGAATGCTGGTATCGGAAGCAGCAATGCGAGTGGCATGCACACTGCATTTGGGACACAGCTCAAGAATAATTGGAGCAACTCGATAGGCCTATCTATCTCTGTGCCGCTCTTTGACCAGAAGCAGACTAAATCGGCTGTCAAAAAGGCACGTCTGGCGACTCAGAACTCTCAGTTGCAACTTGAGGGCACCCAGAAGCAACTCTACAGCGAGATCGAGAACTACTGGCTGAATGCCATGAGCTCACAGCAGCAATACCGTTCGGCAAAGAGCAATGTCGAGAGTATGAAAGAGAGCTATGATCTTGTCAGTGAGCAGTTCCGACTCGGACTCAAAAATATTGTCGAGCTCACGACAGGCAAAAACAATTTGCTCTCAGCTCAGCAGCAGATGCTGCAAAGTAAGTATACAGCCCTATACAATATCTCAATGCTCTACTTCTACGAAGGGCAAGGCGTATCTCTCTAACTATTCTATCACCCAGAAAAACTAAAAATTCAAATATGAATCGCAACATCTATTCCACATTAGCCGTGGCCATTAGTCTGCTTGTGCTTGCTACCTCATGCAGCAAAAAGCAGACGACATCCTATGTCACTGCCAAAGCCTCTAAACAAAACATTACAACGACAGTTACGGCTACCGGTACCATTGAGCCTGTCACCGAAGTAACTGTAGGTACACAGGTCAGTGGCATCATTGATAAGATCTATGTAGACTACAATAGCGTTGTGCACAAAGGACAGGTCATTGCCGAATTGGACAAGACCAACCTCCAAAGCGAATTGACCAGCGCCCAGAGCAATCTGGCCAATGCGCAGAGCAATCTCATCTATCAGACCTCCAATTATAAGCGCTATCAGACGTTATACAAGAAGGGACTTGTCAGCACTGATGACTTTGAGAATGCACGCCTTAATTATCAGCAGGCTGTGGCACAGGTGCGTGTTCAGCAGCAGAGCGTACAGAAGGCGCGTACCAATCTCGGTTACGCTACGATCACTTCGCCTATTGACGGAGTAGTGCTGGACAAGGAGGTTGAGGAAGGGCAGACAGTGGCATCCTCAATGACAACGCCGACACTCTTTATCATCGCGAAGGACCTGACAGATATGAGAGTCATAGCAGACGTGGATGAGGCCGACATAGGCAATGTCAAAGAGGGACAGCGTGTCACCTTCACAGTGGATGCCTTTCCTGATGATGTCTTTGAGGGTAAGGTGACGCAGGTTCGCCAAGAGGCAACGACCGAGAGCAACGTCGTCACTTATGAGGTCGTCATCTCTGCGCCCAATGCTGACCTTAAGCTTAAGCCGGGACTTACAGCCAATGTGACCATTTTTACACAAGAGAAGCACGATGTATTGGCTATTCCCTCTAAGGCTCTTCGCTTCACTCCCAGCGACAAGTTGTTGACCAAGGAGCAGTCAATCAAAGACGAGGCCAAGGGCGCTGCAAACAAGGTCTGGGTGAAGGATGGTAATGTATTCCGCTCCATTGCAGTCAATGTCGGCATCACCAATGGCAGCTTGACAGAGATCACAAGCGGCCTGACTGAGGGACAGGCAGTCTTGACGGAAATCTCTGCGACAGATCAGTCAGATGGCAGTGACGAGTCTTCTGACAATAGTAATCCTTTCATGCCAGGTCCAAAAGACAAAAATAACAAGAAGACGGACTCTACCAGTAGCTCTGCTAAGAAATAAAACTGTCTCCATTATGGAAAACGATTCTCGTAAAGTCATCATTGAACTTAAGAATGTCCGCCGAAACTTCATCGTGGGCTCCGAGACAGTACACGCTTTGCGCGATGTGAGCTTCAAGATATACCAAGGAGAGTTTGTGACGATTCAGGGTACTTCGGGATCTGGCAAGAGTACACTGCTCAATCAGCTTGGCTGTCTTGATACTCCGACGTCTGGGGAGTACTATTTGGACGGCGTATCGGTACGTACGATGAGCAAGCGGCAACGTGCCAGGCTGCGCAACCAGAAGATAGGATTTGTCTTCCAGAACTACAATTTGCTGCCCAAGACGACGGCAGTAGAAAATGTAGAGCTGCCGCTTATGTACAATAATAAGTACAATGCGCAGCAACGGCGTGAGGCCGCCATCAAGGCCCTCCAAGCCGTAGGCCTCGGAGATCGTCTCTATCATAAGAGTAATCAGATGTCGGGAGGCCAGATGCAGCGCGTAGCCATTGCCCGCGCTTTGGTCAATGACCCTGCTGTGATCCTCGCTGACGAAGCTACGGGAAATCTGGACACACGAACATCGTTTGAGATGCTCGTGCTCTTTCAGAAGCTCTACCATGAGGGACATACGATTATCTTTGTGACTCACAACCCGGATATTGCACATTACTGCAGTCGCAACATCGTTTTGCGCGATGGGAAAATCAGAGATGATGAGCCCAATCTCAATATCCTATCTGCCGAGGAAGCTTTGGCCAAGATACCCAAACCGGTCGATGACTAGCGACTTAGTAATCAAAAACTCCAATCTATGAATTTCTTCAATCTACTTAAGGTCGCCGTACGCGCGATCTGTAGCAACAAGTTCCGGTCGTTTCTCTCCATGCTTGGCATTATCATCGGCGTGGCAGCAGTTATCATCATGATGGCTATCGGGCAGGGAAGCAAGGAGAGCGTGCGCGCCAATATATCCAAGATGGGCACCAATATTATCATGATCCATCCCGGAGCCGATATGAGAGGTGGCGTACGGCAAGACCCCTCTGCCATGCAGACGCTTAAGATAAATGATTATGAAAAGATACTCTCTGACAAGAGCTATATCTCAGACGTCAGTCCTGAGGTCACGGCTTCAGGACAAGCCATCAATGGCGCAAACAATACCAATACGACTCTCTATGGTGAAACGCCAGAATACCTTAATATCAAGCTCTGGTCTGTAGAGGACGGAGATTGCTTTACCGAGGAGGACGTGAAGAAGAGTGCCAAGGTCTGTCTCGTCGGCAAGACTGTAGTTGATGAGCTCTTTCCAGATGGACAAGATCCTGTCGGCCGCACTATCCGCTTCAAGTCTATCCCTTTTCGTATCGTCGGAGTACTCAAGTCTAAGGGATACAATAGTTTTGGCATGGATCAGGACAATCTCATCATAGCCCCTTATACGACAGTCATGAAGCGTGTCCTGGCCCAGACCTATCTTAGCTCTATCAATTGCTCTGCCCTTACTGAGGAGATGACAGACAATGCCATTGATGAACTTACCCAGATATTGCGAACCAATCACAAGCTATCCGCTTCAGATGACGATGACTTCACTATACGTTCCCAAGAGGAGATGATGGAGACTATGTCATCGACCATGGATACGATTACCATCATTCTCGTAGTCGCAGCAGCCTTCTCGCTGTTGGT
>ONCK01000008.1:0-115434 GCA_900316315.1 uncultured Prevotellaceae bacterium
TACTGTAGGTATTCCCAACAGGCGCATCTTGCCATTGTCCTTGGGTATTTCTACCCTTTTCACTGGGTTCGGACGGTAAGAACCGTCCATCAAGGAACGAATGAGTTCATCCTTGTTGGTCAATAGCCATGGGAGTAACTGCTCGCATGACATCTTGTCGATACCACCACAGCCTCTGTTTCTCATAACCGCCTTGTAGGCTCGGTTGAGATTTGCAGGACTAAGGATTTGCTCGAGAAGGTGTTCCTTGTCGAATGGTACTTCCACGATGTTGTCTTCACACATCCACATGAAGGTCTGCACTCCCCCATACCCTTCGGTTTCCGACCTATCTCTTTGGGGGCAGCCATTAACTTGGGATAATGTTTTCTGCGTTCTTTCCTTCATGAGGTATGTTTCAATTACTATCGCTTAATTGTTAGGTTCTGCCCTTCGTGCAGCGTTATCGAGTATTGCACTACTATGGCGTCTGCTGACTTCTCACGGCAAGCTTTACTCCGCTTCTTTCGTAAAAAAAACTATTTGAAGCGTCCGTGAGACCTCCTCGGATAAGGGCATTGTCTTTCCATCTTATACCTACTTCATTTACACCAACCATTCCGAATAGCAATAGGACTTTGATTTGTGATGCAATCTTATCCATGGTCAAATGCCTTATATGAAGTTTCTGTCCGTTAGGTCAGATATTTGTCGCCGGCTTCCTTCAGATTCCACCTCACGATGGACACCCTTGCCTTTGACTATGCAATTCCCGCTATTAGGGCTTGCTCGGGACTTCCACCCGTTAGACAATGCTCATGCCGAGCGTACATCAAATCGGGCGCAAGTTTGTGATGAACTTGCGCCCAAGCAGTATGTAAAAGGGATTTGATGATTATTTGTTGATCTTTTCTACGATTCGGTCGACAAGAGTACGTTTGCGGTTTTGCTCGCTTTCATTTCCGTAACCGTAGCCATAGCCGTAGCCATAACCATAACCATAGCCGTAACCATAGCTGTCCTTGCTGGCGTTTTCGTCGTTGACGACCACATACATATTGTGGAATTTGCCCTCCTTGTACATCTTGTCTAGTTCCTTGAGGAATCGACTATCCTCAACACCTACACGGATGATATAGAGCGTAAGATCAGCCACACGGTTGATAATGCTGGCATCAGCCACAGCAAAAGCAGGTGTAGCATCAAAGATGATATAGTCGTAAGACTTCTTCAGCTCACTCACCATCTTTTCCAAGTTTTTGCTCATCAGCAACTCAGCAGGATTGGGCGGGCGCACGCCGACAGGCACAAAGTCAACATTGTCTGCAATATTCTTGACAATAATCTTGTCCCAGTCCATCTCTATCTCGGAGAGGTAGCCGGTGAGGCCTGAGCTGTGCTCATGCATCACGCTTGTTAGTGAGCCCTTACGGATATCCGCGTCTACGAGGAGCACCTTCTTGCCGGCTATACCGAAAATGACGGCGAGGTTACGCGACGTAAAGCTCTTACCTTGAGACGGCGTAGACGAGGTAGTCATGATGACCGCCGGTCTTTTAGCTACCATATCGATATTGTATCGCAGGATACGGAAAGCCTCTGCGACACTGGAGGCAGCACTCTTCTTGGAGAGCAATTTCTCCTCGTTACCATCCTCGTCCCAACGAGGGATAGAGCCCAGAATCGGTGCGCTCAGATTGTCCTCAACCTCTTTGCGTGCGCGAACCTTGGTATTGAGTTGAGTACGTGCCCAAATGATAAGTGAAGGAATCGCGAAGCCGACGAGCAGAGCAACGAGCAAGATTATATTCCAAGAGCGAGATGCAGGTTGAGCTGGCCCGTAGGGATACTCGACGATACGTACATTGGCCTCATTGATAGCCAATTGGAGAGCCACCTCTTCCCGCTTGTTGAGCAGATAGGTATAGAGCGCTTCCTTAATAGATTGCTGGCGCGTGATATCCAGGGCTTTAATCTCCTTGTCCGGCACACCGGTCAACTGCGACTGCAACTGATTGTCTACAGAACGTGCTTTAGCCAGCTGGAGTCTGATAGAGTTGGTATAGCTGTCAATTGAAGCGTTGATAGCTCGGCGCATAGAAGCCAACGCCGCGTCACGGTCTGCAATAGGAGAAGCCGTTTCGCTTGAGTTGGAAGCCATCTTGTTGCGTTCAATCATCAATTTATTGTAATCCGATATCTGAGTTTGCATGTTGGCGCTGCCGAGTCCCGTCAATTGAGGTATAAGAGACTTATTGTTGGCCTCCTTTGAGATATACTCCTTGAGATACTGGGCTACGGTTAGCTGTGACTCAAGGTCCATGAGATCCTTACGCGAGGTTTCACTTTGATTCAAATAACTCTGGGCATTGAGTTGGAAGTCGACAAAGTCGTTGTTGCGCTTAAAACGCGCCAGTTCGCCCTCTACTTGGCTCAGCTCGCTACCAATAAGCCGAATACGGTTGTCTATAAATTTGGCCGTATTGGCAGAAACCATATTCTTGGCATCTACGATATCCTCCTTATAGACTTGCAGCAAGGTATTGAGCACAGCCTGTGCGCGTGACTTATTGATATCACGCATAGAAATATTGATAAGTTGTGCTTCCTTATCATATTCTGCCGCCGAAAGCCTGGAGACATATGTGCTTGTCGCAGCCTCTTTGCTCACTCTGGAAACTCTGACCGTACGTCCTACAAACTGATACGCATCAGGTTCCTTGTCCAGGCGGAAAGCGCCGCCTGGAGTCTGCACTACCTGACCATAGGTAAATGTTCGCTCAAACTTGTATTTCTGACCGTCCCATACCACATTGGAAACCTTTAGTCTGTCACCTTTACTTACCTCAACATCAAAACTGAGAGGTCCATGAAATGATGGGCCAAAGTGAGCCGTAAAGGGGCGTATTGTAAAGAGTGCCACAGGTCGCAAGCCCGCAAAAGTATTATAGCTAATATTGAGGCCGAGGCGATCGACTACCTTCTCCATCAGTCGGCGTGACTGGAGGATGAATATCTCGTTTTTCAGCTGGTCGGTCACCTGTACGCCATAGAGGTCTTTGAGTCCGCTAAATCCGTTGCGATTGTAGTAGTTATCATTATTGGAATCCTCGAGCAGGATAGTAGCCGTCTGGGTAAAGATATGCGGCTCACGCATCTTATAAATCGTCGCAAAAAACAAGCAAAGAACAAGAGAAAGCAGATACCAGCGCCAGTTCTTGACAAGTACTATCAGGCAAAGCTTAGCAATTGCAAAGAAGTCTGTAGACTTGCCTTCCTGCTCTTGAGTATTGTAACTGAGAGATTCGTTTTCTTCCATAGTTTACCTGGTTAATGCGATGATAAGGGATATGATAGATGCGGTCATACTTACGAGCGTACCCGATACAGTCAGGTAGGTATAGCTTGTGCTACCCTTCACTTTGACCGACTTATTGGACTCCACGTATACGAGGTCATTCTGTTGCAGGTAGTATGCCGGTGAGCTAAACACCGATTCGGGATTGGTCAGGTCGACTTTGTAAGTCACGCGCTGACCGTCCTCTTCACGTACCACGAGGATATCCTTGCGCACAGCCGTATTGTTGAGATCACCGGCACGGCCTATAGCTTCAAGCAGGGTAAGACGTTGTCCCGTATAGCTCTGCACGCCCGGCGACTTGACGTCACCGAGGATTGTCACCTTGAATGACATAATACGCGTCGTCACAATAGCGTCATTGATATAGCCGTCGCGGATACGTTTCTGGAGCTCGTTGGACAATTGCTCCACCGTATAGCCGGCCGCCTTGATCTTGCCAAATATAGGAAAGGTGATGGTACCGTCCTTTTGGACATAGAAGTAAGCGATACCAGCCGAGCTGTTGATCGTCGAGGAGGCATTACCAGTAGATAAGCCACCCGTTCCACCACCGATGAGGGTATTGTTATCAAACTGCTCCGTGAGCGACTTATCCCGCGTATTGATAGAGATGGCGAGCTCGTCATCAGGCTGGATGACTAGGCCGTAACTCTTGGAAATGTTTTGAGGGACAGCATAGAGGCTGTCGGCACCTTGCAGGTACGTCATTTCTTTATTGGAAACACAGGATGTCATACTCAGCGCCACGATTAGGGCACAGAGTATTCCTAGGACCCATTTATTTCTCATGATTGATTGATATTTTTCTTTGGAACAGTCGTTAGTTATCCTCGATAACTATATTTTGGTGACAAAGGTATACAATATTTTTCTATTTAAGACCAATTTAACAAAAAAGAACTATGTCAAAACGCCATTTTCCTTTCCGTAGCCATATCCATGATATAGTCTCGAGCCGCCATGCGCCAATCTGTTTGCTGCAAGTCTTTTTCTTATACTTTTTTATGCTGACATAGCTTTCGCATACGCATCAACTGTTCTTTCTTTTGCTCGTCAGGGACTTCTGTATCCCGATGATTCAGCTTAGTTAGCGCGAGCTTCTCCAGTGTCACATAAAGGCATACAGTTCTTTCGAGTGACACGCCTATTCCGCATTTTCTTTCACGAGTCACCCGTCCCACTTGCGACACTTTGTCTGGTAGCAGCAAGTGCGGGTAGCCCTGTAGAGACGCTATACGACATCTCCATATCACATTATGACTACTTTACATTCTCTCAAAAGATGCCTCAGACGTCCAAACCCCATTATTAAATATTTTTTATTAACATGTCGTAAGGGTCAAGAAATCAAAATTTGTAACTTTGTAGAAGTTTCTAATCCATACCATCATGAAAATAAGCGAAGAAGAAGCCCTAAGGTACCACTCCATGGGCAAGCCAGGAAAGATTGAGGTTACTCCGACAAAGCCTCATTCAACTCAGAAGGATTTATCACTTGCCTATTCGCCTGGTGTAGCTGTTCCGTGCCTCAAAATACAAGAAAATCCCCATGATGTTTACAAATACACCAATAAGGGCAATCTCGTAGCCGTCATCTCCAATGGCACAGCTGTGCTTGGTCTCGGCAATATCGGAGCTATGAGCGGCAAACCCGTGATGGAGGGTAAGAGCCTGCTCTTCAAGATTTACGCCGGTGTAGATGCATACGATATAGAGGTCAACGAGACCGATCCGGAAAAGTTTATCGAGGCTGTTAAGGCGATTGCGCCCACCTTTGGCGGTATCAACCTCGAGGATATCAAAGCTCCAGAGTGTTTTGAGATTGAAAAACGTCTTAAGGCTGAGCTGGACATCCCCGTCATGCACGACGATCAGCATGGCACCGCCATCATCTCATCAGCAGGTCTGCTCAATGCCTGCGAGATAGCCGGCAAGCGTCTCGAGGACATCAAGCTCGTCGTCAGTGGCGCGGGAGCCGCCGCTATAGCGTGTACAAAGCTCTATATCTCCCTCGGAGTGAAGAAGGAAAATGTGCTCATGCTCGATCACAAGGGTGTCATCACCTCCGACAGAACCGATCTCACCCCCCAGAAGAAGTTCTTTGCCACCGATCGCCGCGACGCCCACACCCTGGCAGAGGCCATGAAGGGTGCCGACGTCTTTGTCGGTCTCTCCAAGGCCGGATTGGTCACCAAGGACATGGTACGCTCGATGGCCGACAAGCCCATCATCTTTGCCTTGGCCAATCCCTATCCCGAGATCAGCTATGAGGACGCCAAGGATGCCCGCCCCGATGTCATTATGAGCACAGGCCGTTCCGACTATCCCAATCAGATCAACAATGTCATCGGATTCCCGTATATCTTCCGTGGAGCCCTTGACACCGCAGCCACTTGTATCAATGAAGAGATGAAGATAGCAGCCGTCAAGGCCATAGCCGACCTTGCCAAGGCACCCGTTCCTGATGTCGTCAACCGTATCTATCAGGTCAACCAGCTCACCTACGGCCCCGACTATTTCATCCCCAAGCCCGTTGATCCGCGTCTTATCACATGGGTTTCCATCGCCGTGGCCAAGGCTGCCATCAAGAGCGGCGTTGCCCGAAAGGCCATTGACAACTGGGGCGAGTACCGCATCCATCTACGCGAACTGATGGGACAGGAGACCAAGTTTACCCGTTCTATCTACGACACTGCGCGCAACAATCCCCAGCGTGTCGTCTTCGCTGAGGGTTCGCATCCCAAGATGATGCAAGCCGCCGTAATGGCCCGCGATGAGGGACTGTGCCATCCCATTCTGCTTGGCAACGACGAGTACATCCCCAAGCTGGCAGAAGAGATGCACCTCGACTTGTCCGGTATAGAAATCATCAACCTGCGTGACAACAGTCTTGCAGCCAAGCGAGAGGAGTATGCCGCCATACTTGCCAAGAAGCGCGAGCGCGAGGGGATCACCTACGATATTGCCAAGGATATGCTCAACGACCGCAACTACTTTGGCATGATGATGGTGGAGACCGGCGAAGCCGATGCCTTCATCACAGGCCTCTACACCAAGTACAGCAATACCATCAAGGCCGCCAAAGCCGTGATTGGCATCAGACCAGAGTTCAACCACTTTGGCACTATGCACATCATCAATTCGTCCAAAGGCCTCTATTTTATCGCTGATACCTTAATCAACCGTCACCCCGACGAAGACACACTCTATGATATAGCACGTCTGGCCAATCACACTGTCAAGTTCTTCAACCGCAAGCCTGTCACAGCCATGATCAGCTACTCCAACTTCGGTTCAGACAAGATTGGCAGTCCCGCCCGTGTACATGAGGTCATCGCACGTCTCCACAAGGATTATCCCGATATGCCCATCGACGGAGAGATGCAGGTCAATTTCGCTCTCAACAACGAGCTGCGCGACAAAAAGTACCCCTTCACGCGACTAGTCAACCGTAAGGTCAACACACTCGTCTTCCCCAACCTCAGCAGTGCCAACTCCTGCTACCAGATCCTGCAAGGCATCGACGAGCATGCCGAGATCATCGGTCCTATTCAGATGGGGCTCAATAAGCCTATCCACTTTACTGACTCAGAGAGCAGCGTACGCGATATCGTCAACGTGACCGCTGTAGCAGTACTTGACGCCATTGTTGACAAGAAGCGTCTTGCCAACAGCTAGCGCCGTCCGTCACTGATTCAAAAAGATTGTAGTCCTTGCCGCTTTGACGGCAAGGACTATTTTTTTGCCTACCGGCAGTTCACCCTAATACATCTGAATACAGGCGGACTGATTTTGTCCGCATTCAAGTCTCTCGACATAGTCAGGCCGACCTCATCCACAAGACTTCGTAGCCACAGCAGAGTAGAAGGTCCTATATGCGATTCACCGTTTGCACCTCTGCGCCACCTCTATATCCGCCCCGTCTCCTGGCGCCGCCCCCATCCGCACTTATCACTCGCATTGCCTGTACGCCGAGAAGAGGCATCTCTTCACCCACTCCGCTAAATCAGCTCTCATGGTCAAACAGCAAATATGAATCTGTGACGGACGGCCTCAGAGCAGTCCATCAGACAGACAAAAACCGCAAATCCCCAATCGCCTCCTCTGTCATCTCCTGTCTTGTCAGGATTTCTTTTCGTACTTCTCCGGCAGCATCTCCTCGAGAGTTGAGCCTACAGATACAGGCAGCTATCCCTATCAAGGGCTAGCTGAGACATAATAATTTTATAATAAAAAGGTGAATTGAGATTCCCGCCTTATTCTCGAAGACAGAAAATAGGAATTTTCGTCTAAATCACCTCTGTAACTCACTGAAAATCAATGAATTGAAAATAAGATTTGACACTTTTGCAACTAATTGGCTATCAGGTGATAACAACTCGCCTTCCAGTTTAAACTACATCGGACCGTAGCGCTTACAAGGCAACTTGTCATCACTACATCGGCGCCTGTACGAGGCAGGATCTCAGATTTATTATATAAAAGGCTGAACGGGAAAAACAAAATGCCATCTAATTATGACGAATCGCACCACTATCCCGACGTAACAGACGCAAGCGATTGTCCGTACACTCCTGCCTCCGCTCTCTCCCATTCGTGCCATCTTCTCTACAAGTCGACAAACAAACGGAAGCAAAGACTGAGGTAACAGTCGCCGTACGACTTAAGCGATAATCTCGAGAGGACACACATACGTACAACAGACAGCAGCGCGGGTCTCCCCATGAGGAAACCCGCACTGCCTATAACAAAAAAAATCTGTATTTACTTGACGATGATTGAGCCGTTGCCTTGGGGTACAGTCTCAGCATCTTGCGCCGTCAACTGATGGAGGATTCTCCAGCGAGGCACACTGTCGCGCTTAGCCTTTCCGACGACATTGGTACCGCGTGTCTTGCCTGCTCTAGCCATGGACTCGTTGATTTTCTTCTTGTTGTAACGTTCTCCCCACTGTGACAACGAGCAGTAGCCCTTGCCCAGAGGATCCTTTACCTTGAGTTGCGGCAGTCCAAGGTCATCACCAGCCTTATAAGGTACGTGAGCCATGTCTTTGACCGTGGTAATCTCCACATTGGTTACACCCCTGCCAATCATGCCCAGTTCCTTAGCCGCAGCATAAGAGAGGTCGACGATACGTCCCCTGACATAGGGGCCGCGATCCGTCACCTTAACGTAGATTTCCTTGTTCGTCCTTGTATCACGCACCTTGAGAATAGTGCCAAAGGGCAGTGTGCGGTGCGCACAAGTGAAGCTGTCTCTGTGTATCCGCGTTCCGCTGGCCGTCATACAGCCATGTGAACGACGGCTGTAGTATGTAGCCTTACCGCGCTGGGATTGAGCCAGTGCAAAGTCAGTCATACTCAGCATTGCGACAAAGAGCAGCAATATTTTCCGAAATGCCATAAATAGTAATTTGCGGATAGCCTTTCACTCAGCGAGCATCAAAGTTTAGCCCTTGAGTAGTGCGTCAAAAACGAGGCCTCATCACGAGACTCCGAAATCAGATGTAGAAGGCGCACAAAGGACGCATATCCTGATTTTCGTATCGCAAAGGAAGGCATTTTTCTCATTTTGGCCAAAAATATGCAGTTAAACTTTGATGATTTTCTTAATTTTGCAATCTCAAATGAGCAGTTGGCATTTCCCGTATCGCCTTTGGCAAGTACGCTCAGGGGGGTATAAATATTTTTAACACTTTTATCTCCTTTCCAGTTCGTATTAAGACTTATCAGACACTGATTTAGGCGCAAAAAAATCCCATAGGCGACACCACTTCTCTTGAACTGGACTTCCGCTGTGTCCCCTGGGACATACCGGATACACTGCGCAGCACACGGCACACCCCAGCGGAGCATCTGCCGACCCTCTACGATTATAAATAATAGAAACCAGCACACATCATCATGCAAATAGGAAATCACGATCTGGGCTCCCGTCCCGTCATGCTCGCCCCCATGGAGGACGTGACCGACATCGGCTTTCGCACGCTCTGCCGCAAGCTGGGAGCTGCCATGGTCTACTCTGAATTTGTCTCCTGCGACGCGCTCACCCGACAAGTCCAGCGATCGCTCGACAAGCTGGCTGTCAATCCGGAAGAGCGACCTGTGGCCATCCAGATCTACGGCAAAGACCCGCAGGCCATGGCTGAGGCTGCAAAGATTGTAGAGTCTACCGCCCACCCCGAAGTCATCGACCTCAACTTCGGCTGCCCGGTCAAAAAGGTAGCCGGCAAGGGTGCCGGAGCCGGCCTCCTACGCAATATCCCGCTCATGCTGGAGATTGCACGTGCCGTCGTCCATGCCGTAGACACGCCAGTGACGGCCAAGACCCGCCTCGGGTGGGATGCAGACCATATCATCATCCCCACCCTCGCGCTTCAGTTGCAAGACTGCGGTATACAGGCCCTCACCATACACGGGCGCACCCGCTCGCAGATGTACCAAGGAGAGGCACAATGGGACCTCATCGGCCAAGTGAAGCACGATGAGCGCATCCACATCCCCATTATTGGAAACGGCGACATTGACAGTGCTGAAAAGGCCAAGACTGCATTTGACCGCTATGGCGTCGATGCCGTCATGATCGGTAGGGCCACCTTCGGCCGCCCGTGGATATTTAAGGAGGTCCACGACCTGCTCCATCCCGACCAGCCCCTCGACACCTCAGCCGTCATACCCAGTCAGTATCCCCCGATGTCGGTCGACTGGAAGCTTGATGTGCTTAAGGAGCAAGTGCGTCTGAGCGTAGACCGTATCGACGAGTACCGCGGTATCCTGCACACGCGACGTCATCTCGCCGCTTCACCTATATTTAAAGGTATACCTGACTTCCGTCAGACGCGCATTGCCATTCTCCGGGCCACCACCGTCAAGGAACTCTTTGATCTCATGGAGTCCACCCGCTCTCTGCTGCACCGCAACGAGGAGGCATAGAGTCCTTAGCCACAGTCCATCGCCACACGATACGATGAGGATCTTACAACATCTCCATTTTACCGGCAAAAATCAGGCACATTGCCCTGTCCGATCCGGGCGGCGTATCCTCATCGGCATGCTGGCCACGATTTTCATCCTCTCCTCCTGTCGGCGTCAGGCCCTGCCCCATATCACGCTGGAGGACGACTTCCGTCTGCCCGTCACCTCTGTACGCAATCAGCAGCAATGGCCCACAGGATGGATCTACGCCACGCTGGCCCTCGTCGAAACGGAACGTATACTCGTCGGTGACAGTCTGGATCTCTCACCCGACTATCTGGTACGTCAGCTCGCGGGACAGCTCGGCAACGGCCGACTTGGCAATCCCGGCCGTGCACTCACCGCTACCGACTTTCAGGGTTCTCCTGCCCGTTGCATACAACTCATGGAACGCTATGGCGTCATACTCAACGGTATCTATCGCGACAGCCTCAGCACCTCCTGCCATCAGTTTTGCAATATTGTCAACCATTTGCCGGCCGGCAACGCAGGTCGCCAGGCCTTGCAAGTCGTACTCGATACCACATTTGACTATCTGCCCAGCTATGTCTCCCTCTACGGAGTCGTCTACACGCCGCATGAGCTCCTGCGGTCCGTCGTCGAGGAAGGGAGCTACCAACAACTATCCATCGCCGAAATACACCGGAATTTTGGTACTCCATCGCATCTCATCGACCGGACGCTGCGTCACGGCCATGCTATCGCATGGGAAGGAGACACCTTGCAGTCCGGATACAGCTCACGAGCTGGCCTAGCAGTCTGCAGCAGTTCCGACGAAGCCACGACGACCTCACGATCCGCCCTCTCTACCTCCTCCAGCCGCCATCGACATTGCCTCATCATCATTGGCATTGCTCACCCGCGACGCCTGCCGCTGGGCTGTCGTGACACGAGCCGCACCTACTATATCGCGAAAGACAGTCACGGGGCCTATGGCACCCATCACGGCTACATCTACCTCTCGGCGGCCTATGTAGAGGCTCACACTCTATCTCTCACACGCCTCCGGTCAGCTGGCTAACAAAGGGTTAAGGGCCTCACAGGCGCTTCTTGCCCATGTCGGCTCCCCTTCCTCCACAAACAAGGTCCGACCCAGCCTCTGCTGAGTCGGACCTTGCCTATTTAAAAATCTTATTTTCTCCTATATAGACGCTTCCGGATTCTCACCCTTACGCCTTGGCCTTGTGCTCGCCCTTGGTCTGCCGGCGCAGGGTGATGCCAAGTGACGTAAGGAAAGCGATGACCAGTACCGCGATTGCACTATAGGCAATTGCTTCCGTGGTCTTGACGCTCTTCGGTCTGAACTCCATAGCAATCTTATGCTGCCCGGCAGGTACTACAGCGCCGCGCAGCGTGTAGTCGACCCGAGCCAGTTGCAAGGGCTTGCCGTCCAGAGTGGCAGTCCAACCCGGATAGTAAATCTCAGAGAAGACAACCAAGCCTCCATGAGGCGATGAGACATCATAGTGCAGCTCGTTGCACTGATAGGAAGTGAGCGTCACCTGCTCCAAGCTGTCGTCTACAGCATTGGAGCCGTTTACAGTACCGATGATATCCCGCTGTGAGGCATCGGCTACGGCCTGTTTTTTCGGAGAGAGCGCAAGCAGGGCCTTCATCTCTGCATTAGCCCCATCAACATACTGGATCTGATGTACCATCCATGCATTGCCATAAGCCCAAGGATTGGGCACGGGCGAAGTTTCTCCTCCCTGCAGCGGTACGATGAAGTACTTGGTATTGAGCATATTGAGCACAGGATAGAGCGTATCGCCGGGAGCCTTGGCCAAGTCTCCTCCGACCTGCCCGACAGCCTGGATAGCCTTTTGCATCTCAGGAGCTATCGCATGCTCTATGAGGTCCTGATAACGTCCGAGCTTGGCTGCATTGTAGCCACCGATACTCTTGTGGAAATAGGAGGTCTCATTTTCATTGAAGGTGTTGCTGGCAAAATTGAGCACGCGGTAGTCCAAGCTCGGGTCTTGAAGAATGAGACGGTCTGTCTGCGTCTCTGTCGGGGCACCGAGGTCTGTGCGCGGTTCCTCAAAGTTGTTGTCATTGAGATAGCGGCGATTGACAGCGTACATATCGCCCAGGCAGAGCACGCCAATGAGGACTGTGGCGACAGCCGGGCTCTTGATGGTCCTGCGTCCGTAGAGGATGAGGATCAAAGCTCCTATGGCAATGATCAGGAAGCTTCTCCACGCGTCACTGACAAAGATGGCGCGTCGCATCTCCGATAGATTGGCCGTCACGGCCTGAAGTACCTGAGGATTGTCGGCAAAGGCCTTTTGCAGTCCCTGGATCTCATTGCTCGACATATAGCTTGGAAAAAATACACTCGGCATCAGGGCAAAGAGCAGAGCCATTCCTGCAGTGAGGCCCAGACTTATATACAGCGATTTGCGGTTTTGCCGCAGCAACTCAGGCTTCTGCAGCACTTGGGCCAAGCCCATAATGGCCAGAGCCGGTATAGTAAACTCCGCAATGACGAGTATTGAGCTCACCGTACGGAACTTATTGTACAAGGGTATATGATCTATGAAGAAGGAGGTGAGTCCCATCAGATTGTGTCCCCATGAGAGCAGGATGGACAGGACTGTAGCGAAAAGGAGTGCCCACTTCATCGGTCCCTTTACGACAAAGAGGCTCCAGATGAAGAGGAAGAGCACAAAGGCACCGACATAGACAGGGCCTGAAGTGCCCGGCTGCTCACCCCAATACTGCCCAATCTGATTGTACAGCGACTGGAACTGCGGGTCAGCCTTCTCCATTGCCTTCTCATTGTTGGCGATAGGCACAGAAGCCCCACCCTTGACATTGGGCACGAGCAGCGACCAAGTTTCTCCGATACCGTAGCTCCACTGAGTGATATAGTCCTTGGTAAGTCCGCTACTCTTGGACTGGCCCGCCGTGGCAAGCTCACTCTTGCCGCGCATAGACTCCTTGGAGTACGTATAAGTATGGTAAAGGTTGGAGGCATTGGCCGCAATAGCGATGATGGCGGCTACCAGAAGCGCAACACTGGCCTTGAAGAACTGAGGCAGTGCCTTCTGCTTGACAGCCTGGATGAAATAGGCCACGATCATGACCAGCATGACGAGCAGGAAGTAGTACGTCATCTGGAGGTGATTGGACAAAATCTGGAAGGAAAGGAAGAGGGCCGTCACTGCTCCGCCCCAGAGATACTTACCGCGGTAGCAGAGAACCATACCCGCTATTGTAGGCGGTATAAAGGCAAGTGTAAGCACCTTCCATATATGGCCGGCACCAATGATGATAAAGAAATAGGAGGAGAAAGCCCACATCACAGCGCCCACAGCACTAAGCAGCGGCTTGAAACGCAGCGCCCGCATCAGGATGTAGAATCCCAGCAACAGGATAAATACATACATTACGACGTCTGGCAGCCCCAGCTCATAGATAGAGCGAAATACATTGAGCGTCGAACGCGATCCGTAGCGGGGTGCTATCTGATAGGTCGGCATACCGCCAAAGAGAGCGTTGGTCCAGCGGGACACCTCTCCCGTCTTGTCAAAATGGTCTCCGATTTCCTTGCCTGCACCCACGGCAGCCGTATTGTCCTGGCCGGTAAGTACAAGGCCCTCGCTCACCGGCGAGGCGAAGTAGGAAAAACTTAGGATGATGAAGAAGAGCACTGCGGCCGCCTCGGGCCAGATCTTCTTGAAAATCTCTTTCATATAGTGTATTGATATATAGGATTAGCTGTATACAGCAGGGCTTATGGCTGTTTTCCGCCGCCCTAGTAGCGATAGTAGTCAGCCTTGAACGGGCCATCCTGGGGAACTCCCAGATACTTGGCCTGCTCGGGGGTAAGGTGGCTCAGATGGACACCAATGCGCTCCAGATGCAGACGTGCCACTTCCTCGTCCAATTTCTTGGGAAGCACGTACACTCCTTTTGCGTAGCGATGGGTGAAAAGCTCTATCTGAGCCAAAGTCTGATTGGTAAAACTGTTGCTCATCACAAATGAGGGGTGACCGGTCGCACATCCGAGATTAACCAATCGTCCGTCAGCCAGTATCGTGATACGGTGGCCGTCAGGGAAGATGTAGCTGTCTACCTGAGGCTTAATATTCATCTTACGTATGCCCGGCAGTTGCTTAAGCTGCTCGACCTGCACTTCCGAGTCAAAATGACCTATGTTGCAGACAATAGCCTGATCCGGCATCTGCTGCATGTGCTCGACTCTGATGACATCGATGTCACCCGTCGTCGTCACAAAGACGTTGCCCCGCGGCGCAGCCTCCTCCATGGTGACGACCTCATAGCCTTCCATCGCAGCTTGAAGCGCACAGATTGGATCTATCTCGGTGACCAGCACGCGCGCTCCATAGCTACGCAGGCTCTGGGCGCAGCCTTTGCCTACGTCACCGTAGCCTGCTACGACAGCCACCTTGCCTGCGAGCATCACGTCGGTAGCCCGCTTAATCCCGTCTACGAGACTCTCGCGACAGCCATAGAAGTTGTCAAATTTACTCTTGGTCACGGAGTCATTGACATTGAAGGCGGGAAACAGCAGTTTCCCCTCGCGCTGCATATTGTATAGTCTGTGAACGCCTGTCGTGGTCTCTTCGCTCACGCCTCTCATCTCAGCTGCCGTGCGGTGCCAGCGGGTCGGGTCCACACGGAGCACCTCCTTGAGCAATCGCTTGAGCGCACGCTCATCATCGCTCGTCGAGGGCGTATCCAGCACCGTGCTGTCCTCCTCGGCCTTGTAGCCGAGATGGATCATGAGCGTAGCGTCACCACCATCGTCCACAATCATATTGGGCGTCTGGTTGCCGTCAAAGTTCATGGCCTGCAGTGCACACCACCAGTACTGGTCGAGGTCTTCTCCCTTCCAGGCAAAGACTGGTATGCCGTCGCCGGCTATAGCTGCGGCCGCATGATCCTGGGTCGAGTATATATTGCAACTGCTCCAGCGTATCGCAGCGCCCAGTGCCGACAGCGTCTCAATGAGTACAGCGGTCTGGATAGTCATGTGGAGACTGCCCATAATACGGGCGCCCTTAAGCGGCTGGGAGGCGCCGTACTTTTGGCGCAGCGCCATAAGGCCAGGCATCTCGTGCTCGGCTATCTCTATCTCCTTACGGCCGAAGTCCTGGAGGTTCATATCTGCCACCTTGTAGGGCAGAGTTGAGAAGAGTGAGTCCATCTGTAAATCTTGATAATATGGGCTTTAAGCCCTGATTGTGGGGACAAAGTTACACATTTCCGCCCATATCCGCCCCTTTTACAGGTGCAAATTGAGCAGTCCCATGCTCCGTCCGCAGACGGTCTGACTCTATACGGCGTCAGTTCCACATTTGACTACTGTCAACACGTTCTTCTGTTCCTCGTAAGCAGGCTATATTCCCTATATGTAGTCGAAGCTGACAAGACTCGGCTCCTGACGTCTCCACATACGGTAAAGCGCGTCTGCCAGTCCACTTCCGACACATTCGCACGCTAAAAAAACTGTCCGTCTGCTTCTTAGCATAAGACAAGAGGCAACATGCCAGCCTTTTTTACTATCTTTGCAAGTCGTAATTCCTATCATATCAATATCATGTCTACACAGAAACCCAGTATTCCTAAGGGCACACGCGACTTCTCCCCGCTGGAGATGGCCAAGCGCAACTATATCTTCAATACCATCCGCTCTGTCTACGAGCTCTACGGATTTCGTCAGATCGAGACGCCGGCTATGGAAAACCTGTCCACACTTATGGGCAAATATGGCGAGGAAGGCGACAAGCTGCTCTTCAAGATACTCAACTCAGGCGAGTTTCGCAGCCATCTGCTCCCCTCCGACATGCAGGAGATGAGCTCTGCCAAACTCGCAGCCAAGATCTGCGAAAAAGGTCTGCGCTACGATCTCACTGTACCCTTTGCCCGCTACGTTGTACAGCACAGGGAAGAGTTGCAACTTCCCTTCAAGCGTTACCAGATACAGCCTGTATGGCGTGCAGACCGTCCTCAGAAGGGACGTTACCGTGAGTTTTATCAGTGTGATGCCGATGTTGTAGGTTCTGACTCCCTGCTCAACGAAGTCGAGCTCGTACATATCATCGATGAAGTCTTTGCCCGCTTCGGCATCAGGGTAAGCATACGCCTCAACAACCGCAAGATACTCTCCGGCATGGCCGACTATTGCGGCAGGCCGGACAAACTAACCGAAATCACCGTAGCAATAGACAAGCTGGATAAGATTGGCATCGACAATGTCAAGGCAGAGCTCGCCGATGACGGACTAACAGCCGAGGAAATCGAGCGTCTACAGCCCGTATTTGCTATCCAGGGCGACAACTCTCAGAAGTTGGATGCCATGCGTCAGCTCTTCACAGACAACGCTACCGGACTCAAGGGCGTAGAAGAAGTTTCCTACGTACTGGATGCCCTCTGCCAATCCCCGCTCACCAACGAGATAGCTCTTGACCTGACTCTCGCACGCGGACTCAACTACTATACCGGATGTATCTTTGAGGTCAAAGCGCTCGATGTAGAGATTGGCAGTATCACAGGCGGAGGTCGCTACGACAATCTCACGGGTATATTCGGCATGCCGGGACTCAGCGGCGTCGGCATCAGTTTTGGCGCCGACCGCATCTTTGATGTGCTCAATCAGCTCGACCTTTATCCCAAGGACGCCGTACAGGGCACGCAACTGCTCTTTATCAATTTTGGCCCCAAGGAGGCTGCTCACTGCATGAAGCTAGCTGCGGAGACGCGCAAGGCCGGCATACGTACCGAGGTCTACCCTGACAGTGTCAAGATGAAGAAGCAGATGGCTTATGCCAACGCCAACAAGATCCCCTACGTCGCCCTGATCGGCGAAAACGAGATAGCCGCCGGTACAGTCAGCCTCAAAAATATGGAAAGCGGCGAGCAGACACAGGTATTGCTCGACCAACTCATCTCTACCGTCAAGTAGACCGTACATTGTAGGAAACTAACAAAACAAAAATAGACATGAAGAAATTAGTATTTTCCATCGTCTGTCTCCTGACCGCTACTATAGTCTCGGCCAAGGACATACAGCGCGTAGCCTGCCTCGGCAACAGCATCACCAAGGGGTCCTGGCTCGTTAAACCGCAGCGTGACGCCTACCCTGCCGTACTCCAGCAGTACCTGGGCGCAGGCTACGAAGTCGACAACTGGGGTCTCAGCGCCGCCAGAGCCACACAGACCGCCAAGACCGCATACATCAAGAGCGACATCTGCCGCCAGGCTCTCGAGAGTCAGCCCCAGATTGTCACCATCCTGTTGGGTACTGACGACAGCCGCAAGCCCTACCAAGGAGAGTTCGACTCATTCAAGCCCGGTCTCATCCAGTTGGTCAAGCAGTGCCAAGCACTCCCTACCCATCCCAAGGTATACCTGCTTACGCCACCTGCTATCCATTCTGTAGCCTGGGACAATGACAGCGCATTTCTCCAGAGCCACATCGTGCCCGCTGTCAAGACAGTAGCCGCAGAGACAGGAGCCACGGTCATTGACCTCAACGCCATCACTCAAAGCCTCGGCCGCTACTATCCCGACGGCATCCATCCCGATGTCAATGGTGCTGGCCGTCTGGCCGCAGCTATCTACACCGGTATCACGGGAAAGAGCAAACAGTACAAACGTCCGCTCTCCCTGCCGACGATATTCACAGACCACGCTGTACTCCAGCAGCAGAGTGACGCTGCCATTTGGGGCTGGGGCGCGGCAGGACAGAAGGTGACCGTCAAGCCTAGCTGGAGCAAGGCTGTCACGACGACCGCTGATGCCGACGGCAACTGGCGCGTCCGCATTCCGACCAGGCAGGCCGGATATACCAAGTATAGTATCCATATCTCTCAGGGCAGTCAGCGACTGGAACTCCACGATATCCTCTTTGGCGAAGTATGGTTTGCCGCCGGTCAAAGCAACATGCAGATGGAGCTCGGCGGATACTACTCCACAGCTGTCGACGGCGGCCCTGAGGCCATCGCAAACAGTACATGCGAATACCTGCGCTTCTACCGCGTACCTCACAAAGACTGCGCACGGCCGCTGGACGACGTCAATATTCCCGGATGGGAAGTCTCCGGTCCCGCGGCTGCCGTACACTTCAGCGCAACAGCATTCTTCTTCGCCCGACAGTTGCAGCGCGTACTCAATATCCCCGTGGGTGTCATTCAGTCTGCCTATGGTGGCGCGAGTATCAACTCCTTTATGACACCCGATGTCGTACATCAATACTCCTATATCAAGGATCCTGACTACAAGGATATGTATATTCCAAAGTATTGGGAGACCTACACGTGGGCAAAGCACACCCCGACTGTCGTATACAATGCCATGGTACATCCCGTCCAGGGCTACAACATCAAGGGTGCCATCTGGTATCAAGGCGAAGACGACCGTCGCCACCCGGATCTCTATCCCAAAATGTTTGAGAGCTGGCTTAGAGACTACCAGGCCAAATGGCAGTGCGGCAAATGGCCCATTTATTACGCCCAAATCGCGCCTTACGACTACAATGACCAGACTGCAGCCCCCTTCCGCGAATGTCAGGAGAAAATGGAGAATCCTGCTGAAGGCAAATACATGATCTGTCTGATGGACAACGGTCTGGAGAAGAATATCCACCCCAGCGACAAGCCCACAGTCGGATTCCGCTTTGCCCAGCGTGTGCTCGATAAAACCTATGGCATAACTGGCATCAACTCCACCTATCCCCATTTCAAGAGCTTGGAGACGAGAGCTAAGGACGGCAAGATTATACTCCACTTCACCGGCATGGACGACGGCGTAGCCAAGAAGCCGTACAAATTTGAAGGCTTCCAGGTGAGCGACAATAGTAAGCAGTTTTACAATGTCAAGGAAGCCAAGGGCGAAGGTGCCACCATCGTGCTTACGCCTCCTGATGGCGTCAAGCCAGTCGCCGTGCGCTACTGCTGGAAGGACTATCAGAAGGGCACTGTCTACAATATGCGCGGTCTGCCTCTCTCCAGCTTCCGCACAGACCAGTGGAATGACGTCAAATAAGACTTGCCAAGCCTATCTCCTCTGACCAATTATGCAGATACTCTTCTCTACGGAAATACAGGCAGCCTGCCCGCGACTCTGCGTTGCCACGCTGGAGGCTACCGTGCGCAACACCGCATACGACGAAGCCCTCTGGCAGCAGATCAGAGCCGAGGAAGACGAACTTAAATCGCGTTTCACGCCTGACAGTCTTAAGAGTCGTTCCGGCATAGCAGCCACACGTGCTGTCTACCGTGCTCTGGGCAAAGACCCGAGCCGATACCGTCCGAGCAACGAGGCGCTCGTGCGACGCTTTCTCCAAGGCAAGACGCTCTATCAGATATCTACGCTTGTCGATGTCAACAATCTCGCAAGCATCAAGTGGGCCTACAGCATCGGAGGCTTTGATCGCGACAAGATAGAGGGCGACACCCTCACCCTAGGAGTGGGTCGCGCCGGCGATCCCTACGAGGGTATCGGGCGCGGTCCCATCAACATCGAGTCACTTCCCGTCTACCGTGATGCCAAAGGCGGTATAGGCACGCCGACCAGCGACAATGAGCGCACCAAGATAGGACTTGACACCACGCATGTCTACTTTACAATCAACGGATACGACGGCGATGAGGTGGCTACCCGCGGCTGTGCCGAAGAACTCCGACAATTGCTTATCCGATACTGCGACAGCGATGGCGGAGAACTCAAACTGTGGCACGCTATCCCGACTGACTAGTCACGCGATACTATAAGTAAGGCTCTGTCCCCGTACAGACAATAAATAAAGACCCGACTTGGAAAATCCAAGTCGGGTCTTTTGTATCTATACATACCGCTTTCCGTTATTCGGAAGACGGGCCTCAGTCATCAGGTGATCCCAGACGCGCATCAAGGGGGCTGATATTTCCTACTGCATGCCGTTGTCTTCAGACATAGGCTCTCGCATGCCTCTGCCATTGCTGTCCCGGGAATCATCATCGCCGATTGTACGCGACGTCCTCTTGACCTTTGTATTGAGGGAGCCTAAGCGATAGCGCACACCCACACCAAATCTGAGGAAATCGACGCGCGTACGTGATATATTGCGGTAAGTGTCGGTCGTAGTCGCGTTGGTAAAGTGATGATAGCGGTGCAGGAAGTTTCCGGCAAAGACATTGACAGTCATACGGTCCTGCTTAAAGAATGATTTGTTGATACTCAATCGATAGAAGTAGAAGTTTGCGCTCTTGCCCTGCAGACTGTATCGTCCCGTGGCGCCTCCTCCGTGAAGGTTAATCTTGACCCGCCAAGGCAAAGTCTGCTGTATGCCGCCGAAAGCATAGGCTTGGAAGCCGTAATTGTGGTCTCCGGTACGTGCTACCTTGTAGTCTGAATAGCTGGCTCCGCCGTTGAGATTAAAGCGCGTCGTAGTTGTGATATTCCACATGACGAACTGGTTAAGCGAGAGCACTTTGCTATGAAGGAAGTTGTCGTATGTAGTGTTGAGGACGCCGTTGCTGTCAAGGAAGGTGTAGTCTGTGAGACCGTCGTTGCTGAGAGAGTAGGTCAAGGTCGTATTGAGGCTGAGCGAGGGGCCGTAGTTGCTGTAGCCCAGCTCAAAGTTGTGAGCCTTCTCGCTTTTCAAGTGAGCGTTACCGTAGCTCTGGCTCTCGTAGACTTTGTGTGTGACGTACGGGGAGAGCATGTCGATGCCTGGGCGATCGATGCGCATATTGTAGCCCAGACGCAGCATCTGCGTCTCGCTTAAGTTGTAGCCCATGCTCAGAGAGGGAACCAAGTCGCCGATATTTGAGGTAAACGCCTCGCGCTTACCGTTGGGGTAGTCCGCTTTCACGTGGTAGTACTCGTATCGTGCGCCGGCCACGAGCTTGAAGTTGGACAACTTGTAAGCATACTCGCCGTATGCGGCGCTTATATATCCGCGGTGGCGGTAATTGAGCGAGCGCTCTTCGTCTATCTGAAAGGCATCAGTCGTACCTGAGGTACGCGTCATCTCGATATTGTTGCTCTTATTGAGACGATAGATATACTTGAGGCCGGTGCTGATCGTATGGTGTGTGCCCAGAGGCGTGGAGAAGTCGAGCTGCGCCGTATGCTCATAGCTCTTGTTGTCGGGATCTGCGTACTGGTCGGTCAGAGAGTAGGGCAAATTGTACAGATTGTCATATGTACTCGTCTGCTTGTTGCGGCTCGGATCCATACTGAAGCGATAAGAGAGCGTCAAGGTCGGCTGCTCTGCATCGCTGCCGTCACCTGCCTCGTCACCGCCGCCACGCGGACCGCCGCCCGGGCCACCCCGGTGTCCTCCTTGCGGGCCCTGCGGTGTACTGGCCTTAGCCGCATCTGCCTTTTTATCGTCCTTGCGTCCGAAGGTGTGCTGGTAGTCCACACTGCCGTCTACGCTGAAGCGAGAGTTACGGCTTCTGGAGTACAAGTCATAGCCATACTGACGTTCGCCTGCCATATTATACATATTATAAAAGGTCTCTCCCTTGCTGCGTCCCGAATGGCCCCACAGTCCGCCGGAGACACTGAGCAAATTGTGCTCATCAAATTCGTAGCTGCCCTCTATCTCTCCGTGATGGAACTGATTACGGCGGTCATACTGGCGGCCTTGGCTTGTGAAGAGGTGGTTGGTTTCCTCTGCAAAGACTTCGCGTTCGCTGCTAGACTTGGTATCTGACTCCCACAAGTGACATCCGGTACCGTAGTCAGCACTTAGGGTTAGCTTGCCTATTTGTGTCATGCCGAAGAAACCGAATCCCAGGCCGTGATTGTCGAAGCGCAAGTTGGGGGTCAGACTATATCCTGTCGTGCGCGTATCGGCGACCGTCACGATATTGAGTACGCCGGCCACACCCTCGGCGTCGTAGCGGGCGCCGGGGTTGGTGATGACCTCAATCTTCTTGATGGCACTGGCGGGAAAGTTCTTGAGAATCTCAGACGGGTTATTGCTCATCATCTGATTGGGCTTGCCATTGACATATACCTTGAAGCTTGAGTTGCCGTTGACCTGTATATTGTCCTCCCCGTCCACGGTCACCATAGGCACCTTGCGGAGCATCTCAATAGCCGTATTGGTCTGGGCATCGGGGTCGTCAGCCACACTATAAGCGATCTTGTCCACTTCTGCCTTGACCAGCGGCTTCTGCGCCTTGACAGTGACGACACCAAGTGTCGCATCCTGACTGGAGACAAGCAGTTTGCCGAGGCCAACCGACTTGCGGGTATCCGACAGAGTCACCTGACGCTCGATTGGCCGCTTGCCGATGCTATTGATCGTCAGCCTATAAGCACCAGGTTTGGGAGTGGCGATGCTGAATTTGCCATCAACTTCCGTCAGTCCCGTAGCGACCGGCATCTTGCCGCCTGCGGGAAACAGACGTACTGTGGCGTAAGACTCTGCCGTACCGCTAAGCGAATCGACAACCTGACCTCTCACCTGGTAGGCGGCGGTCTTTTGGGCGCTGACGCCTGAAAATGCAGAGAGCAACAGGACCAGCGAAATCAAGAAATGTCTCATGTGAAAATGTTTCCGTATTTATAAATGTGTGGCGTCCTTAGAACGCAAAAATATGTGCGTAGCGAGGGGACCAAGTGAAGTCTCCGTATAGAGGGGACAAGGGTTACCTGACCGTTTGGATGATATCAGATAGTTGAGGCTTGCGACTGCAAACGGGCGCAAAGGTACTAAAATCTTGCTAATTCTCAAGGAGTTTTACCTATCATTTATCTGTCGGGCAACAAGATTAACCTGTTGCCCGAGATGTACGCCCGAGTCACCGCTCTACCTGCACCTGCCATCGTAGCGTCTCTTGCCGCAGATGCAAGAGCCATGATGAAAACGTCGGTTCCGGCACTTGACGCCCGCTGGACAGGGCTATGGTTTCATCAGTTCAATCTTGGTCGACAGCTTTTTGATCTTTTCGCCCTGGCACTGGGAGATAATCTGCCGCACACGGCTTCTGAGTACTGCTACATAGGCCCAATGCTCCCCCATGTCTATACGCCCAATATCGTCTCTCCGAGCTCCTCCCTGCTTACACAGAAAGCCGACGACATCGCCCTTGCTCAGCTTGTCCTTGCGTCCCTTGCCGATATATACTGACACCCACTTGGAAGGTGCTGGCGGTGCGTAGGGAGGTCGCAGGTCGTACTCTTCAAAGTCTACGCCCTCATACTGAGGCTCCGTCTCTCCGGGTGCGAGGATCAGGTAGGAGTCTCCGTTTTGGTCCCAGCGGCCTGTACGGCCACAACGGTGCAGATAGTCCTCCGGACGTGCCGGCTGATGGTAGTGTACGACGTGTCTGAGCGTGGGGATGTCAAGCCCGCGCGCGCTGAGGTCGGTTGAGACAAGCACATTGGCCGCCCCACCGGCAAAGAGGTAGAGACTCCGTTCCCGCTCGCGCTGCTCCATGCCGCCGTGGAAGAGACTTACGCTATAGCCTTGGCCGCGCAAAAACTGTCCCACTCTGTCTACGCTCTCACGGTAGCCGACAAAGACGACCGCCTGTTGCTGACCAAACTTACTGAGTAGCATGCGGAGTGTCTCGAGTTTGTCCCGCTGCGGACTACGTACAATATAGTGTGTGATGCGGGCCTTCTGGCGGGAAGAAGACGGCGACAGATAGTCGAGCACCACTGGCCTGCGTCGCGTCAGGCCCATAAATGCAGGGATTTCCGGGGCGTCTGTCGCCGAGACAAGCACACTGCGGCGCACTCCCGTCAGGCGGCGCACGATGCGCCCCAGTTCGTCTTGAAACTTGAGCTCGAGCATCTTGTCAAACTCGTCGATGACAAGCATCCGGATGCCGTCTGCAGCAAAGTTGCCCTTGTCCAGATGGTCATTGATGCGACCCGGAGTACCCACGATGAGCTGCGGCTGTATATTGTTGAGTTGCCGGTGTTCATCCATGGCAGGTCGGCCACCGTGGAGGCAGCAGGCACGCAGCGGCGTCCCCATGCGGGTAAAGACGGAAAAGGTCTGCTCCGCCAGTTCGCGGGTAGGAGACAGCACCAGGGCCTGCGGCTCAGCCTTCTCGCTATCCAGTGCGGAGACGAGAGGCAACAGAAAGGCCAGCGTCTTACCTGTGCCGGTCGGGGCCAGCAATACGGTATCAGCATTGGCCGTTATCACGGATACAGCGTTGCGCTGCATCTCACTAAGCTGGGATATGCCCAGACGGGATAGGATATCGGGGGTATGAATCTCTGGCATGGGTCTTCGTAAAATTGGGTCTTGCTCTTGTCTGTAGCCACTTGACAGTATAAGGAGCGGTTCTGATAGGTCACCAGCTCCTGTCAACAGGTATACGAAGCAGGATCGGACTCGCGTCAGTCGCCAAATCGATAGCGCAGCAGGGTCAGGATAGCCTGCAGTCCGTCCTTGGCACGTATCTTCTTGCCCTGCTCAAAACTGCGCGGGCGGTAGTGTATCGGGACCTCGGGGATGCGGTATCCGCGACGGGCAATCTTGGCTGTCACCTCAGGACAAAACTCAAATCCTTCGCACTTAAGCGGGATAGACTTAAGGATCTCCGTGCGAAACATCTTGTAGCATGTCGCCTCGTCGGTGATGTGAAGGCCGTAGAGCAGATTGGCCACCCACGCGAGCACCTTGTTGCCGAAGTAGAAAGTACTACCTTGAGCCTCAGCGTCAGCTTCGAGGAAACGGCTGCCGTAGAGTACCGGCAGATTCTCGTCTACCATCTTGGCAAACATCGCCGCGAAATCGCGGGGGTCGAGCTCGTCATCGCCATCTTGGATGACCACATAGTCACCCGTCACATATTGCAGCGCCGTCCGTATACCGGCGCCCTTGCCGCGGTTGTGGGCATGGTCTATCAGGCGGATGTCGGCCTCAGGATGGGCATCCATAAAAGCCTGAGCCTGATCATGCGTATCATCACGGCTGCCGTCGTTGACCACGATGAGCTCCAGCTGAGCATCATGGGCAAGGTGCAACCCACAGACCTTATCCATGATAATCTGGATATGGCTCCCTTCATTGTAGGCAGGCATGATGACAGACAACTTGTGACTCATAGACGAGTGTGACTGATACTTAATGCAAAGGTAACAATTTTAGAAGAATGACCAAGCTACCCGACGCGAATAATACACACAATACCACATTTTTATTTCCTGCCGCGGGAGCTGCTCCGGGCTTGGCCAATGCTTATATATCAGACCTTCTCCAAAATACATCAGACCTTTTGAAAAAAACGTCGGACTTGGTTCCTTCCAAGTCCGACATTGTCTCACCTACGGGGCAATGGCCTTGGTAGGTAGCGAAGATTATACACCGACACAGCCCTCCTCATATCTCTGGAGCGACGGACTCATCGAGCTGGCTGCGGAAGGACTGCCACAGATTGCCTCCCGGGAGCGGAGCAAAGAGACTGATGGTTTTGTGGCTCACGGGGTGCTCAAAAGCGATATGCCAAGCGTGCAACGAGATACTGCCGTCAGAATTACTGCGCCGGGCCCCGTACTTGAGATCGCCCTTGATAGGACAGCCCATGTGGGACAGTTGACAGCGTATCTGGTGATGGCGGCCCGTCAGGAGACGCACGCCCAGGAGGAAGTAGCGGTCGGAAGTGGCCAAGAGCCGATAGCGCAGCCGCGCCAGCTTGGCCTCGCCGCGCTGACCGGGGACCACATACGACTTGTTTTGCTTCTCATTGCGCACGAGCCAGTCTTCCAGTTCACCCTCGTCCTCCTGAGGACGCCGCTCCACGATGGCGAGATACGTCTTGGCGACCTGTCCCAATCGAAAGAGCTCATTCATGCGCGAGAGTCCCTTGCTCGTGCGTGCAAAGACGACCAGCCCGCTCACAGGCCGGTCCAGGCGATGCGTCACACCGAGGTAGACCTCCCCAGGCTTGGCATACTGCTCCTTGATATAGGCCTTGACCTCGTCACAGAGTGTCTTGTCGCCCGTCTTGTCGCCCTGCACAATCTCACCAGCCGCCTTGGAGACGACGATGATATGATTATCCTCGTAGAGTACCTGCATATGTATGGACAAAAGGTAAAAAAAAGGCCCTGTCCCCGAGCTCTGCAGCATCTGGGCCAAAGCCTATCGTGATTGGTCTGAGTACAAACTACATATTCATACCGCCGTCTACCTGAATCACCTGACCGCTGACATAGGAGCTCAGGTCACTGGCCAGATAGATAGCCGTATTGGCGATATCCTCTACCGTGCCGCCGCGACGAAGTGGTATCTTGTTGATCCACTGCTTGCGGATCTCCTCAGGCAGTGCCTGCGTCATCGCTGTATCGATAAATCCGGGGGCGATAGCATTGGCTCTGATACCCTTGGGACCCATCTCCTGACCGATACTCTTGGCCAGGGCAATCAGACCAGCCTTGGAGGCGGCATAGTTGCACTGACCGGCATTGCCATGTACGCCTACAACGCTCGCCATATTGATGATGGAGCCCTTACGCTGCCTCATCATAATAGGTACACAGGCATGGATGAAATTGAATGCGCTCTTGAGGTTGACAGCGATGACTGCATCCCACTGAGCCTCGGTCATACGCAGCATCAGACCGTCCTTGGTGATGCCGGCATTGTTGACCAGGATATCGATTGAGCCGAAGTCAGCCTTTACCTTGCCGACGACTTCCTCTGTCTGAGCAAAGTCGGCTGCATTGGAGGCGTAGCCGATGCACTTGACACCCTTGGCTGCAATTTCTGCCTCGGTAGCCTTGCCGTTTTCATCGATGGCAAGATCTGTGAAAGCGATGTTGGCGCCTTCTTCTGCAAACTTGAGGGCAATGGCCTTGCCAATGCCGCGTGCAGCACCTGTGATGAGTGCTGTCTTTCCTGTTAATAATCCCATTTAATTGTTTATATAATTGATTATAAATGATTTACAAAACAAAATATCTTGATGACCGTTTACTAAATCCGTCTGGGTACGTCAATCAGCCTATAAGTTTCCACCCCTATCTGACATATATCGAAAACAAAGATAACAAAAAACAGACATTCCGCATATCTCAGCACGCCGGAAGATTTACAGACTTGTGTCTTTCACTTGTCGCGACAATGGTCTGAAATGCAGTCAATACGGCGACTGCACTGATCCTTGCCGTCATCTCCCGACAGACCGCCACCATGCGTCTATGCATACGTTTGTCCCCCATTACAAATGGCTGGCTCCCGATATTGCTCAAATCAATAGTTGGTCGGATAGATACCCAGAGCCCTGCGGACAATCGTAGTGACAGCCGGACGACTCTCCTCCACGGAGATGCCATCACCTAGACGGCCAAATATATAGGGCACCTCCAGCCCCTTGAGTGTATAGTGGATAATGTCGGCCGTCAGACTGATATTCTCGATGCGAAACTTGCCTTTGTCGCAGCCGTCCTTGAGCACTTGACGGAAGAGCTCCAACTCGTCGTGGTCAAAAGCCTTGCGTACACGCTCTACCATCCAGATGTTGCGAAAAAACTCCGCCCTCAAGTTGCCATTGCGCGTGACCGCCTCCTTGATCATATTGAGGTGGGTGTAAATGAGCAGGATGATCTTTTGCTCAGAGTCCATATCGCGCGTGGCGACTTCCTCCATCTTGTCAGAGAGACGCTCCATCTCTGTCTCAATCACCGCATAGTAGATCTCCTCCTTATTTTTGAAATATGTATACAGCGTGCGGCGCCCTTTCTTCGAGGCGATGGCGATATCATTCATCGTAGTGCCCTCCAGCCCCTTGACGGCGAAGAGATGGCGCGCCGTGTCGACAAAGAGACTCCTCGTTTTGGATATTGACATAGCTGATTTATTTGGCATAAGGCGCAGGCTCGGTACCTGCACGTCCTATATTGTTTGTGCAAAAATACTTTTTATCCGCGATTTGACCAAGCAGAAAAGGCACAAAAGTCGTCCAAAAATCTTATTTGTTCGTCTATAATATATTTTTAAAGGATTTTTCTTGCTTTTGGCTCAGATTTGTTGTACCTTTGCAGTCGCAAATAAGAAATCGCGGAGTGGAGCAGTTGGTAGCTCGCCAGGCTCATAACCTGGAGGTCGCTAGTTCGAGTCCAGCCTCCGCCACTAAACGAAGACAAGAGGGTGAAAGTTTCATTGAAACTTTCGCCCTCTACTTTTGTATCCGCGCTCACCGACCTACAAAACTTGACCGACGGAGTAGAAGGTCTGCAGCCAATCAGCGAAAGGCAAAAACTTCATCGCCGCCAGCGGGACGTCAGCATGCCGTCTCTCCCCCGCGCTCATGTCAGGCCAGAAAGCATACCCCGCAGCGTGAACTCTCTAACCTGCAACCCAAGCAGCATGTACAAGGTCCGATATGGTATGAAAGCAAAACGCTGCAACAATATCTCTGGCGCTTTTCGGGAAACGCAGGGTGCTATTTATTGTTTGTGATACGGAAGTAGACGGTATCGCTTAGCGTCGTGCCCATGCCGTTCGTCGCATAACTTACAGCATAGTAGGACCCGGCTTGCAGGCTGTCCACCACCGCAGAAAAAGCATAGGATGCAGAATCCATCTCTATCTCATTGGACAGGGTATCGTTGCCCCAGTAAAACCCACACGACAGAAGTCCGCTATTGTGACTCTCGCCCACCACACCGGTAAGGCGACAGCTGTCACCCGAAGCCGCTGCCGTACACACTACCCCCTCAGGCACGCGGGGCATCTCGTCACTGCGGTCTTCACCAGAGCATCCCGCCAACATGACAACGGCCAGCACAAAAAGCAACATCCGACAGATGGGACTCTTCATTTCACCAAAACTTATTTTGCTTCTCATTATATTCAAAACCGGCAGCCTTGAGTTTGGCCTCCAGCGCCGCGCGGTCTACTTGGCGGTCCTCACAGAGGGCATCAAGAGAGGAATAGTCATCACGCAGGAGCATGTTGACTGCGCTGAAAAGGATCATGGGATCTTCGGGAAGCTTATCCATACGATTGAGATTTGACGCAAAGTTACGAAAAGCATGCTCCTCAGCCAAAATCTGCGTCCTAAAAGTCGTAACTTTGCACTCGTTAAGCCCATGTCAAGACAATGAAATTATCAGCCGACCACAAGTGGACGCTACTCTGCATCTTGCTTATCTGGTATCTGTGCTTCTTCACACCGCCCAAGACGAAACTGGATGAAGTGACCAATTTTGACAAACTGGTCCACTGCTGCATGTATCTGGGCACGATGTCAATCTACTGGATAGAGCACTGGCGCAGATGCATCAGACGCAGACTTACCAACCGTCCCCTCCGGGAGATAACCGTCGCCCTCCTCGCCCCTATCATGATGAGCGGCATAATCGAACTGCTCCAAGCCTACTGCACCGGCGGGCGACGCAGTGGTGACTGGGCCGACTTGGCCGCCAATACGGTCGGGGTCGTACTGGCCTACATCCTTGGAATCACCGTCTACAAGCGTCTGTCGCGCCGCTACTTCACCCCTAAGGACGCTCAATAGCCCAGCTGCAACAGTATATTCAGCCCCTCGTCAGTTCTCCTACCCATATCCTAGTGACAGGACGCGGTATCGAAGCAACACCACACTTCTTCGCCACCCCCATAAGCGGGCTTACCCATACACTCTATACTCCCCGCATTATCTCTTCGCCGTATCACAAGCCTGCAGAGGCACCTCAAGCTGTCTGGTCCCCCATAGACTTAAGCCAACAACTGTCCTTCCCCGCCATCCACACGGTTCTCATAACGACAGACCCTGCATAGACAAAATCAAGGCCTGACGGAGACATGCGCCATCGGGCCCTGAGCATTATTACAGCCTGCCGTATAGGCATAGCTGCGCACAAAAAAAACCTGCGGGCTGAGCCCACAGGTTTCAATCTCTCTTACTGTAACTGTTGATTACTGAGCAACGGGAGCTTCCTCAGCGGGAGCAGCAGCGTCAGCGGCAGCAGTGTCAGCTGCAGCGCTATCGGTAGCAGCGCTATCTGCAACAGCAGAATCAGCAACAGCTGCGATAGAATCAGAATCAGCGGCGGGGGCGTTATTGCCAGCCTTGTTGCCACAAGATGCGAAAGACATAGCTGCAACAGCTACAAATACTAAAACTAACTTTTTCATTTTCTCTTCAATTTTGAATTGTAAAACGATCAATTGCTTATTAAAACAGTGCAAAGGTACAACCTTTTTTGATTGCGCAAACAAAAAAGAGAAAAAAATTCGCACTTTTTTTGTAACTTTTTGCAATATACTGATTATCAGAGTGCTTTTAAAAAAGATTTTTCGGACTATTGTAGGACTAGGCTTTATTTGCTAACTTTGTATACCAATAAAAGACGTACCATGGAGCTACCCGTATCGCTAAAAGGGAAAAAAGCCATCTACATATCTCTCGGCTGCAAGCTCAACTTTGCCGAAACATCAGCATTGGCAGATCAGCTGGCAAGCGAAGGCGTCAGCCGCGCTGACAAGGGGGAACCCGCTGATCTCTGCATCATTAATACGTGCACCGTCACCGAGGTGGCCAACCACAAGTCGCGTCAGGCTATCCACAAGCTCGTGAGAGATAACCCCCAAGCACTGACCGTCGTCATGGGATGCTACGCCCAGATGTCAGCAAACGAGGTCAGGCGTATTACAGGCGTCGACCTCGTCGTCGGCATGGAGCAAAAGGGCCAAGTCATTCCCTTGCTGCGTAAGGCACTGTCCGAACGGGAAGCCGCGATAGAAGACATAGCCGCCACGCCCTCAGACACAGACCACGCGACACCTGACCCTGCGGCATCCACATCAGACTTGATAAAAAATATGCCGGACTCCGCCGCGCAGTCAGCCAATTCTGCTGCCGACACGATGCGTCAGACCGGCGACCACGCGCTTCACGAGTCCTTCATCTCGGCGCGCAAGGACATCCAGACCTTTGTTCCCTCATGCTCCCGCGGCAGTCGCACACGCTACTTCCTCAAGGTGCAGGACGGATGTGACTACTTCTGCACCTACTGCGCCATCCCCTACGCACGTGGCAAGAGCCGCAATACCACAATTGCCTCTCTGGTCAGCCAGGCTGAGGATGTCGCCCGAAGGGGCGGTAAGGAGATTGTCATTACCGGCGTCAATATCGGAGACTTCGGCCGCACGACAGGCGAGAGCTTCTACGATCTCATACAAGCCCTTGACCAAGTGAAGGGCATAAGCCGCTACCGCATCTCCTCCATAGAACCCAATCTGCTTACCCCCGAGATTATCGACTTTTGTGCCCGCAGCCGCGCTTTTATGCCCCACTTCCACATTCCCTTGCAGAGTGGCAGCGATGAAGTACTCCGACTGATGCACAGGAGATACGACACAGAGTTCTTTTATAATAGGATACAATATATTAAAAAGGTGATGCCGGATGCCTTCATCGGCGTCGACATCATGGTCGGCTGCCGTGGAGAGACTCCGGAATGCTTTGAAGCTGCCTACGACTTCGCCCGGCGGCTCGACATCTCCCAGTACCATGTGTTCAGCTACTCGGAGCGTCCGGGCACTGCCGCGCTCCGCATCCCCTATATCGTGGACGAACGCGAAAAGCACGCCCGCAGCCAGCGCATCATCCGGCTCTCGGAGGAGAAGCGTCAAGCCTTCTACGCCCGATATATCGGGCAGAAGCGCGAGGTGCTGACCGAGCACGCCAAACACGGCATGCCGCTCCACGGATTTACCGACAACTATATTCGTGTCGAGCTGCCCGAGCTGAGCGCCTCTGCCTCCAACACGGACAATCGCCTTGTACAGGTCTGTCTGGGTGGTTTTAACGCCGATCACTCGGCACTTATTGGAAAAATAATCAGATATGACAGATAAAAAGATTGCCGTCGTCATACTCAACTGGAACGGCGTCGAGATGATGCGCCGATTTATACCTTCCGTAGTCAG
The DNA here is from genome assembly GCA_900316315.1 of uncultured Prevotellaceae bacterium. GTDB lineage: Bacteria > Bacteroidota > Bacteroidia > Bacteroidales > Bacteroidaceae > UBA6382. Next base: position 32,183 of record ONCK01000008.1, read on the forward strand.
CTACTCTCAAGAGGCCGACGTCATCGTAGCCGACAACGGTTCGACCGACGACTCCCTGCAAATGCTCCGCGCAGAGTTTCCCGCCGTACGCATCATACAGCTCGACCGAAACTACGGATTTGCCGAGGGCTACAACAAAGCACTCTCCCAGATAGGCCATCCCTACTCCATCCTGCTCAACTCCGACGTGGAAGTTAGCCCCGGATGGCTACGGCCTATGCTGGACTACATGGAGTCTCATCCCGACATCGCCGCTTGCCAGCCCAAGATCATCAAGGAGTCGGAGCGCGCAAGCTTCGAATACGCCGGAGCAAGTGGCGGATACATCGACTGGCTAGGCTACCCCTTCTGCCGCGGTCGATTGATGAGCACTGTAGAGGAGGACCATGGGCAATACAATCAGCCCGTGTCCATTTTTTGGGCCACAGGCGCGGCCCTGATGGTGCGCACGGAGCTATACAAGGAGCTCGGCGGACTCGATGCCCGCTTCTTTGCCCATCAGGAGGAGATAGACTTCTGCTGGCGTCTCCACAACCGTGGCTACCAGCTGATGTGCATCCCGCAGAGCGTCGTCTACCATGTAGGCGGCGGCACGCTCAACCAGGGAGATCCCCGCAAGACATTTCTCAACTTCCGCAACAATCTCCTACTCCTCTACAAAAACCTCCCACTCACCCGCCGCTGGCGCGTTATGCCCCTGCGCTGCGTGCTTGACTACGTGGCTGCGCTGCAAATGTGCCTCACCGGACATCGCAAGGACGCACTCGCCGTGCTCCACGCGCGCCAGGAGTTCAGCCATATCCGGCACGAGTTTGACGACAAGCGTGATGCAGAGCTTCAGGCCCAGCGCAAGCAAGAGGCCGTCTCGGGGCACAAGTTTGACATACCGGAGATCATGCCCTCAAGCCTGCTCTGGCAATACTATGTCAAGGGCCGCACGCACTTCAGCCAGCTCAAATGGAAATAATAACCCTTCATATATCCGATAAATTATGATCAAACACACACACTCTCTCCTCCTGCCCCTCGCGCTGCTCGTCTGCACGCCACAGGCTCACGCCCAGCGTCTCCCGGCCTACCTTGACGACACGCAACCCTTGGAAACGCGTGTCGAGGATGCCCTCTCGCGCATGACATTTGCCGAAAAGATCGCTGTCATCCACGCTCAGGGCAAGTTTACAAGCCCAGGTGTCAAGCGCTTGGGGATACCTGACTTCTGGTGTGACGACGGCCCTCACGGAGTAAGAGCCGACGTGCTCTACGACTCTTGGACCCAAGCAGGCAATACGAATGACTCTGTAGTGGCTTTTCCGGCCCTTACATGTCTCGCCGCCACATTCAATCCTCATATGGCCGCCATATACGGCCATGCACTCGGCGAGGAGGCACTCTACCGAGGCAAACACATGATGCTAGGCCCCGGTGTCAACATCTACCGCACGCCTCTGGGTGGACGCAACTTTGAGTATATGGGCGAAGATCCCTATCTGGCTTCCCGCATAGCCGTACCTTATATCCAGCAGCTTCAGGCCCTAGGAGTATCAGCCTGCGTCAAGCACTTTGTACTCAACGACAATGAGGCCGACAGGCACACGACCAATGTCATCGTGTCCGACCGTGCCCTTCACGAGATCTACCTGCCTGCCTTCAAGGCCGCAGTCTGCGAAGCCCACACCTGGGGTCTGATGGGAGCCTACAATCTCTATCGCGGCTACCACAACTGTCACAATCCCTACCTCCTGACTGACCTGCTCAAGGGGCAGTGGCACTACGACGGCGTGGTCGTCTCTGACTGGGGAGGCGCTCACAACACCGAGCAGGCCGCCAAGTACGGTCTGGACATGGAGTTTGGCACCCACACCGACGGGCTCTCTGTCGACGCCCCCAACGCTTATGACAAATATTATCTCGCCAATCCCTACCGGGATCTCATCGTCTCAGGCAAAATGACGGACAAAGAGCTCAATGACAAGGTACGCCGCGTATTGCGCCTCTTCTTCCGCACGAGCATGAACCGCCACCGCGGCTTCGGCTCCCTGTGTTCGGAGGCTCATTACGCCACTGCCGAGCAAATCGCCGAGGAAGGTATCGTACTGCTCAAGAATGAGGACCACATCCTTCCCCTCCGCCCGTCTCATGTCAAGCGACTGCTGATCGTAGGTGAGAATGCGCTCCGTCTGATGACCCCCTCCGGCGGCAGCAGCAAGCTCAAGGCCCAGCGCGAGATCTATCCGCTGCAGGCCATGCGCCGCCGATTGGGCAGCGAGATGCAGATAGACTTCGCTAGAGGCTATCTGGGCGTCATGGAGAAGCGTGGAGAGACCGAGGCCTTCCTAGAGGGCAAGGACGAGAAGCGTCCTGCCGCCCAACTGGTCAGCGAGGCAGTCGACAAGGCCCGCAAAGCTGACGTCGTCGTCATCTTTGGCGGTCTCAACAAAAATAAGCATCAAGACACCGAGGGATCCGACCGCGAGAGCTACTCCCTGCCCTATGGCCAGGACTCTCTCGTCAACGAGCTGGTCAAAGTCAATCCAAATGTGGTCTTTGTCAATATCAGCGGCAACTCGTCTGCCATGCCCTGGGCCAAAAAAGTCAAGGCCATCATCCAGGGATGGTATCTCGGCAGTCAGGCCGGCGAGGCTCTGACCCGCGTCATCGCGGGAGACGTCAACCCCTCCGGCAAACTGCCCTACACCTGGTACGCACAACTCAACGACTATCCCGCTCACGCCCTCCACGCGTATCCCGGCGTCAAGACCCAGGACGGCAAACAGGTAAACGAGGAGTACAAGGAAGGCATCTATGTAGGCTACCGCTGGGCTGACGCACACAAGGTCAAGCCTCTCTTTGCCTTCGGCCATGGCCTGAGCTATACTACCTTCCGTCTGAGCAAACTACAGGCCGACAAGACAGCCCTCACAGCCGCAGACAGCATCACCTTCAGCCTCGACGTGACCAATACGGGCAAACAAGCAGGTGCCGAAGTCGTACAGCTCTATATCCACGATGTCAAGTCATCGGTCGACCGCCCCTACAAGGAGCTTAAGAGCTTCCGTAAAGTCTACCTGCAGCCCCGCGAGACACGCCGTATCAGCCTCACCATCGGTCGCGACGCTCTCAGTTACTACGACCCGACGATACAGGACTGGAAGGCCGAGCCTGGCAAATTTGAAGCCCTGATCGGCACAGCATCAGACGAGATAAGTTCGCGCGTAGCCTTCACGCTGAAATAGCCAGCAGCCCCGTCAAACGGACAATCCACATTTTACACCTCAAAGCCCCGAATGCTCCTCAAAAAGCATCCGGGGCTTTTCTTATTCAGAGCGTTCATCCTCCGCCCACGAAGGACCCACTCACTTGCGGAAAAATCCTGCAGCAGGCCACATCTGTCCGAACTCAGAGATGATCCGACTGGCAACAGACGGCAGGCATGCCCGCTATTTCAGTTTGCCCTCCCCGCCCCCTCCGTAGCACCTTAGACTTTGCTCGATGCGCGGATTTCTTAACAGCACGCTTTGAGAAAAAAATACTCAAAGGACGGCTCCGTCCGTATCCGGTCTTCGCCTCCGAATACTCCCGATGTACACGACGGCTAATTGTTTTTATATAATAACTCTAGGATATTGTCCATCACAAGTGCCGATGTTGTGATGACAAGTTGCCTTGTAAGCGCTACAAGGTCGGATATAGTTTAAACTAGGTCGGACTTAGTTTAAACTGGAAGGCGAGTTGTTACCGCTTGATAGCCAGTTAGTTACAAGAAAGTCAAAACCTCATTTATAATTCATTGTATTTCAGCGAGTTGCAAAGGTTTTTGGGGAGGATTTTCATTTTTTCGCCTTCGAAGGCGAAAGGGAAATGTCAGTCCAATTTTTTATTATAAAATTATTTTATCCAAAGACCTCTTGACAAGATGGGCGTCCGTACCTGTAAACTCGACTCTTGCGGAAAAATTGCCGCAAAGGGAAAGATAGCAGACTAAGACTGTTCCGTTTAGGAACCATGTGACGAAAAGGAGTCCCGATGAAGGAGCTACTGCAAGGGAAAATGATCCATCAGCGAGAGGAAGCGGCTGACAAAGTGCGGAGGAACCCTCGAGTAGCAGAGAGTGTAATCAAGACTTCATCCGCCCTTCCTCGTTCGGATTGGCGCTCAGATATCCTCCGTTGCGGACATGCTTTATCAAGCGAATACAAAGGCGGAGAGTGAGCCACTGAGTGGCTTACCGCGAGCGTCGGGAAAGAGCCCCGTCCCCGCGGTCCTTTAACCGGACCCTTGTACGGTCCACAACTGCGGGAGCAGACCTCACAAAATAGTCATTCCCCGCATCCGAGCGTCGAGGACGCGAGATGGATGCGGGGAATGATGCGCAGCAAAGTGCTGCGAGAGCGGCAGAAGCGCGGTCTACTTGAGGCCGAGCTTGGCTTTAAGCTCAGAAGTGATGTCCTTGCTCTGTGTCGTGCTGATATAAGGGATACCAGAGGTGACGTCCATGATGTAAGTATAGCCACCTGCATCGCCGATAGCCTTGACTGCAGTACGTACCTTGTCGGCTATCTGCTGCATCTTCTCACTAGACTGCTTCTGGAGGTTCTGCTGATCGTCCTGGCCGGTCTGCTGGATGCGCTGATAGAGGTCCTGCATCTCCTGCTCGCGGCGCTGACGGATATTCTGGGGCAGTGAATCCTGCTGCTTGGTATAGTCCTCCTGCTTGCGCTGGAGCTCGTCCTGCATAGCCTTGATATCTGCCTCATACTGCTTTTGCAGATTTTGCAGCTCGGTCTGTGCGGTCTTATACTCCGGCATAAGCTGGATGATTTCTGCGGAATTGAAGTGGCCGAACTTCTGTGCAGCGAGGCTCAGAGGGGCCAAAAAGAGCATAGCTAAAAGAATTTTCTTCATTGGTATTGATATTATTTGTTATTCCTTGGTTTGGTTACCGATTAGGCGTGCAAATATAGGCATTTTATTTGGAATAGCCCAATTTGGCAAGGACTTCATTGGAAATATCTGCTGCAGGAGAGGCAAATACGATGCCGTTGTCGCTGGCGCGGTCGAGGACCAGCTGGTATCCACGCTGCTCTGCGACGGTCTTGACGGCAGTATAAATCTGCTCCTGTATGGGGCCGATGAGGCTTTCACGCTTCTTGTAGAGCTCGCCCTCGGGAGAGAAGTACTTCTTCTTGAGTTCGCTAGCTTCCTTCTCCTTGTCCAGAATTTCCTTTTCCTTAGCTTTCTTTTGCTCTGCGGAGAGGAAGACGCTCTCATTCTGATAGTTGGTATAGAGGGACTTGGCCTGGCTGTTGATGGCCTCGACCTCGGCTTGCCACTTGCGGGAAGTCTGATTGAGTTGCTCGTTGGCACGCTCATATGCCGGAATATTTTTGAGGATATACTCCATGTCGACCAGCGCAAACTTCTGGGCAGCGGCCGGCATCAGCACTGCTCCGAAAAGAATAAGGAGTGCAAAAATCTTTTTCTTCATTGTATCTGTTTTTTGGTTGAATTGTTTGCTAGAATTCGCGGCCTATCAGGAAGTGGAACTGACTGCCGGAGTTTGTGCGCGAGCCATTGATCTTGTCAAATCCGTAGGCCCAGTCAACACCCATGAGGCCGATCATCGGCAACCAGAGGCGCACGCCGACGCCCGCCGAGCGCTTCATGTCAAAGGGGTTGAACTTTTTGACACTTGTCCATGCATTACCGCCCTCGAGGAATGCCAGTGCGTAGATACTGGTCTGCGTAAGCAGCAGAGGGTAGCGCAGTTCAAGCGTCATGCGGCTGTAGGCATAGCCTTCCGAACCGTAGGGGGTGAGAGCTCCGTTGTCATAACCACGGAGTCCGACCATCTCCTGCGCATAGCCGGTCGTGTAGCCCGACATACCGTCTCCACCTACGTAGAAGGTCTCAAAGGGGGACTTCTTGTGACGATTGTAGTAGCCGAGCAAGCCAAACTCTGTACGCGTCATCAGCACGGGGGTATGTGTGGCGCTGGAGAGGGCATTGTAGGTCTTGAGGGAGAACTTCCACTTGTGGTATTCGACCCACTTAAACTTCTCCGCCATCTCCTTCATATAGGTCGGACTTTGTGAATTGTTGGCAAGTGATGCGTAGTCCTTGCCGTCCCACAGCGAGTAGGGCGGAGTGAAGCTGACCGACATAGCGAGATCGGAGCCGCTACGCGGGAAGAAGATCTGATCGGATGAGTTGCGGGTCAGCGAGAGGGTGAAGTTGAGGTTGTTGCAATTGCCGTCGGACATGATGAAGTAGGACCAGTTGCGCAACATGTACCGCTGGTAAGCAAGCATGATTGAGAAGGAGAAGTAGTCATCGGGCCAGTGGAGACGCTTACCCCATCCGATGCTTCCTCCAAACATCTTTACATATTTGTCGGGGTCATAATAATTCTCCATATTGTAGTATCCGCTGCCATAAGATCCGTAGCCGTAGAGACGGTTGTAGTAGTTGCTGTAATAGTCGGAGTTGTAGAATTGACTATTAATATCAGTCTGCTTGGAGTAGAAGAGAGAGAGGGAGAAGTCGTTGGGGCGGCGTCCGCCAAACCAGGGATCTTCAAACGACAGGCTGTACTGCTGATAGTAAGTACCATTGGTCTGGGCCTTGATTTCTATGTTCTGGCCCATACCCTGCGGGAATATGGAGCGGTGACGGCCTTCCTTTTTCAGAAAATTCTGCATGGCGAAGTTGGTAAACTTTAAGCCGACGGTTCCTGTGATGCCCACGGGACCATAGCCCGCGCTTATCTCCAGCTGGTCGCTGCTCTTGGGCTCAAGCTTATAGGTAATGTCGACAGTACCATCGTCCGGATGAGGGATAACCTTGGGCTCCATCTTCTCAGGATCCCAGTGTCCCATCTGCGCGAGGTCTTTGCAGCTGCGCATGATGGCTTCCTTGTTGAAGAGATCGCCGGGCTTGGTGCGCAGTTCGCGGCGTATGACCTCATCATATACCTTCTGGTTGCCTTGGATATTGACATGGCCGAGATGAGCTTGCTGTCCCTCGACGACGCGGACCTCGATGTCTATCGAGTCTCCTACGACCTGCGTCTCGACAGGCTGAATCTGGTTGAATACATATCCGTGGTTGTAGTAGAGATTGCTCACTGCGTCGTCGTCAGAATGCAGGCGTTTCTCGAGCTGGGTCTGATTGTATACATCTCCAGTCTTGAAGGCGAGCAGACGGTTAAGGAGGTCGGTCGAATAGATCGTGTTGCCGACCCATGTAAGGTTGCGGAGATAGTACTTCTGGCCCTCGTCTACATTGAGATAGATGTCGACGTGCTTCTCATCAAACGGCACCACGCTGTCACTGACAATGTAGGCGTCGCGATAGCCCCACTCATTGTACTTCTTGATGACGTTTTCCTTATCCTCTGCGTACTTTTCAGCGATAAATTTCTTTGACTTCAGGAGGTTGCGGAAGCGGTTGACCTCTTTGGTCTTGGCCATGGCGCCCTTCAGCTTGCCGATGCGCTTGCTGTCTGCTCCGGTGAAATAGATCTTGTGTACCTTTATCTTGCTGTGCTTGTCAATATTGATATCGACTTTGACGTAGTTTTTCTTTGCAGGATCGTCTTGCTGTAGGATATCCACCGAGGCATTGGTAAATCCTTTTTCGTTGAAGTAGTTTTTGATAACAATCTTGGCCCTGTCGATAGCGTTTGTACTGATTTGACTTTCCTTCTTAATACCGATTTTTTCCTCGAGGTCTTCCATCTCGCTCTTTTTTACACCATTGAAGTTGAGCGATGAGATGCGCGGGAGGGCGGTCAGCCATATATGGAGAAAGATCTTGTTGCCTTTTATACTGTCCGCGGTGATGGAAACATCCGAGAAGAGTCCTTGATCCCAGTAATTTTTCACTGCCTTGGTGATGGCTCCATCTGCCTTGGGGAAGGTTATTTGCTGCCCGACGCTGAGTCCGGAGATACCCTGCAGGACGCTCTGGTCATAGTCTTTGACCCCGTCGATGACAAGTCCACCTATGATGTAGTCGGTAGGGGACATCGAATAGTCCAGTGTGGGATTGACTTTGACTATCTCGCTCTGTCCGCGCAAGGAGGGCAGACTTAGACTGATCATGCATAGGCATGCCAGGATTCTGGAGAGGGTTGTGTGGGTTAACATTCTGGTTTGGTCTCGTTGATTTGTTCGCTTGTTTTGCCAAATCTGCGCTCTCGCTTCTGGTAGTCCAGGATTGCTTTGCAGAGAGCCTCTTCGTCAAAATCAGGCCAAAAAGTATCGCAGAAATAGAGCTCGGAGTATGCGCACTGCCAAAGGAGGTAGTTACTCAGCCTCTGCTCTCCGCCTGTGCGGATGAGTAGCTCCGGATCGGGCATGAAGGCTGTGGCCATCTCCCGGCTGACGGTGTCCTCGCAGATCTCTTCCGGCTGGAGCGTGCCCGCCTTTGCCTTGGCCGCTATCTGCCGTGCTGCGTTGGTAATCTCCCAACGGCTGGAGTAACTCAGGGCCATAACTACGGTCATCGCCGTATTGTGACTCGTATCTCTGACGACGTCATTGATATGTCGGAGTACGGGGGCTGGTATGCGGCTCATATCGCCGATACAGCGGAGGCGTACATTGTTTTTCATGAAGATCTCTTCCTTCAGGGAGGTCAGGACCAGCTGCATCAGCGCGGCCACCTCCTCCGCGGGCCGGTTCCAGTTCTCTGTGCTGAAGGTGTACAGCGTCAGGTACTTGATGCCGAGCTTCACTGCCGCCTCCGTGACAATGCGCACAGCCTCTACGCCCTGCTGATGACCCATGCTACGGGAGAGTCCCCGGCGCTTAGCCCAGCGTCCGTTGCCATCCATGATGATGGCGACGTGCTCAGGTATGCGCTTCATGTCCAGCTGTTCTTTGTAGCTCATTCTTTATATCTTACTCGTTGCGGTCTGTCTTTTTCAGTCCTTATTGCAGTTGGGACAAATCGGTGAGATGTTGTAAGTCAACGTCAGCATCGTCAGGCAATAGTTGTCCTTATTTTTAAAAACCTCCGACTTGATGCCGAGAGGGTCTTGATAGTCATCCAGCTTGTCCGACAGGGCGAAATGATACGTCCAGTCCAGCGCGATGTTCCAGCGCTTGCCAAGGCGGTACTTCAGGCCTACGCCGATGGGGATATTGGCAGAGGCCGTCTTGCCGGCCGATGAGTAGGTCAATCCCAGACCTGCCTGGATATAGGGCGTGAGCCTCTTGTAGCCCATGTAGCCCGTGTAGTAGCCGTAAGGCCAGAAGTTAAGTTCATACAGGCAACTGAGGTCATATACTGTGCCGCTGAAGCGGTACCGGCTCGGCACTGAGCTTGCTGCCCCGCTGCTAAGATCCACAGGATAGTAGTTGATATCCGGCGAGACCTGCCCCTTGATGCCCCCGATGCTGAGCGCCACCTTCAAGACGTTATGATGGTCAAACAGATAGCGCCATAGTCCGGCAAAAGCCGCCTTCTGCTGGCTGTAAAAAGTATTGTTGGCATCCCCCATATAGAAGCTCGTCCCCACACCGACGCCGTATTCCATACGATACTCGGCGTCCTCCTGTCCGTAGACCGTTACCGTGGCGGTGGCCATCAAGACCAATAGGGTTATACTTCTGAGGGGAAAGGTCATTCGGTGAAGGCTTTTTGGTTGTCGGCGAAGGCCAGTCGGTTGATTCTCCCGCGCCATATTGCTCCGCTGCCGCCGCAGAAGATCCAGATGTACTTATCCTTATCCACCGCGCAGCTGAAGGAGGTCGCATATATGCCGCTGGGGTGCAGATAGCTGCTTCGCTGCTGCTTCCAAGTGCGGCCAGCGTCGCTTGTAAGGTAGAAGAGACTCAGCGTATCTCCCTCTGTCGTCAGCGCAAGCGTCTTGCCGTCATAGCCGATCATCTGCGATTCGCCCTTGGCAGGATATACGTAGCTGTCGTCGGCGTTGGTATTGTAGAGGCTCCAAGGCTCATCGTTGCTGCCGGTCTTGTCGAGTGTCTTCTTCCACTCCACATTGCCCTGGCTCGTAGTGCCTGCCATCAGGATATACTCAAAGTTGCTGTTAAAGTTCATCTCCGTCCAAGCAGAGGTGAAGTGGCCGGTCGGCAAACTGGCCGCGTCTGACTCGAGGCTGTCCTTCGACCACGTCTGTCCGTTGTTGGAGGCATATATCGCCCCATTCATGATGGCAAAGAGGCGGTTGCTTCCCACTGCCGGCAGTGCTTCCGGGCTGATGTCGGATCCGGCAGACGTCCAACTGGCGCCGTCAGCCGACGTCATCAGCGTCGTGCCGTCCAGGGCGAAGAACTGATTGTTGAAGTACTGCACGCTGGAGGGATCCAGTCCGCTCAGGGGCAGATCCGTCGTCGCCCAGGCCTTGCCATTGGCCGTCGTAGAGGTCAGCAGCACGGGCTTGCCGCCCTTGACAGCGAAGATGTAGATATTATCCCCGATGATGAAGGACTTTTGCGCGGTCACATCGCTCAGCGCAACATTGGCGCTGTCAACTTGACCCCACATAAATTTTTCCGGGTCTACCTGATGCACGTTGACATGCACCGTATACTCCTTCTTGGCCGTACCTGAGTAAGCGTAGCACACAAATATACGCGGCTTCGTGAAGTCCAGTGAGTCGCTTTTGCTATACAGCGTATCGTTGCCCGAAGCCGTGCGATAAGCTATCATGCCGTCACTGCTGATCGATGTGAAGGCGACCTTCGTCACCCGCGTGCCCAGAGGCAGGGAGTCCGGATTGTAGATCTCCTGCTTGAGCTGATCGATATACATCGGGTAGACATTGCCTGATACCGTAGTATTGTATGTCGTATCTTTGCCGCTGGAGGTCGCAGTCGTGACACGGCGCAGCAGCGATCCGAGAGTCATACTGGTAATGGCACAGTCGGTGCTCTCATCTCCCGTGGTGGTCGTACTGTCATTGCATGCCGTAAGGCTGAGCGCGAGGCCCAGCATGATGGCTATGGCGCCTGATTGCGGTTTTCTCATGATATGATTTTCGTAGAGTAGGATATATTAGTGTGCAAAATTACTCGTTTTTTTGCTAATTCGCCTTATTGCTGTCCGCTTTTTGCTTGTCAGAGAGCTCAAAACGCGTTTTTTAGTTTATTTTCCCAATCATTGTGCATTAGGGTCGTCGGCCGGCATTTCCTCCTCGCCGTCTCCATTGCCCTGAGGTGCCGCCGACTGCTCATCGTCTGCGGGGTCGTCAGACTGCGGCTCGGCCTGCTGGTCCTGTGGAGCCGTGGCATCAGGCTGTGAGGGGGCATCAGAGTCCACTTGCTCCGTCGGGTTCGGGTCAGCCTGCTGCTCTACCGCTATCGGACGCCGATGTGCCGTCAGGTAGAGCGCGAGCAGAAAGATAATGACGATGACAAAGAGGATCATCACCAGAGAAGTGTGATGCTTGCGCTTCAGCGGAATCTGCTCTGCAGGCTTCTGTGCCCTCGTCTCCTGAGCCGAAGGTGCCACGACGGCGCTTGCCGACAGACGGCAGCCACACTCCGGGCACACCCTCGAGGTATCGGCAATCAAGGCCCCACATGAGGGACACTTGACCTTGCCCGACAGGCTCCCCGTCTCTGTCTTTACGAAGCTGTAGCCGCAATGAGGACAACTGGGGGCATCCTCACTGATGATATTGCCGCACTCAGGGCATCGCTTCCTCAGCGGAGCAGCTGCGGGAGCCGGAGCCGGCGTCGGAGCGGTGTCTTCTACCGCATGGCCGCACTCGTGGCAAAATCTGTCTCCAGCACGGAGAGGCGCGCCACACGCTTTGCAGTATTGCTGCTGCTCTATCTTTTGCCCACAATGGGGACAATATTTCCAATCACCGGTCACTGCGGCTCCGCAGTGGGGACACTGTATCTGATTCATCTTATGTGGATTGTTGGGTGTCTGGTTGCGACACGTTAGTATTCCTGAGGAGAAATGTCAAAGTAGCCCAGTGAAGCACCGGTCTCCGAACTGTACTGATAGCGCAGCGTCGTACCGTAATGCCTCATCTGACGCATCGTCGCATCGTCAAGTCGTGAAAGTGTGAAAATGGCCCTCTGTTTGCGACTATTCAGTTCAGAAGCATCAAAGGGCGTGCCTCTGTTGCTCAAGACATAGTGGTAGACAAATGTATTGCTTGTTTCGATGTAGCCTACCGCCGTCAAGATGGTAAAAGAGTCCAGTCTAGCCGGCAGCAAGGCGTTGCAAGAGTCCACGCTGACGCGATAGAAACTCGCGCGACTCTGAGATCCCGCCTCTGCCTCGACCTTGACAGTCTGCTGCTGGCGGCCCGAGCACGCTCCAACGGCCGTCAGTACAGCCAACATAGCCACCACGCCGGCTGATCTGCGGATTTTGCGTCCGATACAACCGGCACCATATCTAGCATATAGTCTCATCGCTAGATGGTCTGAAGTACTGCCCATACTATGGCAGCCACTATCACGGGCACCACAAAGGGCGTAGCCCACGCCTTAGGTCTGAGCGGAGCATAGGTGGAGCGGAAGTTGGGTATCTCCGAGGGTACGGTAGCGCAACTACTGGGAGTTGCAGCGGAAGTCTTTTCTGATTCTGAATTCATATCATCTAGATGCTTATCTGTCTGGTCCTCTTGACTATAGGGCACATGACGCGGATTATACGTTTGCAAAAATAGCAATACACCTCGAAACTCATACTTAATAATCTCAAAAAATAGTCAAGTTTACCACACTCTGTATCCGGCAGGCGCATTCCCCTCGTCTGGCCAAGTCCTTTTGCACCGTCTGGGAGCCGCCTTCATCACGACTGCAGGCCTCGCGCAGCGTGACAGTTGCGGACAGCCTCACGTCAGCGGGCAGTGTCTGAAGCCGCCTTGCATCTCCGACTTCCGCTGCGTCTCTCCCGTCTTGGCGTCCGTCTCGTGCCAGCCTTGCTAAGGGCGGTACCACATAGACGAGGCGGCCACCCGACCGGAGTCGGATGGCCGCCTGATGACATATTGTCGCGACGCCTAGTTTACAGTATGGATGAGACCGTCCCAGTTGGAAATACCGATGACATCGAGATACGGCTTAAATACCTCATCCTCCTTGTCAGTGTCAGCAGCTTGCCATACCTTCCATACCGGCTTGACATCGTATTCCTTGAAGTCGCCGTCGGCAAAGGCGCGCAAGCCAATGCGCAGGCCGCCTTCCTCTCTGTTGTCCATCCAGTTGTGCCACTGCATGGCGTCAATGCCGTCCAGCTGTTTGATCTTCTTCCATATCAGCGCGGCACCTGCGGCCTGATTGGCCAGATCCGTCTCGCTGTAGCTCGGAGAGTTGGTCCCCTGCTCGCTGAAAAAGAGGATGCGCTTCTTGGTGCCCTTGTAGTAGTTGGTCTTGTCCAATATCCAATCGTTGATGACCTCAGGATTTTGGAAAGTGACAAAGCTGGCATTTTTTGAATAGGTTGCTTTGCTCACGTCATTGATCCAATATTTAGGCGAAGCAAGGTTAATCGGATACGGATGGTAAGCTACGCCCCACAGGAAGTCGCCTTCTGCTGCCGAGTACTTGACTGTCGTGTTGAGCATGTCTTTGGGCGCATAATTGCCGTCGCCGCTTGCCCAACTATGCGTGTAGGAGCCGAGGATAGAAGCGTTTTGGTCGTACTGACGAATGATATTGTAAGCCATACGCTCGGACTTAATATAGCGGTCAAGGTAACGATACATCGGCTGGGTGCCCATGTTGGTCCACGTAGTTCCCATGTCGACCTCATTGTGCATAATCCAGTGGTGGATACGCCCGTGCTCACCGGTAGAGTAGCGCTCTGCGAGGTAATTGAGCACAGCGGCGTAGGCATTGACAGCCTCAGCGGTCGTCATATTGGGCATCGAGTAGTATCCGCCCGTGTTTTCCGGATCCGTAAACATGGAACCGGTCGGGCAAAGCAGGATGGCAGAGACGATGATACCCTTGGCCTGAGCATGGAGCAGGACATCGTCGTGTACGGCTACGGTACTATTGTTGATATAGTACGTCTTGCCTCCGTAAGTATAGGGGGTCGTATTGCCTCCGGCCGTCGTCTGCAGGATGGTGTTGAGCGTTATGTTCATCGTCGTGCTGTGTACATCGAGCGAGTCAAAGTCCGCATAGTAGTAAGCGCCGAGACCGGCAGCGATACCCTTCTTTCCCTTGAGCACGCCCGGCTCCGCAGAGTATTTGGGCGTCACGTCATCAGCATAGCGAGCGTGGGAGGCCAGCACATCTGCGGTGTCAGTCTTCTGAATGACGGCCCACTTGGAGAGGACACGGTCGTAGGTCACTCCCTCGCGGCTTACAGAGCGGTCAAGGGTGATGCTGAATGCGCTGTCGGTGATGCTCGTCTGATAGGGGAAGGCCTTGAGCTCAGTGACATCCTCCCAAGGCGTCACTTCTGCGAGGGCGAAGGTGCCTTTGCCCGTCGTGGTGCCGGTAATGATGACCTTGTTGTCCGTAACGCTGACCTGGGTAATCGTATCCGGATAGCTGGCGACAAGATACTGGGCTATATCGGCGTTGATACGCTTCTTGGCAGCAGCTGCGCTGTCGGCTACACGCTGAGCCTCGGTTTCTTCTGCCGTCATGGGGCGGAAGTGGAAGCCGCGCACCTTAAACTCGCTACCCGTGGGGCAGCCCCAGTCTACTCTCAATCGGCTTGTAGCACTGCCCCATTTGAAGTTTTCACGCAAGATCTTGGTATTGTAGGAGAAAGTCTTCCAGTTGGTTCCCTCTGTAGCGTCCAGATCGCCGATAGTGACGGACCTGCCTTCGTTGATCGGGTCGCCAAAGAAGACCTGCATGCCGGTGATGCCCTGCGTAGCCTGATACTCAAAGGTCAGCACGCATGAGTCCTCGCTCAGCGTACGGCCCAGTCGAGACGTAAAGATGAAAGGATCACCGCCTGTCGAGGCAAAGGTGTACTCCTGTAGCGCATCGTCGTAAGAAGCCGTCAGCTGGTGGGCGGAGGAGATGATAAAGGCTGGATCGGAGAAGTTGTTACGCCAACACATACTGTCTATATTCCTGCGGGATTCGCTGTAGAGCAGTTTGCCCGAGGGGCTGTAGATACGGTAAAACCTCTTGCTGGGCGTCAGTCCGATACTGTCTATGCTGTCAGCGTTGATGCGAAAGACGATCCTGCCGTTATTGTATACACAAAACTGGTCTATGCCGCCTGAGGCCAGAGCTGCGGCGGACATTGTCAGACCCAGTACGACCCAGAGCAGGCCCTTATATAGTCTAGAGAGCTTCATATCTGTTACTTCTTAAGGATTTTCTTTACATAAGTCTTGTCCCCGGCAACCACCTTGACGATGAGTATACCCTTGGGCAAGGCCGACATATTGTAGTTGAGACTCCGTGTGCCCGGAGTCAGACGGGCGAGTACCACACCCGATGTAGAGACGATGTCCACGCGGTTCACATCATTGCATACCTGGATACTGAGCACATCGCCGCGGGCATCGATAGTTGCCTCATCGGCTGTAGCACGCTTGATACCCGCAGGCAGCGGCGTAGCATAAAATCTGAAGTAGTCAAAGTCCGCATACTCGAGGTTTGCAGACGAACCGTCATTGCCATTGATCTGGATGCCGGTCGTAGAGACTACGATGCTGCGGATATTGCGAACCGTCTGCACCGGCGTATAATTGCCGGTCGTGTAAACATAAATGTCGTGGGCACTGACCGTCCCCATACCCACGAGGGCCAATGCCATAGAGAGGAGTAATAATTTACCTTTCATATCTATCTGAATTTGATTTCATATTGACGCCTTGACTTGCAAGAATACACATTATCGTGCAAAAATAAGCAAATTTGTGTTTTTGCGCCAACTTTTTCTCTCAAAATCAACAAGACAGCACTCCCCCGAGGTACGAGAGCAATGGTAAGAAGTGTCTATCAAGCCCTGCTTGAGACAGAGAGAGAGGTGGTCAAGCCCACCTCTCACCAAGCTTTGGCTCCATCAGATCCAGCCTCAACGGCATCAGACTTAGTTCTCCCCAAATCTGATTTTGGTCTTAATACGCCTCGACACGCGCAGGCCCTCCGCCGAAGGCGAAGCCTGCAGGCCGGCCTTACCAACAGCTCGCAAGGAGGGGCCACCCGCCTCATCCGACCTCCCAGCTACAGACCCCTGTCATGTTCGCGCATCGAGGCACGTATCGCGTGCAGCTTCCGACCTTCCGCCTACAGGCTCCACACCCGACGTGATAATCTCTGACATGCCGCCCACGGTATCAGCACATGATACCCATCAGCAGGAAGCACTCTTCACCGTACCAAACGCTCTATAAATATGAACCCAGAAAACAATTCTCAACTTCCCATCCAGCAGCCCACATGCGGCACTCCCAACTTTCCGGAGCCCGACTATACTGACGAAGATGTGTTCATCTTCAACAATATACGAGCCCTTGCCGACTCTATCTCTGCCCGCATAGTTATGAATACCCTCCTGCTCTGTACCCAGGGCCACATACAGTTTGCCGCCAACGGCAAGAGCGTCACCGTGTCCCAAGGCCAGATATTCATGTGTCCGCCCAATACCTACCTGGCCGACACAATGGTAAGTATAGACTTCGAGTGCAAGACTCTCTGTCTGACCAATCGCATCATACAAGCACTTATCCGCCCCTATATCGGCATCTGGAATAGTATAGTCTACGGCCCTGCTCCCATCATCTACGATTTGGATGACATCGATATGCTCTTTGTGGCGCGTCTCTTTGACATCGTGAAACTCAGCCTTGACCACAAGCGAACCAAGTACCGCAAAGACGTCATCCATTCGCTTATCCGAGGCGCTCTCATCGGACTGTGTGGCTTCACCGGCGATGGTAGGCAAGTCTCCGAGGAGTCTGTTTTTACCAAGGACCTCTTTCAGCGTTTCCTCGACCTACTTCAGCGGAGCGAGGTCAAGCATCGGAGCGTCAAGAGCTATGCCACACAGCTCAACATCTCGTCCAAGTATCTCGCCGTCACTTGCAAGAAGAACTCCGGCCGCACTGCGCTCAGCTGGATTGACGAGTACACCATGAGCGATGCCGTCTACTATCTACAGAGTACCTCCCTGTCAATTAAGGAGGTGAGCAACAAGATGGGATTTCCCAACCCCTCTTTCTTCGGCCGCTACTTCCGTCTGCACAAGGGTGTCTCGCCACTTGCATTTCGGAAGCGTTGTCAGGCACAAAGCAAAGCAGAGCCCGCAGAGTAGACTTCGCCCTCCACGTCCGGTATACCTCATCCCAGCGCTGACTTATCCGAAGAAGGGAATCTGATAACAGATTCCCTTCTTCATACCTTTTAAAAAGAATATCACACTTAGATTGCGCTACTTCGCGCCTTGACTGTCCCAGGTCTGATGCAAAGGCTTGGCCATTGGGAGTTTCTCCGGCAAGGTGCCGGAGGCTGCGAGGCTGACCTGCTTGCGCCAGTCATCTGCCGTACGGGGATACGCCGGGTACCTAGGACAGCGCGACGAGAATGGAGCAAATACGTGCGCTGTGGCTACTGGAGCTTGATGTCTATGAGATTGGGATAATGGTCGGTGAGCTTGACCGTAAAGTAAGGCATGAGGCAGTCAAAGGAGCGCACCAGCATCTCCGTGCCCGCATGGGTGACCAGACAGTGATCGATAGCGCCGCTACGGTCATCCGCCTTGCGCTTGCTGACGCGCGAGAAGCCCTCCGAGGCACTGCAAACGTGATGTCCATTGTGATTGTCGGCGTAGCCAGTAGCCACCTTGTAGCACGGAGTGAAGTCATGACTGAAATAAGCCTTGATGGCGATGGATGTCTCATAGCTATTCATGTCGCCGCAGACAAATATCGGACAGTCGTAGCGCAACTTCAGCTCCTCAGCCTTGGCGATAAGCGTATTGACCTGCTCATAGCGTGCCGAGTCACTGCCGGCCTGCGCCGACTCGCTCTTCCACCAGAGATGCGTGGAGAAGACAATAAACCGCTTGCCCGTTTCCTTGTGGGTGAAGACGCCGTAAGTGTAAGACTTGGTGCCGGCGTTGCTCCACTGGGAAGGCGTGTAGAGATGATAGCCTGACTCCAAGAGCGTCACACGCGCCGTATCATAAAAGACAGGAGTATAGTTCCAATTGTCTCCATCGCCTGCTGTGGCAGTGGTATAGCCATATTTTCTGATCAGCGGGTAAAATACAGCATCCATGGGGCTGGAGTATTCTTGCAGGGTGACGACCTCAGGCATATAGGCGCGTACTAGTTGGGCGAATTGCGGACCGCGTGCGCTGTTGCGGCAGTCTACATTCAGATTCTGCCAAACTACAGCATTGCTTTTGCTGTCGTATTGCCAGATATTGTCGTCTAGTATGCGCAGGTTGGCATCCTCATAGCGGTCAAAGAGGACATCGCCGGTCACCGTGCCCGATCTGGAGAAATAGGTCGAGACGTTGCCTTTGCGTAGCTGGTTGCAGAGCAGATGAACCGCCCTGTTGAAGGCCCAACTGGAGCCTCCGGTGATATACACCTGGCCTGTAGTGCAGCGCAGGGTGTAATTGAATGTACCCACGCTCGTAGAGGGGATGAGGTGGATGGCATTGCCTTGGCTGAAGGCAGTATCTGCGACAGTCGGCAAGGTCTCGCCCGTCGCCGACTTAAGGCTGTCGCGTAGCCGGGCGGCGGCTTCAGAGCCCTCGTCCCAGTCGGCAGAGCCCTGATAGACGATGCTGTAAGTGGCCAGCCTCTCACCGGCGACTTTAGCCGTGGTACTCTTTGCTCTGGACACGAGCACGAGGCTGTTGCTCTGCGATCTGATAGGCAGCAGGCTGGAGATGGTGATGAAGAAGAGGAAGGATAACTTTTTCATTAGCGTGACTTATATAGTATTGTACGTATTCCGTCGGCACAGGAGGACATATAGGATGACCGGCACGCCAAAGAGCGGCGTCACCACGTTGAGCGGCAGCACACCGCCTCCCATGGGCAAGTTGCAAAGCAGGCAGCAAAGCAGCGCCACAGCGCTCCCGCAGAGCAGCGTCGCCGGCAGCAGCACGCGATGGTCGGACGTACCGGTCATCATACGCGCTATATGGGGCACAGCGAGGCCGATGAAGGCGATAGGACCGCAAGCGGCCGTCACAGCAGCCGACAATATACCTGTCAGCAGCAAGAGCAGCGTGCGTATCCGCCGGATGTTGACCCCCAGGTTGCGGGCGTATCGGTCGCCCAGCAGGAGCGCATTGAGCGGCTTGACGAGCAGCAGTGATCCGATGAGTCCTGCGGTGATGACTACCGCGTACGGCAGCAGCCAGCGGCGGGATAGACTGCCGAAGCTGCCCATACCCCACAGCATGAAAGCCTGCAGAGAGTCTGCTGTTGCCAGATAGTTGAGCAGGGAGATGATGGAGGAAAGTGCATAGCTGATCATGATGCCTATGATCAGGAGCATCATATTGCTGCGTACAAGGCTGGAGCAGAGAAGTAGGAGCAAGATGACAACGCCTGCGCCAATGAGCGCCGCGGCTACCATCAATACAAATCCGGTCAGGCCCCACGAAGCTGCAGCTCCGGTTCCACCGGCCACCAGAACAACAATGCCGACGCCAAGTCCCGCTCCGCTGTTGATACCCAGGATGGAAGGGTCGGCCAAGGGGTTGCTGAAGATGGTCTGCAGGAGCAAGCCGCTCACAGCCAGCGCCGCACCACTCAGCAGAGCCACGACGGCCTGAGGCATACGGCTCTCGAGGATGATCAGCTGTGAGGTGGCATCGGCTGACTGGCCGCTGAGCACCGCCCATATCTCTCCAGCCGGTATGCTGACGCTGCCGCAAAGCAAGCAGAGCAAGAGCAGCACCACGATAAGTGCCGACAGCAGGATGATGGTCAGAATATTGCGTCTCATTGCAGGGGACTGAAATATTGTAGCCGGTAGCCGGGCATCAGCTGGGGGTGACATATACTGATCATGTCGCCGAGTATGCGCTCCGGATGGAAGGCTCCTTGTTCGAAATAGGCGTGACGAAACAGATTGCATCCCCAGATGTGGCGCTGTTGCCAGGCGCCAAAGCAACTGTAGCGCTCATCGTCATCACGGAGTGCGCTGTAGGTGAGATCCGATTGGCCGCCGTACTTGATCAGCCAGATGTCGGCATCATGAGCTCCCGCATAGACGCTCTCCATCGTCATGCCGACCGATCCCTTCTGGCTATTGTTGCCAAATACATAGGAAGCTCCGGCATCCTTGATCAGTTGGCCGACTGTGCTGTTGCCTCCCGGCTGATACCAGATGCCGGAGGTCATCAAGTCGACAAAGACCGTAGGGCGGCGCTGTAGCCGGGCGGCACGGCGCCTAAGCGTCTCGTAATCAGCAGCCAACTTGCGGTAAAGCGAGTCCGCCCGCTCCTCCTCGCCGACCAGCATGCCGTACCATCTGACCCACTCCGCGCGCGCCAAAGGCGAGACCTCCATATAGTCGGCGCACTCTATGATGGGCAGACCCGAGGCTGTAACGGCACCATAGTCGACCCGGTCGTAAGGGGAAAGCATCAGCGCGTCACAACCGGAGGCCATCAGGCGCTCGACATTGATATTGGCCGACAAGCCCATGTCCTGTATCTTGCCCGCCTTGACCGCGTCTCTCACCCGCGGCGAGATGACGTACTGCAAGTCGCAGATGCCGGCTACGTGGTCCAATGCGCCGAGCTCATCCATCAGCACCGCGATGACCGACGTACCCGCCGTCAGGCGCCGCAAGGGCGTACGCAGCAGTGTCCCCTCGGGCAGGTCTGCGGGCAAGCTGTCCTTGCGCGGCACCATCACGTACCGATGAAGCACTTCGCCAGGATGCCAAGGATTGTCTATGACGACGAGGCGGTAGCCCCGACCTGTGTAAATGTGTAGCAGAGTGGCATGGCTGAAGGTCACGCTGTCGGCCGTAGCATCGGCTCCGTGTGCCGCCTGGCGCTGACATGACGGGCACAGCAGCACAAGCAGTAGGGAGAGGATCAGACTATGAACGGACGATTTCGCCATCAGGTAAATACTTAGGATAGGCAAAGATACCTTAAGTCGGTCACACGACCAAACACCGCAGGTCCTTTTTTGCTGTTGTCCAGACCAAGGGCCCCGTGCTCGCCTTGCCTCATTCTGCACCCCGTCTGCTCTGCTCCGGCAGGAGACAGCAGCAAGTTCGGACGAGGTCCAATGTACTCCGGATAGAAGCTTTTTTCCCGATGAAATCGGCATTTTTTAGTTGCAGAGGCGACAGGAGTCTCCCCGATTAGACCTACTCTCCGCCACATCTCCAGTCGGAAGCAACAAGTACGCGGTCAACTTTTTCGCATCGCTTCCGTATGTGGCTGGATACCAGATATTGGCACAAAAAGAGATGTTTTTGTAACTGATTGGCTTTCAGGACTTATAAACTACATCCGACCTTGTTGTCAAAACAAGGCGACTTGTTTGTCGTACGTCTTAAGTGAATACCATCACATGGGTAAATTTTTTCCGAGAGCCGTCTCTGCCACGCTGCGGACTTCTCCCCGTCTATTCCGTATCCCAGCTCGGCGATAAAGGATTGCAGGCAGAGAGGCCGGCTTCCCTTGGTACCTCACGCAGGGAACGCCCCATAGACACCTGGGCCGTAAAAAATTGAATATCGTCTTTTGCGGATTTACAGATATACGCTACCTTTGCATAATACAACTCAACAAAATCCAACAATGTCAAACAATCAACGCCAACACTCCGCTCCTTCTCCAGCGCCGCACAAGCCCGCAAAGGCCAAGACGGAACGCAGGGGATTTGGGACTTGGTTTATACGCAACGGAGCCCTGCTCATCGTGGCCGGCGTACTCATCAGCAAGGTACCGGGCCTCAATCAGTCGTACCAATGGCTGTGGGAGGGATACCTCAAGAGCAATCTGGAAGCCATCAAGCAGTATCCCGACCTCTCTACTGACGAGAAAATGGCGATGAAGCTCGGGGCTGACTATCAGTACCTCGCCTACCTGCGTGACAATACGCCTAAAGATGCCGTCATCTACTGGCCGTCAGCCGGTGACTTCAGATCGGCGCCTGACAGCACGCAGCAAAATCCATTTAACGGCAAACTCAATGACAAGTTGACGGCTGTACGCGTGCTCTACCCCAGACGCGTTGTCACCGAGAACGAATACGGCAAGACTTCCTGGTCTAAGAAGCTGACCTACATCGGTATCGTCAACGGCCACAACACGGACAAGGTCCACTACCCCGTACCTCCACAGTATACCATCGGCGTGCTGCCTGTCAATGCGCCACAAAATATGAAGCAGCCATGATCGCACTCTGTCTATTTCTCATCTTCCTGGGCGGATTTCTGCTCATCAGCCGTCTGTCCCTCAGCATCACGCTCACAGAGCGCGTCGGATTTGCCTTTCCCGTGGGTCTGGCAGTCGTCACCTTCCTCATGATGCTTCTGGACTGGGTCCGCGTACCTCTGACCGCCACCACCTGCCAGCTGATCACCGTGGCCGTGCTCCTCGTCACCGCTGCCACCCTCGTACCCAAGAGGCGTCAGTTCCTGTGTTCGTTGCAGCCGAAACTAAATCTGAACTGGTTTAATGCGCTGTGGCTCCTGCTCCTGATTCTCCTCGTCTATGTAGAGTACGGCAACCTGATGAAGACCCTCTACTTCCCCGTCTATGACCGCGACAGCATGGCCGGATTTGACACCATCGGATTTGTCGCCGCTCAAGAGCACACCTACAGCGGCATGAGCATATTTGCAGGCGACTACATGCCCAAGATTCACCAGGCAGGCAGTTGCATCTCCTATCTCCCCATGCTCCAGCTCGCCTACGCCTACGTCTACACACTCGGAGCCGAGACCTCCAAGATCATCATCGGCCTCTTCTACCTCTCCTTCATCGTAGGTTTTTACGGTCTGACGCGGCGCGCGAGCAACCCAACGGCGGCTATGCTCGCCACACTTGCCACCGTGTTTACGCCGGAAATGCTCTCCTTCTCCTCACTCAGCATCACCAATGTCGTACAGGCCGCCATGGCCTCGACGGGACTGCTCTATATCACGCTATGGTTTGAACGCGGAGCACGCAGAGACCTCCTGCTCGGCACGATACTCATTGCCGTCAACTGCTGGCTCCGGGCCGAAGGCATCGTCTTTGGGGCTACGGCCGGCGTCCTCGTACTCATACAGTGTCTGCGCCGCAAGGCATCGTGGCTAAGCCTGATCGCGCCATTCGCCACGCTGATACCGACCGTCATATTCAGCATCTACGCAGCCGCCAACGGCCTCACGAGCGAATCAGCCCTCATCACTCACCCCTTCTGGGATGCCGAGAAGGCCTCAGAGGTGTGGCGCGGCGCATGGAGTCTGATTGGCAACACACAGTTTTACGGCTGGGCCTTTGTAGCCGCCCTTCTGGCCTTGCTAGCCGACTCCTACTATATAGTCAAGGAGAGGAACAATCTCTGTGTGCTCGGCGCGCTCGTACTCAGCATTGTTCTCTACTATATAGTATTGTATCACGTGGAGTACAAGTGGGACTCTCTGAGCAACGTACTGGCTTACTCGGCCAAGAGATACATGTTTTGCTACGTTCCAATGGCTTGGTACTATGTCGTAACGTGCAAGATCGTGCGTCAGGGCTTCGACTGGATCGAGCGCACATGCGGACTGGTAGCGTCAAAATCGTGACATTTTCTTATCCATTCTGATACAAATCCTACAAATAACATTATGACCAACTATAAAAGCATTCTTATCCTGACGCTGTCAGCCCTCAGTCTGGGCGCATCGGCACGTGTCATTCCCGGGTCTCCCTTCAACGACGGCATGGTCTTGCAGCAAGAGTCCAAGGCCCTCATCTGGGGCAAGGCCCAGCCAGGCGCTACCGTCGAAGTCGTAGCCTCATGGGACTACAAGCGAATCGCCACCACGGCCGCCGCAGACTCCACATGGAGCCTACGCATCGTGACGCCCAAGGCCAGTTTTACGCCCTACGCTATCACGCTCTCCGACGGCAGCGAGCCGCTGGTCATCCGCGATGTCCTCGTCGGTGAGGTGTGGCTTGCCTCCGGGCAGAGCAACATGGAGATGCCGGTCCAGGGATGGAGCTGCTGCCCGATAGACAATTCCGCCCAGCTCATCGCAAGCGCCGCCGCATACAGCGGCAAACTCCACTTCTGCAATATACCCAACCGCAGTTGCCGCACGCCCCAGCACTCTGTGCCCGCCCAATGGCACAATAGCAACCCACAGGAGATACTCGGGTTTACTGCCGTCGGTTTCTATTTTGCCAAGGCCCTGATTGACCAGCTCAACGTGCCGGTCGGCATCATCAATGACCAGTGGGGCGGCTCCAATGTCGAGGCATGGATTCCCGCGGACATTCTCAAGAGCTACGGCAACGTAGACCTGAGCGACGAGGCCTACAAGAAGATGGATCAGCACGCACCCGCCGCTCTCTACAACGCCAAGATCTACCCGCTGCGCGGATATACAATCAGAGGATTCATCTGGTATCAAGGCGAGGCCAATGTCGGTTACCACCCCGAGACGTATGCGCGCCGACTGGGCGACATGGTCAACCGCTGGCGTCAGGACTGGGGCGACAAGAAGCTCCCCTTCTACTTCGTAGAAATCGCGCCCTACGCCTATGATAAGAAAGTGGACGGGCTAAAAGGCGCCTTCCTACGAGAGCAACAGCACAAGGCTTATCACCAAATCGAATACTCGGGACTGGTCTGCACCAACGACCTCGTCAAGCCCAGCGAGACCGACCAGATACACCCCGCCAACAAGCAACCCGTCGGGCAGCGACTCGCCAACTGGGCCCTGCGCAAGCAATACGGCAAGACGACTATCGCAATATGCCATCCGGAGTACAAGAGCCTCAAAGTCAAGGGCGACAAAGCCTTCCTGACCTTCACACACGCCAGCGAGGGCTTCAACCGCGAGGAGGGTATCCAGGGATTTGAGATCTGCGGCGGCGACAGTGTCTTCCACACAGCTACAGCCGTAGTCAAAAACGGCAAAGTAGTTCTCCGGAGTGTCGAGGTAAAGCAGCCTGTTGCCGTGCGCTACTGCTTCCGCAACTTCCTCATTGGCAACTTGGCCAACAAGCAGGGACTTCCTGTCCTCCCCTTCCGCACGGACAACTTCCCCACAAGTCCTGCCCAGCATCACCCCAAGTCGGGCAAGACGACAGGCGCCGTTAAGCCTGCCAGCAAATCCTCTGATCAGTTTAAGCAGGGGAGGCGATTGACGCTGTCGGCGCCCTCCAGGACCGGACTAAGACATGCCGACAAAAAGGCTTGACTCTGCAAGCCATAGGTCTGACTTTACACCCTCTGAAGTCCGAAGTGTCCCGCGCAGCAGGGATTTGAGAGCAAGGAATTGAGTTTTTCGATAGAAATACTTGCTTGTTTCAGAAAAAAAGACGAACTTTGCACCCGCAAATCACAATTTATCAACAAACTAACACAACTAGAGTATGAATCAGTACGAAACCGTTTTCATTTTAACTCCCGTTTTGTCTGACGATCAGATGAAGGAAGCGGTTGACAAGTACCGTGCTTTCCTGGAGAAAGGCGGGGCCGAGATTCTCTATGAGGAGAATTGGGGCATGAGGAAGCTCGCTTATACGATTGACAAGAAATCGAGCGGCTTCTACGTGGTATTTGGCTACAAAGCCGAGCCTACATTTATCAAGAAACTGGAAACTGACTTCCGCCGCAACGAGCGCGTCATCCGCTACCTCACGGTTAAGATGGACAAATACGCTGCCGCTTATGAGGCAAAGCGCCAGCAGAATAGAAATAACAAGCAAGAAGACAAATAGCCATGGCAGATCAGAAGAACGAAATCAGATATCTTACCCCGCCTTCAGTAGACGTTAAGAAGAAGAAGTATTGCCGCTTCAAGAAGTACGGCATCAAGTACATCGACTACAAGGATCCCGAATTTTTAAAGAAGTTCCTCAACGAGCAAGGCAAGATCCTGCCCCGCCGCATCACCGGCACCTCGCTGAAGTATCAGCGTCGTCTTGCACAGGCAGTGAAGCGCGCACGCCACCTCGCCCTGCTCCCATTTGTAACTGACCTTATGAAGTAATTAAAAAGGAGGACAAGGAAATGGAAATCATACTTAAAGAAGACGTCAACGGACTGGGTTACGCCAACGACATAGTTAAGGTAAAGGACGGCTATGGCCGTAACTACCTCATCCCGACCGGCAAAGCTGTTATCGCCTCCGAGTCTGCCAAGAAGGTACTCGCTGAAAATCTCAAGCAGCGCGCTCACAAGCTCGCCAAGATTAAGGCCGATGCCGAGGCACTCGCAGAGAAACTGGGTCAGGTGGAGCCTCTCGTTATCCCCATGAAGGTCAGCCCTACCGGCACCATCTATGGATCAGTCACCAATGTACAGATTGCAGACGAGCTTGCCAAGAAAGGCTTTGAGCTTGATCGCAAGATTATCACCGTGGGCGATGTCAAGGCAGTCGGAGACTATACCGCCACTGTCAAGCTTCACAAGGAAGTAGCCGCAACTGTACCTTTCAAAGTCGTAGCTGACGAAGACTAATATGCACTAGCAAGTCAGCTCCATCCGAGCTACAGCTCCTTACGATAGCCCAAGAGCATATCGTAAGGAGCTTTTTAGTTCATAACCGCCTTGCTCTATACACGCTAAGCCATACACGCATGAAATCAATCACTCTACATTTAAATATATGGGCCGCATTCGCCCTCTGCTTTCTCCTGCTGGCCACACCCGCCCAAGCACAGACCAGACGAAGCGCTACCCGCACTGCCAAGGCCCGTACCACTCAAGTCCGCAAGCAAGTTCCTAACTCCGCACGGACATCCCGCAATGCACGGGCCGGCAAGACGTCTCTCCGAGTAGGACGCCCCGTCACCATCATCGGCACCACCGAGGGCATAGCCGACGGCAAGAAGGTCTACCTCGCCATGATACGCCGCGGGCAGACCATCTACATAGACTCTGTCGCTGTCAAAAAGGGCGCTTTCACCTTCCGCGGCCAGTGTGATACGCCCCCGCAGGTACTGCTTCTCAGTGTAGGGCCGGTCAAGAGGGAATCTCTGTTGGCAGACTTTTTCCTAGAGCCCGGCACCATCAAGGCTCATCTCGTCGAAGGCAAATTTGCCAGCCACGTGACCGGTACCCGACACAACAATATCTACTCCGTATACATCGACAGCCTCAATCGCCTGCGCACCAACGTGGCCGAGCGTTACAAGTATGCCGACAATGCCCCCGCAGGTGCCAAGATGGAAAAACTGCGTCAGGCCTCCGACACAATCATCAAGGTACAAAACGCTTACTCCTACGACTTCATCAGCCACAACCTGGACAATTACGTCGGCATATACCTGCTCAACCAATACTTCCAGAGCTTTACCATTGAGCAAAACAAGGCCCTTGTCGCTAAGATGTCTGACAAGATGAAGCAGACGCCTCTGGCCGGCAGCATCTGCCGATACATTGATATCAAGGCCCGCACGCTGGCCGGACAGCCTTTCGTCGACTTCAAGGCACAGCGCCTGGACAGTACCCAATTTCACTTCGCCGACATGGTCAAGGCCGGCCACTACGTCTACCTCCACTTCTGGTCTGACAAGGTCGGCAAGAGCTACCTCGAAGTCCCGGCAATGGTCGATGCCTACCAGAAACTGCACGATCGCGGACTTGACATCGTAAGCGTATATATGGGTACCGACAGCGCCAAGTGGCGGGATATGACCGACAAGTTCAAGATGTCTTGGATACAGGTCTCCGACCTCAAGGGCAATGCCAGCCCCATTGCGGCTCAGTTTGGCCTAGATGAACTTCCATTTGCCCTCCTCATCGGCCCTGATGGCAAGATCGCCGATAGAGACCTCAGGAGTGCCAAGCTCAAGGCGAGAGTAGAACAACTCCTCGCGGATACCGACAAACAACAATAAGACTTACCCTACCATGAAAAGCATGCATATCATCACGGCAACTCTCCTCACCACTCTCTGTCTGACTGTTCCCGCACAGGGCAGGGACAAAATACACGAGTCTGCCACCCGCTGCACCATCAGCGGCATTCTCAGCAAGCAGAACACCGCCCGCAAGGTATACGTCGCCAAGCCGAAGGGTCGAGGGCTTATCAAGCTTGACTCAGCCTCCGTGGTTGACGGAAAATTTACCCTACAGACCAACTTCGACTCCATACCTGTCGCACGCTTTGTCCTGATTGGCGAAGGCGAGCAGGCCTTCCCTGTCGAAGTATATCTCGACGGAGATGAACTGACCCTGACCCAGATCGGCGATGAGCCCAAGGTACGAGTCTCCGGATCGGAATCCAACGAGGCAGCCTCCCGCATGGCCGACGAGACTTCCGAACTTGAAGAGCAAATCAGCCAAACCTATAAGCAGTACAAGGACACTACACTCACACAGGACCAACGCAAGGAGGCCGGGAAGCGCATGGAGCAAATTGACGACCAGATCTCAGGCATACAGATACGGTATATGAAGGACAATATCTCCAATTACTTTGGTCTGCGGCTCCTGTCTGATCTCTGCTACACTCTTGGCGGACCCTCTACAGAGACCTATCTTCTGCAAGTACCCGCCGTATTCAAGTCGACAAACGACTACAAGCTACTGAGCAAGTTTGTGGAAAACGACAAGAAAGTCACCGCCGGATTTGACTACATCCCCTTCACGCTCCCCGATCCCAACGGCAAGCCTGTCAGCCTCTCAAGTCTTATCAACGAGGGCAAATACGTCATCATCGACTTCTGGGCCAGTTGGTGCGGTCCCTGTCGCAGGGAAATGCCCAATATGGTCAAGCTCTACCAAGACTTCAAGGACCACGGCATAGCCATCATCGGCGTATCGCTGGATCAGGACGCCAAGGCATGGAAGCAAGCCATCAAGGACTTGCATATGACCTGGCCGCAAGTATCCGACCTCAAGGGCTGGAAGAGTGAGATTGCCAACAAATACGGTATCCAGGCCATCCCACAGACCGTCATCGTGTCTCCCGGAGGACGCTTCATCGCTAAGGGACTCCGCGGCGAAAAGCTCTACGAAGCCGCCAAGCAATGGGCTTCCAAGGAGTAAATATGCGGCACGTCAAAGTTTCGATCCACCGGGACTGATCCTCTCTCTATCAGACCAGACCTGTCAAGGCGAAGGCCAGACCCAGTACACACTGGGCCTGGCCTTTGTTGTCACCGTAAGCGATTCCGGCCTTAGTCGAACGCTGGCAGAAGTAAGCGTCTCGCCTAGCATTCAGAAAGATAAGCACCTATAGTCTCTACAGCGCCCTCATACAGACGCAGGAGCGCTTCATTCTCGCACAGCCAGGCTCTGTGCTGCAACATATGAAGAACAGTGATCGCACAAGCGGAGCTGACCCTCTCGGAGTGACGCTCCCGGAGTGTACCCAACAAGGTCCCATGCCATTTCAGTCCGGGCTCCTCAGTCCTGTCGTGCCGTCCACTCTCTGCCCGCCGGGCAGACTCTATGACAGCATCCTTTGAAAAAATCCCACGTGAGAAAGGGTACCCATCCGTATGCGGTCTTGGTCCCGGAGAATCCTCAAAGAAAGCAGACAACAGCTCGCCGTCTTTTTAGGCAAGTCATCCGTTTTTTATATAATAAATATGAGACACCGTCTCATACAGGTACCGATGTAGTGATGAACAGTCGCCTTGTAAGCGCTACAAGGTCGGATGTAGTTTAAACTAGGTCGGATGTAGTTTAAACTGGAAGGCGAGTTGTTATCGCTTGATAGCCAGTTAGTTATAATAAAGTCAAATCTTGTTTATAATTCATTGGATTTCAGTGAGTTACAAAGGCCTGTTGGAGCGATTTTCATCTTTTTGTCTTCGGAGACAAGCTGGTGCTCTCAACTCAATTTCTTATTATAAAACTATTGTGTCTCAGCGAGGGCTTGACAACGACCTCTGTCTGTCTCTGCAAGCCTGCTCCTCGCAGAAAGACTGCGGGAAAAAGAAATGGCCAGACAAATGCTGTGCTGTACGGAAATGATGTCGACAGGAGAAACTCTCGCTGAAAGAAAAGTTGCGACGCATTTTAGAAAGGCGGCTGGCAATTTTCCCCAAACCCTAGCCTCATCCAGTAAGACTTGTAAAGCAGTTCGGAAAGACAAAAGGACGATTTAGCGATACTTTATTAAGCCATCCAAGAAGGTCGTAAGGCGATTGGAAAAGACAACAAGGCTTTTTAGCAAGGACATCACTCATCCGGTAAAGCATGTAAGGCAATCCAAAAGACGACAAAACATTTTGGCAAGAACTTAAGTTCATCCCATATGGCTTGTGAAGCCATTTACAAAGACTGCTAGGCAACTAAAAGAAATCAGGCCTGACACGGATCTCTCCGCATCAGGCCTGACCTATAATCTATCTCAGGGACTATTTGCCGCCCTTGATATAAGCATCAATTTGTTTGGCCGCCTGCTGTCCGCTCGCTATAGCGCGAACGACGAGCGAGGCTCCGCTGGCAGCATCTCCCCCCAGGAAGACATTGGCTGCCAACTCAGGATGCTGCGGACGAAGGAAGCCCATGGCCAGCAGGACCATGTCACACTTGATTGTCTCCTTCTTGCCTGTAGCCTTCATGATGGGACGACCGCCCTCGGGATTGGGCAGCCACTCTACCTCCTCGACTTCGGCGCCCGTGACATGGCCGGCCTTGTTGCCGATAAACTTGTTGGTATTAAGCAGCCAACGACGTGTACATCCCTCCTCGTGAGCAAAGGTCGTCTTGAAGATACGAGGCCATTGAGGCCACGGTGTTTGCGGATTGTACCCTACCGGTGGCTTGGGCATAATCTCGATCTGCGTAACCTCGATAGCGCCTTGACGATGTGCCGTACCGATACAGTCAGATCCCGTATCACCGCCACCGATGACCAATACGCGCTTTCCCTTGGCTGAAACAAGTTCCTCAGGTTTGAAGGTCTTGCCTGCCAAGATGCGGTTTTGCTGGCTCAGCATCTCCAGAGCGAGATATATGCCCTTGAGCTCGCGTCCCTCCACCTTGAGGTCGCGTGCCTGGGGAGTACCCGTGCAGAGTGCATAGGCCTCATAGCCCTCAGGCATCTTGGTGGGGTCGACCTCGACCCCGTACTTGAAGGTGATGCCCTCGGCTTCCATCAGCGCTATACGGCGGTCGATGATGGCTTTGTTGAGTTTGAAATTAGGAATACCGAAGCGGAGCAAACCTCCGGCGGATTCGTTTTTATCAAAGACTGTAACTGTATATCCTGCGAGGTTGAGGCGGTTGGCGGCAGCAAGTCCGGAAGGTCCAGAACCAATTACTGCAACCTTGTGGCCGTTGCGTATGATCTCTCGGGGGTGAACGTAGCACTCTGAGAAGGCCATTTCTGCGATGGCGCCCTCATTCTCCCGATTGGTTGTCGGAGCATTGAGCACATGATTGAGCACGCAGCTCTTCTCGCACAGAGCCGGACATACGCGGCCGGTAAACTCAGGGAAATCATTGGTACGTGTGAGTATCTGATAAGCCTCTTCAAAGTTGCCGTGATAGAGAGCGTCATTCCACTCCGGGATACGACTGCCTAGAGGGCAGGCCCAGTGGCAGAAGGGTACGCCACAGTCCATACAACGGCTGGCCTGCTCCTGACGATCCTTGACATTGAGCGTCTGCTCTACCTCTCCGAAGTCCAAGATTCGGTCATGCTTAGGACGATAGCCGGCTTCCTTGCGCGGCACTGTCATAAAAGATTTAGGATTACCCATATGATGTATATCTTTTTACGAATTAATAGATAGGATGTGGGGCACTGTCGAGACTAAGACTCCTTCCAGATATTGTTGATGCGCTCGCGGAGGCGGCGGTCCTTCTCGTCTTGCAGGACTTTCTTGTACTCGATGGGGATCACCTCAATAAATTGATCCACGTAGTGGGGCCAGTCGTCAAGCATGCGACGTGCAAGTTCCGAATCGGTGTGAGCCCAGTGTTGGTGGATAAGCTCGCGAAGCTCATTACGGGAGGCGCTCTCCTCGACGAGACTCAGCTCAACCATCTCCATATTGCAGAAGTAGTCGAAGTGGCCTTCCGGATCCCAGACGTAAGCGATACCGCCACTCATACCGGCGGCGAAGTTGCTGCCCGTAGGACCGAGCACGACGACGCGACCTCCGGTCATATACTCGCAGCAGTGGTCGCCGGCTCCCTCAATGACAGCGATGGCGCCCGAATTGCGCACGCCGAAGCGCTCACCTACGCGGCCGTTGATGAAGATTTCGCCCGATGTAGCGCCGTATATACCGGTGTTGCCGGCGATGACGTTGTCCTCGGCCTTATAGTTGCGGCGGTGAGGCGGTTTGATGATGATGCGGCCGCCGGAGAGTCCCTTGCCGAAATAATCATTGGTCTCGCCCTCGAGATTGAGCGTAATGCCGGAGGTAAGGAAGGCGCCGAAGCTCTGACCTGCAGAGCCACGGAAGCGGATATTGAGTGTTCCGTCGGGCAAGTAGTCGACTCCGTGCTCGGCCACGATGAGGCCGGAGAGGCGTGTACCGACAGCACGGTCTGTATTGTGAATGAGATACTCGTGAGTTGTCTCGTTCTTATGCTCGATGGAATCGCGACAGTCCGCGATGATACGGTCATCCAGCACCTTAGGCAGAGCCTGGTAGGGACGTCCGTCCCAGTGGAGGCCGTCTTTGCCCGCCGGCTTGGCCAGCAGACGATCAAAGTCGAGAGTCTTGTACTTCGGCGTCTCAACCGGCTTGCGCACGATGAGATCAGTGCGGCCGATGATGTCGTCAAATTTCTTGAAGCCCATAGCTGCAAGATACTCCCTTACCTCCTGCGACAGGAAGGTGAAGTAATTGACCAGATAGTCAGCCTTGCCGATGAAGTGCTTGCGGAGCTCGTCATTCTGAGTAGCCACACCCATCGGACAGAGATTGGTGTTACACTTACGCATCATGACGCAGCCGAGCACGATCAGCACCAAGGTACCAAAAGAGAACTCATCCGCACCGAGCAGAGCGGTAAGTATCACGTCGCGTCCTGTCTTGAGCTGCCCGTCCACCTGGAGTCGTACCTGCTTTCTCAGGCCATTGATGACGAGGGTCTGCTGTGTCTCGCTCAATCCGATTTCGGGTGAGACGCCGGCCCAGCGTACGGAGCTCTGAGGAGCCGCTCCGGTACCTCCGTCTGCGCCAGAGATAACAATCAGATCGGCCTTGGCCTTGGCTACACCGGCAGCAATGGTGCCGACACCGCTCTCTGCTACAAGCTTGACGCTGATGGCAGCCTTCGGATTGACATTCTTGAGATCAAAGATGAGCTGTGCGAGGTCCTCGATGGAGTAGATATCGTGATGAGGTGGCGGCGAGATGAGCGAGATGCCGGGTACGGAGTGACGGGTCTTGGCAATAATCTCATTGACCTTAAATCCGGGGAGCTGACCTCCCTCTCCAGGCTTAGCGCCCTGGGCTACCTTGATCTGTATCTCCTCTGCGTGGACGAGATACTCGGTGGTGACGCCGAAACGTCCCGATGCGACCTGCTTGGTCTTGGAGCTGAGCGAAACGCCGTCCACATCTTCGTAGAATCGGTCGGAGTCCTCACCTCCCTCACCCGTATTGCTACGTGTACCGAGGCGGTTCATCGCCAGTGCAATGGCTTCGTGGGCCTCCTTGCTCAGGGCGCCGAAGCTCATGGCGGCACTTACGAAGTGCTTGACGATACTCTCTACGGGCTCTACCTCGCTGATATCAATCGGCTTCTTGGCTCGCTTGAAGTCAAAGAAGTCACGGATAAATATCGGCTTGGCCTTTTCGTCGACGATGTGGGTAAATTCCTTATATTTCTTGTAGTCACCGAGGCGTGTGGCGAGCTGCAGCGTAGCGATAGCCTCCGGCGTCCAAGCGTGTCGGATGCCGTCCTTACGATAGCAGAAGCGGCCTTCGCTTGTAATCAGTTTCAGTTCGTCAGGACGCGCTTGCTGATAAGCTCTGTCGTGGAATGCGATAGCGTCCTTGGCAATCTGCTTGAGGCCGATGCCGCCTATGGTCGATATCTCGGTGCCAAAGTACTTGCGGAGCAGCTCCTCGCCCAATCCGATGCTCTCAAAGAGCTTTGCACCGCGGTATGAGCGTATCGTGGAGATACCCATCTTGGACATAATCTTATAGAAGCCCTTGCAGGTAGCCTTGATGAAATTCTTCTCAGCCGTGGCGTAGTCTTCCTGGATGCGCTTGTGCTTGACGAGGTCGTCGATGATTGCAAACACCATGTAGGGGTTGATGGCGCTGGCGCCGTATCCGAGAAGGAGGGCAGCGTGCATCGTCTCCTTGATCTCACCGCTCTCAACGATGAGCGCAGTCTGTACGCGCTTGCCGGCGGCTATCAGATAGTGGTGCACGGCGCTGACGGCGAGGAGGGAAGGTATGGCAGCGTGAGTCTCGTCTACGAAGCGGTCACTCAGGATGATGTAGTTGATACCCTGCTCTACGCTCTCCTCAGCCTTGCGGCAGAGATCTTCGAGTGCGGTTCTGAGGCCTTCCTCGCCCTTGCTTACTTCAAATACAATGGGGAGACGTAAGGTCTTGAAGCCCTTGTAGCGGATGTTGCACAAGAGGTCGAGCTGCGTATTGTTGAGAATGGGGTAAGGCAGTCGGACCATCTTGCAATTGCCTTCGTCGGGCGTCAGGATATTGCTGCCCACTGCGCCGATATATTCGGTCAGTGACATCACCAGCTGCTCTCTGATAGGATCAATGGCGGGGTTGGTGACCTGAGCGAACTGCTGGCGGAAGTAGTCAAAGAGACTCTGTGGCCGATCACTAATGACAGCGAGGGGCGTATCGTAGCCCATGGAGGCCGTAGGCTCCTTGCCGTCGATACACATCGGCACGATGGTGCGTGTGATAGCCTCCTTGTCAAAGCCAAATCCGAGCAGCTTGCGGTCATAGTTGTCTACGGCATTGTCTATCTTGCGTCCGCTCTTGAGACGCTCGAGCTGTATACGATTTTCGTTGAGCCATTTGCCGTATGGATGCATACTTGCGAGGCTGGCCTTCAGTTCCTTGTCGTAGTAAATCTTACCCTCTTGGGTGTCGACCATAAAGATTTTGCCTGGTTGCAGGCGTCCCTTCTCGACGACCTTGGAGGAGTCAAAGTCGAGCACACCTACTTCGCTCGCCACGACAATCAGTCCATCGCTGGTGATGGTATATCGTGCCGGTCTCAGTCCGTTGCGGTCGAGCATGCCGCCGCAGTATCTGCCATCGCTGAAGATGAGGGCTGCAGGTCCGTCCCAGGGTTCCATCAGGATGGAGTAGTACTCGTAGAAGTCCTTCAGCTCCTGACTGATCGGGTTGCGGTCGTTGAAACTCTCGGGGATGAGGATAGCCATTGCCTGCGGGAGGCTCAAGCCGCTCATGACGAGAAACTCAAGTACGTTGTCCAGTGAGGCGGAGTCGCTCATGCCGGGCTGCACGATGGGGCTGATATCCTTGACATCGCCGAGCTCGGGAGAGGAAAGCACGCTCTCGCGTGCCTGCATCCAGCTGCGGTTGCCGCGGATCGTATTGATTTCGCCGTTGTGAGCCAGCATGCGGAAGGGCTGAGCCAGGCTCCAGCGCGGGAAAGTATTGGTGGAGAATCGGGAGTGCACCAGTGCAAGTCCCGTCGTGAAGTAGGGACTCTGCAAATCCTTGAAGTACTGACGGAGCTGCATGCTGGAGAGCATACCCTTGTATATAAGCACTTTGCAACTGAGTGAGACAATGTAGAAGTCGGGGTCGCTCACTCTACGCTCTATCTTCTTGCGCAGCAGATAGAGTTTGCGCTCGAGAGCATCGGGGCTCATCAGCGCTGTGGGGGCTAGAAATATCTGTGTGATATCGGGCTCGCTCTGCAGGGCTGCTTCTCCTAGGCAGCTACTGTCGACCGGTACTTGCCGGAGGTGGAGTATTGACAAGCCCATGCCGTCTGCCTCCTCCGTAATCACGGCATAGATATCCTCTTTACGCTTCGGATCCTTCGGAGCAAAGATCAAGCCGGTACCATATCGGCCCTTCTCAGGTACAGGTATACCTTGAAGCAGTGTAAACTCATGGGGTATCTGTACGAGGATGCCGGCACCGTCGCCGGTCTTCTTGTCCGCGCCCTCGGCGCCGCGGTGACGCATGTTTTCCAACACAGTCAGCGCCTGCTCCACCAGTTGGTGGCTCTTGCTGCCGTGAAGATGTGCCACCATACCGATACCACAGGCGTCGTGTTCGCGCTCTGCGTCGTACAGTCCGTCATGTAGCATGTCTAAGTTGGTCTTCATAATCGTGAGTATTGCGATAAGTTATTTTCAAGTTCTGCCTTGGACCGACAAAATTACGAAAAAACATTACTTTTGTCAAATATTTATGCCTTAAAGTGTCAATTTCGACAAAACATTCGCTTTCATTTTGCCAAAATGTAAGACCCATGTTACATTAATTCCTTTTTAGAACAGTACACCTCTGGCCATATATGCCCTCGCCTCAGGTCCTGTCAGTCGATGCCGGCGCTCTGTCCCGCATCCGTCGTCTCCCACTCGTCATCTGCCGCAGCCGACAGGGCCAAGTCCGGCATAAATTGATCAGCCTCGCTCGCTGCGATTACGACATGCCTTCGTATTGATAACAAGGTCGGATGTAGTGTAAGCTAGGTCCGATGTAGTTTAAGCTGGAAGGCAAGTTGCTACCGATGAAATCCAGATAGTTACGCTAGTATCGGATTATAGCGCAACAATGTGGCTTTCATACCTTTATCTATCCCAAGTCCCCTCTTGTGCCCAAGGTTTTGGCGGACCCGGATCCGGCCTCGACCCTATCCGATGAGGCCGCGCACAGGACGCCTCTCTTTTATCCTTGCTCCTGCGACGCCTATTCTCATCAGTTCCGCTTATCTTCTTGTTCTTCCCGCTTCCCGTATCGTCAGTCAGAGACCAGGAGTCTTTCGTCTCCGACAGGCTACAGCTGAAACCTTACCTTTACATTATTAATATACAGTTTCGCAACCGCGTAAACGGTCTGGACAGCCTAGAGCGGGGCCAGGGTGTAGCAAAGAGGCTTTTGCCGCCAAATTTGTCAGATTTTTTTATCACTTATACACAGATTTGTCAATTTTTCTTACCTTTGTGTTGGTAAAAATGCCTTTTCCGCAAAACATGAATCAACACTAATATTCAGCCACATATGCATCATTTTACTCTTCGACCGTTTATCGTTGCAATCAGTCTCATCCTACTGCTGCTTCCCCAGTCCGCGAGCAGCATGACGCCCATCAAGCGCGAGATGCGCGGCGTCTGGATATCGACAGTATGGTGTCTCGACTGGCCTACCACAGATACCGGCGCCGCCTTACTGGGCACATCAAGCTCCGTAGTCAAACGCCAGAAGGATCAGCTCAGCAAGATATTTGACCGCATGCAAGCTGACGGTTTCAATGCCATGTTCTTTCAAGTGCGTCCCATGGCCGATGCGCTCTACAAGTCATCTTGGGAGCCCGTCTCGTACTATCTCACCGGCAAACGCGGCTCCTCCCTGCCCTGGGACCCCCTCGAGTACGCCGTAAGCGAGGCCCACAAGCGCGGCATCGAGCTCCACGCGTGGATCAATCCCCTCCGATACTCAAGCAGCGCCACCTCGACCTACTCGACAGCCTGGGACAAGGAGGTCGTATCCCGCGGCTGGATACTCAAGACCGACAAGGGCCAGATATTCAACCCCGGCATAGCCGAAGTGAGAGACTACCTCGTCGGCGTATGCCGTGAGATTATCTCCAACTACGATGTCGATGGACTTGTATTTGATGATTACTTCTACACCAACCCGACCCCCGAAGACGCCACGGCGGGCGACTACGACTTATGGAAGTCTAGCGGCACCAGCCTCAGTCTTCCGGCTTGGAGGCGCAACAATGTCAACACCTTCATCCAGCAAGTTTACGACATGATACAGGATACCAAGCCCTACGTCCGATTTGGTGTAAGCCCGGCGGGCGTCGCCAAGGGCGGAGCCAAGGACGCAGGCGTCTCAGCCTACTCTGCGACCAACGCCAGCGACTGGCAATACTCCCAGATCTACTCCGATCCGCTCGCATGGCTCAAGGCAGGCTCACTGGACTACATCTCTCCGCAACTCTACTGGCCTACGACCCACAAGACCAATCCCTTTGGCCCGCTTACCCTATGGTGGAGCCGCACGGCGGCCTTCTTCAACCGCCACCACTTTGCCAGTCACAGCATTAGCGACCTTGCTGGCTCCAGTACGACGGAGGATTTTAAGGAGATAGCCAAGCAGGTCGTCTACTCCCGCAACTATACCCGCAACAAAGCCCCCGGCTGCGTCATGTTTCGCGAGGCCTTCATCTCAGGTCCCAAGGCCACAGGACTGGGCGACTATCTCAAGTCACATCTGTTTGGTTCTAGCGCGCTGCTGCCTGATATGACCTGGAAGGAGCACGATGATCTCGGCACCGTAACCGGCATTACCAAGAGCGGCACCAAACTCTCTTGGGACGCCAGCTCGGACAACACCTTACGGTATACCGTCTACGCAATCCCAGAAAACGAGACGTACGAGGATGCATTTCGCACTGACGGCGACGGCATCAGCACCGCTTATCTCGCGGGCATATCCTATACCAACAGCTTCACCCTGCCGAGCGACAAGGCCTCGGGCTACGGCTACGCCGTCTGTATCCTCGACCGCTACGGCCGGGAATATGCGCCTCAGACCATGGGCATCAACGGCGTCAACTCGATTGCTGCTGCCAAGTACAGCTTTACCATGCAGGGCGGACGGCATCTCCACTTCAATGCGCCGACCCGCACTGTCAGTCTCTACTCCACGAGCGGTCAGCTCCTGCGCCGCTATGACGGCATGGCCGACATCGACGTGCTCGCGCCGCGCGGCATCTATCTGCTCAGAGCTCAGTCTGAACAGGGTGAGATCATCTCAGCTAAAATCGTTATCTATTAAAATATGAATAAGACACTCTCTCTGGCCATCTGCCTCCTCTCTGCCGCAAGTGCGACCGCACAAGTCGTAAGCGTAGACTCCACGCGGGAGATTGCGCTTTCGCATCCCATACAAAAGATTTCCCTTGCCCCGACAGGCGATTTTCTCCTGCTCAGTGACTATGACAACAAGGGTTTGTCCCTGCTCTCGCTTTCCGACATGCGGGAGGAGGTCATCACAGATGCCGCCGGCGCCGGATGGGGTACCACCGTCGAACCCAACGGCGACATTCTCTATCGTACAGTATCCTATACGCCTACCCGTCAGGTCGGACTCAGCCGCTACAGTATCAAGAGCAAAACCTCACAAGTCGTCGTCGCGGAACAGCGGCAAGCCGTCCAGCCCGCCCAGGCCGAGACTGGTGACAAAGTCGTGACCAATCAGGATTTCCAGCTCGAGCTCACCCGCAACGGCAAGACCACGCTGCTCTCCCCGTTCGGCACAGCGCAGCGCTACATCTGGCCCTCTATCTCGCCGGATGGCCGTCATCTGCTCTTCTTTGTTTCGGGCGACCAAACTTACATCAGCGATATCAATGGGCAAAATCCCAAGCCGATGGGCATACTCCGCGCCGCCAAGTGGCTCAATGACACTATCATCGTAGGACAACGCGACGAGGACGACGGCGAGCAGACCACCGCCTCACGCATCATCGTGCGCAACACGCTGGACGGCACCGAGCAGCAACTCAGCGCCGACGACCAAATCGCCATGTTCCCCTCTGTCACGAGCAAGGGGGACCGTATTCTCTACTCCACGCCCGAAGGACGCGCTTTCCTGCTCTATGTCCATACTAAGTAATCTGTTGTACATCCTATGAAGCATCCCATCATCTCTATAAGGCACCTCACTGCCACAGTCAAGCATTTCGCAGCGACAGCACTGCTCCTGACAACCGTCGCCATCGGGGCCTCGGCCCAGAAGAGCGCATCCCAAATCCGTATTTATCTCAATCCGGGCCACGGCAGCTGGGGCCCCAATGACCGTCCCGCCGCCACCATTCCCTACCCTATGCTGGCAGAGACCGGACGGCCCGACACATGCGGATTTTATGAGTCCAACACCAATCTGTGGAAGATCCTGAAGCTCGGAAGCAAGCTCGTAGAAAACGGATTCAAGGCCTCCAATGTCGTATATTCCCGCGTGGCCAACGGACCTTACCCCTACGTCGCCGGAGCCAGCAACCAGTACAAGTACAACCGCAATCTCTCCGAGATATGTGAGGAGGTGGAGGTCGGCAACTTCGACATGTTCCTCTCCGTTCACTCCAACGCAGCCACAGACGGCGCCATCGCCAACTACGCCCTCTTCCTCTACCGCGGACACGACGACGGCAGTGGTGCAGCCGACGGCGCCAAGCGGATGTGTCAGACCGTGTGGCCCTACATCCAGACCAACGGCATAGACTATTACACCAGCTACGGGCCAAGCCGCCCCAACATCAGAGGAGATATTGACTTTTATCATTCTAGCTCCACTGCAACACGCAGCAATGGCAAGAAGTACACCGGCTACCTCGGAGTGCTCAAGCACGGAGTACCGGGTTTCCTCTCCGAAGGCTACTTCCACACTTATCAGCCGGCTCGCCATCGCGCTCTCAACAAGGACTATTGCGGCCAGGAGGGTATCCGCTATCTCAGGGGCATACTGGACTACTTCAACCTCCCGGCTGAAAAAGTCGGTTACCTGATGGGCACCGTCAAGGACGCTATCCACACCATCACCCACGACCTCTATAAGTACAAGAGCGGCACCGACGACCAGTGGTTCCCCATCAATGGTGCCCGAGTCCGACTGCTGCGCGACGGCGTCGTAGTCGATGAGTATCATACCGACCAAAACTTCAACGGCGTCTTTGTCTTCTCCGACTTGACGCCCGGCCAATATACGCTGGAGTGCGCCGCCGACAACTACAATCCCCTCTCGGCGACCTACAAGAAGGCGCTGACCGTCACCGCCAACGCTACGACGTACACCAAGCTACTCCTCTCTCCCAAAGACGGCTACGTACCTAGCACCACCCCCAGCAGTGCGGTGACAGAGCACGTCCAGTACGCTTACAATCTCGCTCAGACCGTCGGCACAAGCCAGGCAGACTTCACCTTCTCAGCTACC
This sequence comes from uncultured Prevotellaceae bacterium, assembly GCA_900316315.1. Lineage (GTDB taxonomy): Bacteria > Bacteroidota > Bacteroidia > Bacteroidales > Bacteroidaceae > UBA6382. The sequence goes on from ONCK01000008.1 coordinate 73,352, forward strand.
GGTGACGCGCCAAGCGGCACTATTACGCTCACCGACACGACGACGAAGAAGCAGTACGCCTTTCCTGTCTCCCAAGTCGACAAGGGAGACAACCAACTCAGCATCCCGACCTCACAACTGCCAGACGGCGTCTACTCTTGGAGCGTCTCTGTCAACAATGAGGCGGTCACTTCGCCCTCCGCATTCTTTACTTTCAAGAATACTACAGGCGCTACCGGTCTAGTAGCCAATACGCAGCCTTCCAGCAAGAACTTCGGCTATCTGTACATTGCTGACGGATATACCGCAAAGGGAGTATACCAGCTCAGCCCGGCGCTGGAGACGCTCAACTCCGCCCCGCTCTTCAACAGCACCTTTGAGGACGACACTTATTCCCCAGGACGTCTCTCCATCAACCCCAACAACGGATACGTATTCCTCGGCGACCGCAGCGTAAACCATAGTGGTATCTTCAGTTTCTCGCCCTATCAGGCCACTCCCATACTCAATATCTTCACAACTGGAACCCGCAACAGCGACGGCGTCATCAAGACCAACAATAACATCACAGGCACCTGCACCACCGGACTTGCCTTTACCGGAAGCGGAAGCAACACACGGCTCTACGCCTTTGAGATAGGTTATCCCGAGACCGACGATGCCACCTTGTGCCGCTATGATGTCGCCAAGTCCTACACTTGGCGCAAGCCTATCTCGGCGACTTACTCCGATGTCTCGGGCTTGCTGCTCAACCGCAACGTCAATATCGTAGGAGGTCCCGACGGCGTATGGCTGGCCCAGACCCGCAACAGCGGAAACAATACTTCCTCCGTACCAGCTCTCATCTACATGAGCGAAGACGGCAAAGTCAAGTTCAACAGCGGCACCGACCTGCCCTCGCTCACGGGCTGCAACGGCGGAGGCCTCGCCATCGACTCCACCCGCGGCATACTGGCCATCAGCAATGCCGACGGCGATATCGAACTGTACAATCTCGCGTGGTCAGCATCAGGTGTGCCTCAGCTCACCTACAAGGCCAAGATCGTCTCCAACGGTGGTGTGATCAACCAGATGGCCTTTGACTACGCCGGCAATCTCTACGTCGCCGCCCGCTACAGCATCAAAGGCTATACGATCCCGGGCAGCAGTTCTGTAGTCACCACGCCGGCGTCGGCACTCGTTACCATCGGCAATCCTACCGGCATTCGCGAGCTGCATGGACAGAGCAAGACTGATGCTGATGCCATCTACGACCTGCAGGGTCGCAAGTTGTCTCAGCCCCGTCAGGGCATCAACATCATCAACGGCAAGAAGGTCTACATCAGCCGCTAACCGCCAGTTCCACGTCTGACAAATCATGAAGCCCATCTTATCCCTCGCCCTCCTTGTCCTATTGCTGGGCGCCGTGGCTCCATCTACCTACGCCCGCACTTGGCAAGTGAAGTCTCCCGACGGACGCACAACCGTCAGCATCGAGTCTACCGCCGAAGGGACGGCCTATAGCGTCAGTCGCGACGGCATCCGCCTCTTGCAGCCTTCGCGTCTCTCTCTGACACTTGACGACGGCCGTCAGTTGGGGTCCGGTCTAGTCCTCAGCCAAGTGGCGACGATGCGCGACAAGCGGACGACACCTATCTACCAGCGCGCAGGCATCGATGAGCAGTACCGGCTCATCCGTCTCACGGGCAAAGGTTGCGCCATAGAGTGGCGCGTCTACAATGGCGGCGTCGCCTATCGGTTTGTCACCTCCGCCTCCGACAGCCTCACCGTCCGCAACGAGCTCACCGAGTATCGGTTTGCCGGTCGTCCGCAGCTCACCTACCTGCCCCTTGACAACATGTTCACTGACTTCCAGAACTTCTACCGCACCGCCCTTCTCGACACAATCAGCCATCCTCAGCTCATGGCATCGCAAGTCCTCCTCCAGTGGGACAAAGGGCCCCGTGCGCTGCTGACAGACTACGACGTAGATGACTACCCTGTCCTATTTCTGAAGGCTAAAGACGGCATCCTGCAAGGCCAATATCCCCGTTATCCTGACCGGGAGCAGGTCCACGGCAAGATGAAGAGCCGCCTGCGTGTCGTCTCCACGCGAGACTACATTGCCCGCATCGCAGGCCAACGCACGCTGCCCTGGCGCGTGATGCTTCTGGCCGACTCCGACGCCCAGCTCGCCGGCAGCGACGTGGTCTACAGTCTGGCACCGGCACCGCAGGGAGACTTCTCCTGGGTCAAGCCGGGCAAGGCCACATGGGAGTGGTGGAATGCGTACGGACTGGAAGGCACCTCCTTCCTGCCGGGCGTCAATGACTCCACCTACTTCGCCTACATCGACTTCGCTGCCCGCCACGGTTTGCCCTATATCCTGATCGACGCCGGATGGACCAAGCTGCAGGATCCTCTCGACCTGCTCCAGACGACAGCAGATATCCATCTGCCGCAGCTCGCCGCCTACGCGCGCCAGCGAGGTGTGGGCATCGTGCTCTGGGCCGACTACTTTCCCTTCTCACGTCAGATGGAGGAAGTCGTCAGGCGGTACACCGAGATGGGAATAGTCGGATTTAAGATAGACCACATCAATCGTGCCGACCAGAAGGTCGTACGCTTCTGCCGTCAGGCCGCCGAGATGTGCGCTCGGTATCATGCCTTCATTGACTTCCACGGCGTCTTCCCACCGACAGGGCTTCAGGTGACTATGCCCAATGTGCTCAACTATGAAGCCGTAATGGGGCTTGAGGTCACCAAGTTTCGCGAAGGCTATGACCTGGTCGCCCACGAGTGCTACGTCCCCTTCATCCGCCAAGTAGCAGGTCCCATCGACTATACCCAGGGCGCCATGCGCAACGTCACCCAGTCCCAGTTTCACAAGGACAACACCCATCCTATGAGTCAGGGCACGCGCTGCCGTCAGCTCGCGGAGTACGTTGTCTTCCTCTCGCCCTTCAATATGCTCTGCGACGCTCCACCCCAGTATGAGCGCAATCCAGAGAGTCTCGCCTTCATCTCCGAGGTACCTGTCACATGGGATGACACGCGCGTGCTCCAAGGGGAAGCCGGCAAATATATCGTCGTAGCCCGTCGCAAGGGAAGCCGATGGTATATCGGAGGACTCACCGACTGGCAGCCACGAACCCTCTCCCTCAATCTCTCCTTCGCCTCCGCCAAGCATATGCGTCTATACGAGGACGGCCCAGACGCCGCGTCCGATGCCACTAGTCTAAAGGTAAGCGAGATAGCACCTGCCCAGCAGTTAAACGTAAAGGCAGCTCCGGGCGGAGGCTTCGTCCTCGTCATCGAAACCGAGGCACGCTGACGCTACACGTGCCAAGCGCGTCATCGCATCCCCAAGCTCTCCGGTAGCAAAGCCGGACATAAAATATTACAAGGTCGGACTTGACAGCAACCAAGTCCGACCTTATTCGCTCTAGAAGGCGCCTGCCACTTACGCCTACTGCTTGCCGTCTTCCGACTTCCCATCGCCCCGACAGCCTTAGTTCCGCGGTTACCACAGGAAGCCTGGATCTGTAAGAAAAAAGCTGAGAGCAAAGCCATCCTCGCCGTTCGCTCATGCTCACTAGTCGCTCACAGTTGCTCCCATCGCCGGGCAGCAGGCATACGTCCGCCATGAACACACCCGGAGCGGCACGTCGGTCGAGCGGGACATACCATGGCGCATCACACTCCACTCTGCTCGATGCTCCTCCCAGCGTCCTTCAGCCTCTCTCCTTCACGAGTCCGACACCTCCCCTTGCAGCCCGACCTCCCTACCTAGCCATTCTGCTTCCCACGGAAGTTTGCCGCACTTCACCGGAAGCCTTTCCGCGAAAGTTTGGGCTAGATGCACGGGCTTCTGATTCATCAAGGAGATAAAGGAACAGTATTTTTTTATTATAAAAGATTGGAGAGAGATTCCCCGATTGCCTTTGTAGACGAAAAGGTAAGAATACGCGCAAACAGCCTTTGTAACTCACTGAAATCCAATGAATTGTAAATAAGATTTGGCATTCTCGTAACTAACTGGCTATCAGGCGATAACAACTCGCCTTCCAGTTTAAAATAAGTCCGACCTAGTTTAAACTACATCCGACCTTGTTGCGCGAACAAGGCGACTTGTTCTCTCTACATCGCACCTATTTGAGGCGATATCTCGTTTTTATTATATAAAAATTGATGAGTTATTGCCCGCCTGGGAAGTCCTTGGCGAAAAAAGGCACATACGGAGGACACCGTCCCATGTATAGGATTTTCCAGAAAAGGCGGTCAAGGAAATCGCACAACGGACGATGACCAGACGGCGCGACAAAGTCCATGAGACTGGATGAAAATGGGCTAGCCGCATATTGGCTGCTATTCTGGGAGCATAACGATAGCACATCGCCCCTTCCAGTATCATCACCGTACCCTACATGCCCCGTCAGAGGCTTCCCATACAAGGAGAAAGCACTTCTGAGCATGTCTAAGAGGCGCCACAGGAGCTAAGAGACCAACTTTTCCGAATGACCAAACGATACGCACGCTCCTCGCAAGGCCTCCTGATCCGCGAGCCTGCTTACCGCCCTTACACAAGGCCATAAAAAACAAGCGTCCGCCCCTTCAATCGAAGAGGCGGACGCCTTTTGTCAGCTTGATCAGGCGGAGCAATTACTTGCGGAGGCCCAACTTGTTGATAAGCGCACGGTAACGGTTGATGTCCTTACGCTTAAGATAGTTGAGCAGGGCGCGGCGCTTGCCGACCAGCTTTGTCAAGGCCCGTTCGGTACTATTATCTTTACGGTTGGCCTTCATGTGCTCCGTCAAATGGGAAATACGGTAGGAGAACAAAGCCACCTGGCTCTCTACAGAACCGGTGTCAGAATTGGACTTTCCGTAGTTTCCAAAGATTTCCTTCTTCTTTTCAGGATCTAAGTACATATTGAATTGATTAAAAGTGATACTTGGCTCGCCCGGAGGGGTAAGCGGGTGCAAAATTACTACCTTTATCGCTATCGGCCAAGCTTTTGCAAGAAAACTTTGCCTTCCAGTCATTTTTTATTACTCTCACGTCCACCGGACATTCTCCACTGCATCCCTACCATCAGGCGCAGCCATCGCCCGTCCGCACTTACCCGATATACGGTGGCTGGAAGGCCAAGCGAAGCGGGATGTCGTACAGGCGAAGGCGGATGTAATCTGTGCAAATTCAAGGGCAGCGCGGGGCGCGGCCAATGCGGCTCGGGATTGGGGCGAAGCGGATTGAAGTTATTCGGATGCAAACGGAGATTGTCCTGTCGCAGATGGAGCAAAATGCGACACAGTACGTACGCCGCGCTTGGCTATACGCATGATGTCCTGGTGCGAAATCGCTAGAGCGTCAAGGCGCGGAGCAAAGACGCCAAAAGCAAGGCAGACATGCCAAACAGGCGACTTTTCCGACTCACTTACCCGCCACAGTCCGCCTTTTTGCCGCCGAAAGATAAAGTATTGGCATTCGGCCAACCGATTTCGCCAATTCCTTTGTATCTTTGCAGTCCGAAAAAGTTAAGGACTAGATATTTAGACTCAGATGCAGGACATACGAAACATTGCTATCATCGCACACGTCGACCACGGCAAGACTACGCTCGTCGACAAGATGCTGCTCGCCGGTCACCTCTTCCGCGACAATCAGAAGACGGGCGACCTCATACTGGACAACAATGATCTGGAACGCGAGCGCGGAATCACCATTCTCTCCAAGAATGTGTCTATCACGTACAAAAACGTAAAAATAAACATCATTGACACTCCGGGACACAGTGATTTTGGCGGTGAAGTCGAACGCGTACTCAACATGGCCGACGGCTGCCTGCTGCTGGTCGACGCCTTCGAAGGCCCCATGCCCCAGACGCGCTTCGTACTTGAGAAGGCGCTCAAGATAGGACTCAAGCCTATCGTAGTCATCAACAAGGTAGACAAGCCCAACTGCCGTCCTGACGAGGTAGTCGACATGGTATTTGACCTCATGTGCAACCTCAATGCCACCGACGACCAGCTTGACTTTCCCGTAGTCTTTGGCTCTGCCAAAAATGGCTGGATGTCTGAAGACTGGCGCAAGCCTACCCATGACATCACTTACCTCCTCGACAAAATCATCGAGGTCATCCCCGCGCCAAAGCGCCTCGAGGGCACACCACAAATGCTCATCACCAGCCTGGACTACTCCAACTATACAGGCCGTATCGCCGTGGGACGCGTACATCGCGGCACACTCTCCGAAGGTCAGAACGTGACCATCGCGCACCGCGACGGCACAATGGAAAAGACCAAGATCAAAGAGATCCACACCTTTGAAGGCATGGGACACCGCCGCACCGACAAGATGGAGAGCGGAGATATCTGCGCCGTCGTCGGACTGGAAAACTTTGAAATCGGAGATACCATCTGCGACTACGACAATCCCGACCCGCTGCCTCCTATTAAGATTGATGAGCCAACGATGTCGATGCTCTTTACCATCAACAATTCGCCTTTCTTCGGCAAGGAGGGCAAATATTGCACGAGCCGCCAAATAGACGAGCGCCTGCAGCGCGAGCTCAAGAAGAACTTAGCCCTGCGTGTCACCAAGGGCGAGGGATTTGACAGCTGGATTGTCTCCGGTAGAGGCGTACTTCATCTCTCCGTACTCATAGAGACGATGCGCCGCGAGGGATATGAGTTGCAGATAGGTCAGCCCCAGGTCATCTACAAAGAGATAGACGGCAAACAGTGTGAGCCTATCGAGGAACTGACCATCAATACGCCAGAAGAGTTCTCCAGCAAGCTCATCGACATGGTGACCCGACGCAAAGGAGAAATGACCGCGATGCAAAATCAGGGCGACCGTATCAATATCACATTTGACATACCTTCGCGCGGCATCATAGGTTTGCGTACCAATGTCATGACCGCGTCGCAAGGCGAAGCCATCATGGCCCACCGATACAAGGAGTACCAGCCCTACAAGGGCGACATAGACAGACGTCAGAGCGGATCTATGATTGCGCTGGAGGATGGTACCGTCTACGCCTACGCACTGGATAAACTGCAAGACCGAGGCAGATTTTTCGTCTCGCCGCAGGATCAGGTATACGCCGGCCAGATCGTAGGCGAGCACGTGCACGAGAATGACTTGGTCGTCAATGTGACCAAGGCCAAGCAGCTTACCAACGTGAGAGCAAGCGGTACAGACGAAAAAGCTCACATCATTCCACCTACCATATTCTCTCTGGAGGAAGCGCTGGAGTGGATCAAGCAGGACGAGTACGTAGAAGTAACGCCCAAGAGCATACGTATGCGCAAGGTCATCCTCAATCATCTCGAACGCAAGCGCGCCGGACGTGACTAAACCGGCCTCAACCTATTGTGGGGAGCACTGCCAAGTCTCACAGACGGCAGTGCTCCCGCTTTTTTTTGCATACCCATCCCCACCAAACGGCCTGTCCGCCGCACAGTCTCCCGCTTCGGCCTGACCAGATACTATCCACAACAGAGCCGACAAGACATCGGACTGACTCTATCAGTTCTACGCCTCACTAAGCCCTGCCTCCGCATCAGCCAGCAACCATTCTGCACTTGCCCGCATCTCTTATCCCTTATATAGGCCTCATAGTCTCGTCTTCTTATCAGACCTAACGCTATCCAGCATTGCGAGCAGGCACACAAAAACTGCTGCAATCTCGTATAGCAGAGACTGCAGCAGGACAATTATTGATGTAATATGTATTGAAAAGCCTTATTCAGACTGCCGGACTTGGCACTCTCTACTCCGCGTGGGGCGAAGCCGTGACAGGGAGCCAGATGCGCATTGCCGGGTGGGCCACTATGCCTCGGGAGTCACGGGAATGACAAGCTTGTAGCCCTCTCCGTGTACGTTGAGGATTTCTACGTCCTCATCGCCCTTGAGGTATTTGCGTAGCTTGGTGATGTATACGTCCATACTGCGGGCATAAACGCGATTGTCGTCTTCCCAGATCTTATTGAGCGCGAGCTCGCGGGGCAGTACGTCATTGGCGTGCTGGTAGAGCATCGTCAGGAGTTCGCTCTCCTTGGTCGTGAGCTTCTTCTTCTCATCACCGCGGGCCAGAATCTGCTTGTTGCGGTCGAAGGTGAAGGAGCCGATGTGCAGGATGGTCTCCTCTATCTTCTTCTTGCCGTTGACGCGGTGCAGGATGGCGTCGATACGATATGTCAGCTCTTCCATGGAGAAGGGCTTGGTGATATAGTCGTCAGCGCCCAGCTTAAATCCGTCGATGACGTCTTCCTTGAGAGCCTTGGCGGTGAGGAAGATGACCGGCATCTCGGGGCTTACGGCCTTGATGTCCTTGCAGAGCGTGAAACCGTCCTTCTTGGGCATCATCACGTCGAGCACACAGATATCGTATTTGTTCTTGAGAAATTCTTTATAGCCCTCCTCTCCATCTTTGCAGAGGCGCGTATCATAGTCTTTAGCCTGGAGGTACTCACTCAGCAGCATGCCGAGATTTTCATCGTCTTCGCACAGTAAAATTTTCTTTTTGTCGTCCATTTTATTTGATCTTAAGGGGTTAATAAATGCTTTGTTTATTTTGGAATAAGGTTAATCAATCTCTTTGACCAAGGGCAATTCAATAATAAAGGTTGTGCCCTTGCCATACTCGCTCTCCGCGTGTATTTTGCCGCCGTGTTGTTCGACAATCTGCTTGACATAGGCGAGGCCAAGGCCAAAGCCCTTGACATCATGCCGGTTGCCGGTGTGTACGCGATAGAATTTTTCAAATATCTTTTTGAGGTTCTCGTGCTTAATACCGATACCGTTATCTGCGATAGCGATGAAGAGGTGGTCATGTTCGTTCCACGTAGACACCTTGAGGTGGAAGTCTACGTCCTCGCGCCGATACTTGAGCGCATTGTCCATGATATTGAAGAGCACATTGGTGATGTGCATCTTGTCGCCATGGATGATATCCTGCGTAGCCCGGATGTCGGTCTCGAGCGATCCGCCCTTGTCCTTGGCCTTCAGCAGGAAAGTATCTGCCGTGTCCTTGACTAGCTTGTTCATGGCGATATCCTTGGGCGAGAAGCGCAGCTTACGTCCTTCGTAGACGCTTGTCTGGAGCACCACATCTATGAGCATCTGCAGACGCTTCGTCTCGTCGGAGATGATTGTCGAGAGATGCTGTGTCATCTTGTCCGTCTTTTTGACTGCAGGATCGAGGAGCATCTGTACGGCAAGCGATATAGAGGCCACCGGAGTCTTGAGCTCGTGGGTCATATTGTTGATCAGGTCGTTTTTCATCTCGCTCAGTTTCTTCTGCCTCAGGAATATGATGAGCGTGACGATAAATGTGACGAGCAAAATCAGGATAAAGATGATTGAAGGTATGAGAAATTTGACAGCACTATAGAGATACTGCTCCATATCCGGGAAGTGGACAGTGATAATTCCCGTATTGGAGGGCTCATTGTTGGGCATGAGTACCTGCTTGAAGGAGTTTTCTTCGCCTTCGGAGCTATAGTCGGGGCAGCGGTATAGGAGCTTGCCCGTACGCGTCTTGACCGTGAAGTGATAAGGTAAGGTTATGCCGTTGTTTTGAAACTCAGCGCGCAGGTTCTGGTCCAGGAGCTTGAAGTTGATACTCTGAGACAAGGGCCGCGAACTGGCGGAGATGAGGATATCCACAGCGACTCTGTCAAGCAGGGAGCGCTGGTAGATGTATTGAGACTTGACCAACTCCTTCATCTTAGGCGACATCGAGGAGTAAGAAGTCATCATGTGTCGGCGCAGGTTAAAGCCGCGGGGCAACGATACTGGATGCGGCATTGGTCGGAGCTTGGGTGACATCGCCGCCGCGCCACCTTTGTCTGCCAGAGGGTAAGCTCCGGTGAAGAGGCCGATAGTATCTTGCTCCGAGGTGCTGTCGGCAGAGGAGAAGGCCTGAGGATTGTGCTCCTTCACGTACTTCTCGAGTCCCTCGACGGTCTGCTCCATCTCCATATTGCGGGCAACGAAGCTCAGGCTGCGGCTTACAGACTCAGCGAACTGGTCCTTACGCAACGAGAGTATCTGGTGCATATACTTAAATTGCATAAAGAGCAGCGCGGCAAAGCTTGTGCTCATTATAATCGAGATGATGAGTATCGTCCTCTTCTTCATGGCTCTGCAAAAGTAGATTTATTTTTACCTGAAGCCAAACTTGTCTCAATGAAACTTGCAAAGTGTTAAACTTTTTAACTGCATAGAAAAATTTAAGACCTTTTTTGCTCCTTAACATCCTTTTTTCAGTCGTCTCACCCTCTCTTCTCCCCGGCGGCACAAGGTGCAGGGACACCCCTCTTTCTAGGTATTTATGGGCAAAGTGCCTATTATTTTATTACGAGTCCGGCATGTTAACGACAAAATTTGATTACCTTTGCTCACTCTTTTGATATATTAATGATTGAAAAGAACATTATACTCTCCGCACCCCTAGCCGGAAGCTTCTCTGACCGGCTTGACCATTTGTACAGTCAAGTCAGAGAGTGGCTGACCGCCACCGACGGAGGTGCCGTCCACTTACTCTACACTCGGGCTTACCTCAGCGACGTCATGGGACAGCTTCCCATGCTCCTGTCCCACCCCCTCTACCATCAGATACTCAGTCAGGGAGCCTTTAGCTACGTTGAGCAGCCCCCGCTGTGCGGCTGCAAGATAGCGCTTCTCCTCTCACTCGTCCCCGCCGAGGCCGTACAACCTCTGGAACCAACTTCGGACCAGCTAGACCACGACGGCAAGCGCGCCTTCAGGATAGGCGATGACTTGCTGCTCTTCCACTCTGTGCGGCTCAGCGACCGCGAAGCCGCAGGTCTCAGCGTCAAGGAGCAGACAGAGAGGTGCTTTGAGCATCATATCGACTGGCTCGCCTCCGAGGGCATGACGCTCCGCGACAACTGCCTGCGCACATGGCTCTACGTGAGAGACATCGACCACCATTACGCCGCCGTCGTACAGGGGCGCAACGAGGTCTTCCGTCGCGAGGGGCTGACGCGCGACACCCACTTCATCGCCTCGACAGGTATCAGCGGCAACACCGTGTCTCCCGCCCCCATCGGCATAGACTTTCTCTCAGTCAAGTCTGCCAGCATCCGGACCAAGTTTCTCCAGGCCCCCGACTACCTCAATCCTACCTATCAGTACGGAGTCGCCTTCGAGCGGGGCACATCCGTTGACCTCCATGGTGTCAAGCGCCTCTTTATCTCCGGCACAGCCAGTATTGACAAAGAGGGCAAGTGCCTCTACATCGGTGATGTCCGCAAGCAAGCCGAGCGGCTCCTCACCAATATCGACCAGCTGCTCAAGGCCGACGGCTCAAGCCTCGACCGCCTCTCCTACCTCATCGTCTACTTGCGCGATCTCTCCGACTACAGCCTCATACAGCACTACCTCTCGGAGCGCTTCCCCCATCTGCCGATGCTCATCACGCTTGCGCCCGTCTGCCGGTCGCAGTGGCTCATCGAGTGTGAGGGCATGGCGATACAGTCTACACCCAATTATTAATTATATATCGTATTGTGTATGAATCGAAGCACACTTCTATCCATCATCATCGGCGCCATGTGCGCTATTCCCGCTCACGCGGAAAAGAAGGCCACCCCTGCGTGGCTTGACCCCAATGTCAATCGCATCAACGTGGAGCCCTCGCGCGCCGACTTCTTCGGCTATGAGAGTCAGGCCAAGGCCGAACAGATGCAGAAGGAATCCTCCGCCCGCTTCCTCTCCCTCGAGGGCAACTGGAAGTTTAACTGGGTCAAGGACCACAATCTTGCACCTGCCAACTTCTGGCTGCCTAAGTACGACGACAGCAAGTGGGTCAACTTCCCCGTACCTGGTATCTTTGAGATCAATGGCTATGGCGATGCTATCTACAAGAATGTCGGCTATGCCTGGCACAATCAGTTTAAGAGCAATCCTCCTTACGTCGAGGAGCGCAACAATTACACCGGCTCCTACCGTAAGGAGATTACCGTGCCCGCCAGCTGGAAGGGAGACAACATCTATCTCCACGTAGGCAGTGCTACATCCAACTTGACCGTATGGGTCAACGGCAAATACGTAGGCTACAGCGAGGACAGCAAGGCCGCAGCCGAGTTTGACCTGACCAAGTACCTCGTACCCGGCAAGAAAAATCTCATCGCCATGCAGGTGATGCGCTGGTGCGACGGTTCGTATCTTGAGGATCAGGACTTCTGGCGCCTGACCGGCATCGCGCGCCAAGTATATCTCTTTGCCACACCCCAAAGTCACATCCAAGATCTCTATATCACGCCCGATCTGACCGACAACTACCGCGATGGTCAGCTCCGTGTACGTATCTCGACCCACAAGGCAGCAGGCAGTAGCGTACGTCTCAGCCTCGTCGACCCGCAAGGCAAGTCCGTCTACACAGAGGTGCTCAAGCTCTCCGCCAAGGGTGCCGCTGACAAGACCCTTAAGCTAGCTAATGTCCTCGCATGGTCCGCTGAAGAGCCCAACTTGTACACGCTCTACGTCTCCCTGCTCAATGGCAAGGGCGAACAGACCGAGGTCGTGCCGCAACGAGTCGGCTTCCGCAAGGTCGAGATCAAGGGCGGTGCCCTCTACGTCAACGGCAAGGCCGTACTCATCAAGGGTGTCAATCGTCACGAGATGGACCCCGACGGCGGCTATGTCGTCTCTATGAAGCGCATGATCCAGGATATCAAGATCATGAAGGAGATGCACGTCAATGCCGTCCGCACCTGCCACTATCTGGACGACCCCCGCTGGTATGATCTCTGTGACCAATACGGACTCTATCTCGTCGCCGAAGCCAACCTCGAGAGCCACGGCATGGGATACGGTGACCAGACACTCGCCAAAAACCCCTCTTACGCCAAAGCCCACATGGAGCGCAATATACACAACGTGCAGATCAACAAAAATCACCCCTGCAACATCATCTGGAGCATGGGCAACGAAGCAGGTATGGGCCCCAACTTCGTAGCCGTCTACAAGTACATCAAAGCCTTTGACCCGTCTCGTCCAGTCATGTATGAGAGAGCCTGCTACCCTGACAATAAGTACCATCACTCCAATGACGGTACATTCAAGATCGAGTATTCCGACATCTTTGACCCCATGTATTACTCCTACAGCCACTGCAAGCAGTTTATCAAGGACAATTCGACCCACCCACTCATACAGTGTGAGTATGCACACGCCATGGGCAACAGCGAAGGCGGCTTCAAGGAGTACTGGGATATGATCCGCGCCAATCAGCCCCGCATGCAGGGAGGATTTATCTGGGACTTTGTTGATCAAGGCCTTGCTGACGTCAGCAAGGTGACGGGCAAGCCCATCTTCACCTACGGAGGCGATTACGGCCGCTACCCTGCCAGTGACAACAATTTCAACTGCAATGGTCTCCTGCGTCCCGACCGCGCGCTCAATCCCCATGCCTACGAGGTAGCGTATTACTACCAGGACATCTGGACCACGCCCGTGGATCTGCAGCGCGGCACCGTCAAGGTCTTCAGCGAGTACTTCTTCCGTCCCATTACGCTCCAGCTCACATGGGAGCTGCTTGCCGACGGACACAAAGTAACCTCCGGCCAACTGGACGGCCTCAAGCTCGACGCCCATCAGACCAAGGAAGTCTCTCTCCCCGACTACAAGATACCCTCTGACGCCCAGGGCAAAGAGCTCTTGCTCAATATCCAATACCATCTCACCCAGGCCGAGCCGCTCTTGTCCAAGGGCTACGTGATTGCCCGCCAGCAGATGGAGGTCCAGCCCTACGCCTTCCAGACCGAGGCCCAGTTTGCCTCCGCAGCAGGCAGCGGCAAGGTCAGCTCCGATGAGCAGCTGGCCAGCGTCACCCTCTCAGCCGGCAAGACGGCTGTCACAGTCAACAAGTCCACCGGCTACATCGACTATATCGACATCGACGGCACCCCGATGCTTCAGGAGGGCTACTCTGTCAAGCCCAACTTCTGGCGCCCCACCACTGACAATGACTACGGAGCCAATCTGCAGCAGAAGTACGCCGTCTGGCAAAATCCAGAGCTCAAGCTCAAGGACTTCAAGATTGACTGCGCACAGACCGGCAAGGGTGTCATCACAGCCACCTACGACATGCCCGCCACAGCTTCCCGTCTGATTCTCACCTACACGCTGACCAGTCAGGGTAAGCTCCTCGTCCGTCAGCAACTCATCGCCGGCCAAGGCAAGGATGTGCCCAATCTGTTCCGCTTCGGCATGCAGCTTGTCATGCGCAAGCCTTTTGCCGAGCTCACTTACTACGGACGCGGCCCGATCGAAAACTACTGGGATCGCAAGGGCTGCACCTTCCTCGGCATCTATCATCAGAAGGTAGCCGACCAGTATTGGGGCTATGTACGCCCGCAGGAGAGCGGCAACAAGACCGACGTGCGCTGGTGGCAAGTCAAGGATACCGCGGGCCGCGGACTTCAGTTCTCCGGCTTCGGACCTCTCGAGTGCTCTACGCTCAATTACCTCCCGGAGGATCTCTGGAGCGGGCCCGATAAGTACAAGACCCAGCGCCACTCCGGCGACCTCACGCCTCGTGACTTCTCAGTCGTACATATCGACCTCCACCAGATGGGCGTAGGCTGCGTCAACAGCTGGGGCGCGCTGCCGATTTCCGATTACATGCTGCCGTATCAGAACTACGACCTCTCATTCGTCATCTCGCCGATGTAAATAGCGCACGACTAGTCATCGACTCCTAGCTGAGGAGGGTAAGAAGGGACACCTCCGGCCTATTGTGCCGTGAGCGACAGCCTGCTTACCCTCCTCTCTTGTATGCAGTCGTCTCGCTCGCCAGTCTACCCCCTCTGCCCCTCGCGCCCACAGGCCTATCCGGAAGCGTCTCTGATGCACTTGTCCGAAAAGACGGTCGCTGCCGGACAGGGGTGCGGCTCCTCAACTTTCAGTCGAGTCTTGCTTCCTACAGGATGCAGTTTTTATATAATAAAATCGAGATCTTGTCCATTACAGGTGCCGACGTCGTGAGGACAAGTCGCCTTGTAAGCGCTACAAGGTCGGATGTAGTTTAAACTAAGTCCGATGTAGTTTAAACTAGAAGGCGAGTTGTTATCACTTGATAGCCAGTTAGTTGCAAGAGTATCAAAATTCTATTTGCAATTCGTTGGATTTCAATTAGTTACAAAGGCGTTTTGGGACAATTTTCAGCTTTTTGTCTTCGAGGATAAAGCGAGACTCTCCTCACAATTTTTTATTATAAAACTATTTCCTCCCAGTAAATCTTTGATGACCACGGCTGTCCGCCTCTATAGGCTTGGCGATCACAGGCATACTACCGCCAAAGGCGCTAGCAAGGCTCTGGCCACGCTGTCAGAAAGCGATGTCGGCGGAAATACTGCCGATAAAGCAGGATCAGCAGAGAGCATCATCGGCATACCAATTGTTTCCCTTTCATTCGGCTCGTTGCTCTAAGATGTCCGTTCCGGGCGAATATCTGCCAATCAGCCATGAGAGCAGTGGAGCGTAGTCTGCCGACATCTGATGGCCGGCGATGAAAGGCTTGCACACGCCGATTTTCAGCTAGCCTTGCAAGTCCTGTCGGAAGATTTACAGACCTACGTCATATTAGGCCGCCCCCGGTCACGATTGCATCCGATTTTGCCGCAAGGATCTCCAACTCTGTCAGTCAGACATGGAGGTTCCGCTTTCAGTTCTTTCCATCTGTAGTTACATCAACACGTCCCATGCAAAGACGAGGCGAGGCTAAAGCGTCACCAGTTCTCCCGCACTTGCGGCAATATGCCCCCTGCTTGTCCCGACAGCTTTCCACAGTCCGCTACACCACTTTTTCTACCCCAAAAACCGTTTTTCTTACCCTCACGGAGAGAGGAAAAGCATAAATTTTACGCTTCTTTTCGTCACCATCCCGTCCATATTTGTAACTTTGCTTCTTAAAACTACACTTACATGGCTATCGAGCTCAAGCAATATCTCGACTCCGAAGGTCTGCGGCAGTGGCACCAGCTGGTAGACAGCGCGCAGCACATCGTCATCATTGGCCATCACGGTCCCGACGGCGATGCGATGGGTTCGTCTCTCGGTCTCTGCCACCTCTTCAGGTCGCTGGGCAAGACAGATGTCCAGGTAGTCATGCCCAGCCTCTTCCCCGACTTTCTCAAGTGGCTTCCGGGAGCAAGCGATGTGCTGCTCTATGAGTACCGTCGGGCAGCTACCAAGACCGTGCTTGCGAAGTGCGATCTCTTGATGTGCCTCGACTTCAACTCGCTCGGCCGGCTCGAGGAACTGGCAGGCCCCGTGGGATACTGCCAAGCGCCTCGCATTCTCATAGACCACCATCTCGACCCTGAGCCCATCGCCGAGCTCGTCATCAGCGACCCTCCGGCAAGCAGCACCTCGGAGATTGTATTTGACTTGATCTGGCAGTTGGGATATTTTCCAGCCCTTACGCGCGATGCAGCCGCTTGCATCTACTGCGGCATGATGACCGATACCGGCGGATTCACTTACAATAGTTCTCGCCCAGAGATCTACTTCATTATCTCCCAGCTCCTGACCAAAGGCATCGACAAGGACAAGATCTACCGTGCCGTCTACAACAACTACTCCGAGAGCCGCATGCGCCTGCTCGGCTATATCCTCAATGAGAAGATGGAGTATTTTCCCCAGCGTCACGCATCCATCTTTACGCTGACCAAGGAGGAGATGACACGCTTCTCCTTCAAGAAAGGGGATGCCGAGGGTATCGTCAACATGCCCCTCCAGATACAGGGGACACGCCTCTCCATCTCGCTGCGCGAGGACACGGAAAAGCCGCTCATCAGAGTCTCACTGCGCTCGGTCGACGATTTTCCGTGCAACAAGATGGCAGAGCAGTTCTTCAATGGAGGCGGTCACCTCAATGCCTCAGGCGGCAGTCTCAAGATGACCATTGAGCAAGCCCGACAGCAGGCCCTCAAGGCACTGGAAGCCTACAAGGACCTCCTCTCCGATACACCCGCAAAATAAACCAAGCACCATGAATAAGACAATCCTCTGTATGCTGGCCCTTATCACGGCCCTATCCTTCACTTCATGCGACGATGACGAGACATATGCCGACCAGGTCAAGCACGAGCGCAGCACAGTCAACTCCTTCGTCCGCAACGGCGTCACTTTGCTCGAGGAGACGACAGGCGACACCCTGCTCCATGTCGCTCCGGTCAAAGTCATCAGCGAGGAGACCTTTGCCGCACAGGACAGCACGACGGATGTGAGCCAGAATGAGTATGTCCTCTTCAAGTCAACCGGCATCTACATGCAGATCATCCGCAAGGGCGCAGGCGAGAAGCTCGCCGACGGGCAATCCACCACGGCCCTAATCCGATATCTGGAGTACAATATCGGCTCCGACTCCATACAGACACGCAACAACAACCTGTACTATGTCGCCACGCCCGATGAGATGCGTGTCACCAACAGTTCTGGTACCTTCACCGGCTCTTTTGTGACCGGACAGATGCGGACCCACTATGGTGCGTCCGTGCCCGAAAGCTGGTTGCTCCCGTTCTCGTACATCAATCTCTGCCGCTACTCTGCCGCCGATACCGAGATCGCAAAGATACGTCTGATCGTACCTCACACCTACGGGCAAGACAATGCCAAGCAGCGGGTCTACGCCTGCTTCTACGAGCTCACCTACATGCGCGGCCGCCAATAGTGGCGCAGCCAAGCACACCAAGTCCGCCTGACAGCTAGGCTAGCCTCGCCAGCCCGTCCAAAACATCATGCTATATGAGACCAAGGACTCACGCCTTCCTTTGCGCCCTGCTACTCACCCTGACCACAGCAGGCGCACAGACATCTGTCATTCTCAGCAAGAAGTCTGTCGATATCCGCAAATGGGAACAGCAGCACTTCAGCCAAGGACAATTGCCGCCTTTCTCTTTCCGTCTCGACGGCCAGCCGTCTGAGCGCTTCATCACACGATGGCGCTACTCCAAGAGCCCATCCCCCTATGACAACGGCATGGGCGACAAATGGACGCGCTACACCTATGCCGATCCACAAAGCGGTCTCAAGGTCCACTGCGACGTGGCGGTCTATCCGGACTTTGACGCCGTGGAATGGATCCTGAGATTGGAGAATACAGGGGCCGCCAACTCCGCCGAAATCTCCGATGTCAGGGAGTGCTGTCTCGACTTCCGTTTTCCCAAGGCCGGTCTCACTGTACACTATTCCAACGGCAGCTTCCCCAGCCGTAGCGACTTTGCCCCCGTCGACAAGGCGATGGTCCCGGGCGATTCCCTGGCACTGCGGCCCCGAGGCGGACGGTCATCAGAGACGGTCATGCCCTTCTTCAATCTGGAGAGTCCCGCCTCGGCACAAGGCGTCGTGATGGCCATCGGCTGGACGGGGACGTGGAGATGCCTGATGACAGCACCGACTTCCCGTGACCTCGCCGTGCAGTCCGGCCTCGACAATTTTGCAAGCTATCTGGAGCCGGGCGAGAGCATCCGCCTCAGCAGCGTAGCCCTGTGCTTCTGGCAGGGCAACGACTCCTATATCGGCAACAACCGGTTCCGCCGCCTTATACTCGCCCATCACACGCGCAAGATTGACGGCAAGGCCGCCATATATCCCGTCAGCTTCGGATTTAGTTGGGGCGATCCCGCTCCCTGCAACGAGTACTCCTGTCTCACCGCCAAGATGGCTGCAGCACTCCTCGAACGGCAACACCTCTTCGGCCTCCGCGCCGACGTAAGTTGGCTCGACGCTGGATGGTATCAGGGCGCGGACCGATATGAAGCCGGCAAGACATGGGCCAATACCGTAGGCAACTGGCAGGTCAACACCGAGCACTTCCCCAACGGACTCAAGGAGGTGTCGGACGAGGTCCACAAATACGGACGCAAGTTCATGGTATGGTTTGAGCCCGAGCGCGTCTCTCCGGGTACCCAGTGGTATACCGAGCACGCCGACTGGCTTCTCCTCAGACAACCCGGCGGCCAAGGGCTCCTCAATCTCGGCCTTCCGGAAGCCAACGACTTCCTCTGCCACTTCATCGGCGACTTCCTGCAAGAGCAGGGCATCGACTACTACCGGCAAGACTTCAATATACATCCCGAGCTCTATTGGCGCCAAGCCGATCCGGCAGGCCGCAAAGGCATCACGGAGGTAAAATATATCAACGGGCTCTATCAATACTGGGACTATCTGCTCAAGCGATTTCCCTCTCTGCTCATCGACAACTGCGCCAGCGGCGGCAACCGTCTGGACTGGGAGACTATACTCCGAAGCGCTCCGCTCTGGCGCACGGATGACTGCAACTACAGCGATCCGAGCGACATGCAGTGCCACACCTACGGTATCAGCCTCTGGCTACCGCAAAGCGGCACGGGAATGGGGTTTCCCGACCGCGCTGACAAATACAGCTTGCGCTCTTGCATGAGCTCCGCAATGATTTACAACTGGAAGATATTGACACGTGCGGAGGACTTCCGCAAGATGCGTGCCTGCCAGCAGGAGTTTGACAAAGTACGGCCCTACTTCCTGGAAGACTACTATCCCCTCTCGGACAACGCCCATACTGATGCCCGAGACAACTGGCTCGCCTACCAGCTCTACAGTCCGGCCAAGGGCAGTGGATATGTCGTTGCCTTCCGCCGCCATCTCAATCCGGACAGTCTCTATACCGTCCGTCTCCATGCGCTCCGTAGCAACACCCTCTACCGCCTGACTAATGAGGACACCGGTGAGACCGTCGAGCATACAGGCCGCGAACTGACCGGCGGACTTCAGCTCAAGCTCAGCAAGCCCGACTCCAGCCTACTGCTATACTTTGAGGAGAAGCGATAGCCGCATCATCTCTCCTCTCCGCATCTCCCTTTGTGCCTACAGCATCAGGTCTTGCAGGCTTCGACGTCAGTTCCTTTCTTCTCCCAGCCTCACCCTTCCGGGCTGATTTGCCTTAGTCTTCTTCTCCCGAAGGAGGAAGAGCATCGTGTCGCCCCACTTATCCGTTCTCCAGCATAAAGTACTATGTCAGGCATCGGTTGGGAGATTGATATTTTCTCTCCCGCGTCTCTGCTTTGTCCTCTCTTATTCGTACCTTTGCAGGAAAAGCAATCTATCATGAAGCGTATTATCTTATCTATAACGGCGCTCCTCATAGCGCTGAGTACATGGGCGACCTCCGACCTCACACTGGAGCAGATCGTCAGCGGGGATTTTTTTCCCGATGAGTACACCGATATCGTGCCGCTCCAGGACGGCGAGTCCTTTGCGCGGCTGAGTGACGACAGCAAGCAGATCGTCAAGTGCTCCTTCCGCACAGGGCAACAGACGGCGGTGCTCTTTGACGCCAATCAGGCTCAGGGCCCGCGCATCAAGCGCGTCGACGGCTACCAGATGTCGCCTGACGAGTCACGCATCCTCATCCAGACAGAGACGCAACGCGTCTACCGTCATTCGCGCAAGGCCCAGTACTATATCTATAGCATCCAGAACCGTAAGCTCGAGCCTCTCTCACAAAACGGTCCTCAGATGTCGCCTCTCTTCTCTCCCGACGGCAATATGATTGCCTTTGTGCGGAACAACAATCTCTTTCTGGTCAAACTACTCTTCAACAACAGCGAGTCACAAGTGACCAAGGACGGCGAACTCAACGCCATCATCAACGGTATCCCCGACTGGGTCAACGAGGAAGAGTTCTCCTGGGCCCGCGCCTTCGACTTCAGCGCCGACAGCAAGATGCTGGCATGGATCAAGTACGACGAGCGCCGTGTCAAGAGCTTTGACTTTCCTCTCTACAAGGGCCTTGCCCCCGCCAAAGAGCAGTATGCCACCTATCCGGGCAGATATACCTACAAGTATCCCAAGGCCGGTGAGGACAATGCCCGCGTCAGCGTGCAGTCTTACGACATCAGCAGCCACGTCATCCGTACCCTTGACGTGCCCATGGACTCCGACGGATACATCCCGCGCATCAAGTTCACCTCCACGCCTGACCAGCTCGCTATCGTCACACTCAACCGCCACCAGAACCGTATGGACATCCTCATGGGCAATGCGCGCTCACGCATATGCCGCCTCGCGTTGCGACTGGAGGACGACCGCTACGTCAAGGAGGACGCTTATCAGCAACTGCACTTCTACGGCAGCCATATGGCAGTGCTCCACGACAAGAGCGGAAGCCGTCAACTCTACTGGTACGCCACGACTGGTCAGCTCGAGAAGCAGCTTACTCATGCGCAGGGCGAGGTGACAAAATTCTACGGCTATGATGCGCAGAGCGGCAACTTCTACTATCAAGCTACCGACGGTACCCCGACACGCACGGCCATCTTCCGCACCAATCTCAAGGGGCAGGTCAAGCGCCTCAGCGCCCAGCCGGGAGACAATGACGCCGTCTTCAGCACCGGCTGCCGGTATATGCTGCTGACCCACTCCGACCTCAAGACTCCTCCCGTCACCTCTATCTGTGACAACGACGGACGTACCCAGCGCGTGGTCCTGACCAACGACCAGCTCAAGCAGCAGCTTGCCGACTACCGTCAGCCCCAGAAGGAGCTCTTCACCTTCCAGACATCAGAGGGCGTGCAGCTCAACGGCTGGATGATGAAGCCGGCAAACTTTGATCCCAACAAGCGCTACCCCGTCGTGCTCTACCAGTACTCCGGTCCCGGCAGTCAGGAAGTCAAAGACAGCTGGAGCAGCGGCTTCTTGCCCGGCGGCCTGCTGGAGGGCTATCTCAATAGCCGCGGTTTCATCGTGGTATGTGTAGACGGACGTGGCACAGGCGGCAGAGGCGCTGACTTCGAGAAATGTACGTACCTCCACCTTGGCAAGCTCGAGGCGCATGACCAAGTCGAGGCTGCGCAGTACCTGGGCCGCCTCCCCTATGTAGACGCAAGCCGCATAGGCATATGGGGATGGAGCTACGGAGGATTTAACACGCTGATGAGCATGAGTCAACCCGAGGGCGTATTCAAGGCCGGCGTAGCTGTCGCTCCTCCCTCTGACTGGCGCTACTACGACACGATATATACGGAGCGCTACATGCGCACTCCGCAGGAAAATGACGGCTACGACTACAGTCCACTGGGACTTGCAGGCAAACTGCAGGGCAACCTCCTCATCTGCCACGGTCTGGCCGACGACAATGTCCACTTCCAGAATACAGCGGAATACGCCGAAGCACTCGTACAGCAAGGCAAGCAGTTTGACATGCAGGTCTACACCAACCGCAATCACTCCATCTACGGCGGCAAGACGCGCCTGCACCTGCTCACCCGCATCACCCGTTTCTTTGAAAACAATCTGTAGTCTTCCCCTCTCATGAAAAGACTTATCGCTCCCTCAGTACTCGCCGCAGACTTCCTCCAGCTCGGCCAGCAAATCCAGATGCTCAACCAGAGTACCTGCGACTGGATACATCTCGACGTCATGGACGGCGTATATGTGCCCAACATATCTTTTGGCTTTCCCGTCATCGAAGCCATCTCCCATGTAGCCACCAAGCCCCTTGATGTGCATCTGATGATTGTGCAGCCGGAACGCTACATCTCCCGCGTACAGCAACTCGGTGCCCGCTTGCTCAGTGTCCATCAGGAAGCCTGCACTCATCTCCACCGCACATTGCAGCAGATACACGACGCCGGCATGCAGGCAGGCGTCGTACTCAATCCTGCCACCTCGCTCTCGACCATCGAGGATGTGCTCGAGGATGTCGATGTGGTGATGCTGATGAGTGTCAATCCGGGCTTCGGCGGACAAGCCTTTATCGAGCACACCTACAGCAAGATCGAGCGTCTGCGCCGTATGCTTGACGTGGCGCAGCCAAAGGCGCTCATCGAAGTAGACGGCGGCGTCAACATACACAATGCGCCGCTGCTCTTCCAGAGTGGAGCCAATGTGCTCGTAGCCGGCAGTTCGGTATTCAAAGCCCCAGACCCCGTACAAGCCATCGCCGACCTCCGCGGAGAGGAATAGCCCCGTGGATATCTACAAGGCCTCTCTCTCCGCTACACCAGCCCTGCGGACGGCCATAGCTTTGGCCGCGGGCATCGCGTGCGGTTGGCTGACCAGAGAGTGGCTGATGCCCTATGGCCAAGTACTCTTATGGAGCAGTTTGGCAGGCTTGCTTCTGCTACTTCTTCTCAACCTCCTGCATGTCAAGCACATCGCAGTCATCAGCGCCGGCGCGCTGCCTGTGATGATAGCGATTTTCGGTACAGCAATCCTGCTCCTTCAGGTCAAGCCTCTTGAGATCAAGTGGCCCGGTGAGACCCAGACACATCTGGCTGTCGTCACGGACCAGCCGAGGCAGGGGCTTCGCTCTACCCGATACCCTCTCCGACTGCTGCGGCCGCAAGACGGCCATGACATCATGCTCACTGTCCCGTCCAGCAGCCTGACTGACGACACGATAGGCCCCGGTGAGATCATCGCCATAGATGCTCTGATCACACCACCCCACAATGCAGGCAATCCAGATGAGTTTGACTACGCCCGGTGGCTTATGCTCCAAGGATTCTCAGGGCAGGCATACAGCCGCTGCGCTCCAGTTCCCGCACCCTCACCCATAGCCGCTGCAGCCCGCGCCTCGCTCCCTGTCAGCCTGCGGCTGAAGATTCAAATGCTCCAGTGGCGTACACAGCTTGTCTCACGTCTAAATGATCTGCCGGCCTCCTCGCGCGACCAATCCATACTGGCAGCCATCCTCCTCGGAGACAAATCCATGCTCTCCCGCTCCACGCGCCAACTCTTTGCCCAGGCGGGAGCCAGCCATGTGCTCGCGCTCTCCGGCCTTCACCTCGGCATCCTCGTAGGTTTTCTGCTCTACCTGCTGCATCCGCTTATGCAACAGCGGCGTCAGAGCCATATCGTACGCGGAGCCGCCCTGCTGCTCACCTGGGCTTTTGTGCTGCTCACCGGAGCCAGCCTCTCGCTGATACGCGCCGCCCTGATGTTCTCCGTCTTCATCCTGTGCTACCGGGGTGCAGGCGCGGGCAATACTCTCAACAGCCTTGGACTCTCTGCGCTGATTATCCTACTCATCAGTCCTACCGCCCTGTTCGATGTCGGCTTCCAGTTGTCCTTTCTCTCAGTTATCTCCATCCTGCTGCTGATGCCTGTCTTCACCCCATGGATACCGCGTCAGCCTATTCTGAAGGCCATCGCCAGCATGGGCTTTGTCTCATTCGCAGCCCAAGCCGGCGTCGCACCACTCGTCGCCTACTACTTCCATACATTTCCTCTCTACTTCATCCTCACCAATCTGGTCGTCATACCCTGCGCCTACGTTCTGCTCGCCCTAGGGCTAGTCTACATCATTTGCTTCCCCATCGGTATCATCTCCCATCTGACCGGTATAGGGCTGGCTGGCGTGTCTCATCTGATGACTGTCTGTATCCGCTATATCGACAGTCTGCCTGGTACAGCCCTGACCGTCTACCCGAGCGCCGGCACCCTGATGCTCTCCTATCTCATGGTGGCCATGCTCTACCTCGCTTGGTACCGACGCAACCGGTACATCTTGATCCTAGCACTAGGCCTTGTGCTATCCACAGCAGGGAGTATCGCCTACAGCCACCGTCCCGGTCGTCTCTCCTCCCGTATCGTCTGCTACAATCGCCCTGCCTGCCCTGCCATACACTTTATCCAGAGCGCTGACGTGTCTTGGCTGTGGACGGCCAAGCCGGAAAAAGCCGACGATGCTCTGGAGGAAATACAGCGCACCTATTGGGCCAAGCACCATATGCGACCTCCGCGTCTGCTGAAGGGACACTGTCGGGAGCAGGGGCTGCAGGCGTCAGACGGCATCGTATCTCTGGGGCACTACATTACCGTTATTCTCTCCCGTCCCCATTGGCATATTCCCTCCTCCGGACGCCCCTTGGACGTGGACTTACTCTACATATGCCGGGGCGGTGCAGGCAATCTCACGCTCCTGAATCACGTCTTACATCCCCGCCTCGTTGCGATCGACAGCAGCCTCCCGAAGTATCAGGCCGACAGATTGGCGGCCCAATGCCGTTCGCTCGGCTGGCCCGTCCACGACATACGCAGCCAGGGCGCCCTTTGCATCGAAGCAACAGAGAAATAGTCAAGCTTTTACCTTCACGTGCAACTTGTCCGACAGACTCAGGCACATCGCCCCTCGGTCTGTCGAAAGACATACCGCGCTCATAAAGAAATAAATCAGGGAATAAAAAGGGAAATCTGCTAAAAGGGAAAAAAAGAGCCTATGGTATATCCTCACGGCGGCCCGCGGCTACGACGGCCTGCGACAGGTTCGGCAGACTATCCGTAACCCGCCGGCGAGTACCGCAACTGAGGCCACGACTACCGCTATCGCCTCGATCCACATGGCGACGGGGCTCACTTCGCTCACTGCCCACTGCACCGGCAACAGGCCTGTCACCGTCCAAGGGCCGCGGCCGACCTCGCTGATAAGCCATCCGCAGAGTCCGGTCAGCAGAGTAAAGGGCAGCGCGAGACTACAGAGCCTCATCCAGCGCAGACTGCGTTCGCCACCTCTCAGCTGGATATACAGCGCCAGCACCATGAGCAGCCCAACGGCGATAGCAGCTATCATCAGCAGCCGCAGTGTCCAATAGAGCATTGATACCGGCGGTACGAGGTCGCGCTCGCTACTGATACCGAGGTAACCCAGTTGCTCACTGAGCTGATTCCACCGGGCAGTAAGACGATCTGAGGGGTGCTTGTCAGCTTGCAGGAGCGGTCGCATCCGGAGCGCCTCTTGTGCCATCTGCTGACGCTGGCTGAGGGAGAGAGCCGTACCACCCTCAGGCAAACTGTAGCCTCCGTGGAGCACATCGGAGATGCCCGGCATGAAGGCCCGATTGTGATGAAGCGCAAGACGGCTGAGCATATGGGGAATCTCTACGCCCGGCACGATGGACAGGGGCGCCTCCCGCCGACCTTGTTGCAGGCCCTGCGCGGCTGCCATCTTCATCGGCTGCTGCCGCGTGACCGTGACGCCTGTGGCATCACCCACACATAGGGCGAGGAAGAGACTAGCCAGTCCAAATACTGCACTCAGCAGTACCTGATGACGATAAAACGGCTGATCATATATAGCTATCCGCGCCTTGGAAGCGCGCTCTGACGGAGTCAAGCGGTCTACATCAAAATCTATGGTCTTGAGCTTGGAGACTGTCTCGTCAGACTGAGACAGGTCAGTCGAGACATCCGGCTTGACCCAAAAGCAGCGGCACAATCCCATGGCGGCTCCGCACGCCCATCCTGTCAACATCACTTGTGTGCCTTTGGCAAAGGCCATAGGGCTCAGCACAACCCAAGCCATATTAGAGATATGCAGGTCCAGCGTCGCTGCATCTACGCCAGTCGCCTGCGGACATCCCATCCAGCCATTGATAGCCAAGGGCCACCAAGCGACCACGACAAGGCCCAGTCCGGCGAGATAGGCGAAGGCGAGATAGCTGGAGGCACTCAGTGCCTTGCGCCCGCGGCTCACCATGAGCAGCAGGAAGGCCTCAATCAGCAAAGCACCTCCCTCGCACGCCAGAGACTGCCATGAAAATATCTGAGGGGCCTTCTGCCAAAGCCCAGCCCAATTGTACGCCAAGACAAAGCCCATCACAGCCGCGCCAGCTACCGTAAAGGCAACGCAGCGAAGCATCACACGCAGCCACAACCGCGACTGGGCAAGCCACTGGCTGCGATGTGTCACAAAATAAATGGTCTCCGAGAGAGCCATCATGGCAGCTGCGCCAATAGAGAACGTGAGAAATATCCACGTGACAGCGCCAGGGAGTGCCGTGACTAGTTTGGACAGCCCGAGAAGAGGGAGAGATTGCAACATGTAAGTGATATTTCGAACCAGAGCCTAAGGCTGTCTGGCAAACAATTTGGATATGCAAATTAACACAAAACTCCTGATTTAGCCAAGGTTTTGCCTATATTTTATCCGCCGGCTCCCACCGCTGCGCACATGGGCAGAAAATATTGCATTTATTTTAATAAGAATACGAAGAAGAGATATGGGCCTTTTTTTGTACTTTTGCATATATTCATTGCCGGATGGAACAACGCTTCACACAGACCCAGACGACAGGCCTCACCCAAGTACAACGACAGGTCATGTCTCCTCAACAGCTACTCCTCGTCAAGCTGCTGGAGAAATCGGTCACCGACCTGGAAGATACGGTCAAGAGCGAAATAGACTCCAATGAAGCGCTTGAGGAAGACGACGGGGCTAACTCCGGATCTGAAGACGAGCTCAATCCATCTGCTGAAGAGATGGGACAAGGCGATCCTGAGGACCAATATACCCGGCAAGACTATGACAAGGACGAGCGCGCCGACTACGCCACCGATGACGATGTGCCCGAGTATCTCAAGGGAGGCAGCGTAGATCCTGGCGAACTGGCCGTATCCCCATTTGGAGGACAGGAGACGCTCGTTGAGCATCTCAACTCTCAGATAGGCGAGCACGAAGTCACCGACAAGCAGCGTCAGATACTCGAGTATCTCATCGGCAGTCTCGACAATGACGGCCTGCTCCGCAAGCAGCCCTACGTCATCGCCGAGGAGCTCTCCATCCATCAGGACCTGGAGACTACTGAGGAGGAGGTGCTGGAGGCACTTCGCATCCTGCAGACCTTTGACCCCGCCGGTATCGGCGCGACATCGCTTCAGCAAAGCCTCACAATCCAGCTTCGCCGACTCGGCCTCGCGACTCCCGATGCACAGCTCGCAAAGAAGATCCTCCAAAACGGATTTGACGACTTCGCCAACAACCGTAAGGACCAACTCGCCCGCCGCTTCAAGGTAGACCGTGAGACTCTCGACAGGGCGCTGCGCATACTGACTCACCTTAATCCCAAGCCTGCAGGCAGCATCGGCGACGGCAGCAGCGGTATGACGCAGATTATCGTGCCTGACTTCTATGTGACGCCCACCGACAACGGACAGTTTGACATCCGCCTCAACCAAGGTAGTCTCCCGGCCATACATGTGAGCCAGGCCTACCGCGAAACGCTCGACCAATACTCTCCCGGGAAGCGCCAGCTCAGCTCCTCGCAGCGCAAAGTCTATGCCTACATGAAGCAAAAGGTCGACGCTGCGCAAATGTTTATCAATGCCATCGCACAGCGCCGCAATACGCTGATGAAGACCATGAAGGTCATCGTTGACCTGCAGAAGCCATTTTTTGAAGAAGGGGATGAGACGCTCCTGCGTCCCATGAAGCTCAAGGATGTAGCCGAGCGTACACAGCTCGATACCAGCACAATATCGCGTGTGAGCAACAGTAAGTACGTCAGCACCCCTTATGGGGTGTATCCTCTCAAGTTCTTCTTCAATCACACCTTTGTCAGCAGTGACGGCGACGAACTCTCCAAGAAAGAGGTCCTGCATTGTCTCAAGGAAATCATTGACCAGGAGGACAAATCCCATCCGCTGGCCGACGAGGCCATTGCACGTATGCTCAAGGACAAGGGCTATCCCGTAGCACGCCGCACCGTCACCAAATACCGAGAACAACTCCATTACCCCGTAGCCAGATACCGCAAACAATGAAAGAGAAATATATGATCTATGGCGCAAAAGTGCTCTCCATACTCTTTGCCCCATTTTACTTTTCCATATTGGCGTTTCTCATCATGTTTATCTTCAGCTATATGAAGTTGCTGCCAATCAACTACAAGCTGATGATACTTGGTATCGTGTACGCTTTTACCGTCGCTCTGCCCCTGCTGGGCATCAGCGCCTACCAGCGTCTCAGCGGACTGCGCCGCCACCAGATGACACGCCGCGAACTGCGGTTTGTGCCCTACGCTATCACAATCGTTAGCTACGCTTGCTGCCTCATGCTCATGCAACAGCTACACATTCCCCACTTCATGATCAGCATCCTGGCAGGCGCCCTCGTCATCGAGATTGTCTGCGCAATAGCCAACCACTGGTTTCGCATTAGTACACACGCCGCTGCTGCAGGCGCCATGAACGGGGCGCTGCTCGCCTTCTCCATTATCTTCAATTTTAATCCTACAGGCTGGCTCTGCATTACCCTGCTTATCGCCGGCATGGTCGGAAGCAGCCGCCTCATCCTCCGACAGCACTCGCTCAAGGAGGTCGGATGGGGCTCGCTCATCGGATTTGTCTGCGGATTTGTCTGCATCCTGATCATCTGACACCACATATACAATAGTCTATAACCTATATCCACAAACCCACATCAACAGAAAGATATGAAACCTCTCGTAAGCATCATCATGGGCAGCACCAGCGACCTCCCTGTCATGGAGAAGGCTGCTCAATTGCTCGACTCTATGGATGTCCCCTTTGAGATCAACGCGCTCTCCGCCCACCGTACTCCAGACGAAGTCGCAACCTTCGCCCGCGAAGCCGAGGGACGCGGCATCAAGGTCATACTCGCCGGCGCCGGCATGGCGGCCGCACTGCCCGGTGTCATCGCTGCCCATACTACCTTGCCTGTCATCGGCATCCCCATCAAGGGTATGCTTGATGGACTCGACGCTATGCTCTCCATCATCCAGATGCCCCCTGGCATACCCGTCGCCACAGTAGGAGTCAATGCCGCTAAAAATGCAGCTATCCTCGCTGTCTCCATCCTCGCGCTCAGCAACCCCGACCTCGCCAAGAAGTATGCTGACTACAAGGCTGGGCTCAAGCAAAAGATCGTCAAAGCCAACGAGCAACTTAAGGAGGTCAAGTACAAGAATAAGACCAATTAACCCGTCGCCAAGATGACAGCAGACGCTTTCCCAGTCTGTAGCGATACAGCCCCCATCGAAAGACGCTGCCTTGCCCATTAACAATATCTGTAAACCATTATCATACATCCAAGTCCCCTATACATATATGTACGACTATCGGAGTAAAAGCAACGGATACTTCAATTATCATCGGCGACGGACTACTATCGTCCATGTAGGCAACACCCCTCTTGGCGGCAGCTATCCCATCCGGCTTCAGAGTATGACGACGACAGCCACGACCGACATCGAAGGCAGCGTAGAGCAATGTCTCGCCATCATCCGCGCCGGTGCCGACTACGTCAGGCTTACGACGCAAGGAACCCGCGAAGCCAATTGTCTGCGGGACATACGTCAAGCCATCCACCAGCAGGGCTACTTCACGCCCCTCATCGCCGACGTCCATTTCAATCCCGCCGTGGCTGATGTCGCAGCCACGATTGTAGAGGGCGTCCGCATCAATCCAGGCAACTACGTCGACGCAGCACGCACATTCCGCCACATCGACTATACCGACGAGGAGTATGCTACCGAGGTGCAACGCATCTCCGACCGACTTGTCCCCCTTATCAATATTTGCCGGGCCAATCATACCGCCCTCCGCATAGGAGTCAACCACGGCAGCCTCTCTGACCGCATCATGAGCCGCTATGGTGACACACCCGAGGGTATCGTGGAGAGCTGCATGGAGTTTCTGCGCGTCTGCAAGCAAGAACGCTTCAACGATGTCGTCATCTCTATCAAGGCCAGCGACCCTGCTATCATGGTACGTTCCGTGCGTCTCCTCGTCAGCCGCATGGAGGGCGAGAATATGCGTTTTCCGCTTCATCTCGGCGTCACCGAGGCAGGCGAAGGTCAGGACGGCCGTATCAAGAGTGCGATAGGCATCGGAGCACTCCTGAGCGATGGACTTGGCGATACTATCCGCGTCAGCCTCAGTGAGCCCCCGGAGAATGAGATACCCGTAGCCCGCAAGATACGCGACTACATCGCCCAACGCGACAACCAGCCATTCATCGCAGGACGCATGGCCGACTCATTTGATTTTGTCCATCCACAACGGCGACTCACCCAGCCTGTCAGCAATATCGGCGGCGCCCACGTACCCGTCGTCATCTCAGACGACCCGCACCCCGCCGACGGACAAAAACCCGACTATATCTATCTCGGGGACCACATGCCCCGTGGCAACCGCGTCCCTGACATAGGCTATATCGTGGATGCCTATGCATGGAGGCCGGAAGAAGGGGTCTATCCCTCCTTCTCCTCCCACATGCTCTCACAAATCGACATCTACGATGCGCCGATCAAGTTCCTCTTCCTCCCCTGCAATATGCTCAACAATGCTACTATAGAATGCTTGCAACGCCACCCCGAAATAGTCGTCATTGCGCAGAGCACCCATCCCAATCATATCGGAGAGTTCAGGTCTCTTGTGCATCGTATGATTAACCACCATCTTACCAACCCCGTCACGCTCTTCCTCTCCTACCAGCTCGCCGCTGACCAACTTGAGGATCTCCAGATACAGAGCAGTCTCGACTGCAGCGCAGTGCTCTTTGACAGACTTTGTGACGGCCTCTATCTCCATGTCGACAACAATCACATAGCGCCCCACGATGTCACAGCTACGACCTACGCCATACTGCAGGCTGCTGGCCTGCGGCGAACGCATATTGAGTATATCTCTTGTCCGGGCTGCGGACGTACGCTCTACGACCTCGAAGGCACCATCGCCCGCATCAAGCAGGCGACCGCCGGCCTCCCCAATCTCAAGATAGCCGTCATGGGATGTATCGTCAACGGGCCAGGTGAAATGGCCGGGGCCGACTACGGATATGTCGGCGCCGCACGCGGCAAGATCAGTCTCTATCGCGGCAAGCAATGCGTCGAGCGAAATATCCCCGAGGAAGAGGCCGTAGACCATCTGCTCCAGCTTCTCCGCAATGACGGGCTGCTCTGACCCTTCTCGGCACGCACGCTCCCATGTCTACCCCATACCCACACCCCACGCGCAGGCAAGACGACAGACGAAATCACAAAGACACAGCTTATACAAGACCAGTAATCAACAGCAAATAACTCTATCAAAATGACACATCAGCTACTCATCTACAATACTCTCACTCGAAACAAGGAAGTATTTAAGCCCCTCATCCCAGGTCGAGTCGGCATGTACGTATGCGGCCCCACGGTATACGGCGACCCGCATCTCGGCCATGCCCGTCCTGCCATCACCTTTGACATCCTCTTCCGCTATCTCCGTCATCTCGGATACAAGGTACGCTACGTCCGCAATATCACAGATGTCGGCCATCTCGAGCATGACGCCGATGAGGGCGAGGACAAGATTGAGAAGAAGGCCCGCCTCGAGCAACTCGAGCCCATGGAGATTGCCGAGTATTACACGCTGCGTTACCACCACGCCATGGAAGCCCTCAATGTCTTGCCGCCCAGCATCGAGCCCCACGCCACCGGGCACATCATCGAGCAGATACAGCTCGTCAAGGAAATCCTCAACAATGGATTTGCTTACGAATCCAACGGCAGCGTCTACTTTGATGTCGAGCGATACAATCAGAAATACCACTATGGCAAGCTCTCGGGGCGAAACCTTGAGGACGTCATCAATCACTCCCGCGATCTCGCCGGCACAGAGGAAAAGCACAATCAGGTCGACTTCGCCCTGTGGAAGAAGGCGCAGCCCCAACATATCATGCGCTGGCCCTCGCCCTGGAGCGACGGATTCCCCGGTTGGCACTGCGAGTGCACGGCTATGGGGCGCAAATACCTGGGAGCCCACTTCGACATACACGGAGGCGGCATGGACCTCATCTTCCCGCACCACGAGTGCGAAATCGCCCAGGCTGTAGCCTCCCAAGGCAGCGAGATGGTACACTACTGGATGCACAACAATATGATCACCATCAATGGACAAAAGATGGGCAAATCGCTGGGCAACTTCATCACCCTCGAACAATTTTTCACCGGCCAGCATCCCCAACTCACCCAGGCCTACTCGCCGATGACTATACGCTTCTTTATCCTACAAGCCCACTACCGCTCAACCGTGGACTTCTCCAATGAAGCTCTCCAAGCTAGCCGGCGCGGTATGGAGCGCCTCTTTGATGCTATACGCCAGCTCGACCATATCCAAGCTCAAGCTGACGGCAAGATCACAGAGGCTTATGCTCAGGAAGTCGAACAAAAATGCTACGAAGCGATGGATGATGATCTCAATACTCCTATCGTCATCAGCCACCTCTTTGATGCCTGCCACACTGTCAATCAGCTTGTCAATCATCAGCTTACCATCACACCACAAGGTCTACAGGCACTCACCCAGATATTCCACACATTCGTTTTTGACCTACTCGGTATGAAGGCGGAGGAAAGCGGCAGCAATCAGCGCGAACAAGCTTACTCGCAGGCCATAGACCTCCTGCTTGACATCCGTAGCCAGGCTAAGAGCAACAAGGACTGGGCTACCAGCGATAAAATCCGCGACGCCCTCACTCAGATTGGCTTTGAGGTCAAAGACACCAAGGACGGTGCCACTTGGAAGCTCAACAGATAACACATCGTCCTGCAGACAGCGGAAGAAATAATCTCACAATAATAGCCCTTGGAATAACAATACATGATTGTTTTCCAAGGGCTAAATATCATGCGGTGACACTAACATCGCCTGTACCTCCCCTTCGTAATGACTTCCCACCAAATTGGCCAGAGGAAGCTATCAGACAGAAACAATATGGGGCGAACTATTGGCAGATAGGCGAGAAGCACAATATAATATATAGTACCAACATATGACCTCCCCTTTGACTACCAGAGATACCTATGCTTGAAATCCCAGACTCTGACCTCTCTATTTACAGGATTTGAATCTAGACGGCCATGGATAGCCCGTATGCGTGGACAGGTTGCCTGAAGAAATTCAAAGATTCTGAAAAAACGTATGAGCGTTGGCAGCAACAAAAGTTCAGGCAAATACGCCACTATTCAAGCAGCAGGTTAATGCTATCAGTTACTGCCATTTGTATTTTTTCGTTTCTATGAACCAGTATCTCTATGCTGGCACTTCACCTTCTTACCCTTTGTCATAATATTGAATACCATACCCTCTTTGATGCCTTGGCTATTGCCACCGGCAAAAGCGTGGCCTCACTGTCGCAAGAAAGGAAATAAGTTTTCCACGGACTGTTCGTGCATTTGTTGATGATGTTCTCTACCAGTTGGCCTATAGCTTCAGAGATGGCTTTGTCGCTAAGTGTTGCATCATAACCAGCTTTCCCACCCACACCCATAGTGGTCTTTGTGGTAAGTTCTGCAGAGCCTTTGGCTTCATCAGAATAGATAATCAGTCCTGTCGAGACATCCACCAGTCTGATTGAAACAGCAGCTTCTACCGTTTGGGGCTTCTGTGAAGAAAACACCCCGCTCTTTCCTGTATTTTTGCGGCCGAACTCTGTGATAGAGCCAATAATCATGTAGTCAGCACCCATAACGGAAGCGGAAGAGCCTCCCTTTTCACACTCTTTCAGCAACGAGGCAAGATCACTTCTTTCCAGCAGAATAAACTTACCGGATGAAGCCAACTTGGACGAGAGTATGTCGAGAGCCTGTTTTCCCATAGGGTCGTCCTCCCTGTCATAGAAGATACCCTTGGCATACTGTGTCTCGTTAGTAAAACGGCCTATGGCCACTTTGCGTTTCAGTACAATATCGTCATTCTGTGCTGTTTAGACGGTAGGTTCTACAACCTCAACTTTTCGTTGAGCCGGTGCGCCAAGACAGATGGCTAACATCGAGAACAATACAATACCTTTTTCATATGTTTTAATGTGTTAGAATTCAAAACCTACTTTCAAAGTAATGGCCTCGGTATCAAGTTTTCTTGGACTACGGATATAGTCCCCAGCATAGGTTGTAAACCTGTCAAATGTCTCAAACTCCAATTTCTCTGAAGCGTAGCCAACAGCTAAACTAACTGCCTGTTTCTCGTTGATGGCAAACCGACAACCAGCTGATGCATTGACATACAGTCCTCCGTTATTTGTGACGTATGTTCCACCTTTCAGATCTACAAATGGTGACACCTTCTTTTTACTGAAATTGCATCTGATATTAGCGAACACTGGAATGTCAACCTGCCTATCTCTAACATCGAGAGGAATATACATATCCTTTGTCTCGTATGAAGACATGAAGTGCAGACCAACTCCCGCACCAAGGAAGATGCACGAATTAAACTGATAGCCATGAGAGGTATTAACCTCAAAACGGCTAAACTCATAATCACCGACACCGATAGAATAACCGGCATCAATACTCCCCCTGTAACACCCATTAGAGCTGCTCTGTGCATTGCAGTTGAGTGCAATTACCATAATAACGGAAAAAATAAAAGATACTTTCCTCATGATTATAAACGTATTAAAGTTTTGTTATTACATTCACACTTAAAATGATATATCTAATATTACCAGTCACAGTCATCTGTGTCGTAAAATAGATAGAAACGTCTGCGCCCGTTACGCATACGCTCTAATTTGCGGTCGGCTCGCTTGTTTTGATGTGGTGATTCTCAACGGCAGAGCCTCAATATATCTTTGTCAACAACACCGGTTAATACCATTAAGCCGGCGATGAAGATTCAAATATAAGAATATTTTTTGATATCAACAATAGTTAAATTTAATGTTAAATCGCATGCATTTTAAATGTTAGCTTTCTCTGATGAAAATGGTTGCCACTAAAAAAGGAAGCTACTGACCATACGCATAGAAGTTTTATAGTTTCTTACGTTACGAATAGATAGTATTATTTCTACTATGTCACATCTCAAACGATATTAAATGTATAACTTTCTAGTTCTGCTTCCTGAGCAAACAGATTAGCGGTAACACAAGAAGAGTATTCTGAAATGTTGACGACGGCCAAAATTAGCTCAAAAATAGAATTCCTTTGTTCGTCAAGGATGATGTCTTTTATTGTGTATTAGAAGATTTTCCTAATACTACATTGAAAGGCAAGATGGACAGCCATTTGACAGAGGCCAAGCCTTCTAACTATTTTTTGCAATGCCAAACAAAAAAAGCGATCGTTTATTCTGAAAATGTTAATAACTATACAGGAATCGTGTCCTGCATGAGTTCGCCCAAAAAGGCACGCTTCGAATTACCCGTCAGC
This sequence comes from uncultured Prevotellaceae bacterium, assembly GCA_900316315.1. GTDB lineage: Bacteria > Bacteroidota > Bacteroidia > Bacteroidales > Bacteroidaceae > UBA6382. Next base: position 109,268 of record ONCK01000008.1, read on the forward strand.
ATCTCTGCTGCACCTTCACAGAACTAAGCTGCTTAATACAGCGCATCTGACACATCCCCTTAATGGCTATCTGAAGTCGTAGGTCACACCATCGTCGTGCTCTGGATAAGGGGCCCAATGATCTGTGCGCCTGCCAGCAAGGTCAATAGAGATACCTGTCATATCATGACTCACAGTCACCCACACTCCTGCATATCGCTGTGGGACATTGGCCTTCACCCCAAGTCGTGCTGCGACATCCTGTGTGATTTCATCCGCCGCGGCAACCGCTTGCTCCGTCAGAGAGATATTCAATCTCAACATACGGGCAAAGGCCTTGTCGTCCGTGCCAAAGGGCTTGTCAAAGCGTCCGCTGAGCGTCCAGGACATCCGCTTGGACACGACACTGCCATTGGCCAGCACAGGCGTAGTCGTACCCTGCAAGTCACGGCGCATATTCAGCATAAGCTTCATTTTGCTTACTGGAGTTCTTAGTCCGATACTGTCTACCTGCCCCTTCTTCAAATGGTTGTCTACAAAGTCCAATATCGCTTCTTCGTCCGCAGAAGCCACCTGCCGGTCTACCTGGCGATCACGAATCTGCATCTCTTTTTCTGAGGGATGGGAGGGGTTAAGTGGATCGGGAGATGCCAGCAAAAAGGCTACTGCTATCGCAACCAGCACCAACAGCGTTATGATGATACGTCTCATATCTTGATTACCATTTTATTTGTACCCATATTCAGAGGTCAGCCTATGATTATTTCTTGTGCAAGATCAGTCGGCGCAGCAGCTTCTCACGTCGGCGTCGCAACTCATTCTCTGCCTCGTTTGTCTCATTAGCACGGTATATTTCGTCCAGATTGTCCATGACGCGCTGCAGACTACGCTGCGCCGTCAGGATATCCTTGCGGGAAAGGCCGCGAAGGCAATCCTTCAGCGTCTGTACCGCCGTATACTTCGCCTTGTCTCTCACCGTCTCGCCATAACGCGTGATACGTACATAGTTGGACCGCCAGTCCACGCGACTCTTGTCACGCTTGACGATACCTCGCTCTTCCAGATTGTCCAGCAGACGAGTCATGGTCGTCTTGCTTACCGACGTCGCTTCGCACAGCTGCTGCTGCGTCGCTGTATCCCTCATCGATATCGCAAGCAAGACATCTCCCTGGTCAGGGGAGAGCTCCAAGCCGGCCTTGCGGAAGTCCTCGTTGAGCTTGCGCTTGATCATCGCGCTCGCCTTGCCATTCATCAAGGCAAATACCAGGCGGTAATCTATATTAAAGTCCATATCCTTACTCGCTTTTGTGCTACAAATATAGTCAATTTCATTGGAAACTACCTAGTCGGAGACTGCTCAATACGACAGAAGCACTGAGAAAAACACACAGGAATAAAAAGGCAAAAGACGAGCCGATAATGAGAGGCGCAGTCAGATGGATCGTCGCCTGAATTTCCAAAAGAAATCGGCATAATGATTGCATCCGACAAGCTATTACACCTTACAAAAAGACATAAGCAATCTTTGCCATAGTGGGCATTCCCTGGCCCATGCTGATATGTCTGCTCCTGTCAAGAGAATAGGGCCCGAGGCAAGCTCGCCGCCCGTCTCACATCTTGTCTAGCAGCTGACAGATGGTCTCCTTGGACCAGAGTGTCCTACAAATTGCGATAAAAAGGATTTGCCCAAAAAACGACAAAAGGATTTGTACGAGAACTTTAGAGTAAAGTGCAGCAAGGCACCCGAAGAAATTTAATTAAAAGAAGATGATGCGCTTTCGCCTACTTATACCACCAGAGACAAACCAAAGCCCAAGGCAGACAGCACCGGCGAAGCTCTAAAACTGAAGCTCCTGTTCATCCCCTATAAGCTTTTCCTCTAACGATTATTCAAAAACAAAAGTATTAACATTCCCTTTATCATCCTTGTCAGGCCAGGTCGGAGCTGTCTTTGCATTGTGTACGTCCTCTCCGCTCCCGGCAATGACGTCAGACATTTCTACTGGATAAATGACTGTCGTTGGTTTAATATATATTCGTCTCATACCGTTTAATTCTCACTTGACCATGTATTTGCGCCCATTCCATATATACACCCCTTTGTTCAACGTACGAAGCGCCCCTGCATTTGCTTTTTTTAGAATAAGCCGTCCGCTGAGGTCATAGACGTTGCCCACGCTTCCGGCGTCTACAGCCTTCAAGTCACGCACAGCGGCTATCTGCCCGTCTACTCTCACGGCCATCATAGAAGTGGTTGAGGAATTGACGACAGATTTGCTTAAAGCCAAAAAACAACGAAACGGATTTAGCCGGCTACTGGTGCCCTCGCTGAGTCTGAAGAAGCGATAGGGATAGTCCGCCGTATAATAACTATTGGAATAGCCGTAGACATACTCTATACCTTGGCTGGCTATGCTGGAAACAGCATGATATATTCCGGTGAAGCATCCTTCAAATGTACCCGCGCTTCCATACAAATAATCAGTCATACAACTCGACCTCTTGACCTCGATATTTGTAGCGGATATGACGGGTCTGCATCGGCGACCTGGATAAGACACGGCGTATTGGCTTCTACAGACGAAGTAGAAGTATAGTTGATAATACCGTCTCCGTCCACATCCTTCACAGTTGCCAGACGGGTGACGCCCGAGCAGTCGCTCAAGCTAATCCCGAAAGGCAAACACATCGTGTACCACTGATTGGATTCGGCAAAGGATCGGCTATAGCTTGCCTGACTGGCGGTAAAATCTCCATCAGAGCAAAAAGGGTATCCGTCTTTTAAGACAAGAGACGCACAAGCTTCGCCCTTAACCAGATTGGTCGCATTCACCAAATTCGTACTCTCCGCTGCAAAGATCAGGCAATTGGGATTGCCCGTCGTGATGATGCTGCCGGAAGGGAAAGTGGCTGTCTTAGCATCTATAGACACGATATTGTCATTTGACTTGAGCGCATCATTAAGTGCCGATAGCTTCTCAGCATCAAAGGTCCCTGTCAAAATCAGTTTGTGAGCCTTACTGATCTGCTCAGTCGTCGCACCATCTTGATACAAACAGACATCGTCAAGAAAAAAGTACGAATATTTTTTTAACTGACTTGTCTTGTTGCTCAACTCAAGTGACATCGGTAAGCTCTTATTGGTCAGTGCTACCTCCATGTCATACATTTGCCCTACTTTATCCACAGTAACACGTTTGCCTGCTGCATACATTTCTGGGACATTGCTGCTAGTATTCCAAAAACCGACTCTAAAACGAAGTTTGAAAGAGGTACTCGTATTACTATTGGCCGCAATCGTTGAAAAAGAGAGAGAAGATGATTCCTTTATTGAGGATTTACCCAGACGGACACACTGAGCTCCTGCATTACAAGTGCCCTTGCTGCTCCATCCAGCATTGTCGTAGCGTATGATGGATGAGAAATTTGAAGTTCCCCTCGTGTCCTGACTAAATCCTCCGTTGTTGCCGCCTTGATCGCACGTGGCATCAAATGTCTCGTAGAAAATATCACAATATATGTGAGGGTCGGCATCCTGCGCAAGTGCCTTGAAACTTGCCGTGAAAGCTAAAATGAGAAAACAGAGTAATCGCATAATGAACTGCTACGCTTTTCGTGGTACAAAGATAGACAATATTTTTTAAGATAATTGGGAAATTTTGGACTAAAACTGAAAAAATAGAACTACTTAGCACCAATTGTCAAGCTAGACACTACCTGACCACCCGCATCGCAAGTACGAGCGCCTTAGGCTCGGAAGTTTTTACCTCGTTCACGGAAGTACTAGACAAGCGATAAAACCATGAGAAGAAAAAAACGTATTATCTTGGATCTGAGAATGATAAGCTCAAAAGACAATCTGCAGGAATAAGCAAATTTCAAAGAAGGCAAAGATCTTTATCTGCCAATTCTATTAAAGGGTCAGTAAAAAATTAGTGAAAATAAATTTTAGGAATGACACTAAGAGATTTTCTTCAGACAAGGAAAATTCATTTCTCAAAAAATAGAGAGCGAGAAGTTGCTCGCTCAAGGGCTTGATGGTTTTCCCGGCACAGGTGCAGAAGCAGCAGACATAGAAATCCACATTTGTCTAGATGAACTGAAGGACAAAGAGTTGTTCCGCGATCAAAACGCGTTGGAAAGGAAAAGAGCCGCGCCACTATTTTACCGTTAACGCACGCAAGAAGCCACACGCACACTCCAGCTATCAGTTCTTCCAATCCGCGATCAAGCGGGCCAAGGGCAGAAACAGCAGACCGCCATACCATTGGCAGAACATCCAAATATAAAATCACATATGGACTTCACCATTTTACGCATACAATATATTAAAAGAATATCGTCAAGTCCCAATGAAAGCAATTAAGGACATCGCACGACGGTTAAAGATCATGCGGGGCTTCAAAGCCGATGGGCCAGATCTGAAATCGTTCGCATCATGACTACCGCGCTTAGCAGGATTTCAACAAGATTTGGTACTCCGCCGATATACTATCCTTTCCATAAAAGTCGCGATAGAATATTTTCAAGTAAGGCTGAGAGTAGTTCCGTGCCCGACCGTAACACTCTGCATATAAAAAGTTCGTTCCTTTTCCGAATCGCTAAACAAATATTCTCATCCCCGCTAATTTTCCGCTGTGCGAATTAACTCTTCAAAACAAAAGTAGAACATATAGCACTCATCCATAGCGCTACAGGGAACGGGGAAAAGCAGCAGAACCCAAACTGATACAGAATCCTCTCACAGCCGTGTCAAGACTTTGCATAGCTCGCAGGAAAGTCAAGCCAAAGATGCTCCGCGATGCAGGACAGTCTCGCGTCGTACAAAAGCCGTATATAGTTTGGTAAGAATCAGCTCGCAGAGAAATCACCAAAGTACGATAGAGCTCTCCATCGCAGCAAGACTTTGTATAGTCTTGGGAAAAGGATAGCCTACCGAGGCCTCGCCGATGTCTGGAAGGACTTGCTATCGTACCTAAGTCTTGCATAGTTTGGAAGAAAGCAACTTACAAAGAGTCCGCCAATGTCCAAGGGCCATAATACCCGATAAAGGAAGCAGGCAGCAGTGGTACCGCCAACACAGAAGAGGCTCTCCATCGTACTAAAATACTTACCCCAGGAGGAAAAGGGCAGATACAGAGGTTCCGCAGATACTGGCCTCTCTAATCGTGCAGCAGCCTTACTGACTTGAAAAGAGGCAACTCGAAGAGAGCCCCGCAATACCCAATGGACTCGCCGTCGTACAAGAGTCTTGCATGGCTTGATTACAAAAGTTTAGATGATTATTCTTAACTGACAAGCCAAGAAATCATTTAAGTTTGACAAAAGCCGATAAATATTCAAGGCTCAAGATACTTAGGCAGAAAATTTGCTCACCTCATGCATTATAAAGAACGAGCAGCTCAGGTCAAGACTTTTTATTTATCCACTGGAAAAACAAGAAGGACGACAAAGAGGCTGACAACAAATATCCTCCCGTCGTACCAAGATTCTATATGGCACGCAGGGAAGGAGGGCTGCAGCGGGTCTGCCGGAGAGACATAAAGCAAAAAAAAGCGTCCCGGTCATTGCTGACCAGGACGCTCTTCTCTTAAAAACGGCGGCGACCTACTCTCCCGCATTGTGGTGCAGTACCATCGGCGTGCCGGGGCTTAACTTCTCTGTTCGGAATGGGAAGAGGTGGACCTGAATATCCCTTGACATTCAGCACAAGCCAACACTTGAAAATAAGCGGCGCGCAACCCGCCCTTCGGACAGGACTGCGACAACCGAGAGACTTGAGACGTGCCTACTGAAGAACGCTCCCGTCCCGCCTCCGCCTTTGTGCTCGCATCCCTCATCGGGACCAAGCCTGCTTATGAGGCATTTCTCTGGACAGGAAAGTCTCGGGCAATTAGTAGTGCTCGGCTTTGACGTCACCGTCTTTACACCTGCACCCTATCAACGTTGTCGTCTTCAACGACCCTTATGGGGAGATCTAATCTTGTGGCCGGCTTCGCACTTAGATGCTTTCAGCGCTTATCCGATCCCGACTTGGATACCCGGCAATGCACCTGGCGGCACAACCGGTTTACCAGAGGTCAGTCCGGCACGGTCCTCTCGTACTAGTGTCAGAGCCACGCAAATCTCCTGCGCCCACGATAGATAGAGACCGAACTGTCTCACGACGTTCTGAACCCAGCTCGCGT
>ONCK01000008.1:115464-118923 GCA_900316315.1 uncultured Prevotellaceae bacterium
TCGATATGAGCTCTTGGGAGGGATCAGCCTGTTATCCCCGGAGTACCTTTTATCCTTTGAGCGACGGCCCTTCCATGCGGAACCGCCGGATCACTATGCTCTAGTTTCCTACCTGCTCGGCTTGTCGGCCTCCCAGTCAAGCACCCTTCTGCCATTGCACTCTGCGACCGGTTACCAATCGGTCTGAGGGTACCTTTAGAAGCCTCCGTTACTCTTTTGGAGGCGACCACCCCAGTCAAACTACCCACCAAACGGTGTCCCCGCTTCTTAGCAGGTTAGCAGCCAAACTACCAAAGGGCCGTATTTCAACAGCGGCTCCATACCCACTGGCGTGGATACTTCTCAGCCTCCGGCCTATCCTACACATCGGCAGCCCGGCTGCAACGTTAAGCTATAGTAAAGGTTCACGGGGTCTTTTCGTCCCATCGCGGGTAATCGGCATCTTCACCGATACTACAATTTCACTGGAATCATGGTTGAGACAGTGTCCGGATCATTACACCATTCGTGCAGGTCGGAACTTACCCGACAAGGAATTTCGCTACCTTAGGACCGTTATAGTTACGGCACCGGGCAGGTGTCAGGCTGTATACTTCATCTCTTTATTTCGCACAGCCCTGTGTTTTTGGTAAACAGTTGCCTGGACCTATTCTCTGCGCCTCTCCGTTTTGACCGGAGAGGACCCTTTTTCCCGAAGTTACAGGGTTAATTTGCCTAGTTCCTTAACCATGAATCTTCCAAGCGCCTTAGTATTTTCAACCCGACTACGTGTGTCCGTTTGCGGTACGGGTGCCGCAGCGTTGATGTTTAGCGGATTTTCTCGGATGTATGGTTACCCTCGCTCTTGATCCGCCCGAAGGCTTCACATACTATCAGGTTCGGCTCCGCAGGTGGATTTGCCTGCCTGCGTCTGCGCCTACACCCTTCAACGGCCTATTCCGTAAGGCCGCGGAGGTTTCACTACACCGTCTCCACGTCACGCGCTGCGCCAGTAACGTAATATTAAACGTTTCTTCCATCGGCCTCGCCTTTCGGCTTATCCTTAGGTCCCGACTTACCCTGAACCGATTAACGTTGTTCAGGAAACCTTAGTCTTTCGGCGAGAGGGCATCTCACCCTCTTTCTCGTTACTTATGCCTGCATTTGCTTTTCCATGCGCTCCAGCGGGGGTCATCCCCAGCATTCAACGCGCATGCAATGCTCCCCTACCGATACTTGCGTATCCCGCGGCTTCGGCAGCGTGTTTCATACCCGATTATTATCCACGCCGGATCCCTCGACTAGTGAGCTGTTACGCACTCTTTGAATGAATGGCTGCTTCCAAGCCAACATCCTAGCTGTTTCAGGAATCCAACTTCGTTAGTTTAACTTAACACGCATTCCGGGGCCTTAGCCGGCGGTCCGGATTGTTCTCCTTTAGGATACGGACCTTAGCACCCGCACCCTTACTCCCGTGAAGCAAAATGAAGCATTCGGAGTTTGTCTGGACTTGATAGGCGGTGAAGCCCTCGCATCCAATCAGTCGCTCTACCTCTTCATCTCTCTCACAAGGCTGCACCTAAATGCATTTCGGGGAGTACGAGCTATCTCCAAGTTTGATTGGCCTTTCACTCCTACCCTCACCTCATCCAGAAGCTTTTCAACGCTTTCACTTGGTTTCGCGTCTGCGTCCGCTGACTATGCGCCCTCTTCAGACTCGCTTTCGCTTCGGCTCCGGGCCTTCTGGCCCTTAACCTTGCCAACGACCGCAACTCGCAGGCTCATTATGCAAAAGGCACGCCGTCACGGCGCTTGCGCACCGCTCCGACCGCTTGTAGGCGTACGGTTTCAGGATCTCTTTCACTCCTCTGCTCGAGGTGCTTTTCACCTTTCCCTCACGGTACTTGTGCACTATCGGTCTCTTACTCTATATTTAGCCTTACCGGATGGGCCCGGCTGATTCACGCAAGATTTCTCGTGTCCCGCGCTACTCAGGATACCGCTAGGCTTCCGACTCCTTCGGCTACGGGGCTCTCACCCTCTACGGCTGTGCGGTCCGGCACATTCCCCTCGGAGTCTTCTTGCCACGACGCGGTCCTACTACCCCGGTGCTGCCTAGACAGCGCCGGTTTGGGCTCTTCCCCGTTCGCTCGCCACTACTGGGGGAATCATTGTTTATTTTCTCTTCCTGCAGGTACTAAGATGTTTCAGTTCCCTGCGTATGCCCACCGCACTGGGCGGTGTGCCAGACCTTCAGTCTGGCGGGTTGTCCCATTCGGAAATCCGCGGATCAAGGGTCATTTGCACCTCCCCGCGGCTTATCGCAGCTTATCACGTCCTTCATCGCTCGTAAGAGCCAAGGCATCCTCCGTACGCCCTTTCTTACTTTCCTTCTCCGTTCTCTCGAGAACGGTAACTTTCTTCAGTTTGTACTTTGTTTGTCTCGCTTGTTGCTTGCTTATCGCTTGCTTTCGCTCGTGTTTGCTTGTGTCAAAATGTCAAAGATCTCTTTGCCAACCCATCTGGGTGGCTCTGTGGAGAATAACGGATTCGAACCGTTGACCCTCTGCTTGCAAAGCAGATGCTCTAGCCAGCTGAGCTAATCCCCCGTTCCAGGAGAGATTTTCGTGCGCGGCCCCCTCATTGTAGTCCCAGGCAGACTTGAACTGCCGACCTCCACATTATCAGTGTGGCGCTCTAACCAACTGAGCTATAGGACTGACGGTTCCGTTTCTCGCTTGCCTGCCCGGCCTTCGATCTCTTCTCGGAGGGCTTGCAGTGCCCGCTTCTTTCTTTCTCTTCCTTATATCTGATAAACAACCGCAGGACAGCACAAGAGGAACTTCCGTCTCTACTTGATTTTCTTCCTCCACGACACGTAACTTCTTGCGCAACTCTCCAGAAAGGAGGTGTTCCAGCCGCACCTTCCGGTACGGCTACCTTGTTACGACTTAGCCCCAATTACCGGTTTTACCCTAGGCCGCCCCTCGCGGTTACGGACTTCAGGCACCCCCGGCTTTCATGGCTTGACGGGCGGTGTGTACAAGGCCCGGGAACGTATTCACCGCGCCATGGCTTCCAGTCCGAACTGGGGGACACTTTCGGGATTTGCTCCAGATCGCCCTGTCGCTGCCCTCTGTATGTCCCATTGTAACACGTGTGTAGCCCCGGACGTAAGGGCCGTGCTGATTTGACGTCATCCCCACCTTCCTCTCATCTTGCGATGGCAGTGTCTCCGGAGTGCCCAGCATTACCTGATGGCAACCGAAGATAAGGGTTGCGCTCGTTATGGCACTTAAGCCGACACCTCACGGCACGAGCTGACGACAACCATGCAGCACCTTCACATGGGTCCGAAGAAAACGCCCTCTCTGGCGCTGTCCCATGCAATTCAAGCCCGGGTAAGGTTCCTCGCGTATCATCGAATTAAACCACATGTTCCTCCGCTTGTGCGGGCCCCCGTCAATTCCTTTGAGTTTC
>ONCK01000005.1 GCA_900316315.1 uncultured Prevotellaceae bacterium
GGTTGAAAAGCCAGTTCAACAATCTCCCATTGAAGAAATGGCTGAGCATAACCAAATCCTCAATCAAGAGGAACGCCTACGCAGATTCATGGAGACTTGTAAAAGAGAACGTAAACAGTTCGTTGCTATAAAAGAAAAGGCAGATGAAGAAAAGTTAGCAAAGGTTCAGGCGTATGTGCGCCAAACCTTGATGCCTTTCGACTTCACGGACGAAGAACTGTTCCAAGTGAGCGAGTGTGTTGTTTCATTGGTCGTTCATGGTGTTGTTGTACCCACCCTTCCCATCAAGATTGAGAAGACTGGCAAGAAGGAACAACTCACTCAGCATGACTTGGCAAATCTCAGTTGGAACATTGCCAACCAGTACAACCTCCCGAACAAACTGGCCGCTCAGTTCGCACAGTACACCTTCCCTGCCTGGTTCTGGAACACCACAACAGATACCCTTGCGAAGAAACTGAAGCACACCAAGGGTGAATTTCATATTGAAATAGATGAAGGAATAATTAGTAATTAATAATTATGTTGGTTTATGACAGCAATAGTTGGTATCCTAAACAAAAAATCTATAGCTCTTGCAGCTGATAGTGCTCTTACAATTAACAGCCCAAGTGGACACAAAGTGCTTAATAGTGCAAATAAAGTCTTCAATATATCCCGCAAACATCCTGTTGGCTTGATGATGTACGCATCCGCTTCATTTATGGATACTCCTTGGGATTTAATAATTAAGATGTATCGAGATCAACTTCAAGCCAATTCATTCCCATCATTACAGTGCTATGTTGATGATTTTATTCAATTTTTAAGAAAGAATCGGTTCTTTTGTTCAGAGAAAATGCAACATCATTTTTTGCTACGGCATATGAATTTTTACTACAATGATGTTTTAAATATTGCGAAACAGAATTGTGCAAAAGCAACGGGTGAAAGTATTGAAAAGATACCTCTTACTACTGCCCATGATGAAATGCTGAAAGTCTTAGAATCGCATACCACAACTTTCTCCTCTTTTCCGAAGTGTACTGATTTCATCGATTATACATTGAGTGATTTTCAGACTGACGCACAGATGGAAATTGTTGAGATACAGAAGTTGTATTCTTCATATGTTCAAGATATTAGCTTGTTCCATGAAGCATTTGTAAAGTCGTTTCATACATATCTGTGTAGTACACATATAGTTTTTGACAGAACAGGATTAGTTTTTGTGGGATATGGTGATGAGGAAATATATCCTTCGCTCATCCCTCTCAATATATCTTTTGTTTTTCATGAGCGTATAAGAGGATGTGTAGATACTCTTAACGAACATCATATTGGCGAGATGAAAAAAGCTGCAATATGCCCTTTTGCTCAAACAGATGTGATGATGACCATTTTGACAGGTATTGATAATGGAATAAAAGAACTGGTTTATAACACTTTTGACAAAACAACCCAAAAATTATTAGATGTTATTGTGGGATTGTTACAATCTCATGGAGGAGATGATAGGATACTAGCATCAATAGCAAATATTGATATTTCTGCCTTTTCAAATCAATTTAAGAAATCTATAGATGATTTTATCACAGAAGAATACATTAAAAAACTGGTCGAAACTGTTGAGTATTTGGAAAAAGAAGATTTGGCTAATGTTGCCGAAAGCTTGATTGCACTGACAAGTTTAAAACGTCGTATTACTTCATCAGAAGAATCCGTTGGAGGGCCTGTAGATGTCGCTGTCATTTCTAAAAGTGATGGATTTATTTGGATGAAACGAAAACATTATTTCGACAAAAATCTTAATGCACAATTTTTCCAACGCTACAATGGATAATATGATGGATGATACAATACATACAGACTTGGGAGGTACTTATAATACCAAAAGTATGCAAATCACAAAACTGTCAGAAGAAATAGCAGAACGCATAGCTTCACTCTTAAAAAAACAATTTACTCAAATATATTCAGTGGAGTCAACTCAAGAAAACAGTAACTGTAACGATAGTCCTGATTGTGAGATTGCATCTCATTTACAAAAGAATCATACGCAGAAACGTTAATGATAACTTGTAAAAAAGAACTTTGTGATAACATCCAAGATGGTTTATCAACGGACTTTATACAACATATTTGTACCAAGCATCCGTAACTTATTGATATTCATATATGATTAGATTATAGGAGATGAAGTAAGCAAAGGGCTGGCCATTGATGAGTGAAGACGCTTACTCGACGAGAGCTAAATAAGTATTAATCTCACATAAATAGAAATCTCACGCAGCCATTGTGGTTACGTGGGATTTTTTGTAACTCTTGCAGCAACATACATTGTTACAGTTGTTTCAAGTTCGCAAAAAATGACTGTTATGGTGTAATAATCTCGAGGAAAGAGGGTCTATATAATAGGTAATAACACAACAGATGGACGACAGAACGATTATAAAACACATTCTGGAAAGCGGCAACAATGCTGGTCAGAGGAAGTCGTTGGGCGTCTTCAGTAATCTGCCGGCTCTATCCTCTACAGTCTTGGGCTCTTTATGCCACAAGGCGGTAGGCAAATTGGTTACTTCTTCATCTTGATCAATGCATTGGCAAGGATTGCAGTGATACCTCCGGTGGAGATACCCGAGGCGAATATGGAGTGGATCAGCTGCGGCATCTTGTCGAGGATGCCCGGGACGAGCTCTACACTCATGCCCATGGCAAAACTTATCGCCATGACGAGTACCGCTTTACGGTCAATCTTTGCAGCTGCGATAATTCTGATTCCCGATGCTGCCACGGTGCCAAACATCAGGAGCGTAGCCCCACCGAGCACACAGTCCGGAATAAGCGAGAAAAACTGCCCACAACCGGGAATAGTCCGAGCAGGAATAATGCTCCCGCGATAAAATATCCCACATATCGGCTAGCCACGCCGGTAAGTTGGATCATGCCATTATTTTGGGCGAATATGGAGTTGGGGAAGCTGTTGAATACTGCTGCCAGCATCGAGTTGAATCCGTCCGCCAGAATACCGCCTTGCGCCCGCTTCATAAACACCGGTCCCTCTACCGGCTGTCCGGAGATCAGGGAGTTGGCCGTGATATCCCCAAAGGCCTCGACAGCAGTGACCAGGTAGATGATGCCCAGGGCGATGATGCTGCCCACGTCAAAATGCAGGCCGTACTTGAAAGGCACCGGCACATTGATCTTGCCTGCTCCGCGGAGCTGCGAGATGTCAATCATGCCCATTGTCCATGCCACGACGCATCCCACGATGAGTCCGATGACAATCGATCCCATCCTGATGTACTTGTTCTGTGACCTGTTGAAGAAGATGATGGTCACCAGCACTAGTATGGCTAGCCCGAGGTGTTGCAGCGATCCGAAGGTACCATCGTCTATCGCAGCCTGACCTCCACCGCAGCTGTTGATACCCGCCTTGATGAGACACAGGCCAATCAGCGTCACCACGATACCAGAGACCAGAGGAGTGATGATCTTGCGAGCATACGGCAGCAGACGGCTTACCGCCATCTCTACCACCGACGCCACCATGCAGGCGCCGAAGATATAGCTCAGCGCCTTGGGCGTATCTATCTGTCCGCCCACCATGCCAATCATGCCAGCTCCGATGATGGGAGTAATAAATGAGAATGACGTACCCTGTATGCAAAGTAGTCCCGCACCCAGCGGTCCTATGCGGCGACACTGGATAAATGTCGCGATACCGGATACGAAGAGCGACATCGACACGAGGAAGCCCGTCGTCTCGAGGTCAAACTTCAGCGCGGAACTGATGATCAGTGGCGGTGTAATGATTGCCACAAATATGGCCAATAGATGTTGCAGCGCTGCGAAGAGCGACTGGCGGAGTGGCGGACGGTCATTAAGTCCGTATATGAGGTCCGACGATTGCTTTTGTTCACTCATTTCTCAATTTTATTTGACAGTTATCCAGGGAGTCTACGATGGCGAGGCTCTCCACCCTTATCCCTTGTTTCTCGATCACCTCGCGCCCCCGCTGGAAGGCCTTCTCAATGATAAACCCCATACCTACAATCTCGGCTCCGCTCTGATGGCAGAGGTCAATGATTCCCTTGGCCGCATTGCCGTAAGCCAGGAAGTCGTCGATAAAAATGACCTTGTCCTTAGGAGTGAGATATTCCTTGGATATCACCACGTGATACTCCCGCTGCTTGGTAAATGAGAAGACGCGTGTGGAGAGCATATCGTCCATCGTTGACGGTTTCTTCTTCTTGGCAAAGACCACCGGCAGGTCTAGCAGGAAACCCATCATAATCGCCGGAGCTATGCCACTGGCCTCGATGGTCAGGATCTTGTTGACCTCTGTAGAGGCAAAGCGGCGGATGAGCTCCACCGCACAAGCCTTCATCAGGTTGGGGTCCATCTGATGATTGATAAATTTGTCTACCTTCAGTATTCCACCCGGGTAGCACTTTCCGTCTTTGAGGATACGGTCACGCAGTAGTTTCATAAATACTCTTTTAAGCTATGGACTGCAAAGATACAATAATCCTTATTAAGAACAACAACAGTTTGTAAAAGGCGTGTAACAGACAGACAAAAAACAGCTCCTCCGCAGGCTCTGGCCCGACTCCCGCACAGGAGACCACAGAGTCTCATAAAAATCCTCATGAAACATCTCCGGAAATCTGACCCGCCCCCACATTTGCAGCGAGCAACATGAGGAATTGGGGTGAAGGGGACCAGCTGCTTCTCACGCCAGACCTCCTCAAGCTCAGCCATAACGCGCCAATCGTCACGACAATAGTCTAGCCGGATTCGTCATTCGAAGCCTTCCTGTGTGCCTGTTGTGCACCCATTCTTCCTCTTGGCTCTCCTGGCAAAGTAAAGGCGCCAATCTTATTGCATGTTAGGAAAAACTTTAACAGCGTTTCTTTCTCCTCCTTTTCTATTGCCGCTGCAAAGGTAGAAAGCCCTCCTCAAGTGGGCAAAGAAAGCGGATTAGAAACCTTTAATGTGAGATGAAAGCATTCTCATCGGTTCTTTTTCGTGACCGTCGCCGACCGCCACGTCGTCATCTGTGACCAAGGCATCGGCATACCGTCAGATGACATGGCCCATGTCTTTGAGCCCTTCTACCGCGCCTCCAATACGGGCAGCGTAACAGGCCATGGAGTCGGCCTGGCACTCGCCAAGGCAATCCTCGACAAGCATGGCGCACGCGTCAAGGTGAGTTCGAGACAAGACAAGGGCACCACAGTCTGTGTCAGTTTCAAATAAGCCCTTGAGCGGTCTTCCGTTTTTCCACTCCTTCAGAACTCCCGCACAGCCTTTGGCTGCCCTTAGGCCGCCTCTTAAGCCGTAAAGTCAGCAAGAAACGGCTTTTTCTTTTAACGGACAGATACTATCTTTGCAGCCGTAACAATTAACAAGGCTTATTCTCAGTCATACACACATCATGCCGGACTACAATTTTGATTGCATCGCTGAGGCCATCCGATACATCGAGGCCCACAGGCAGCAGCAGCCGTCGCTGGACGACGTGGCGGCACATGTCTGTCTGAGTCCCTTTCACTTTCAGCGCATGTTTAAGGCATGGGCAGGCATCAGCCCAAAGCAGTTTTTGGAATACCTCAATGTAGAGTATGCCAAGAGGATACTCCACGAGGAGCATACGTCTCTTCTCCTGACGGCCGAAAAGACGGGACTCTCGAGCCCAAGCTGTCTCTACGACCACTTCATCCACATTGAGGGCATGACACCGGGAGAGTACCGCAGCGGAGGTGCAGGACTGCAGATGCACTATGTGTACGCCAACTCGCCCTTTGGCCAAGTCATCATCGCCTCGACCGACAAGGGAGTTAGCTATATCGCCTTTGTCGACAGGAGCAAGGAGGAAGCGCTCAAGACGCTGCAAAAGGCTTTTCCACGCGCCACGCTGTGTCAGCAGGCCGATGAGCACAACTCCCGCGCAGCCCAAGTATTCCAACTCGACTGGGACGATGTGGGCACGATACGCCTATACCTCAAGGGCACAAAGTTCCAATTGAAGGTCTGGGAGACGCTGATCAAGGTGCCGGCCGGCCGCCTCACCACCTATCATCAGCTCGCACAGTCCATCGGCCAAGACAAGGCTTCGCGAGCAGTAGGTTCGGCAGTGGCCAGCAATCCCGTAGCGGTACTCATCCCCTGCCATCGCGTCATACGCTCTACGGGCTGTCTGGGCAATTACCACTGGGGACCGGAGCGCAAGGCAGCCATCATCGGCTGGGAGGCAGCCAAGGCCGCGGAGCCTGAGGCCCACATAATTCCGCCCAGACGGGACAAAAGCCGGAAGATATGATACGCGAACTCTTAGAGCAGCCAAAAGCTGCGCGAGAGCATAAGAATCCACGTAATTTCACCCAGACGGGACAAAAAACCGGAGGGCAAGATACGCGCGGCCTTAGGCCGCCCTTAGGCTGCTTCTTCGCATACGGTAGTCGCGAGACAGACTATCTCAGCAACCGGGACAAGCGTTTGGGAGAAGCCATTAGAAAGTTGGGATGGGTCAAGCGGCCGGTCAATCCCGACATCTTCCAAAGTCTCATCTACCAAATCATCGGACAGCAAATCTCCACCAAGGCCAACCAGACCATCTGGGACCGAATGGTGGCAGGCTTGGGAGCCATCACCCCGCGTGTCATCAGCAATCTGTCACCGGAGGCCTTGCAGCAGTATGGTCTCTCGTGGCGCAAGGTGGGATACATCAAGGAAGTAGCAGACCGCGTGTACAACGGGTCGCTACAGCTGGACGAACTGCCGGCGAAGAGCGACAGCAAGGTGTGCCGTTTGCTCTCTTCGCTGCCCGGCATCGGTAAGTGAACGGCTGAGATGCTGATGCTCCACTGCATGCAGCGCAGCGACATCTTGAGCTGGGACGACCTGGCCATCATAAGGGGCATCAGAATGCTCTATCGGCACAGAAAGATTGACCGCAAACTCTTTGAGCGCTACAGACGCAGATACTCGCCCTATGGCTCTGTAGCCAGCATCTATCTCTGGCAGATATCGGCAGGCGAATCCCCAACCTCACCGATCCCGCCGAGAGGCCACGGGCATCCCGAGGGCAGCTTTAGGGCTGTCAAAGAGCGACCTAAGAGAAGCCTAAGGATCCACGTATCACGCCGTCTGGTTTGCGCTTCAGTCTGAACGGCAGTCAAAGGGCAACCAAAGGCTACACGGAAGCCCAAGGCTTCACGTAGTTTCCCCTTGACAGGGCAATCCCGGAAGGGCATGAATCGCGCAGCTTTTGGCCGCCCTTAGGCGTCCAAAAGGTTGCTACTTGCTGCGCCAGAGACCGTGCAGATTGCAGTACTCGCGGGCATAGACCTCTGTGGCATCCGTCTTAAACTCAGCCACTGGGCGGTCTGTCGGTGTAAGGTACTTGCGGAGCACCTCATTGTCCGACGTGATCAGCTCTATCCACTGGATATAGTGCGCCTCGGTCATGGGATGCTCGACCTCACCTACTGTGACGCGATAGCCGCCCTCTATCTTCTCCACGATGGGCACATGCTTCTCTGTAGCGGCATCAGTATTATTTTCCCTCAGGAGCTTGAAGCCACACAGTTCCTTGTCCGTCGGGACCACCACCTCTACGATATTGCCACACTCGGGGCACTTGTAAATCTCATTTCTCTTTGCCATGTCTGATTGTTTTTATGAAGTTATATTGATTCGACTGGTCAAAGATAAGGCTTTTATCATGATACCGCAAATTTATAGCCTTTCTTTTTGATGCTCTCGACTATCTTTTTGTCATCGATATACTATATTTATGCCCTGCTCCATACTATAACATTGTCAGCATGCTATCTTCAGCAGGCAAACAGTCCTCTTACCTGATACCGTACTGACTTTCAGACAGCTAAATCCGATACGCCATGCACAGGCTATAATATCCGAGGTATCATATTTTCGTCGAAAGATACAGGCCAGACGTCGAAAACTATTGGTATCTTTGTTTTCCCAATCATAACTTTGTAGTGTCTAACATGGATAAGCCCAATACTTTTCCAAATTTCAAACAAGTTTCAAAGACATGCCTCTACGAAGCATTCTATTTATGGGCACATTACTCTTAGCGTTGACGCTTCAAGGTCAGCCCATCTGTGTCACATCGGTTGACACCCTTAGTCGCCAGAATTCTGCCGCCCGACCTGACTCTATCAATATGATCCACGACTCTGTCCGGATAGACTCAGCTGCAATGGCTCGCATGATCCATCTGCAGGGCGCAACGGTCACTGCGCAGAAGCGGTTGGTCAAGATAGAGACCGACAAGGTGACCTACCAGATCAAGGACGCCCCCGATGCCCAGCACTCTAGCCTGCTCGACATGATGCGCCGTGTCCCCATGGTCACCGTAGACGGGGAAGACAAGGTGAGTGTCAAGGGCTCGCAGGCCTACAAGGTCTATGTGGATGACAAACCGAGCCCTTTCTTTCAGAACAATCCTTCCCAGGTCATGAAGATGCTCCCCGCGAGCCAGGTCAAGGACGTCGAAGTCATCACCAATCCTGGTGCCAAATATGACGCGGACGGCATGGTCGTCATCAATATCCATATGAAGTCGGCGGCTGACAGCCAGATGAATGGCACTTACGGCACCATTCGTCTCGATGGCAACACCAGAGAACCCAATGGCAGCGTCTCCGTCGGCGGTCAGCAAGGCAAACTCAACTACAATGCCACGGCCAGTACCGTCTACAGTATGACCGACGGGCTGCGCATCCACATGGACCGCTCCTCTTGGGATGCCGCCGGCAACGAGACTCCCTTTAGCCTCGACCTACGCCAGCATAGCCGCACACCTATGACGATGGGCAATCTCAGTATGGGTTACCAGCTGGATTCTATGAGCACGACCAACCTGGGCATTAACTTCATGAACTTCAACTCTCGCGGCCATGGGTACAATAACATCCGCCTCGGCGCGCTCGACTATACCGAGCGGACCCGCAGCCACACGCGCAGCACCAATCTATCGGTCAATGCTGATTACCGACGCTACTTCAACCACGCCCGCACCCACTACTTGACGCTGTCGTACCTCTTCAGCACCGCGCCCGGCAGGTCCAGCAACTTCAATCAGCCCCAAGGCCTCGACTCCATCGTGACGCGCGACGACCACAACCACAGCCGCACGCTTGAACAGACAGGCCAGATAGACTATGTCGTTCCGCTGACCAAACAGCAGACACTCAGCATCGGCACTAAGTACACCAACCGCCAGACACGCAGTGATGCCGACTATGCCTCAACCAATCAGGAGCGAAATTACCGTCACCAGAACGATATCCTTGCCGCCTACAGCGAGTACGAGGGCACTTACGGCAAATGGAAGACCAAGGAGGGTCTGCGCCTCGAGCAGACCTGGGAACATCTCAACACCCAAGACGGCACCCGTATCCACTCCGACTTCACCAGTCTCGTGCCCTCAGCCAATCTCTCCTACAATATCTCCGCAATGCAGAATATCGGCGTCACCTACGGAATGCGCATTTCCCGTCCAGGCATCAGCTATCTCAACCCTTACCGCGACCAGACCGTCACCGGCATCGTCTCTTATGGCAATCCCGACCTCGACATCGTCAAGACCCATCAGCTGGGTGCTGTCTACAATCTGTTCACACCCAAGTTTCTCCTGTCAGCCAATCTCTCCTACGATTTCTCCTCCAATGGCATTGACCAATATGTCTTTTACCAAGACGGACTGCTTAACGCCACATTTGGCAACATCACCAAATCGCGCAATCTCAACTTGACCCTCTTCTCCACGATCACCGTCTCGCCCAAGGGCAAACTCATCCTCAATCTCACCAACCGCTACACCGACCTGCGCAGCCAGTCACTCAATGCCAAGCGGAGCGGATGGACACTTAGCGGCTCGGCCGGCCTGCAGCAAGAGCTGCCTTGGAAGTTGCAGATGAGCGCCTTCTACTTTGGCAACAGCCGAAACTATACCTTGCAAGGATGGAGCTCCGGATTTTCAATCGGCATGCTCTCCCTATCCAAGAAGCTGATGCACGACCGTCTCAACGTGACGCTGCAAGGCATGTCTCCCATTGGCCACGGCGTCCACCTGGTCATCCGCAATCATACCAGCGGACAAAACTTCCGCAACAGCACTTACCTCCGCATCCCCATCGCCCGCATAGGGCTCAGTGTGACTTACAACTTCGGCAATCTCAAGCTGCGCAAGCAAAGCCACGAGTCCAGCATACAGAGCGATCTCATCGAGAAACAAAGCGGGACGCCGGGCATCGGCAACGTTCCTCAAGCCAACTAGACCTATGACCCGCAAAACAGAAATTAAGGTCTTGTCATCCAACTGGCCGCCCTGATTGCTCCAGCAGCGTCAACGGTCACGGCGGTCCATACAGGAGGCTTATCGTCAGAAAACTATGATGGTCAGAATAGGAAGTAAAAAGGGAAGAGTAAGAAATCTTATCGTTTTATATTTTGCTATTATCGCTTAAACTCTGTATATTTTCGGCGACAGGAGAATCCGTCAACTTCGCCAAGCGAAAGGACGCACAACTCGCCGATGCACACTTGATGGCCGCATTTGCCTGGAAGCACAGCGCGACACAGCAGGAGATGACCAAGGCCCTAATCGATATACGCAAGAGTCTGTGGCGTTGGGACTATGCCATGACCTCCCACGGCACGGCCCCACATGCGCCGCAAGAATGCATGAGACTCCTCTCCGACACCATGATGTATGCCAAAGACGCACAGCTGGAGTGCCAGAAGATAGCCGGTCTACACGGATGGATGGGCAATATCCCTCTGTCCAGCATCTCCACGCACGAAAATGCGGCCAAGTATATCGGGCCGGACATGAAGTCCCTGTGCAAGCAGAAGCAGGATTTCATCGACACAGTCGTACCTCGCTGGATCAAGGATGTGAAGAAGAATAAACAGTTTATTTCCCAACCCGTATAAATGGCGTACATGAACCTCCATGATGGCCTCAGACAGCGATGCGGCCGCATTACGGCCGGGGGAGCGTCCGGCTTAAAGCATCGCTAAACAAATGTGGAACAGACCTTATTCCTTTAAGGAAGGATCCGCCATCACCCTAGGGCTCATACTCACGGACATATTGCTCCAGCTGAGTATAGGTCCGCTGGATGGAGACGTCTTGATGTAGCCGGCCAATCTCATTGTGCTGGCATTGTTTGTATGTATCCTCATCGCTCTCCATCTGCTACGCAAGCGCAGCTATTTTATCAGGTTTATGACCACTGGGGGAGCTGCCGTGCCCGCCCTGATAGGTGTACTGCTGCTTACGCTCATCATGGGCCTGACACGTCAAGTGGAACAAACAGCACCTCCGGCAGATCCGCTGGCGTTTACCAAGATGCCGGAGAGTTGGCCCTTCATCCTACTCTACATCTGGATGACCGCCATCGTGGGAGAGGTAAGTCTCGTGCAGATCGCCCATCCCTCGCGACGTAATGTCTGCTCCCTGCTCAGTCATCTGGGACTGTTTGTCGCGCTCACCTGCGGCTCCCTGGGCAGCGCCGACATGCAGCGTCTGAAGATGTACTGCGAGCTAGGGCAGCCCGAGTGGCGTGGCCTCGACGCATGGGACAATGTGCACGAGTTGCCCTTGGCCGTGGAGTTGCAAAAATTCATCATCGACGAGTATCCTCCCAAGCTGATAGTGGTAGACCATGCGGGCAAGGCCCTGCCTTACGACAAGCCGCAAGTCTTGGAAGTGGCACAGGGAGTAACGGGCGGCCACCTGCTCGGATGGGATATCAAGATTGAGAAACAGATAGCCAATGCCATGCCGGTACCGCTGGTCAGGAGGACAGAGAGCATGCCTCGGGAAATAGCGAGCCGTATACAAATGGACACCTTGGGACTCGCCTCCAACAAGGAGGACTACACCGCCACATCGCTACCAGGTACAGAGTGCGCCCTACTAGTCTGCGCAAGGCGCGCCGGCCAGCCACGAGAGCGTGTGGCCAAAGGCTGGGTCACTTGCGGAAGCTATCAGTTCATGTATCAGGCGCTGCCGCTGGATGCCGGCCACTCACTGGTCATGGCTTCCCGTGAGCCTAGCCGATACGCCTCCCAAGTGACCATCTATACCGAGGACGAGCAGGTGATACAAGGAGAAATAGCAGTCAACCATCCCCTAACGGTCAAAGGCTGGAAAATCTACCAGCTGAGTTATAATCAGCAAATGGGAAAATGGAGCACACTAAGCATTCTGGACATCTATTGTCTCTTTGACCTTGCTGTTATAAGCCTTCAGTTCAGACTGAGACTGTCTGATTTCCTTATTTATATTGCGTAGGTCGGACGGATTGTAATTTTTTGTATCCAGCAAGTCCTGTTTTTTCTTTTTCAAGTCATCCAGGTTCTGCTTCATTTTCTTCAGCTCGTCCTGCGCAGACTGCGCGTTGAGCGTGACGATTGTTTCGAAGGTCTGTTGATTGCGTGCCATAAAAAATGCTACCTTAGGTTTTAGCCCAAAGGTAGCATTTCCCTAGTATTTTAAAAAACACTATATTATAGCTTCATTATATCCTTAAATGCCTTTTTTATTCTTTCCCTTTCCTCTTTGTATATTTTTTTATTTATTTCATGTCTTCTTTTTAGTTCCCAATATTTTCTTTCGGATTCTTCTTTATCATCTATTTTCCTAGTAGCAAGGAAGACGATGAGCCAAGAGAACATCAATATGAAGAAGAATTCCATAGCTTTACAATTACTATTATCCATTGCAAACATAATCAATACTTTCCATATAAACAAGTTTTCAGCCAAGTTTTTTCAGAGAAAACGAAAAGCCTTATAAAAACCGCCCACGCATCATCACGACGCATGGGCGGCCACTACCCACTTGTTATCAGTCAAAAGAGTAATTAATGATAGAAATAAAACTACGGTTTATCAAACACTTCAAATCATTTTCTAAGTATGACGTAAATACAACTAATACCTAGCAGTATAGCCATAGACCCTAACCACATCAGACCTTTTTGCCACCATTTTAGTTTGTTTTCCACTTTTGTCTGTGTGACAGTTTTGGTAACAATGCACGGCACCGAATCTTCTTTGACTATGTAGATTGGCTCGTACGCGACCCGTGGCTACCTACAGTCTATCTGGGCATACTGCTCATTGGCATCGGCGCCCTCGGCATGCTGTTCCGTTGCCCCAAGGCCAAGGCTACGGATACCTGTGAGAGAGCCATTACAGACCATCAACCGCCACAACACCCGACCGAACGCACCAGATGATTTGGAACTACTTCATATACTTTGCAATAGTCTCCCTACTTGCATGGAGTGCCGGCGCACACTTGGCATGGCGGAGCAAACGCGGCGCAGCCATGTTGGTGACCGACATCGGTCTGGCCGTCTTCTCCGTTTATATCATCCTGCTATGGCATGCACTTGGACATCCGCCATTGCGCACGATGGGAGAGACGAGACTTTGGTACAGCTTCTTCCTTCCTCTGGCAGGACTCATCGTCTACTGGCGATGGCACTACAAGTGGATACTCACCTTCTCCACCGTACTGGCCACTGTATTTATCGTCATCAATATCCTGAAGCCCGAGATACACAGCAAGTCGCTCATGCCCGCCTTGCAGAGCCCGTGGTTTGCCCCTCATGTCATCGTCTACATGCTGGCCTACGCCATGCAAGGCGCAGCCTTTGTCTTAGCCGTCTATCTGTTTCTCAAGAAGCCTGGCCTCTCAGGCAAATGGAACAGAGAGATGAATATCACAGACGATCTCGTGACAGCAAATTACGCCCTTCTCACGCTAGGTATGCTGATGGGCGCGCTATGGGCCAAGGAAGCCTGGGGACACTACTGGAGTTGGGACCCCAAGGAGACGTGGGCCGCCATCACATGGCTTTCCTATCTGGTCTACATCCACTACCGACACGCAGCACCCGCCCGCCCCAGAGCCGCACTGTGCATCGTAGTCGTCACCTTCTGCCTCTTGCAGATGAGCTGGTGGGGCATCAACTATCTCCCCTCAGCCCGTGGCGCCAGCATCCACACCTACTCCATGTGATTATCCTTCTTATATAGAAGCAAAAGTCTCCTCATATGGTCTCCCCGAGCCAAGTCATCTGTGACGACGGACCCTTGCCGTCAAATTGCTCGAGACTTATATCTCGCGTCTTCCCGCCATTAATCTCAGCGCCACCTCTGACGACTTCACACAAGCGCTGAACATGATACGCGGAGCCTTATGCTCCCGCCAGACACGTATCATCTTTACCACAGCCTTTGCCCAGTACGCGCTAGAAGACTATGAGGTCTCCGCAATAGACTTTCTGCTCAAGACGATACAGTTTCCCAAATTTTGCACCACCATCGACAAGGCCGACTAGCAATACGTTGCGGACACGTCTGTTGCAGGAATGCGTGATTCCACAAGCGGGCTCCTCTCTATCCTCTCTCCCATCTGCTTCTCCTGGGCCACAACGCGTCATGACCGCAAAATCGCAGAGATATCCACCCTAGAGTCTGACCAAAGACAAAAGGGCCAGCCCTGAAAATTCAGAGGGCTAACCCTTATAGAGCTGCCGGTATGTATTCTACTGACAGGACTTTTCTTCGCGTTCCAGCAAGCTGGCTCTACACTAAGCGTAGACGGCGTGCTGTCCAGCAAGTAGCGTATTGGCCATCAGCATGCAGACCGTCATGGGACCGACACCGCCGGGCACAGGCGTGATGTAGCTACACTTGGGTGCTACACCGTCAAAATCGACATCACCCTGGAGACGATATCCTCTCTTACGGCTGGCATCAGGTACGCGGGTTGTCCCCACGTCTATGACCACAGCACCCTCCTTGACCATGTCGCCGGTGACAAAAGCAGGCTGGCCAATTGCGGCAATGAGGATGTCGGCACGCTGACACTCTGCCTTGATATCGGGCGTGTGGCTGTGGCATACGGTCACCGTACTGTCGCCATAGGCCTTCTGCATCATCAATTGGGCCATGGGCTTGCCAACGATGTTGCTGCGGCCAAGAATGACACAGTGCTTGCCGCTCGTCTCAATATGGTAGCGGCGGAGAAGTTCGAGGATTCCTTTGGGCGTGGCAGAGACGAAGCAAGGCAATCCGATGGCCATACGGCCGACATTGATGGGATGAAATCCGTCGACATCCTTATGGTAGTCAATGGCCTCGATGACCGTCTGCTCGTCGATGTGAGGCGGCAGAGGCAACTGCACGATAAATCCGTCGACATCGGCATCATGATTGAGTTCGTCAACCTTGGCCAATAGTTCAGCCTCGGTCACATCTGACTCGAAGCGGATGAGCGAACTCTTAAATCCGCATACTTCGCAAGCCTTGACCTTATTGGCTACATAGGTCTCGCTGCCGCCGTCATGGCCTACGAGAATGGCTGCCAGATGGGGGCGTTTGCCTCCTTTTGCGACAATCTGGTTGACTTGCTCTGCGATTTCGGCCTTTATGGCAGCGGCCGTAGCTTTTCCGTCTATGAGTTGCATCGTGGAATTAAAAATTTGTATGCCCCTAAGGGCCGATTGTACTTGTGTATATGTATCTAAGCAGGCTTACTTCTGGTGAGGCATATTGCCGAGACCGGGCATTCCGGGACGCATTCCCTTGAGGCCCTTCATGCCTTGCATGGCACCCATAAAGTGCTTGTCGCTGACCATCTTCATCATCTTGCGGGTCTGGTCAAAATTTTTGATAAGGCGGTTGACCTCCTGCAGCGTGTGACCTGAGCCGCGGGCGATACGGTTGCGACGGCTCTGATTAAGCACCTCGGGATGCTCACGCTCATAGGGTGTCATGCTGTAGATAACGCTCTCGATGCTCTTGAAGGCATCGTCGTTGATATCCACATCCTTGATGGCCTTGCCTACACCGGGGATCATGCTAGCCAGTTCCTTGAGGTTACCCATCTTCTTAATCTGCTGAATTTGGGAGAGGAAGTCGTTGAAGTCAAATTTGTTTTTGGCAATCTTGCGCTGGATACGATTGGCTTCCTTCTCGTCATAGACCGCTTGGGCGCGCTCCACGAGACTGACGACATCACCCATACCGAGGATGCGGTCGGCCATACGATTGGGATGGAAGACATCGATTGCCTCCATCTTTTCACCGGTACCGATAAATTTGATTGGCTTGTTGACCACATTGCGGATTGACAGGGCTGCGCCACCGCGGGTGTCGCCGTCGAGCTTGGTCAGTACAATACCCGAGAAGTCAAGTCGGTCATTAAATTCCTTGGCCGTGTTGACAGCGTCCTGACCCGTCATCGCATCAACGACAAAGAGAGTCTCGTCAGGTTGCAGTGCCTGCTTGAGACTCGATATCTCCTGCATCATCTGCTCGTCGACAGCAAGTCGGCCGGCGGTATCGACAATGACGAGGTTGTAGTCCTTTTGCTTTGCCTCGCGGATAGCATTTTGGGCAATCTCTACGGGATTCTGATTGCCCGGCTCGCTATATACAGGCACGCCAATGCTTTCGCCGACCACTTTAAGCTGGTCAATGGCAGCAGGACGATAGACATCGCAGGCCACAAGAAGCGGGTTACGATGCTTCTGCGTCTTCTGCCAGAGCGCGAGCTTCCCGCTAAAGGTCGTCTTACCCGAGCCCTGCAATCCCGACATCAGAATAACTGCCGGACGGTGCTCGAGTACCAGATCGCTGGCCTCGCTACCCATGAGACGTACCAATTCGTCGTGTACTATCTTGGTCAGCAGTTGCCCCGGCTTGACAGCTGTCAGCACATGTTGTCCCATTGCCTTCTGCTTAACCTCGTCGGTAAAGGCCTTGGCGACCTTATAATTAACATCGGCGTCAAGCAGTGCGCGGCGGATGTCCTTGAGCGTCTCAGCTACATTGATATCTGTGATGCGGCCTTCGCCCTTGAGGAGTTTGAAGGAGCGTTCGAGCCGTTCGGATAGGTTTTCAAACATAGTCTTCGGATGTAAGTATAAGTATCTGATTCTTTTTTAGTGGTGCAAAGTTACGAATAAGCGAGGGGAAAGCTGGAAAAAGAAAATGAAATTTTCCTTTTTCGCCTCTCTTAGACCCAAATAGCCGATCTGTGAAGTGACGGATCAAGCATAAAATCTTAGGGCCATCCAGCATTTTGAGTGATATGGCCCTCTGTAAGGGAGAATTTCTGAGGATAAAGCTATTTGTTTTCATCATTGCTCGTCCAATTTCAGACTGACGATCACAATTAAAATGGCATTTAGGCCGACGGCGCAGAGGATCGAGGCTCTGGGTCGTGGACTACATGGGCCAGCAATTCACGGAAAAGATATTAGACAAGGGAGATTTGCAAAGGAGAGAAATAGCTGGCGTTCAAAAAATGTGTTATCTGAGTTTCACGCCTCCCTTAAAAGCCAATATACTAGAAACATCGTTAAGGATTGTGATGTCTCTTGGCTATCTATCGGTATGTCCGTAAATTTGCGGTATTATGTTGTTTAGGGCACGAACTAGACGAATCTCATCACGATTTCTGTTGGCAGTATACCTGTCAATGGTCGTCCTGTCGTGTCTGCACGTGCACCATCCACAAGGTACACGCTCGTTAGTAACGACTTTTACCGTTCATCATTAGCAGAACGGTGAGCAATCTCTTTTTGATGGACAGACTTGTCCGTTCTGCCAATTTCTTTCTACGCCCTATCTTGGGGCTACAGTCCTCAGTTTTGGATTCTTTCCCATGGTACTGTGGTCTGCATGCTGCAAGATAATTGTAAGAGAATATAGGGGTGAGAAAGAAGTACTATCATTAAGGGGGCCTCCTGCTCTATAGATTGATAATCAATAGCGTGGCAAATTACTTATCTGCTGCATATCTGTCCTGTTTTTTTATAGAAGACAAGGGCTTGTGTAGTGGTACCTCTTTTGTGCATCCCAGTATGAATCAAAGATGTTTTCATATTGCAGGATGGCGCATGTCAAGTTATTAATCTATCCCGTATGCTTTTCAAATTACGATTGGAGACGGGGACTTATTATGTCAATTTTTATGAAAAATATATTTATCATGCTGCTGAGCTTTATATGGGCTCTCTCAGCATATGCTGCTCCCATAGTGGGAACAGCTCATCTGTCAGGTCATATTACGGATGCCATAGATGGTGATACCCTTAGCGGCGGCGTCGTAACTATTCCTGAACTTCAAATGTCAACCACGACTGATATTAATGGTCGATATCAGTTTTCTTCATTGCCTGCACACACTGTAACCGTACAGGTGAGTTATCTCGGCCACCAGATGCAAGCCAGAAAGGTCAATCTTGCGACGGTTACCACGGCCGACTTTGTGATGAAAGAGCAGAATGCCGAACTGGGAGAGGTGGTCGTAACTGCCCCCACCGGTAAATCTTTGCTTCGCGATTCTCCATCGCCAATTAGCATCATCTCTGCTGATCAACTCACGGCTACGTCTGCTACAAATGTGATTGACGCGCTGAGTCACGAGCTGGGTGTCTCGCAGGTCACTACAGGCGGTGGTATCTCCAAGCCGGTCATCCGTGGTCTTGGTTTTAATCGCTTGCTCGTCGTTAACGATGGCATTCGCCAGGAAGGCAATCATGCGAAGTAGCCTACAGTTTGCCCATCTTCGGCGATTTGGCAGCAAAAATATTCTCAAATGTTTGGGATGAAAGAGAATTATTTGTACTTTTGCACCGCTTTTGAAACCAGAAGCACACTCATGGTGGGTGTAGTTCAGTTGGTTAGAGCGTCAGATTGTGGTTCTGAATGTCGTGGGTTCGAGTCCCACCCCCCACCCTTCCGATAATCCCTGTAATCATTGAGATTGCAGGGGTTTGTAGTTTAAACACTAATTGTCACTTTTGGGAATTATAAATCATTTTTGGAAATAAAACCGCCACAAAACCGGCACACAAAAATAATAACTATGGCAAAACTTTCTATAGAGATTAAGAGGCTCTGAGGTGGCATCCAATGGAAAGAAGGTAGAAAGGGAAGAAATAAAAAGCCGCCCGCATTCTCATGCAGACGGCACAAAGAGTTCATTATTGAAGCACGAAGCATTCAATCTCCTATCAATAGACGCTCGCCTTTTCCAATCTCTTGGCAAGCGATTTGATTCCTTCCAATATTTGCTCCTTCCGTTCCTGGCTCGGCTTCCTCACGCCAATGGCATATTGGCGCATTACCGCCGGGCTGATACCTATTTCCCTTGACACGCCTGCGACATTGATAAAGTCGTAGTAGTTAAACAGCGACCCGACATCAAAGGTGTAGTCAATGTCAATGTCAGTAGCCTCAACACCTTCCTCTTTTAAGTCAGCCTTAGTTTCCTCCCAGCCTCGAAGCATATCGGCAATGGCTGCCCTTGCCGTATTGCCTTGGCCAAGCACACTTGCATTTACGCTTTTTACTTTCATGTAGCAGGAGAAGTTCCTTTCGCCTACCTCTCGCTCTACTCTTGCGATTACATTTTCCATATCATTTTGACATTTACTATTCAATAAAAGCTCTATCACATCCGTACCCATTCAGTGAAGAGATACCACCATCCTTCCTTGGATAGTGGCTCTCTTTTAACTCGGAAGGTCACCAAGAATACAATTTTGCTGTCTTATCTTTGATTTCCTTGCTTCCGTGCCTCGGTATGCTTGTCCTCGCCCCTGTCTTAGGGTTTATCCAAATATCATGCGAAGCACCGTGTCTTTTTAACAGGCAACCTGCCTTTTTCAACACTCGAATTAGCTCTGAATGTTTCATGATGTAAATGAACTCTTTGTCTTAATGACAATACAAAGATAACAAAAATGTAATCATTTATCAAATGTTCACCCAATTATTTTTACTGATTACCAGATTCTTAACATATTAAACGTGCATTTCATGATTGACAATCTTCAAAATATCCTTTCCTATGCGACTTATCCCAAATAGACTGAGCAGGGCCTTCTCCCTGCGTCACAATACGCTTTCTGTACATCAGGAAAATGGGTATGATAGCTAGGCAGAGACCCTTTCATCATTACCTCCGAAATGCCACAGCCCCGAGAGCGAACCATCTCCATCCGCCCCATCGACTTTGTTGTGCAGCCCCTTCTTTACCAACTGGGCGGTATCCTTAATCGTATGTTTTGGAAATATCCTCCACAAAGGAGGAAACGGTCCGTATGCGGCCCGCCTCTCCGGATAGTTCCGAATTTGGACAATCAAAAATGTTTTTATATAATAAATTCGGGATTTTGCCCTGAACAGGTCCGATATTATGAAGACAAGTCGCCTTGTTCGCACTACAAAGTCGGATGTAGTTTAAACTAGGTCGGACTTAGTTTAAACTGGAAAGCGAGTTGCTAACGCCTGACAGCCAGCTAGTTACAAGAAAACAAAATCTTGTTTATAATTCATTGGACTTCAACAAGTTGCAAAGGTATTTTTGGAGAATTTTCGTCTTTTTCTCTTCAGCGGAAATCCGAGAATCTTCTTTCAATTTTTATATAAATAATATTTTCTCCCATGAGTCATCGGCAAGGCGAGTTGCCCGCATTATCGACTCGACATCTTACGGGAAGGCTACGGCGGGGTACAGGTGAAACTTCCGATAATGGCAGAGCCGCAGACAAGGGTGGCCAGCCAAAAAGAAGAGGTATCGGGCGTGCGAGGGAGGAGCATTGGGGCCAGGGAGATTCGACGTGCTGCGGTGGAGCGCAATATAGGCAGCAAGGAGAGGCAGCGTGGCAGCGAGGAAAGGTGATTGAGACTTCGTCCAAGCTACTTCACTTGATGGGCCAATGAGAGAGCGCCCACTGCGGACGCCTGCCTGCTAATCGGTCTTGGGGCAGTAGATAACCCCTCTTGCGGACATTCAATAGGCGGCGAGATGAGTTTGCCCCCCCCTGATTCTCAGCTAAACTTATTTCTGTTCCCCATCTCGGGAAGCGAGCTGCGAAGCGAAGCTCTGGCCGCCATTCGCAGCAGACAGGCAGCAGTTGACTCACGACAAAACCGTATGGGTCCTGACACGTCTCCAGCTCAGGGCTGCGAAGCTCACATAAGCGTGGCCTTACCTCTCTTGCCGCGCCTTGATACACAACGAAATCCGGCAGCAGACAGAACAAAAAGCAAATTTCATTTCTTTTTCCCGCTTTTCCAATCGTTTATTCGTAACTTTGTCCCCAAATATCTCCTGTCCGTCCGCACAAAAACGGCAGTAGACAAGCCAAAGAAAACTATCGAAATCAAAAATACTATTATTCTATTATGAGTGAACAGACTAGCAAAATCCAACATCTGGTAGACCTTCGCGAAAAAGCCCGTCTTGGTGGCGGCGAGAAGGCTATCGAGAAGCAGCATGCCAAGGGTAAACTCACGGCGCGCGAACGTATAGACTTACTACTTGACAAAGGCAGCTTTGAGGAAATGGACATGTTTAAGCTCCACCGTTGCCATAACTTCGGCATGGAGAAGAAGCAGTTCCTGGGCGACGGTGTAGTGGCCGGTTCAGGCACTATAGACGGCCGCTTGGTCTATATTTTCGCCCAAGACTTCACTGTCAACGGCGGCAGCCTCAGCGAAACCATGAGCCAGAAGATATGCAAAGTCATGGACCAGTCGATGAAGATGGGCGTGCCCTGCATCGGACTCAATGACTCGGGTGGTGCACGTATCCAGGAAGGCATCACTGCACTTGGAGGCTTTGGCGAGATATTCCAGCGCAATATTGAGGCCAGCGGTGTCGTACCTCAGATCTCTGCCATCTGCGGCCCGTGCGCCGGCGGTGCTGTCTACAGCCCGGCCATCACGGACTTTGTCTTTATGCTCAAGGGCGTCAGCAACATGTTCCTCACCGGTCCAAAAGTCGTCAAGACCGTGACAGGCGAGGAAGTGTCGGCCGAAGATCTCGGCGGTGCAAGCGTACACTCTACCAAGAGTGGCGTAGCCCACTTTACCGCAGACACAGAGGAGCAACTAGCTCAAAGCATCCGCAAGCTCCTCAGCTACCTACCCCAGAACAATCTGGAGACGACGCCGCGCGTAGCCTGCGATGATCCCATCGACCGTAAGGAGGACAAGCTCAATGATATACTGCCTGACGATCCCAATCGCGCATACGATATGTACGAGATCATCAACGCTGTCATTGACAAAGGCAGTTTTATGGAAGTACATGAAAAATTTGCACGCAATATCATCGTAGGATTTGCCCGCTTCAATGGTCAGGCCGTCGGTATTGTGGCCAATCAGCCCAAAGTATTTGCCGGCGTGCTCGACTGCAACGCCAGCCGCAAGGCGGCCCGCTTCGTGCGCTTCTGCGATTGCTTCAATATCCCCATTGTCAGCCTCGTCGACGTACCGGGCTTCCTGCCGGGTACCGGACAGGAGTACAACGCCATCATTGACCACGGCGCCAAACTGCTCTTCGCCTATGGTGAGGCTACCGTGCCCAAGGTGACTGTAACCATCCGCAAGAGCTACGGCGGCAGTCATATCGTGATGGGCTGCAAGCAGCTCAAGGCAGACCGCAACTACGCATGGCCCTCTGCTGAGATGGCGGTCATGGGTGCCAGCGGCGCCGTAAGCATTCTCTATGGCAAGGCTGCCAAAGAGGCTGAGGATCCCAAGGCCTTCCTTGCTGAGAAGGAGAAGGAGTACGATAATCTCTTCACCAATCCCTACCAGGCTGCCAGCTTCGGCTACATAGATGATGTCATTGAGCCCCGCAACACTCGCTTCCGCATCTGCCGCGCGCTGGCCGAACTGGATACCAAGCGCGAGTCCCGTCCTGCCAAGAAGCACGGCAATATACCTCTATAAGCGTCTTTGGCGAAACACTCTCATCCGCATCTGATCATCGACTATTCCCCGCCAAGCGATGCATAGACTGACACTGATTATCCTCGGGCTGCTGACTGCTGCTACAGTCAGCGGACAGGGGAATGCCTACTTGCGCATCAGCGAAGTGCAGACGCGCAACGTGTCAGGACTTGTCGACGAGTACGGGGCACGGCCGGGCTGGATAGAGATACTCAACACCAGCTGGGAGACCATCGATGTGGGAGGATGCTATCTGACGACAGACCCAAGCGTGACCGACAAGCGTCTCTCGGCCTTCCAGCGCGAGCAGCGCATGTCTCTCATTTCGCGTGGCGACCCGCGCACAAAACTGGGTCCCAAGCGG
Source organism: uncultured Prevotellaceae bacterium (assembly GCA_900316315.1). Classification (GTDB taxonomy): domain Bacteria; phylum Bacteroidota; class Bacteroidia; order Bacteroidales; family Bacteroidaceae; genus UBA6382. The sequence continues at coordinate 23,168 of ONCK01000005.1, forward strand.
GCTATCGTATTCTATGCCGACGGGCAGACCAATAAGGGCACTTTGCACCTCAACTTCAAGCTCCATCCGGGCAGGGCTTGCTTTGTCGCGCTCTACGATGGCAATGGCGAGGAACTGCTGGACTCTGTCACCGTGCCAGCCCAGCTACAGACAAACCACTCATGGGCTGCCATGAGCCCTATCACTCACTGGGCGCCTCAGTGGATAGATTGTCCGCCGCAGCGCGTGACACCAGCCGTCATCAACAGCACCAGCAATCAAGTCAAGACCAAGGTGGAAGAGTTTAAGGAGCAAGACCCTTACGGTGTCGCCATGGCCCTTATGGGAATGGGAATCGTCTTCGCTTGTCTCACCCTGCTCTATCTCTGTTTTCAGCTTTTCAGCTACTTGATGACGCGCAACAGCCGTTGCAGCAAGACCTCTCCAGCAGCACAGCCTCTTTCCCAAGGTGACTATCCGTCGCCGGAGGTACAGGCAGTCATCACTCTGGCACTCAGCCAGACAGATGCCACTATGGCTGTCATCGCCCTGGCGCTGAGGGACTATCTTGATATTCACGACCAAGAGAGCGGCGTTATCACTATCACGCCCCGAAACAGCCCTTGGACAGACCGCAGCGGGGAGATCTTAAGACGCAAACTTAATCCGTAAATTGTAAAACTAACTATGAGTGTACTAAAAATAAAATCAAAGAATCTCGACCTCGAATTGACCCTCGACGGAGACGAGACACAAGTGACAGGCGGCGCAAGCCAACCGTCCGGTAGCGCCCAAGACCAGACCAGCCTGCACGCTGCCCTCATCGCTCTGGCACTGAGTGATACGATAGGTGGCGAAGTACACGACACAGAGTCGGGTATCATCACCATCCAGCCTCATGTCTCCGAGTGGAGCAGCAAATCGTATGCTTTTACCAACAACCGAATCAAATAATCACCCAAAATGAAAGAATACAAATACAAAGTTAACGGCGTAGAATACACCGTCAACATCAACAGTATCCAAGACGGCAAAGCCCATGTCGTAGTCAATGGCACTCCATATGATGTAGAGATTGAAGGACAGGCACCCGCCGCCCAGCCTGCCGCTCCAGCCCCTGCCGCTCCGCAACCTGCAGCCGCCGCTCCCGCACCCAAGGCCGAGGAAAAGCCTGCTGCCCAGCCCGCTCCCGCACCTGCTCCTGCCGGAGGTTCTCCTGTCAAGGCTCCTCTGCCCGGCATCATCAATGACATCAAGGTCAAAGTCGGCGACCAAGTCAAGGCCGGACAGACAGTTGTCATCCTGGAGGCCATGAAGATGGAAAACGAGATTACAGCAGAGACTGCAGGTACCGTCACCTCCATTGCCGTCAACAAGGGAGACAATGTGATGGAGGGCGCCGTGCTCGTTACCATCGGCTAGTCCCGTCACCGATAGACTGCAAGCAGCATGGACAGTCTGTGGTCCTTCATAGCCACCAAGTTGGCAGATTTCCTGACATATACAGGCTTTGCCTGCATGATGCCGGGCAATCTGGTCATGATCCTTGTGGGCATCCTATTTATCTGGCTCGCGATACGCAAAAATTTTGAGCCACTTCTGCTGGTGCCCATCGGATTTGGCATCATACTGGGCAATATCCCGTTTAAGGCCATCGGCCTCGAAATAGGTATCTATGAGGACAACTCCGTGCTCAACTTCTTCTACTCCGGCGTCGTCGACGGCTGGTACCCGCCGCTTATCTTCCTGGGAATCGGCGCCTTGACTGACTTCACCGCCCTACTGGCCAACCCCAAGCTATTGCTTGTAGGCGGTGCGGCGCAATTTGGCATCTTTGGCGCTTATATCCTCGCTGTCGCGTTAGGATTTGAACCCAATCAGGCAGCCAGTATTGCCATCATCGGAGGTGCCGATGGCCCCACGGCCATATTTCTCTCATCAAAGCTGGCCCCCAACTTGATGGGAGCCATTGCCGTATGCGCCTACTCCTACATGGCGCTGGTACCACTCATCCAGCCTCCTGTCATGCGTCTGCTGACCAATCAGCGCGAGCGTACCATCCACATGAAGCCCGCACGTCAGGTGTCGCAAAGGGAACGTATCCTCTTCCCCATCATAGGCCTGTTGATGACGACCTTTATCGTGCCCTCAGGCCTACCGCTGCTGGGTATGCTCTTCTTTGGCAACCTCCTCAAGGAGAGCACCCGCACAACCCGCTTAGCCAATACCGCAGGCAATGCGCTTAATGACATCGTTGTCATGCTGCTCGGCCTCACTGTGGGTTGCTCTACACAAGCTAGCGAATTCCTGACCAAGGATACGCTTTTCATCTTTGCCATCGGCGCGCTGTCCTTCATCATCGCCACAGCGTCAGGAGTGCTCTTCATCAAACTGATGAACGTCTTCCTGCCCGAAGGACGCAAGCTTAATCCGCTCATCGGCAATGCTGGCGTGAGCGCAGTGCCTATGTCGGCCCGTATATCCAATAAACTCGGATTGGAGTACGATAAGACCAATTATTTGCTCATGCACGCTATGGGCCCCAACGTAGCTGGCGTCATCGGCTCGGCCACTGCAGCAGGCGTATTGCTGGGCTTCCTCAATTAACCACTTCCCCGCATATGCTGAAAGTAGCCCACAAGATACTGTTTCTGATGCTGGTTGGCTTGGGTCTGTCGCTATCAAGTCAAGCTAAGACCAAACTCTGCATATGGTCTTACAACATGCTCTTTGAGCACCACGTGCCCGCAGACAGCGCCCAGCAGTGGGCCCAGAGGCTCCCCAACGCCTTGGCAAGTATCAAGCGATACAAGCCCGATATCATTGGATCACAGGAGCTTCAGACCTATCAAGTCGAGCAACTGGTCTCAGAGAGCGGCTATGGCTGGGCGGGACTGGGCATCAGCCACGGCGACCGCAAGCATGTCAAAGACGAGAATGAGGCTATCCTGTACAACAAATCCCGTCTTGACCTCCTAAGCAGCGGGATGGTATGGTTTTCCACTACGCCCTCCCAAGCCGGCAGTTACTCTTGGGGTATGAAGTATCCGAGAGCCTGCACATGGGCCAAGTTCAAAGTCAGGCGTACAGGACAGACACTATACGTCCTCAACTCCCACTTCTATGTCGACGGAGACAAGGAGCACGCAAGACTTGAAGCCGCCAAGCTGATCATGAGTCAGGTACACGGCGCCCAAGTTGACGCCCCTGTCATACTCACCGGCGACTTCAACGCTACCATTTCCTCCCTTAGCCTCCAATATATGCTGCGCGACGGAAGCATCAGCGAAGCCCGAAGCCTTGTCAGCAAGCCGGAAGGGCCTGCAGGCTCCTACCACGGCTTTGACCGGACCCATACCCCTACCCGTCTGATTGACCATATCTTCGTAACGCGTGACGTCAAGGTCAAGCGCTACCGTGTCATCGACGACCAGCTCCTTAGCGGCAAATGGGAATCCGATCATTTACCCGTAGCCGTCGACATACAATTCTGACCTTTCATATGACCAACAATAAAATATGAGTAAGAAAGTTATTATTATCGTATCATCTATCGTAGGCCTCATACTTATCGGAGCCGCCGCCTACCTCTATCTCAGTCTCCAGAAGCAGAAGAAAGAAAAAGCCGACCTCGAGCAACTTGCGGCTATGGACAAGCGTGAGATGGAGAATGAATACTCTCAGTTTGCCCTCCAGTACGACGAGCTCAAGCGCTCCATCCGCAACGACAGCCTCATGCAACGGCTGACCGAGGAAGAGAACAAGACCAAAGACCTCCTCGCAGAGTTGCGCCAGACCAAGAGCAACGATGCTGCTGAGATCTCCCGTCTCAAGCGCGAGCTAGCCACCGTACGTGCCGTCCTGCGCTCCTACATCATCCAGGTGGATTCACTCAATCGCCTTAACGAAAACCTTACACGCGAAAATCAGCAGGTCAAGGCCCGTTACAATGAAGCGACCAGCCAGATCTCAAGTCTCACCAGCGAGAAGCAAAATCTCTCTGATCAGGTGGCCATCGCCTCTCAGCTCGATGCGACAGGTGTAAGTCTCGTTCCGCAAAATAAGCGAGGCAAGACTGCCAAGAAGACAAAGGACATCAAGCAGTTTGTCGTCAATTTTACCATTACTAAGAACATCACTGCCAAGACTGGCAACCGACACATCTATGTGCGGGTCACTCAGCCCAACAACTCTGTTGTAGGTCAGAGCGGCACGACCAAGTTTGAAAGCAGCAGCGTCGGCTACTCAGCCGTCAAAGTCATCGAGTATACCGGTCAAGAAACTCGTCAGACCGTATATATCCCCGTGAGTGAGTTTCTCAGTGCCGGCACTTACCATGTCTACATCATCACCGATGGCAATCTCATCGGTTCTGGCAGCCTCACGCTCAACAAGTAGGCTATGACCAACTTGCATGGCCTTAAGTTTCTGTCGAGCCGATACCTTCTTGTAGTATTATCCGCACTTGCTCTCCTTCTCGAATCACAATCCGCAAGGGGGCAGGAGCGTATAGATACGACCTACTATTTCACGGCTAGCCAATTGCCTGACGGCACAGCCTTTCTGCCTGCACCTCCCGATAGCGGTTCTCCGCAGTATAGCTACGACCTTGCCCAGCATCTCTGGGGCAAGTCCCAGCGTCAGGGAGCACGAGCCCAACAAGCTATCGACGAGGCCACTGTCGACATACGCGAAATGGCGCGTCAATTTTCTCCCGCTTTTGGCCTCGCCATCACGCCGCAACATACGCCAGAGATCTATCGCCTTGTGCTCAACAGCGTACTCACCTTACGTCTTGCCGCCACCAAGGTCAAGGAGCACTATATGCGCCTACGCCCCTATGTACAACTTCATGAGAACACGCTTATCCCTGAGGACGAGCAGTCGGAGCGAACACAGGGCTCCTATCCCTCTGGCCACACTATACGCGGATGGGGTATGGCTCTCGTACTCTCAGAAGTCAATTCTGCGGCACAAGACTCGCTACTCAGTCTCGGCTATGAGTGGGGCCAGAGCCGCATCATCGCCGGCTATCACTGGCAAAGCGATGTCGACGCCGGGCGATTGCTGGCCAGCGCATGCTTTGCCCGCCTCCATACCAGCAAAGCCTACCTCAAGCAGCTGCGCAAAGCCCAACGAGAGTTTAAGCGCCTGTATCAGAGGCCATAGCCTCTATTACTCCTACGGCATAGCTTCGCGACCTTGCACTTAGCCTAACTGCCGATACAAATAGGCCGGGCCTCGTCCGATGACAATGCCCGGCCTATTATAATACCATTATGAATAAGGTGTACTGCAAGCTGACCAATCTCTACCGCTTCCTTTTCCGATACAGAAAATTGCGGTCTGTCTGTATCAGCGAGAGACTACAGAGAGTAGCAAGCGCTATCGGTTGAAAACGTCAAAGAGGTAAGTGGCGCGGACCGAGATAGTCATGTGGGCAGATCTGGAGAAAACGTCTGCCTTACCATTGTCATACATATCATTAAGCCCATAGTAGTAGCGGCCATCAAGCATGATATGCTGTCCATGCTTGGTATTGACCTCGAGTCCCAATCCTCCAGTCAGTCCGTAGTCAAGTTTTCGGTCGGGCTTCATAGAGTATTGCTGGTAGACATTGTTGGGACGGTCGGGGACGCCATTTTCATTGAACGTCCAGGTAGAACTTTGCTTGGAAGTGCCAGATATATAGTATCCGAGCTGGGGGCCAAGCAAGATGAAGAACATCACACCGCCCTGCTCCTTACCCCATGCCAACCGGCAGAGTAGTGGCAACTGCAGGTAGCCCAAGTCGCGCTTGTAAGTGTCCTTGAGCTTCTCGCCGTGGGCATTTAAGATATTTTCTTTCCACCCGAGCTGTGTATAGTTGAGCTCTGCCTGCAACGCGCATACCGTGGAAAAATATTTTTCACACGTATACCTTAGACTCACACCTATAGTCGGGCCAATATGTTGGTACTGTTTAATCGTAGGGTCAAAGTCTATCGTACTCAGGGCCACACCTCCATTGACTCCGATACTTAGCTGTGAGCGCCGTTCACCTATCTGCGCAGACGCACTGAGGACAAACACGCATGCAAGAATGAGGCAGACCGATCTGAGACGCATGATAGTATACATAGATTACTTCCTCTCAATAAGTTCTACGCCACCGGTCGGCTTATAGTGGATAAACAGCATCTTATGGTTGACGAGTCCTCCTCCATGGTCTTGACGCTGAAACTGGAGAGTGCTTTGCAGGGGTGCCGCATAGACGGACTGTCCGGCATATGCCCGTCCATAATGCATCAGCCCCTTGAGCATCGTGTATCCAAGGTCGAATCCATAGGGAGCCATCGCCGGGTAACCCATCGCAAAGTCCTTGCGAAAATAGCGACGATAGATCTGGGCAAATCGCTGCGCACGAGCTGATCCGCTCTGATAGAAGTAGGAGCAATAAATATAGGTGTTGGCTTTGGCAAACTGACTACGCGAGCCACTCTGTGAGTCCTGCCACTCAGGGTATCCCAGTACACGCAAATCGCATTGGGAATCGACCTGCCGGAGAGCCGACACCTCCCTGAGCAGGCTCGCAGCCGACGCATTGTCTGCCGAAGAAGGGACAACGATATTGATCCGCTTTTGCGATAGCCGGGACTTAAGCTGTGAGGATGTGAAGCCGGCCTGCAGATAGCGTATCTTGGTGTCCTTCATCTGCTTGAGCGCGTTGATAAGAGGGTGTACGGGACGTCCTGTGTCAACGATAATAAGATTGGTCTTCTGAAAGACTTTTACATAAAGCGCAGTAATGTCCGCGACAACCAGCTTGTCCGACGGATAAGCGAGGAAAAGATGAGGATTGGTCGCAAGTGTACTCGTCACGGGGCAGAAAGCATCGACCAACTTGATACCGTGAGGCGACGTAAAGTCGCTTATTGACTTGAGTGTCGAGGCCTCGTCGGGACCAAAGATGATGTCGAGATGCGGGATAATCGTATCGCGCAAAATCTGACTGATGGGCTTGTCTGCCGTATTGTACGTGTAGACTCTAAACGACTGCCCTGTTTGCCTGAGACTGTCAACGGAAATCATCAGTCCGCGATAAAAGTCGACAGCCCGTTCACTCACACTACTACCCTGCTTAAAAGGGAGCATGACGCCGATACGTATCGTGGAATCAGCTGAAACGGGCTGCCCCAGGCCGATGACTATGGCCAACAATGCCATTAGTAGATGTCTGCGAGTCATTTGGTACAAATTCGAGTATCGCCGACAAAGGTACAAAAAAGAAATCTTATCCAGCCTCTCCTGCTTCCTAATTGTGTACAGCTGCCATTGACAGTCTGTCGGTCAAAGCTGCAGACGACAGAGTCAAATATGCTCTCATTTAGCGTCTGATAGACGGATAGCAAGACTTAATGCCATTGAGATGACGTCTGATGTAAATTTAATCAGGTCCGATATTGTTTTTTTCAAGTCAGACCTGATCACGCCACTATGCTACATGCTACTGTGCAGAGTGCTCCAGCATGCAACGCGGACAAGGCTGCTTAACGCTCTTTTTGTCTGAGTGTCTTTGAAATTAGGCGAAAAAGAATTACTTTTGCACACAAACTATCTACAGAGACATGACCCGCATCAAGTATACCTTATTAGTTCTGCTATCGCTGATGCTGACGTCCGCAATGGCCGATGATGAGTATCCCTCCGCCTCCCCAAAGATGGAGATTGAGGAAGAGGCAGGACTTACAGAGGAGACTGACTACTCGGGATCGGCACCTATCGTAGCCCACTTCACCTCCAATGTCTCGGCACTCGGAGACTACACACCCCTATATGAGTGGCACATCTACGAGGCAGGTAAAGAAGATTCTCCTTATCTCATACGCTACGATGCCAATATGGACTATACCTTCACCCGGTCGGGTACTTCATATATCTCGTTGGCTATCACTTTTGTCCACGGCACGGATACGATAGAGTACGAGATGGAAGAGCCTTTTTCCGTCCAGGCTAGCGAGTCGGTACTTCATATTCCCAACGCCTTCTCTCCCAACGGAGACGGACAAAACGACGTCTTTAAAGCCAAGAGTGACTACAAGAGCATCATCAAGTTCCACGGATATATCTTCAATCGCTACGGCAAGAAGCTCTACGAGTGGACGGATATCACGCAGGGCTGGGATGGCAAGCACAGCGGCCATGACGTGGCTGACGGAGTCTACTTCTGCAAGATAGAGGCCGAGGGTGCCGACGGCAAACAATATCATATACACAAGGCCATCAATCTCCTGCGCGGCTACGACAAGTCTACTACCACCAGTGGCGCAGGTCAATAACTTGCGATTCCGTCTCCTCTTCATGATTCCTACTCATGGGAAGACGCCGGCCTTTACCTCTTAAGTCTACACCATGCCTGACAATAATCAAATCATCGTCTTGGGCGCCCGTGTCCACAATCTCAAGAACATAGACGTCGTCATTCCCCGCAATAGTCTCACAGTCATCACCGGCTTGAGCGGCAGCGGCAAGAGTTCATTGGCTTTTGATACTATCTATGCCGAAGGCCAGCGTCGGTACATCGAGACTTTTTCCGCCTATGCGCGCAACTTTCTTGATAATATTGAGCGTCCTGACGTCGACAAGATTACAGGACTCAGTCCCGTCATAAGTATTGATCAGAAGACGACAAACCGTAACCCCCGATCCACGGTGGGCACAGTAACAGAAATCTACGACTTTCTCCGCCTCCTCTACGCCCGCATCGGAGAAGCGAGATCATACGTCACAGGGGAGCCGATGGTCAAATATACCGAGGAAAAGATTATAGAGCTTATCCTCTCGCGCTATCAGGGACACAAGATTTACCTGCTCGCTCCCGTCGTGCGCAATCGCAAAGGCCATTACCGCGAGCTCTTTGAGGCTATTCGCAAGAAAGGATTCATCCAGGCTCGTATCGACGGCGAGATACAAGAGATAGAGCGCGGCATGAAGGTCGACCGATACGCTACTCACAATATTGAGGTCGTCATTGATAAACTCAAGGTCTCATCTGAAGATGTCCATCGGCTGACCCAGAGCTTAGCCACAGCCTTCCGGCAAGGAGACGGTCTGCTCATGATCCTCGATCAGGGCGACCAGACCGTACGCTATTACAGCAAGCATCTCATGGATCCCGTCTCGGGCATCTCCTACCGCGATCCGTCACCCAATGACTTCTCCTTCAACTCCGCCCTCGGCGCCTGCCCGCGATGCAAAGGTCTCGGCAGCGTCAGCGTCATCGACATGGACAAGATCATACCTGACCGCAGCCTCTCCATCCGCAAGGGCGGCATCGTACCGTTGGGTAAATACAAAAATTCACTTGTCTTCTGGCAGATCAGTGCGCTGCTAGAGCAGTACCAGTGCGATCTCGACACTCCTATCCAGGATCTGCCCGAGGAAGCCCTAAACGAAATATTTGACGGCACAGAGCGCGAAATACGCATCCGCGCCGGTCTCCTCCATGCGAGCAATGACTACTTTATGCCATTTGACGGACTGGTCAAGTATATCCGGCAAATGAGCGACAGCGAGATGTCTGCTGCTGCCCAGAAGTGGGCAGACCAGTTCAGCAAGACTACTCTCTGCCCTGTATGCCACGGCGCACGTCTCAACCGTGAGGCCCTGCACTACTATATCGACGGTAAGACCATTCACGATCTCTCCTCCATGGATCTGAGTACGCTCTCAGAGTGGATCAAGGGACTTCCCGAGCGTCTGCCTGCCATCCACAGACAGATAGGCAGCGAGATTATCAAAGAAATTGTCACCCGGCTTCAATTTCTCTTGGATGTAGGACTTGACTACCTCTCTCTCAGTCGCGGGAGTGCCACGCTCTCCGGCGGCGAGAGCCAGCGTATACGACTCGCCACTCAGATAGGCTCCCAACTAGTCGGCGTTTTGTACATCCTCGACGAGCCCAGCATCGGACTCCATCAGCGCGACAATATCAAGCTTATCCACTCGCTCAAACACCTGCGCGACCTCGGCAACACAGTCATCGTCGTGGAGCACGACCGTGACATGATGCTCAACGCAGACTACATCGTCGATATCGGTCCCCGCGCCGGACGCAAGGGAGGACAGGTTGTCTTCCAAGGTCCTGTCGACAAGATGCTCCACTGTCACACGCTCACGGCCGACTTTCTTACCGGTGTACAATCCATTCCCCTCCCCGAGCACCGTCGTGAGGGCAACGGCCACCAGCTTGTCCTGCGTGGAGCCTCAGGCAACAATCTCAAGCATATAGACGTCACCTTTCCTCTGGGCAAACTCATCTGCATCACAGGCGTTTCCGGAAGCGGCAAGTCTACCCTCATCTCCGATACGCTGCTGCCTATCCTAGCTCACCACTACCACCGCGCGCTTCAGGAGCCCCTGGCCTACGATGCTATTGAAGGTCTCGAGTACCTAGACAAAGTCGTCAGCGTCGATCAAAGTCCTCTCGGGCGTACGCCTCGATCCAATCCCGCCACTTATACCGGCGTTTTCTCCGATATACGCAATCTTTTCGTTTCTCTACCCGAGGCTGCCATGCGCGCCTACAAGCCCGGACGCTTCTCTTTCAACATACCGGGTGGCCGTTGTGAGGACTGCAAGGGCAACGGATACCAAGCCATTGAGATGAACTTCATGCCAACTGTCTACGTGCCGTGCCCCACATGCCACGGCAAGCGTTACAATCGGGAGACCCTCGAGGTACGCTACAAGGGCAAGAGCATCGCCGATATCTTGGATATGACCATCAATCAAGCTGTCGACTTCTTCGCCAACGTCCCTAACATCCTCCACAAAATAAAGGTGCTCCAGGAAGTCGGACTCGGGTACATCAAGCTCGGCCAGCCCTCTACCACTCTATCAGGCGGCGAGAGTCAACGTGTCAAGCTTGCCACCGAACTTTCGCGGCGCGACACTGGACATACCCTCTACATACTTGATGAGCCCACCACTGGACTTCACTTTGAGGACATCCGTGTTCTTATGCTCGTACTTCAGCGCCTCGTCGACCGCGGCAACACCGTCATCGTCATCGAGCACAATATGGATGTCATCAAGCTCGCAGACCATATCATCGACCTCGGACCTGACGGAGGTCAAAGCGGCGGCACAATCGTCGCTACCGGCACCCCTGAAAAAGTTGCACGTCAGGGCAAGGGCTACACCGCCTCATTTTTACGTAAAGAGTTAGGATTATGAAAAAAGAGCATAAGACCAATGCCGCCCGCCTGCTCGACCAGGCCCACATAAGCTACGAGCTCATCCCCTATGAAGTCGACGAGTCCGACCTCAGCGCTCCTCATGTCGCAGCCTCACTGGGAGAGGACATCGCATATGTCTACAAGACCATCGTCATGCAGGGCGACCGCGTCAGGCATTTCGTCTGCGTCGTGCCAGCAGGCGGAGAGATCAATCTGAAACTCGCAGCACGTGCCAGTGGTTGCAAGAAGTGTGAGACACTTCACCTACGCGAGCTCCAGCCCTTGACTGGGTACATCCGCGGAGGCTGCTCGCCAATCGGCATGAAGAAGGCACTTCCCACATATATCGACGTCTCAGCACAAGACAAGCCTTATATCTTTGTCAGCGCCGGCCAACGCGGCCTCCAACTTAAAATCTCCCCTCTAGACCTCGCCCAGCAAAGCCGAGCCACCTTTGCCTCTCTCTGCGATACCGAAGAGTAAACTGATTTCCTTTTCTGATTGACATAAGATAGCTTGTGACCTTATCTCGTCGACCCATTTTAATCTATTGGAGACAAACGTCATAGACACAGGGCCGATTTTCTTTGATTTTATACACGTCGCTTTACCCTACGGCAAAATGTAAAAGGCACTTCGCCGCGTTGTACAAACGCATGGTTGCGATTAGACTCCGGAGCTCAAGTCTCTCTACGACTGACGCGCCGTGTCCTACAGCATTTCTCTTATGTAAAAATTGCTTGGCCAGAGGAATACATCAATCTTCCGTCCCTACTCCATCGTGCAAGAGAAGGTATGACTACGACTTGCGCTCTAGGCGAACGAAGTCAAAAGGCTGATCATTCTGCTCGTCTGCCTCATGGTGCTCGCGGCTGACCTCATGCCATTGCCTAGGATCTATTTCTGGAAAATACGTGTCCGCTTCGGCAGGTGTGTGTGCTACCTCTGTGAGTTCGAGTGTCTCTGCCAGAGGAAGGGATTCCTTGTACACGCTACTTCCGCCGATGACAAAGACCTGCTCGTCTGCTGCGCAATGGCAAAGCGCCTGTTCAAGACTGGCAAAGGTCTCCGTACCCTGGAAGGCGATAGGTTGTCGGGTTAGTACGATGTTGCGTCGATAGGGCAGCGCTCCTTTGGGCAAGGACTCAAAGGTCTTGCGGCCCATCAGCACGGTGTGACCCGTAGTAAGCGCTTTGAAATGGCGGAGATCTGAGCGCAGATGATACAGTAAGCCACCGCGCAGTCCGATGGCGCGATTCTGGGCTATACAGACGATGATGGTAATATGGGGCATTCGGATATTTATTATTTACATTTCTATCAGTACAGGCCGGTTGAGAGACGACTGCGGTCCGTGCTCCTATACAGACACCTGTCCGGCGATATGAGGCCAGGGGTTGTAGTCCGTGAGCTCGAAGTCCTCGTACTTGAAGTCGAAGATGCTCTTGACATCAGGATTGAGGTGCATGTGAGGCAACGGGCGCGGCTCACGCGTAAGCTGAAGCTTAACTTGATCGAGGTGATTGAGGTAAATGTGGGCGTCACCCATCGTGTGGACAAAATCGCCCGCCTTAAGGCCTGTCACTTGAGCCATCATCTGAAGCAGCAAAGCATAGGAAGCAATATTGAAGGGAACTCCAAGGAAGGTATCAGCGCTCCGCTGATAGAGCTGAAGGCTGAGACGGCCGTCTGCCACGTAAAATTGGAAGAGCGTATGGCATGGAGGCAGTGCCATCTGGTCAACCTCTGCAGGATTCCAGGCAGATACGATCATGCGGCGGGAGTCTGGATGTGTCTTTATAAGGTCTACGACCCTTTGGATCTGATCAATGGTCCCGCCATGGTAATCTGGCCATGAACGCCACTGATGTCCGTAGATTGGGCCGAGTTCGCCGTTGGCATCAGCCCATTCGTTCCAGATACGGACGCCGTGCTCCTGCAGATAATGTACGTTGGTGTCACCTTTGAGGAACCACAAGAGTTCATAAATGATAGACTTAAGATGAAGTTTCTTGGTCGTAAGAAGGGGGAAGCCGTCTTCTAGATTAAATCGCATCTGATGACCAAATATACTAATGGTACCTGTGCCAGTACGATCAGTCTTCTGAGTACCTTCGGTGAGGATGCGGTTGAGAAGATTGAGATATTGTTTCATAATAGAATGAGGTTTTATTTTTATTCGTCCCGTCTATCGTTTTGTTGGTCACGACATGCCATATAGTACTTGACTGCGTAGACGATTACGAGGAGGAGTCCTACAGCGAGCAAGAGGTGCCAGTCGTAGTAGTAGGAGACAGCTGCAAGGCCGAGTCCGAGTGCTATGCGTACGACGGCGCGGTCCTTTACCTGCTTTGGATTAAGCGCTACTGGCTGTTGCATTCCTCGAGGCAAAGGCTGATCCGCAGCAGGCATCGACGGACTTCCCTGCCAGCTAGTACGTCGGCGTCGTCTGTCGCGCATAAGTAGATAGATGATGACGCCTATGCAGATGAATGGGAAAAGAATGACAACCACGATGAGCAGCAGATACCATATTATCATCAGCAAGCCTCCGCCCTCCAGCAAGTTTAGAAAGAACTGCCCGGAATGTCCGTCAAAAAAAGTCTTATCAATAAATGTACTCTCTTCATCTGCATCAGCATCAGCCTTGGCGGACGAGCTCCGCGAGGAAGCCGAAACCAAAGTGTCCTCTCCGGCGCTGTCATCCGTCGTATCGCTGACCACCGTGATGGCCGTTGACTTGCCAGCAGACGCCGGGCTATGATGACTGGCAGCCTGGCTACCGGCCACTGATCCGAGTAGCAGCAAGAAACATAAGATATATCTGCGCATAGTGTCAATGTGTATCGCCGCCGCGCCGCTTTTCACCGCTATACAACCGGCATGGGCAACCGGGACACAGCATCTGAAAGCTACGGGTATTGTATTGCAAAGATACGAGTTTGTGTCTGAAAAACAGGGCCACAAATCTGATTTTTATTTTGTACAGTGTGCTCTGACTGAAATCTCTTGCTTAACTTTGCACAGCCGACACCCCAGCGGCTAAGCAAGATATCTAATATGGTACAACTGCCCAAAGCTTTCATCCAGGCCATGACCGGGCTGCTCGGTCCAGCCGACTGCCAAGCATTCTCCGACGCTTTGCAAGAGGACGCTGCCGTCTCCTTTCGCCCCAACGGGCGTAAGGGCTTCCGCGCTGCCGACGGTCTGTCACCTGTCGCGTGGTCGAGTCTGGGATACTACTTGTCCGGCCGGCCGGCCTTCACCTACGACCCCCTGCTACACGCCGGCGCTTACTACGTCCAGGAGGCGTCGTCGATGGCCATCGAGCAGGCGTTGCAAGCACTTTCCTCGGTACCACGACGTGTGCTCGATCTCTGCGCTTCTCCGGGCGGCAAATCCACACTACTGCGCTCGCTTCTGCCCGACGGCACCCTGCTCGTCAGCAACGAACCATTGACTCAGCGCGCTCAGGTATTGGCAGAAAACATGCAGAAGTGGGGCCATCCTGACTGTCTTGTTACCACCGATTATCCCCGCGACTTCGGCGCACTGGGCGGATATTTTGATCTCATTGCCGTTGACGCGCCCTGCTCAGGCGAGGGCATGTTTCGCAAGGACAATCCTGCTCTCGATTTGTGGAGCCCTGCCAATGTCCGGACCTGCGCCCAGAGGCAGCGGGAGATACTTAGTGATGTATGGCCAGCCTTACGCGAAGGCGGACATCTGGTCTATAGCACCTGCACTTACAATTTGGAAGAAAACGAGCTCAATGTCGATTGGATCTGCCGCCATCTGGGTGCAGAGACTATAGCTCTCGACATTGATCCGTCATGGGGTATCATCGGCAATCTCGCACGCCAGCCTCACCACGTCTACCACTTTATGCCTCACAAGACACGTGGTGAAGGCTTCTTCTTTGCTCTCCTTCGCAAGACCTCTCCTGCCCCCGACGCTGTCAGACCCGGAAAAGTCAAAGCCAAGTTTAGAAACACATCAAGCGTCCCCATCATTACCAAGCTCACTCCAGATCTCCAGCGTCTGCTCAAGAGCGATGTGCAATGGCAGGCACTGACTGTCGCTGATGAGACTTATGCTATACCTGCCAGCATGATTGACGATTTCCGTCTGCTGGCCGGACGGCTCAATGTCATCTCCGCCGGAGTACCTCTTACCGTCATCCGCGGACACAAGGTCCAGCCTCATCCTGCACTGCCGCTGAGCATTGCAATGGGTGACAATGCCTTTCCCCGGGCCGAGATCTCAAAGTCACAAGCGCTAGACTATCTACGCCATCAGACCCTCACACTCCCGAGCGGGACACCCCGCGGCTATGTCGTCATCACTTATCAAGACACACCTTTAGGCTTAGCCAACAATCTCGGTTCGCGCGCCAACAATCTCTACCCCATGTCCTGGCGTATCCGGAGCGGATACACGCAAGAGTGGGACAATAAATTTTGCACGAGAATTACGGACACTAAGTCTTGATTTCTCAAGAGTCAATTCCCTGCAGAACTTCGGCCCTTCTATTTCGCTATTAATCTTTAGAAAAAAATCCTTTTCCTCTCACGCTTCTCTCCGTTTGTTAGCATCGTAGAGCAAGCCAGGCCCACTTCTCGCACTTTCGTATACGTAACTCTAAACAAGTTACTCCCGTTCGGGATAGGGAGAAAAGAAAATTGCATTTCCTTTTTCCCCTATCCTCTCACTTATTCGTAACTTTGCACAACGAAAAGCAAATATTTTTTCATGCTTGCCAATTCATCCATCACTGAGCTCGGGACGCGCCCCGTCGGCAGTCTGCTGATCAAGTACGCCACGCCCGCCGTCATCGCTATGACAGCCTCGTCGCTCTACAACATCGTCGACGCCATCTTCATCGGTCAGGGAGTGGGAGCACTGGCAATCGCCGGAGTATCGCTGAGCTTCCCTGTGATGCAGCTCACAGCTGCCTTTGGCTCTATGATCGGCGTGGGCGCTTCGACACTCCTGAGCGTCAAGCTCGGCGAACGCGACTATGAGACAGCACGCAAGATCTTGGGCAATGTTGTCATGCTCAACATCATCATGGGTGTCGTCATCGGTCTCCTGATGCTGGCATTCATCAATCCCATCCTCTTCTTCTTCGGTGCCAGTCAGGCTACGGTAAGCTATGCCCGCCAATTTATGACAGTCATTCTGGTTGGCAACGTCATCACTCACCTCTACATGGGCCTCAACGCCCTCCTGCGCGCTGCGGGTCACCCCCGAGAGGCAATGATTGCCACTATACTGACTGTAACCGTCAATATAGTGCTTGCTCCGCTCTTTATCTACGCCTTTAAGTGGGGTATCTCGGGCGCCGCGCTGGCTACTGTCTTATCTCAGACGGTAGTACTATTGTGGCAGATCCGTATCTTCAGCAATCCTAAAGAGTTCATCCACTTCGAGAGAGGTACCTACCATCTCAACCGTCGCATCGTGATCAATTCGATTGGCATCGGCATGTCACCCTTTCTGATGAATCTCTGCGGATGTCTGGTCACTGTATTCTTCAACTGGAGTCTGACCCACTACGGCAACGACCTGGAAGTAGCCACCTACGGCATTACCAACCGTCTTGCTTTCTTGTTTGCCATGATTGTCGTAGGCCTCAATCAGGGCATGCAGCCTATTGCCGGCTACAACTATGGTGCCCGCCACTATGGGCGGCTCAGACAGATACTCATCCGTACCAATCTCATCGCCACCGCAGTCATGCTCATCGGATTTACACTGGCAGCAGCCTTCCCGCGCCTTGCCGCCCGCGCCTTCACCACTGATCAGCAGCTTATCTCCCGCTCTGTGTGGGCTATCCGAGTCACATTCGTCACCTTCCCCATCATCGGATTTCAGATGGTGACAACGAGCTTCTTCCAGTGCATCGGCAAGGTCAAGATCAGCATCTTCCTGTCTCTGACCCGCCAGCTCATATTTCTGCTGCCGCTGGTGTACATACTGCCACGGTTTTTCGGACTCAACGGCGTCTGGTACGCCATGCCCTGCTCCGATCTGCTCTCTACCCTCCTCACCGGCGTAGCCCTAATCTACGCCTTGCATCGATTTAAATCTGACAATCAAATATCTTAAGCCATGCCTCAGACACACTATGCCATAGCCCTCGGCCGCCAGCTCGGAAGTGGCGGCAGCGAAGTCGCCAAATATCTCAGCCAGCAGCTCAACTTCACCTACTACGACCGCAACCTACTCAACGCAGCTGCCGAAAAGAGCGGATACAGCAGTGATATTTTCGAGCGAAGCGATGAGGAGAAGAGCAGCGTACACTCCTTCCTGACCAACTTCATCCCTTTTCTGGGCACAGGAGACTACTATGGTAATCCCGTAGACGAGGATGCGCTCTTCCGCATCCTCAGTGAGACTATCAGAGGTATTGCCGAGGAGGAAAACTGTATCTTCGTCGGCCGATGCGCCGAGTACATCTTGCGCGACCGTCCCAAGCAGTTGGCCAGCATCTTCATCAGTGCGGATACCGAGAGCCGCATTCGCCGTCTCTGCGAGCGGCGCAAGATCAAGCCCGAGCATGCTCGCAAGCTCATCATCACCAACGACAAGCGCAGAGCAGCATTTCACGACTTCTACAGCACCCGCCAGTGGGGACGCGCCGCGACCTACGACATCTGCCTCAACTCCTCCCGCCTCGGCATGGAGGAAACCAAGCACTTCGCCCTCGAGTATATCAAACGCAGATTTAATCTCTAGCCTATGACCCGCATCGGACTGCTCTCAGATACCCACGGCTACTGGGACCAACGCTACGAGCACTACTTTGCCAATGTCGACGAGATATGGCATGCCGGCGACATCGGTTCCATGGAGGTAGCCGAGCGTCTCGAAGCCCTTCACCCCCTCATGGCCGTCCACGGCAATATCGACGGAGGCGACTTGAGGCGTCTCTATCCCGAAACTCTGAGATGGAGATGCGAGGAAGTAGAGGTTCTGATGAAGCATATCGGCGGCCATCCCGGATGCTACGACCGCAGCATCGCAGCCACGCTCTTTGCCTCGCCGCCTCAGCTCTTCATCAGCGGACACAGCCATATACTCAAGGTGGAGTATGACAAGCGTCTACGACTCCTCCATATCAACCCCGGCGCTGCCGGCATACAGGGCTGGCAGCGGCAACGTACCCTCGTACGCTTCTCCATTGAGGGTCACGATATCAAGGATCTGGAAGTCATCGAGCTCAAGTAAGTCTCCTTACTTGAACTACCTTCCCATTTACAATATCAGTCCTACCGCCAACAGCAAGCCGTAGAAGAGCATATTGCGGCTCGTAAGGCCGAGCACGCGATTGAGGGCCTTACCATGGCGTATCACTGACATCTCGCGCCAAGTGCTGACATGGACGGGTATAAAGAACAGCGGAAGCACACAGGCCCATACACGGCCGTGAACAAGCAGTATCAGCGTCAGCGCCCATGCTACGAGACCTGTGATGAGATAGTCGTAGCGGCCAAACTTTTCTCCCCACTTGGCAATCAGCGTCACTTTGCCCGCGGCGCAGTCAGTGTCGCGGTCGCGATAGTTGTTGACAATGAGCAGCAAGTCTATCACCACGCCACTGCACAGCGAGGCTACGACTGCATCGCCAGTGACCAACCCCGCCTGTACATAGTAGGTACCGCATACCGGTACCAACCCGAAGAAGACCAGCACAAGCAGATCTCCCAGTCCCAGATAGCTGAGCAGGGTCGTATAGAGGAAGGCAAAAATTACACAGGCCAGACCCACCAATATCAATATGGGACTTGAGAAATACAAGATCAGACATCCCAGTCCACAGGCCAAGGCTATCGTGACCACAATGCCCGCCTTCATACGGTCTGGACTGATCCACCCTTGCGCACAAGCCCTCTGCGGTCCCAGACGATCGGCTCCGTCGGTGCCGCGCAGATAGTCATAGAGATCATTGATGAAGTTGGCTGCTATTTGCATCAGCATTGCAAATGCCAGACAGATAAGTGCCTGCCACAAGCCAAACCTGCCATCGCTCCATGCCAGAGCTGTACCAATCAGCACTGGGATGACAGCTCCTGTCAGCGTCTTCGGGCGGGCGGCAAGCACCCAAGCGCGTACCGAATTCTGTTTTACGTCGTCCATAGTACTGCAAAGGTAATACTAAACAGGCGAACTGAGCCCCTCCCAATCCTATCTTTTACACTCATCCGCCCCCAAGCCCGCTCTCCGCCATACCCACCATCTGCGCCATACGCCTGAGCGTCGCGTACAGCGTTTATCCTTTCCACACCCTCCAGTCCTGATCCTGACAATGCAGCGTGCTGCACTGAGAGCCAAGGGTATTGGGTGGAGAAGGCCTTTTTACCTCAAATGAAGAAGCAATAATTATATAAAAAATTTCAGATTCGATTAAAACAACTCGGCATACGCGCTCAACAAGTCGCCTTAAATTCTGAACATCTCGCCTTTCATTTTAAACTAGATCCGACCTTGTGCAAAGAGGAAGGCGAGTTGTTCACGTCTGGGAATCAGCGAGTTAAAAAACTATCGGATTCTATTACAAACAGCTTGATACCCAAGCATCTACAAACGAGATTTTCAGCTTCTCGCCAATTCTTTTGCCTGTGACTTCTTCCTCTCATCACGTTCGAAAATTTATAATAAAAAAATAACAGTTCCAGCTCAAGAGCCACTTCGCCGTCCCCGACTTCTACCATCTGGGCAATATAAGGGTCATCGCCGTATGACGTCCGGCTGATGTGGCATCTACCCCCATTTGTCAACGCTCTGAGGCCGTCAGCGCCCGCATCCTTATTCTTTCAAAAACTCGAAGCCGCTCCACGACCGTGTCATAAACCGCCCGACTAGCCTCTCGCAGGAGACAGTCAAACATTACAAAAAGAAAAATTTGAACTCCAGTATTGCCACTTCAAAAAAAATGTGTACTTTTGCACGCCGTAACAGCAGAAAACAATAAAAAGATAAGATAATGAAGAGAACATTTCAGCCTCACAACAGGAAGAGAAACAACAAGCACGGCTTCCGTCAGCGCATGGCCACCAAGAATGGTCGCAAGGTCTTAGCTATGCGTCGCGCAAAAGGCCGCAAAAAACTTACCGTGAGCAGCGAGCGCCACGGCAAGTAGTCAGCTCCTTACCTGAGGGAGATCCCTCCACAACAAGACAGAAGAAGTAAGCAATTCCCCACAAGGGAAAAGTCTTACTTCTTTATTTTTTCCAATCGCCAAGCATTTTGCAGTACCCTAGTCAAAGTATTAAGCACAAAAAATACGTTTCCGACTTGGACATGCCGTCGAAAAGATATACCTTTGTAAGATATGCCACAGACAGCAGACCACAGACCTACACCCAACGCCTCGGGCAGGACCGCCAAAAGGCCTGACGCAGGCAATCAAGTCAGCAAGAAGTCGCTACGCAACTCCGTAGCCTTCAACCTGCTCTGTGTCTTGGCATGCCTGGCGGCAATCATTATGCTCACCCTCGGAGGCCTGCGTATCTACACTCGCCACGGACAAGAGATAGAGGTACCCGATCTCAAGGGCATGACGACAGAACAGGCCGTAAGCACACTTGACAAGGCCGGTCTCCAGGCTTGGATTGATGACTCCGTATATTTCAAGCAACTCCCGCCCAATACCGTTTATGCCCAGAGCATCATGGCTGGATCCAAGGTCAAGGAAGGACGCACAATCCGCCTCACCATCAATACGGCCCAACCGCCTACCGTCCCTTTGCCCGATATCGCCGACAACAGCTCTGAGCGCGAGGCTACTATGCGTCTTACCGCCCTCGGTCTCAAGCTCACTGCGCCCGAATACATCAAGGGCGAAAAAGACTGGGTCTACGGCGTCAAGGTTGAAGGGCGCAATGTTGCAGCCGGAGCCCGTATCCCCTCCACAGCGAGTGTGACCCTCGTGGTCGGCGACGGCACTTATTACGATGAAGACGTCGAGCAGATCCAAGGTCTGAGCACCGACGACAGTCTGCAAATCATAGATGATACACCAGAAGAAGAATTTAGCCCATCAAGCCATTCCCCCGTCAATGCGCCCTCAGCCTACTGACACAGCAGTCCCTGCGGCGCAGGATGACCTGCCCGCCGACGAGGTCGACAATGACTCTACCCTTTACGAGCACCTGAGGATACAGGCCGATAAAGGGCAGGCCTTGCTACGCGTGGACAAGTTTCTCTTCCTCCATCTGCAGGACACCTCGCGCAACCGCATCCAGAAGGCTGCCCAAGCGGGATTTATACGCGTCAACGACCGACCCGTCAAGAGCAACTACCGCGTCAAGCCATTTGACAGCGTCACCGTATGGCTCGATCACCCTCCCTATGAGACCAAGATTGAGCCCGAGAATATCCCACTCGACATTGTCTACGAAGACCAAGACGTCATCGTCGTCAACAAGCCCGCCGGACTCGTAGTACACCCAGGAGTGGGCAACTATACCGGCACTTTGGTCAATGCCATCGCCTGGCATCTCAAGGACAATCCCCGATTTGACATCAACAATCCCGAGGTAGGCCTTGTTCACCGCATTGACAAAGACACCTCCGGCCTCCTTGTCGTCGCCAAGACGGCTCAAGCCAAGACCAGCCTGGGACTGCAATTCTTCAACAAGACGACATCACGCCTCTACCAGGCCCTCATATGGGGCGACCCGGGAGCTAACGAGGGACGCATCGAGGGCAATATAGCCAGAGACCCCAAGGACAGGCTCCGTATGGCTGTCTTTCCGCCCGAGAGCGACAAGGGCAAGTCTGCCGTCACTCATTGGCGTGTCCTGCGCCGATACGCCTACACCACCCTCGTAGAGTGCAGGCTCGAGACAGGGCGTACCCATCAGATACGCGCTCATATGGCCCACATAGGCCATCCTCTCTTTGCCGACGAAAGATACGGCGGCATGCAAATCCTCAGAGGCACTACCGAGAGCAGCTACCGCAACTTCATACAGCAATGTTTTAAAATCTGCCCTCGGCAAGCGCTCCACGCCAAGACGCTCGGATTTGTCCATCCTGCCACCGGCGAGCGCATGGAGTTTGACTCTCCTCTTGCCAACGACATGCAGCAGCTCGTGGATACTTGGGAAAATTTTGCGAAAACCTCAAACTAACCTTTAAAGATAAAGACCTCATCAAGACTATGGAAAACAAACGCATCATTGCAATAGTAGCCGGAGGAGATTCCTCCGAGCACGATGTCTCCTTACGCAGCGCAGAGGGCATCTACTCCTTCATGAACAAAGACAAATACAACTGCTATATCGTCGAGATCAAGGGCATGTCATGGCAGGCCCGACTTGCCGACGGCACCAAGACGCCAGTGGACCGCAACGACTTCTCCTGGCAGACTCCTGCAGGACGTATCCACCCTGACTACGCTTATATTACCATCCACGGCACACCTGGTGAAAACGGTATCATACAGGGATACTTTGACCTCATACATTTGCCCTACTCCACCAGCGATGTACTGGTAGAATCCATGACCTTTGACAAATACGTGCTCAACAACTATCTGCGGGCCCAAGGTGTCAGCGTAGCCGACAGCGTACTGCTGCGCCGCGGAGACGACTATGACGCACAAGCGCTCCTCAGGCAACTAGGCCTCCCCTGCTTTGTCAAGCCTGCCGCCGACGGCAGCAGTTTCGGAGTCAGCAAGGTTAAGGCACTCTCCGACCTCAAACCCGCTTTGGAGCTTGCCTTTAAGGAGAGTAACGAAGTCATGATTGAGAGCTTCCTACAGGGTACCGAGATTTCCCAAGGTGTATACAAGACCCGCAAGACCAGTGTCGTACTGCCCGCTACTGAAGTCGTCACAAGCAACGAGTTTTTTGACTACAATGCCAAGTACAACGGCCAAGTACAGGAAATCACACCTGCCCGTCTCTCTCCTGCCACCTCAGAAGCCGTCGCACGCGAGACAAGCCGCATCTACGACATACTGCACGCCAACGGTATCATACGCGTCGACTACATCATCTCACATGACGCCGCCGGTGACCATATTAATATGCTCGAGATCAATACGACTCCGGGCATGACCACTACAAGCTTCATTCCCCAGCAAGTACGGGCCGCAGGACTTGACATGGGGGACGTCCTCAGCCAAATTATTGAGAATCAATTTTAACTCCTTCCAGTCATGCAAACACCCGAAGAGTTTTCCGACATACGTCCTTACGAGTCCGAGGAGATTGGCCAAGTCTTTGACGAACTGGCCGTCGACCCGCAGTTTCGTGAAGCCATGTCCCAGGCACTGCCTCAGGTCCCATTTGATGCCATCATTGCCAAGGGCAAATCGTGTAAGACCCTGCTCGAGTTTCAGCTGGCCTTTGACTACCCTTTTCTCAAGCAGCTGCTCCAGTCTACCAGTACAGGGATAGACTTTACCCCCGGCGACCTCGATCGTCAGGGCAGCTACACCTTTGTATCCAATCACCGCGACATCGTACTTGACTCTGCACTGCTCTGTCTCCAGCTAGTCGATGCAGGATTTCGCACTACCGCTGAGATTGCCATAGGCAACAATCTCCTGGTCTATCCCTGGATTAAGCATATCGTACGTCTCAACAAGAGCTTTATCGTCAAGCGCGCCCCGGGTCTGCGCGAGCAACTCACATGCAGCCGCCAACTCAGCGGATATCTCCACTACGCTATCTCTCAAAAGCATGAAAACATCTGGATTGCCCAGCGTGAAGGACGCGCCAAGGATGCCAACGACCGTACACAGCAGTCTATACTCAAGATGATGGCCATGCGCGGAGAAGGGAACTCGATTCGCGAGCATCTCATGCAGCTCCATATCGTTCCGCTCGCTATCTCCTATGAATACGACCCTTGCGACTGTCTCAAGGCCAAGGAATTTCAGCAGAAGCGCGACAACGCAAACTACAAGAAGACACAGCAGAATGACTTGATCAATATGCGTACAGGCATATTCGGCTTTAAGGGGCGCATACATTATCAGGCATCGGCTTGCCTCGACACCTGGTTGGCACAACAGCCCGACAGCATAACCAACAATGAGCTTTTTGAGGCGACAGCCAAGCATATAGACCATGCCATCCACAGCAACTATCGTCTCTACGCCAACAACTATATCGCCTATGACAAGCTGAAGGGAGGATCACGCTTTGCCCAGCTCTACACGGACGAGGAGTTGCATCACTTCGAGGACTATCTGAGCGGACAGATTGCCCGCATCGACCTGCCCTCTCCCGACCATGACTTCCTACAGCACAAGCTGCTGGAGATGTATGCCAACCCGCTGATCAACTATCTCGCTGCAGCCGAACAGCGGGAGTCATAGCCCATGCCGTCTGCTCCCCGCATCTGTCTGCTTGCGCTGCTCGCCTTGCTTGTCGGCTGTTCCGATGACCGTGACAGCTGGTACGGCAACTATGAATTGGATTTCGTCGACCTTATCTCAGACGCCGATGGCGTAGCCCGCCATTTAATCACAGACGAGGGAGACACCCTGCAGCTCAAGTCAGCCATCAGCGCCCTCAGGGCGGACACTGTCACTCGCTATATCGCTGTATTGACCAAGGGGCCTACGGGAGCAATACTTAGCAGCGCCGCAGCGGTAGCCTGTGCTCCGCCCTTGGCCAGGCAGGACAGCACAGAAATCAAGCAAGACTCCGTGACGCTGTCTTCTATCTGGCGTGCCCGACAATACATCAACATCATCCTCCAGCTCAAGGCGCAGGAAGGGCGTCACACATTCGGTTTCATCGACCAAGGCATCACTTCTGACAGTCTCACGGGGCGACATACACTCCGCTTGCTCCTTTACCACGACCGCAAACACGACGCCGAGGCATACCCGCGTACCGCATATCTCTCCTGTCCTCTCTCCCGCTACGCCACACTCCTGCATCACGGTGTAGACAGCATCGCTTTTACCGTCAATGAGTACGGCCGCGGAGCCTCCACCTACTATCTGCCCTACTGAGCAGACTGATCTGACACCGTAAGGTCAAGACTACAGTCTGTCAAGATCCGATAGGGCTCTGTGCACCTCCGGTTCCTGATATTTCATTTGTGCTCTCCTCAAAACAAAAGTATCGACCGCTATCTGATTGCCCGGTGACTGTAATTCTCATGCGAGACATCAGTGTGCTCGGCATTGCCCTCAGAATAGTCCTGATCCGGATCCCACACAGGCAGATTGGGCAAGGGATTTCCTTTCCGATTGATCATCTCCCGAATATCCGACTGTATCTGCTGGTAGAGCGCACAGCGGCGATAGTGAGTTTGCTTGCGCATCATCTCATCGACACTTGACGAGGAGTGCTCGTAGCCTGATACCTCATTGGTGCGTTGTACGCTGTGTACCGCGCTTCGCTTGATCTCCGACTCGCGTCTTGCAGTGAGTATACAGCAGACATTGACCATCAGAGGTTCGACCACTTTGTCAAAGAGATCGTGGCCGCGCATATAGAGATAGGCATTGTCCTCTGTCACTCCGAGCCGGCCAAGCTCATCGCGCATCTGTTGATAGCCGCCCTTGGCCTGAGGAAGATGGCGCTGGAGCCAGGCTATCTTGGCATTGACACGGTGATGAAGCTGACTGAGCGAGGCATTAGGATTTTGGATATCGACATTGCTTACCTGCGCTGTTGTAGCAAAATCTTGCAAGTTGAAGGTCTTGAAATTATGGGTCTTATAACACCAGACCGACCATACGAGAAGCGGGAAGATAATCTTGCTGTACGCTGTCAGAAAGGCTTCGAAGTCAAAGATTTGCCGATCATTGAGGGTTGCCATTACGCAGACCGTGTGGAGAGATGGAGCATAGCACTGGAAATTCTCTATCGCGTAGGTATAGGTATGAAATATATAAGGATTGTTGCAGACCATCGCGGATATGCCCGTAGCACCTTGCAACAGGTAGTCGTAATCTGCATCACAGCACACGATGAGGTTGGGACCCAGTCCTCCGCTCAGCGCACTCATAATAGCCGACTTCTTGCCGCGCTGCAGTCGCTGGCGGGAAGGAAGCATGACCTCAAAATAGTAACTGTCGGTCTCCAACTCGTCGAGCAGGCTTCTCCAGAAAAAGACGTCGTCGTAACTCTCTACGTACACGACGATGCGCCGACGCTGGCGCCGGCTCCGGAGGCGCGAGGACGCCGCGATATAGTCATTGGTGAGATTGTCCTTAAGGCGATGGGACATATTGGGCTAAACTTTGTCAAGTTGGACGTTAGGCCTGATCATCTGCATGTCAGGTCATTGTGAGACTGTACCCTGCTGGCTACTGTCAGTATCTACTTGAGTGATGTCTGACACCTCGGTCACGGCGTCGAGCCAGCCATTCATAATGACGGCCGGAGAATGCGTGGTAAGGATAATCTGTACATGAGGATTGAGCGTGCGGATCAGATTGACTAGACGCTGCTGCCAGTCGACATGGAGGCTTACCTCCGGCTCATCCATCAGGAGCAGACCTGGCTGATTATCCTGTAGCAATACGGTGAGCAGGATAACGAGCATCTGCTTCTCTCCACTGCTGAGCTGATAGGGAGAAAGCTTTTCATCATACTGGATAAATTGTAACTCATTACTGCTCCTGTCAATCTTTTTTCCCGTCTCGCTGAAGAGATCGTCAACAATGTCCTGAAACTTCGTCTTGGGCTGACTTACCGCTACGGCTTTTTCTTTGGCATCAGGCGTTCCGCTGCTCAGCAGTTGGATGATGTGATTGCCAATATCCACTTGGTAATTGAGAAAACGGCGCTGCAGCTCGTAGAGCTTCCAGTCCAGTTCGCTATGGACGCGACCGTCGCTCAATTTGTCAAGCGCAGTACCCGAGAGAAGGCGATTTTCAAACGATCGGATCATATCAAATCTGATCGTTTCGGCATCCTCGGGATAAAAAGTCACTGTGACTCCTGGGAAATCACCGTTGTGATATTCTGAGGGCTTGGACTTCTGCCTCAAATAGCGAGCCATCTTGTTGAGTATCGTGCTCTTGCCCACGCCATTGACGCCGCTGAGGATATTGACATCCGGCCGCAGTTGCCATACGATGTGTTTGCGGCCACTCCAGAGACTGTCTATCTCTATCTTTTGGATATACTGTGCAAGTTTTGTCATAGCCGAAATTTTGTTTGTGCGAAAGTCACAAGGCAAAGGTACAGAAAAGGAGAATAAACGCAACATCTGTGACTGAAAAAAAAGTACTTGATCCGTCGCTTATCCCAACAGCATGCGCCGAGACCAAGAGTGTACCTTCAAGGCCTCGCCCATTCCGCCCAAGTTCCCAGCATTCTTGACTATCACGCCGTTCTGTACAGACGATTGGCCGAATACACAGACAAAATGCTGGATACATATTAAAAAGATAGCATTTGAAGGCATCTTTTTACTTTCCACATGACATGTCCTCTGAGCTTTTGCGTACCTTTGCAGACAGATTGGAGACTGATTGAGATGAAGCGTCTGATAAGTGTGATACTGTTGATACTGCCCGGTCTGCTAGCACATGCCCAGTGGGATGGCTCGACACGCACACCCGGCGACACCATCGTCTCCCCCGTATATCATTTGTCCGACTCCACACTCTACTATCCGCCTGTCAGTTCTTACTACTTCTGGAACGGTTCCCCGCTTCACTCAGGACTCAATGCGCAGCTATCGATGAGTGCTACGGTGGGCCTCGGCGGCCACCATCCCGGTGGAGTCGGCTTCGGAAAGGATATTAATATCGTCTACGCCTCCCCTATCAAGGGAAAGATGGGATATACGCTCGGACTCAACCACAATAGCCTAAACTGGGGCGGCCTGCGTTGGAACGAGGCGTCAATAGGTGGCTCACTCAACTACAATCCGTCAGACCGCGTCTATCTCTCCATCGAGGGTTACAAAAATCTAATGCGCTCTGACTCGCGCGTCAATCCCCTCTACCGCCCATGGGATTATGACAGCTATCTCGGGGGAAGCCTCGGAATCAAGTTCAGTCCTTACATCTTTGTTCAAGTGTCGGTCGGCACCTCTACATGGCGGTAGCCCATTGTTTCCAGTCGCGGTAGAGTAGATCCCCGTCCGCCTATCCGTCAAATAGACTATCCTATGTCCAATACCACCTCTGCATCTGCACCTTCTCCGCTCCAAGCCCACCTCTTCATCTTCGTCGCCGAAGTGATGTGGGGTCTCTCTGCCCCTATCGCCAAGGACATCATGCTGCAAGACTTCAACGGTTTTCAGCTCGTAAGTCTACGTATCGCAGGCAGCGCCCTGCTCTTCTGGGGACTGTCACTCCTCCAAAACCAACAAGAGCGCGTCAGCCGAAGCGACCTCGCCAAGCTGATGCTTGCAGGTCTCCTCTCTATAGGATTTAATCAGACGCTCTTCACTGTAGGTCTCGACATGACCTCACCCGTCAACGCTAGCATCATGACAACCATGATGCCGATACTGACCATGTTTCTTGCTTTTCTGATTTTGCACGAGCCTATCTCGACACTCAAGGTACTGGGCATTGTCTGCGGCGCTACCGGAGCTATCCTTATCGTTCTCCACTCGAGTCATAGCGGCGCCTCGCGGGCAGACAGTGCCGAGGGCGACCTCCTGATTATCATTGCGCAATTTTGTTTCGCGCTCTACCTGACCCTGTTCAAGGGCGTACTTCACCGATACAGTGGCGTGACCTGCATGAAGTGGATGTTTACCGCCTCTCTTCTGTTTGTCGTCCCCTTTACAGCGCAGAGTTTCCGCACTTTCTCGTGGACCGGCCACACAGCAGCCTTTTGGGGCGGCACAGCCTATGTTGTCGTAGGAGCCACCTTCATTGCCTACCTGCTCTTGATGGCAGCTCAGAAGGTACTACGTCCCACTGTAGTCAGCATATACAACTATGTGCAGCCTCTCGTAGCCTGCATCGCGAGTGTACTTGCCGGGCTGGGAGTCTTCACGTGGGTTCACGCGCTGGCTGCCTGCCTCATAGTCGCCGGTGTGACCTTTGTCACACGTTCCAAGAGCCGCGCACAGATGCTTGCTGAGCAGAAAGGGGCTTCCAAATGATACAGCAGCTCGCACAGCAGCAGACCTTACTCCGCATGGAGTATGAGTACGAGCGAGAAGCCTTCCGCCGCGAGACGCAACTGATGGGCGTCAGCCGCAAAGTAAAGCGTGGAGACTGCTGGTATCCTCTTTCGATTGGCCGCAGCTACTACAATGCGCTCAACAGATACGTCATAGAGGTCACACGCTCTGACTGCAAGGGCAGACCACACAACTTTGAGTATGGCAAGGCAGTATGCTTCTTTTACCAAGACGGATCCGGGCACCTCACCTATCTGCCTCAGATTGGCACAGTCCACCTTGTGGATGATGACCGCATGCTCGTAGACTTTCCCAATCAGGACATTCTCTTTCAGCTGCAAGGCAAAGAATTGGTAGGCGTGCAGATCTACTTTGACGAGCAGACCTACCGGCTCATGCAGAGCGCCCTGCAGACCGTCATTACCGCCAAGTCCAATCGGCTCGCCGAGTTGCGCGACATCTGCCACACTACAGCTCCGCTGCATAAGCTCCAGTTGCCACCTGTCGGATTACCGTGGCTCAACACCACCCAGGAGCGGGCCGTCAATGAGATTCTCTGTGCCAAAGATGTGGCCATTGTCCACGGTCCTCCAGGCACTGGCAAAACCACGACGCTGGTCGAGGCCATCTATGAGGTATTGCGCCGCGAGCCGCAAGTACTTGTCTGTGCGCAGAGCAATACGGCGGTCGACTGGATCAGTGAGCAACTTGTCGACCGCGGACTGAGTGTGCTGCGCATCGGCAATCCCTCGCGCGTAAACGACAAAATGTTGAGTTTTACCTACGAGAAGCGTTTCGAAGCCCATCCCGACTACCCTGAACTATGGGCTATCCGACGTACCATAAGGCAACTGTACTCTTCCGGAGCAAACCACGGAGACGCATTTCACCAGCGTGTCAGCCGGCTGCGGGACAAAGCTGCTGAGTTGGAGCAGCGTATACGCGACCAGATTTTTGGAGAGGTGCGCGTCGTGGCTTCTACGCTAGCCGGAGCCGGACATCCGTTACTTGTGGGGCACAGGTTTCACACTCTATTTATCGATGAAGCAGCACAAGCGCTCGAGGCCGCCTGCTGGATAGCCATCCAGAAGGCCGATCGCTTCATCTTGGCCGGAGACCATCAGCAGTTGCCGCCCACTATCATGTGCCGCGAGGCAGAGATCGGAGGGTTGGGCCGCACGCTCATGGAGACTGTCGTACACAATAAGCCCCAAGCCGTCACCTTGCTGGAGACGCAGTATCGCATGACCGAGCCGCTCATCCACTTCTCCTCACAATGGTTTTACCAAGGCCGTATCAAGAGTGCCCCGAGCCTGCGCACGACAGAACTCCTGCCGATGGAGAAGCCCATCACCTGGATTGACACCCATCTGGATGAGACTCCCGAACAGTATGACAGCGACACTTCAAGCCGATCCAATCCCGCGGAAGCACAACTGACCCTCCAGGCACTCGCCCACTTCATTCTGCAAGTCGGGCCTCAGCATATACTCAGCGAAGGTATCGATGTCGGCATCATCTCCCCTTATAAGGCTCAGGTGCAACTGCTCCGATGCATGCTTAAAGCGCACCAAGAGTTCAAGCGCTTCCGCCGGTTGATCTCCGTCAACACTGTCGACGGTTTTCAAGGCCAGGAGCGTGATGCCATTCTCATCAGTCTCGTCCGGAGCAACGACCAGGGCCGCATAGGTTTCCTCTCCGACTTACGGCGTATGAATGTTGCGATGACACGTGCCCGCATGAAACTTATCATCTTGGGCGATGTCCAGACACTTACCCACCACAAGTTTTACCGCGAGCTCTATACTTACGTGCAATCGCTCTGACCTTTGTCCGGATCAGAACTGCATGGATTTAAAAAGACACATTATTCTCAGTTTGTTCCATTCTATCCAGAGAATGGCACAAGCACTTCGTACTGCTAAGCGTTCTGAGGAGGACTCACTCGTGTAAAGATACGCAAGGCATTGGCCGTCGTGACGCGGTTCACCCCCTCAACTGTCGTTCCATAGACCTCAGCAAGCTTGGCTGCGACATAGGGAACATAAGCCGGCTCATTGCGTTCCCCGCGATGAGGCACCGGCGTCATATAGGGGGAATCAGTCTCCAGCACAATGCGGGACAGCGGTATCGACGGCAGAACAGAAGGCAACTGGCTGCGCTTGAAAGTACTGATACCTCCGATGCCCAGACAGAAGCGAGGGTACTCAAGCAATTGCAATGCTTTGTCTACGCCTCCGCTAAAGCAATGAAACACACCCGAAAGCCGGTCTTTGGGATAGTCCTTGAGGACCTGCAGCAGGAGATGCTGGGCCGAACGGCAGTGAATCATCAAAGGAAGGTCGTAAGTAGCGGCCCACTCGACTTGCACTCTGAATGCTTCTGTCTGCTCGGCGACACGCGAGTCATCCCAATAGAGGTCAAAACCCACTTCCCCTATTCCGATAAAAGGGTGAGGCGACTTGAGTATCTCCTCCATCCGACTCAGTTGGTCGCGCCAATCATCCGGCAGATCCTCGGGGTGAAGGCCGAGCATCGGATAGAGCGTCCCTGGATACTGGCGCGCGAGTGCAGCGGCCTCTTCGGCTGACGCGATGTCTGTAGCAGGCATGAATACCTGGCTTACGCCTGCCTGACGGGCACGCCGGACGACATCTGCAATATCTTCCTTAAATTCGGGCCCGTAGATATGTGCGTGTGTATCTATCATCTGATACAGTATAGTCTGTTAGAGGACTCTGTGCACGAGGCTGTCGGCAAAATCCTTGATAAGCTGACGGCCTGTATCGTCCATCTTGACAGAAGCCAGCAGTTTGTCTGCCTCGTAGTAGCAACTGAGCATCTCCTGAGCGCAGGCCTCGGGTACACCCAATGACTTGTATAGCTGGGTGAACCAGTCGATTTTGGCTTGCGGATCGGCGTCATGATCTGTCAGGCGATCGGCTATCTCGAGACGCTGCTCGGCGCTGGAGCGACTCAAGGCACTGATGAGCAGATACGTCTTCTTACCCTCGTGTATGTCACCCCCAATGCTTTTTCCAAAAACCTTAGCATCACCAAAGACATCCAGATAGTCATCCTGCAACTGGAAGGCCCTCCCTATCTGAAGCCCATACTGATAGAGCTTGTCTGCCTGCTCCCGTGTTGCGCCACCGACAAGGGCGCCCATCTCCAGAGCGCAAGCGATGAGCACACCGGTCTTGAGCCGTATCATCTCAAAATACTCATTTAGCGTAACGTCGAGCCGGTGTTCGAAATTCATATCATATTGTTGTCCTTCGCTCACCTGCAGCGTCGTCTCGAGGAAGAGGCGAAACGCGCTCTGCCTTGCCGTCTCCGCAATTCCATCTGCCTGTGACAGCGCCTGATACATACGTCCATAGGCCAGCTCCAGCATCGCATCGCCTGAGAGAATGGCGACATTGGCATCCCAGCGCTTGTGCACTGTGGGCTTGCCGCGACGCACATCAGCATTGTCCATCAAGTCATCATGGAGCAAGGTATAGTTGTGGAAGGTTTCCAGCGCAATAGCAGCTGCCATCGTACGCTCTACATCGCCACCAAAAGCCTGACAGGCCAGGAGCATAAAGACTGGCCTCAGACGCTTGCCTCCGACAGAGAGAGCATAGTTAATCGGCTCATAGAGTTCGGCTGGATTAGCCGGATAATAGACGGCGTCAAGCGCCTTGTTGAATTGCTGAAACAGCTGGTCATGAGTATACAGCGGCATAATGGTAAAGGATTAGTCAGAGTGATTAGCTGTCAAATGGGTCCTGGCTCAACTGGAAGCTGACCGGCAACGTCACTTGAGTACGAATGGGGTGTCCACCCTTCTGCCCGGGAATCCAGCGAGGCATCAGGTGCATCACGCGCAGGACTTCATGATTGAAGGCGGCATCAGAACTATGGATGATATGGGGATTGACAATGCGTCCGTCAGTCTCTACAATGAAAGCGACGGTCACTTCGCCCTCCCTGTGCTGTCGGATACAGGCTTGCGGGTATACCATCGTGGCGTTAAGCCACTTCATATACGAAGCTAAACCTCCCGGGTAGCGCGGGATGGAGTCTATGATGACGCCCTCGGTACGCTCTTCTTTCTTGGCGAGCGCTAAGTGGGCCTCCTTGCGGAGTGTCTCCATAGAGTCTTTGGAAATGTCGACGATCTTCTTGGGATCGACATTGCCATCTTCTGGATGGAGGATTTCGGCAAGGTTTTCTTTCTCATCAATATCCTTCATATTCTGGAGATCATCCTCCTTGATTAGCTCGGGAGCCTCTTTGCGGGGCGGCCGGCGCATAGGGCGTGCCTCCTTGATACGGATACCCTCAAATCGGGCTATCTTCTTGATACTGTTGTCATCAAACTTAGGCTTGGGCTGCAGGCTGATGATAAAAGCAATGAGCGCAGGTATCAGGCACAAGGCAAAGAGTCCCAGCAGCGCGCCCAGGGCTATCGCATAGCGGCGGCCCGTCGTAGCCCGCAACTTGTAGGCACCATACTCCTTGTTACGATTTTCAAAGAGCAGGTCGCACCATTCTTTGGAATAGAGGTCACTGCCTTTCATCTACCTACCTTAGATAAGAAATAAAAACTGACCGCCGACAAACTAAAATAGGACGTTTCGCGTTATAATAGACGGAAAGATTTGCTTTTCTGACTGCAAAAGTAGCGCAGATAGCGCGAAATAGCGTAACTTTGAAGTCTAATTTTGGTTAAGAATGAACAAAGTAAGATGGATACTGTCACTGGCCCTTCTCTTCGCTCTTGGAGCAAAGGGGCAAGAGAGCTCATCAGTATTCAATTTCCTCAAGATACCTCTCTCCTCCCACATCGCAGCGCTGGGTGGAGAAAATGTGTCTCTTACTCAGGATGATCCTTCGCTCATTTTTTCCAATCCTGCCATTGCCGCGGCGGTCAATGACAACTCCCTCAACCTCGACTATCTCACCTACCTGCATGACACGCAGGTGATGGGAGCTGCTTATGTCAAGGTCTTCAGCGTGCGCCATACAGTCGGCATCACCGGCCGTCTATTCAACTATGGCAGCATGGACCAGACCGATGAGGCGGGCAATGTCATCGGCTCCTTTTCCGCCAAGGACATAGCTCTGAGCGGTCTGTACAGCTATACGATGGGTAACGGCTGGGTCGGTGGTGCCGCGTGCCGGTTTATCTACTCCAAGTACGCAGAGTACTCCTCCTTCTCCATAGGCTTCGACGTCGGTCTCCATTATAATAATGAGGCCAAGAACTTCTCCTTCGGTCTCGTCGCCAAAAATATCGGAGCACAACTCTCCTCCTTCTACGAAGGTCAGACTGAGCATCTTCCTTTTGATCTCCAAGCCGGTATCACACAGGGTATTGCCCACGCGCCATTTCGCATTTCCGTCACACTGCGCGATCTCACGCGCTGGAGCAAGCGATACTACTACAATCCTGAAGGCAAGGACAGCTTCGGACGCAAGATATTCAATCATGTCGTCTTCGGCGTAGACTTCCTCCCCACCGACAATACCTATATCGCCCTCGGATACAACTGCCGGCGGGCCAATGAGCTCAAGGCAGCCGGCTCCAGCCACGGCGCAGGCCTGTCCTTCGGCGGAGGATTTCAGGCCCGTAGGCTCAAGGTCGGCGTCTCATATGCCAAGTATCACGTCAGCGTCTCCTCCCTGACCTTCAATGTATCCTACAGTCTATAGCCCCATCTTGCAAGTCTCTAATATATGAATCATTCCTCTTCATTTAAGCCCATCATCATCGCCCTCGACGGCACCTCCTCGACCGGCAAGAGCAGCATTGCCCGACGGCTGGCCGCCCGTCTCGGCTATACCTATATCGATACTGGAGCCATGTACCGCGCCGTCACCCTGCTGGCTATCAGGGGCGGAGCCTTTGCTGCCGACGGATCCATTGACGAGCCCCTACTCGCCCGACTCCTCGACGAGGCCGAGATTTCCTTCCACCTCAACACGGAGACTGACCATTCTGACATCTATCTCAATCAGGAAAACGTGGAACGCGAAATCCGCACCATGGAGGTATCATCCCGAGTAAGCCCCATAGCAGCCATCCCCTTCGTGCGTAAAGCGCTGGTTGCCCAGCAGCAAGCTATGGGAAGACACAAAGCCATCGTCATGGACGGACGCGATATCGGCACCACCGTATTTCCCGACGCCGAGATGAAGGTCTTCATGACCGCCTCGCCCGAGGTGAGAGCCCAGCGCCGCTACGACGAGCTGCAAGCCAAGGGGATGCCTGCCACTTACGAGGAAGTATTGCGCAATGTTCAGGAGCGCGACTACATAGACTCCCACCGCGCCACCTCGCCCCTGCGGCCTGCCGACGATGCCGTGATCCTCGACAACAGCCATATGACCATGGATGAGGAGATGGACTTCCTGCTCGATCTGTACCGCCAGCGCGCCTGTCAGGACGCTTGACCGTCGAAGCAAAGTCAGACTAGGGACGCCCGCCAGGACCTGTCGCATAAGCACTTTCGGGCCTACGAAAAGGACATATCAGGCCTAGTATCACCCACATCCGACCTACGAAGAAATAGAAGCCACCTCATCACCCATACATCGTTTCTATACAGATGAACATTAATATTGAGATAGATAGCCACTCAGGATTTTGCTTCGGCGTCACAACTGCCATCAGCAAGGCCGAGGAAGTTCTCCGTAAGGAGGGCTCCCTCTACTGCCTAGGCGACATCGTGCACAACGACAAGGAGTGCAACCGTCTGCGCGCCTTGGGGCTCAAGATGATAGACCACTCCACCTTCAGACAGCTCCATCACGTCAAAGTCCTCCTACGCGCCCATGGTGAACCGCCCGAGACCTACGATATCGCACGCCGCAATGACATCGAAATCATCGACGCCACCTGCCCTGTAGTTCTCCAGCTGCAAAAGCGCGTCAAGAAGGAATATCAACAGAGCGACGGCAGCCAGATCGTCATCTTCGGCCGGCCGGGCCACGCAGAGGTCCTGGGCCTCGTAGGCCAGACAGAAGGGCATGCCATCGTGCTCGACAAGTTATCAGATGCCGAGCAACTGGACTTCACCCGCTCCATCCGCCTCTTCAGCCAGACCACCAAGCCCCTACAGGAGTTTCGAGACATCGTCACCTACATCCAGAGCCATATCCAGCCCCCGGCCACGCTGCAATACTTTGACACCGTATGCCGGCAAGTCGCCAATCGCATGCCCCATCTGCTCCAGTTTGCCTCGAGCCACGATGTCGTCCTCTTTGTCAGCGGTCTCAAGAGTTCCAATGGCCGCACGCTCTACCGAGCCTGCCAGTCTGTCAATCCGCGGTCCTATATGGTCGAGGGGCCATCTGACCTGGACTTCTCATGGTTTGAAGGTATCCGCACACTAGGTATCTGCGGTGCCACCAGCACTCCCAAGTGGCTGATGGAGGCCTGTCGTGACGCTATACTCAACCACTAGTCGTCTGTCCAAGCCCCTTGCGCCCGTCGCAATAAAGCATACGGAAGCCACATAAACAAAAAAATTACGCACAAGGCCAGTCTTATTCACTGAAATATATTACCTTTGCACTCGCAAAACGCCAATAAGCGTATCAACCACACAAGGAGAGGTGCTCGAGTGGTTGAAGAGGCACGCCTGGAAAGCGTGTAAACCCCTAAAGGGTTTCGTAGGTTCGAATCCTATCCTCTCCGCAAAAGGGTATATCCGATGGGATATGCCTTTTTCTTTTTGTCTTTTGCAAATAGCCGCCATCTCGTATAAACTTGTCGATTTATCATCTTTCATACAAGCACGAGGGATATCCCTGCTCGACTGGAAATCAGTGTAGGCTGGCATATCGGCAGGCAAAGGAGAGAAGCAGTGCTCTTTATCTGCCACATTGCTCAGAAAAACTCAGAAGAGCTTCATCTCTACATCGGCAGACCTCGCCTCAATTTGTGATGATACCTCTATAAATATTAGTTGAAAATCTCAACGCCATACTCCCAAGATGCAGCAGGCAGGAGTCCTGACGATCTCAACCCTGTCTCCGCCACCTTTTATTATATGGCCCAGTCATGATAAGCCTGCGGTATTTTTGACGGCATCCTTTCTAAATACCCCACGCAGGGAAGAGCATAGTTCGTATGCTGTCTTCCTCTTCAGAGATTGCTTAAGCAAACGGTCGCCCATTGTTTTTTATATAATAAATCCGAAATACTGGCTCGTACAGGTACCGGCGTTGGCATGACAAGTCGCCTTGTAAGCGCTACAAGGTCGGACTTAGTCCAAACTAGAAAGCGAGTTGCTGCCACCTGATAGCCAGTTAGTTACAAAAAGAGTCAAATCTTATTTGTATTTCATTAGATTTCAACGAGCTACAAAGTCAATTTGAGCATATTTTTATATTTCCGAGTTCAAAGGAGAAGTGGGCATCTCCACTCTATTTTTAATTATAAAAAAAGAAGCCCTTTCCATTCTCTGAAGAAGCCGTCCCCTGTACAATCCAGACTTGACACCCGCGGAAAGGCTTCCGGAACATTGTTCTCAGGGAAGTGCAGATGATACAGAATTTCTTCTTTTCATAAGTCGTACGCCGCCTGTCATCCTGTGTGGATGACCTCTTTCCTCTTGCTTTCCGCAGATCTGTGCTGCGTTTCCCCTCCAAAGCGATGCGATTGTCTGAGCAAACATCAATTTATAAAGGACTTCATCTCCTTTAAAAAAGGTCTGCGCCTTCAAATGTCTCTCGCAGGCGGTCTTCCTTCTCTTCATCCTTATTCGCGAGTTGTAGACCATACAACCAAGTCCGCTATCTGCGTTATTCACTGTATATCGACAACTTCATTGTCTGTCACGACAAGCATCGTGAATACTTGTGGGAGGTGGCATACCACATTTAGCCGACTCAAAATGCCACATGTGTGGTATTGTGGCGGGGTAGAAGTCGCCGTACCTTTGCATTGACAACAAAGAGGTACAACCTCAGCCAAAGTCCTACCGACAGCGGCGTCATCATAAGTCAATCATTAACTATTAAAATACTATTATCATGGCACAAGGCAAACTTCACTTTGAGACACTTCAGCTTCATGTAGGCCAGGAGCAGGCTGACCCTGCAACAGACAGCCGCGCAGTCCCCATCTATCAGACTACGAGCTACGTATTCCACAATTCCAAGCATGCAGCCGACCGCTTCGGATTACGCGATGCGGGCAATATCTACGGACGTCTGACCAACTCGACTCAGGGTGTCTTTGAAGAGCGCGTCTCTGCCCTCGAGGGTGGTGTAGGTGGTTTGGCAGTTGCCTCTGGTGCCGCAGCCGTAACCTACGCCCTGACAAATATCGCCTTTGCCGGCGACCATGTCGTAGCCAGCAAGACTATCTACGGCGGTACTTACAATCTGCTCGCCCATACTCTGAGCAAGTACGGCATTGAGTCCACCTTCGTCGACCCCGATGACTACAATGCACTCGAGGCCGCCATCCGGCCCAATACCAAGCTGGTCTTTATCGAGACACTCGGCAACCCCAATTCCAACATCTCTGATATCGAGCGCTCAGCTGATATCGCCCATCGTCACGGTATCCCCTTGCTGATTGACAACACCTTTGGCACGCCCTACCTCATCCGTCCTATCGAGCACGGAGCCGACATCGTAGTCCACAGCGCCACCAAGTTTATCGGCGGCCACGGCAGCAGCCTCGGCGGCGTCATCGTTGACGGCGGCACATTTGACTGGAAGAAAGATCCCGCCAAGTTCCCGGGCTTCAACAATCCTGACCCCAGCTACCACGGCCTTATCTTCGGCGACCTGCCTGCACCTTTCGTCACCCGCGTCCGCGCCCTGCTGCTCCGCGATGAGGGTGCCACCATCTCCCCCTTCAACGCCTTCCTGCTGCTTCAGGGTCTGGAGACATTGTCCCTGAGAGTAGAGCGTCACGTCTTCAACACTAAGAAGGTACTCGAATATCTCGAGCATCAGCCTCAGGTCAAGAAAATCAACCACCCCTCCGAGCCGACACATCCCAACCACGACCTCTACGAGAAATACTTCCCCAACGGCGCAGGCTCAATCTTCACCTTTGAGATTGACGGTTCGCAGCAAAAGGCCTTCGACTTCATCGACCACCTCAAGATCTTCTCACTCCTCGCCAACGTGGCTGACGTCAAGAGCCTCGTCATTCACCCGCTGTCTACGACCCACTCCGAGCTGAGTCTCGAGGAAGCAGCCGACCAAGGCATTTATCCATCCACCATACGCCTCTCCATCGGTACAGAGCACTACCTCGATATCATCGCAGACCTTGATCAGGCCTTTGAAGCCGTAAAGAATGAAAAATAATATCTGATAATTACTTAAAACTTAAAGATTATGACTATCGCAAAAAAACTCACAGATCTCATAGGCAGCACTCCGCTGCTTGAGCTCAACGCCTACGAGGCAGCCAAGGGCATCGACGCCCATATTATCGCCAAGCTCGAATACTTCAATCCCGCCGGCAGCGTCAAGGACCGCATCGCTTACGCCATGATTACCGATGCTGAAGAGAAAGGACTGCTTAAGCCCGGTGCAACCATCATAGAACCGACAAGCGGCAACACAGGTATCGGCCTCGCTTTCGTAAGTGCTGTCAAGGGGTACAAACTTATCCTAACCATGCCCGACAGCATGAGTGTGGAGCGTCGCAACCTCGTCAAGGCATACGGTGCACGTGTAGAACTGACTCCGGGCAAGGACGGCATGAACGGCGCTATCGCCAAGGCCAAGGAGCTGCAGCAGCAGATTCCGGGCTCATTCATCCCGCAGCAGTTTGAAAATCCTGCCAACCCGCGCGCTCACTACAATACCACAGGCAAGGAAATCTGGGCTGATACTGAGGGCAAGGTAGACATCTTCGTTGCCGGCGTCGGCACGGGCGGCACCGTGAGCGGCACAGGCAAGCGCCTCAAGGAATACAATCCCAATGTGAAGGTTGTGGCCGTAGAGCCCGCCTCCTCTCCCGTGCTCAGCGGTGGCCAGCCCGGCCCCCACAAGATACAGGGCATCGGCCCGGGCTTCGTCGCTAAGACTTACGATGCCAGCGTCGTCGATGAAATCATCACGGTAGAGAATGACGAGGCCATCCTCACGGGTCGCGAGCTCGCTGCCAACGAGGGCCTACTCGTAGGTATCTCTGCCGGAGCCGCTGTATTTGCTGCCCGCAAGCTGGCACAACGTCCTGAGAACAAGGGCAAGAACATTGTCGTTCTGCTCCCGGATACTGGCGACCGCTATCTCTCGACCGCACTCTATGCCTTTGAGGAGTATCCTCTCTGATACCAAGCCATGAACTATAGTCTTAAGGGTATATTCTCCTTTGGGGAATGTACCCTTTTCCTATACACCGACAGTAGACACAAGGTCTAAAATCCGCCTGCGGCAGCGTATGCAAATCATACGTCGGACGCAGGCTTACATTCTGGGGAAAAACAAATTTTTGGAAAGGACTCTACCAGCATATCTTTCACCCGCCCAGGTCTTTATTCGTAGCTTTGCAGACTACGCATTATCGATGTATTATACCTATATGTCGGTATTTATTGAATTATTTCTTGAAAATGTCATGATTTCCCGTTCTTTTTGTTTATTTTTGTAGAAAATCTGTTCTTTTGAATCAAACCTTTAATTCAATCAATCAAACTTTACGCTATTTTTATGGTCTATACTCCTCTTCCTGACAGGTACAGGAGCTGCTCGGGCCACTGACTACTACGCTTTCTCGGTAGCTGGAACCTCTATCACGAGCGACAACGCCTTCAGCTTTGCCTCTAGCAACAGCGCTATCACCGGTACTGCCATATACGTTAGCGCAAAGAACCGACTTATTCTCTATGGGACAACGATTGATCTGACCAATTCCTCTTCTGTGACCAATGCCATAGAGAATTATAATGATGACAACCTAGAAATCTACATCTCTGGCAATGTTACCATCAAGGCCCCGCAAGGTGATGCTTTTTATCTGAGGAAAAATACAAAATTCAACTTTGATACTGGAGCTACGCTGACGATTATCGCCTCCAAGGGCGTTGAGACGGATATCAACACCTACACAAGCAGCAGCAAAGCCCTGACGGTGACACTCGGCGGTGCCGACATCAGCAATACAGCCGGCATAGGCATTTACAATAACAGCGGCACTCAGCTCATTCTCTCCCTGTCAGGCACCAACAAGTTGTCGGCCAGCGGTGTTGGCATCCTCTCCCTCGACGGCACGCGTCTGAGCGGCGGTCAGCTGAATCTCACTTCTGGCGCAACAGGTATCATCAGCAATGGAGATCTCAGCATCAGCAATGATACGCTTACTGTCAAGAGTGCTGCAGCAGCCTTGACCAGCAATAGCAGCTCCGCGCTGACCATCTCCAAGTCCATCGTCCATACCACCGTTTCCTCCGACCACAATATTGACGGATTTGCTTCTGCGACACTGACAGGCTGCAGTTTTGAAGGAGGAAATACCTATGATACCACAAACAAGGTGCTTACCGATGCAAACGGCAAAGCCGTGAGCGGAACTGCTGATGTTGGAATTCTTGTCACTTATGACCTGAAAGTTAAAGGCATAGCTGTCACTTCCAACAATGCTGCTGATATTCTAGGCGACAAGACTGTCAGCTATGACGCTTCCAGCCAGACACTGACGCTCAACAATGCTCATATTGACGCAGGCAGCGAACAGGGCATCGGACTGACTAAAGGCCAGCTCAAGATTAACCTTGTCGGCTCCAATTCCATAACAAGTACCGCTACCGGCATCTCGGCCACGGGGTCCGACATTACCATTTCGGGGTCTGACGCTTCTCTGACCGTCGGAGGCGGTGCCATCGGCATCTATGCTGGAGTTCCCAGCGATAAATTTTACGGCATGCTGACCATTTCAGGCACTACAGTCAATGCCTCGGGCAGTGTCTATGCCTTCCGAGGCGATAACGCGATGACCCTTAGTATCAAAAATGCCAACGTCTATGCTTCAGCCAACCAAGGCTGCATATCAGGCTTTAGCTCAGTTTACCTCAGCGATGAACTCATTACGGAGCCTGCATCCGGCGCTACATTTAAATATGGAACCGGCTATACCGATGCAGACGGCAAACTCATCGGCGGGAAGCTCACCATATTGGCCGGTACCGACTATCAGTTTAGCGTAGGCGGCGTGGAAGTAACCTCCATCAATGCAGCCGACATCCTAGGCGACGGCACCGCCAGTTACGACAGCGAGAGCAAGACACTTACTCTCTCTGACGCCCATATCTCCGGCAGCAGTTATGGCGTTGACCTGAGCAACACCAGCATCCGTGGCCTCAAGCTCAACGGAACAAGCACCATTCAGACTACTTCAGCCGGTATCATTAGTAATACCACAGACCCTCTGGCCATCACCAGCAGTGAGGGGACGGGGAGCCTGGACATCAGCGGTGGATACACTGGCATTATCTCCAAAGGAAACCTCATACTCAATGGAGTAACACTCAAAGTTAGCGGTACCAACTTCGCCTTCACCACTTGGAACTCCTCCCTCTTTGTCGCCACCAATGCCACCGTCATCGGCAAAGCGGCATCAGACGCCAAGATCTTCAACGGATTTTCCTCAGTCATCCTCAATGACTGCCAAGTCGTCACCCCAACCGGAGGCGATGCCGCTACCGTAACCGGAAGTGCCGTTATCGCTCCTACCACCTTTACCCTGTCCCTCCCCGCCTCGGGTCTGGCTACACTAGACCTCGGTTTTGCTGCCACGATTCCAGACGGAGTGACCCTCTATGGCGTCACCTCGATTGACAACGCCCAATCTACTGCAAAACTGAACCAACTGGATGCTTCCGCCACCACGCTGGCCGCCAACACACCGGTCATCGTCAAGGGAGAAGCCGGACAATCCTATACCTTCTCCCTATCCAAAGAGGCGGGCACAAGCATCGAGGGCAACCTGCTCAAGGGCGTGCTTGTCGATACCGACTTTGACCCGAGCGACACCAAAACTACATATTATATCCTGAGTGACGGTCAATTCCACGCCGCCGATATTACGGCTTCCGACCATTCTATTAAGGCCAACAAGGCTTACCTTTCCATGGCCGTCGCAGGCAGCAAGAGCTATCAACTCGATTTCGGGTCGCCCTCCGCCGTCCGTCAATTACCAGTCGACGGGCAAAAAGATCAAAAAGCCGACGTCTACTACAATCTCCAGGGCCAGCGCGTCCTTTCTCCGGCCCGTGGCCTCTATATCCGCAACGGCCGTAAAGTATTTGTCAAGTAATCGTATCATCCATTATCCTAAAATGAACAAATAGCATATAGACATCCCGCCATCAAGGTAGTTGACCTCCATGTCCGTCACGCCATTCTCGAGGATAGCGTCCCCATTAACAACGAGGAAAAGCGCAAACTCTCAGACGCCGAATCCAAAGGCTTCTGGCACAACAGCTCCTTCTGGGACAAGACTATCTATGACGAGTAAGCCCAGTCCATTCACACAGTACGTACCTTCGTACTGAACAACAGCGAAATCCATCGGTTCATCCCCGTTCCGATGGATTTTTTATGCCCTGACGGGGGCGCTGACCGGGCTGCTTGGCCTCACCAGCGCTCTGACGGGAGTAAAAACTGGGACCGTCTGTCCTCACAAACGCGCCAATAGAAAAGCCGTCCGCTTTGCTCGGGTGAGAATAAGCTTCGCGCATAAAAAAAATACGGAAAAGGTCAGACCGGACGGGGCACATGTGGTTCGGCATGATCGTTTCCTCTCCATTCGACAGCCGATACAGTTGCACCGGAGTCGAAGGCCGGTCTTCGCCTTAGGGCCGATGGATACAAAGATTTGCACTATTTTTACGCAAGAAGACGGGCAGAAAGATGTACTTTTGCTCTCGATATGACAACCTTCCTCCTTGCGGACAATCAGGATATATCCCGTGAAGGGCTCAAGAGCTTGTGCAACGGCATACCCGACACCCGAATAGTCGAGATTGCCAACAAGCACGACCTTATCGGCGCCTTACAGCAAGACACACGTGCAGTCGTAGTAGTCGACTACACGCTGTTTGA
The DNA here is from genome assembly GCA_900316315.1 of uncultured Prevotellaceae bacterium. GTDB lineage: Bacteria > Bacteroidota > Bacteroidia > Bacteroidales > Bacteroidaceae > UBA6382. The sequence goes on from ONCK01000005.1 coordinate 67,513, forward strand.
CTTCAACGACGCCTCCGACCTGCTCATCCTCCACCAACGTTTTCCACTTTCTTACTGGATACTTTTCAGCGAAGAGCTGAGCGACAACTTCCTCCGACGCATCACGGCCGAGAGCATGCCCATCAGTCTCGTCAGCAAGTCCGGCACGCTCCGTGAGATAGATGAGGCCCTCCGGTTGGCTCTGCGGGGAGAGCGCTACGTCTGTAGGCTAATCATGGAGCAGATTCTCTCACTGCCACAGCGTCAGAACAAGCCTCACGTCTCGCTGACGCCCACCGAGGTGGAAATCCTGCGCGAGATTGCCCTGGGCAAGACGACCAAGGAGATTGCCGCAGAGCGCAATTCGAGTTTCCATACCGTCAACACCCATCGCAAAAACATCTTTCGCAAACTCGAGGTCAACACAGCTTACGAGGCGATTCGCTACGCCCTGCGCGCCGGACTTATCGATACGACCGATTACTATATCTAGCCGTACACCATATGGTTGCCCTGCCGTTGCACGACCTACTTTCTCTGCCCTCTCCGGGGCGATGTCAGCCTAAGGTCTAGTCGATACTGTCAAAGGCTAGCAACAGCCTGAAGCCAAGACCGCAGAAGCCCTCGTACGCATCCTGTACCTGCTTCAGGAAAAATTGTTGCCCGTTTTTCCGCCATGTTTTCTCCTCCCCGTCACGCCATTGTCTGCACGAAGCATAAAATTTCCCCTCCTTACATGACAAAATGCCAATTTATACAATTAAAAAAGCATTCATTAGCAAACTTTTAGCCAAGAAATCGTACACAAGACCAAATATAATGCTATCTTTGCACTCTACAAGAATTGTATTCGGCAGCATAGCATGAGAACCATTCACTTATTGACAACAGCTATAGCAGGACTGATGCTCATCTCCTGCGCTGGAGGCAGCAAGCCTCTGGACGAGCGCACGATGCACACCGTTGATTTGGCCTGCGACGAGACCTTCAGGCCCATCATCGGACAAGAGTTGCGCGCCTTTCAAGCCAAGTACACCGATGCCATCCTTGACACCACATTCCTGCCCGAGACAGACGCACTCAACCTCCTGCTTAAGGACAGCGTGACCATGGCCATCGCAACACGTCCTTTTACCGAGAAGGAGAAGAAGTTCATCCTTGACAAATACCGGCTTGTTGCGCAGTGCCAGCCCTTCGCCTACGACGCCATAGCGCTCATCGTCAACCCACAAAATCCCGACACGCTGCTCTCCGTCAACGAGCTGCGCAAGATTGTCACAGGCAAGCTGACACGATGGAGTGATATACAGCATGCCACAACCAAGGGGAATATCGAGGTAGTCTTTGATGACGAAAACTCAAGTACCGTACGCTACATCCGTGACTCCATCTGTGGAGGAGCCGCCCTCAAGGGCAACCTCAAGACCGCCCACTCCAGTCGCAATGTCATAGACTACGTACGTCACAGCCGCAATGCTATTGGTATCATCGGTGTAGACTGGATACGCAATATAAAGGACTCCACCAATCTGACCTTTGACCAGAGCGTCAGAGTCATGAGCCTGAGCAACTCTGCGGTGACAGAGCCAGACAACTGCTTCCAGCCGGTGCAGTACTACATAGCTACAGCCGACTATCCCTTGATACGCCAGCTCTACATCCTTTCCACCAACCCGTACACCGATACGTACAACCACAACTTCTACTTTTACCTCACCGATACCGAGGGCCAGCTTATCATTACAAAATCCTCACAACTGCTCCCTATCGTACCGGTACAAGTCAAGCAAGTTGACGTCAACGATTAAACCTATACGACATAACCAAATCCAACAGATAACACAATCAGATTACACATAAGAGAGAAATGAAAAGAACAAAGCTTATCACCCTGGCCACCGGCCTGATGCTGACTTTCAGTGTTTCCGTCTTTGCCGACGAGAAGCCCTTGCAGATTACCCCTGAAGCTCAGGCATATGCTGACAAACTCATCCAGTTGTCCAAGAATGATCAGATGGCCGTCATCAATGAACTCACCAATATCCCCAAAAAGATAAAGAAGGACAAAGAAAGTCTCGCCGGAATCGCCGAGATACTCAACAGTAACAGACTCTATCAGCCCGCACTCGAGATTGCCACGGTCGCTTACCAGGACCATCCCGAATATCTCCCCGCCATCCTCGCCATGGGTAACGCTTTCGCCGGACTGGGCAACACCGATGAGGCTGCTGCCAAGTATGAAGAAGCCATCAATGCCGATCCCAGCGACAAAAGAGCCTACTTCAAGTTTGTCGATATCTACAAAAATATCGCACCGGAAGTAGCCCTGGAAAAACTAAACGTCATCAAGGAGAAATTCCCCGACGACCCTGAGATCAACAAGGCCATGGGCTCTATCTACTACAACCAGAATAAGATTGACGATGCCGAAAAGGCTTACCAAGAGTACTTTAAGTCCATCCCCGAGGGCGGAGACCCGCAGGCTCAAGAGGACTATGGTATCGTACTCTTTGCCAAGAAAAATTATCAAGCCTCTCTCGCCATCGCCGAGCAGGCCCTCAAGCATGACGCCAGCTCTCTGAGCGCCAACCGTCTGAAGTTCTACAATCTCATGGAGCTGGCCGAGACAGACAAGGCTAAGGCACAGGCTGGTCAATTCTTTGGCAAATTTGACGAGAAGCTCTACAACTCTACTGACTACAAATATGCCGCTGATCTCGCATCGCAAACCAACGATCCTCAGCTGGCTGTTAAGTCGTACGAAAAGGCCGTTAAGCTCAATCCCAAAGCTCCCGACCTCTACAAGAGCCTGAGCGAAGCTTACGAGGCCGTCAATCAGACCGACAGCGCAGTAGCTGCCTACATGAAGTATGGTGAACTGGCCAATCCTGGTGCACTGCTCAACTATCTCCAGGCCGGCAAGATTTACTATTCCGCTGCCGCCGCCCTTAAGGACGGAGAGCACGACGCCCTGCGCAAGCACTACATTAACGCCGGAGACTCCCTATTTGCCAGAGTATCCGAAAAAGCGCCCGACAGCTACATGGGTCCCTTCTGGAGAGCTCGCATACAGACCATCCTGGACCCCAACAACCCCATCGAGAGCGTAAAGTCCCAATATGAAGAGGCTTACCGCCGCATGGAGGGCAAAGATGACTCCTACGATGGCTATCGCAAGGAGTGCTTGGTCTACGATGCCTTCTACTATTTCAAGAAGGATCAGTACGCCGCCTCGCTGGATGCCTGCAACAAGGTACTCGCCATCGAGCCCAACAACAGCCTCTGCAAGCAGATCAAGGCTGCCATCGGCCAGCTTAGGAAGTAATTTTGACAGTTTTACGGGTCATCCCATCCAAGGGCCTCGCCCGACCCATACACGATGAAGTCGCCTCGCTGAACGATATTCAGCGAGGCGACTTCATTTCAACGACATACACCCCATCCCAAGGCACACACAAGTAGCCCAATCCTTCATAGGCTATTGCACCTGCTGTCTAAGGACAGCGAGCAATTCCATCTTGCGAGATGCCGCATACAGCTATTCTCAAGCGACATTTTCTTCCCTACACCTTTATACTTATCATGTATACTATATATATATGTATACTCACCTCTCAAGTCACTCTCTCCTTCTCTTCCCTTCTGACAGCTCGCACGCCCTGCCAAGTTAGAGCAATTTAATACCCATCCGATCCCAGGTGGCCGTCTCTGCTCTAGAAGCAGATACGATCACCATCCTTGAGCGAGCACTACGACACGCCGATACGCGTCGTCTGTACACAATGCCGCCTCCCTGAGTCTATGCACAGGGAGGCGGCATCTCTATATTATTAGACCAGCAATTGTCTCGTATCTGCTATTCTGCGGGTTGTACAGACTCTACGACAGTCTCTTCCACCTGAGCAGCCTCTTCTTTGCGTAAATCCTCATAAAAGGCTGCCAACGAAGTCTGAACATAGGGGACAAGCAAGAGGAAGCCGATACCACAAGTAAGGACACACAAGATACCCCAGCCTATAAAACTCAGATAGAGCAGGAAGAGCTTCATCTTGCTGCCATCCATCATCAGCCGGCTCTTATGTATAGCCTCTACAGCACCCACATTCGGATTATCGCGCAGGATATAGGGTGTCATCGCGTACGACAGGCTCTTGATAATACCGGGAACAATCAACAGCAGCAACCACAGCGCTATATACACAGACATAAGCAACATCGTCGTAAACACACGCACGAAGTCCTTATATCCGCCAAAGATGGACCCGACTTGCGGATTTTGGTCACGCAACAGCGACAGAAAATAAATACAGAAGCCCCATGACAACGGTATCAAGAGAAAAGACCACACGAGATTCCATGATACCTGCCCGGCCTCAGACAGTGGGAAGAGCAATGAAATGTTGGGCAGCACACTTCCAACAATAAAGAAAATAAGCGTTGCGACGACAGCACCTCCCCAGTGGCCTTCAAGGGTCATACGCGCCTGTTTGCGAAGTTCAGAATTGGTCGGTTTCATATCAATAGGCTATTATAAATCCAGTTATTTTATTCTACGTAAGTGATCCATCCGTGAGTATCAGGCTCGATACCGTACTGGATATCACGGAGTTTGTGGTAAAGCTTGGTGCATACGGGTCCCGGTTTGCCGTCCTTGGCAAAGACATAGCTCTTGCCCGAGTCGATATCGTCTATCTGTTTGATGGGACTGATGACAGCAGCGGTACCACAGGCTCCGGCCTCTTCAAATGTAGACAGCTCCTCCTCAGGTATCTGACGTACCTCGACCTTCATGCCGAGGTCCTTAGCCAGCTGCTGCAAGCTCTTGTTGGTGATACTTGGGAGGATAGACGTAGACTTAGGAGTAACGTACGTATTATCCTTAATACCAAAGAAGTTGGCAGCACCACACTCGTCGATATACTTCTTCTCCTTAGCATCGAGATAAAATTCGCAGGAATAGCCCTTGTCATGAGCCAGCTTGTTTGCTCTCAGACTGGCAGCGTAGTTTCCCCCGACCTTGTAGATACCGGTTCCGAGCGGCGCAGCACGGTCATAGTCTCTTACGATGACATAGTCCGTGCAAGCAAAACCACCTTTGAAATACGGGCCCACCGGAGTAACAAACATTAGGAAGAGGTACTCCGATGAAGGATGTACACCTACCTGTGCACTCGTACCGATAAGCAGCGGGCGGATGTAGAGCGCAGCACCACTCTCATAAGGCGGGATAAAGCGTTCATTGAGTTTGACCACACGCTTGGCCATCTCGACAAAGAGGTCTGTAGGAACCTCGGGCATCAAGATACCCCGACATGTCGACTGCAGGCGCTTTGCGTTCTCATCAATACGGAAGATACGTATCTTGCCGTCAGGGCAACGGAATGCTTTCTGGCCCTCAAACGCTTCCTGTCCATAGTGCAGGCAGGTGGCTGCCATGTGGATATTGATCAGTTCGGATGAACATACTTCTATCTCACCCCATTTGCCGTCGCGATAGCAACAGCGTACATTGTAATCGGTGCGGATGTAACCGAAGGGCAAATTGGCCCAGTCTAAATTTTCCATATCTGTATAATGTATACCTTTAAATAGATTGTCTCGATGACGTCACGTCCTCTGTCTACAGTCCAGATAGCCCACCCTATAACAAGCACTGTGTATCCTTGCCATTCGATGCCGTCAAAACTGCACAAAGAGCAATGCAAATGTACTCAAAAAACAAACAAAGTGCACACAAATCTACGAATTTTAGAGCCAAATCTAAACAATATGCCATCGTAATAGACAAAACCGAAATATTTGGCAGCCAATGCCAAGGGCAAGATACAATTTAGCAGATATTTTTCAAAGAAAAACACCATGTATGAATTATTCTTTTTACCTTTGCAAGGTCAAATCTATATCTGTGCCGTGTGCACGCCAACCGGAAGCGACAAACTGATCAATAACGTAGAAAAATAAATAACGTACTAAAAATCAAAATTCAAACTCAAACAAAACAAAATGGAAACAAAAGAAACAAAAGCTACGGTTAACAACGTTAGCAAGAAGCCTGTCGCTGCTAAGAAGAAGAGCCAAGGCTTCACTGGTATCAAGAGCGCATGGATTATCCTCGTAATATGCCTTGTGCTGGCCATCGTCGTCTATCAGTTTGTACTCGGTTCTCCCTCCAACTTCGCAGGTGGCGATCGTTCCGGCAAGGCCCTCAACATGCTCGGTACAGTCTACAAAGGAGGTTTCGTCGTTCCTATCATTTGGACCATGCTCTTTGCTGACTTAGCCCTCACCTTCGAGCGCTTCCTCGCCCTCAAGACTGCCTTTGGTAAGATGAGCCTCGACAAGTTCGTTAAGCAGACCAAGGATTGCCTGCAGAAGAACGACCTCGACGGAGTACTCAAAGTATGCGACAAGCAAGGTGGTTCTGTTGCCAATGTCATCAACGCTACTATCGTTAAGTACCGTGAGGTAGAGGCAGACAACACCCTGACCAAGGAGCAGAAGGTACTCTCTCTCCAGAAGACACTTGATGAGGCTACCGCCCTCGAGATGCCTACCCTGCAGATGAACCTCCCCATCCTCGCCGTCATCGTTACCCTGGGTGTGTTGACCGGTCTGTTTGGTACTGTGCTCGGTATGATCCGTTCATTCTCCGCTCTGTCCGCTGGTGGTGGTGGTGACTCCGCAGCCCTTTCTCAAGGTATTTCTGAGGCCCTTGTCAATACCGCATCCGGTATCGCAACTTCCGCCCTCGCTGTAATCTTCTACAACTACTTTACCAATAGAATCGACCATCTGACCTACGGCCTCGACGAGGTAGGTTTCACAGTAGTAGCTACTTTCAACGCTACCCACTAATCTTAACATAATAATAAGAAAGGTAAATAGGAAATGGGACGTTTTAAGATAAAAAAACGCGAACTCTGGATAGATATGACGCCTATGTCAGACGTCATGGTCCTATTGCTTACCTTTTTTATGCTTACTGCTACTTTCGTAAAGCCAGAACCAGTAAAAGTTCAGACTCCGGGATCTGTCTCTTCAATCAATGTGCCTGACCACGACGTGCTCACCATACTGATTGACCCCAAAGGACGTATCTTCATGAGCCTGGACAAGAAGACCGACATGATGTCAACGCTCGACGCCATCAGTGAGAAGTACAATATCTCCTTCACTTTGGACGAGAAGCGCACATTCGGTAGCGTGCCCTCTTTCGGTGTACCCATCAATGAGCTCAAGAGTTTTCTTGACCTCGATCCCGCCAAGAGAGAAGCATATCTAAGTAGTGAAAGCATCAAAGGTATACCCTGCGATAGCGCCAATAATGAATTCAAAGATTGGGTAGAAGCCGCACGCGAAGTCAATCCTGACTTAGTCATCTCCATCAAGTCAGACGCCAATACCAAGTATCAGGTCGTCAAGACGGTGATGAATTCCCTTCAGGATATCAAGTGCAACCGATACAATCTGATTACCAATCTGAAGAAAGTCAAGGCAGTTGACGAATAGGAGGACAAAAGATGAAGACAAAACAGAATAAGAAAACAACCCGCGTGGACTTCACGCCTATGGTTGATATGATGATGCTCCTCATCACCTTCTTCATGCTCTGCACCACGCTCTCCAGGCCAAAATCCATGGAGATTAACATGCCTTCCAACAAGAAGGACCTGAGAGATGACCAGCAGAACAAGGTGAAAGCCTCTCAAGCCGTCACACTGCTCCTTGACAAAGACAACGCTATCTACTACTACGAAGGAATTCCCGCCATCGACAACCTTAAGAAGACCTCTTATGGTGAAAATGGTCTGCGCCAAATCTTGGTAAAAAAGAATATGGCCGCTATTCAGAAAGTGAAGGAACTCCGTCGCAAATACGAGAGCAATGTCTCTGCCAACGCCTTCAACGAGAAGAAGCAGAGAGATAAGTTTAATGAAGAGCTTAGCGAAATCCGCGGAGGCGAAGGTACGCCCAATGTCATCATTAAGGCGACAGACGAGGCAACCTACAACAACCTCATCGACGCACTCGACGAGATGCAGATATGCGATATCGGCAAATACGTCATCGTGCCCATTACAGACTTCGACAAGCAGATGATTCAGCATTTGAAAGATAAAGGAGGCGCAGCCGCTCCCACCAAATAAATGAAGTAAGCTATGGCAAAAATAGATTTATACTCAAGAGATTGGTGCGACATTATCTTCGAAGGGAAGAATAAGCAGTACGGCGCCTACGTGATGAGAGCTGAGACTGGCAAGCGCAACGGCAAAGCCATGCTCGCAGTAATCATCATTCTCCTCGCATCTATCTTTATCCCGGCCCTGGTCAAGACCGTCATGCCTAAGCAACAGATCGAGACCGTTACCAAGACCCAGCTCTCCAAGCTTGAGGAGGCCAAGGTAAAAGATAAGCATATCATAAAGAAAGTAGAACCCAAGCAGCAAGAGCCCCAGCGCATCAAGAGCTCCATCAAGTTTACCGCACCTAAGATCGTCAGAGACGAGGAGGTGACCAAGGACGATGAGATGAAGTCTCAGAAGGAACTGGGCGAGAGCAAGGTGGCCATCTCCATTGCCGACGTAAAGGGTAATGACGATGTCCACGGTAAGGATATCGCAGACATCAAGGAGGTCATCACCTCCAAGCCCACAGAGGAGCAGACCAAGGTCTTCACCTATGTAGAGCAGATGCCGAGCTTCCCTGGTGGTGAAAGCGCCCTCATGCGTTACATCGCCGAGCACCTCCGCTACCCGTCCGCAGCTCAGGATCAAGGTATCCAGGGCGTCGTCATGCTCAGATTTGTCGTCGAAGGTACCGGTCAGGTCGGCGACGTACAGATCTTGAAGTCCCTCGACCCCAGTTGCGACCGCGAGGCCATTCGTGTCGTCAAGTCTCTACCTCGCTTCGTCCCCGGACGTCAGCAGGGTAGACCCGTCAACGTTTGGTTCCAGCTGCCTATCCGCTTCGTCTTACAGTAATCTTCACAGATTATACCTCCATTTTGCGGGGAGACTGTCCACACAGACAGTCTCTCCGCTTGTTTTTTATTAGTCTTCCCCGGGGACGCCATGGTACTCCTTACATCCATCTCGCTCTTCTTGGCGATACCAGCGAGACACTCACCGGCAGACAACTACCATCCCCTCCCCACCTTCAGCCAAAGGCGATATTAGGCCAGATGATCGTCGACAGAAATCCGACAACCGTCACTTCTCTTATTGCATCCTCTTATTCGGCGGACGCCATCCCCTTGTAGTTCTTCCTACTCTTGGACATACATTTATGGGCCATCTCTTACTCAGCTGGAGACACGCCACCTTATCCTCATTTGCCCGGACTACCCATTCAGCAGACCCACGACCGCCGTCCGTCCCACTCGGACTTGCCGTTCTCTGTCCCATCCGACGTAAACGCCAACCCTATCTGCAAGAGTAGCACGTACCATAGGATAAAGGTACAAGCAGGGCAGCACGCCCGACCTCCCCCCCGTCGGGCTACTCTTTGTTGCCAGGGTGAAGGCGCAAGAGGGGCTATTAGGCCTGTCTCTGCCGTGGCATTGTATAACGCACAGAGACAAATTTGCCACATAATTTATGAGAAAATGGGAATAAAAATTAAATATTTAACATTATAAGCTTTCCTACTTAACAATTTATTGTGTATTTTTGCCAAACGTAAGCAACAAAATGGCATCCATTGTGCCGACCTTCAGCGCCGCAAGACGCGAGGCCATTCTGCGGTGTCATTCTCTCACGACGGGAAAGACCAAAGTGAAAGACCAATACAATGCATATCCACCCAGCGCCGAGTATCGAGGAAATAGCGCTTCGTGGACAAAAAGAACTACCACAGTCCAGCATCCAAGACATTAGTCGTACAAAATAGCTATCATTATATTCATTTTAAACATTTCTATCACATGAAGAAAAAAAATCTACTCTTTGCTGCCTTCTTGGCTCTTGGAAGCCTGGGGGGGGTAAACGCTCAGACACCTGATCCTATCATGGATCTTGAGTTTACGACACCTGAAAATATTGGTGTGCCCTCATGGGGACTAGCTGGCTGTGTCGTCAACAAGGCTTCTACTACCAACAGTGAAAAGACCCACACCATCTACAACCGTAAAACCGAAAACACCAACTCTATCACCGACGATGAGATGCCGGGCCGTTATCTTGGCGTAACTGACAACGACTATCGAGGCTTCTGGTACACGACTTACAATGCTGACGATGCTCTCGGCCAAGCATTTGCCAACAAATTTACCTTGGAAACCGTTGTCCGAATGGACAAAAATGAGGCTAATAACTGGTATTATGATAGCGTCGAGAAAAAAAGTAAAAATAAATCAACAGGCACAGCCCATCTTATTAGTTCAGAGCTCGACGGTGGCTGGAGCATTTATAGTTATCCGGGTACAGGCCTAACCTTTACATACTGGACTTCCGCCGAGGGCGGAAAGCCAGTATCCAATACTGCAAACACTAATGTATATCTGAAGAACGGCCAATTTTACCATCTTGCACTCGCTGTTGACAACGACGCCAAGACGGCTACATTTTATGTCAATGGCAAGGCCGTAATAACCCGGAGCTTTGAGGGTGATTTTGTATATCCCCAGATTGGCGATACAAAAGGAAAAGAGAAGATGTGGTTCAGCATCGGAAATGCACCAGTGACAGGCAAGACCACAATAGTATCCGGAAAGGAGCCAGACTATGGCCGACACTCCTGCAGGTGCACTTACAGCTACGTTAAGTTTTATGACGAAGCTCTCACAGCCGACCAGATTAAGGCTATTTATGACACCGATCTCGTCCAGCACTACACCCAAGTCAAAGATCTGCCCAATGACGTGATGTTTGACATACAGTTTAAGGCCAACGGCGATGCCACTGACGCATCCGCTTTCGCAGGCACCGTCATCAAGCGCGGCAATGGCGCAGCAAGCATCGCATATAACCACGACCGCTACGAAGCTACATTTGCCCGTCCCAGTGACCAGAAGGACCACTACAACTGCGCCACAGATTTTTACTATGTCAAGACCGCCGACAATCCTTCTTTCAATGCCAAGATGGACGACGAGTTCTCTTTTGAAGTATACTGCCAGAGCACTACTGCTAAACCTTCATATACCATCTGTCCGATGAGCTATCAGCAGGGCGGCGGTATCGGCTTCGAGTTTCAACCAATAGGACAATTCAAAGGCAACATCAATACTTACGGCTATCCTTTGGATCTCACCGTAACCGGAACAGGATGTCGCGGAACAAAACACAGTGTTGCCACTAGTGCAGACTTCCTGACTACCGAGCCCACTCACTATATCATCGTCTTTAAGCGCGGAGAGAAAGGTGTCAATGGCTATAGCCGACTCTATATCAACGGAACAAGATATGAGGCAACAGGTTCTGACAGTGTCGGTATCAATGAGCATATCGCCTTCCCCTTCGCTCCGTTCCAATATCTTACCGTCGGTGCAGACCCGAGTAAAAACTATACTAATGGACAGCCCTACAATCTAAGCACTACAAAAGCCGACTGCCCCTTTGACGGCGTCGTCTCTATCGCCCGTGTATGGAGCAAGGCCTTGACAGCTGAAGATGCCGCGCTGCTCTCCAAGCAGGCCGAGGACCCCGCTGCCAACACTCCTATCACCATTACCTCTATCGGCTACGCCAGTGCTTGTCTGCCCTATACCGCAGTAGTACCTGAAGGTGTCACCGCTTACGTTGCTACCGCCCAGGACAACAACACCATCACCCTGCAACCTTACGCGCAGGCCGGCGACGCTATCCCCTACGCTACGCCTGTCATCCTCAAGGGTGCTGCCGGTACTTACCATCTTGCCGCTGTAGCCAGCGACGCCTCCAATGTACTGGCTGCTCCTACAGCCAACCTGCTCCAGGGTACGCTCGCCAGCAAGACTGTCACCGAGGACTATGCATACGTACTCGCCGAGCTCAAAGGCGCAGCCAAGATGGCGCTCACAGCAGCCAACCTGACCATCCCTGCCAACCGTGCATTTATACTCAACTCCGGCAGCAACACCACCTCCAAGAGCTTTGTCATCAGTGATCCTACCGGTATCAAAAACCCGATGAGATATGCCAACGAGCAGCAGACTTACTACGACCTCAACGGCCGCAAGGTAGCTCAGCCCACTCGCGGTATCTATATCCAGAATGGTAAGAAAGTATTTGTCAAGTAACAATTTAATTCTCTAAAACATTTATAAATCTATATGAAAAAAGCATATTTCACTCCCGAGATAAAGACACTACAACTGGAGCGCAACCTCATGGATGACGACATCCTCTCCAAGGGGAGCAGCGATACTAAGATTGAAGATCCTTCGCTCATCCGGTCGCGCCAATTTCTCCAGGACGAGAATGGTAGCGGTATTTTTGGCACCACCCCTTGGGAAAAATGATAGACTTACATCTGAAGCATAAGTAAATCCAATAAGTTTGAAGCACGAGGGTGCAGCTGTTAAGCTGCGCCCTCGTCATTTTTTAAAAACAATACGAAGCATTCCCTTTTCCCTGCCATTTCCGTCTGTTTGTACCCCCCTGTATATGTATCTGCGCAACCTTTTCCACGACAAGTACCATGCAAGCAGTAAGTTATCCCGTCTTGTCGCCTACAAATCATCACAAATTACAATTTTGGGAAACTTTTTTGGTAATAAAATTTGTTAATTCGCTCATTTAGTGCGTGTTAAAATTTATTTTTGGAAACTTAAGAAAATAATTATCCGATTTTATTGTCTGAAAAGATATATTTCATACCTTTGTAAGCGGATACTAAAACACGCATTTCCTACTCCCAACCGAGCAGATCGCATACCGTAGACAGTTTAACCTATACCTTATACATTTATTTAAATGAATTCATCCCTATACATCGTCAAGAGGAACGGCAAGCAGGCCCTCTTTTCGATAGACAAAATCAAGAGCGCCATCCGCAAGGCCTTTCTGTCAGTTGGCAGTTTTGTAACCGATGACGAGATGACCGACATCCTCTCTCGTCTGAGCCTCAAGGCCGGCATGAGCGTCGAGGAAATCCAGAATCAGGTAGAGATCTCGCTCATGGCCGAGCACTACTACGAGGTCGCCAAGTCCTTCATGCTCTATCGGCAGCGCCACACAGAGGACCGCGACACGAGCGAGCGTCTCAAGTTTCTCATCGACTACTGTGCCGCCGAAAACCCAGCCACCGGCAGCAAGTTTGATGCCAATGCCAATGTGGACAAGAAGAATATCGCCACCCTCATCGGCGAATTGCCCAAGCGCAACTTCATCCGCCTCAACCGCCGTCTCATCACCGACCGTCTCAAGGAGATGTACGGCAAGGAGATGAGCGACAGGTACCTGTATCTGCTCAACAACCACTTTATCTACAAGAATGACGAGACCAGCCTCGCCAACTATTGCGCCAGCATCACCATGTACCCGTGGCTGATTGGTGGCACGCTGTCCATCGGCGGCAACAGCACGGCGCCAACCAACCTGAAGTCCTTCTGCGGCGGATTTATCAACATGGTCTTCATCGTAAGCAGCATGTTGAGCGGTGCTTGTGCCACACCTGAGTTTCTGATGTATCTCAACTACTTCATCGGTCAGGAATACGGCAAAGACTATTGGACCCACGCCGACGACGTAGTTGACCTGAGCACCAAACATCGCACCATTGACAAGGTCATCACGGACTGCTTTGAGCAAATAGTCTACTCCATCAATCAGCCGACCGGCGCCCGCAACTTCCAAGCCGTCTTCTGGAACATCTCTTACTACGACCGCTACTACTTCAACAGCATCTTTGGCAACTTCTTCTTCCCCGATGGTTCGCAACCCGACTGGGACGGCCTCAACTGGCTCCAGAAGCGCTTCATGAAGTGGTTTAACCAGGAGCGCACCAAGACCATCCTGACCTTCCCCGTCGAGACCATGGCGCTACTCACCGAGAATGGTGACGTCAAGGACAAGGAGTACGGTGACCTGACCGCCGAGATGTACAGCGAGGGACACTCCTTCTTCACCTACATGAGCGACAATGCCGACTCCCTGGCCAGCTGCTGCCGTCTACGCAACGAGATCCAGGACAATGGCTTCAGCTATACGCTCGGCGCAGGCGGTGTAAGCACCGGCAGCAAGAGCGTGCTGACCATCAACCTCAACCGTTGCATTCAGGAAGCCGTACGTCAGGGTAAGGACTACTTGGATTTCCTCGAGAAGATAGTAGACCATTGCCACAAGGTCCAGCTCGCCTACAACGAGAACCTCAAGGCTCTGCAGTCCAAGGGCATGCTGCCCCTCTTTGATGCCGGCTATATCAACATCAAGCGCCAGTATCTCACCATCGGCGTCAATGGCCTCGTCGAGGCAGCCGAGTTTTTGGGCATCGAGATCAACGACAATCCCAAATACCTCAAGTTTGTGCAGGACGTACTCGGACTCGTGGAGAAGTATAACAAGAAGTACCGCACCAAGGATGTGCTCTTCAACTGCGAGATGATACCTGCCGAGAATGTAGGCGTCAAGCATGCTAAGTGGGACCGCGAAGACGGCTATCAGGTACCGCGTGACTGCTACAACAGCTACTTCTACGTCGTCGAGGATGACTCACTCAATCTCGTGGACAAGTTCCGTCTACACGGCCGCAAATATATCGAGCACCTCACGGGAGGCTCTGCCCTCCATGCCAACCTTGAGGAGCACTTGAGCAAGGCCCAGTACCGCCAGCTCCTGCATATTGCCGCCGTAGAGGGATGCAACTACTTCACCTTCAACATCCCCAATACCGTATGCAATGACTGTGGCCACATTGACAAGCGCTATCTCCACGAGTGCCCTCACTGCCACAGCCACAATGTGGACTATGTAACCCGCGTCATCGGCTATCTGAAGCGTATCAGCTCCTTCTCCCTGGCCCGTCAGAAGGAAGCCGCCCGCCGTCACTATCACAACGTTAACGCAGAGCAGAAGCAGAAGGCTACCGTCGAAGCATAAATCTCATCTACCTGGCTCTGACGCATGGGAACTCCTGACAATAAGCAGGGAGATCGCCCGGCCGTCAGAGCCAGGCTTGTATTGACCATGAAGTTTTACAATTACGACATCGTCTTCCAGGAAATTCCTGACGAAGTCACACTGGCCATCAATATCACCGGCTGTCCCAACCACTGCCCCGAGTGCCACAGCAGATTTCTCTGGAACGACGTAGGCGAAGAACTCAATGAGAATAGCCTGACCGCCATCATCCACGAGTACCAGTCGGCCATCACCTGCGTATGTCTGATGGGCGGAGACCAGGATCCCGCTGGGATCGACCGCCTCGCCGCCTTCATCCGCAGTCAGTTCGCCCCTATCAAGACAGGATGGTACAGTGGCCGACAGCAGCTCGCACCCGAGGTAGACCTGAGCCATCTGGACTTTGTCAAGCTCGGCCCCTATATCGCCGACCGGGGACCACTCAAGAGCGAAAACACCAATCAGCATCTCTACCGCGTACATCCCGACGGACAGCTGGAGGATATCACCTTCCGTTTCTGGCGTAAGAAGCTCTAGCTCCAACCTTCCGCAAATACACCATGGCCTCGCCTAGACAAGGACAAAAACCATCCGCAAAAGAGGTGTCCTTGTTTCGGCGAGGTCTCGTTTGTGGGTATGGGCACTTCCCCGCCGCACTACGCCGACTGGTCATCCCAAAAATTTACAGTAACATCATTTAAACCTTTCGCAGTTTTCTCCGTCTAAGATATGAAAGACCTTCAACCGTCTTACTCCCAATCCCTATTAAATCTGATATATAATGCGATTGAAACTTACATTGATAACCCTTTTGTGCGCTATCAGCATGCAGGCACAGACCTACACGATCAGCGGACGCACCGTAGACGGCAAGAGCCAGCCAGTAGACATGGCCGCTGTGAGGCTGATGAAGGGCGACAGCACCTTTGTTAGCGGTCAGAGCACCGACTCGGCAGGTGTATTCCAATTTGAGCTGAAGGAGGCCGGAGAGTATATTCTCCAGTTCTCCTTCATTGGGTTCAACACCCAGTACCGCCACGTCAGCCTTACCGCCAAGAAGCCCCATGTCAGTCTCGGCGACATCAAGCTCAGCACCAATGACCGTCTCCTCAGCGAAGCCACCGTCACAGGCCATGCCGCGCAAGTGGCTATCAAGGAAGACACCTTCGTCTACAATGCCTCTGCTTACCGCACGCCCGAAGGAAGCACCCTCGAAGCCCTCGTCGAAAAGCTGCCTGGCGCCGAGGTTGGTGATGACGGGTCCATCAAGATCAATGGCAAGACCGTGACACAAATTCTCGTGGACGGCAAAGACTTCTTTAAGGGCGACACTAAAGTAGCCATGAAGAACTTGCCTGTAGATATGGTCGACAAGCTGAAATCCTACGACAAGCAGAGCGACTATGCCAAGCAGACGGGCATAGACGACGGCAACGAGGAGACGGTCCTCGATGTCAACATGAAACAGAAGCTCAAGTCCTCATGGATCTCCAATATCGATCTCGCAGCCGGCAACCATGACCGCTACTCGTCCAATCTCTTTCTCAACCGCTTCACCGACAACACGCGCATCACGGCTTTCGGGTCGCTCAACAACACCAATGACCAGCGTTTCCGCGGAGGCGGCCCCAGATTTCTGGGAGGTGGCGGCGGCGGACTCACTGCCAGCAAGATGGCCGGCATCGATGGATTTTGGAACAACGGACTCAATGAGGACTCTGCCCACTACTTTGAGATTGGGGGCAATATCCGCCTCTCCCACTCCAACTCCGACCATCTCACCCGCAGCAACTCTGAGACCTTCCTCAGCTCGTCAACTGCCAGTTCCTTTGCCAACAGCGCCAGCCACACTTACAGCAAAAGCAGTAACATCAACCTTGAGATGAATCTCTCCTGGAAGCCCGACTCGATGACGTGGTTCCGCTTCCGCCCGAGCTATAGTCACACCTCCAGCAACTCTGATGGCAGCTCACGCTCCGTCACCTTCAACTCCGATCCCTACGACATCGACGGCATGACAAATCCGCTCGACTCCATGTTTCAGGTCAATATCCCAACGTCTCTGACCGACATTGCCGTCAACCGCAACAATCGCCTCAGCCTCTCCGACAGCAAGAGCGACAACTGGCAAGGCGAATTTAACCTCACGCGCCGACTCAACCGCAAGGGCCGCAGCCTCTCCCTGCGTGGACAGGCAGGCTACACCCACAGCACCAGCCATAGCTTCAGTCTCTCCGACATCTACTATTACCAGACCACTCGCACCAACGGCGCCCATGAGAGCTACAACAATCAGTACTCTCTCGCCCCGTCCACCAGCTGGTACTACAGCGCCCGCTTCAGCTACTCAGAGCCCCTCTTCAGCCACTGGTTCTTCCAAGGCTCCTACGAGTATGAGCACAAGTACTCCGACCGTGACCGCTCCCTCTACCAGCTAGACAGCCTCCGCGACTGGGGCGTCGGCACCAATCACCCCTTCGGTACCCTGCCGAGCGGTGACTCTCTCAATATTGTCAAAAACCTCGAGAATAGTCAGTACGCTACCTACAAGGACGATATCCACACCATCAATCTCGGCTTCCGGTATGTGACCAAGGAACTCAACTTCCACGTCGGCGTCCGCCTACAACCGCAGCGCACCGAACTCAACTACCAGAAGAATCTCCTGGATACCGTCGTGACCCGCAATGTCTTCAACATCGCGCCTGACCTCCGCATGCGTTATCGATTCAACCAGTTCACACGCCTCGACTTCCGCTACCGCGGTTCTTCCTCTCAGCCCTCGATGACCAACCTCCTCGACATCACCGACACCAGTGACCCCCTCAACATCTCAAAGGGTAACCCCGGACTGAAACCTTCGTGGAGCAACAGTTTTGATCTCTTCTTCAACACTTACCAGCAGACCCACCAGCAGAGTGTCTTCACCCGGGTGACATTTACCCAGACCTCCAACAGTATCAGCAGCGTCGTGACCTACGACGAGGCCACCGGCGTACGCACGACACAGCCTCAAAACATCAACGGTAACTGGAGCACCACCGCATTTGTGGGCTGGAACCGCGCCTTCGGCGCCGACAATCAGTTTGGTCTGAACACGGGCACCAACGTCGGCTACTATCACAGCGTAGGCTACATGAGCGTGAGGGGAGCCTCGAGTCAGAAGAATACGCTGAAGACTCTCGACCTCGGAGAGCGCCTCCGCGCTACCTACCGCACCGACGCCCTCGAGATAGGCCTCAACGGCAGCATCAACTACAGCAAGTCGCGCAGCAAGCTCCAGAGCCAGAGCAATCTGGAAACCTTCACCTTCGCCTACGGCGGCAATCTGCAGTACAGCTTCAACTGGGGCATGAGCCTCGCTACCGACATCTCGATGAACAGTCGGCGCGGCTATGATGATGCTTCGATGAATACCAACGAGCTCATCTGGAACGCACAGCTCTCTCAGTCCTTCCTCAAGAAGGCTCTCACTCTGTCTGTCCAGTTCTACGACATCCTACATGAACAAAGCAATATCAACCGAACCATCAACGCACAGTTGCGCCTCGATACTTGGTCCAATGCCATCAACAGTTACTTTATGGTCCACCTCATCTACCGTCTCAACTTCTTTGGCGGCAACAACGGTCGTATCCGCATGGACGGTGACCGACGCAGAGGCCCGGGCAACGGTCCTGGCATGGGCCCGGGTATGGGACCAGGCTTCGGCCGAGGTATGGGAGGACGAATGTAGTTATTTATTGGTTGGATAAAATTTGTCCTCCGAGCGCCCTACGATGCGAATCGCTAGGACGCTCAACTCTATTTACAGCGTTATCCTCTCTTCTTAAGTGTCTAGTACGCCCTATCCCCGGACCCACCCTTACACAGGCAGAGTTGAACATCTCTTTATCATACTCCCAGAAGGCAGCAGCGATAATGCCAACCCATTTTTGCAAGGTCCTCTCAACATCACCTTGTCCCCAGACCTCGCTCGTTGCGTCCCCACCACGACAGTATCCTTTGAAAAAGACTACGCAAGAGAAGGCCTCTCCTGCATGTGTCCTTTGTCTCCGCATACACCTCACAGTGCGCAGCGGCTAATCTTTTTTATATAATAAATTCGGAATATCGCCTCATACAGGTCCGATGTTGTGATCACAAGTCGCCTTGTAAGCGCAACAAGGTCGGATGTATTTTAAACTAGGTCGGACTTAGTTTAAACTAAAAGGCGAGTTGTTATCGTCTGATCGCCAGCTAGTTGCAAAATTGCCGGATTTTGTTTGCAATTTGTTGGTTTTCAATGAGTTATAAAGGCGTTTTGGGGTGATTTACAGCTTTTTGTCTTCTGACAAAATCTGAGAAACGCGGCTCAATTTTTTATATAAAAAATGATTACTCCTACGAACTCTCGGCAAAGCGAATTGCCCGGATGATTAGGTTTGACCCTCGCTGGAATGCTACGGCAAGGCATGGGAAAGGCATCCAATGAGGGAGGTGCAGCCAAGGAGTGTGGTCAGCCAACAAGAAGATATATCGTGCCATTGAGATAAAGTGACGGGCCTAACGGGGAATTTCGTTGGGAAGTAAAGGGGCGCAGTTTGGGTGGCAAGGAGAATTATCGGTCAGTGGAGGGAGTCATCGAGACATCATCCGTATCTCTCCGCGCGGCTGGGCAGCAAGAGCGTATCTGGCACGGGCAAATAGCTGTAGACCAGCGATAGAGACAAAGGATAAACCACTGGATAATCTTCAAAGGGTGGCGGAAACAGACTTTCTCCCTGCTGATTTCTACGGGGCCGGAAACAGCCCTATCCGTCAGCCGCCTCGGCCAGCTGGGCAGGCACCTACGCGCTACCCCAAGCCACCTGCGCATTTCTCAAGGCACACGAAATCAGCTGTAGCATGCTTCGCCTGCATGACACAACAAAAAAAGAATTTTTATCCGCAGGAATAAGGTCCTCTCAAGCGCGGCCCATTACTCACCTGTGGGAAAGAGTCTGGAGGAAAAGGGGATATTCCACCAGGAGCCCTGGCCCTTGGACGCACCGTAGATACAGCGGCTCGTGATGATGAAGCGGTGTCTCTTGAGATCGAGTCCAAGGCCCTCACATTCATCAGCGATATGGGTTGCCAGAGAGGCCTGTATGCGGCGGGAGGAGACATCGTAGACATGAATCTTGCCCTGCGTCGTACGGCGGGCGTTGGTGCCCCAACCGACGAGGAAGAAGATGCGCCCATCATGGTACACGCAGTCTTGCAGTGTGCCATCATTGGGAAATTCCACAGGGTGAGCCTCGCGCAGGTAGCCCTCGCTGTCTACGCTATCCATGCTAAACTCCGTGATACAGTAGGACGAAGTGGCATAGCCCGTCTTGACATATCCCACGACCCATCCCCGCCGATGAGCAAAGTCCCATGCGACGATGACATCATCGTATCGGTTGCGCAACTTAAGACGCTTGACGAGACAGCGGTGATCCAGGTCGGCCACGTCGACGAACTCATAATTACAAGTATCGTCCACGGCTTCTACTTTGTTGACCGGCTTCATATGGCCCGAGACATAGACAAGCGGCGTGCGCGTCTTAACCTTGCGCCCTAGGGCATCGGTATAGCTTCGTTCAGTACTGAAGGCCACAGACCCAAAATGAGTCTCCTCTGCACCCGGATACAAGGGACCTTTCACCTCTTTGACGAGACGTCCGGTCTTGAGGTCGTAGACGAGGAGGGCGACACCTTGGTCGTAAAACTGATACAGTTTGTCCTTGTACACTCCCGCGCCTTGCATAGAGCGCTTGTCGTAGTTGGCCGCCATGTCCTGCTTGCGCATATAGTCCAGCCGGTACTGCCCCTGAGGCGTGGTGAGCGTACCCGCATAGCCCTGTCCTTCGGCAGGCAGGACCCACACCCAAGCAATGGCGATATACAGCAGCGTTAAGCTGATTGACTTCATATACAATAGTTTGTTTTGATCATTTTATACCTCTCCCCTCATCCACGGACAGTTCCGCCAAGGCACACCTACCTTATCGGCTGTCCGGCGTCAGCGCTTAGCCCAGGTCGTGCCGCTTGAAACGGTACTCCGCCAATTCGGCGTACTTGGTATTGGGGCGTCCGTAGTTGGCATAGGGATAGATGCTGATGCCGCCACGGGGCGTGAAGATGCCCGTCACCTCGATATACTTGGGATCCATGAGCTTGATGAGATCCTTCATGATCTTGTTGACGCAATCTTCATGGAAATCACCGTGGTTGCGGTAGCTGAAGAGGTAGAGCTTGAGGCTCTTGCTCTCGACCATGCGTTTGTCGGGCACATAGCTGATGCGGATTTCCGCAAAGTCCGGCTGTCCCGTAATCGGGCAGAGACTGGTAAACTCAGGGCAGTTGAAGCGTACCCAATAGTCGTTTTGCGGATGCTTATTCTCAAATGTCTCCAGCACCTCCGGCGCATAGTCCATGCGGTACTTCGTCTTGGTACCCAAGGCCTTGAGGCCTTCGTCTTTTCTATCCATTGTTCCAGATTTAGCTATTTGACAGAAACCTTCAAGTCCAGGTCCTCGTTAATCGTTCCCGCGGCCTTGGCAGCCAGATAGTGCTCGAGGCCCTCACGACGCAGCTTGCACGACGGACAGTGTCCGCAGCCGTCACCCGGAATACCATTGTAGCAAGTCACAGTCTCGTTGCGTACCAGGTCCAGGACACCGAGCTGGTCGCTCAGTGCCCAAGTCTCCATCTTGTCAATCCACATCAGAGGCGTGTGGATGACAAACTGCTCCTCCATGGCCAGATTGAGTGTCACATTGAGACTCTTGATGAAGGCATCACGGCAGTCCGGATATCCGGAAAAATCGGTCTGCGACACACCGGTGACCATATGATTGATCCCGTGCTCCCGAGCGTAAACCGCCGCGATGCTCAGGAAGAAGAGGTTGCGTCCCGGCACGAAAGTGTTGGGAACAGAGCCAGCAGGCTTTTCCTGGTCCATGACAATGGTAGAGTCGGTCAGAGAGTTGTGGCTCAAGTGGCTGATGAAGCTGACGTCCATCTTTTCCCAATGCACCTGGGCCTTGCGGGCGATACGCTCGGCATACTCTACCTCGATGACATGCTTCTGACCGTATACGAACGTGAGCGCCCACACCTCCTTGAAGTGTTTTTTGGCCCAAAAGAGACATGTAGTGGAGTCTTGTCCGCCACTGAAGACGACAAGTGCCTTATCTTTGTTGACAGTTTGCATAATGTTGATACAATATAAGATTTATTTGCTGCAAAGATACACAAAAAGTCAGGAGCAACCTCACCCCCTCATGATAAAAAGCGCTGTCATCCCCTCACTTGCCCGTATAGGTCAGCTTGGGTCTCCAGCTCCGCAAGATTCAAGCGTTCCATCGCCCTCTCACCCGCGTCGTCCTATCTAAGCAGGGGTCCGTCTGAGTAAGACGTCTGACCCTCTCACGGTAAGGCGGCTCGCCAAATAGTAGCTAAGCTCCTGCGCGTCTGTCGAACCGCATGCAATAAATCCGCCGTCCGCTTGTCATCTAGACCGGTCGCTTTGTTCGCAAAACAAGGTCGGATGTAGTCCAAACTAGGTCCAATGCAGATTAAACTGGAAGGCGAGTTACTATCGTCTGAAAACCAGATAATTACAAGAGCATCGGATTATGTACTAACAGTACTGGTATTAAGCAAGTTACATCTGCGGCCTACGCTTTTGCATGCCTTCGGCTCTCTCTATTCTCTTCCCTTCTCCACGGTGATGACGGGAGAGGAGGCGTCGGCCACGAGATACCCAGCCCGCTAGCAGACGTTGTCGGCATACTCTGTCGCTTCAGGGATGAGCATCATGTCGCTCAGGCCGCGCCTGCGGGCAAGCCATCAGATATAGTCGTCGACGACATCGTTGGCAAAGTCGATAAAGGGCTTCATAATCCGGCAACGGCGGAGCAATTCGTCAGTCCATCCTGTGCGGAAGAAATTGTCGGGCAGCATCGAGCAAACTACATAATTGCGACATTTGACATACTCCGGATGAGGCATGTCGCGCGGCACATCGCGAGGGAGTTGCTTGAGCGGGTCCGTGGTAATCGTAGGAAACAAGGCCTTGAATTCACGGTCTTCCACGATGCCGGCAAACTCCTTTTCCCGTCCGATAATGGTGTCTCTCAGAGCATGGAGCGCCTTGGACGGAATCTCCCAGCAGCCTCCCGCCAGCATGCAATGGGACGGCTCCAAGTGAAAGTAATAGCCGCCGTGGTATGACTTCTTACCCATCGCACAGATATACGCGCCCAGGTGCCGCTTGTAGGGAGACTTGTCCTGCGTAAAGCGGAGATCGCGGTAGAAGCGATAAGTGCAGTCGCGCGGCTGGAGATGACGGACAGAGGGGTCAAACTCGCCGATGCCGATAATCAGGCGGGCCACCATGGTCTCAAAGGCCACCTTGGCCTGGTCGTAGCGCGCCTTGTTTGCAAGAAACCAGGGACGATTGTTGTTTTGAGCAACGTCACTCAAGAAGTCAAGTATCTGTTTGATTTCAGGATCAGGCTTGCTATGCATAGGAGATGGATTTTGCATTTAACAGATGCAAAGTTAGCAATTTTTATCACTGGGCGTCCCGCTTTCAAGCAGAAACCACTATCTTTGCAATCTATGAAGTACTCTATCATCATCCCCGTCTACAATCGCCCGGACGAGGTGCAGGAACTGCTTGAGAGCCTTACGCACCAGCGATACACCGACTTTGAGGTCATCATCGTCGAGGACGGATCGTCCAAGCCTTGCGACAGCGTTGTCAGGCAGTTTGCCGACAAGCTCCAGATCCAGTATCTGTCCAAGCCCAATGGTGGTCCCTCCGCCGCACGCAACTATGGTGCTGCTCAGGCGCAGGGACAGTACTTCATCGTGCTCGACTCAGACTGCGTAGTACCTGAGGGCTATCTCGCCGAGGTGGACCGTGAGCTCAGCAAGCAGCCATGCGATGCCTGGGGCGGCCCCGACAAGGCCGACAGCGGCTTCACGCCCATACAGAAGGCCATCAGCTACTCGATGACTTCCTTTCTGACTACCGGCGGTATCCGGGGCGGAAAGCAGAAACTGGACAAATTTTACCCACGAAGCTTCAACATGGGTCTCAAGGCCGAGGTTTATCGCCAGTTGGGCGGTTTTTCCAATATGCGCTTTGGCGAAGACATAGACTTGAGCCTGCGTATATTTGAGCAAGGCTACTCTTGCCGCCTCTTCCCCAAGGCATGGGTATGGCACAAGCGGCGGACAGACTTCCGCAAGTTCTTCCGTCAGGTCATCAACTCGGGTATCGCGCGCATTAACCTCGAGATGCGCCACCCGGGGTCGCTCAAGCTCGTCCACGCCCTGCCCGCCTGCTTCACAATAGGCGTACCGCTGCTCATCATCCTGGCTATTGTCTGGTCACCCTGGTGGCTCGCTCCCCTAGGGCTCTATATTCTGCTGCTGGTCATCGGAGCCACGATGCGCGAACGGAGCCTGCATGTAGGCTTGCTCGCCGTTCCGGCTGCCTTTGTCCAACTGGGAGGCTACGGCATGGGATTTTTGTGGGCCTGGTGGCGCAGATATGTGCTTCACCAGCAAGAGTTCGGGGCTTTCAGCAAGACCTTTTACAAGTAAAGACCGATGGCAAATCAAGAGATACGCAGCAAGGGCATTCAGGACATGGCAGAGGAGGACCGTCCCCGCGAGCGCCTGCTCCGACTAGGCGCCGACAAGCTCAAGGACTCCGAACTGCTGGCCATACTCATCGGCAGCGGCAGCGACAAGGAGAATGCTGTAGAACTCATGAACCGCATATTGCAGGACTACGGAGGCGATCTGGACCAGTTTGCCCGCATCTCGTACGAGCAACTCCTCTCCTATCGGGGCATCGGAGAGGCCAAGGCCATCACCCTCCTCGCCGCGCTTGAACTCGGCAACCGCCGCGCCACGCGCAAGCCAGCCAAGCGGCAGCAGTTTACCGACCCCGATGCCATCTACCACTTCCTGCGCAACAGGATGTCGGATGTCGACCACGAGGTAAGCCACGTCATACTGCTCGACCAGCACTTGCAGTACATGGCCGACCGGCGTATCTCCGAGGGAGGCCTCTCCAGTACCGTCGTAGACCCGCGCATGGTGCTCAAGTACGCCATCAGCCACAACGCGGCGGCTATTGTGCTCGCCCACAACCATCCCAGCGGCGCCATCAACCCCAGTCGTGAAGACGACAACCTGACGGCCAGGATGCAGCACGCTTGCGAAGCCGTCGGCATCAGATTTATTGACCATATCATCGTCAGCGGCAGCGGCTACTACAGCTATAGCTCCAACGGCAAAATATAAACACAAGATTATGAACGACAGAAATACAGACAATACCTCTCCCGCCGCCTCCCAGGCAGCACCTGCAGCCGGACAGCCCGCGCCTCAGGCCCACAAGACCGTAGAAGACCATATCGTAGAAGTGCTCAAGACCGTATTTGACCCGGAAATACCTGTCAACATCTACGACCTTGGACTCATCTACAAGATAGACTACCACGCCGACAAGCAGTCGGTAGACATCGACATGACGCTTACGGCCCCTGGGTGTCCGATGGCCGACTATATCATGGACGACGTGAGACAAAAGCTCCTCGCCATACAGGGCATAAGTGAGGCCAATGTCAATATCGTCTTTGAGCCGCAATGGAATGAGAGCATGATGGACGATGAAGCAAAAGCTGAGCTCGGTCT
Source organism: uncultured Prevotellaceae bacterium (assembly GCA_900316315.1). Lineage (GTDB taxonomy): Bacteria > Bacteroidota > Bacteroidia > Bacteroidales > Bacteroidaceae > UBA6382. The sequence continues at coordinate 93,258 of ONCK01000005.1, forward strand.
CCTCTGAGACCTTGCCCCTCTATACCTCAACTGTCAAGCATATGAATAAGAACGTGTATTTCCTCAGTGACGCTCATCTCGGATCACTGGCTATTCCCCACGATCGAATGCGGGAACGGCGTATCGTTAACTTTCTGGACGGCATCAAGCACAAGGCTGCTGCCGTCTACATGCTCGGAGATATGTTTGACTTCTGGCACGAGTACAAGTACGTAGTCCCCAAGGGCCATACACGACTCCTCGGCAAAATCGGCGAGCTGACCGACATGGGCGTCGAAGTCCATTATTTCACAGGCAACCACGACCTCTGGTGCGGCGACTATCTGGAGCAGGAGTGCGGCGTCGTGCTCCATCGCCAAATGCTCACCACTGAAATCTACGGCCACGAGTTCTGCATCGGCCACGGTGACGGCCTCGACCGCGATGATTGCAAGTACTTGATGCTGCGCCACCTCTTTCACGACAAGACTTGCCAGCGTCTGCTCGCAGCTGTGCATCCCCGCTGGGGCATGTGGCTTGGGCTAAACTGGGCTAAGCAGAGCCGCAAGAAGCACGAGGCGGTAGAGGGATTCTTTGAAGGACCTGACAAAGACGGCATCTGCCTCTTTGCAAAGCGGTACTTGGCCAGCCACCCCGACATCAACTATTTCCTCTTCGGGCACCGACATATTGACATCGACCTGCCGCTGAGCGACACGTGCCGCTTTATCATTTTAGGCGACTGGATTACTAAGTTTACCTACGCCGTATACGACGGCGAGACCTTTACTATCGAGCACTTCATAGAGGGAGAGACAAAGCTCTAATCCCCGCCTTGCACCACGCGACGACCCGCACAGCAAGAGAAACCGCCGGCCGTTCACCTTCGGTCAAGGGCAAAATAATTATTATATCCGACATGAAACACGCCAAAATTCTGTTTTGCCTATTCATTGCGCTTTCGTTGGCGATTCCTCGAAGCATCCATGCACAGAGCTATGCCTCCTTGTGGAAAAAGGTAGCCCAGTTGCGCGATAAAGACCTGCCACAGTCAGCAGCCAAGCAGGCCCACAAGATCTATACACTCGCTTCGCAGCGCAATGATGACGGACAAATGATTGCCGCACTGCTCACGGAGATGTCACTTCAGTCCGACATCTCCCCCGACAGCGCCCAGACGGCTCTCGACCGGATGGAGCATCTGCTGGCCGTCAAGCATCAGGCGCCGACCCGCTCCCTGCTCCATCTGGTACTCGGCCACCTCTACCAGCTACAGAACAGCTATCTGCAAGAAAATGCCCAGACACGTGCTTACAGCCATCTGCAAGCCAGCATGAGTGACCCTGACCTTCTCGCCAACGCTCACGCTACAGATTATCTCCCGCTGATCATCCGCGGGAGCGACAGCAAGTACTATCATGACGACTTGCTGAGTATCGTAGCGCCGCTGGCCGCCCGATATCTCAACACTCTCTCCGACCAGCATCTCAATGGCAACGACGAGGCCTGCAGAGTGATGCACCAGGAGATAGATCTCTACCGCCGACAGGGCAACCGCGAAGCCCAGCTGCTCGCTTTGCTCGACTCTGCCGACATCTGCCAGAGGGGAGACCCCAGCTGGCTGTGGCAACGGCCCATACAGTCACCGACGATAGCCAAAGCGGCGCCACAAAGTCTCGCGCAATGGCTGCAAGGGCTGACCTCCACCTATGGCGATCTCGAGCTGTGTGCTACAGTCTATACCAAGCTCGCCCAACTCGGCACGCCGGCCGAGCAATGGCAGTGGGCGCAACGAGGACTTGAGAAATATCCTAAATCCAAGTTTGCCCGCACGCTCCACAACCGTATCAGGCAGCTCTCCCAACCCTCGCTGTCTATCCACAGCGGCACACGGTCACTCTACCCGGGCCTCACGGATACGCTGGCCGTCGAGGGCGTCAATCTGCAACAGGCCAAGGTACGGTTTTACCGCCTGCCTTTCAGCGCCAGCGACCCGCGATTTATCCGCTTAGTCCCAGCTGACTATGCTAAGTACACCAAGGAACCTGCTCAAGAGGTCTCCGTCGTACTTCCCAAGGGACAGCCTTACGAGACCGTACGGGCCAAAATCACCTATACCGCACCTGACAATGGTCTCTACCTAGTGCAAGCCGAGTCGGGCAAAGTCAAGTCAGACTACGTCCTATGTCATGTCTCGTGCCTCCGGCTTATGGCCTTCACCTTGCCTGATGATCAGATACGCGTTTGGGTCACTGACGCCCAAAGCGGCACCCCCATATCAGGCGCCAGCATCAAGGTCGTCTCCCGACAGGAGAACGATCGCACCGTACAGACCCACGAGACGGACGACGAGGGCAAGGTCATCCTCCGCGGGCTATCGCCCAGGTATTATACGCTCTACACATCGACTCCGACAGATGACGCACTGGGCGGTCTCAGCCATTGGTACGGCCAAGTCGGACGCACTACTTACAAGGAGCGTCTCCAGTCCAACCTAGCCCTTTTCACCGACCGCGCCATCTACCGCCCTGGGCAAAAAGTCCAAGTAGGCGGATTTCTCTATGAGAAGAGGGATGACGCAGTTCGCATCAAGGCCCATGAGAGCGTGACCCTCAAGCTCATGGATGCCAATTACAAACAAATTGCCGAGACTAGCGTCGAAACAGACGACTACGGCGCAGTCTCCGCTCAGTTTACGTTGCCTACAAGTTGCCTCAACGGCCAATTTACCGTACAATCAGACAATGGCAGTGTCGGACTACGTGTCGAGGAGTACAAGCGCCCGACATTCCAGGTCATCTTTGACGAGGTCAAGAGTGGATACAAAGCTGGCGATACTGTGACCGTAAACGGACAGGTCAAGACACTCTCCGGATTTCCCCTGAGCCACATACGCGTCGCCGTCAGCGTGACACGCCGCAACTCGCCTTGGGCCTACTACTTTTCCCAGGCCAATATGACCATGTCTCAGGATACGCTCACTACCGACGGGGATGGTCGCTTCGAGGTCCCCGTCGTGCTGACTCTTCCCACGCCTACCCATGAAGAAATAACCTACCGGTGGTCCCGGTACTGCATCTTCCGCATACAAGCTGTGGTCACGACAGACGACGGCGAGACAGAGGAGAATGAGTATTCGCTCTTTGCCGGCGACCACGCCGTACAGCTCTTTGCCAACTGGCCCGACCGCGTCTGCAAGGAGCACCTTCCTGCCCTGCAAGTTGACCAGCGCAATGCCGCCTACCTTCCTGTCGAAGGCCGGGGAGAATGTCAGATCCAATCCAACGGACAAACCATACGTCAAGAAGCCATCGACTTCAACAAGCCTCTCTCCCAGTCACTGCTGAGCGGTCTCCCGTCGGGACAGTACGAGATTACTATCCGCCCGCAAGGCTCCGCCGATACCGCAGTATGGATCAAGCGTCAGATGGTTTTCTTCTCGCTCAGCGACGCTCAGCCCGTTGGCGCCGAGCCTCTGCAGGTGTACGTCTCATCACCTACCTTCAAGACAGGAGAAGCTGTCCAGATACTACTAGGCAGCCCTCGCCAAAACGCTTATATCTTCCGCGACCGCTATGAGGGCGGCCGACTCGTCGAGAGCCGCTTGCTTCACCTCAACTGCCAAAACCTGCTCGACACGCTGTCGTACAAAGAAGCGTACGGCAACGGCATCCAGCTCCTCTACGTGATGGTCTGTGACGGCAAAGTTCTGCAGAAACGCGTCCAGATCACTAAGTCTGAGCCCGACAAGCGACTCACGATGCGCTGGAGCACTTTCCGCAGCCGCCTGACCGCCGGTCAACAGGAGGAGTGGCGCCTCCAGGTGCTCAAGGACGGCAAGCCCGCCGAAGCCTCTGTCCTGGCCACGCTCTATGATGCGGCACTGGACAAATTTGCCCCGCTCAACTGGCCCTTTGGCCTCAACTTCAGCCGATATCTCCCATGGATTCCTTTCCTCTACCAGGAGAGTACGCCCTGGCAAGTCAGTCTCACGGCTCCCCTGCGCCTCGAGGATGTATACTCTCTCGCCTTCAGCCATCTGGACGAGACTCTCCTACAGCCAAGCTACATGCTGATCGATTTTGAGACTCGGCCGCTCAAGTTGGGGGCCCGCCACATGGTGCTGATGTCCAAGGCCTCCGTCAACAAGTCCACTCTCGCCGAACCGGCCGCGGAATCTGTAGCGGCTGGCGACGAAGCCGCAGACGAGCAGACCGCCTCGCGCACCGCCGCACAAGCCGCCCGTGCAAAAGCAGCCAGCAATCAGACAACCGACGAGTCCGTCATCGGACAAGTCAGAACAGACTTCAGCGAGACAGCATTCTTCATGCCTCGGCTTAAGACCGATGCCCGAGGCAACGTCAGCCTTGCCTTTACGCTGCCTCAAAGCCTCACGACATGGAAATTTCGCGCCTTGGCCCACACTACCGGCGTCGACTACGGCCGGCTCGACACTACAGTCACCGCAAGCAAGGACTTCATGGTACAGCCCAATATGCCGCGCTTCCTACGCGCCGGCGATCAGGGCCTACTCGCCGTTTCTGTACGTAACGCCGGTGACGAGACCCAACAAGGTACGCTCACCTTACAAATCATCGAGCCCCAGTCACGCCGTACCCTCGACAAACAAGCCCTCCACTTCGATGTCAAGGGGCACGCCGACGCGACCTACTCTTTCCGTCTCAACGCAAGCGGTGAATACCCCTTACTCATCTGCCGCGTCGTGGGCAAGGGACGAAAGTTTACCGATGGCGAGGAGCACTATCTGCCTGTACTCGAAGACAAAGAGGAAGTACACGAGAGTTTACCGCTTACGCTCAATGGCAAGACCAAAACCAGCATTGACCTGTCCCCGCTCTGGCAAGGCTCGACGGGTACCAAGAGCCACCAGCGCCTGACAGTAGAGTACACCGCCCATCCTGCATGGCTCGCCCTCGAAGCTCTGCCCTACATGGTTCCGACGCGTCCCTACGATGCACTCTCCAATGCCGTCGCCTACTACGCTCTGACACTCTCCTCTCTCGAAGCCAAAGCCCATCCTCAGATACGCCAACTCGTCGCACGCTGGAAGCAGACACAGAGCGTCGACTCCGTCTATCTACTCCTCGAGCGCAACCCCGAGCTCAAGCAGATTGTTCTCTCCGAGACGCCTTGGGTAGGTGCCGCCGACGCAGAGCGGGAGCGCTGCCTCAGACTCGCAGAGCTCTTTGACTCTACCACGCTCTCCTACAAGCTGCAAAGCTGCATCGACCGTCTGACCAGTCTGCAGTCTGCCGACGGCGGCTGGTGCTGGTATCAGGGAATGCCTACCCACAAGGGCATCACCATCGAAGTGGCCGAGATATTGGCGCGCCTCCATCAACTAGCGCCCCAGGCAGGTCTGCCCCGTCTAGATCAGGCGCTGACACACGCTATCGACTATCTACACAAAGAGACAGCCCGAGAGGTGGCAGAGATGAAAGCAGCCGAGCGCAAGCATGAGCAACCCGCGAGCGTCAGCGTAGACCAACTCCGCTACCTATATATATGTGCGCTGCAGGATCTCAAGCCTGATGCTACACGTAGCTATCTCCTAGACCGTCTCGCCAAGAGCGCTACCCGCTACGACATGTATGCCAAGTCGCTCGCAGCACGAGTACTCTCGTCGTATCACCGTCGGCAAGCTGCTCAGACTACACTGCAAAGTCTCATGGAGCATACCGCATTCCGACCCGATATGGGCCGATACTTTGACACGCAGCGGGCACCTTCCTTCTACGAGAGCTACCGCATACCCACCCAGGTAGCCGCCCTCGAGACCCTGGATCAGCTCGCGCCTCAAGACAGTGCGACCATCAACGAGATGGTAAGCTGGCTGTTGCAGGCCAAGCGCACAGAGACATGGGACAACCCCGTCAGCAGCGTCGAGGCCGTCCACTATCTCTACTGCAAGTACCATGCGCTCGATGCAGCAAACGATGGAGTCAAGATCTCCCTCCTATATCCCAACCGGCAAGAAGTCATCGTCAACGCCCAACATCCGTCGGACAGCGACCCACTCGCCTCACTCGGCTACTATAAGCGGACGCTCGCCCTGGAAGGTCGGAAGAGCACTCCTTCCGGACTCCGCATAGAGCGGAGTGGCACCGGCCTGTCGTATGGAGCCGCCCATCTGCAATACACAGCCCCGGCTGCCGATATACGTAAGTCGGCGTCTGGCATTAGTCTCATCGTCAAATATCTCGTATCAGACGGGGGCAACTGGGTCCCCGTACAGACACAGACAAAACTGAAAGTAGGAGAGAAACTGAAGATACGCCTTGAACTCACGGCTGACCGGGACTATGACTTCGTCTCTGTCAGACTTGGGCGGGCCGCATGTGCCGAGCCCGTACGTACGCTGTCCGGCTACAGCTGGCAAGACGGCTGCTATCGCGAAGTAGACGACGCCTCCACCCAATACTTCTACCAACAGATGAGTAAGGGTAAGCATGTGATTGAGGACGAGTACCGGCTAGACCGCAGCGGCACCTATCATACTGCTGTTCCAACGGCACAATGCGTCTATGCTCCCGAATTTAACGGCCGCGGAGAGGGGCTTACGCTCACCATCGCCGCAAACTAGACTTATCACATCCTACCAGATGAATAGCAGAACCCTTGTCCTCCTCATCAGCATCCTGACTTGTACCTATACGACGACACATGCCACTGGCACGACCAAACCCGCTCGTGCAGATACGACGTACTCTAGCACTCCGGCCGGCACATTGGGCTCACAGACCGCCGACAGCACTCGGCAATCAACTCTCAAGACCGTCGCCAAGGCGGCAGCGCCCGTTGTCATCGGCGTCCTTGAGACCGCCACGGGCGCAAATCCGATTATCGGCATCGCTTCGCAAGTGGTCAAAGGTGCCACCATGGGACAACAGGCAAGCCAGCTCGGCAAGCAGGCAGCTGAGGCTTACAAGACGTATGCGCCACCTCGTGTACAGCAGCAGGCCACAAGTCAGATCGACGAGCTCAAGACGCAGCTGGCAGGAGGGTCCTACTACCGCCAAACCAAGCTTCTGCCGGCACAAGACCTGAACAAATGGCATATCCCCGGCGGCAACTACAGCGGCATCACGCCTCTGGGAGGAGACAGCTTTGCCATCGTCGATGACAAGAGCCCGAGGGGTGGTTTTTATATCCTTCACCTGCAGATAGATTCCGTGACAGGCGAGGTCATAAGCGCCCGTCGCTCCGACTTCATAGGACCGTCAGAGGGTCGTCCTGAGGACAACGAGGACATCGTCTTCGTTCCCTCGCGACAGACGCTCTTCCTGACCAGCGAGAATGCCAGCACCGTGGAGGAATATACCCTTGACGGACAGAAGACAGGCCGACGACTGCATATACCCTCGCAATTTGGAATAGCCAACCTGCAGGACAACAGCGGTCTGGAGGCACTTGCCTACGACGACAGCACAGGACGCTTCTGGACAACCTCGGAATGCCGTCTCAAGAGCGATTCCCGTGTATGGGATGGCCACGACTCTGTGCAAGCCATGCGCATTCAGGCCTTTGACAGTACGCTCGCCGCAGCGGAACAATATCCCTACTTGCTCTCCGCTCCGCAGCTCCGGACCGACGGACTCTACTACACCCACGGCATACCCGCTATGACCTATCTGGGCGACGGACAAATGCTCATCATGGAACGCGAGCTAGCGGTACCCAAGGGCTACTTCGGAGCAAAAACGTGTATTCGCATCTTCGTCACCCAGCTGGACAGCATACGGGCCATCACCGGAGACACTCGACTGGAGGCTCTGCCCAGACAAGCTTTTCTCAACAGGCACGAAGTCGCGAGATTTACGACTGGCATCAACCTTGCCCGCATCAACTTCGGCAACTTTGAAGGCATGTGCTTGGGACCCAAGCTGCAGGACGGACACCAGACCATTCTGCTTCTGAGCGACTCGCAAAACAATGCCGGCAACAGCCTCGCCCGTCTCAAGGACTATATCAAAGTCATCGTCTTGTGACTTACCGCCGGCAGGCCTACTCAAGGGGAAAGTTTGTCCTCATATTCCCGTCCGACCTCCACGCCGACAGGCTCTCAACTTCATAATAGCTGCAGAGACTCAGATTTCCCCAAATACTGCCTAGGCTGCCTGACTCCGGTCCTACGTCGGTCTAAAGGGGAGGAAAAAAGCACAAGGCGGAATACAAGATTTTTAGAAGCAGAACTACGCTTATATTGAAGAAATTGTGTAATTTTGCACCCGCAAAAAGAAGGACAACCTCAGAGATAATTTTTTTTCAAGAATATGATTAAATCACAAGACATCAAGATCGGTACATGCATTCGCATGGATGGAAAGCTCTACTTCTGCATTGATTTCCTCCACATGAAGCCTGGTAAAGGCAATACCATCATGCGTACCACCCTTAAGGACGTTGTAACCGGCCGCGTACTGGAGAAGCGCTTCAACATCGGCGAAGCCCTGGAAGACGTACGCGTAGAGCGCCGCCCCTATCAGTATCTCTACAAGGAGGGCGAAGACTATATCTTCATGAATCAGGAGACCTATGATCAGGTGCCCATTGCCAAGGACCTGATCAACGGCGTAGACTACATGAAGGAGAGCGACATCGTCGAGGTAGTGACCGACGCCAGCACAGATACCATTCTCTATGCTGAGATGCCTGTCAAGACCGTGCTCAAGGTGACCTACACCGAGCCGGGTCTCAAGGGCGATACTGCAACCAACACTCTGAAGCCCGCTACCGTGGAGACCGGCGCAGAGGTACGCGTTCCCCTCTTCATCAATGAGGGCGAGCTCATCGAAGTCGACACTCGCGACGGCAGCTACGTCAACCGCGTAAAGTAGAATCCGTACCGCTGTCTCCTCAAAGCGGGACAGATGTACATTTATACAGACCTCATACTGGAGCACTCCGCCTCTTCTAGGCCGGGTGCTCCTAATCGTATCTTCTGGATCAGATGAACAAGCGTCTTATTGGCATCGTCTGCGGCATCATCGCCGCAGTAGCCTACGGTACCAACCCTCTCTTTAGCCTTAATCTCTACCACATGGGTCTGGACGTACCCTCCGTGCTCTTTTACCGGTTTTCCGTAGCCGCAGTCGTGCTCGGCATCATCCTCAAGCTGCAAGGGCGGTCACTGCGTATCACCCGCAGCCAAGGCATTGCGCTCCTGACAGGAGGCATCACCTTTGCGCTGTCTTCGTGGACGCTCTATCGCAGTTTTCTCTACATGGATGCAGGCATCGCATGCGCAATTCTATTTGTCTACCCCATGCTTGTAGCCCTCATCATGATCATATTTTACCACGAGAAGGCTTCGCCTGTCACGCTGGGTTGTATCGTACTGGCCATGGTCGGCATCGTACTGCTCTATCAAGGCGACGGCAAGACGACGCTCAGCACAGTGGGCGTAATTCTCGTCATCCTGAGCTCCCTATGTTACGCCATCTACATCGTGGGTGTCGACCACTCACGACTGCACCGCATAGAGTCGGGCAAACTGACCTTCTGGGTGCTCCTGTCGGGGGCGTTGCTCTTTCTGGTAATGACCGGATGTGCTACAGAACTGCATCCCATACCTCCTACTCCGCAGGGCTGGATCAATGTACTGGGCATTGCCCTCGTGCCGACGATTATCCCCATCTTTTTCATCAACATTGCCATCAAGCAGGTCGGACCTACGCTGAGCGCTATCCTAGGCGCGCTGGAGCCCGTCACGGCCATGCTGATTGGGGTCTGTGTCTTTGGAGAACTGATCACCCTGCGCATCATCGTGGGCACCCTGCTCATCCTGATCGCCGTGACCGTCGTCGTCGCCAGCCGCAAGTAGGATTATCTTTTTTTAATTCAGACAGCTCGCGGTCATATGCCCTTTATGCTTACCTTTGTCCTGCAAACTATATAGCCATACGTCATGTCACTCAAGTCCGTCGTACGCTCCAAGCGCTTCCTGATCATCACTCCGATATGCCTTCTGCTCATCCTCTGCGCGGCCATATGGACCCACTACAAGTCTCTGTACGGCACAGGCGTCACCCCGCGTCCTGTCTTGATGGGACAAATGGAGGTTGCACCGCAGGACTTCGCCGCAGACTTCGCCGAGGTGAGCGACATCGTCAAGGACCACTACAAACTGGCCAAACCCAAGCATATCGACATCGACTCTCTGAACAACCTGTACGCCCAGCGCATTGCATCAGGCGAGGTGAAGACCAAGGAAGACTACGGCATGATGCTCCTCAACTACTTCCACTATCTGTACAACAGCCACTCCTATCCCTGCTATGCCCGATACAGTGCCGGTGAAGACGTGGCTTATGTACAAGGCAATGTCTTCATCAGCCATCCCAACGCCTATCTCGTGACCCACGGACTAAGGGACAAGGACCTCATCCTCAGGATCGACGGGCAGAAAACCTCGGACTGGCTCCTCAACCAGCAGCAATACCAATCGGGCTCCTCCCCATGGTATCAGCAGTTGCAAGCCGCCCGACATATCCTGAGCAGCTACACCAAGCAGCGCATCACGTACCTCGTCCAGCGCGGTCAAGACACACTCGACGTCACCCTACCTCTGCTGCCGCCCGACAACTCGGTCATCAAGCCCCAGCCGCTTGTCACATGGTCCCTGCCGACCGACGTCATCTACAAGCAAGACATTGCCTATATCAAGATCAACCGCCTCGAAGGCAAGGACTTCATGAGCCAGTTTCAGTCTGCCTATGACCATGTCAAGCATGCTGCCGACCTCATCCTGGATCTGCGCGGATGCTCGGGAGACGACTACGGACTGGCCCGCAAGGTGTGCCAATACTTCCTCAAGAAACCTGCCAAGAGTTGTACCGGATACCTCTGGCAAGCCCGCATGAGCCCCAACCATCAGGCCTATCAGGGTATGCAGCCGTGGCTCATCATCGACGGTGGCACCTCAGGTGCTGCAGAAGCGCTGCTGATAGATATGCGCGAGGCGGGCGTCGCCATGCCCGTCGGTGAGCCCACCGCAGGTGACGTGGGCGTGGGTACCCGCTTCTTCAGAACAAAGCGCGGGACGACCTTCAGCCTGGCTACATGGGGGCCCACCTTCTCCCACGGCGGATTTCAGATGGAAGGTCTGCCCTATCAGCCTCAAGTCACCAACATGCTCAGTATAAGCGACTTCATGTCAGGCCGAGACGGCTCGGTCAGCATCGCCAATCAGTCTATCGAGAGCCGGCGTACGAGCCAAGACCCAGACGCCAAGCGCTAGCTCCGTCAGGCCCTCTCCTGCGACTGCTCAACTCCGGGTCGTACTCCTGTAAGAGGCCGCTGCATGGGCACACCTCCGTCTCGCGGCTTCTCCCGCCGAACGCCATATGCGTATAACGCATCCTTCACCCCTCTAAATGCCGTATAAGAGGACACGGAGGCCGATTCAAACGGCCCTCGCGCCGTATACGTTTGCCCATCTGACTTGATGCGCTCTATCGTATAGCGGGCAGGAATGTCCGTACCGGAACTCGCCGCGCTGACATGGCCCTATATATATAATGTATGGGCTGTCCATTTTACGACCCAGCAGAAAATCAGGGAAAACAGGCTCCCACCGTTTGTCTATTCGAAAAAGAAAGAATTTTTGTTGGCTACCTCTCTCAGTCGGATACTGAGATAAATCGTCTTTGCCGCAGAAGACGCCGCTCGACATCCGTGGGGCAGACATTACCTAAGGGGAGAAAGATTTTTCCCATCACGTTTTCAGAAAGCAAATACCTTGAGGCCGGACGATTTCCATCCGGCCTTACCGACTATCGCAGGGCCCATCGTCGCCAGGCACGCGCCCCTTTCGACGGCGTACTTTGAAGACATCCCACCTCAGGAGCCAGCAGCGTCCATTTGCGCTCTCTGTCTCCCAATATTCCCAACTTGAACGATTGCCCGGCATTTTTATATAATAAATCCAAATTACAGCCCCAACAGGTACCGATGTCGTCACAACAAGTCGCCTTGTAAGCGCTACAAGGTCGGATATAGTTTAGACTAGGTCGGACTTAGTTTAAACTGGAAGGCGAGTTGTTAACGCTTGATAGCCAACTAGTTACAAGAAGGTCAAAATTATATTTTTAATTCGTTGGATTTCAGCGATTTACGAAGGCATTTTGATCGGATTTTTATTTCTTGCGCTCGGACTTCAATTAGGATTTGTTTCTCGCACTTTTTATATAAAAAATTCTTTGTCGCTTTCTGAGGACCCGTGATAAGACAGGCTAGCTGTATCTGCAGACCGCGCTTTCACCGAAAGGCTTCTAGTGAAGTGTGCGAAGCCTTTCGGTGAAAGAGAGAGGAGCGGGGTGAGTGATTGGGGAACATTCGCCTCGCTTCGTCCGGTTGGCCGATCAGAGAGTGGCCATCACAGACGCATAGCCGCCGATGAGCTAAGGACACGGAAGGCAATCCATTGGCTGGCATCCGCGAGCGGCAATGAAGGTTTTGCATCCCTTTGATTTTAGATTGAGCCCACTTTATTGCAAATGGGCAGGCGTTCACCCCAGCCCAATCGCAGTATATCTAGATGCTACCTGACCTGCGCGAAATGCCGCTTCTGATTGACAAGCGAGGCAGGATCTCTCAGACAAACAACACTTTGGCTCATAAATATCACACTTGCATATGAGAAAAACTAACTAAGGTTGTCCTATTGTGTTAGAAATTCGTAATTTTGCAGTCTGTATTGATGGAAGGGCGCAATCTGCGCCTCGACATCAAGACACAGCAGCTATTCATCCTGATTAGGAAGAAACGAACGAACATATTATTTCAATCAATACAAACCTATGAACTTCACCCTTTTAGTCACAGTAGTACTGACGGGCATCTTGTTTGTAGCGATAGTGGTCGTGCTGGCTCAACTGCTGGCGCCCCGCAGCTACAATCCGATGAAGGAGGAGCCATATGAGTGCGGTATTCCGGCGCGTGGTCCTCAGTGGGGCCACTATCACTTGGGCTACTACCTCTTTGCCATCCTCTTCCTGATGTTCGACGTGGAAACAATGTTCTTATTTCCCTGGGCCGTAGTGGCCAAGAGTCTCGGGCCGCAAGGTCTCGTAGCCGTGCTGTTCTTTTTGTTTATCTTAGTTCTGGGCCTCGCTTACGCCTGGAGGAAAGGAGCTCTCAAATGGCACTAATCGGAAAACCAAAAATCAAGAGCATACCTTACGAAGAATTTAAGGACAACGAGTCGCTCGAGAAAATGATCGACGAGCTCAATGCTCACGGTACCAACGTCATCGTAACAACTGCTGACAAGCTTATCAACTGGGGCCGTAGCAACAGCCTCTGGCCTATGAACTTTGGCACGAGCTGCTGCGCTATCGAGCTTATGGCTATGGGTGCGGCAAGATTTGACATGGCACGCTTTGGCTTTGAGGTCACACGTACAAGTCCTCGTCAGGCCGATCTGATACTGGTCTGCGGTACCATCACCTACAAGATGGCCCCCGTACTTAAGCGTCTGTACGACCAGATGGCCGATCCCAAGTATGTCATCGCCATCGGCGGATGCACCATCTCCGGCGGTCCCTTCACCAAGAGCTACCACGTACTGATGGGAGTGGACAAGATATTGCCCGTAGACGTATATGTACCCGGCTGCCCCCCGCGTCCGGAAGCCTTTTACTACGGCATGATGCAGCTACAGCGCAAGATGAAGATCGAAAACTTCTTTGGCACCGTCAATCATAAGGACAAAGACCTGCACAAGACCGAGGCCAAAGCATTGGAAAAGAAAATAATCAATCAGGAGGAGCAAGCATGACACTCGACATACAGACTATCGAACCCTCAGCGCTGCACGCAGAGATGCTCCGCCTGAGACAAGAGAAGAAGATGGACTTCCTGGTCAATCTAATCGGCATGGACTGGGGCGAAGAAGGCCTCGGCGTCATCTATATGCTCGAGTCTACTGAGACAGGAGAGACCCTCACCATCAAGACTGCCACCACCGACCGCCAGACTCCCTATATCGACAGTGTGAGTGACATCTGGCAGATTGCCAATATCTACGAGCGGGAAGTCTATGACTTCTACGGTATCCGCTTCCTCAATCACCCCGACATGCGCCGCATTTTCCTGCGCGAGGACTGGGTAGGCTACCCCCTCCGCAAGGACGACAAGACGGCAGAGGAAAACCCGCTCCGCATGACCGACGAGCCGCTCAGCGACACTACGACCGAGTACTATCGCGACGCCGACGGCACCATCAAGGAGAAGAAAAATGTCGTATGGGGACCCGATGAATATGTTGTCAATGTGGGACCTCAGCACCCCTCTACCCACGGTGTGCTCCACATGCGCGCCTCCCTCGACGGCGAGACCGTCAAGAAGATAGGCCTCGTGCTGGGCTACATCCACCGCGGTATCGAGAAGATCAGCGAGAGCTTGACCTATCCCCAGATGCTGGCCCTCACCGACCGACTGGACTACTTCAGCGCCATGCAAAACCGCCACGCGCTCTGCATGTGTATCGAGAAGGCTATCGGCCTTGAGGTATCCCCGCGCGTACAGTATATCCGCACCATCATGGACGAGCTCCAGCGTATCGCCAGCCACTGCATCTACTACGCATGTATGACCATGGACACAGGCGCTCTGACCGCTTTCTTCTACACCTTCCGTGAAAGAGAGGAACTTTGCAAGATATTTGAAGACAACTTCGGAGGCCGTCTCATCATGAACTACAACACGATTGGCGGCGTCATGTATGATATCCAGCCCGACTTTGCTAAGCGAGTCAAGGAGTTTTCCAAACACCTGCGTGCCCGCTTCCATGAGTATCAGGACATTTATACAGGCAACGTCATCGCTGAGCAGCGCATGAAGGGTGTAGGTTGCATCTCCAATGCCGATGCCATCTCACTCGGCATCACCGGTCCTGCCGGCAGAGCTAGCGGCTGGCACAACGATGTACGCAAGCGTCACCCTTACGCCCTGTATGACCAGCTCAAATTTAGAGAGATCGTACGCGAGGAGGGTGATACCAACGCACGCCACTGGAACCGTATGGACGAGATGCTGGAGAGCCTCAATATTGTCGACCAGCTGATCGACAATATCCCCGCCGGCGACATCCAGACCAAGCGCAAGCCCATCGTCAAGCTTCCTGAGGGAGACTATTATCAGGCTGTCGAGTCCAGCCGTGGCGAGTTTGGCGTATTTATCGAGAGCAAGGGCGACAAGAGTCCCTACCGCGTCCACTACCGCAGCAGCAGTCTGCCTCTGGCCAATGCCATGGACACCGCTACCCGCGGGCAGAAATTTGCCGACCTCATTGCCATCGGCGCTTCGATGGACTTTGTAATTCCAGATATTGACCGATAAAAAAGCAGATACGACTTATGTTTGATTTCACAACAGTTTCCACATGGTTCCATTCGCTCCTGACAGGCGTCATGCCCGAATGGTTGGCCATAGGTATCGAGTGCCTCATTGTGCTGCTCTTTATCATCATACTCTACGCCACGCTCGCGATTATACTTATCTACGCCGAGCGTAAGATATGCGCCTTCTTCCAATGCCGTATCGGCCCCAACCGCGTAGGTAAGTGGGGCGTGCTGCAAGTCTTCGCCGACGTGCTCAAGATGCTCACCAAGGAGATCATCAAGATGCGCCAGAGCGACCGCTTGCTCCATGATATGGCTCCATACTTTGTCTTAGTAGCTTCTTTCCTGACTTTCTCCTGTATTCCATGGAACAAAGGATTGGAAATACTTGACTTCAATGTCGGCGCCTTCTTTTTCATTTCCGTCAGCGGCATAGGTGTGATTGGTATCCTCCTGGCCGGATGGGCCAGCCACAGCAAATATCCTATGATTGGTGCGATGCGCAGCGGCGCACAGCTTATCAGCTACGAACTGAGTATCGGCATGACGATGCTGGTCGTCATCTTGCTCAACGGCTCTATGCAGCTGAGCGAAATTGTCCAGCAGCAGGCCGACTATGGTTGGAATATCGTGCGCGGACACGTGCCCGCAGTGCTGGCATTTCTCATCTATCTCGTCGCAGGCAACGCTGAGTGCAATCGCGGCCCCTTTGACTTGCCCGAAGCCGAGAGCGAGCTGACTGCAGGTTACCACACAGAGTACTCAGGTATGCACTTCGGCTTCTTCTATCTGGCAGAGTACCTCAATCTCTTCATCTGCGGTGCAATGGCCGCCACCATCTTCCTCGGAGGCTGGGCCCCCTTCTACATCCAGGGCGCTGACGGATTTAATAGCGTGATGGCTGCCATACCGGGATTTGTATGGTTTTTTGCCAAAGCCTTCTTTGTCGTCTTCCTGTTGATGTGGATACGCTGGACCTTCCCCCGCCTGCGCATCGACCAGCTCCTGACACTGGAGTGGAAGTACCTGATGCCACTAAGTATGATTAATATTGTCCTGATGGCCCTTGTCGTGTGCTTCGGCCTGACTATAAACTAACGCAGACCCATGGAAAAAAGAAATTACTTCAGCGGCGTGGGCCACGCCTTGAAAAGTCTCACAATAGGTCTGAAGACGTCTATCAAAGTCTTCTTTGAGCACGACGAGACCGAGCAATATCCCGAAAACCGCAAGACGCTCCACTTCTCCGACCGCAACCGCTTCTGTCTGGAGATGATCCACAATGAGCGCAACGAGCATCACTGCGTCGCCTGCGGCCTTTGCCAGATGGCATGTCCCAACGGCTCCATCCACGTCTACAGCGAGATGGTCGAGACGCCCGACGGCAAGAAGAAGCGTCAGCTCGTCAAGTACGAATACAACCTCGGGCAGTGCATGTTTTGCAATCTCTGCGTACGCGCCTGCCCCCACGATGCTATACGCTTCAACCAGGACTTTGAGAATGCCGTCTTTGACAAGTCAAAGCTCATTATGCAGCTCAACCATCCCGGCAGCCACCTCGAGGAGAAGCCCAAACCGGCTCCCGCTCCCCGCCCTGCCGCTCCGGCTCAGCCTGCTGCCCAGTCGGCCGCAGCTCCTGCAAAGCCCGCAGTTGCTCCAGCAAAGCCTGTAGCCCAGGCTACAGAGGCCAAGGCTGACGCTGCCCAACCCAAGGCTGCTTCTACAGCCAGTCCTGCACAGGCCGTCAAGCCTGCTGCCGAGACTCCGTCCGTCAAACCTGCTTCAGAAGCTGCCTCCCCAGCCTCCGAAGACATAAATAAGGAATCATAATATGGCACAGACAGTCCTATTTATCATCATAGCCGCCATCATCCTCATCAGCGGCATTTTGGCCGTAACGACCAAGCATATCATGCGCGCCGCCACCTACTTGATCTTTGTGCTCTTTGGCACCGCAGGCCTCTACTTCCTCATGGGGTACACCTTCCTCGGTTCCGTTCAGGTCATGGTCTATGCCGGTGGCGTAGTAGTGCTCTATATCTTTGCACTGATGCTTACCGGTCAGCATGACAACGACGAAAAGGTACCTGCAGCCACCATCAAAAAGGCCGCAGCCCTCATCGCCTCTCTCGGCGGCGCCGCGCTGATGCTTTTTATTTTCATTTCCCACAAGTTTGCAACCACCGTACTGACCGCACCCAGCGAGCAGCTCACCTCAGTCAAGACACTGGGCACACAGCTCGTGGCCTCAGACAAGTACGGCTTCCTCCTGCCATTTGAGGCCGTGAGTATCTTGCTGCTGGCTTGCATCATCGGCGGTCTCGTCATTGCCCGTAAACGCTAAAAACGCTCTTACTAAGATGATAACGATACATTATTTCCTCATACTTTCGGTACTGATGCTCTTCATCGGCATCTACGGATTTCTGACCCGCCGCAACACGCTGGCCATCCTCATCTCCATCGAGTTGATGCTCAACGCGGCTGACCTCAACTTCGCAGCCTTCAACCGGCTGCTCTTCCCTGAGGGACAGGAGGGCTACTTCTTCTCGCTATTCAGCATCGCCATCTCGGCCGCCGAGACCGCCATTGCCATAGCCGTGATGATCAATATCTACCGCAACATTAAGAACAATTTTGTCGAGCACCTCGACAAGATGAAATGGTAACCAACAAGAAACAGAACAAATAGAATGGACTACTCATACACAGTTTTAATCCTGCTGCTGCCATTTCTTTCCTTCCTCTTCCTCGGATTGGTAGGCAAATGGCTCAGCCACCGTACGTCAGGTCTCATCGGTACGCTCACGCTCGGCGTAGTAGCAATATTGAGCTACTACACGGCATTTCAGTACTTCACCGCAGACCGCGTAGACGGCGTCTTCCAGACTCTCGTACCCATCAATTTCACTTGGCTTCCCTTCTACAACGAAGGGCTCCACTTTGACCTCGGCATCATGCTTGACCCCATATCGGTCATGATGCTTATCGTCATCTCCACAGTGTCTCTGATGGTTCACATCTACTCTTTCGGCTACATGCATGGGGAGAAGGGTTTTCAGCGCTACTACTCCTTCCTCTCCCTCTTCACGATGTCGATGCTCGGCCTCGTAGTTGCGACCAACATCTTCCAGATGTATATGTTCTGGGAGCTCGTCGGTGTCTGCTCCTACCTGCTCATTGGCTTCTACTACACACAGAAGCCCGCCATTGCCGCGAGCAAGAAGGCCTTTATCGTCACCCGCTTTGCCGACCTCGGTTTTCTTATCGGTATTCTGATTTACGGATACTACACCAAGTCGTTTAGTTTTGACTTTGCCAATACTGCGGTCTATCTCAACGGCGCCCAGCCCACTGTAGGTCCCGACTTTGCCAAGGCAATCGCTGGTGCAGGCTTCATACTCCCCACGGCGCTCTTCCTCATGTTTATCGGTGGCGCCGGTAAGAGTGCGATGTTTCCCCTCCACATTTGGCTGCCCGATGCCATGGAGGGTCCTACACCCGTCAGTGCCTTGATCCACGCCGCCACCATGGTCGTTGCTGGCGTCTTCCAGGTAGCCCGTATGTTTCCACTCTGGATACAGTATGCGCCCAACACTCTCCATTACGTCGCCTGGATAGGTGCTTTCACGGCATTCTATGCTGCAGCCGTCGCTTGTGCTCAGAGTGATATCAAGCGCGTTCTTGCCTTCTCCACCATCTCCCAGATTGCCTTCATGATGGTAGCGCTGGGCGTCTGCCTGCCGGAGGGCGACTTCACAAACAATCATGAAAGCCTCGGCTACATGGCCTCTATGTATCATCTCTTCACCCACGCCATGTTTAAAGCAACCCTCTTCATGTGCGCCGGCTGTATCATCCACATGGTCCACAGCAACGAGATGCAATATATGGGCGGCATGCACAAGTATATGCCCATCACTCATATTACCTTCCTCATCGCCTGCCTAGCCATCAGCGGCATCCCGCCATTCAGCGGATTCTTCAGCAAGGATGAGATTCTGGTCGCTGCTTTCCAGTACAGCGCAACCATGGGATGGATTATGACAGGCATAGCAGCCATGACTGCCTTCTACATGTTCAGAGTCTACTACGGCATCTTCTGGGGTACAGAGAACGTCGAGTACCATCGCGAGCACCAGCCCCATGAGTGTCCCGCCACCATGACGGTGCCTCTCATCATCCTCACGCTTATTACCTGCACCATCGGATGGATACTCCCCGGCACCTTTGGTAGTTATGTCAGTGCTACCGGCGAGGCATATCACATCTCACTTGACTGGAGCGTAGCTGGTACCAGCGTAGGCATCGCCCTGATCTCGATTGGACTGGCCACATGGATCTACAGCGGAGCCCGCCAGCCGATTGCCGAGAAGCTCAAGGCCACATTTCCTCATCTCCACAAGTGGGCTTACCATCGCTTCTATATTGACGAAGTATACCAGTTTGTCACCCACCGCATCATCTTTGCTCATATCAGCCGCCCCATTGCATGGTTTGACCGCAATGTCATCGATGGATTCTTTGACTTCCTCGCTTGGGGGACCAATGCGACAAGCCAGGGCATCCGTGCTCTGCAGAGCGGCCGCGTACAGCAGTATGCATTTGTCTTCCTGCTCGGCGTGATAGCCCTTATTTTAATGTTGATATTCTAAAGCCCGTGACGTTATGAATTTCCTTTCATTATTTGTACTTATACCTCTGATGATGCTGTTTGCCCTCTGGCTTGCCAAGGGTCAAAAGCAGATTCGTGCCGTCATGGTTGTCGGCAGCTCAGCTCTGCTCGCGCTGAGTATACTACTGACTCTCAAGTTTCTGGCCGACCGCGCGGGCGGCAATAGTGCCGAGATGCTCTATCAGGCCAGCTTCACATGGTTTGAGCCTCTCCACATACGCTACTCCGTCGGCGTCGACGGCATCTCTGTCGCCATGCTCCTGCTTTCAGGCGTGATAGTCTTCACCGGCACTTTCGTTTCGTGGGATATGTGCAAGGAGTACTTCCTATGGTTTACACTGCTGAGCATGGGTGTCTTCGGCTTCTTTATCTCAGTCGACATGTTTATGATGTTCATGTTCTATGAGATTGCCCTTATCCCCATGTATTTGCTTATCGGTGTCTGGGGTACAGGTCCCAAGGAGTACGCAGCCATGAAACTTACCCTGATGCTCATGGGAGCCAGCGCTTTCCTTATGATGGGTATCTTCGGCATCTACTACGGAGCCGGCGGCCAGACGATGAATATCCTCGATATCGCTCACCATACTGGCGGTGCCCATGTGATAGAATTCTCCAAGCAGTGCATATGGTTCCCCATCACCTTCATAGGTTTCGGTGTGCTGGGTGCACTCTTCCCCTTCCACACATGGAGTCCCGACGGTCACTCATCAGCCCCCACGGCAGTGTCTATGCTTCACGCCGGCGTATTGATGAAACTGGGAGGATATGGATGCTTCCGCATTGCCATCTTCCTGTTGCCCGAGGCCGCCAATGAGTTGAGCTGGATTTTCCTGATCCTCGCCGGCACGGGCGTCGTCTACGGAGCTCTCTCCGCCTGCGTTCAGACTGACCTCAAGTACCTCAACGCCTATTCGTCAGTAAGTCACTGCGGCATGGTACTCTTTGCCATCTTGATGCTCACGACGACCGCCTCTACCGGTGCAGTACTCCAGATGCTCAGCCACGGACTCATGACAGCCCTCTTCTTTGCCGCCATCGGTATGATCTACCACCGTGCTCACACTCGTGACATCCGACAGCTCAACGGTTTGATGACCGTCATCCCATTCCTCTCCGTAGCCTTCGCCATCGCCGGTCTAGCCAACCTCGGTCTGCCTGGTCTGTCAGGCTTCGTTGCAGAGATGACCATCTTCGTTGGTTCGTTCCAAAATGCTGATACCTTCCACCGCGTGCTCACGATAGCCGCCACCACCTCCATCGTCGTGGCTGCGGTCTACATCCTCCGCATGGTGGGCAAGATACTCTACGGCAAGTGCACCGATCCCGTGCAACTCAAGATGCACGATGCCCGTTGGGAGGAGCGCCTCGCCATCATCGTGCTCATTGCCTGCATCGCCGGTATCGGTCTTACGCCTACGTGGCTTAGCCATATGATAGAGGGCAGCGTAGCTCCCATGATGAACCATATAGGTCATGTAGCCTCACAGTGCAACCCTTTTCTCTAATCTAGCAATCTGACAATCGAAATACAGCAAATGGACTACTCACAATTTCTCCATATGACCGACGAGCTTTCCTTGATAGCCGTCATCGTCATCCTGTTTATCGCCGACCTCATCCTCTGCCCTGACCGCAAGAGTGGCAAGGGTGTGCTCAATACTCCGCTGCCCATCATTCTCCTGCTGGCCCAGACCGTCTTTATGGTCACTTTAGGGGTCTGCCCAAGCTATTGCACGCCCACAGTTGAGGCCTTTGGCGGCATGTATCAGCACACGCCCATGATGACCGTCGTCAAGGCTGTGCTTAATATCGGCACGCTCATTGTATTCTTCATGGCCAACGGATGGCTCCGCCGCGAGGAAAATCAGATCAAGCAGGGCGAGTTTTACCTGCTGACCCTCTCCACGCTGCTTGGCATGTACTTCATGATCAGTGCCGGCCACTTCATCATGTTC
Organism: uncultured Prevotellaceae bacterium; assembly: GCA_900316315.1. Lineage (GTDB taxonomy): Bacteria > Bacteroidota > Bacteroidia > Bacteroidales > Bacteroidaceae > UBA6382. The sequence goes on from ONCK01000005.1 coordinate 115,235, forward strand.
TTCATCGGACTCGAACTGGCCTCCGTACCGATGACCGCTCTCGTCGCCTTCACCAAGAAGAATAAGGAGAGCGCCGAAGCCGCTGCCAAGTATATCCTCACAGCCCTCTTCTCGAGCGCCCTGCTCCTCTATGGCATCTCGCTCCTCTACGGTACGTGCGGCACACTCTACTTTGACGACATGGCAGCCCGCATCTCTACATCCAACTACGTGCAGCTCGCAGCCTTAGCCCTCTTCATCAGTGGTCTGGGCTTCAAGATCAGCCTCGTACCCTTCCATCTCTGGACCGCAGATACCTATCAGGGCGCTCCGACGACCGTTACCAGTTATCTGAGCGTTATCTCCAAGGGCGCAGCAGCCTTCGTGCTTTTCGTCACCTTGGTCAAGGTCTTCGCCCCGCTGATTAAAGATTGGGACCTCCTGCTCTTCTGGATTATTATTCTGACCATCACAGTGGCAAATATCTTTGCCGTGCGCCAGAACAATATCAAGCGCTTCATGGCCTTCTCCGCCATCTCCCAGGCCGGCTACCTCGTACTCGGCGTTATGGGCGGCACAGCACAAGGCATGACAGCGATGGTCTACTATCTCTTTGTCTACCTCGTAGCCAACCTCGGTGTCTTTGCCATCATCAATGTGACAGAGCAACATTCGGGCAAAGTGCTTATCAGCGACTATGATGGATTTTACCAGACCAATCCCAAGCTCTCCTTCATCATGACACTCTGCCTGTTCTCTCTGGCCGGCATTCCGCCCTTCGCCGGATTCTTCAGTAAGTTCTTCATGTTCTTGGCAGGCTTCAAGGCAGGCTTCCCCGTACTCGTCTTTATCGCGTTGGTCAACACCGTCATCTCGCTCTACTATTACCTCTTGATCGTAAAGGCCATGTATATCAAGCAGAGCAATCAGCCCATCGCGACTTTCCGAAGCGACTGCTACACCCAGATTGGCCTCGCCATCTGCGCCATCGGCGTCGTCTTTGCAGGCATACTGAGCCAAGTGTACGACTTCTTCGATTTCTTCAGCTACAGTCTGTAGCGGGAGAATATCAGCGCGCTCTCGCTAGCCGGTAAGCTTGCCCTACATCCGGCAAATCCGCGCTTGACACGATATAAGGTCCGACTTAGTTTCGACTAGGTCGGACCTTATTCTTTACCAAGTCCGACCTAGTCATCCTAGCCTGGAACCATCCTTCCCATCACGGGACTTGGTCTGAAGAGGAGCAGGAGAAGGCCCTCCGCCCCCATTCAAGCAATACTCTATGCCCTTTCAGACAACGCTCTCATCCAGTTTCATCCTGACCACTCCGCTCCCTGCAATCTCAATAAGGCACCAAGCCACACGCAGTTTTGTAGCTGGCAGTCTTAAGAGGGGTCTCCGACGACAAAAGACCATTTGTATCAGCCACAAGGAGCTATTTGAAGTCACGCCCCGCCTCCCAAGCATCACCTTATGAGCCTCGATACGCCAAGAAAAAGCTCTTCCACGGTACAGTATAGCGGTGAAAAGAGAATGGATAATTTGTTACGACGGCAGACAAGGATTTCCGTCGTACACCTTTACACTCAAGAAATTGTCTTCACCTGCTTGGTATTTCCACAGCGCGGCCCGACATGACCAGCCAAGTACAAAACGAGTAAAAAGATATAAAAAACGCGACACTGTGAGACACGGATAGGCAAAAATTTGTACTTTTGCAACTGTAATCAAGTTTATATACGACTCATGGACGACTATCACGCGGAAAACGAAAGGTTGTAAGACGAGGTGTCTGCACTTGTAGCTCTGGTGCTTGCCTCGCCCGAGATTTTATCGCTCCGAGACAAAATCAAAGCTATGCGAACATTCTGGAACATCAACCGTACGCTCAGTACGCTCAGTCAATGGGAGCCCAACTGCTGGATACAGATTACATGCCCCTCTGAGACTGATGAGAAATATCTGCTTGAAGACCTTAAAGTACCCGACTATTTTATTGATGACATCCGAGACAAGGATGAGCGCTCCCGTTACGACTACGACGATGGCTGGACGCTTATCATCTTGCGTATACCCTATGTCAAGGAGGTAAGATCCCGTACGCCCCACACGACGGTGCCGCTCGGTATCGTCCTCAAGGGGGATATCTGCATCACCATCTGCAACTACGAAACCAATATGATGATTGACTTCGTGAGCTATCAGCAGAAGCGCAACATAGGATTTACCGACGCCGTCGACTTGACTTTCAGGCTCTTCCTATCTTCGGCCGTCTGGTACCTTAAACGCCTGAAGCAGATCAACACTCTCATCGAGGAGGCCAAGAAAAAATTGGACCACAAGATATCCAATGACGATCTGATCGGACTCCTGCGTCTGCAAGACAGCTTGACCTACTTCATCACCTCTATCCGAGGCAACGAGACCCTGCTCTCCAAACTGAAATTCAAGCTCCCCGTCGACGAGATCGATGCTGACCTCATCGAGGACGTGACCATCGAGATGAACCAGGCACGCGAGACAGCCAACATCTACTCCAATATCCTCGATACTACGATGCAGACCTACGCTAGCGTCATCAACAACAATATGAGTGCCGTCATGCGTACCATGACAAGTATCAGTATCGTTCTCATGTTCCCTACGCTCATCGCCAGCCTCTTTGGTATGAACCTCATCAACGGCATGGAGCATGTATGGTGGGGATTCCCCGTTGCGCTGGCCTTGTCGCTTTTTGTCTCCGTCGCCTCTCTCTACGTCTTCCGCCGCAAGTCTTGGATCTAGCTGGCTTACAAGCAGAGACAAGTTCCTTCTGCACAAGCCGTTACTCAATCCATTACCACCAAGTCCTTTACACCTTGTGTCCTGTCGGCGCTCATTTGCTCCTATCTGCGCTCAAGTGGCTGCAGACGCCTAGCTGCTAGTGCAAGGGACAGGCATGAGCGACATATCCCGCCAGAAGCATCTCTCTACTGCGCTTCGTAGCGGCGCCTCATCGCGTACAAGATCACCGATAGCAGCCTCACCATCGACTAAGCAGGGAGTCTGGCAAACAAGATTGCTCCGGCAAACACAGGTGACGCCCAGCGGCAATCATACCCTGCCTTCTGAGGGCTTAAGCATCAGGCGTTAACATGAAGAAATCTTGATTTTCATTTTGCCAATTCAATTATATTTGTTTCATTTGCATATGCTAAGGACACAGGCATCCGCCTGCGCCCTATCTTATTCACATCCAGTAACAACTTTCACACATCATGGAAGACAATCTCAGCAACAAGACCGAGGAGCAAGCACTCCACACGTCTCCCGCAACCAATGACGCTCCCACTGCCGCAGGAGAAGAGGTAAACAAGGCTACAGAAGAGACCCCTCAGCCCCAGCCGGCCGAGGCACAGACCGATTTCCAGCAGACAGAGAGCGCTGCTACCGAAGCAACCCCCCACACAGCCGTGCCCGTAGAAGAGGCACCAGCCGCATCTCCGCAGGCAGAAGAGGCTTCCACTGCCTCCACCGCTCCTGAAGCACAGACACAAGCTGCTGAAGCGCCCGAAGCACCTGCACAAGCAGGGAACGAGGCCACGACTGCAGAAGCTCCCGCACCGGCACCCGAACCAGAGGATGACGATGCCACACCCCAAATACCCGCCGAGGAACACAAGCCCATTCAGGTGCCCGAAACCATTGAGGGCATCATCGACCGTCTCAACCAGCTCGCCGAACATCCCGAGCAGAGCGAAAAAACCGAACTCGACGCTCTCAAGCAGGCTTTCTACCACCTTATTAAGGAGGAGAAAATAAAGTCCCATCAGCAATTTATCCAAGACGGCGGCAAAGAAGAAGACTTCGTACCCATGCCCAATCTCCACGAAGAGGAATTCAAGAAGGTCATGGCCATCATAAAGGAGCAGCGCAATAAGCTCCAGCAGGAGGCTGAGCACCAGAAAGAGGTCAACCTCCAGAAGAAACAGATCATCATCGAAAAGATCAAGCAGTATTCCGCTACACCCGAGGAAGCCAACAAGGCCTTTGAGACCGTACGCGAGCTGCAAAACCAGTGGAAGACCATCAATCCCGTGCCCGCCCAGGCAGAAGGCAATCTCTGGAAGTCTTACCAGTTTGCCGTAGAGCAATTTTACGACCAACTCAAGACCAATGCCGCACTGCGCGACTACGACTTCAAGAAGAATCTGGAAGCCAAGACCAAGCTCTGCGAGGAAGCCGAAGCCCTCAAGGATGACAAGGATATCATCCACGCCTCACGTATCCTCCAGGAGCTCCATCAGGAATTTCGCGAGATAGGGCCTGTGGCCAAGGAACTGCGGGAAGATCTTTGGAACCGATTCAAAGCCGCCTCTACCGCTGTCAATAAGCGCCATGCGCAATACTTCGAGCAACTCAAGGCCGTCGAGGAGGAAAACCTGAAAAAGAAGACCGAACTCTGTGAGAAGATAGAGAACATTGAGACCGACAACCTCAAGAACTTCCCCGCATGGGACGAGATTACAAAGAAGATTATCGAGCTCCAAACCGAATGGAAAGGCATCGGCCGCGCTACCAAGAAGATGAACAACAAGATCTACGAGCGCTACCGCGCTGCTTGTGACAACTTCTTCAACAAGAAGGCCGAGTTCTTCAAAGCCCAGCGCAAGCTCTTTGCCGAGAATGCCGCACTCAAGACACAACTCTGCGAAAAAGCCGAAGCCCTCAAGGACAGTACCGAATGGACCAAGACTACCAACGAGCTCATCGAGCTCCAGAAGCAGTGGAAAAAGATCGGTGCCACCACCCACAAGGCCTCGCAGGCTCTCTGGGAGAGATTCAACACAGCATGCAACGCCTTCTTTGACCACAAGAAGCAAGTGTTGGGCGACCAGCACAAGGAGGAGGCCGACAATCTTGCCAAGAAGCGCGACATCATCAAGCAGTTGCGCGAACTTGTCGACAGCGCTGTCGAAGATGCCGCCAGCAAGGCACAGCAACTCATCGACGAGTGGAACGAGACCGGCCATGTACCTTTCAAGGAGAAGGATAAACTCTTCAATGCCTTCCGCGAAGTCAGCGACAAGGCCGCTGAGAAGTTCAATTTGCACCGTGGACATCGTGACTCGTCATCTCGCAGCCGCAACAGCCGCGAGTCTGCTGCTCCACGCGATGGCAATACCCTCTACCGCCTCTATGAGATCAAGAAGAGCGAGCTCAATACCTACGAGAACAACTTCTCCTTCCTCACAGCCCACTCCAAGAAGGGCAATGCCCTCATTGATCAGCTGCAGAAGAAGATTGACCAGCTTAAGAAGGAGGTAGCCGATACGCTGCAAAAGCTCAAAGAGCAGGATCAAGCCGCCCGTCAGCAAGCCGCTCAGGCTGCCGAAGCACCCGCTCCTACTTCTGAGGCACCAGCCTCCGACACACCGGCTCCTGCAAACGCTCCTGAGCCCGTCAAAGGGGCACAAGCTCCTGAGGTAGCCGCCCCCGAAGCTCCCGCCGCCGATGCACCGGCACCAGCAGCTGAAGGCCAGCAGCAATAGGACAATAGAGTCAATAGCACATTCCTATATCCAGAGGGCATGCAAGGGCTAGAGTACCTTGCATGCCCTTGTTGTGTATCTCTGGCGAGCATTAGTCAAGCCGTAAGTCAAGGGTAGTAGAGATTTTGTGGGAAGCAAAATCCTTATTGTCAACCGGTGCCTGTCAGCCAAAGGCTTACCCTCCACACTCTAGGCCCATCATCAGAGATAAATCCGCAACAGACATTGTCTAATGATGGCACCAAGCAGAGCAGGGCGGACAAAGTCCCAATCACTCCTCCCGTTGCTCCACCCTCACTAGGAGCTTTTTCATGCTTTCCGGAAAATCTTTCCGCCAGGGCCAAGCCTATCTAATAAGCAGCCTTTATCAACAGGAGCAAAAGGGAACTGAATTTTTTATAATAAAAAATTAAATAGTGCTTTCCCTTTTATGTCCGAAGACGGAAAGATGAAAATCTACCCAAATCATCTCTATAACTTACTGAAAACCAATTAATTGCAAATGGTATTTGATACTTTTATAACTAGCTGGCTATCAGACGATAACAACTCGTCTTCTAGTTCAAACTACATCCGACCTTGTTAAGCAAACAAGGCAACTTGTCATCACTACATCGGCACTTAAGAAGCGAGTTTCCCAAATTTATATATGAAAAAACTAACAGGCTATCTGAAAGAAGCAATAAGTTATCGTACACTTACGGACAATTTAGAGACAAAGGTTACATACGGAACGCGTTCTTCCTGGTGAAGAATATTATCAAGGCATATCGTCAAGTTTTGAAACCTACCGTCATAGAGGCTATACAACTGGCGAAGGGACATGCGGCGCCACAAAGCAATGAGAGCGGATAGAGCTCGCCCACTCCCTTAGCCACTACATCTCGGGGACTTGATGACGAGATGCTCAACTCTTCCTATAGGATAATTATCCCTTAAATGCCGTGGCAGACTTATTCTATGCAAAGCAGAGTCGTTTCCGTATCTGTCTGAGAGCCCTCGTAGATGCCCAAAGGTACTGCTTTTCCAAACAGATAAGCGATTTGTCCGTCCTCACAGATATTCTTTGGTCCGAGAACTACTCTATATCGCATCGCGTGAGTTTGACTGCGTGTAGTCATACCTCTATTCGCTGTCTTCCGTGTCACCCCCTGCTGTGATACCTCCCGATGATTGCAGGTAAGAGCCGGAGCCTGTAGTATGCAGTTCCGTCTCCTTCACCTCCGGATAAAACATATCCCCCGCGCCAAGGCTTCTGCCTGACGAGGGGGATGATATCGTCTGGATCAGAGTCAGTCTGAGTATTGCCGTCTCCGTCGTAAGCGAAACTTACTTCGTCTTAAGACCGGCAAGCTCAAGTACCTTTGAGATAGCTTCCACGATATGGTCTGCATTCTTTCCACCGGCTGTAGCAAAATGGGGAGCGCCACCGCCGCCACCCTGGATGAGTTTGGCAGCCTCGCGGACGAGCTGGCCGGCATGAAGCTTACGGTCAGCAATAAGGTCTTTGCTCAGCATCACAGTCAGTGTCGGGCGATTATTGTACACACTGCCGATGACACAGATCGTATTCTCGGAACTCTCTCCCAGAATCTTGAAGGCCAAATCCTTGGCCACATCGGGCTGCACCTCGAGTCTGGCGCTGATAACCTTGACGCCGTCGATTGTCTGCGTTGTCTGCATCAGCTTATCCTTGAGTAAGAGCACTTTTTCCTTCATAAACTGCTCCACCTGATGCTTCAGATCGTTGTCCTCGCTGATGACCTTGTGAATAGCCGCCGTGAGATCTTTGGAGTTATTGAAGAGTTGGCGTATCTCCGCCATCGTGTCCTGTACGGCGTAGATGAGCTCCTCAGCAGCCTCGCCTGTCACAGCCTCTATACGGCGTATGCCGGCAGCTACACTGCATTCGGACATGATATGGAAGAGACCCAGACGGCCCGTGCTCTGAGCATGGCATCCGCCGCAGAGCTCTACGCTCTCACCAAAGCGGACCACACGCACCCTGTCACCATATTTCTCTCCAAAGAGGGCAATAGCGCCCATCTTCTTGGCCTCCTCTATCGGCATGTCGCGATGTTCCTCTAGCGGGAGGTCCTGCCGGATATGCGCATTGACGATGCGCTCCACCTGGCGGAGCTCTTGGGGAGTCACCTTCTGAAAGTGACTGAAGTCAAAGCGCAGATAGTCAGGTGTCACAAGAGAGCCCTTCTGCTCCACATGGGAGCCGAGCACTTGACGAAGCGCCTGATCAAGCAGGTGAGTCGCAGTGTGGTTGGCCTCGCTGGCACGGCGGCGCTTCAAATCCACCTGCGCTGTAAACTGAGCCTCGGGATGTTGTGGCAAACTGGTCGTGATGTGTATCGGAAGATTGTTCTCGCGGCGTGTATCAATGATTTTAATGGTCTCCGTCTCGTTCTTAATCGTACCGGTATCGCCTACTTGACCGCCCATCTCAGCATAGAAGGGGGTAGTGTCGAGTACCAGTTCGTAGTAAGTCTTGCCCTTCTGCTCCATCTTGCGATAGCGGAGGATGTGGGTAGTGCATTGAGTAGCATCCCACCCGCAGAACTGCTCTTCGCCTTCTTTCAGGACAACCCAGTCACCGGTCTCGACGGCAGCAGCGTTGCGGGCGCGATCTTTCTGCTTCTGCATCTCAGCATTAAAGCCCTCCGTGTCAACACTCAGTCCCTGCTCCTTGCAGATAAGTTCGGTCAAGTCGAGAGGAAACCCGAAGGTATCAAATAAAGTAAAGGCTTGCTTGCCGTCGACACAGGACTTGCCCTGCTTGCGAGTCTCGGCGATGATGGTGTCAAGCAGATTGATACCTGTCGAAAGCGTACGCAGGAAAGCCTCTTCCTCTTCCTTGGTGACCTTGGCGATAAGTTCGCGCTGTGCCACGAGCTCCGGGAATGCCTGTCCCATCTCATGGGTAAGCACTGGCAGGAGTTTGTAGATGAAAGCCTCCTTCTGTCCGAGGAAGGTATAGGCATAGCGTACGGCGCGTCGGAGGATACGCCTGATAACATAGCCCGCCTTGGCATTGCTAGGCAGCTGACCGTCAGCGATAGAGAATGCTATCGCTCTCAGATGGTCTGCTACCACGCGCATGGCGACGTCTACATTGGCGTCGACGCCGTAGGTCTTGCCCGAGAGACGCTCTATCTCTTTGATGATGGGCTGAAAGATGTCTGTATCATAGTTGGAGTGCTTGCCCTGAAGCGCCCTGACAAGACGCTCAAAGCCCATGCCGGTGTCTATGACGTGCATTGGCAGCGGCTCAAGGGATCCGTCAGCCTTGCGGTTGAACTGCATGAAGACAATATTCCATATCTCTATCACCTGGGGATCATCTTTGTTGACCAGCAAGCGTCCGGGCGTCTTGGCCTTCTCCTCCGGGGTACGGCTGTCGAGATGTATCTCCGAGCAGGGGCCACATGGACCCGTATCACCCATCTCCCAGAAGTTGTCATGCTTGTTGCCATTGATAATATGATCGGCTGGTACATGCTTTGCCCAGTAACCTGCGGCTTCGTCGTCGCGTCCCAGATGCTCCTCAGGCGAGCCCTCGAAGACAGTAACATAGAGATCTTTGGGGTCCAAGTGGAGTACGTCGACGAGATATTCCCATGCGTAGTCTATAGCTCCCTCCTTGAAATAGTCACCAAAGCTCCAATTGCCAAGCATCTCAAACATCGTATGATGGTAGGTGTCATGGCCGACTTCCTCCAAGTCATTATGCTTTCCGCTGACGCGGAGGCACTTCTGCGTGTCGGCGCGGCGGCGCGGCTCGGGGTCACGTGTACCGAGTATGATGTCCTTCCATTGGTTCATACCGGCGTTGGTAAACATCAGGGTAGGGTCATCCTTGATTACCATCGGAGCCGAGGGCACAATAGTGTGTCCCTTGCTGGCGAAAAAAGTCTTAAACGACTCTCTTATCTCATTTGCTGTCATCATGATTTCTTTTTCTTAAAACAGTTGCAAAGTTACGAGTTTTTAAGTACATTTGCAGCAAATACATACTCAAATTATATGGTGTCCGGTCTTCGGCTGCAGGCTGTAAGGCGCGCTCCCCATATCACCGAGAGGTACACATTTCCATCTGCATGACACTCTATACCCACAAGGAACTCAAGAAGTACTACTCCATCCACGAGGTGGCCGCCCAGTTTGGTGTAGCCGAGTCGCTGCTGCGCTTTTGGGAGCAGGAGTTTCCCCAGCTCCATCCCCACAAGGCAGGGCGAAACGTCCGGCAGTACGCCAAGGAAGACATTGAAACCGTCCGCACCATATACACTCTCGTCAAGGTGCGCGGCCTCAAGATAGCCGCAGCCCGACAGCTGCTCAGCAAGAATAAAGACGGCGAACAAAATATTGCTGAAGCCATCTCCAAGCTCAAGGATGTGCGCCAGCAACTGGCCAAGCTCAACCGCAGCCTCGTCGTCCTTGACCCCACACTTGAGGGCGTAGAGTGGGACCCACCTAAGCCGGAAGCTGATGAAGAAGAGGCTTGACAAGGCCTCCGCCTACCGACACCCTATAACAAAAACTGCAAGATACCCGGGAAAGGATACCTTGCAGTTTTTCTTTTGTCCGACTTATTCAGTTTTTGCGCTCGTCGACCAAGCCGTAGATATAAGCTACGATAGCGCCCACGCTTCCCAGTGCGCCGATGATGAGCACTGCGAGATGCAAAGCGTTCCACTTGACTGGGCTAGTCAAGGCAAACAGGCCCGCAGCCACGGCCGAGATGATCAGCGCGCTTATCAGCGCCACCTTGGTGGGGAAAAACCACAATTTGGTGGCCCCGAAGAGCGGTTGTCCTGCCAGTTTGGTCACCGCCCAAAGCAGAATAGCCAGTATCACGGCAAATATCAGATATCCAAAGACGCACCTCAACACCACATGGCCGTCAAAGAGAGGCCGCTGCAAGGCATAGTACCACATGAAGTAGTAGGACAGCACCAGCGCCAGTCTCACCTCGCCGTGTCGGAATAGGGTCTTCAGAGTCATAAGTTGCGTATAGATTAGGATTAACAGGCACAAAGGTAAGGATAAACTTCCACATATCGTCTCTCCTCAGAGATAAAAAGCCGCCTCCTCCCCGCGCCCTAGCCGACAGTCGCCGTCCGCCCAGCCATAGTTCCTATCCGACGCCACTGGGACGCGCTCCTGCTCTTCCAACACCGCTTGCAAGAAACCGTCAGCCAAGATTTATTTTCATCAAAACTGCTAGCGGATCCATACCGTCAATTCCCCGACTGGCAGATGGGCTTGCTGAGCCGCCAAGGTCCAATGCAGCCAACACAGGATGGCGATTCACTCATTTTCAAAGCCGCATAGCCATATGAAGGTCAGGCGACATCACGATAGACTACCCTTCAAGATGACCATGCATTCCTTCTCTGTCGATTCCTCAGCGTACCTGCCAGAATACGAGGCCGTAGCCGGTGACGCATATCTCTCCTGCGCGTGACGTCATCCACTACCCGTAAAAAAATACGTACTCATACCATCTCAGCATGCACCCATCAGCACTGACTACCCCCATCCAAGGCTCAGACAAAAAGCTGCAAAGCCGACAGCATCCCACATGACGGCCGCTCCCTCCCACATCGCTGGCCTTAGGATGCTTGTCCTCGTATCAAGATTAATTTTCGGGAAACTATTCCCGCCCTCTTCTTCCGGCATTGTCAATTGTTTCGTATCTTTGTATCCCGTTAGAAGACTTCAACGTAATTATCTTTTTCAGCTATGGCAGACACGAAGTATATTTTTGTAACGGGCGGTGTTGCCTCCTCCCTGGGCAAAGGCATCATCTCGGCATCTATCGGCAAGCTCCTTCAGGCTAGGGGCTATAAGATCACTATCCAGAAGTTTGATCCCTACATCAATGTAGACCCGGGGACACTTAATCCCTACGAGCACGGAGAATGCTACGTCACGACCGATGGTCAGGAGACCGACCTCGACCTTGGTCACTACGAGCGCTTCACCGATATCAAGACCACCCGTGACAATAATTATACGACCGGACAAATCTACCTCAGCGTCATCAACAAGGAGCGACGGGGCGACTTCCTGGGCAAAACAATTCAAGTGGTGCCTCATATTACTGACGAAATCAAGCGCTCCATGCTCTATCTCGGACGAAAAAATCACTATGACTTCGTCATCAGCGAGATCGGCGGTACCGTAGGCGACATCGAGGGCACACCGTTCCTCGAGGCCATCCGACAGCTCAAGTGGGAGCTCGGCAGACGTGCCCTCTGCGTCCATCTGACCTACGTGCCCTACCTCGCAGCCGCCAAGGAGCTCAAGACAAAGCCCACCCAGCATAGCGTCAAAGAGCTCCAGAGTCTCGGCATCCAGCCCGACATCCTCGTGCTCCGCGCCGAGCGTGACCTCAGTCAGGCCCTGCGCAAAAAGGTCGCAGCCTTTTGCAATGTAGAGTCTGACGCTGTCGTACAGAGCCTTGACCAGCCGACCATCTACGAGGTACCTGTGCGCATGGCGGAGCAGGGCCTCGATGTCACCATCCTGCGTAAGTTTGGCATGCCCGCCGATGGCGAGATAGAGTGGGGCAACTGGAAGCGTTTCCTCGAGCTCCGTCATGCAGCCAAGGAGGTCGTGCGTATCGGCCTCGTGGGCAAGTACAATCTGCAGGACGCCTACAAGAGTATCCGCGAGTCCCTCTCACAAGCCGCTACCTGGCAGGAGAAAAAACTCAAGGTGGACTTCATCAACAGTGAGAAGATTACGCAAGACAATGCCGCCGAGATGCTCAAGGGATGGGACGGCATCGTCATCTGCCCGGGATTTGGCAGCCGCGGCATCGAGGGCAAGATCATCGCGGCCCAGTATTGCAGAGAGCACGATGTGCCCACATTTGGCATATGCCTTGGCATGCAGATGATTGTCATTGAGTTTGCGCGCAATGTCCTCGGATACCGTGACGCCAACAGCGCAGAGATGGACACCGACACCAAACACAATGTCATCGACCTCATGGAGGAGCAGAAGAATATCACCAATATGGGCGGCACGATGAGACTTGGAGCCTACGCATGCCGCCTCAAGAAGGGCACACTCGCCTACAAGGCCTATGGCAAACAGAACATAGAGGAGCGCCACCGGCACCGCTATGAGTTCAACAACGCCTTCAAGGATGAGTTTGAGGCTCATGGTCTGACATGCAGCGGCATCAATCCCGACACCAACCTTGTCGAGATCGTTGAAGACCCGAGCAAGACCTGGTATGTCGGTACACAGTTCCACCCAGAGTACAGCAGTACGGTCCTGCATCCCCACCCGCTCTTCATGAGCTTCATCAAGGCCGCCATCCACCAGAGCGAGAACAAGTAAGCAAGCGTGTTTGCCGACTCCAAGCCCCACTACGTCCTGCTCGACGCCTTGCGTGGAGTGTGCGCCCTCTGTGTTGTCTATTACCACATCTTTGAGGGATTTGCCACGAGTCCTCAGGAGGAGCAATTCAATCACGGCTACCTCGCCGTAGATTTCTTTTTCATTCTTTCAGGGTTCGTCATCGGCTATGCCTACGACGACCGCTGGCCCCAAATGGGTTTGCGCGCCTTCTTCCGCCGGAGGCTCATCCGTCTGCATCCCATGGTCGTGATGGGTACTCTGATTGGCCTCGCCACCTACCTGATACAGGGCGCCGAGACATGGGACGGAGCCCATCCAAATCCTCTCCAGATAGTACTGGCAGCCGTGATGGGCATGCTGATGCTGCCCTGCTGGCCCGGTTGTCGCGCTGATGTGCGCGGTAATGGCGAAATGTTCCCACTCGACGGCCCCCAGTGGTCACTCTTCTTCGAGTATATTGGCAATATCCTCTACGCCTTGATTATCCATCGCTTGCCGACACGCGTCCTGCGGATATGGACGTTGCTACTCGGCATAGGCTTGATCGCCATGGCCCTCTCCGACGTCTCAGGCAGCTACAGCATCGGCGTAGGCTGGACCATGGAAGAATCAGGACTGCCCGGTGGGCTCCTGCGCATGCTCTTCTCCTACTCACTCGGCATGCTGCTGGCTCGCAATCAGAGGCTGCATCATCTTACACTCCCTCTTCCGGCCATCATCGCAGCCGCGTTTGTCCTCATTGGCTGCTTTTCCGTCCCCTATATCGGAGGCCAGAGTCACCCGGAGTGCAATGCAATCTACGACTGTCTGTGTCTGATGGTCGTTTTTCCCATCGTCCTGCTCACAGGCGCCAATATCAAGAGTATAGGCGACCGTATGACAAGGGTCAGTCACATCCTCGGTCATCTTTCCTACCCCCTGTACATGGTACATTACCCCTTGATGTACCTCTTCTTCTCCTACATCTGGGAGCATCAGCTTTCCTTCTCACAGGCTTGGCCAATTGCTTTGCTGACCTACTTGGGAAGCCTGTTGCTGGGCTGGCTAGTTTACCGATTGTACGATGCTCCCGTGCGCAAATGGCTCACCAATTGCCTAGTCCGCCGTTAGTTTGCTGACAGACAAGTCATTCGTCAAACGGCATCCCGACTTATTCATCCAGCGCCCGGTCCTGTAGCTACAGGATCGGGCGCTGATGTCTATATCGTCTGCTATATATTAATGTAAGAGACTTCGCGTCATCCTACAGTCTGATTGAGGATAGTTGGGAGCAGATACTGTCATCTATCCCTCTCTCAGAAAGTCGAGCATACCAAATATATCCTCCTTGGAAAGCGGCTCATTGATATGCAGCTGGCCGATATCACTCAGCAGGGTGCAGAGTATCTGGCCACCAACGTTCTTCTTGTCATGTTTCATCAGCTCCAGGATGCGGTCATACTGTTTGCAGTCGAGCGGCATCTCACCATAGTGCTCGCGGATGAAACTTACGGTCTGGCGCATCTTATCTTGAGGAAATCCCTTGCGCACACAGCTCTCGTAGAGCTCGCCTATCATGCCCCAGGCCACAGCGTAGCCATGGAGCACAGGATGCCCTGTCTCCATGGCCAGACTCTCCAGCGCATGGCCAAGCGTATGGCCAAAATTGAGTGCCTTGCGAATCCCCGCTTCATGGGGATCTTGCCGCACGATATCCTCCTTAACCTCTATGCTGCGCCTTACCAACTGTTGCAAGGTGGGGAGGTCCGGATGGTCGAGATCAAACTGCATGAGCTGGCTCCAATGGTCTACGTCGCTAATGAGGCCGTGCTTGAGCATCTCGGCATAGCCGGAGCAGAGATTGGGACCGTCGAGCGTCTGGAGGAAACTCGTGGAGATAATGACCAAGGCTGCCGTCTGGAAAGTGCCGACCTCGTTTTTCAGACCGTTGAAGTTGATGCCCGTTTTGCCACCTACCGAGGCATCCACCTGGGCCAGCAGCGTCGTAGGCACATTGACAAATCTGATACCGCGCTTAAATGTCGCCGCAGCGAAGCCCCCGAGATCCGTCACCATACCTCCGCCGAGATTGATCAACATACTCTTGCGTGTAGCCTTGCCATCAGACAGCGCCTGCCAGACTCCGGACAGACTTTCAAGCGACTTGTTGACATCGCCGGCTGCTATCGTGATAGGCTGGGCCTCGTCCAGATGAAGCATGGGTAGACACAGCCGCCCCGTCGTCTCGTCTGTGAGCACGAAGAGGCGGTCATATTGCTGCTGCGTGAGCCATTCTGTCAGCGCTGTCGCAGCGTCTTGGGCAAATAAGATATCTTGCGTGACTTTCATACCGCAAAGGTACGAAAAGTGGCAAGGCTGTCGGGAGTAAAAGGCAAAAAAACTTCTGTTGGCCGTCACATGAAGCCTGCTTTGGCAAATACGGCGGACAGCATATCCTGTCCCGGGGAAAAGGTGGCGAGACGTCAGCTATTTTTTCCTAACTTTGCACCCGCTATGAAACAATCTCTCCGTATAGATAGTGGCATACCACGACCGATATTGCTCATGATGATTATCATGGCGGCACTTACCGTGGCCAATCTGCATTATAATGTTCCTTTGCTTGACGTCATTAGCCGAGACCTTAATACCAGTCAAGTCAAGGCCAACTTGATCACCGTCTTTACCCAAGCTGGATATGCCATGGGCCTGCTCTTCATCGTGGCACTCGGCGACCTCTATGATGCCCGCCGCGTCATCGTCATCAATTTTGTCATTCTTATTCTCTCACTTCTGATCTTTGCCATGGGCCGGAGCATCTATGTGCTATGGGGGGCTGGTCTGGTCACAGGGTTGTCCAGTGTAGCTGTCCAAATGTACATTCCTATGGTCTCCAAGTATTCACTGCCTGCCGACAAGGTGCGCCACGTTGGCTACGTGGTTTCGGGCGTAACCATCGGTGTACTGTTGGGTCGCGTGGTAGGTGGCTTGCTGGGCGGATGGATAGGGTGGCGTACACTCTACTGCGGCGCAGCAGGGCTTATGGCGCTGAGTTGTATTGCCATACTCCTCTATATGCCGCCGCTCGAAGCCTCCTTCAAAGGCACTTACCGCCAGCTGATGGCATCCATACTCGACCTCGTCCGTCAGTATCCCCAACTGCTTGCCAAGGCAGGTGCCTCTGCACTCGCCTTCGCCTCATTCAACACCCTTTGGGCCTGTCTCGCCTTTCACATGGCGGCACCTCCCTTTTACCAGGACAGCCGCATCGTGGGTTTGCTGGGACTCTGTGGCATCGTGACAGCTATTGCCGTGGCCGATATCGGCCGATATGTCAACCGTGTAGGTGCTAAAAAATTCAATATCTATGGCTTCTGCATCATGATTGCTGCCTGGGCAATCCTCTATTTCGGGGGCGATACCTACGGAGGCATTATCGCCGGTATCATCCTCATTGACATTGGGCAGCAGTGCGTAGGAGTGAGCAATCAGAGCACTGCACTCGCTCTTGCTCCCCAGGGAGCCAACCGCATCAACACGCTCTACATGACTATCTTCTTTATTGGCGGTTCGCTGGGCACTTTTCTGGCCGGTCAGGGCTGGAACTATCTCTACTGGATGGGAGTAGTCATTGCAGGCTTACTGCTGGCAGCCGCCGGCCTCCTGCTCGTCAGGCTCAAGGGCTGAGCTCTGGCGGACACGTCCTCAATGTCAGCCGCCAGACGCCCACTAGCTATCCCCTGCAAGCACCCGACGAGACCCAGGGAAGCTCCTCATCATCTGATTGTCAGGAGGACGATATAGGCAAAGGCAAACAGAGGAAACTCTATTCATTTTTATATAATAAAAAAGAGACTCTTGTCTTGGTAGCATCAGAGGCAGGAATAACAAGTCACCTTGTTCGCGTAACAAGGTCGGATGTAGTTTAAACTAAGTCGGATGTAGTTTAAACTGGAAGGCGAGTTGTTAGCCCCCGGAAGTCGTCTAATTCCAGCAAGCCCAGATGATTTTTGTAAAATACTAGAAATGTGTATGTTACAAAGCCTTTCGAGCAAGTCTCGTTTTCTCTCCATCTCTGCCCAAATAGCGGGGTTGAAGAAGTCTCTCCCTTATAAAAATTTATATAAAACTTTCGCGTCACATTTCGTCGGGACAGCCTCATCAATACTCGCCCCATAGTCTTCCGACAGCGGATACCGTGGAGACATCATCACGCCAGACCGGCCTAACGCCGCCACTGGTCGCCATGACTCGCAGGGCCGTATGCGTCAGGTGAAACTGCGTCAAGTCCATCACATTGTATATCAGGTTTCAGTCGGATTCTCGTTTCCCCTTCGCGCGACGCCCACCTCTACTTGCCCTCCGGATACATCAAGGGGGCCGATCCATCAGGTTCAGCCCCCTACGCTATAGGTCTTGCTTCTGCTCTGGCAGAAGTAGGATATTTACTTCGCACTCAGCGCGGCGGCCGTCGCATTGACCGTCCGTATGATGGCGTGGCTGCTAAAGGTCGCGCCGCTCACAGCATCGGGCTTGTATTTGGCAGCCTGCTTGAGCGTCTTGCCATTCCACTTGGAGAGCAATTCTTTACTGGCCAGACTAAAATACTCAGGTGTCTCGCCATTGGGCGCAGCGCAGATGCTGATGATCTTGCCCGACTTGCCAACTGCGATAAAGAGAGGCGTCGGACCGGCGAAGCCGTATATCTTGCTGCCGTAGGCATGAGTGGCATATACTGTCACTCCCCCGCTGATCTGCCACACATTGGGTTGCTTCTGCTTGTAGCTCTTGCCGCCAAAGCCCAGGGCCTTGACCTCTGACTTAGTGAGTTTGACAGTTGGCACAGTGCTCGCCTTGCGCTGAGCATGGGAGACTGCGGGCAACGCAAGCAATATCAAGAGGGCAAGGGCCACTCTAAAAATGCTTTTTTCCATATTTATCATGATTTTCGAGGCGCAAAGGTACTAAGGATTTGGCACTTGGTAGACCTACATCGCTGTTTAAAACTGCAAACAAGTTTCCGTTATTACTTTATACCGAATAAAAAATAAGTACTAACTTTGCAGCACTAAATAAACTCAAACATGAAAAGCAAATATTCATTTATTCCCCTGCTCGCATTGGCTCTCGGCCTGAGTGCTTGCGACAACAACTCAAACGAAGAATACAACGTGCTCGCCATCGCCCCGGTAGCTGAAACGCCCCACGTAATCTATGCTGACCAGACCGTAGACTCCTGCGTCATCATCTCGACCAATGATTGGACAGCCTCCGTGACGTCAGACTGGATGACACTTAAGCCCGAGTATGCCTCTGCCAAAGTCGAGGCAGGCGGTGTACTCTACAAGCATATCGCCGTCAACTACGATATCAACAAGACCAATGCAGTACGCTACGGCGTCCTCCGTGTCAACAACAACAAGCATACCGTCGGACGTCAGGATATGCAGACTTACTGGCTCAATATCACGTCTCCCACTCCCGTCTTTACCAATAAAGAGACCTATGCTGGTGTCCGCTTTGTCAGCAATGTGTCCAGTCAGGCCCAGTCCAACAGGATTGCCTTCACCACCTATTCTCCTACGGCCACTATCTCGACCGAAGCCAACTGGGTATCGCTGCCCGACTCCACCTATGCTGCAGGCAGCCACGCCATCAATGCCGCCCTACTGGCCAATACGACTGGCGCCAACCGTACCGCACAACTCATACTCAAGACAAGCAACGGCATAGCCGACACTATCCAGATCGTACAGTCCCGATAGTCTGTACAATCACTCTGAGCATCCATATAGAGACGGCCCGCACTTCTCCGTGCGGGCCGTTCTCGTATAAGTCGTTTTCTATCTGCTAAGCCGGCAAGCCTTATGCTTATTTAGCATGCCCCTCTCGGAGGCCACACTTCCCTTCCGACAGTAACAGATAGAGGGAGGCAAGAGTTTACATAGCAAGTTCAAGCTTCATTTTAAGGCCTCAGCTTCGGCGTGTCAGCTCTTTTTAGTACCTTTGTCTCATCAATATTGCACACCCTCCATGAAAATCATACATACCGCCGACTGGCACCTGGGCCAAACCCTATATGGCTTTGACAGGACAGCAGAGTATCAGCACTTTCTCTCATGGCTGGCCGAGACGGTGAGACAGCAGCGGCCCGATGCCCTGCTTATCGCCGGAGACATCTACGACAGCCATCATCCTGCGCCGTCAGCCCAGCGGATCTTCTGGGACTTCCTCGATCAGGCCACGCTGGAAAATCCCGGCATGCGCGTCATCATCACCTCGGGCAATCATGATCTCGCCGAGGAGCTTGATGCGCCCGCCGCAGTCTATCGCCGCATCGGCGTACAAGTGAGGTCGCAACTCTCTTACGACGCCAAGGAAAATCCGGATCTCGAGCAGTTGCTCATCCCTATCGAGTGTCTCTCAGCACCTGAGGAGATGGCTGTCATCGTAGCCATTCCCTACCTCCCGGCCGGCACTGACGATGGAGAGGAGGCCGCCACAGAGTGGCAACAACGCATCATTAGCGATGCTATCCACTTGGCAGCCAAGAGATTTGAGGGAATGCCCATCGTCGCTATGGCCCACTTCTTTGCCGACGGGGCTATCGTCAACGACGGACAGGGGCATGAGGTCCAACGTACCGGTGACAATGCGCTCGATGCTGCAGCGCTGGCCACTATGACCAACTATATGGCCCTCGGCCACCTGCACAAGGCGCAACAGATGCCGCGCAGTGACGGCAAGGTCTGGTATGCAGGCAGCGCGCTGGCAATGAACTTCGGCGAAGAGGCCTATCCGCATGGTGTCAATCTCGTCAATCTCAGCGCCGATGGTGCCATAGACGTCAGCCAGCTGGAGTACAAGCCACTGAGGCAACTCCTCACCTTTGCAGAGGAGAGCGCCGGTGACATAGAGGGCGTACTCAAGCAGATAGCCTCCCTGCCCAAGGCCGACAAAGGCACTCCGGATGACGACTGGCCCTATGTGCAACTGGTACTCAGCCCCTCTGACACCGATGCCTCTACGGCTGAAAAGATTAAGTCACTGACGACCTCACGCCAGATGAGACTGTGCCGCGTCACCAGCAATGCCCCACAGCAGCAGACGGGCGATGCTCCGGACAACAAGCCGGCTACTGACCTACAATATCTGCAGCCCGCACTTATCGCCCGCGACGCCTATCAGCAAGCCCACGGCAAGGAGATGCCGGATGAGGTGGCGCGCCTTCTGGCCGAGGTCAAGCGAGCTTGCATCGCGTCTCACTAAGGCTATAATCGCCTACACTATACACTAAGCGAAACAATGAAGATACTCAAAATAGAAATCAACAATATAGGTGTCCTCCAAGGCCAATACACCGTGGATTTCACAAGAGAGCCTCTCAAGTCAGCCGGTCTATTTGCCATCACAGGCCCTGCAGGTACCGGCAAATCGACCCTGCTTGAGGCCGCCAGCCTCGCTCTCTACGGGCATTCGCCCCGATGGAGCAGTCTGATTGAGGCCAGAGGAGAGGCTGAGGCTGCAGACGCCATCCTAAGTCACGGCAGCAAGGAGGGCGGATGCAAAGTTTCCTTTGCCGTGGCTGGCGGCATAGCCTACAGAGTAGAATGGGGCGCTAAGCGAACGGCCCCATCGGCACCTGCCACCGTCAGCCGCCAACTCTATCAGCTTAAGCCGCGGCAAGAAGCTTGGAAAACGCCGGATACGCTGCAGCAGCACGTCATCGAGGTAACCGGTCTCAGCTATAGCCAGTTTATCACCACCATCTATCTGGCCCAAGAGAGCTTCAGCCAATTTCTCACCGACGATAAGGACGACAAGGCCCGACTGCTGGAGCGCTTGACAGGGACACATCTCTACAGTCTCATGTCACAAGAGACATCCCGACGAACCATGCAAGCACGCAGCGAATACGAGGCAATCGTACACCGCATGGAGGGTATCAGCAAGGGGCGTCTGGACGATGCAGACCTGCAGCGCAGCCAGGAAGAGAGCAACCTGCTGAGAGGACAACTCAGCCGTAGTCAGGACGAACTCCGTACTGACCGTCAACTGCTGGCTTGGTATGACAAGTACCATCAAGCCCAAGCGAGGCTTGACAAGCTCAAAGCTGTACAATATGAGGCTCAGCGTACATACAATACGCTCTACAACAAGAAGCAACTGCTCGAGCGCTACGACAAGGTAAGCCAGTTCAAGACGCTCTACGATGCCATCGCTTCCCGCAAGCAGGCTATCGAAGACATCAAGGCTGCCGTCACAGATAAAAAGCAACAGTTGCGTCAGCTGGCAGACAAGCTGAAGCAGATACAGCATGACTACGACGTCGCCTCCGAGAGGTACGACGAGGTACTCGCCGACTACCAGAGCCGTATGCCGCTCTTCGCCAAAGCCCACACCATGTTGGGGCACATCAAAGCCGACGAAGAGGCTCTTGCCTCCCAGCACGAAGCACAGACTCAGCTTCAAGAAAAACTCAAGACGCTGACTGATCAAGCCAACGCCAGACATCAGCAACTCGACAACTGCCAGAAGAAACTCTCAGACCTCAAGCTCGCCCTGCAAGCCATCTCCATGCACCGTCCACTTATCGAGCACTTCAGCGAGATAAGGGCCAAGCTAATCAAGATGGACGACCTGAGGCAAGATGCCCAGCTCTGCGAGAAAAAAATCGAAGCCATCCGCAAGGAGATCCGCACCAACGAAACTAAAACGGAGCAACTCAAAAAAGAGAAAGACGAACTAGCATCACAGAAGTCGTCCCTGCAAGACGAGCTCCATATCCACTTGCAAGCAAACCAAGGCCTCAACTCACAAGATATACAAGCTCGCATCATCAAGCTCTCAGAGGAAGAACGCGATGCCCTTAATGCGCGCGACTTGTGGGGACATATTGCTGACAACTACGCCGATATCAGCGAGACAAGTGACAAAATCAGAGCTCTGGAAGCCAAGATTGAGCAACTGGACGCTGAATTGCCTAAGCAAGAGAAGCTGCTGGATGCAGCCAACAAGCAACGCGATATCGCCGAGGGAGCTTTTCAAGCCAGCCAGAGCGCAAACATCAAAAGCTTGCGCAATCATCTCAAGGAGGGCTCTCCGTGTTCTGTCTGCGGGGCCACACACCATCCCTATCATACTGAGACAGAGCAGGCGGTAGGCGAACTCATGGAAAATCTGGAACAGAACTTCATCGAAGCCAAAAAACTCGTGGTGACATTGCGGACCGGCTACGAAAACCTAATCCGGCAGAGAGCGGACCTTCAGGCACGCTATGACACAACCAAAGACTACCTGGCTAAAGCCAAGAAGCATCTTGAGGCCAACATCGCCCAATGGGCACGCTACAAGAGCTTGGACCAGTCGTTCGCCGACACGAGTTCTTCTGTCAGCCGCGAAAACCGTATGATGCTCATCAGTCAGTTGCTCGACAATGCCGGAAATGACCTCAAGAAGGAGCGCAAGGTAGGCGACGAGTTCAATCGCCATCAGCAGGCCATCAATGATATCAACGCCAAGATCAGACAGGTCAACGATGCCATTGCACAAAGCAACAACAATATCTCAGAACTCAAGGCACAGCGCAACGTACACGACTCCATGACTGCCGAGCTAGAGGAACGGCGCACCACTGACAACAGAGATACCTCGACCATGTTTGAGGAGATCAGCCCACTGATGACGCTGCCTCTGTGGCACAACAAATGGAACAACGAGTTTGACTCACTTATCCAGCAAATGGACAAGCTCTATGAGGACTGGACATCAGCCAACACGCAGCTCAATCAGGAGAGTTTCAGAGCTACGATGCTCAAGTCCCAATGCAGTACCCTCGACGATCAGCTCCAGGAAGCGCAGCAAGCCAGCCTCACCCGCCAATCTGCCATCAGCAGCCTCACAGACAAGATTACAACTGACCGCAACAACATCCTCAAGATGTTTAATGGCCAGCAGCTCGATGAGGTCATCACCTCCATCAACCGCAATACGACCCAAGCCGCTGCGACCAAGGACACATGCAAGGTGGCATTTGACCAGATTACTCGCGACTTCCACCTGCTCACCGGAGAGATAGACAATCTCACCACCATGCAGCAATCCAACGAGGAAAAACTTCGCCAGGAAAACTCGCAACTTGACATACAGATCTCTAGGTTCAACAATGACAACTCCCCGCTCCAATACTTTGAGCTGCAAAAGCTCTTTGAGGATACGCGGGACTGGAATGCCCTACGCTCAGAGTTGATCTCCAAGCGACAAGCCCTCGAGCGCGCCAACTATGACGTCGAGGGCGCCATGCAAGATATCCAGTCACTGCAGCAAGCTGAGGTTCACGCATCGGAAGATCCCAGTGAGAGCGAACTTGCGGTCAAGGATCGCGTCGACTACCTCCAAGCTGAAGTGCAGCGCACCCAAGAGCGTCTTGAGGCCATCACGCTTGCTACAAAGAAGCACGAACGGTGTGTCGCCGAACTCCAAGAGCTGGAGCCGGACAAGGAACGCCTCGCCCACACACTTGCCGACTGGCAAGCTCTCGACGAGACCATCGGCAGCGCAGACGGCAGCAAATTTCGCAACATTGCCCAGCGCTATATCCTGCGAGCCGTGGTCGACGCAGCCAATGCCGAGCTGAAGAAACTCAATCCGCGCTACAGTCTACAAGTTGCGTCCCAGAGTCTCGACGTCGAGCTGATAGACCACAATATACTTGACCAGCTACATTCTGCATCGGACCTGTCCAGCGCAGAGCGCTACCTGGTGAGCCTCGCCCTCGCGCTGGGCCTCGCAGCCATGCAGAGCGGAAATCTGGCATCCGACCGTATCTTCATCGACAGTAGTTTCGGAGACTTGGATACCGCCGGCCTCAATGTCATCATCGGCTGCTTGGGCCGTCTTCAGGCACTCTATGGCTACAAGATAGGCGTCGTCAGCCACAATGCTCAGATAGCGGAGCGCATAGTCCCTCAGCTGCGTCTCAGCAAGTCCGTCTCAGGTACCGTCACGCTCCAAGGCAATTAGACCCACATTACCCTTTATCCCAAGTACTTCACTCATGAAACGTATCAGTCACCTTCTCCTATTTGCCGTCTGGCTCCTGCCTCTCACACTCTTGGGGCAAATGGAGGACCCTGTCCACTTCAGCGTCAGCCAGAAGCGAATCTCCCTCACCGAGGTCCAAGTGACTTTCAGCGCCACCATTGATGAGGGTTGGCACGTCTACTCCAGCAATACTCCGGCCGGCGGCCCCACTGTCGCGCGTCTCCATCTAGACAAGCAACAAGGCGCTACGCCGCTTGGAGGTCTCAAGCCGCAAGGCACAGTAAAGGAGCACATGGACCCTGTGTTCCAGATGAAAGTACGCTATATGGAGGGTAAAGCCGTCTTTGTCCAACGCTTCAAGCTCACGGCCAAAGACTATCATGTCCAGGGTTATCTCGAATATGGTGCTTGCGACGACCAGTCCTGTCTGCCTCCCGGCCAAGTCGACTTTGCCCTAAAGGGCAGCGACGGACCCGCCGACGCTACAGCAACAGGAGAGCATCCGTCTCCTGCTAGCCCAGATGGCGTGACTTCCGATACCGCTCTAGCGGCGACAGCCAACGGCTCCGATACAGCAGCAGATCAGGTAAGCAGTCTGACAGGCGACTCTCTCCCAGCCTACTGGCAACCTGTCATCTCAGAACTGCATGCGCAGTCAAATACAGCCGGTTCGACTACGACCAATCAGCGTTCGCTGTGGATGCTTTTCGTGCTGGGTCTGCTCGGAGGCCTTGTGGCCGTCATCACACCCTGTGTGTGGCCCATCATCCCCATGACTGTCAGCTTCTTTCTCAAGCGCTCTGAGCACCACAAGGGCAAGAGTCTCCGCGACGCTCTCTTGTACGGTCTCTCTATCGTCATCATCTACGTAGGGCTCGGCCTCATCGTCACACTTGTCCGAAGACCGGAGTGGCTCAATGCCATCTCGACAGGTGCCGTATTCAATCTCATTTGCTTCGTCCTGCTCGTAGTCTTCGCCATCAGCTTCATGGGAGGATTTGAGCTGACGCTCCCCTCCTCCTGGGGCAACAAGACCGACTCCAACGCCGACCGTCTGGGCGGACTTGCCGGTATCTTTTTGATGGCCCTCACGCTGGCTATTGTCTCCTTCTCTTGCACCGCACCGGTAGTCGGATTTCTACTTGTTGAGCTGGCAACCTCTACCAGTTATCTGGCGCCGATGATCGGCATGCTCGGCTTCGCGCTTGCTCTGGCCCTGCCCTTCACGCTATTTGCCCTGTTCCCACAACTAATCAAGCGGGCCCCCAAGAGCGGCAGTTGGATGAATACCGTCAAGGTGACGCTCGGATTTATCGAGCTCGCCTTCTCACTCAAGTTCCTATCGGTTGCTGACATGGCTTACGGCTGGCATATTCTGCCGAGAGAGGCATTCATATCGCTATGGGTCGTTCTCTTTGCCCTGCTGGGCCTGTATCTGCTCGGTAAGCTGCGCTTCCCGCTGGATGCCAAGCGCGACCACACTTCACTGCCAGGCTTCTTCGCCGGACTCGTCTCGTTGGCCTTTGCCCTTTATATGGTGCCTGGTCTGTGGGGCGCGCCCCTCAAGGCCGTCAGCGCCTTTCTGCCGCCAATGTCTACCCAGGACTTCAATCTAGCTAAGGCTCAGGCCGTCGAAGCCCGCTACACCGACTACGACCAAGCCATCGCCGCTGCTCGTGCCGAGGGCAAGCCGCTTCTGATAGACTTCACGGGCTACGGATGCGTCAATTGCCGTAAGATGGAAGGTGCAGTGTGGACAGACAGCCGCGTCGGCAAGCTGCTCACTGAGGATTACATACTCGTTTCTCTCTATGTCGATGACAAGACTCCGCTGCCCGCGCCGCTCCAGGTGACCTACAACGGCCGGACCCGCCTCCTGCACACAGTCGGAGACAAGTGGAGCTTCCTTCAGGCCCATAAATTTGGCGCCAATATCCAACCTTTTTACGTCGCGCTGAGCCCTGACGGCCACCCACTCGCTCCCGCCTACTACTACGACGAGGATGTGAATCGCTACATCAACTTCCTTAAAGGCGCACTACTGAGCAAGTATCGTCACTAAAAGCGTACAGGACTACGCGGAGAGGGTTCCATGGCTCGGCCATGGGACCGAGAACGTCAAAGCCAACTGAAGCACCGGCAAGATACAAAGTATTGGAAACTATATCGGACCTTGTACAATCCAGATCTGATGTAGTTTAACCTAGGCCTGACTTTGCCTTAGCGAAATAAGACATACAGATGGTCAAAAGCGCAACTGCAGGCTCGACTTACCGTTGGTAGGACTATGGGCAAAGTCTTGCAGCTGCAATATTCTCTGACTGTCTATCAAAGCCCGACCCGGCTTGCTACCAGATTCCAGATAGCCTCCGTTTGGTTGGGATGAAACCAGTGTATTGAGACATCGCGGCGAAACCATGTCATTTGTTTCTTAGCGTAGTCGCGGGTATTCTTTTTGATTTTCTCAATCGCATGCTCCAATGTCCATTCGCCGCTCAAGTAGCGAAAAATTTCTTTGTAGCCGACGGTATTGAGTGCATTGAGGTGTCGCAGGTGATACACTTGCCGTGCCTCGTCAATCAGCCCCTCGCCGACCATTTGGTCAACACGTCGGTTGATGCGGTCATTGAGCTCCGGCCGTGGGCGCTCAAGTCCTATCTTGAGGATATCAAAGGGACGCTCGGGACGCTTCTGGTGGAGGAAAGACGAATAGGGACGGCCTGACGTATAGTAAATCTCCAAGGCATGAACGATGCGGCGCGGATTGCGCAGATCGATAGTGGCATATATGGACGGATCAATGAGACGCAGCTCCTCGCGCAACTTATCCAGTCCTTCCGTAGCGAGACGCTGCTTGATATGGTCGCGCGTCTCCTGGTCGACCGTGGGAATATCATCGATACCATTGCACACTGCGTCGATGTACATCATACTTCCCCCGCTCAGAAGGGCTACGTGAGAGGTAGCAAAGAGAGTCGGAAGCAACCGCATAACGTCCTGCTCATAGAGAGACGCACTATAATAATGATCAAGTGGGAACTGACCTACGAAGTAATGGGTCACGCAGCTTAGCTGTTCCTTCGTAGGAGCTGCAGTCCCTATAGGGATGTCCCGATAGAGCTGTCTGGAATCTGCATTGACGATAGGAATACCCAGCCGCTCGGCTATCGAGAGACTCAGGTCAGTCTTACCTACCCCTGTGGGGCCCAGCAAGACTAGCAGAAGGGGACGTGGAGTGGACAGACTGGGACTACTGGTCGCTGATTTCAAAGGAATCGGGGTCGAACTCGTCATCATTGAAGCCCTCGCTGCCGTAAAAGGTGTCATCGGAGTCGAGCAAATCTTCATCACTCTTGATGCTGTTGAGCGAGAGTCCGTTGTCCTTAGTCTGTGCCGGCGCTTTGCCATGGCTGAGTGTGACCTTGGGCGTCTTGAGGTTTTTGCCCGTAATGATATCCTTGACCTTGATAAAGAGCATACGCCCTCCTAGCGGATCAAACTCAAATACGAGACGGTCACCGACGTCATTGAGGAAATCGCGCAAGTGACTCTCTGACATGAGATAGACATCTTGATCTGCGGCATCTGTGAGGTCTTCGCGCATGATTTGCTCCCGCTGCTCCCAGTTCTCATCACATATATAGAAGCTCGTAACTTGGTCGTCCTTGTAGCCACATGCCTTGAGCAAAGCCTGATTGAGGTCCAGGAATGTCGCATCCGCATCAATGGTGATCTCGCGTTGGAAATCGTCGACCTCGTCGCTGACTATAAGTATCTTGAATAGCATAGACAATATCTTGATGGATTAATAAAGGATGCCCCTTCCCTTAGGCGAGATCGAGGCCTTGACAAAGTCAACAATGTACTTCACCTCTGCACTGTCGGGGAAAGACTTCTCTATGAGCTTGATACGGTCCCCAATTACCAGACTCTTATCGTAGAGCATGCGGTAGGCTTCGTGGATGACGTCTATCTGCGCTGTTGTGAAGCCATGCCGGCGTAAGCCGACGAGATTGAGTCCACATATCTGGGCTGGTTCGCGTGCCACCATGGTATAGGGAGGAATATCCTGACTGGTGCGGGTGCCGCCACCCAGCATGATGTATCCGCCTACATGGCAGAACTGATGAATCAAGACACAGGCTGAAATGACCGCATTGTCGTCTACAGCGACTTCGCCGGCGATCTTGGTCGTATTACCTATGATGCACTTGTTGCCGACATAGGCATCATGAGCGATATGTACGCCCTCCATCAGCAAGTTGCTGTTTCCGACAACAGTCTTGCCCTTGGACGCGGTGCCACGATTGATGGTAACGTTTTCACGTATCTTGTTGTTGTCGCCGATTTCGGCCGTAGTATCTTCTCCTCTGAACTTTAAGTCCTGCGGAATGGCGCTGATGACAGCACCTGGGAAGAAGATGTTTCCATTGCCGATGCGGGCGCCATAGAGTACGGTCACGCTGTTCATCAGGACATTGTTGTCACCGATGACGACTCCTTTGTCTATGTAACAGAAGGCGCCTATTTCACAGTTGTCGCCGATCTGTGCCTCGGGGTCGATATAAGCTAGCGGGCTTATCTTGTTCATGATACAGTAGGTTACTTGTTTTTTACGATTTGAGCCGTGAAGGTAGCCTCACTGACGACCTTCTCGCCGACAAAGGCGAAGCCCTTCATTGTAGATATGCCGTGGCGGATAGGAGCCAGGAGCTTGACCTTAAAGAGCAGGGTATCTCCGGGCACTACCTTTTGTCTGAATTTGACGTCATCAATCTTAAGGAAATATGTGCTCCACTTTTCCGGTTCCTCGACCGAACTTAGCACGAGCAATCCGCCTGTCTGAGCCAGCGCCTCGATTTGCAGCACACCCGGCATCACGGGCTCTTGCGGGAAGTGGCCTTGGAAGAAAGGCTCGTTGGACGTCACATTCTTTACGCCTACGATGTAGTCGCTCCCAACTTCGATAACCTTGTCCACAAGTTGCATCGGATAGCGATGAGGCAGGAGCTGGCGGATACGGTTAACGTCCATGAGCGGAGCGGCATTGCAGTCGTAGATAGGAGCTTGGACCTCATGCTGACGGATCTCCCGGCGCATCTGGCGCGCAAACTTGTTGTTAATCGAGTGTCCGGGCTTGGTCGCAATGATACGGCCCTTGATCGGACGGCCTATGAGGGCCATGTCTCCGATAATGTCCAAGAGCTTATGACGTGCCGGCTCGTTCTCCCAGACCAAGGGCTTATGATTGAGAAATCCCAGTTGCTTGGCATCCCGATGGGGCACGTGGATATAGTCTGCGAGCTCGTCGAGACGCTCCTGGGGCATCTCCTGCTCATAGATGACGATAGCATTGTCCAAGTCGCCTCCCTTGATGTATCCGGCGCGGAGCAAAGGCTCTACATCCCGCAGAAATACGAAGGTACGGGCTCCGGCAATCTCCTTCTCAAAGTTGTTGCTGTCCTCCAGCGTAGCAAACTGGCTGGAAAACCACTTTGACTGATACGAGATCATCGTTGTGAGGCTGAACTTGTCGTCTGGCAAGATCACGATTGAGGAGCCAGTCTTGTCATCATGGACCTCAATCTTCTTCTTAATGATATAGTAGTTCTTCTCAGCGTTTTGCTCTACGACACCGACCTTATTGATCTGCTGGACATAGGTCTCCGCGCTACCATCCAGGATAGGCATCTCGCCACCATTGACCTGGATGAGGCAGTTGTCGATATTCATGCCGTAGAGTGCCGCCAGAGCGTGCTCTACGGTGCTGCATTTGGCATCGCCTTGGGCCAAGACGGTACTACGTGTCATGTCCACTACATTTTCTGCGATGGCCTCTATGATAGGCTGCCCCTCGAGGTCAATACGCTGGATGCGATAGCCTGTATTTTCAGGTGCAGGATTAAAAGTAGCCGTTACTTGTTGTCCCGTATGAAGTCCCTTACCAAAGAGGGAGAAACTACCTTTGAGCGTTTTTTGCTTAGACATGTCGTTATTGCTTTTGTGTGAGTTGCTTTTTCAGTTCATCGATTTCCTGTCTCAAGGCATATACCTCCTTAGACAGGTCGGGCAGATTGCGAAATACGGCGTGACTGCGTGCGAAGCGCTTCCAGTCGATAGCCGGACTGCCTATGATTGTCGTATTGCCCTTGGGAATACTGCCGGCAATGCCTGCTTGGGCACCGCTACGGGTCTTATCGCCGATCACAGCGTGACCTGTGATACCTACCTGGCCGCCAAACATACACCAACTGCCTATCTTAGTACTGCCGGCGACACCACACTGCGCGCTCATCACTGTGTTTTCGCCCACTACGACGTTGTGTGCTATCTGGACCAGATTATCCAGCTTGACACCACGCTTAATGAGCGTCGTACCCATGGTCGAGCGGTCTACACAAGTGTTGGCGCCGAGCTCTACATCGTCTTCTATCGTCACAATACCTATCTGAGGTATCTTGTCATAGCCTTCAGGCGTCGGGGCAAAGCCAAATCCGTCTGCGCCAATCACGCATCCGCTGTGCAGGATGCAGTTGTTGCCGATGACACAGTCGTGGTAGACAACCGCATTGGCATACAGAATCGTATTTTTACCAATCTTGGCGTGAGCGCCCACGGTAGCGTGAGGATAGAGCTGGGCTCCGTCGCCTACCTCCGCGCCCTCTTCGACCACAGCAAAGGGGGCGAGATAGACATCCCTGCCCACCTTGGCCGTCGGGGCCACAAAGGCCAACGGAGATACGCCCTCATGCTTAGGCTTGCTCTGCTCGTAGAGCTGCAGCAGCTTGGCGATGCACTCATAAGCGTCGGGCACGCGTATCAGCGTGACCTTCAACTCTTGAGACGGCTTAAAGTCATTGTTAACAAGCACTACACTTGCTTTGGTAGTGTATATGAAATGCTCGTACTTGGGATTTGCCAGAAAGGTAATCGCACCCTCTACGCCCTCCTCTATCTTGGAGAATGTCGTGATAGCGGCATTGTTGTCACCCTCTACAGTTCCATTAACATACTGAGCAATCTGCCTAGCTGTAAATTTCATATTAAGTATTGCTTCTTTCCTTATATTCTGCAAATATCGTGAAAATTACCGACACACACGGGACTTTGCTCCTAATATTTTTAGGTCTGTGGCTTGAAAAGTCCATTTGTACGTTGGTAAAAGAGGAACCTGCGGCGGCACACTTTGTCGACCATTTCTGACTCGAGCAGTTCGGAGCTCTCCGAGATGTCGTGTACTGTCCCATCCTTGAAAAGGATGAGGATGTGGTCGTCCTTTGTGCTGTAGAGCACCTGATTGACTTCCTCCTCCATCACAAAGTATCTGGCTTCCTCCGGGCTTATCCCCATAATCTGGGCCATCTGGCTGCGCATCTGCGCCATCTGCTCCGCCTTTACAGGCTGCTGTGTCTCAGCGACCTTGTAAAGATTTCTGTTGATATAGTCATCAGCCAACGTCGAGAGCACCTTGTCGGGATGGTGCCGCCACTGCTTCATTGCACATACCACATCACTGTCGTCCAGCGCGACAAAAGCGTCCAACCATTCGGTATGGGCCTTGACAAATGCGTCGTCCACCTCATGCTGCAGGAAGTAGGCCAGCGCGGGCGAGGCTGCGATTTCCTCGCCACGGAGGGCCAGCTGCTTGGCTCGGCGCAGTGCGTTGCACAGGAGCGTCTGGGCCGCGATTACTGTCTTATGCAGATAGACTTGCCAGTACATCAGGCGGCGCGACATCAGATAGTTTTCAATCGTGTAGACACCTTTCCATTCCACCACCAGTTTGTCATCCTTGACATTGAGCATCTTGATGATACGGGCTGCGCCTATATTGCCTTCCCTCACTCCTGTGAAGAAGCTGTCACGGCACAAGTAGTCCATACGGTCCATATCCAACTGGCTCTGTATCAACTCATGCAGAAAGCGTCTCGGATACTCGTCCTTGAAGATGCTGATGGCCAAATCCAGTTTGCCTCCCGACTCAGCATTGAGGCGTTGCATCAGCATCAGGGAAATTTCCTCGTGGCTGACGCCGCTCACCAGCACGCCCTCCAGCGCATGGCTCATCGGTCCGTGGCCGATGTCATGGAGCAGCATGGCCATCTCCACGCCCTCGGCCTCCTCGTCAGATATGTAGTTGCCCTTAGCGCGTAGCGTGTCGACGGCCTTGCAGGCGAGATAGTGCGCTCCGATGGAGTGCTCAAAACGCGTGTGGTGTCCGCCGGGATATACGTAATACGAGGGACCGAGCTGCCTGATGCGGGTCAGGCGAAATACGACAGGATGCTTGACCAGCCATGTCGCCAGTCCGTCGCCAATCTCTATAAATCCGTGTACGGGGTCATTGATGATCATCTCGTAATAGTCTATTGTGTTTCTGCATCTCCGCAGTGCTGTTGCGCTCCCAGAAAACGCCGTCTTCATACCCTTGTATATGCTTGTCTGTCAGCGCAGCGCGCAGTCGCTTTGCTGCTACGAGGCAATAGGAAGCCTCGCGCTCTATGCCACAGAAGTGGCGGCCCAGCTTGCGCGCCACCACACTGGTCGTACCGCTCCCCAGGAAGGGGTCCAGCACCATATCATCCGGTTTGCTCGATGCCAGTATCAGTTTGGCTATCAACTTCTCGGGCTTCTGTGTAGGATGATTCGTGTTCTCCGGCATCGACCAGAAGGGCACGCTCAGATCATCCCAGAAGTTGCCGGCGCCCGTCAGGCGTATGCGGCCCCTCTCCGTCTCATGCCAGTCTTTGGGCAAGCCGTCCTGCCGATAGGGAGCTCTGACCCTACGGCACTGCTTCACGGCATCAGCATTGAAGTAGTAGAGATGCTCGTCCTTGACCGCAAACCAGATGTCCTCCATCGCGTTTTTCCAGTTACGGCCAGCGCTCCTCCCCTTCTCCCGCTGCCATGTGATACGGTTGATGACCGTCAGGTGGCGCATCAAGACCGTTTGCAGGACAGCCGAACTGCGCCATTCGCCGCAGAGATACAGGCTTCCGGTCGGCTTGAGTTTGTCACACACCGTCGGTAGCCAGCTCTCTATATAGGCTTGGTAGCTCTCTGCGCTCGCTGCGCGAAATCTGGTCGTGCCGAAGTCCTTATTTAGATTGTAGGGAGGGTCGAGGATGATGAGGTCAAAGGCCTCGTCGGGTAGGCAGGACAGCACCTCCGTCATATCACCTCGGATCGTGGAGTCCGTCCAGCTACGTCCCGACCGTATGTCATCAGCGGTGAGGATGTCGGCAGCCAGGCTGCGGGCTTCATCGTCTGATACTCTCAGTGTCCTGTTGCGCTCTGCCACGTCCGGTGCCACCTCGTTTGTGCTCATTATGCCCGCCGGCGACTGCTACAGCTCGGCTTCCTTCATGCGCTCTGCATTTTCAGCCACGATGAGGTGGTCTATGCAGTCCTGTATGTCGCCGTCCATAAATGCGGGCAGATTGTACATGGTATAGCCTATGCGATGGTCGGTGACACGTCCCTGGGGATAGTTGTAAGTGCGTATCTTAGCCGAACGGTCTCCCGTAGAAACCAGCGACTTACGGCGATTGGCAATGTCGTCTACGTACTTCTGATGCTCCTTGTCGTAGATGAAGGTACGCAGGTGGCTGAGTGCGCGCTCCTTGTTCTTGGGCTGGTCACGCGTCTCAGTGTTTTCGATCAATATTTCCTCCACTTCGCCCGTGTTAGGATTCTTCCAGTTGTATCTCAGGCGCACTCCAGAGTTGACCTTGTTGACATTTTGTCCACCCGCACCCGAGGAACGGAAGTAGTCCCATCGGATCTCGCCTTCATTGATATGGACCTCAAAGGGGTCAGCCTCAGGCAGCACAGCCACTGTAGCCGCACTGGTGTGTACTCGGCCCTGCGTCTCTGTAGCAGGCACGCGCTGTACACGGTGTACACCGCTCTCATACTTCAGCGTACCATAGACATCTTGTCCCTCGACAAAGCAGATAATCTCCTTAAATCCGCCCACAGCACCCTCTGACTGGCTTGTCACACTCAGCTTCCAGCCCTTGCGCTCGCAGTACTTGGAGTACATGCGGAAGAGGTCGCCGGCAAAGAGCGCCGCCTCGTCACCTCCCGTACCGCCACGGATTTCCAGGATAGCGTTGCGCTCATCCTCCGGATCCTTTGGAATAAGCAGGAGCTTGATTTCCTCCTCCAGCTCAGGCCGACGTGCTTCCGCTTGGGACAGCTCGTCGCGGGCCATCTCCTTGAGCTCAGCATCACTCTCGTTGAGCAGTATCTGCTTGCTCTCCTGGATAGTAGCGAGTGTCTGGGCGTACTCCTTGCGAGCACCCATCAGTCGCTGAAGCTCCTTGTATTCCTTTGTCAGTTTGACATAGCGTTGCTGGTCAGCGATGACGCCAGGGTCGGCGATCAGGGTGCTCACCTCTTCAAATCGGGTAGCCAGTGCGTCCAGCTTGTCCAGCAGGGTCGATTGTTCAGCCATGGTATACGGATGTGTAATTGGGTTGCAAAGGTACAAATAATCAGACAAACAGCCAAATACTGCCCCTGTAGCCTCAGCGATTTGCCGTCGGCCAACTCAGAAGTCTGTCCGCCAGCTATGCCGCGCCGGATCATATGGCGATAAAGCCGTATCCTGACTAATAGTCCAGCGGGAAATCGGTGGGGACAGCAGTCTTTCATCCTGCGAGCCGGGAGGAGAAGGGCTTTTTATCGGCGACGTCTCTCAGATAGGCTCCGAGTACCTCATCCCAGCATGGGCCATCTCGACCAGAGCATCCAGGGAAAAGGCAATACTGTGACGCGTTAGCATCAGCTCGTCATGCTTCTGGAATACCACGGCCGCGAGACCGCACAATCCCTGTCCGATACCATCGCCCTTGTTGTGCCGGCAGCCCCTTAGCTGCCGCACAGTCTCCTTGGCGCATCCTTTGAAAATATCCCGCTCAGGGAGCAGCATCTCCGTATGCGGGCTCTCATCTCCGGATAGGTCCGTATTTTGAATAGTTGGCAATTGTTTTTATACAATAAATTTGGGATATTGCCTCGTACAGGTGCCGATGTAGTGATGACAAGTCGCCTTGTAAGCGCTACAAGGTCGGATGTAGTTTAAACTAGGTCGGACTTAGTTTAAACTGGAAGGCGAGTTAGC
Source organism: uncultured Prevotellaceae bacterium (assembly GCA_900316315.1). Lineage (GTDB taxonomy): Bacteria > Bacteroidota > Bacteroidia > Bacteroidales > Bacteroidaceae > UBA6382. Next base: position 150,284 of record ONCK01000005.1, read on the forward strand.
CAGCCAGTTACAAGAAATTCAGATCTCACCTGTAATTTATTGGATTTCAATGAGTTACAAAGCCTTTTTGGGCAACTTTTCACCTTTTGGTCTTCGCATACAAACGGAGCCTCGCAATTTTATTTTTTATATAAAAAAATGAACTGTCTCTACCAGTCTTGATAAACCGAATGTCTGTAAAGATAAGTCGGGCTCTTGCGGCAGAGCTTCCGTCCTAGTGCGGAAAGACTTCCAGTGGAGAAATGACCAGCAGGGAGGATGACAAGTACATCATCCGGCATGTCCGCACAATGGACCGAACAGAGTGTCTCCGCCACTGACATGCACCTGCACGCCGGCGATGAGCGCTGAGGAGAAGCAGGTGGCTGACGCTTAGCCAGTGACAATAGCGGTTTTATTCTCCGCCGATTTCCTACCAATCCCACCTTATCCTACGATGAGGCCGCGCCATGCCTATTTCGCTCAGACAGTGACCAGGCGACACCTATATTTAAAATAGACAGGGCCCGACCTTGTAATAGACAGGTCGGGCCCTATATCGAGCATTCCTCTTCGGCCGGTTTACCGACCAGAGGAGAGACACGCCATGCTACTTGAGCGACTGATAGTACTGGTAGATAGACTTTGCCTCTACGGGATTGTTGGTCGTAACGTAGTCGGCGTCCTCATTGTTTACCTCAACGATCTGACTGGTTTCGTCGATGGTCCAGACATTGACCGTCATGCCGAGTCCATGAGCCTGACTAATCCATGTAGGATCGGCGACCGTTTTGGCCTGAGTGTAATCTATGCCGGTAATGCCGTAAGTATGAAGCTCCGCAGGCGAGATGTCGCCATTGAGATAGGCGACCTTGGCCGTAGGATCCTCGATGGCGATCTGCTTGCAGGCATCCAGGCTGAAGGAGATATACTCCACCTTGCCCTGCAAGCCAGCAGCCTTGACGGCATTGACAACGCGTGTAGCGGCCTCCTGATTGCGTGTCGTCGTGGAGTGCTTTTTGATCTCGATGATCAGCTTGGTCGGTGACGAAGTCGTATCCATGATAGCGAGGAAGTCGCTCAGCTGCGGTATATACTCACCATTGGAGAGCGTAAGTTCCTTAACTTGGCTATAAGTTGAGTTCTGGATGTTTACGCCATTGAGCGAAGCGTCATGATTGACCATGATAGAGTCATCGGAGGTAAGCCATACATCGGTCTCCGAGCCATAAACACCCAAATTGAGGGCTCCGCGCAGGGAGGCGCGCGAGTTTTGTGCCGCACCCGTGCCATTCCAGTAGCCACGGTGGGCTATGACTTGGGCCCCACGCGGAGCCGTCGTCATCATGACGAGACTGTCAACACCGAGATCCTGTTTTACCTCGCCACGGGTCAAAATGAGACGGTAGCGGCCGGAGGCGAAGTCAGATGGTATCGTGACGAGAGCAGTCTGGTCGCCGCTGAGTGTAATCTCTGAGCTGTAGACGACCGAACCATCGGCAAGCGAGGTAAACTGTATCTGGTCTCCTGCTTCAAATCCCTGACCTGTGATGGGATAGGTCTTGCCGCCTACGACAGCGGCGCCGGTCATATAACTGACAGAGGAGACGAGATCGGGCTGGACGTTGCTCTGCTTATACTGCACTTCCTGCCAGAGCGCGGTGACATCTTTTTGCTCCAACGGGGCATCGTAGATGCGCGCAAGCACCACATCTCCGGGCATGCTCGTATTAGCCACAGTGGCAGTAGACGGGTCTGCGCCAATGCCAAACCAGTAACAAGCTGAGCTGGGGAAAATGAAGTTGCCCTTGGCTGCGACCTTATTTTTAAGCACACCGTTGACGTAAATGTAAGCCAGGCTTTCTGACTTGTTCCAGACGCCGACTATGTGGTAATAGGTGTCACTCTCGGGCACAATGCCACTGGTTGCCCACTTCCAAGAGCTCTTTGTAGTAGTGTTGACATTGGGCAGAAAGGTGATTTCATTCTTTCTCGAGCCACTCTGCTTGCTGATAAGAAATCCCGTGCCGCCGCTCTGATGGGACGAGAAGCACTTGGCTTCAGCGTTGGGGATAGTTCCTTCGTAATGGGGAGCGAAGAGCAGTTCCAATGTGTGTCCGTCGGCAAGCTTGGACTGGAAGTCTGTGTTGTCAGCGTAGTCTACGCGATAATAGCCCGTGGCAGTGCCGCCCCAGGAATTGGTGAAATGGGCAGTAAACCGGCCGTAGGTATTGTTGAAATAGGTAGAAGAGCCTCCACCTGCGATGGTCTTGACCTCATTGTGCATGGGCGAGACATCTTCCGCCGTCCCATCACTGTGGAAGACGACATCGAGCATATCAGCCTCGGGCTTCCAGTACTTAAATGTAATGCTGTCTATCTCAGCTGTGGGAGCGGTATAGAGCACCTGCTTATCCTTGCTGTAAATCGTCATCTGGGTATTGTCACTCTCGATAGCAATACTGTCTATCTGGGCTGTGTCGCCGACATAGGCCAATGTGCCGCTGCGGAAGACGTAGAGATTGTCGTCAGCCCAGGATACCGTGGTCAGGAGAAACAAACCTGTCAGCAGCAGAGGCGTAAGAAAACGTTTCATGAATGAGGACGAAAACTTGACCTTCATTTCTTAACAATTTTGGATGTGACACTCTGTCCGTTAATCGTGGCTTTGACCAAATAGATACCGGCAGGCAGGTGGCTGAGCGAGACCTTGCCGGTACCTGCCTTGACATCGACTACCTTAAGTCCCGACGCCGTGTAGACAGCAGCGCTCTGGGCATCGCCCAGCATCAGCATAGTGCCGTCAAAGGTTAGACCTGCTTGATTGGTCTTGACACTCTGCACGGCCGTAGGCTCTTGTCCAGAGACGAAACTGAAGTAATTGAATGTATCGAAGGCGGCCGAGAGCGTCGTACCATCACTCTGGAGGAGATTGATACCATTGGAGTCAAAGGTGATGCGCTCCGTAGTCGTACTGCTGAGCACCGGCGTCGCCTGAGCGCGCTTGTAAACATACACATCACCCGCTTGCATACTCTGTACCGCCATGCCGAAGCATAGGGACAAGCTTAAAAATATTGCAGCTTTCATCTTATTAATTATTGTATTTCTTGTTGATTGTCCAGTATTTGTATTCCTTTATCTTACGGAGCCGTCTTCGGCCTTGTCCATCTCGTATCCGACTCTCCATCAGTCATCTTGATGACGTCGGAAGTAGTCGCATACCTTCATGGTCTCGACCGGATTGTCCGAGGCCAGTATATCTGCATTGGCCTTGGCCATCTCAATGATGAGGGCGCGGCTGTTCATCGTCCAGGCCACAACCTTGAGGCCCAGATTATGCGCCTCGCTGATCCAAGTGGGATGACTGCGATACACCCAGTAGCCATAGTCCATCTCGAGTCCCATGTCGTGGAGCTCCTGAGGTGTCTTGTCACCATTGATATACTCTACCATCGCTGTCGAGTCGCCAGCCTTAAGCGCACGGCAGGCTGCGAGGTTGAAGGAGCAGTATTGTACCATCTTGGAGAGGCCCATTTGGGCAATGAGTGCCTGAGCCTTATTGGCCGCTTCGACAGTACGTGCCGTTGAGGAGTGAGTCTTGATCTCGACGACGAGTTGCGTGTGGTCGGAAGTCTTGAGTATCTCAAGCATATCGCGGAGCATGGGGATATACTCACCGTTGTTGAGCTTAAGACCTTTGACCTGATCATAGCTGGATGTCTGGATGGTAACGCCATTGAGCCTGCCGTCATGATTGACCATCAGACTGTCGTCGGTCGTCAACCATACATCTATCTCCGAGCTGAAACCTCGGCGGGCAATGGCGCGACGTAGAGATGCACGGGAGTTTTGTGCTGAACCCGGAGTGTCCCAGAAGCCACGATGGAAGCAGACTACAGGAGCCTTGGGCATGGTCTTGACGACATCGTAGCGGCATATTCCCAAGTCTTGGGCCTGACCGCCGCGGCGCAATGTGAGACGATAAGAGCCTGAGGCGAAGCCAGAGGGGATGGCAAAGGTGGCCGTATCACCAGCGGCATTGACCTTGAGTCTCACGAGATAGCTCTTGCTCATATCGATACCGATGAGGGCGACGCGGTCTCCGGTCCGATAGCCACGGCCTTCGATATCCGACGTCCCCCCTTCCTTGACAGGCATACCGGAGAGGTAGTCTACATCTTCCACCAGAGGGCTAGACTGATCCTGAAGCTCCTTGACTGATTGCCATACGGCCTTGACGTCGCCTGCGCTCAGAGGCTTGTCGTATACACGAGCCAACACGACATCACCGGCCCAGCCCATCTCAGCACTGGAGCCTCCCGGATCTCCGCCGATACAGAACCAGCGGCTGCCTGAGGCGGGAAAGACGAGATTGCCGGGAGCTGACTGACGCGCACAGAGCTGTCCGTTGATATAGAGATAAGCCATGCCGGCCTCCTTATCCCAGACTCCTACGAGATGATAGTACTTGCCGGAGACAATAGGCAGGTTGCTCATGGTCTCCCGATAGTTACCGGAGCCCGTCGTCGAGACATTGGGGATAAAGGTAAAGGCCTTGCGGCGTCCCAGCGTGTCCTCAAAGAGTGTCGTAAAGCCTGTGCCGCCGCCCTGAGTGGAGCAGAAAGGTTTGGACTCAGACTGTATGATGCTGTCCGCGTAGCTAGCCATGACCAAGGTCTCAATCGTATGGCCGTCGGCGAGACGTGACTGAAAGTCGGAATTGTCCTCGTAATTGATTTTGTAGTAGGTAGAAGGCTTTTGTCCGAGAAATTCGTCAAAGCGTGCCACATAGCGGTCGTAGACTGCGCTCTTGTACGTATTGACATACTGCCCATCGGGTACCACAGCCTCCACTGTCATGCCCATAGGCGAGACATCCTCGGCCGTACCGTCACTGTGAAACACGACATCGAGCAAGTCGGCCTTGGGTGCGGCGTAAGAGAAAGTCAGGCTGTCTATCTCGCTGCGCGGTGCGGCATATAGCTTAGCGTGCGCCTTGCTGTAGATAGTCAGCATGGTTTTGTCACTCTCCAGAGCCACAGAGTCTACACTGTCCTTGAGAGCTATGAAGTCAAGAGAGCCGTTGCGGTAGACATAGACGTGTCCGTCATCGGCAGCCATTAAGCTCTGCAGTCCCAGCAAGGGACTTGCGAGGCATAGGAGCAGAAATTTGAATGACAAGAGATGTTTCATTGTTCTCATATGTTTATTAAAGTCTTATTGCGTCGAGTCAAAGAGCAGGCTGTAAGTCATCTATGGATGACAGCCCGTAGACAAAACCACAGATGAAGCGCCACCGTCTGACACAGACCATAGTGACGGCGCATCACATCAAAGCGCTCACGTAGTGAGGCCCGATGATTTTTGGTCGTCATACCGCCCTCGAGGTAGTCGGCTATGACCTGGTGAGTATTGCACAGGGGCATGTGTCGCTGACTGGACATCTGCATGATGCGTATGCACCAGTCAAAATCGGCAGAAAATCGATAGTGCAAGTTATAAGGGCACTCGCGGGCCAGAGGCACTGAGGCCATAAATGCCTGATGGCATACCAGCATACCTTGGCGAAAACTGCGCCAGTTGAGATGCTCAGGCGGGGCGAGTCGGCGGTGGCGGATGAAGTGTCCTGCTGCATCTACGATGTCGGTATCGCCGTAGAGTACTCCGCAGGAACCTGTCTGGGATACCTTCTCGGCAGCCTGCGCCACGAGACTGAGCGTCTGCGGACTGTGGAGACGGTCTCCGGCATTGAGGAAGAGGATATAGTCGCCCTCAGCGAGTCGCAAGGCCTTGTTCATCGCGTCATACAACCCGTGATCGGGCTCCGAGACAATACGCACCTTCACATTGGCCGGTGCTTGTACCTCGTAGTCGTGGAGGAGTTGCAAGCTGTCATCACTGGAAGCTCCATCAATGATAAGATGTTCGATACAGGGGTAGTCTTGCTCCCGTATGCTCGCCAGCGTAGGGGGAAGCTGGGCGGCGGCATTCCATGTACACGTGGCGATAGTAAACTTAATCATGCCTCAGAGTGAGTTAAACGATTGTAGATCTCGATATACTTATGCGCTACCACGTCCTCGGAGTAATGCTTTACGACATTGGCTCTCAGCATCTGGGGATCTGGGGAAGAAGAGAGCGCATACTGTATGCCGCGGGCGAGATCCTGGGCATCACAGTACTGAGCCAGATAGCCATTTTGCTGATGCTCTATGATATCCTCCTGACCGCTGCCGCCAAAGGTCACAGGCAGGCAACCGCAGGCCTGAGCCTCCATCACAGTCTGTCCGAAGGTCTCATACAGAGATGGGATAACCGCTACATCACTCGCCGCATAGATTGTCGACAGCTGGTCATCATCAGCGACATATCCCAAGTACGTATATTCTACCGGGATGTCCTCCAGCACAGTCTCGTCCTTGACCTGTCCGAAAAGCACAAGATGCATTTCTTCCCGCTTGTATGTGCCTTGTTCTATCAGGATCTGTAGCGCTTCCTTGAGATATTTGAAGCCCTTGCGCGGGTCATCAATCTTAACTGCTCCGAAGCAGATGATTTTTTGCGCAGGCAAGCCAAGCAGACGGCGGGAGGAGGTGCGGTCTTTGAGCGAGAATCGATTAACTGACAGCGCATTGGGAATGACGCTGACCGTATGACGGCGCAACAACCGGCTCTCGCCGGCGAGACGGGCCAACCAATGGCTGACAGCAACAAACTCTATACGGCGGCCCTCCAAGAGCTTCTGTTTCTTGTGGTATATACGAGCAGACAGATCGTGACGGCCGGGATGCTTAAGCAGGGGGCACTCACAGCAGCCCGTCTTGTAGCGTTCACAGTCGCCCACATAGTGGCATATACCTGTGAACTCCCACATATCATGCATCGTCCAGACGATGGGCTTGCCGCTGTCCAAGATACGGCGCAGGTCTTTGATCGACAGCATGCCCTGATTGATCCAATTGAGATGGATGATGTCAGCTTCCTTAAACTCTCTGAGTTTTGTTACATCCGTGCCAGCATTGGCTATGTCAATGTCAAAGAGATGATGGCGGCTTAGTCGATTGGCCAAGAGGATAGACAGGCGCTCCCAGAGGAAGGCCGGATGACTCTTACCGCCGCCTCCAAGACCCACAGTCGAGAGGCTCTGTGTCTCTTTGTCCCTGACGAGCAACTTAGCCTTTACCCCGTTGTCAATAAGTGCCTCTTTGAGGCGTGAAGTAGCGATGGCGGCACCTCCGCCTACCTCCGTGGTATTGATGAGTAGTACTCTCATGATCGTGTTGTGTCTTGCGTAGCGTGCGACAAGCCGCCGCGCCAATATATTGTCTCACTTGATATAGCGGGAGAAGAAATGCCATATCTCCTCGCCCGTATCCAGGTCCTTGGTATGCCAGCTGTGCTTGCCACCAACTACCTCATAGAGCCACACATCACAGCTGTAGGGGCTGTCTGTGTACTTGTGGCGTATGACATAGTGGCCGCTGGCAGTGTCCAGACTGGGTATCGTATCCGTCACTTCCCGTGTACAACGGTTACGGGCCACCCAGTAGCCGATTGCGGTCGGCACACCGAGATAAGCGCCCCATTTGCTCTTGCCCTCAAGGTCACCTGTCCACTCTGAAGTATGGTCTCTTGTACCATGTATCTCCATGACAGGTATAGGCCTCGGCGCACTCATGGTCTCGTAGGTCCATCTCATGGTCAACCCCGACACAGGTGCTACCGCTTTGAAGGTATGTTGTTGGCTGTACCCCATGAGATAGCACATTTCACCTCCGTTGCTCATGCCGGTCAGGAAGGTATTGTCTTTGCTCAGCCGGTACTTCTTCTGCACATACGCCGCCATGCGCTCCAGCGCCTTGACATCGTCTACACGCCATCCCTGCTGGAAGGTATAGCCCACATTCCAGCTGTAACGTCCCGCCGGGTCAATGAGTCCCTGTGGCACGCAGATAGCAAAGCCATGCTTGGCAGCGGCTCCGTCCATCCATGTCTGTGCTTTGCCCTCGTTGCCGTAGCCGTGGGCCACAAATACTAGCGGTGCACCCTCCCTGATACCATCCGGCAGGATCACCTTCATACGACGTACCTGCCCATCTACCTTGAGCGAGTCCTCGATGATACGCTGCGCCTGCGACGGCACTGCCGACACAAGCAGAAGCAGGACAATTGAAAAAAATCTGTACATAGTCTTATAGCAATATGATGTTTATGTCGTCTTAGGCTGACCGATGTAGGCACGATAGTAGTATCCGCACGACCAGTTGAAGAAGATAGCCCTCAGCCACCTGACTGCCGAGCGCGGCTCGTCGGCATGAAAGAGTACATGGCTGTGTCTGACAAAGAAGTGTATACGCTTCAGCGCAGCCCAAGGTCCACGTTTCAGCTGCAAGGAGCACATTTCCAGGGCCTCCCTGCGCGACACCGTGTCAAAGGGACACGCCTCCAGAATGGCCTTGACAGTCATCATGCGCCTTCTCACCTCCCACTGAAGGCGTCTGTGATGTATCAGAGACGTCCATACATACTCCAGGGCGCCCATGCTCAGCAATCGCGTCTGTAGCGGCCTCGATGCCGTCGCAGCCTCGGCGTGACGACGGAAGTGCACCAGCGACTTGTCCACATACACGATGCTCTCAGCGGCGGCAGCCACGTCGAGTATCTGGGTGTCATAGTAGAGCATCGAGTGCTCTCCGTCGTGGATGAAGTCCAGTAGCCTTCGTCTGAAGAGCATCGAGTGGCCAGGCAACTCGCAGATATAGGCCAGACGGATGAGATGCGTATTGGGACGCCTCCTGTCTACCTTGACCGGATAGCCGTCGGTCGAGAAGGGGACCGACCGAGCCGAGCAGAGCATCTTGTCACCTATAGCCTGCGCTTGTATCTCCAGCTTACGCGGTTCCCAGATGTCATCCTGGTCACTGATGGCGATATAGTCCCCTTGGGCCCGCGCCATCGCGGAGAAGAAGTTGCCATTGATGCCATGCGCTGCCTCGTTGCGATAGATACGGATGAGCGGGTGCAATCTGCTGTATTGCTTCAGCAAGTCCCACGTGCCGTCGGTCGAGCCGTCGTCCTGCACGATAATTTCCCGTACGGGGTAGGTCTGATCCAGGATAGAGTCCAGTTGCTCCTGGAGAAAACGCACTCCGTTCCAGGTACACATGACCACCGAAATGTCTAATCTGCCGTCCATATCTTATGGCCGCAAATTTACAAAAAAACATTTTCGCAAGCCCTATCCTTCACCATAAAAGCACATTAGCCCCTGTCACCAGCCTCGCAGCAGCGCCACGCCCCCATCCAGTCGCTCCGACAAGCGTACCACTCACATCGGACAGAGATCTGGTCATGCGCAGACGGTATTTGTAAATATCTGATAAGCAATGAGTTGCAATATAGTCCGAATAAATTGTAATTATCTGTCTCTCAATCTATTACAACTCGCCTTCCTGCCGAAACCACATCCGACCTTGTTTAAACTACATCCGACCTTGTGGTGCTTACAAGGCGACCTGTCTATCGCGCGATGGAGGTGCTGCAGAGACAACGGTTCACTCACCAAGCATACTCCTCGCCTGCTTCCCATGCTCCCCGCACTGTCTCTCTCCTGCCTGGGACATGAGACACAGAGGGCAGGACACTCACAGACGGAGCATCCTGCCCTGACGGATATATATTGTGTCTATTACAGCTTAGGCTGCGTCGGCGATTTACTTCTGCAGGTAAGCGTTGACATTGCGCTCGATGCGTGCAGCCACATCATCGGTCTCGTACTTGACAAAAGGCTCGCCGGTAATATGCTCATAGAGCTCGATATAGCGATTGGAGATACTCTCAACGATAGCCGGCGTCATCTCAGGCACATGCTGGCCCTCCTTGCCCTGAAATCCGTTGTCCATCAGCCACTCGCGGACAAACTCTTTGCTTAGCTGACGCTGGGGCTCACCCTTAGCAAATTTCTCTTCATACCCTTCGCTGTAGAAGTAGCGGGAAGAGTCGGGCGTATGGATTTCATCCATGAGGACTATGCGTCCGTCGGCATCTTTGCCAAATTCGTACTTAGTATCGACAAGTATCAAGCCTCGGCGGGCTGCTATCTCGGTGCCGCGCTGGAAGAGAGCAAGGGTGTACTGCTCAAGAGTGGCATACTCCTCGGGCGTAGCGAAGCCTCGTGAGAGGATTTCGGCCTTGGAGATATCGGCATCGTGCTCGCCGTATTCAGCCTTAGTCGTCGGAGTGATGATAGGCGTGGGGAAATTCTCATTTTCCCGCATACCGTCGGGCAACTTGACGCCACAGATCTCACGCACGCCGCTCTTGTAGGCACGCCATGCGCTGCCGCAGAGATAGCCGCGGACAATCATCTCAAGAGGGAAACCCTTGCACAAAATACCTGCCGTAACCATGGGATCAGGAGTGGCCAGCTTCCAGTTGGGGCAGATGTCGGAGGTAGCATCCAGAAACTTGGCTGCAATCTGATTGAGCACCTGTCCTTTGTAAGGGATACCCTCGGGAAGGATCACGTCAAAGGCAGATATACGGTCGGTTGCGACCATGACGAGCTCGCGGCCTCTGATATTGTAGACGTCGCGTACTTTGCCGTTGTAGACACTCTGCTGACCCGGAAAATGGAAGTCAGTCTTTACTAATGCTTTGCTCATAGTGTAAAACGTATTGATGTATGATCTATATCTGTATATAAATGTATGCCGTCCGGCCTTGGTGTACCGGCAGAGCATCCAGCTGCTCTGCCATCAAGCCTGAGACGACGCATCGTCGTCACGGGAGGCAGAGGAAGTGTCGTGGTCGTAAGCATCGACGATGAGGGTGACGAGCTTGTGGCGAACTATGTCTCCCTTGTCAAAGGTGATATGACTGATGCCCGGGATATGACTGAGTATACGCAAGCCATGCACGAGTCCGGAGCGCTGCGTATGAGGGAGGTCGACTTGCGTGATGTCGCCGGTCACAATCATCTTGGTGCCCATGCCCATGCGCGTGAGAAACATCTTAAGCTGTGACGGCGTAGTGTTTTGCGCTTCATCGAGGATGACGACGGCATCATTGAGCGTACGACCGCGCATGAAGGCCAAGGGAGCTATCTGGATGATGTTTTGCACCAGGAGCTCCTGCAGGCGTGTTGGCGGTATCATCTCCTCAAGCGCATCGTAGAGAGGCTGGAGATAGGGATCTATCTTCTCCTTCATGTCGCCCGGGAGGAAGCCCAGCTTCTCCCCGGCCTCGACAGCGGGACGCGACAGGATAATCTTGCGCACTGACTTGCGCTTGAGGGCACTCACGGCCAGAGCTATGCTCAGATAAGTCTTGCCGGTACCGGCAGGCCCCGTCGCAAAAATCAGATCATGACTGCCAAAGGCTTTGACAAGTTGCTCTTGATGCTCGTTGCGGGGGCAGATAGCCTTGCCACCAGTGCTATAAAGGATGACCGACTCGCTACTCTCCACCTCCGTCTTGCCGCCGTGGACGATATCAAGCAGATCTTCGGGGGTGAGGCGATTGTATTTGACGCAATGAGCAATCAGTTTGTTCAGCTTTTGTTCAAAGTCTTGCAGGACTTCCTCCTCGCCTACAGCACGCATCATGTTTCCCCGTGCCATCAGTCTCAGTTTGGGATAAAGCGACTTGAGCATACGCAGGTTGGCATTCTGAGCGCCGTAAAAGATTAGCGGTTCTACGCCGTCGAGTATGAAGTGCTTTTCGATCATCAGCTTATTTTTCCGCAAAATTACTCAAATTGCAGCAAGTGCAACACGTTTTTTGCGTACTTTTGTAGCCAAATCTATGGCAGCAAATCCGATGAAGTACAAATTGCATTACGGCAAGAAGCAATACCTCTACACTTTTCTCTCAATAGTGGCCGTGCTCTTCGTTGTCAGACTCTGCCATCCCGAGCTCACTCGGTCTCTGGACAAGCAGACAGCAGTCTCTCGCACCGCCAAGACGCCCCTGGACTCTGTTGCGGCCCATGCATTGATGACCGACTCCCTGCTCTCGTCTCCTTACGCCCTGCCCCGCGACCTCTCTACTCAGCCGTTGGGCCGGCGCCATCGCATCCTGAGTGTACCGGGATTTGAACGCACCTTCCCCGACCTCAACGACGTACAGATTGCCACGGCACAGCGACTGGGCGTAAAGCCTGTGCAAAACCGCGATGTGGCGTCTCATGCCGACTACCATCAGCTCGTGTACATCGGCAACAGCCCCTACTACGATCTCAAGCGCCTCGACCACAGTATACCCTACCTTGTACCCAGAGCGCAGATGCTCCTCAATCGTATAGCCCGCACCTTTGTCGACAGCCAGATGGTCAAGGGAGTCCACCCGTCCAAGATCATTGTCACCTCGCTCATGCGTAGCAAGGACGACGTCGCCCTCCTGCGTCGACGTAATCAGAATGCGACAGAAAACAGTTGCCACTGCTACGGCACCACCTTTGACGTCAGCTGGAGCAAGTTCCATGTCATCCAAGACCCTGACGGACCTCGCGTGAGGGAGACGCGCAATGATAGCCTCAAGTGGATACTTAGTGAGGTCTTGCGCGACCAACGTGAGGCCGGGCTCTGCTATGTCAAGTATGAGGTCAAGCAAGGCTGTTTCCACATCACCGTCAGGTAGTCGGATAAGCCTGCCGCTCGACGCCACGTCCGGCCTGCCTACAGCTACTCCACTCTCATAAATAGTCAATCACCCATGCGATACTTCCTCTACTTCTCCTACGACGGTACAGACTACCACGGATGGCAACGCCAGCCCAATGCCATGAGTGTACAAGAGAAGATGGAGGATGTCTTGCAGCTCTACTTCGGGCACAAGGTCAATCTCGTCGCTGCAGGGCGCACCGATACCGGCGTACATGCCCGTCTGATGGTTGCCCACTTTGACATCGATCAAGACTTTGCGGCACAACAACTCATCTTTAAGCTTAATTGTCTTCTCCCAAGCGACATCTCAGTCTCGGACATCCGACCTGTGACGTCTGAGGGCCATGCACGATTTTCCGCCAAGGCACGTACCTACCACTACTATCTCTCACTACGCAAAGACCCCTTCCGTCTGCGGTTCTCCTGCCGCTATTACCATTCGCTCGACTTTGATCTGATGAATGAGGGAGCCCGTCTGCTCATGCGCCATACAGACTTTGGCAGTTTCTGCAAAGCGGGCAGCGACAACAAGACCAATATCTGTCACATCACGCAGGCCGTCTGGACAGAGGTAGCGCCCGGCTTGTGGCGATTTAGTATCACAGCAGACCGCTTCCTCCGCAATATGGTCCGCGCCATCGTGGGCACGCTCATCGAGGTCGGCAAGGGGCGTCTCACGCTCGAGCAGCTGGAGCAAGTCATCGCAGCCGGCGACCGCCGAGTCGGGGGCGAGTCCATGCCCGCCTGCGGCCTCTCTCTCGTAGATATCGTCTACCCCGACGATATCTTTATCCAGTGACCGCTTCCCCGTTTCGCATCACTTCCGAGACGCTGAGTCCCTGCGACTGTTCCCGTTCCATCAGGGAGAAAGGCGGTCTCCGGTCTATCCATCCTCTTCTGATTCTTTTGCAAAGCCTCGTATGCCGGCGCTTGAGTGAGACAACAGATAATTTCATTTCCTCCTTCATCCATTACCCCGCTTATTCGTAACTTTGCATCCGAAATCTACCGTCCATGAAGCGCCTCCGGATACTCTACAGGCTATATCGGCCTTGCTCCATCCGTCCCACGCAGGTCAGGCAGACTTAGTCAAAGACTCTAAAAGGCATCTATATCCATGTGGCTCGTACTTGCTTTTTGCTCGGCAGCACTGCTGGGACTCTACGACGTGTGCAAGAAGACGTCGCTCCAAGCCAATCCTGTCATTCCCGTACTTACCCTCAACACGCTCTTTTGCACGCTGATCTTCCTGCCGATGATCATCGGTTCCGCACTGGGCTGCATCAGCCAAGGTGCCCTGCTGTATGTCCCTCATCTCGACGCAGCCGCCCACGGCCTCATCTTGCTCAAAGCCCTCTTGGTACTGAGTTCATGGATGCTGGGCTACATTGGCATCAAGTACCTGCCCATCACGATTGTCGGGCCCATCAATGCGACCCGGCCGGTGATGGTGCTGATTGGAGCCGTGCTCATCTTTGGCGAGCGCCTTAATCTCTGGCAATGGGCCGGTGTGGCAGTAGCCATTCTCTCCTTCTTCCTGCTCAGCAAGACGGGTCGCAAGGAGGGTATCCGATTTGGGCACAACAAATGGATTGCCTGTATCGTGCTGGCTGCCGTCCTTGGCGCCATGAGCGGCCTCTACGACAAATACCTGCTTGCCCCGGCCGATGCAGGCGGCGTGGGCCTTGACAAGATGGCCGTCCAGTCGTGGTACAATCTGTACCAGCTTATTCTGATGACGCTCGTACTCCTCCTCTACTGGATACCGCGACGCGACAGAGAGACGCCCTTCAGCTGGCGATGGACCATCATCGGCATCAGTGTGGCCCTGAGCGCAGCCGACTTCCTCTATTTCTACGCTCTAAGCATGCCCGACGCCATGATCTCCATTGTATCAATGGTCAGACGAGCCAGCGTGCTGGTCAGCTTCACCGTAGGCGCTATCGTGTTTCGGGAGCACCATCTCAAGGCCAAAGCCGTGGACCTCGCCCTCGTACTGCTGAGCATGATCCTCCTGGCTATAGGCAGCCAGGCCTGATATCGACATTACACTATACCCTATGTACCGATATATCCTCTTATCCGCCACTTCCATCATCCTAGGCTGTACGCTGCTGTTGGCCAGCTGTCGGAACGAGAACAGTCGTGATGCCGCCAGACAGTCCGCTGAGAGGCTGCAACAACAGCTCGACCAACAGGCGGACCTCAAGGGAGCCAAGATCTATGAGCTTCTCTCCGCCACAGCCGTCAAGCAGGGACATAAATATGAGACGACAGAGTATGTAGCTCCGCCCCTCCGAGTTGCCGACCGCGGCGACTCGGTCCTAGTCAGCATGGGACGCAACCGCGTCACCCTCCTGCGCCGTCCCAATCAGGCCGGCGTGTGGCAGGGCGGCTTGATTGGCCAGAAGCTACAGGCCCGCTTCTATGCCTACCGCACAGACAGTCTGCGAGGTTTTGACTCCATCGTCGTACATGCCCTGATCGACGACGGCAGTCTGGTCATGCGCTTCGTGCCGCAATCCTAATAAATCCATGGTCACTTCCAGCCGTCGCAGATACAAGGTGCGCCGCCCCTGTCGCAGGAGCCGTCGCCGCAAGAGCGCTTTCCCGTTTCGAGAGGCCGTCTTATGGATACTTGGAGCCGCCGTGGCCGTTGTCATGATCGCCGTCACCTGTCACCATCGTGCGGACCAGCGCAGCCATGACGGTCAGGGCGACTACTCGGCCGGCGACTACGAGGTACACGGCATCGACGTGTCTCATCATCAGGGCAAGGTGGACTGGGGCAAGGTGAGCCGCGCGACCCTGCACGGCAAGTCCATCCGTTTTGCCTTCGCCAAGTGCACAGAGGGCCGTACTCGGCAAGATGCCAACTACGACTTCAACCGTATTGCAACGCGGCATCACGGCCTGCTCTTCGGCGCTTACCACTATTTCGTACCGGGCCGCAGCGCCGAGGACCAAGCCACCAATTTCATCAAGCATGCCCACCTGCACAAGGGCGACCTGCCGCCCGTGCTCGACGTAGAGCGAAGCGGCCACCTCTCTCCCGCAGAGCTCAGTCACGAAGTCAAGCGATGGCTCAAGCTCGTCGGCGACCACTATGACTGCATCCCGATGGTCTATACCTATCATGACTTCATGCAGAAGCGCCTTGTGCGCGACAGCCTCAAGGACTATCCCTTCTGGAAGGCGCTCTATCTGGATGACGGCCGCATCCGAGGCAACGACTGGGCCTTCTGCCAGTACACACGTCACGGCCACGTCGCCGGCATCCGCGACGGAGTCAACGACTATGTGGACCTCAACGTATTTGCCGGCACGCCAGAAGACCTCAAAGCTCTCACGCTCGGCGCAGGAGTGCCGCCGAGCCACTGACCATCCCTCTGTCACAAACCTCCTGCCCATCCTTCACCGAGGGCAACTCTACCAACAAGTCCCAAGAGAGGCCCGACGGACCATACGACGCCCTGTCCTTCCCATCCCATCCGACGCGTATTCACATAATGTCAGTTCTACTATACATTAAGAGAGATAAGGGAGGAGAAAAAAACTATTTTGCTATATATCGGGGCGTATAAAAATAACATTTGTAGTCTTTTCATTAAATATTTGTCAATTCCTTCGTACCTTTGCATCAGATATTTAAGGCTGTCTATCCGGCCCAGCCAGTACCATAACTCTTTCAGCAACAACAATAACCCAGAAACACCTACGAATATGAAGAAAAAACTACTTTTTCTCTGTATCTTACTCTTTACCTTCGGCAGCGCTTCGGCCCAGTCCTCGGGCTATCAGGACAACCCCAAGTGCAACCCCCTCGTCAACGTCTTTCTGAAGCAGTACCATACCCGTGGTTTGTCTGCTGCCTCAAAGGCTTTTGCCCAGCACGGCATCACGCAGGGCCAGACCTCTGTCGTACTCTACTGCAACGACGAGGCGACCACCATGAATACTCTTGAATCCATGGGCCTCCGTCCACGTGCCATCACCCCCACGATTGTCACCGTCACGCTGCCGGTTGATCAGATTGAGACCGTAGCCAATCTCGCGTCGGTCCGCAGACTGAACGGTATGCATCAGCACAATCTCAAGCTCAATCTCGCGCGCTCTGCCACCAAAGTCGATGCCGTACAAGCAGGTACCGATCTCGACACCCCCTATACCGGCAAGGGCGTCGTAGTCGGCATCATCGACCAGGGCATCCGCTTCGACCATCCCGCATTTCGCGTCACGACTGACTCTACACGCATCGTAGCCGCTTGGAATCTGACCAACTCCGTCGCCGGCGACCCATCCTACAATTCCGCCAAAGTACTCGCACTCGCCGATGACGGACTTGACGAGACCCACGGCACTCATGTAGCCGGCATAGCCGCGAGCGGTAGCGCCATGGGCAGCGACACTTACTACGGCATGGCTCCCGAGGCCTCCATCGTCGCCGTCTCTTCATCCGACTTCTCCGATGCTGACATCCTCAACGGTATCCAACTCGTCAAGAAGGTAGCCGCTCAGCGCCATGCCCCGTGGGTTGTCAACATGAGCATTGGTTCACTCCTCGACGCCCACGATGGTTACGACGACACCAGCCTTCTACTCGACTCCATCGCTCAAGACGGCGGCATCTTCGTAGCCTCAGCCGGCAATGAGGGAGGCGACAATTACCACGCCCAGCATACATTTACCGCCGACGGAGATACGGCATTTTTTGTCGTCAATGATAACGGCGCGTCCTACTATATGCTTAGTTTTGCAGGATCTGACAACACCAAGTTCAAGATTACGCCATACGTCTACAACCCTACGACCAAGGCCATCACCTCCATATCCTTCAGACTCCGCCTCTTGTACTATGAGAGCGCCGGTGAAGTCAACGAGGCTTCCGGCCGCTATAGCGCCATGGTTTATGCTCAGCCCAGTGGCCTACTTGATACCAACACGGGCTATATTGTCTTTGAGATTGTCGGAAAGGCTGGCCAGACCATCCATGCCTGGACCGACGGCAACACAGGAGCCTCCTTCTACAATAGCCCTACAGACAATCGTCTCGCTACCGCAGACGCCAGCTACACAGTCTGCTCGCCCAGCCTCTCCCGCTCGGCCATCAGTGTAGGCAGCTATGTCACACGCCGCAGCTGGACAGCGCTCGACGGCGGTACCTATAGCTACACCAACAGTCCCCTTGTAGGCTCGCTTTCCTCCTTCTCCTCTGTAGGTCCCACTACCGATGCCGCACTCCTCAAACCCGAGGTATGTGCTCCCGGCCAAGGCATCATATCCTCCATCAAGAAGGTGGGAGACTACGCCCAGGATGCAGCCAGCGCCTATCTCATCAGCAAGCAGTCCCTCGGCGGCCAAGACTATTACTACGCGATCATGCAGGGTACGAGTATGGCAAGCCCAGCTGCCGCCGGCATCATCGCCCTCTGGCTCCAGGCCAACCCCGATCTGACCCGCCAGCAAGTACTCGACATCATCAAGGAAACATCCACCCCCTTCTCCGGACAGTCTCAGAGCACATGGGATCCGTCTTACGGCTACGGCAAGATAGATGCCTATGCCGGTCTCAAGAAGGCTCTCTCCCTGCCTACCGCCATCGCCACTGTCAAAAATAGTTCCACCCCACTCACCATCAAGAAGGGGGCTAGCCAGTGGAATATCCTCTTCAATAGCGACGAGAGCTTTGCCCGCCTATCACTGACCAGCCTCGACGGCCGCCAGTGCTACGCCAAGACGCTCACCAACGTACATCGCGGCCAGGAGGAGATTGTCTCCTTCAGCGGCCTCACTCGCGGCGTCTACATCCTCAATGTCAAGACGCGCAATAGCAATGCTTCACGCAAGGTGATGGTAGACTAGTCTGCCTCCCTTCCGATATCATAGCCAAGAGGTCCGAGCCAGTACAAACTGGCCCGGACCTCTTGCGTAATAAGCCCTATACCATCGCCCGCAATCTGCCACTCTTTCTCTGTAGGACCTCATAGAGGATAAACATCTCGCTTGGGCATTTGGAGAAGCAGAACTCCTGGGCCTCTGCGGCCCATCCCAGACAGGCAAAGGAAGGCTTTATCCTCGTGTGCAAGGGAACGTCGAGGGGCCATCCAAAGCCCGTTGAAGATACCGACGGAGTCGAGACTCTATCACATGCCGCCAGAATCCAGCCTACACGAAGCCTGACATACTCAGGCCTGTTCCCTCGCCCTTATCACCCCGCCCAGTTCCTGCTCATTGGCCAACAGCCTCGTCGATATCCATTGAAAAATTCATACATAGGGAAGGCATCGTCCGCGTATGGCCTTCTTCTCTGTATACTTCTCAAAGAGTAAAACGGCTCATTGTTTTTATATAATAAATTAGAGATTTTGCCCGATACAGGTACCGATGTAGTGATGACAAGTCGCCTTGTAAGCGCTACAAGGTCGGATGTAGGTTAAACTAGGTCGGACTTAGTTTAAACTAGAAGGCGAGTTGTTATCACTTGATAGCCAGCTAGTTACGAGGACGTCAAATCTTATTTGTAATTCGCTGTCTTTCAGTAAGTTATACAGGCTATTTGAGAGATTTTCCATCTCTTCGACTTAGAGGACTATCTGAGGAATTCAATTCATTTTTTTATTATAAAAAAGTTTGTTCCTTTGGCCTCTCAGTGAAGCGGGCTTTTGTTTCGACAGAATAAGCTTCCGTTGGGAGACTACCGGTGAAACGCAAAAAAAACACTGGTGAAGGAGTGACCGGGAGGGAGAGTCATCAAGCAGCCAGGAGGGTAAACGGAGCCGCAAGGAGAGTCATCAGGATTTCATTCGCTTCCCTCTACTTCGTTCTTCGCCCAGGGCGCGTCGGTCGCGGAGTATAACTGTCGTCCGTCTGAGCCAGCGACTACAGCGCCGGCAGCTTGGCCTTCAGCCGGTGATACAGCCGGTCGAGAGGCTCGTCTATCTGCCTCCACAGGGGAGCGCGCAGCCGATCGATGAGGATACCGGCGATACAAAAGGCAATGACCAGACCCACCACTTCGGCGGAGAAAAGCCCGTGACCGGCATTGCCGTAGAGATATTTGACAGCCTTGCGAAACCACGGCATCACCTGCGGATGCATCTGGAGCAGGAAGATGCCAAAGGTGCTCCGCGCGATACTGTTGACCGTCTGGTTCTGGAAATGCAGCTTGGTGAAGTAGGCAAAAAAGCACACAGTACCGTAGAGTTGCAGTGGATTGTTGAGCGCAAAGAGGCTCATCTCGTAGGGATGGGGGATACGCCAGAGAGCAAGGGCTGTATTGACGGCTACATAAGCCAAGAAGTGAATCATATCCGTACGCCGGCTGCGTCGCATCAGATATCCGCCATGGAGTCTCAGATAGCGTCCGATGAGGTAGAGCAGTATCAGCGAAGGGAAGGAGTATCCGTCGAGAAACTCCTTGAGCCCGTGTGTCATCCATCCCAGATAGGTCGATGCAGCAAAGAGCAGCAGTGTGGCAAGCAGCAACTGGCGACGCGTAGCCGCGGCGCACCAGCTATTGAGTGCCGGAGCGAAGAGCATCAGCATGAGATAGGCGGGGATAAACCAGTTGTACTTGGTCAGTATCCGCAGAGCGTTGCCCCACATCTCGGGTTTGACGAGCGGCTGTCCGATGGCGAGCCCCACGATCCAGAGCCCCAGCAGGCAAAAGAGGGAGAAAAACAGCACATAAAACAGAAATGAGCTGACAGCCTTAAACCTCGGCTTGATACCAAAGTATCCAGAGATGAGGATGAAGAGGTTGACACCGATGTAGCTGAAGCTCTGTACCGCAAATCTCACACCCGTCCATACCGGTTCGGCTTCAAAATTTGCCATCTTGGGACGCCCGAGCGAGAAGATATTGGCATGGGTGAGCACAATGAGAAACATGGCGACGATGCGCAAGAGCTCGATATTGGATTGTCGTTGCTTAGTCATGAGAAAGCTGTTGGTATCGGCCGTAGCCTTGGCTTGAGCCTGCAAAGTTAAGGTTTTTTAGCATATAATTCCCTTCTCCGACCTTCCTTTTTTGATAGGGGAGCCCTCATGCCTCGCTGCGCCGTGTAAAATTCCGGCTCGGAGGCTGGCAAATTACAAATAATTTTTACTTTTGCGGTCCAGGACATTTGCAGTATGAGCATCCCGCACAGCAACCAAAGACCTCTCCATTGTTCCACCGCGACATTCTCCTCCTGCTCTCCCCTGCTCGCTGTCTGACATTGCATTGACAATTTTTATCCATACATTTACTGATATGCCATTGACTTCTTCTCTCTTTTCCGGCCTTCTCCACAAACTGTTCCGGTCAGCCCTTGTTCTGGCCTTACTGCTTCTCTCCGCTACTAGCATCTCGGCCCGCACGGTCAAGATCTCGTCTGCCACCCTGCTGGACAAACTTAAGGGCGGCTGGGCCGGACAGACGATAGGCTGCACCTATGGCGGCCCCGTCGAGTTCAGATACAATGGACGCTACATCCCCGACTCAGTCGCCTTACATTGGGATGACGGCAGCATCAAGTCCTACTTTGACCGCAATCCCGGCCTTTACGACGATGTCTACATGGACCTTACCTTTGTCGAAATCATGGACCGTCTGGGACTGGATGCCCCTGTGGATAGTCTGGCCCAGGCCTTCGCTCGCGCCCCCTACCCTCTCTGGCACGCCAATCAGGCAGCGCGGTTTAATATCCTCAACGGCATCCGGCCTCCTCAGAGCGGCCATTGGCTTAACAACCCCCATGCCGACTGCATCGACTTCCAGATAGAAGCTGACTTCGCCGGCCTTATGTCACCCGCCATGCCTAACTCAGCAGCTCAGATCTGCGACCGCGTAGGCCATATCATGAACTACGGCGACGGCTGGTATGGCGGCGTATATGTGGCTGCGATGTACAGCCTAGCCTATGTGGAGAGCGATATCTCCCAGGTCGTGACCAAAGCCCTCGATATCCTTCCCCGCGAAAGCACCTATTATCAATGTATCCGCGATGTCATCAACTGGTACAAGGCTTACCCTCAAGACTGGCACAAGGTATGGCAACTTTGTCAGGACAAGTATTCTCACGACATGGGATGTCCTGAGTGCGTCTATCGGGCTATTGACATCGATGCTCCGCTCAATGGCGCCTATGTCGTCATCGGATTGCTCTATGGTCAGGGAGACTTCGACAAGACGGTCGACATCTCCACGCGATGTGGCCAGGACGCGGACTGCAATCCCGCCACGGCTGCTGGCATCTTAGGCACTCTCATCGGATATAGCCACATACCCGAGCGCTGGATGCGTCCGCTGCGCATCGTAGAGGACCGTCCCTTTGCTTACACCGGCCTATCGCTGCTCAAGACCTACCAGCTCAGCCTCAAGCAGGCGCAGGAGATGATTCGCCGCGCGGGTGGCCGCATCAAGGGTGACAAGGTCACTCTCAAGTACCAGACGCCGCGCCCAGTAAGGCTTGAACGCAGTTTTGAAGGCCTCAAGCTTGATCGCATGACAGGATTTGCCAAGCCGCGGTCGCTGGAGCAGGACGTCAGCTTCACTTTTGATGGATGCGGCATCGCGGTGAAAGGCGATGTCAAGGGCCCCAAAGACTATGTCGCCCTCGTCCAGGTGTGGCTGGACGACAAGTTAATCGACACGCTCCGCCGTCCTGCCAGTTTCCACGACCGGGCTTATGATCTCTACTGGAACTACCAGATTCCCAATGGCCGACATACGATACGCTTTCATCTGGCCAATCCGCAGCCCAAAACCGTTGTGGCGGCCCAACGGGCAATCTACTACCTACCGGCGGACAAGTAGCGCCGACCCTGTCCCACCTCGCACTCACATTTCGGGACCACGCCATATCAGGAGGAGCAGGAAAGCCCCTTCCATAAAGCATTAAATAAAAACGGTCCGATCTTGCCAAAACAAGGTCGGACCTGATTGAGACTACATCCGACCTCGTTTAGACTGGAAACTGTCTTATTTTTAAAAGGAAGCCGCCTTGTCTTTGCCAGGTCTCGGCCCGCTGAAAAAAAATCGCGGCGCATCCCTTTGCTGTAGAGCTCTGGCAACAGTATGATAGGGATGCGAAGCCATCAGAGAGGAGGAGGCTAGCTTCACTCCTCTACCTAAGACCATATTTCCCCGCCTGCGCTATACAGACGGGGAAATACATGTATCCATTCCGCGCTTCTCCTGCGGCGTCACGACCACTGGGAGACGGTCCGCGGCAGGTCAGCCTCCGTAGGTGGAGAGCTGGAAGGTGCGGACCTTGTATACGAGATTGTCCTTGGCGAAGCCGAGGGAGAAGTCGACCGTACCTGTCTTGAGATTCTTGGTCGCAATGAGCTCGGCAGTATACTTGACACCCTTGCCGGGAGCCAGCGAAGCCACAATAGCCGTCGGAGAAATGAGAATATGCTTCTTGTCGCTCACGCCAAGCACAGGCGCGATATTGTACAGCGTCTCTGTGCCGTTGTTGTGGATTTCAAAGGTAATCTTGCAACGCTCGCCTGCATCGATGGTCCGATTGTGGTTGTCATCGACAAATATCAGTTGCTCCACTGTCAGATCCTTGTATTCCTCCATCAGGGCCTGCGAGCGGCTCTCAGCAGTCGGCTGCTCAGGCTGTGCAGGACGCTGACCTACCGACGCGGAAGGAGATCTATCATAGCCGTAGTCATCAGAGCGGGAAGCGCTCTGACGCGATCCATCATGGGGAGCCGTGACGACCGCACCGGCCACGCCACCAATAATCATACCGATGGCATTGCCCGCATCGCTGCCTCGCGGTCCGTTGAGCAGACCGCCGATGCTCGACCCGAAGATACCGCCGAGCATACTGCCGGTCATCGCTCCGGCAAACTGATTGCTTGACTGACAAGCCGTGAGCGCCATCATAGCAGCTACGCATATACTAATACTTGTCTTCATCTTGTGACTGTATTATCTGATTTCGCACTGCAAACATACGTCATTTTGAGAGGAATACGCCACGATGTTTATTAAAAAAGCTAAACTCCCCGTCTGTCGGGCGCCTTTTGGGGATAAAGCGTTACCTTTGCAGTTCTGCCGAGAGGTCTGTCTTCCTCGTATGATGCCCTCTGTGACTTATTGTGTCTGCTCTATGTCTCTCCACTGGCTGTCTCTGATCACCATCATCACCTACTTTGGTCTCCTGCTCCTCGTCTCGTGGCTCACGGGCCGCGGCGGAAGCAATGATGTCTTCTTCCGCGCCGGGCACAAGAGCCCTTGGTATCTCGTCGCCTTCGGCATGATTGGAGCAAGTATCAGTGGAGTATCTTTTGTCTCTGTGCCGGGCTATGTGGGTCTGACTCAGATGACTTACCTGCAGATGTGTCTCGGTTTTTTCCTGGGCTATGTCGTGGTCGCCTACGTTCTACTGCCTGTCTACTACCGACGCGGATTGACGACCATCTACTCCTATCTCGCCGATCGCCTGGGCCAGCGGAGCCGCAAGACGGGTGCCGCTTTCTTTGTGCTGAGCAAACTGGCGCGCGCCAGTGCCAGTTTCTGTCTGGTCTGCATGATCTTGCAGCAGTTCGTCTTTGGTTTTCTGGGCGTTCCCTTCTGGCTGACCGTCGTTCTGCTTCTGCTGCTTGTATGGCTCTACACGCGGCGTGGAGGTATCCGCACGCTCGTATATACCGACACACTACAGACTCTCTGTATGCTAGCGACGCTCGTAGCCGTCATCTGCATCGTAGCGCATGATATGCACCTCGACCTGCCCGGCCTCTGGCAGACTGTAAGTCAAGACCCGCGGAGCAAGATCTTCGAGTGGGGCAACTGGCAGGGCAAACAGACTTTCTGGAAGCAGTTTCTGAGCGGTATCTTTATCGTCATCGTAATGACTGGCCTTGACCAAGACATGATGCAGAAGAACCTTACCTGCCGCGACCTGCGATCGGCGCAGAAGGACATGTGCTCCTATGGAGCCTGCTTTGCGCCGGTCAATCTCCTCTTTCTCGTTCTGGGCATCCTGCTTTACCAGTTTGCCGCTTCCAAGGGCATCCTGCTGCCGGCCAAGACCGATGAGGTATTTCCTAGCCTCGTCAGCGACGGATACTTCGGCTACGGCGTGACGCTGCTCTTTGTCCTGGGCATCACAGCAGCGGCTTTCTCCAGCGTGGACTCCGCCCTCACGGCACTCACGACCACGCTCTGCATCGACATCCTCGACATCGACCGCTATCAGAATCGGGCCGAACAGATGCGCAAGCGCGTCCATATCGCTGTCGTCGCCGTATTTGTCGTCGCTACGCTACTCTTCCGCCGCTTCAACGGCACCAGCGTGCTCGATGCCATCTACGTGATGGCCTCGTATACCTATGGGCCGCTGCTCGGTCTCTTCGCCTTCGGTCTCATCTCCAAGCGGCAGCCACAGGAGCGCTGGATCCCCGCCGTATGTATTGCCTCGCCGCTCATCTGCTACGCTCTGTCGATCACAGTACCGCGCTGGACAGGCTACACCTTTGGCTACGAATTGCTCATTCTCAACGGTCTGCTTACCTACATCGGGCTCCTGACGCTCTCTTTGAAATACTCTAAGCGAAAAATAGCACACTGACACTATCAGCTCAAATAAATATTGTACTTTTGCAGCCGAAATTGCAAAATAGTCAACACATTAACCACTCATATTACACTGTAATGAAAAAATTCTTTCTAACTCTGGTGACCTTGTTTGCCTTTGGCTTTACGATGTCACTCTCGGCCCAGGACATGCAGGAGCTGCCCTTTGACACAGCTGTCGTCAAAGGTACGCTGCCCAATGGTCTGACCTACTACATCCAGCACAATGAAAATCCCAAGCAGCGTGCATTCTTCTACATCGCTCAGAAAGTGGGTTCGGTGCAGGAGGATGACAACCAGCGTGGTCTCGCTCACTTTCTGGAGCACATGTGCTTCAACGGCTCCGAGCATTTCAAGGGCAACGGTATCGTCAGCTTCTGCCAGCGTATCGGCGTGCGTTTCGGCGCTCACCTCAATGCCTATACAGCAGCCGACCGTACGGTGTACAATATAGACAATGTACCCACCACCGACCCGACAAATCTCGACTCGTGCCTGTATATCCTCTACGACTGGGCCAACGGGCTCACCCTCGACCCGGCCGAGATTGACAAGGAGCGTGGTGTCATCCACGAAGAGTGGCGTATGCGTACCAGCGGCGTGATGAGAGTATTGGAGCGTCAGCTCCCCAAGCTCATGCCCGGCAGCAAGTACGGCGAACGTCTGCCTATCGGTCTGATGAGTGTCGTTGACAACTTTAAGCCTCAGGTGCTGCGCGACTACTATGAGAAGTGGTATCGTCCAGACCTGCAAGGTATCATCATCGTCGGCGATATCGACGTCAAGCAGATGGAGCAAAAGGTCAAGCAAATCTTCGGCAAGATACCCGCACAGCCCAATGCTGCCAAGTTTGAATACTACCCTGTACCTGACAATGACAAGCCTATCATCATCTTTGACAAAGACAAGGAGATTACTACGCCCAGCGTATCCATCATGATCAAGCATGATCCTCTCGAGCGTCAGTACCGTAACACCGTCGCCGGACTGGCTAACCTGTACATCAAGCAGCAGATCAGCCTCATGTTTAACTACCGTCTGCAGGACCTCATGCAGCAGGCAGACGTCCCCTTCTCCGATATTTCAGCTTCGGATGACCAGTTTATCCTTGCCAACACCAAGGACGCACTCAGCCTTGACTTCACCCCCAAGACAGGCAAAGACAAAGAAGCATTTCAAGTAGCCCTGCGCGAGCTCATGCGTATAGCCCGCTATGGCTTCACAGAGCCTGAATACAAGCGCGCCATCACTGACTATACGGGCAAGCTCGATCAGGCTGTCGAGGCGCACAAGACTATCCGCAGCGGCCAGCTCGTACAGGAGTGCGTCAGCAACTTCCTCAACAACGATGCTAAGCCTTCATTTGCCACAGAGGTGGAAATCGATCGTCAGCTGGCCAAGATACTTCCCCTCCAGGCCATCAACCAGACCATACAGGGCATCATCGGCAAGCTGGATACCAATGTCGTAGTCCTCGGTCTCTATCCTGAAAAAGAGGGTATCACCGTGCCAAACGACAACGAAATCAGCCAACTCCTGACACAGACCAAGACAGAGCAAGTCGCTCCCTACGTAGCCAAGGTCGTCGACGCCAAGCTCCTTGACAAGGAGCCCAAGGCCGGCAAGATCAAGAAGGAACTTCCTGCCGACGCTCTCGGATACAAGACTCTCGTACTCAGCAATGGCATCCAGGTCAAGTACAAGCAGACTGACTTTGACGAAGGCAATATCCTCTTCTCTGCTACCCGCGCCGGTGGATGGAGTAAGCTCCAAGCTAAGGATATGCCCAACGTAGACCTCCTCAACGATGTCATGGCTGACAACGGTCTGGGCAAATTCAACAGCAATGACTTGACACAGGCACTCACCGGCCGCACCGTCAGCGTCGCTCCGGCACTCAATCAATACAGCGAAAATTTCGGTGGCCGTTCATCCAAAAAGGATCTGCGTACACTCTTCCAGCTCACGTATCTCTACCTCACCGACGTCAACTACGATACCATCAACTATCGCAAGGTATACAAGGAGCAGGAGCAGCAACTGGCCAACCGCAATGCCGAACCTCTGAGCGCCTTCCAAGACAGTATCACCACGTGGCTCTATGACCACTCTCCCTACATGCAGCCAATGACCTCCGAGCGACTCAAGCAAGTCAGCTACGACGGTATCCTCAAGATCTATCGCGAGCGCTTCGCCAATCCTGCAGACTTCACATTTATCTTCACGGGAGCTTTTGACGAAGACAGCCTCCGTACCTTTGCCACCCAGTACCTCGGGGCGCTGCCAGCCAAAGCCAAGGGCGAAAAGGTCACCGATACAGGCGTACACTTCATCAAGGGTATGAAGCAGTGCGATATCACCAAGAAGATGGAGACGCCCAAGTGCTACATCCTACAGGTGTGGAACGGCACATGCCCCTTCACCGTCAAAAATCAGGTTCTCGCTGACGCCCTCGGTGATGTGCTTGACATGAAGTACACCGAGACCGTACGTGAGAAGTACAGCTTCGCCTACTCCACCAGCAGTAGCGCCCAATCCTTCCGCTCATACAAGGATCTCTTTATCCTGCAGACCATCGCACCTGTCAAGCCTGAGAAATGCGACTCCGCCCTCCTCATCATTGACCAAGGACTCAACGAAATCGCCACACAAGGTGTCAACGCCGAGCACATGGCCAAGATTAAGGAGCAAATGCTCAAGACGTACGAGACCAACCAGCGCGAAAACCGCTATTGGAATGCTCTGGAGCGCACCCTCGTCGTCGACAAGGTCAACAATCACGAAGGCGAGCGTGAGGCTATCGAGGCCCTAAGCTCCGACCAAATCAAGGACTTCGTCAATAAGATCGTCCTTAAACAGCAAAATCGCCTCAACGTCATCATCCTACCGGAGAAGTAATCATCTCGCTCCGTACTGACGACATCCTATCCAGCGCCGGCATCACTTCTGACAGTGATGCCGGCGCTTTATTCTCCCCATCGTACACATCCAAACCCGCACCTACCCTACCGCATACGCCAAATAAGCGCAGCATAGGGCCCCTACACCTTCACCCGGCTGTCACCCGAAGCTCAGACTCCACGCCAACGACAAGACATAGGTTCTCCAGTATCATTTAGAGACGATCCTCCCATTGGCCCACTCACAGCCATTACACGACTACCATCGTATATCTTATTCATTAGCCCAGTCCACCTCCAGCGCCTACCTCCCACTCCCAATGTATAATGCTTACAGAGGGCGTCATAGCAACGGAAACGAGTGGTAGGTCGCTATCGTATTTACCGACCAGTACAAGCAAATTAAAACCATACAATGTCTATACGAAACAGCCGGACTTGAGGAAAATCTCAAGTCCGGCCGTTGGGAAGCTGCGCCTATACCTTATGACATCAGACGCAAAGAAATCGATGGCTATTCGTTGCCAACCTTGGGTAGCTTGGCCAATGACTCGGCGATGGTGGCGTCGGAGGGGATGACGTCGGTCATCGTATGATTGTTGTACTGCTCGTAAGCAGTGAGGTCGAAGTAGCCAGTGCCGGTGAGTCCGAAGACGATGGTCTTGGCTTCGCCGGTCTCCTTACAGCGCAAGGCCTCGTCAATGGCGACACGGATAGCATGGCTAGACTCAGGAGCGGGCAGGGTGCCCTCGACACGGGCGAAGTACTCAGCAGCATCAAAGACTGAAGTCTGCTCGACGGCACGGGCTTCGATGTAGCCGTCGTGGTACAGTTGCGAGAGGATGGGACTCATGCCGTGGAAGCGGAGACCGCCTGCATGGCTGGGCGACGGGATAAACTGGCTGCCGAGGGTGTACATCTTGGCCAACGGGCAAATCATACCGGTGTCGCAGTAGTCGTAAGCAAACTTGCCACGGGTGAAGCTGGGGCAGGAGGCGGGCTCCACGGCAATGACCCTGTAATTTGCCTCACCGCGCAGCATCTCGCCGATAAAGGGACTGACAAGACCGCCCAGATTGCTACCGCCACCGGCGCAACCGATGATGATGTCGGGATGAATGTCGTACTTTTGCAACGCCTTCTGGGTCTCCAAACCAATGACAGTCTGGTGAAGCAGTACCTGATTGAGTACAGAGCCAAGGACATAGCGGTAGCCCTCATGGGTCACTGCCGTCTCGACAGCCTCAGATATGGCGCAGCCCAGAGAACCGCCAGTATCGGGATGCTCTGAGAGAATCTTCTGTCCCACCTTGGTCGTCAGACTGGGCGAAGGAGTCACCGAGGCACCGTAGGTACGCATCACCTCGCGGCGGAAGGGCTTCTGCTCATAGGAGCACTTCACCATAAAGACCTTGCAGTCCAGATGGAAGTAGGCACAAGCCATGCTCAGGGCGGTACCCCACTGGCCCGCACCGGTCTCTGTAGTCACACCCTTGAGCCCTTGCTTCTTGGCATAGTAAGCCTGGGCAATAGCGGAATTGAGCTTGTGAGAGCCGGAGGTATTGTTGCCCTCAAACTTGTAGTAAATCTTGGCCGGAGTGTCAAGAGCTTTCTCCAAGAAATAGGCCCTTACGAGAGGCGACGGACGATACATCTTGTAAAAGGTGAGGACTTCGTCCGGTATATCAAAGTAAGGTGTATCGTTGTCCAGCTCCTGCTTGTTGAGGTCTGCGCAGAAGATAGGCGCCAAGTCGTCTGCTGTCAGCGGCTTGCCGTTGGCAGGATTGATGAGAGGTGCAGGCTTATTCTTCATGTCAGCACGTACGTTGTACCACTGCCTAGGAATTTCGTCTTCTAAAAGATAAATCTTGTAAGGAATTTTCTGCTTCATGAGTATAAGTTGTGTGAATGTGTAAAATGATTGTCATGTCTCTCCGCGCCTTCACTCGGCAGGGCACTGTCCGACAGTCCGCTGCCTACAGTCTGCCTTGCTGCTTGAGGGAGGGATTGTGCTGACGCACTCGGATGATATGCTACAAAATTACACTTAAAATGTCAGAAGACCGAACGTTTTGCGCTGTTTTTCATCAAAATCTGTTTCTCTGTCAAATCTTTCCCTATCTCCCGGCACGGTTGCTCCTTCGTTTTGCCACTTTTGCCGTCCGATTCCGACAGATTGAGGAGCGCCCAGACCAAAAGAGCAGATGAAGCAATGCAACCTACGAGACATACCTACGGAGCAAGTGGAAGCGATGCTTCGGAGGCGAGGCACAGAGACCAACATCGCACCTATTACCACATGCCCCTCTCAGAATGAAGTCACTGATGTTCGTACCTTATACCGCTATCCACTTGCAAGCGTGCCGCCGTGCCCTATGACTTTTAAGACAATGAGCCACAAGGGCCCAAGCTACCCCAATCTACATTGCCCTACTCTTCTCTTCGTTGTTACTTTGCTCGATAGCCCTGTGAGAGAACGATTTACCCCAGCTGATGGTGTAATAGGCGGAGAGCACAATGAAGGGCAGGTGACGGCCGTACATGGCATAGGCATTATAGATGTCGCCCGTATTGGTGCGCGTCCACTTCTTTTGTGCCCACAGCAGATCGTTGGTAGCCATCTTCACCGTGAGCCGCTTGTCCAGGAACTGGCGCATAATGGAAAAGCTCAGACTGTGGTAATCATCACTGCGGCCGTAGGCGGTCTTCTCCTTGGAGTTGTAGCGGTAGGTAAGCATCAGACGAAAGTCAGCTGGAAGGAGTACAGTATGCTGCATGTAAGCTCCCCAATTGAAATTGTTGGTAGTGCTCTCCCGGGTGACGAAGCGGTCGTAGCTGAGACGTCCCTGGACGGTTACGACCCACCACTTGGCAATGGTGACAGGCAGGAAGAGGTTGAGGTTGGTGAAGCGATTCTTCACGCCATCGACAAACGACTGCCGGATGTAAGTGTTGTCGCCGATGGTATCTGTGGTATTATAGTTCTCCAGCCCGTTGTTACTCCAGGCGTGGGTCAGCGAGAGCTGATACTTGCCGCCCAACATCCACGAGAGCTGAAGGTTGTAGCTATAGTTGGGCCGCAGCGCAGGGTTGCCCTCCATGATGACATAACGCGAGGAGAAGTAGCGCGATGGCATCAGCTTCATATAGCTCACGCGCTGGGTGCGCCGCACGAGACTCACCGTGAGCGCATTCTTGTCGGAAGGCTTCCATGAAGCGTAGAGACTCGGGAAAAGGTCATAATGATGGTAAGAGAGTGAGTAGCCCTTGGCATCGGCGGCATCGTACTCACCACGCAGTCCTGCCGTAAAGCTCCAGTGCTTCAGATCAAGACTGTATTTCAGATAAGTGGCTTGCAACTGCTCCACATAGGTAAAGTTGTAGCCGTAGCCTTTGTTCTCCTGCCACAGTCCGTCGGTGAGTGCGAGCGAGCGGAAATCATCGTCCTTGGTGGAGTAGCTGTACTTGGTTCCAGCCATCAGCGAGGCTTTCTTGGCCAGTTGCCAGGTGACGCGGGCCTCTGATGAGACAATGAAGTAGGGCAGATGCTGATAGTGTCTCACGTGTTCGTCGGATACCGGTTGGTCGGAGGCGTCGTAGTTGTAATACTTGAAACGATCGGTCACATGGTAGAATGATTTCGACACATCGCCTAACAGAAGTAGTGTGTGCTGGTGGGCTACACCGAAGTTACGCCGGAAATTGACGCTGCCATCCAGCATGTCGTAGTTTTGCTGGGTGATGTGGTGGTTATTTGTCAACCTGATCTCCGGTGCATTCTCCCCTCCGATGCGCGTGTCGCCCACATTGTGCTCGTCCTTACCATAATGATAGTAATGCAGGTTGGCTGATAACTTGTTGTACGCTGTGAAGTCGTAATAGAGATTGGCAGAGATATCGCCATTCAAATCATTCATCTTATCTGTAATCTCACTCGTGTAGTCCACATTATCCTTGCGGTTGTCGCTGTACTCGTCCACAAGCAGACAGCCACGGCCCACTGTGCCACTGCCGCTGACATCGAAGCCAAACTTACCCTTGTTGTAAGAATACTGCACGTACGGTTCCGCAGCAAGGTAGGAGGGGAAGTCGAGATTGCCCCCCGCGATCAGCTCTGATCCGGTCTCACGCTGACGGGTGAGAATGCGCAAGATGCCACCAGTGCCTTCAGCGGCAAACTCAGCCGAAGGGTTGGCGATAATCTCTATCTTATCGATTTCCTCCGAGCGAATGGTTTTGAGGTAGTTCATCAGCTGTTCGCCGCTGAGCTTGATCTGTCGGTCGTTGACCATGACCTGCACACCTGGTATACCTCCGATGGAGAGATTGCTGCCGTTGCGCCAGACTCCAGGCAACTGATCGAGCAACGACTCGGCGCTGTTACCTATGCCGAGGACGCTATGACGAATATCCACCACCGTACGGTCGCCTTTATAAGTGATAGTGGGGCGCAGCCGCGTCACATTGACTTGACGTAACATGATACGGTCAGTCTGCAATCGGATCGTGCCAAGGTCAGGAGAAGTGGAAATGAACCACTTGGTCTTATAGCCCACGTAGCTTACCCTTGCAATGACCCGCCGGACATTGCAAGGAATGACGACATATCCACTCTCATTGCTCACGCCTCCGGCAAGAAAGGTGGAGTCGTCGGGCGAGAGCAGTATTACGTTGGCATATCCAACAGGATCGCCCTTCTCGTTGAGCACGCGGCCTTTGTATCTCAGTATCGTCTTCTGTGTGCATTCCACGTTGATGATGCTGTCATTTACCATTGTCATGCTGAGGGGATAGAAGCCAATAATATGTTGGATAGCCTCGGGGACAGTCTCATCCTTCACCGAGGTGGTCACGCGGAAGTCCTCCAAGTCGTTGTAGATAAAGTTGATCGCATAGCGGTGTGTCATATTGCCGAGTTGCTGCAAGGCCACAGGCATTGTCACATTGTGGAACTCATGGCTCACGCGCTGAGCAACAGCCGTGGCGGCACAGAGTAGCATGACAGCTAACAACAGGTAAGCCTTTCTCATCGCTACTTTACATTAAGAGTGTCACCACTGCGTGTGATAGTAATCTGCTGGAACCCGTTGAGGATAGCAATGTTGGCATCGATAGACTTGGCCCGATCCCATTCAAAATGCAGGCGGATGGACTTGACGACCTCACTATGATAGACGACCTTCAGCCGATAGTATTGAGCCATCGTGGAGAGGATGTCTGCGAGCGTGACATTCTCAAAGACTTGGACAACAGGTGCGGACTTAGGCACACTACTCTCAATAGCAACGGATGATGTATGGGGCGAAGCCGATACAGGAATAGTTTGCTCTACCTCTGGCTTATGAGCAGCAAAGGGACTGCGGATCCATCCCAACCGAGTCATGGCAGCGAAAGTCATCCCCGTGAGTAAGACGCAGCCAATAAACATGGCAGCGACACGCAAGCGACGGGGATGTCGTCGTCGGGCGCCGTGACCATCAGAAGATGAATCCTCAGGGTGCGAGTGGCTGAATGTTTCCCACGCCCGATCCACATCAAAATCTTCACTTTCGGCCCGTTCCTCGGAGAGGGCGCGTTTCAGTTGGACCAACAGTTCGACATCGTGTAAGATCTCACGAAGCTCGCTATCGGTATAACACTCAGGGTGCTCCTGCACTTCAAGCAAGCGCTTGGCCTCTTCTTCGTTCGAATGGTTCATGGCTCTAGGCTTTTGACGTTCTCTTTCAACACTTTGACAATGTGCGACAGATGCTTCCACACGGCGATGCGACTGATACCCATCTCGGCGCAGATAACCTTGTAATCCTTGCCGTCAAGATAGCGCAGAGTGAAGAGACGGAGCTCCTGTGACGTAAGCAGCGTATGGGCAAGATGGCGCAGCTGTACGAGCCGTCGTTCATCCTCCTCCCAGTTATTTTCTTGCATTTCGCACGAATAGAGATGGATGATGCGCTCGCGGTTGCTTTTGTCGCGCAGCCGTTTCAGACAGCGGTTGCGTACAGCGGCCATCAGATAGCCCTCGGTCGATGCCGGCAACAGCTGAGTATCGACCTCCAACAGGCTGGCGAAGACCTCACTCACCACGTCTTCGCTCTCCTGTCTGTCATAGAGTAGCGAGCAGGACAGGGTATACATACGGCGATAGTACTGGCGGAAGAGTCGTTCAACGTGGTGTCTTTCCATCGACTGTCTTGTGTCTTTTTATCATCAATACCCTTGAGCGGAGAAAATGTTAACTATCCAGGCTTAGTTTTTTGGGGTAGCCTATTGATGCATATCGCAAAGATATACTTTATCATAGGGAAGTCTGCACGTCCCCGAGCACTCAATATCAACAAGGATGTCTTCTCTACACGATAGTCTGCGTGCTCAGTGCGCCCACCACGACATCACTTGCAAGGATACAGAGATAAGAGCCTCTGACACAAGGATAGCGAGCCTACATTTGCCGCCCAGCAACGGTAGCGGCAACAGGAATCCAAGCGCGAGCATGACTCAGAGATGCAAGAGCATGAAGAAATTGCCCACAAGCAGTTCCTCCAAGCTCTGCAAGTCATCCACAAGCTACACATTCAGCGTAAGTACACATAGAGATGGGCAACGACAGCGGTGGACTCAGCTTATATGGTAAAACGGTATTCCAGAGGCCTCAGCAGAGCGGATATTCGCTCTGCTCCTCTCCCTCTTTTTCTCTGCCAATATGGGTAGGCAAGAAAGCATTCAGACGGAAGAAACTTAGAACTGCCTTCCCAGCTGAGACGGATGGCGGTACGCTAGTAGGCGTCACCGTGGTTGACTTCATCGAGATCGATCTTCTTGCGGTCAATCGCCCGCCAAGCGTACCAGATATAGGCCACGACAAAGGGAACGAGCAGACTGACAAAAAACATCACCTGCAATGTGAATGGACTGGAAGAACTATTCTCAATCGTCAGGGAGCTCTGCAGGTCAACGTTGGAAGGATAGTAAGCCGTATGGTTCCATCCTGCACAAAGGAGCAGAGACAGGACAACGAGAATAACACCGATACCGGTCGGCCAGATGCCCTTGATATAGGTCTTGCTGACGATGGTGCGGACTATGCCGTAGAGTACGAGCACAACGCCTACAATCAGAAGCGCTGAGAGATACCACATCTCGATAAAGTTGTGGAGATACTTCAGCGGCTCCATCGTAATGACGCCGGTGGCAGGATCGTAGGCGTAGCCAGCCTTGAGCAATACATGGATGAAGAAAGTGAGGAAGCAAACCAAGAAGAGGGCTGCGTTGCCCACAAGCTGCACAGAGCCGCGGCTACGGATATTCTCATTGTTGACATTATTGATGACATACAGGGTGCCCAAGACACGAGCAAGGAAAAGAACGGCAAGTCCAAAGATGACATTCCACACATTAAGCAGGGCATCGAGACCATTGCTTGCGTTGGCCCAACGACTGATGACCGGTGCGGCTACATTGGTAATGTTGGCCTTTTCTACGACAAAGTTGCTGCCGTCAAAAAACGTGGCAACCGCTCCGCCAAGAAGCAGCGGGCCAAGGATACCATTGATGACAAGACATATCTGAAAAGTCTTTACGCCGAGGAAATTGCCAAGTTTATTCTGAAACTCATAGCTTACCGCCTGCATGACAAATGTGAAGAGGATAATCATCCACAGCCAGTAAGCTCCGCCGAAACTGGTACTGTAAAAGAGCGGGAAAGAGGCAAAAAAGGCTCCGCCGAAGGTAACAAGCGTCGTAAACGTAATCTCCCACTTGCGGCCCGTACTGTTGACCAGCAGACGGCGCGTGTCTGCATCGTAACCAAGGCTGAATATCATAGAATTGGCACCTTGGACAAAGAGCAGAAAGACGAGCAGTGCGCCCAACAGGCTCACTACCAGCCACCAGTATTGTTGCAAAAAGAGATAAGTCATAGTGATAGTTTTTTTATTTTATGTTTAGAGAATAGCTGTATTTGACATAGACAGAGGTCTAGGCATTCGTTCCTTCTGCCTTATTCTCGTCCGAATGTTCGGGTCCGCGTTTGATCTGCTTACAGAGAATACTGATCTCGACAGCAAGCATCGTTGTGAAAAGGACGAGGAAGATGAAGAACGTAAGTACCACACTGCTCGACTGCACGTCGGAGATGGCGGCCCAGGTAGGCAGCATGTCCTGTATGGTCCACGGTTGGCGGCCCAGCTCGGCGACCACCCATCCGCACTCACTGGCGATGTAAGCCAAAGGCAGAAGAGCCAGTGCAACCTTGTGGAGCCAAGTCTGCTGGGGCAGCTTAGGAGTACGGAAGCTCAGATACCCCATGGCGAGGAAGAAAAGGATAAACAGGCAGCCCATCCCCACCATGATACGGAAGCACCAGAAATTGACGGGCACATAGGGCACAATCTGGCTCGGATCTTTCACAAACCCATAGCCGTAATAAGACATCGTAGCGCGGAGCTCCTCCTTCAGTTGACAAATCCGATGGACAGAGGCGGTATTGGCTACCACGTTACCTGTTTTCTGAGACTTGGCCGCAGCTGCGCCGGCGGAGAGCGTACGGTACTCCTTCAGCGCAGCAATGGCTCTACGACCCATAGCCATCTTGTCGCGGGTACTGGGCTCGCGAGTGCCGTCGACCTTGGGGTAGCCCTTGATGATATCGTTGATGCCCGGCACATACCCATGCGGGTCATGCGTCGCCAGGATGGAGAGCATATTGGGAAGCCCGATGCGCATGGGCGGTTGGGCCTGCTGCTGATAGTCCGGCTGCTTCATGGGATTGACCCACGCTACGGCCGTCAGACTCTGGTCCGTGCCGCCATTGTAAAGTGCTTCCATGGCCGCCAACTTCATCGGCTGTACACGGGAGACCATATAAGCCGAGTTATCGCCCGTCAGTGCCGCCAGCAAAGAGGCCACGATACCAACTACACTGGCTATCTTGATGCTTGCCAACGCCAGCTTCTGCTCACGCTTCTTCCAGAGATACCAGCAACTCACGGCTACCGTGAAAACAGCACCGATGACCCAAGCTGAGGTGACGGTGTGGAGAAACTTGTCGACAGCAAAAGGTGACAATGCAACGTCCCAAAACGAAGTCATCTCAAAACGCATCGTATCAGGATTGAAGGTCTGACCGACCGGATACTGCATCCACGCATTGGCCACGAGGATCCACCACGCTGAGATAGTAGCGCCAAGGCCTGTCAGCCAGGTCGAGGCAAGATGGAAACCGGGCGAAACTTTCTTCCAGCCAAAGAACATCACGGCGACAAACGTAGACTCCATAAAGAAGGCCACTATACCCTCGATGGCCAGCGGTGCGCCGAAGATATCGCCGACAAACCAGCTGTAATTGCTCCAGTTGGTGCCAAACTCAAACTCAAGAATAATGCCCGTGGCGACACCCATAGCGAAATTGATGCCGAAAAGCCGCTGCCAAAATCGGGCCGCGTCTTTCCAAAAGGCTTTGCGTGTACGGTAGTAGCAAGTCTCGACGATGCCCATGATGACCGCCAGACCTAACGTCAGCGGAACAAAGAGCCAGTGGTAGATGGCCGTGAGCGCAAACTGAGCGCGTGACCAGTCAACAGTAGCAGGAAGTGCATCCAATAAGAAATTGATCATATTTGTCTATCATTAAAATCATATCGACATACAAGAAAGCATTTACAGCCGAGGAGGCAATTGTCATTGATGTGCATGCAACTCCATCTGCTGCTGCACATAGTCTGCTTCATGCCCTTTTACCGCCCTTTGCTTAATCACATCCGGGAAGAAGAGCACTTTCAAGATAGCAAAGATGATGAAGAGCTTGATCAGGATAACGGCCCACAGGGTCCGCCCTACCGTCATCCGGCGAAAGCCGTCGTAGTAGAGATGCCAGACTTTATATAGAAAGCCGTTGGAGCCCATGGAGATTTCTCGTTAACTTATTATTTCCTCTGCTTTATCGCACAAATTGATGTACAGATCTCTTGTGACACGTGTCTTGGCGACGGCCGCATTCAGTTGCCTCCCCTTGCAAAGAGGCCGACCACCTCGCGACAAATTTAAGGATTATCTGACAAACAAGCAAATTTTCAAAAAAAACTGTCTTCACGTTCTCCAAAAAACTTCACAAGTGACGTCCTCGTGCTGCGGAGCCATACCCGTATCGTCTGCAAGCTCAGTCCGCGATACCGACAGTAACCCTACAGTACAGTCCGTAAGACCACCACGCATTGATAATATAATGGTACATTGTCTGTACAAGTTTTTGTCTCCCCTGCGCGACTTACGGAAACGGTACAGACACAATTCGACTTGAGGCAAAAGCTTTCTATCCGTCTGTCAAACGTCAGGCTGACACTTTCTCTCCCCAAACCATGCTGATCGGCCTAAGCCCCAAAGTGCTTGAAGGCCAAAAGTGGATAGGACTAATAAGAGAAAGAGCCAACCTGGCTTGGCCGACCCTTATGCTTTATACCAGAGGTTGAAAACTCATATACGGAAACTTCTAACATAGCTATATTCGCCTTTGCACTTATCGTGCGCAATTCTGCTAGCGCTAGCCGCGCACCATCAAGGCCCGGCAAAGATGCTCCTTCTGTAGTCGCAAGACACCGTTTCGCCAAAAATCTATAGCGTACTTTTTGCTAAAATAGTCGCAAACCATTTGTAGACAAGCAATACTACACTTTATTGAATCGCGTTGGCGAATAACAGAAAATTTTCTCTTGTACAATATACTTGAAATTAATCGTAAAGAATATACATTGCTAAAAACATAGCCTTACCTTTCTATAGAGATACCCTCTTCGGTGCTATTCAAGACTTTACCTAATTTATGTTTCTTATCAGCATTCTTACGGAATGTATATCTTAGGATAACCCAAGGACGGAAATTCTGATCCTTGTAATGATTCTCTGTTATCGACGAAAATGTCCCATCCTCAGTAGTCGTCTTGCTTTGATATTCGCCAGTCATATGATGTAAGCATACACCCACATAAAAGTCGGGTGTGAAATTGTAATTAACTTGGATATTGGCAACTGATGGATGCGTATATGTGGTACTACTCAAGGCCGTGTAATCTCTTGAATTGTAATCTACATCGCCATAGAATGAGAAGTTTTTCACTTGTGCATTAAAGCCAAATGAGGCATAGGCAGAGTTCTTGGCGTTTTGTCCCATGTAATGGTCAACTTTCCATCTGCCACCAGCATCGATTCTTCCCCTCCCTTAAAACGGTAACTCAGATCAGCTCCGGCAGACGTTTGGGCGAAATGCCCCGTATTGGCATAAGTGCTATAATAAACGCCACCATCGGAGTATCCTTTATTTTCTATCATATCACTAATGTATCTATAACTAACAGATGGTATGAAATATAATTTTCCAACATTCAAGGTATAGGACATTGAAACAAGCTGCGTCATCTCTGGCTTAAGTTTTGGATTGCCAATGCTTATACAAACAAGGAGTCCGTCGAGGTGTTGTACGGATTTAGATATGCAACATTTGGAGCCGTGTTCGTAAGTTGGTAGCTCAAACGGATGGAGTTGTGGCTATTGGCTACCCAGATCATACTTGCATTGCCCCTTGGACGGAAATAGTTGTAGCTGGCATCGCCTGCCTTTGACCATATTCCCTCTATTCCGATAGATGCATTATAGCGCAGGTGCTTAAAGGAACTGCCATAACCAACATATACATATATTGATTATAGCTGCGATGCTTGAAAAGAGGATTCTCAGCAATGTTGTTGATGTCATCCATGATGAGCGTACTGTGACTTCCGGCAATCAGCGAACTATTGTTGGCATATTCATTGGAGAAATCTATATTGAAACTCCCAGAATGACGCTTATTATCATAAAGCATATTTGCATCAGTCTGTTGCTCGTCGTAAAAGTCTGTACAATTGGCGGAATACTTATTCTTATTGAAATTATACGCTAGGCGCAATTCCAATTCACTGCTTTTTGAAAATGAATGTTTGTAATACAGACTTGTTGTGAGAATATTGCTTTTGTTCTTGTCAAAGGAATTGAAGCTATATAACCGCGAGCCATCTGTCAGATAATCTCCCTGTGCGGAACTTTTTCTTCAGTCGTATTATTTGAGTCGTAGAATTGGGCTGCAAAATAATCTTTTGAGGAAATCTGGTACTTCAGCAACAATTCACCAATCCACATGTTGTCATCAGTGCATGTAGATTGGTTGTATGTCTGTTTGTAGCCTGTATTCGTGCGATTTATGGAAGATTCTATATTGTCATGATATTTACCGTACAGGCTTATCTTATGATTTCCTACTTCAAAATATCCCACACTAAAGCCATTGTCAAGAGGAATTTCATGACGTGTAGCCCCTTCAAGCCATAAGTATGGTTTAGTATGCTTTTTTAGTTTGATATTCAAAATACTCGTACCCCCTTCTTGTAAATAGCGTGCGGATACCGAGTTTACCACCTCTACAGACTCAATGTCAGATGGAGAAATCGGTCTAATGCCAGAATTGACCATATTGCCATTGATAAGAATCAAAGGCGCTTTCCCGTCTAACATTTTGACCGATGAAGTGTTGGGGTCGGAAATGAGGGCAGGAATCTCTTACAAAGCCCTGAAAGGATTACTCATCTTCTTGGCATCTGACGATAGATAAAATACCTCACCGTTAGCTGTTCTTTTTACTGTCTGGCTACGGTCTGCCACAACCATCACCACTCCAAGTTTTTTCGTCACTTCTTCCAGTTGAAGATGCGCTCAGTCGTGCCCGCGATATGAAGTGAATCGCTGACAGCTTGATAGCCTAAGCACATTACCTCAACGATGTAATCGCCATTAGGGACATTCATGGAAAATGAGCCTTTTTATCAGAAGAGTTTGTTTTGAAAACTTTTCCATCTTGGACGAGCAAGACATATCCACATTAGCTATTCCGATGCCATCTTTCTTCGACACGAGTTCTCCATGAAATACATTCTGGGCAAATGTAAACGCTATATTCATTAGCGCAATAAAACGGTATTCTTCCCATCAGTAGTATCCATTAAAAATTAGGAACCAAATAAGTGAAGTTTATTCTTCTTGGCATTGCGGTCAGTAGACCTCTGAAGCTAGCCCATTTCAAGAGGGAAATTGACGAAATATGGCTCTTTCTCTTTTCGGCTATTGCAGTCAAACATTGCATTGCATTTCCTCGCCCCATGGTTAGTGCCAGTACATTTTTCACTGTCAGTGTTTGTATCCGAATAGGTCCCATCTGCATTTGTAGTAGATTCTTCTTGCCCAAAGTTTCTGCAAATATGACACATTTTGCAAGGATAACAACACACAACTGACCAACAGGGTCGGATAATACAAAAAAATAGGACCTGCCGATTCTTTCGGCAAGTCCTATCATATATATTATTTACCTTAAGACTTTGCGCCCGAGATATTAAGCCTTAGGAGCCTCCTCTGCGGGCTTATCTTCAGCCTTGGGAGCTTCTGCTGCAGGTGCCTCAGCAGCGGGAGCTTCAGCCTTAGGTGCCTCAGCAGGTGTTGCTTCCTCTGTAGCGGCAGCCTTGGCAGAAGACTTCTTACCAGCACGACGAGTGCGGGTTTTCTTCTTACCTGCAGACTTAGCCATATTCTCGTCAAAGTCTACGAGCTCAATGAAGCACATATCTGCTCCATCGTCGGCACGGCTGCCAAGCTTGATAATACGGGTATATCCTCCTGGACGGTCAGCTATTTTGGCGGCAATTTCGCCAAAGAGTTCTTTGACAGCCAATTTATCCTTAAGATAGCTGAAGACTACACGACGGGAGTGAGTCGTATCCATCTTGGACTTGGTAATCAACGGCTCTACATACTTCCGCAGGGCTTTAGCCTTGGCAACGGTGGTTGTAATCCGCTTGTACTTAAACAGGGAAGCGGACATATTGGCCAGCATGGCACCTCTGTGAGAAGCTGTGCGAGATAGGTGGTTGAATTTCTTGTTATGTCTCATTGTAATTATTCTTTTTCGTCTTTTTCAAGTTTATACTTCGAAATATCCATGCCAAACTGGAGATTGAGGTCTGCAAGCAGAGTATCCAATTCAGAGAGGGACTTTTTGCCAAAGTTGCGGAACTTCAAAAGGTCGTTCTTATTGTACTGTACCAAGTCACCGAGTGTCTCCACATTGGCAGCTGCCAGACAGTTGAGCGCACGTACAGAGAGGTTCATATCCGTTAGTTTGGTCTTGAGGAGCTTGCGCATGCGAAGATCTCCCTCATCGATAGGATTGTTGGTCTCTGTCGTATTCTCAAAGGCCATCTTTTCCTCGGAGAAGAGGCTGAAGTGGTACATGAGTATCTTGGCTGCTTCCTTGAGCGCGTCCTTAGGATGTATGGATCCATCAGTGGTGACCTCGATAGTCAGACAGTCATAGTCGGTCTTCTGTTCTACACGATAGTCATCGATAGAATATCTCACATTGCGAATGGGCGTGTAGATAGAATCTATCGGAAGCATGTTGATCTCGGTGCAAAATTCGCGATTTTCATCTGAGGTTACATAGCCACGGCCTTTATTAATCGTAAGATCAATCTGCATTTTTGCCTTAGGGTCAAGGTGGCAGATCACTAAA
Organism: uncultured Prevotellaceae bacterium; assembly: GCA_900316315.1. Classification (GTDB taxonomy): domain Bacteria; phylum Bacteroidota; class Bacteroidia; order Bacteroidales; family Bacteroidaceae; genus UBA6382. Next base: position 192,998 of record ONCK01000005.1, read on the forward strand.
TCAGGATTGAGGACTTCGAAGCCTGTCAGATTTTTGTTGATATCACCAGCCTTGAATTCGGTGGTGTTTTCTACCGTAATGCTGACCTTGGCGTTCTCGTACTCATTGATTAGCTGTCTGAAGCGTACCTGCTTAAGGTTAAGGATAATGTTGGTGACGTCTTCCCGTACGCCCGGCACTACAGAAAACTCATGCTCTACGCCACTGATACGTACAGTATTGATGGCGAAGCCCTCAAGAGATGAGAGCAGAATGCGACGTAATGCGTTTCCGATAGTGGTGCCAAAGCCCGGTTCCAACGGACGGAATTCAAACTTTCCGTATGTTGGCGACTCTTCCAGCATTATGACTTTATCTGGTTTTTGAAATGCTAATATCGCCATGGATATATAATTAATTAGTTTTTGGAGTACAATTCAACGATTAACTGCTCATTGATATTCTCAGGAATATCAGCGCGCTCAGGAAGGTGGAGGAACTTGCCACTCTTGGTGTTCTCATCCCACTCCAGCCAAGGATACTTGCTGTGGTTGAATCCGGCAAGCGCATTGTCGATGACTTCAAGTGACTTGGACTTCTCGCGTACTGCAATAATCTGACCCGGAGCCACGGAATAGGAAGGAATATTGACCACCTTACCGTCTACCGTAATGTGACGATGGTTAACGAGCTGACGGGCTGCAGCACGAGTAGGAGCAATACCCAGACGGTATACTACATTGTCAAGACGACGCTCGAGCTCCTGAAGCAAAGCCTCACCGGTCACGCCATTGGAACGGGCTGCTTTTTCGAAGAGGATACGGAACTGTCTCTCGAGAACACCATATGTATACTTTGCCTTCTGCTTCTCTGCGAGCTGTGTGCCGTACTCAGAAGTCTTACGACGACGATCATTGCCATGCTGGCCAGGAGGGAAGTTTCTATTGCTTAAGACCTTGTCCGGGCCGAAAATGGGCTCGCCAAACCTACGTGCTATACGTGATTTTGGACCTGTATATTTTGCCATTACTTTTTGATTTTAAGGGTTGATTAGAAATACTTAGACTCTTCTTCTCTTCGGAGGACGGCATCCATTGTGAGGAAGCGGAGTCACATCGATGATTTCAGTAACTTCGATACCAGAAGAGTGAACGGCACGAATAGCAGACTCACGTCCGTTGCCCGGGCCCTTGACATAGGCCTTAACTTTGCGCAGGCCGAGGTCATAAGCTACCTTGGCGCAATCCTCAGCTGCCATCTGGGCGGCATAAGGAGTATTCTTCTTGGAACCACGGAAGCCCATCTTACCGGCGGACGACCATGAGATCATTTCGCCACTATTGTTAGTAAGAGATACAATAATGTTGTTGAATGAGCTATGGATGTGCAACTGACCTGTTGCCTCTACCTTTACTACTCTTTTCTTAGCTGTAACATTTTTCTTTGCCATAGTGCTATCTCCTATTATTTAGTAGCTTTTTTCTTATTTGCAACGGTCTTCTTCTTACCCTTGCGTGTACGCGCATTATTCTTCGTACTCTGACCACGAACGGGGAGGCCGATACGATGACGGACGCCGCGATAGCAGCCGATATCCATCAAGCGCTTAATGTTCATCTGAACTTCAGAGCGGAGGTCACCCTCAACCTTGAAATTGCTGCCGATAATCTCACGGATCTTTGCCGTCTGATCATCTGTCCAGTCTTTTACTTTGATACCGCGATCTATACCAGCCGTGTCCAATATCTTGCAAGCACGGCTGCGACCTATACCATAGATATAAGTCAAAGCGATTTCCCCTCTCTTATCCTGGGGCAAATCTACACCAACGATTCTTATTGCCATATAATGATTTGAATTGATTACTTTTGATTAACCCTGACGCATCTTAAACTTAGGGTTCTTCTTGTTGATAACAAACAGACGCCCCTTGCGACGTACAATCTTGCACTCTGGGGTACGCTTCTTAATTGATACTTTTGTTTTCATATCTAATGTTATTTGTATCTAAATACTATTCGGCCCTTGGACAAGTCGTAGGGACTCATCTCAACCTTGACCTTATCACCGGGCAAAATGCGGATATAATGCAGACGCATCTTGCCTGAAAGGTGGGCTATGATAGGATGCCCGTTTTCCAACTCTACACGGAACATGGCATTGGACAATGCCTCTACAATTACTCCGTCTTGTTCGATTACTAACTGCTTGGACATAATCTCAATATAACTTACCTTCTATTTTTTCAACTTCCTCAAAGGACGACATAATGTCGGCTTTGCCATGATGCACGGCAATAGTGTGCTCAAAATGAGCGGCAGGCTGGCCATCACGAGTATAAATGGTCCATCCGTCCTCATCTATGTAAATGTCACGCTTACCCATCGTTATCATAGGCTCTATGGCTATGCACAGACCGTTGTGGATCAGCATGCCATTGCCCCTGTGCCCATAATTGGGCACCATCGGGTCTTCATGCATTTCCCGGCCTATACCGTGTCCGGTCAGTTCTCTTACGACACCGTAACCTTGCTTTTCACAATGGGACTGAACGGCTTCTCCGATATCTCCGATACGATGACCTGCGATCGCAGCCTTGATGCCGAGGTAAAGACTCTCCTTAGTCGTCTTAAGCAACTGCTTGACTTCATCTGAGACCTCACCCACGCAAAAGGTGTAACAGGAATCACCATTGAAACCATTGAGCAACGTTCCACAGTCTACTGACACGATGTCACCTTCCTTCAGAGGATTATCATTGGGTATACCGTGTACAACTTGAGAATTGACAGAGCAGCAGACCGATGCAGGAAACGGACCTCCGTAGGGACTGGGTACACCCTTAAATGTAGGGGTCGCACCATTGTCGCGTATGAAAGTATCCGCCAGCTTATCTATCTGATTGGTTGTAACACCAGGCTTGATAATCTTGGCTATCTCGCCCAGCGTGCGGCCCACCAGCAGATTAGCCTGCCTCAGGAGCTCTATTTCGTCCTCAGTCTTCAGGTATACCATGATATATTAGTAGGCACTAAGATGTGCCGAACGACGAGTGCGTCCTGCGCTCAATAGTCCGTCGTAATGTCTTACAAGCAAGTAGCTCTCTATCTGCTGCAAAGTATCGAGAATGACACCCACCAAAATCAACAGGGATGTTCCGCCGAAGAACTGGGCAAACTCCTGATTGACATGCAGAAGATTGGCGATAGCAGGCAAAATCGCGATAAACGCGATAAAGAGAGAACCGGGCAACGTAATCAAGTCCATGATACGATCCAAGTAATCGGATGTACTCTTGCCGGGCTTGACGCCGGGAATAAATCCATTGTTACGCTTCATCTCCTCTGCCATCTGTACCGGATTAAGCGTAATCGCGGTATAGAAGTATGTGAAGGCTATAATCAACAGCACAAATACTATATTGTAAATAAGGCTATTGGAATTGAGGAAATTGCGAAGCAACCACCCAGGATTTTCTTTCGTACCATAGCTTGCCAGCGTCAGCGGGATGAACATCAAAGCCTGAGCAAAGATGATAGGCATCACGTTGGCTGCGAAGAGCTTGATCGGGATATACTGTCTTGCACCACCATACTGCTGTCTACCCTCTACACGCTTGGCGTACTGTACAGGCACCTTGCGGACAGCCTGAACCAATAGGATAGAGACAGCGATGACGGCAAGCAGGGCAAAGATCTCGACAAGGAACTTCACAAGACCACCGGCTCCCGGAGAAGTCAAAGCAGTAACGAATTCCTGACCAAGAGCCTGCGGGAGTCGTGCGATAATACCTATCATGATGATGATAGAAATACCATTGCCCACGCCCTTGTCAGTAATACGTTCGCCAAGCCATAAGATAAACATTGCACCACCGGCCAGGATAAAGGTCGAACTGATCAGGAACCAGAGCCAAGGTACAGACTGCGTAATGGCAGGGCCTGCAGTTGTCTTTAAATTGTACAGATACATCGGCGCCTGGAAGATGAGGATAGCCACAGTCAGGTAGCGAGTATACTGATTGATTTTGCGACGTCCACTTTCACCCTCACGCTGCATCTTCTGAAATGCCGGAACGGTAACGGCAAGCAGCTGCATCACGATGGATGCAGAGATGTAAGGCATGATACCAAGGGCAAAAATAGAAGCATTGGAGAATGCGCCACCAGAGAACATATTAAGCAGTGACATCAAGCCGCTGCTTGTCTGCTCATGCAATTTGGCCAACTGCGCAGGATCAATGCCAGGAATGACGACAAATGATCCCAGACGATAGATGGCCACGAAGAGCAAGGTAATCAGAAGACGCTTACGCAGATCTTCTATTCTCCATATATTCTTGAGTGTTTCTATTATTTTTTTCATTTACTGGATTTTGGTAGCTGTACCGCCTACAGCCTTGATTGCCTCTTCTGCTGTCTTAGAGAAAGCATTTGCCTCAACATCCAATTTGGAAGTCAAAGAGCCATTACCCAAGATCTTGACAAGCTGCCCCTTTCTGAGGAATCCTGCATCAAGCAGATCTTGCTTGGTAATCTTTTCCAGCTTCTTGGCGTCAGCAAGCACTTGCAGCACACCCAAGTTGATGGCCTTATACTCCACATGATTGATATTCTTGAAGCCGGATTTGGGCACACGACGCTGCAAAGGCATCTGACCACCTTCAAATCCAATCTTCTTCTTATAACCAGAACGAGCCTTAGCACCTTTGGTACCACGGGTAGAAGTACCACCAAGACCGGAGCCAGTACCACGACCAATTCTTCTACGAGTTTGGGTAGATCCTTCTGCAGGCTTCAAATTATATAGTTTCATCTTCGTAATCTTTATTTTTCTACACGGACTAAGTGATGAACAGCCTTGATCATGCCTTGAGTACTTGCATTGTCTTCCTGCTCAACGACTCTATTTAGTTTCTTAAGTCCCAGTGCATCGAGTGTGCGCTTCTCATTCTTAGAGGCACCGATGCGACTCTTGATTTGACGAATCTTTATAGTTGCCATAATTATCCATTAAAAACTTTATCAAGACCGAGGTTACGATCTCTGCCTACCGTCAAGGGATCACGAAGCTGCAGGAGAGCAGCAATAGTAGCCTTGACAAGGTTGTGAGGATTGGATGAACCTTTGGACTTAGCCAATACATCTGTTACACCTACACTCTCAAGCACAGGGCGCATAGCACCTCCTGCGACAACTCCGGTACCGGATGATGCCGGCAGCAGGATGACTTCGGCGCCGCCAAATCTTGCAGAGACCTCGTGAGGAATTGTACCCTTGAGGATAGAGACTCTGACCAGATTCTTCTTGGCAGATTCTACACCTTTGGCAATCGCAGCAGAAACTTCTCCCGCCTTACCGAGGCCATAGCCGATGACGCCCTTGCCATCACCTACTACTACGATAGCAGCGAAGGTAAAAGTTCTACCTCCCTTGGTTACTTTAACTACGCGATTAAGAGCAACCAGTTTATCAGTAAGCTCTTCAGCATTTGCACTTATTCTGTTTGCCATAATCCTTTAAAATTTTAGTCCGCCTTTACGGGCGCCATTAGCCAATTCCATTACTCGACCGTGATAGAGATAGCCGTTGCGGTCAAAAACTACTTTGGTGATACCTGCTTCGAGGGCGGCCTTTGCTATCTTCTCACCGACTTTAGCAGCCTGTTCTGATTTATTCATCTTCTCCATGCCCAGAGATGAAGCAGCTGCGAGAGTCGTAGCGGTCTCATCATTGATGATCTGGGCATATATCTGCTTGTTGCTTCTGAACACGCTCATACGAGGCTTCTCGGCAGTACCAGATATTTTATTTCTAACGCGATGCTTAATCTTAAGCCTTCTATTTATCTTGTTAGTTGTCATAGTCAAAAATTATTATTTAGCTGCAGCGGTCTTACCAGACTTGCGACGAATGACTTCTCCGACATAGAGGATACCCTTGCCCTTGTAAGGCTCCGGCATTCTGAATGAGCGAATCTTTGCACAAACGAGTCCCAGAAGTTGCTTGTCACAGGACTCAAGGCAGATGTACGGGCGCTTGTTGCGCTCCGACTTCGTTTCGACTTTAATCTGCGGGGGCAGTTGAAGATAAATAGGATGAGTGTAACCGAGAGTAAACTCTATAAGATTACCCTGGTTGGATACCCTATAACCTACGCCGACGAGCTCCATCTCTTTTTTGAAGCCCTCGGATACTCCGACTACCATATTATTGACAAGCGCACGATATAGGCCATGAAAAGCCTGCTTCTGCTTCGGGTCTACACCCTCGTACTTCTCGTCAATGTCAAAGGTCAACTTGCCTTCGCTCATGGTAATCTTAATAGAAGGATGCACTGCTTGGCTCAATTCACCCTTTGGTCCTTTTACGGACACTACATTATCCTTCAGGTCAACTGTGACACCTGCAGGGATGTTAATCGGCAATTTACCTATTCTAGACATGCGTTTACTTCCTTAAAATCAATAAATGTAACACAATACTTCTCCGCCGATTTTCTCAGCTGCGGCCTCCTTGTCGGTCATGACGCCATGAGAAGTTGAAATGATTGCGATACCCAAGCCATTGATAACTCTCGGCATCTTCTTGTAACCTGTATAACAACGCAGACCTGGAGTCGAGACTCTCTTCAGTGACTTAATGGCTGAAGATTTGTCTTCATTGTTATACTTCAGGGCAATCTTGATGATACCCTGACGACCATCATCCTCAAACTTGTAGTTCAGGATATAGCCCTTCTGGAAAAGGATCTTGGTAATGTCCTTCTTCAGGTTTGACGCAGGAATCTCGACCACACGGTGCTTAGCCTGAATGGCATTCCTGAGTCTTGTCAAATAGTCAGAAATTGGATCTGTCATTATAAAAGTAATTTAATTGATCGGGAGAACCCGACAATATTAAAATTAGAAAACTCTTTTCTTTCTTGTTCCTACCAGCTAGCCTTCTTTACGCCAGGGATCAGACCGTTGGAAGCCATCTCACGGAATTGGATACGAGAGAGGCCAAACTGACGGATATAGCCCTTGGGTCTACCTGTGATCTTGCAACGATTGTGTAGACGGATAGGATTGGCGTTGCGAGGGATCTTTTGCAGCTTGCGAGCAGCTTCATATGCTTCGGCAGGATCGTTGGATTTGTTGACAATAGCCTTGAGAGCAGCACGCTTCTCAGCATATTTGGCTACAAGTCTGGCGCGCTTTACCTCACGGGCCTTCATTGATTCTTTTGCCATATCACTTATTTATTTTTATCATTGTTGAATGGGAGGCCGAAAGCCTTGAGCAAGGCGAAGCCTTCGTCATCTGTACGGGCAGAAGTGACAAAAGTAATGTTCATACCCTGGATACGCTCGACAGAGTCGATATTAATCTCAGGAAATATGATCTGCTCCTGAATACCCAGTGTATAGTTGCCACGTCCGTCGAAGTTACCTCCAATACCCTTGAAGTCACGGATACGGGGCAGAGCTACGCGTACCAATTTCTCGAGAAACTCGTACATGCGCTCTCTACGCAGTGTCACGCGGACTCCGATAGGCATCTTCTTACGAAGTTTGAAGTTAGCGACGTCCTTCTTGGAGACAGTAGCTACAGCCTTTTGGCCGGCGATTGCGGTGATCTCGTTGATTGCAACATCGATGATCTTCTTATCCTGGGTAGCAGCGCCCAAGCCTTGGTTGATAACGATTTTCTTGAGTACAGGTATCTGCATGGGTGAGGAGTAGTTAAACTCCTTCATCAACTCGGGAGCAATCTGCTCCTTGTACACTTGCTTTAGTTGTGCTGTATTTGCCATTACTTAATCACCTCCCCTGATTTCTTGGAATAACGTACAAGCTTACCATTTTCATCACGCTTGCGCCCGATACGAGTAGGCTTGCCTGTCTTGGGATCAACTACATTAAGATTGGAGATATGGATAGGAGCTTCCTGCTTCTGGATACCTCCCTGCGGATGCTTGGCATCGGGCTTAGTGCTCTTGGAGACCATATTGACGCCCTCCACGATAGCACGCTGCTTATCCACATAAACCTTGAGGACTTTGCCTTTGGCGCCTCTGTTTACTCCTGTATTAACAAAGACTGTATCGCCTTTTTTAATATGTAACTTACTCATTAGGTTTCAATTAAAGATTAAAGAACCTCAGGTGCCAGAGAGACGACCTTCATATTGACAGCGCGAAGCTCACGTGCTACAGGACCGAAGATACGACTACCTCTCAACTCGTTGTCACCTGTCAAGAGTACGCATGCATTATCGTCAAAACGGATATAGGACCCGTCAGCACGACGTATTTCCTTCTTGGTGCGAACAATCAGGGCCTTGGATACGGCACCCTTCTTAATATCACTTGATGCAACTACATTTTGAACTGCTACAACGATGATATCGCCTACTGAGGCATAGCGTCTCTTTGTGCCGCCCAGGACACGAATGCAGAGGGCTTCACGCGCACCGCTATTATCAGCAACAGTCAATCTTGATAATGCTTGTATCATAATTACTTAGCTCTTTCAACGATTTCTACTACTCTCCAACGCTTTGTCTTGCTCAAGGGGCGGGTCTCCATCAACAATACGGTATCACCGACATTGCATTCGTTTTTCTCGTCATGAGCATGATATTTCTTAGTCTTGGAGACGAACTTACCATATATAGGGTGCATATCCTTAAATTTGGAAGCGACTATGATAGTTTTGTCCATCTTAGTGCTGATGACGACACCCTGACGCGTCTTACGTAAATTTCTTTCTTCCATGATTGATTATTTGTTAAGTTCTCTCTGACGCAATATTGTCTTCATACGAGCGATATCTCGACGACTTTCTCTAATCTTGGAAGGATTTGCAAGTGGGGAAACTGCGTGAGTCAACAGCATCTGGCCGTAGTTGGCAATTTCACTATTCAGTTTATCCTGCAATTCGTTTGTAGGGATATTTACTATATCTGCAACTTTCATAATTAGGCGTTTTTATCATAATCGCGTCTTACGACAAACTTAGTATGTACCGGCAGTTTCTGAGCAGCCAGACGCAGCGCCTCTTTGGCTACATCGTAGGAAACTCCTTCTACTTCAAAGATTATACGACCAGGAGTAACAGGTACTACAAATCCTACGGGATCACCTTTACCTTTACCCATACGTACGTCTGCAGGCTTTTTGGTAATGGGCTTGTCAGGGAATACCCTGCACCATACCTGGCCTTCACGCTGCATATATCGTGTCACGGCGACACGTGCTGCTTCGAGCTGACGGCTGTTAATCCATTCCGTATCAAGTGTCTTTATGCCGAAGCTGCCAAAAGACAGTTGATTACCGCGCTGGGCGTTGCCTTTGCTGCGTCCTTTCGCGGGTCTTCTCCATTTTGTTCTTTTAGGTTGTAACATCTTGCACTTTCACTTTTAACGGTTAACATTTCTACGACGTCGGCCACCTCTGTCGCCTCTGCCACGAGGATTTCCTCCGAAGTTGCGAGCCTTGTCGTTCTGCTGCGTAAAGTTCGGAGCTAAGTCTTTCTTGCCATAGATTTCGCCGCGGCAGATCCAGACCTTGATACCCAGAAGTCCCACCTTGGTGAGAGCCTCTGTCTGGCAATAGTCGATGTCTGCGCGGAATGTATGGAGAGGAGTTCTTCCTTCCTTATACATTTCCTTACGGGCCATTTCGGCGCCGTTGAGACGGCCAGCTATTTGGATCTTGATACCAGCGGCGCCGGCACGCATTGTGTTGGCTACGGCCATTTTGATTGCACGGCGATAAGCTACCATACCTTCAATCTGACGGGCGATGCTCTTGCCGACAATCTGGGCATCGAGTTCAGGTCTTCTGACCTCGAAGATATTGATTTGGATATCCTTGTCGGTAATCTTTTTCAGCTCCTCTCTGAGCTTGTCTACTTCCTGGCCGCCCTTTCCGATGATGACACCGGGATGAGAGGAGCAGATAGTAATCGTGATGAGCTTCAGAGTCCGCTCGATGACTATACGAGATACACTAGCCTTAGCGAGACGAGCTTCCAGATACTTACGGATCTTGGTGTCTTCCAGCAGGGTGTCACCAAAGTTCTTTCCACCGTACCAGTTGGAGTCCCAACCTCTAATAATGCCTAAGCGGTTGCTTATTGGATTTATTTTCTGTCCCATATACTATTTCGTTTCTGATTGTTCCGTTTCAGATGCTGCATCAGAAACGTTGTCTTTATTAGAACCTACATACAATGTGACATGGTTGGAGCGCTTACGGATGCGGTATCCACGTCCCTGGGGTGCGGGGCGCATTCTGTTAAGCGTAGAGCCACAGTCTACATATACTCTCTGTACAAAGAGTTCTCCATCCTCTGCCTTACGGTCATTCTTCTGCTCCCAGTTGGATATTGCGGAACGCAGAAGCTTCTCAACATCGGCAGAAGCAGCTTTCTTGGAAAACTTCAGGACACTCAGGGCGCGGCCTACTTCCATACCTCTCACAAGGTCTACGACGTAGCGCATCTTGCGGGGAGAGGAGGGGATATTTCGCAGGATAGCGAAAGATTCTCCCTTCAGGGCCTCTTTTCTTGCTTTAGCTGAATTTCTTTTTCTAGCTCCCATATTTAATTTCTTATTATTCTAAAATCATTTAGCCTTATTGCCAGCATGACCGCCGAACTTACGAGTAGGAGCAAATTCACCTAACTTATGGCCTACCATGTTTTCAGTGACATAGACGGGGATAAACTTATTTCCGTTGTGCACTGCGATAGTGTGACCGACGAAATCAGGAGAGATCATACAGGCGCGGGACCAAGTCTTTACAACATTCTTTTTACCGCTTTCATTCATTGCAAGGATTTTCTTCTCCAATGATACTGCGATATAAGGACCTTTCTTTAATGAACGACTCATAATTCTTTGTTCAAATATTAACCTGATTGCTACTTCTGATTACTTCTCTCAATAATGTACTTGTTGGACTGCTTCTTAGGACGACGAGTCTTGAGTCCCTTAGCATACAGGCCGGTACGTGAACGCGGGTGGCCACCCGACTGACGGCCTTCGCCACCACCCATTGGGTGATCTACAGGGTTCATGACGACACCTCTGTTGTGAGGTCTGCGGCCCATCCAGCGTGAGCGTCCTGCTTTACCGGAGCTCTCCAGAGCGTGATCGGAATTGCCGACGCTGCCGATAGTAGCTTTACAAGCGCTGAGTATCTTACGAGTTTCACCTGAAGGCAACTTTACGACGCAATAGTCACCCTCACGGGATGTAAGCTGCGCGAAGTTACCAGCAGAGCGAACGAGGATTGCACCCTGGCCGGGGCGGAGTTCCAAGTTGTGGATAATTGTACCCACGGGGATGTTTGCCAGGGGAAGTGCGTTTCCTACTTCCGGAGCAGCATCTGCACCAGACATCAGTGTTGTCCCGACTTCGAGGCCATTGGGAGCAATGATGTATCTCTTCTCACCATCAGCATAGTACAGGAGTGCGATGCGGGCCGAGCGGTTCGGGTCGTACTCGATTGTCTTTACGACGGCTGGGATTCCATCTTTCTCTCTTCTGAAATCGATAAAACGGAATTTTCTCTTGTGGCCTCCGCCCATGTAACGCATGGAGCGGTGTCCGAGGTTGTTGCGACCACCTGTGGACTTCTTGCCGTATACAAGAGACTTTTCTGGTACTGATGCAGTAAGTTCTTCGAAAGTACCAATAATTTTGTGTCTCTGACCTGGGGTTACAGGTCTAAATTTCCGTACTGCCATTGTTTATATATTGCTATAAAAATCTATAGTTTCATCTTCTGCCAATGTGACAATAGCCTTTTTAAAGGCGTTGGAGCGGCCCTTGAGCAGTGCATGCTTGGTATAGCGGGTCTTATCCTTGCCTGAGTAGTTCATTGTCGTCACTGACTTTACATTGACATTGTAGCGGCCTTCTACTTCGCTCTTGATTTGGAGCTTGTTGGCTTCAGGACGCACGATAAAGCCGAACTTGTTGTTCTGCTTATCGGTGACTGCTGTCATCTTCTCTGTGACCAGAGGCTTTATGATAAAGTCCATTTCCTAGAGTTTACTTTGTTAAGATTTCGTTAATCTGCTCCAGTGCCTTTTCAGTCACCACCAGCGTGGCAGCATCCAAGACATTGTACGTATTAAGCTGCGAAGCCGTTGTCAGCTTTGCACCTTTCACATTGCGAGCAGACAAAAATACGTTTTTATCTGCACCTGGCAAAACCAGAAGGGACTTTTTATCAGCTACTTTGAGGTTTTCCTCCAGCTGGATGAAGTCTTTGGTCTTGGGGGCATCGAAAGTGAAATCTTCGATTACCAAAATTGCGCCTTCTTCCTTAGCTTTGTAAGCGAGGGCAGACTTACGTGCGAGCTGCTTTACCTTCTTGTTGAGCTTAAAGCCGTAGTCGCGTGGAGTAGGACCAAATACACGTCCGCCGCCCACCAGCACAGGAGAGTTGATATCACCTCTACGGGCGCCGCCGCCACCTTTCTGGCGACCGAGTTTGCGGGTAGAGCCGCTGATTTCACTTCTTTCCTTGGTCTTAGCCGTACCTTGACGCTGATTGGCCAGATACTGCTTTACATCGAGGTAGATGGCGTGGTCGTTAGGTTCGATGCCGAAAATGGCTTCATTCAGCGTGACCTTCTTGCCAGTATCCTCACCTTTTCTGTTCAAAACACTAACTTCCATTACTCTTTAACTATTACGATTGAACCTTTGCAACCGGCTACAGATCCCTTGACGAGCAGGAGATTGCTTTCCGGTATGACCTTTAAGACTTCGAGATTCTGCGTTGTTACGCGGTCGCAACCCATCTGGCCGCCCATACGCATCCCCTTAAACACTTTTGCAGGGTAAGAGCATGCACCGATAGATCCCGGTTTGCGGGCGCGGTCATCCTGACCGTGGGTTGACTGACCTACACCACCAAATCCGTGACGCTTTACTACGCCCTGGAATCCGTGGCCCTTGGATGTGCCGGTGATGTCGACATACTTCACATCGCTGAAGATGTCTACTGTCACGGTGTCACCCAGTTTCAGATCTTGCTTAAAACCATTGAACTCGGCCAAGTGCCTCTTAGGCGTTGTACCGGCCTTCTTGAAGTGACCTTTCTGCGGAGCAGTAGTGTTTTTTTCCTTCAATTCCTGGAAGCCGAGCTGGACAGCCTCATAGCCGTCTTTGTCTTGGCTCTTCACCTGAGTAACAACGCAAGGACCTGCTTCAATAACAGTGCATGGAACATTCTTTCCATCAGCACTGAAAACGGATGTCATTCCGATTTTTTTTCCTAATAATCCTGGCATTTCAGTTATAATTTATTTTTAGTACTATACCTTAATCTCTACCTCTACGCCACAGGGCAACTCGAGCTTCATCAGCGAGTCTACAGTTTTGGCTGTAGAGCTGTAGATATCTATGAGACGCTTGTAGGAGCAGATCTCAAATTGTTCACGAGCCTTCTTGTTGACGAAGGTACTGCGGTTGACAGTAATGATACGCTTGTGTGTGGGCAGGGGGATGGGACCGCTTACGATAGCGCCGGTTTCCTTTACTGCCTTTACGATCTTGTCGCTTGACTTCTCGACGAGCGTGTGATCGTAAGACTTCAGTTTGATTCTAATTTTTTGACTCATTATGTGTGTTTAGGCGAGGAGGTTGCTGCTTAAGAGTCATTCGTTAAGCAGCACCTTTCCTCTGATTGATTATTTATCCTTATACCAAGTCTGTTCTACCCTTCACTTCCTCAAGCACTGCCTTGGCAAGGCTCGAAGACAGAGGAGCGTGGTGATCATATTGCATAGAGGAGGTAGCGCGTCCGGAGGTGATGGTACGCAGTGCGGTCACATAGCCAAACATTTCAGCCAGCGGTACCATAGCCTTGATGATACGTGCGCCGGAGCGGGAACTCTCCATGCCCTCTACCTGACCGCGGCGCTTGTTAAGGTCGCCGATAACATCACCCATGCTCTCTTCGGGCGTTACGACCTCGAGGCTCATGATAGGCTCGAGCAGTACGGGCTTTGCCTTGGCGCAGGCATTCTTGTATGCATTGATGGCGCAGACTTCAAATGACAGCTGATCAGAGTCTACCGGGTGGAAGGAGCCGTCGAGCAGCTCTACCTTGAGGCTGTCCATCGGATAGCCGCCCAGGACACCGCTCTTCATGGCATTTTCAAATCCCTTCTGTACGCTGGGGATAAACTCCTTGGGAATGTTACCGCCCGTCACCTTGTTGACAAACTGCAGGCCGCCTTCCTTGAAGTCCTCGTCTACTGGGCCGACGTTGACAATGATGTCTGCAAACTTACCGCGACCACCGGTCTGCTTCTTGTAGACCTCTCTGAGGTTGACAGTCTGCGTGATAGCTTCCTTGTAGTTGACCTGAGGCTTGCCCTGGTTGCACTCTACTTTGAACTCTCTCTTCAGACGGTCGATGATGATATCGAGGTGGAGCTCACCCATACCGGAGATGATGGTCTGGCCGCTCTGCTCGTCAGTATGTACCTGGAAGGTCGGGTCCTCCTCTGCGAGCTTCTGCAGTCCGAGAGAGAGCTTATCCATATCCTTCTGGGTCTTAGGCTCTACAGCGATACCGATGACGGGATCGGGGAAGTCCATAGACTCAAGTACGATAGGATGATTCTCGTCGCAGAGGGTATCACCGGTATGGATATCCTTAAATCCGACTCCTGCGCCGATATCACCGGCATCGATGCTCTCCATTGGGATTTCCTGGTTGGAGTTCATCTGGAAGAGTCGGCTGATGCGCTCCTTCTTGCCGGAGCGGCTGTTGTAGATATAGCTTCCTGCAGTGATTTTACCGGAATATACGCGGAAAAATACCAGACGGCCCATATAGGGATCAGTGGCAATCTTGAATGCGAGGGCGGCAGTAGGCTCATCCTCACCTGGTTTGCGGTCTTCCTCCTCATGGGTCTCAGGGTTGGTACCGACGATATTGATGGTATCCAACGGAGAGGGCAGGAATGCGCAGGTATAGTCCAGCAGGGGCTGTACGCCTTTATTCTTGTAAGACGAGCCGAGCAGCATCGGGCAGAGGTCCATCGATACCGTACCCTTGCGGATGGCGGCGATGATCTCATCCTCCGTGATTGTGGAGGGATCATCCAGATACTTCTCCATCAGGGCGTCGTCAAAGTTGGCTGCACTCTCCAGCATCTTGTCACGCCACTCCTCAGCCTGGCTCTGGAGCTCGGCGGGGATATCGTCGACCTCATACTCAGCGCCCAGGGTCTCATCGTGCCACAGGATAGCTTTCATCTTGATCAGATCAACTACGCCCTTAAAGTTCTCCTCTGCACCAATAGGAATCTGTATAACTACAGGATTGGCGCCCAGGATCTCCTTCATCTGGCGTACAGTCTCAAAGAAGTCAGCACCCGAGCGGTCCATCTTGTTGACATATCCGATACGGGGCACATTGTACTTGTCTGCCTGGCGCCATACGGTCTCCGACTGGGGCTGTACGCCGTCAGCGGCGCTGTATGTAGCGATAGCGCCGTCCAGCACACGCAGGGAGCGCTCCACCTCGGCGGTGAAGTCTACGTGTCCCGGGGTATCAATCAGATTGATTTTGTATTCATTGCCATTCCATGTCCACTTGCAGGTGGTAGCTGCAGAGGTGATGGTGATACCACGCTCCTGCTCCTGCTCCATCCAGTCCATGGTAGCTGCACCGTCGTGTACCTCACCAATCTTGTGGGTTTTTCCGGTGTAGTAGAGTATACGCTCTGATGTCGTCGTCTTACCGGCATCGATATGGGCCATAATGCCGATATTTCGCGTCAAGTGCAAATCTTGCTTTGCCATTTTAGAGTCTTTCTGATTTAAGGTGTGTTATTTAAAATCTGAAGTGAGCAAATGCACGGTTAGCCTCAGCCATACGATGCAGGTCTTCCTTACGCTTGTAAGCGCCGCCCTGCTCATGGTATGCGTCGAGTATTTCAGCAGCCAGCTTCTCAGCCATGCTCTTACCCGCACGCTTACGTGCAAAGTTGATCAGATTTTTCATAGAGATAGAAGTCTTACGGTCGGGACGAATCTCCGTAGGTACCTGGAATGTTGCACCACCTATACGGCGGGATTTAACTTCTACCTGAGGAGTGATTTTGTCGAGAGCTTCCTTCCAGATATCCAGAGGCTCTTTGCCCTCGTCCTGTGTCTTGCCCTTTACGATATCGAGAGCGTCATAAAATATCTTGTAGGACACACTCTTCTTGCCGTCATACATCAGATGATTGACAAACTTGGAAACCTTTTGGTCATTAAAGACGGGATCGGGCAGGATCACACGCTTCTTGGGTTTTGCTTTTCTCATTTTTTGATTGGTTTTTCGGTTTGGGCTGCTTTTACGTACTGCTTCAAGTCTCTCACGAGTCCTTTACTCAACCGTTTTGCCGTCCGTACCAATGATTAATGTTTGATTTACTTACCTGCCTTAGGACGTTTGGCACCGTACTTGGAGCGGCGCTGAGTACGATTGGCGACACCGGCAGTATCAAGAGTGCCGCGCACAATGTGATAACGAACACCAGGAAGGTCCTTTACACGACCACCACGCACCATCACGATAGAGTGCTCTTGTAGGTTGTGACCTTCGCCGGGAATGTAGGAGTTAACCTCCTTGGCATTTGTCAGACGGACACGCGCCACCTTACGCATGGCCGAATTAGGCTTCTTTGGAGTCGTCGTGTAGACACGTACGCAGACGCCGCGGCGCTGAGGACATCCGTCCAGCGCAGGACTCTTACTCTTGTCTTCAATGACTCTTCTGCCTTTTCTTACTAGTTGTTGAATAGTAGGCATTTGATTGATTTTTAATATATTGTATTATTCTGTTGTTCCAAGTTTACCCTTTCTAAAAGGGCATATTGCGCCTTTTTGGCATGCAAAGTTACAACTTTTCTCTGAATAATAACAAGATTTTCAAGAACATAATTTTCTTCTCCTGCTTTTTTTCTTAAAAAGGCCTGTCCTTTGGCTTATTTTTCTTTACGCCATGAGCGTTTTGCTAACCGTTGGTACACAATTCCATACTCTTTCTTTCCTTGTAATTGACTGACCTTTCCTCGCGCGCGTACATTTAAAATACGCGTACATTAATTTTTTGCTCTCTTCTTTAGCCCTCCCGTCTCTTGCCCATAAACCACATATAATCGAAGCCCAACCTCCAGCGTTATAGGTCCGAAATTCGTGCGCCTCTGTCAGATTTACCTACTCTTGTCATACATCTTTTTCACGTAAAATTCATTTTTTCATCTCAGCGAATAAGATTTAACATTTGTTACCCCCCCAGAAAAAATATAACTAATTTTGGCATTAAATAAAACATTGGCCCAACATATTGCAACTTTCAGAGATGCTCAAGTTGCTGCTTCCGTGTATGAGGTGTAAGAAAAACAAATGTCCAAAACATAATCAATACATCTAACAACCAAAAAAAATGAAGAAACGTTTACTCTTGGCCTCATTGCTGGCCCTTGCCAGCTGGCAAACAGGCATGGCCGACATCGGGAAGCCACTCGTCGACCTCCGGTTTACAGAGAGCGGTATCATCAACCAGGGTACCGAACAGACCCATACCTGCAAGGCATACGACACCAATGCGGGATACGTCCAGCAGGTCTATGACAAGACTCGCGGCGTATGGCTCGGCTGTACCAACAAGGACCCTCGAGGCTACTACTATTGCACCTTCGACGCCGATGACCAGCTCGGAAAAGCATTCGAGACGAGTGATGTCACCTGGGAATTTCTTTTCCGTCTCGAAGACCTCGAGTCTTATCAGGTTAATTCAACAAAAAACACTGATAACACCGTTACACTTAAATACGATAAAAGTTCGGGATCCATAAAAATTATAGGCTGCACCCAGGGTGGCGGCTGGACATTCAGTCATTACCCCGACAAATTAGGCCTGAAATTTGAATACTACGACGGCACACAAAAAAAATACATGCCCGCCGCAAGCTCCAAGGAGAAACTCAACAGTCTTGCCACAGGACAATTTTATCACATCGTGGGTACGCTAAACAAGAAAGACAACACCCTCAATGTCTGGGTCAACGGGCAAAACGTCATCTCCAAGGCCAACTTCAAGGCGGAAGCCCCCGACGTCATGGGATTTCCCAAGATTGGTAGCACTCCCCAGCAAAAAGGCATGTGGTTCTGCCTTGGCGGTGATCCGGGAAACTACGTCAATGGATACACCGACGGAAAACCCACGTATTCTACCACTGCTCAGCCCGACGCCTGCGAGAATTCCTGCAAGACCACTTGGGTCTATGCCAAGATCTACGACCATGCGCTGACGGCCACAGAAGCCACTTCACTCTATACCGCAGATGTCAAAGCCTTCACCGAGCCCGCGCAGCCTGGCGAGAGTACGCACAACCTCCTGCTCGACACACGCTTTGGTGAGAGCAGCAATGGTGCTGATGCATCAGCCTTCAAGGCAGCCCTAACCAGCAAGAATGCTGTCGCCACAGCCTACAATTCCAAGTTCGGCCGCTTTGAAGGACAGTTCAGCGACAAGACCAATACGACGGCCTTGCAACGCGACTATGTAGCAGATCCTGCCTTCACCTCCATGCTCAACACGACCTATTCCCTCGAAGTCTACATGAAGGCCACAGACAACACCTGGACCAACATTCCGAGCTGGGCAACAGACAAAAAAATACAAGCCCGTATGCCCCTAAGCTCGTTTCAAGGTGAAGGGACACAGATCGGAGTAAATAACGCCGGAAGTATCTATTTTTATGATCCTACCTATGGTTATGCCAAAAGAAAAACTGCCGATGGTACGGAGACCGCAAACTGCATAAAAGGCGCCCACTGTCCCAGCGCAGGCGACAATGCTCTCGCTACCTATAGTGCAGCCGGTACCGACGGGTATATCCACTGCGTCGGCGTCTACAACCGCACCGACGGATACGTCCATCTCTACATCAATGGCCAACAGATAGAAGATCAGGGCTACGCAAGCAAATACATACCGCCCTACACCAACAAAGTAAGCATCACCGAGTATCCCGAGTACACCTTTACCCCGTGGAAAAAATTCGTCATCGGCGGCGATGCCCATTGGGACCCCGCAAGCGGGCGGGTAGACTTTCCCTGGGTAGGTCAGATCTCCATCGCCCGCATCTGGGGCAAAGCACTGACAGCTGATGAGGTGACCACGCTCTACGCAGCCGCCAAGACCGAAAATCCCTCCACCGACGTGACGATCTCCGCTTCAGGCTACTCCAGCGTCTGCTTGCCCTACGTCGCAGCCATCCCCGACGGTGTGACAGCCTACATCGCCAAGCTGGCCCAGGACGGCGTCATCACCCTCCAGGAGCTCACCCAGGGGTACATTCCCTACGACTGCCCCGTTATCCTTAAGGGTACTGCCGGTGCCCACATCACCCTCGCCGCACCGTCGGAAGCTCCGACAGCACTGGACGATGTAAGCGGCAATCTGCTCGAGAGCACCAGTTCCGTCGGTCTGACGCTGGACGGTGCCGACAAGGTCTACGTCCTCACGCACAACAGTGCCAACGAACCCGTCTTCCGTCTCAACAGCAGCAGTCTGACCCAACTCACGGCCAACAAGGCCTTCATCACCGCCGCCAACATCACCACTGGTTCCGCCACCTCCAAGGAATTTAAGATCAACCTACCTCCTACAGCCGTCAAGGCCGTCAAGACTGCCAAAGGCACTGACTCCGACGCCTACTACGACCTCCAGGGCCGTCGCATCCTGCAGCCCACACGCGGTATCTATATCCGCGGCGGCAAGAAAGTATTTGTCAAATAATATCCTTCTAATACCCATAAGACAATGAACAGAAAAGCATACACCCGCCCCCAAATGCGAGGCATCAGTATCGACCCACTCTGCCAGACAATCAACTACTCCGACGGCACCCATGCCGATAACATGGACTCCAGACGCTTTGGCCGCCACGAGGAGAGTGATACCGAATTCGGCTCCAATCCCTGGCCATCGGATAAAGAGTAATACATCGTCGGCACCACAGCCCATATTCTGCAGGAGGCAAGACCGTCATAGCGGTCCTTGCCTCCTACTTTTCATATCCTCGGGACAAGGAGTCTGCCCGATAGCTTGGCCTACTGACCGTTGGCAGAGACACAATCATCCCCTGCCAGTAGCTCGTTGTACACTTGCACCACACAGCCGTCTTGCCCCGTCCGGCATACAGCTTCGGCTATTTCTCCCACAAATAGTTTCCTCACATTTCGCCATATACGTCTCTTCCCTCCTGTCGAGACGTAGGTTCCCCACTACGCTCTGATAGACTGGATGATGATGCACAGCAGACAGCTCAACAAGCAATGGCTTGCATGCGGGCCTCCTTTGCCCGGGCATGCAAGCCATTGTCCGTTTGCAATAGTATGATCTACTCTCTACGTGTACCGCTTTTGCAGTCCACGAGGTAGAGGGCTAAAAGATTCTTCCAGTCAGCGTCAATTTCAGTACGGGATAGACCCTAAACTTGTCGATAAACTTTGATACGTCATCGTCGCCCTTGGTGTCGAGATCGTTGGTATCAAGTTCCTGGCCATTCTGGTAAACCTTCATCTTCCCCATGAAATGGCAACCCATTTCCACACGGAAGCCCACGCGGTGCTTAGGCACCTGACGGCCATAACCAAGACCCAGATAAGGACGGAAGGCGTTTACACGCACGTCACCTTTGACGTCTCCATTCTCATCAAACTCCAGGTCGTACTTGTCGACATTGGCCACGATGTACGGCCTTAATTCAGGATGATCCTGGATAAGGTCACTGTGTCCGGTCAGCTTCGCTATTTTCTTTCCGCCAAAAGAGAAGCCCGCCACGACAAAGAGTGCATTTTTGGTGCCGAAGGGATAGACACTCGCTTTGAAGTCCAGTGTCGTGCGCGCCAAGTCTCCCTTGATATTTACTGTAGAAGTCGATGGTACGATACCTGCGAGCTGCGGCGGTATGGTACTGGTATTGATATCCATGTCCACATCACCTTTAATCTTTATTCCGGGCATGAAGTTTATACCCATTCCCAGCTCCAAGTAGTCCGTAACAGGGCTGGCGACGTTGAAACCTATACCTTCGGTACCCACGCTGACGCCGGCCCCGATGTGTCTGAATACACCAAAATTCTCGACTTTTTGTGCCTGCAGTGATGTGTAGACGACAATAGTTGCAAGCAGCATCATTCCTCTAAGTGATTTCATAAGTTACCTTTTAAATGTTGGAATTATTGTTTTGTTAGAAAGGGTAGCTGTTTCTTGATATAGTCCTTTGGAGAAAATCTATTAGCTGAATGGACGTTGTCTTAAGATTATCTTTTATACAATTTCCTTTTTTTTACACAATTTCCTTTATGGCGACAAAGATAGTTGAATTTTCACTTTCCACCAAAATTATCTCGGAAATATTTTAGACTGGACTTTTTACATTCAAAGTCTTGTCTTCTGCATCATACACTATTGGCAGTAGATCTCGTATCATTCTCCATAGCACAGGGCAGAGCGCCTTGTCGGGTCCTGCGCCTGCGCCTCTGTCCGATGCCTCTCGAGTCTACTCCGCCTCCATTCTCGTCAGACAGGCCCAGGAGTATACTCTCTGGGGGCATTACCGCCCGCTGTCCTTGTCTCGAGGCCTACGTGAGAAGCGACGGCTGACAGAGATGAGCGCCGTCGCGCTACAGCCGCTTGACGGCGTCTCTAAGTTGCTGCATGGCCTGGGCCACCAGCTTGCGGGAGCAACCCACATTGAAGCGCATATAGCCTTCGCTGCCCGGGCCGAACATCTCGCCATCATTGAGCGCCAAGTGAGCCTGGTGGACAAAGAGGTCGTCGAGCTGCTTATGGTCGAGTCCCAAGTCGTGGCAGTCAAGCCAGATGAGGAAGGAAGCCTGTGGCCGCAAGGACTTGGTCATCGGCAACTGGGACATCCCTTATCCATACATCTTCCCGCACACAGTATAAATCAGAAATAATTATTTCATCACCTTACTGTATAACGTTTCCCACGAGTCGACAACACTATATTTTACATCACTGGCACCAATGCTTTGGAAATGCTTGGTTGCACAGGCAATCTTGGCTTTCTCCACATCGCGTAAGTCAGCCTCTATGATGGAGCCTTTGGTCTCGGCAATAAAGTAGATATGCTTCACGCCACTGTCCTCCTTGAAGACCACCGCCCAGTCAGGATTGTAATGACCTACTGGAGTGTTGATATAGAATCCGCGCGGTAGCTTGGTATAAACTTGTACCATATCCTCCCTTTCCAGTGCCTCGGCAAAATTCATCTCTCCTTTCGAGTCCACAACAACAAGGTCGTATAGGCTCTTCTTCGATTTCATCGCATTCTCACCAAGCTTGCCACGGAGTGTATTCTCGGTGAATACATCCTTATCATAGGTACCGTCCATCTTGTTGTACTCGATATGCTCGATGACCGACATGGCCTTACAGGAGTTGATGATGCGTGCCGACTTCATGATGAACTCCTCGGGGTTGAGCTGGAACTGGTGGAAGGTTTTAATGCCCTGAAGGATGGCGACAATGGTCTTGCGGGTCAGCCCCGTCTTGGAGACGAGCTGTCCGATGAGGTCATAGCGCACGCTGCCCACACCCTCATGTACCTGTACCGTGCGGTTCTTGCCCTGCTTCATGGCGGTACCTTCCTCAAGTTGCTGTTTGCTCTCAATCTTCTCAAGGCTGCCTGTACTGATGACTACTTTAATCTCGGTTACATTCAACTTGTCGAGTTGCCTGATTGCCTTGTCGATAAGTTTCTGCGAGTCGAAATGCACCGTGTAGTAGCTATGAATGTTGATTTCCTTCCACAAGCCCAGGAACTCGTCCTTGAACTTCTGCTCGTTGAAGTGTCCTTCCACGGTGCCGCGGCCATTGGCCGGTTTGGCTTTCTTCGGGTCGAACACGCCATCAAGCTGGTTGACAATGACGTCTTTTATCTTGTCCAACTCTCCGAAATTGAGTTGGTTTCTGTCCTTGTCGACATAGTATTTTTCGGTCAACCTGCCACGATGGATGTAGCCTTGTCCGATAAGCATCTCTTGGATGTCGTCGGCAACGTCATCGGTGATAATTTGGTCCGTACCATCCTCTGTTGTATATATTACACCGACGAACAGGTCTTCTGTCACCTTCAAAGGACGGTCGGCACATGCGTCGGCAATCTCATGCTGTAGGTCCTCGGCAAAACTCTCATAGCTCTCACTCGCTATGACAGTGAGGATATTGGTGTTGAACACGCCATCATCACCAAGCACATCGGCATCCTGACGGTCGCCGTGCTCGTTGACGCAAAGACGCATGCCACGACCCACCTCCTGCCGTTTCTTGTTCTCGTTGCCGCTCTCCTTCAGGGTGCAGATTTGGAAGACGTTGGGATTGTCCCAGCCCTCCTTCAACGCACTGTGAGAGAAGATAAACCTCACAGGTTCGTCAAGACTGAGCAATCTCTCCTTATCTTTCATAATTAAGTCATAAGCGCTCTCATCATTGCTGTTGTCACTGCCACGCTCCATCTTCGGGTCCACCATGTGGCCTTTCTTATCCATCGAGAAATAACCTTGGTGGATGTTCTCTGCCGCATTCCGTGGGTCTTGCAGATAGCGCAGATAGGCGGTATCGGTCAGGTAAGGGATACATTCTTGTAGCACATGGGGGTATTCCTCCTCGAACATCTTGGCAAACTTGCCCTTTGTCTCCTCACCGCCATACAGCCTGTAACTACTTACATGGTCGATGAAGAACAGCGACAGCACCTTGATGTGCTTGGGATATAGCTGGCTCTCCCGCTCGATATGCTTGCGAATGGTCTCACGAATCTGGTTGCGGCGGATGACATCCTCTGTCGTCTTACCGATCATCTGTCCGGGCACTAATGTCACGCCATTGACAAAGTGAATAGTTTGCATTCGTCCATCAATATAGTCAATGACGAAGCCGTCGCGGTACTCCTCCAGTCCTCCACTCTGCTGATAGAGGTCGAAACCGTCACTGACGACTTTCGACTGCTGAGCCACGGTACCGCTCTTGCGCATCACGTCGAAGTTGATGCGGGCCTGCGGATTACCAGTGGAGATGATGATCTGTTCGAGATAGACATAGCCGTTGGTGGCGGTAGTGCCTTTCTGCTCTACACCGACCACTTCAATTTTCTTCACCAAGTGCTTGTTATAGGCATCCATCGCATCGAGACGATACACCATGTTGGCGATGTCATCCTTGCGGTGGGTGGCACTGTAGAGGAGTTTGAAGAGAGGATTGAACAACTTCAAGCCCTTGCGCGTCTGGTTCGACTTGTTGGCACCGAGCACGCTCTGCGGCTCGTCGATGATCATGATGGGGTGCGTGGCGGCGAGGATGTCGATAGGGCGGCGCGAGCGGAACTCGTCACGGCGGGAGAAGATAATACGGGCGGCTGCATCTCCGGCACGGCCCTCTTTATTCTTGTCCTCGTTGAGCGAGGTGTTGAAGGCCTGCGTGTTGATAATCATCACGTGCATGCCGGCATCTGAGGCGAAAGAGTCTATCTTGGACAGTTGCTTGGAGTTGTAGACGAAGTACTGGATGCGCTTGCCGTATTCCTGGGCGAAATACTCGCTCATGCTTTCGAAACTGCTGAGCACACCCTCACGAATGGCGATACTCGGCACCACGACGATGAACTTCGTCCAGCCATAGAGTTTGTTCAGCTCAAACATCGTCTTGATATAGGTGAACGTCTTGCCCGTTCCCGTCTCCATCTCGATGGTCAGCGTGCGGCCGTCGCCCTCCAACTGATCGATGGGCTTTAGTCCGAACGAGGTCTGCACCCGCCGGATGTTGTCGCGCAAAGGCACGCCGGGCTCCAACGGTGCGTTGGCATAGCCCTCCAAGGCAATCATGCTCCGCTGGCCATTCTCGATGCCCTGGTCCACGAGGAAGTTGCTCGTCCCATCGTAGTGCGGCTGACCCGAGAAGCAGTCTGTAACAGCACGTGCAGCATCCTCTTGGAAGCGCTGGTGTTTATATTTGAGTTTCATGCTTGTCTTACTTTAGTTTTCCTCATGCTACGATCAATGCGTGGGAAAGTGTCAAATCACGCGGATGTTGTTCAGCGCCTCATCGTCCGACCAGCCAAGGAGCTGTTTAAACTGCTCGAAGATATTGATCTTCTGTTCGTCTTTCTTGAAGCAACTGTCACGGAAAAGCACACGGAGCGGAGCCTTGTCTGCCATCGCCTTGACAACATTATCAGTGATGGGCTTGCCGAAACAAGCCACGAG
The DNA here is from genome assembly GCA_900316315.1 of uncultured Prevotellaceae bacterium. GTDB lineage: Bacteria > Bacteroidota > Bacteroidia > Bacteroidales > Bacteroidaceae > UBA6382. The sequence goes on from ONCK01000005.1 coordinate 218,289, forward strand.
GTCACCGTCGTTGACTGTATAGACCGTCACGCTGTCAATCGTCTCTGTGGTCAAAGGCAACGAGAGCTGCACGCCCCAGTCTACCATACAGCCATAGAGCAGGTCGAGGCCCGTGCGGTCTTCTTTCACGTTGTCGGCAAAGAGGTCAAGTTGCTTCGGGTCTAAGTCCTTCGGAGCAAAATAGACATCCTTCATATTGCTGGAGTCTACGCGGAAGACACGGAAGCCGGTATCGAGGTCATCAACTTGCAGGGTGCGGCCCTTGTGGCCGTCCGTTTGTTGATTGTCTTGGTCAAACAAATCGCCCTGCGATGATTTTCCATTGCGGACGGCCACAAGGGCCGCACCCTGCAATTCCTCCTTAATCTTCTTACCGGCACGGCGGATACGCTCCTCTGCTAATTCACAAATATTTTTATATCCATCTTTGTAAGCTGGACTTGATGGATCTGTTTTTTCTTGAAGTTGAACTAAAATGAATTTTCGATTTCCTCCATCTTTTGCATTTAGCTCCATGACAGCTTGAGCTGTTGTAGCACTCCCTGAAAAGAAGTCCAAAACAATGCAATCCTTGTCGGTGTATAAAGAGAGACATCTTTTAATTAAATCAACTGGCTTAGGATAATCAAAATATTTTTTGCCGCCAAACATCTTTGCCAATGCTTGGGTAGCTCCTTGAGAATGACCGACTTCTTCATATTTCCATATTGTCATGGGTGTTATTCCTGTTTTGCGCAAATCAGATAGAAATCTTTTAATACGAGGAACATTATCACCATTTTCTCCAAACCATATTCTATTGTCTTGGAGTCTCTCGCAGAACGCGTTCCGCGAGAGACTCCAGCTGCGCCCAGCTGGAGGCTCTACAACACGTCCCGAAGGAGTTGTGATGGGATATATATTTGCTTCTACAGCAGGTCCTACAGATATATCACTTGAAGACCAAGGCCCTCGTGGGTCATTATCTGGGTTTGAATATCTCTCATTAGCTTCAGCGCTTCTTGGAATTCCATTACAGAAAGCTTTCTCTATGTTTTTGGCATAGAAAAGAATATAGTCATGAGAAACAGAGAAATGTTTCATTAAATTGATGGGAGAGAAAGCCCTTTCCCAAACAACTTGTGCAAGAAAATTATTATTTCCGAATATTTCATCGCAAATTTCTTTAAGATTTTGCTGTTCGCTGTCGTCTATTGATATAGCAATTACTCCATCCTCTGATAACAGCGTATGCGCCAGCTGCAACCTCGGATAAATCATGGAGCACCAATCGGAATGGAATTTACCATTTGTCTCTGTGTTCTTCACGAACCGGTTGCCGAGCTCATCCACGTTGCCCGCCTCCAAGTCTTCCTCTGCTTGTGAGCGGTGGAAGTCGTCATGATACACGAAGTCGTTGCCCGTATTATATGGCGGGTCGATATAAATCATTTTTACCCCCCCAAATACGACTTTTGGAGGAGCTTCAATGCGTCGAGGTTGTCTCCCTCGATATAGATGTTTTGTGTATGATCCCAGTCCACACTACTCTCAAGTACAGGGCGAAGAGTCTTGTTTATAGGTGTGGCAGCCTCACGGCGTGCAGCTTGCTTGCCCACCCAAGTGAACTCGTAGGCTTCCGGCTTGTCCTCCACGGTATTGTCGCCGAGCAGTTGTCGCAGCTTCTTGAAGTCGACCACATGGCGCAACGCCCCCGTCTTTTCGTCACGGGCCTCGGTGAAGCACGACGGCGCTATCTTATAGAGGGCGTTGAGATTCAGCTGTGTCCCATCTTCCGTGGTTAATGGTAAATGGTTAAAGTTCATATCCTTTTTATTTTATTTGCATGATGTAGTCCCTTATGGACATTGTACGCCTGCGCCTCTGTCCGATGCCTCTCGGGGCTACTCCGCCTCCATCCTCGTCAGACAGGCCCAGGAGTATACTCCCTGGCAGCATTACCGCCCGTTGTCCTTGTCTCGAGGCCTACGTGAGAAGCGACAGCTGACGGAGATGAGCGCCGTCGCGCTACAGTCGCTTGATTGCGTCGCGCAGTTGCAGCATGGCCTGAGCCACGAGTTTGCGTGAGCAGCCGACATTGAGGCGCATGTAGCCTTCGCCACCAGGGCCAAACATCTCGCCGTCGTTGAGCGCTAGGTGAGCCTTGTTGATGAAGAGGTCGTTGAGCTGACTGTGGTCGAGTCCCAGTCGGCGGCAGTCGAGCCATATGAGGAAGGAGGCCTGCGGCCGCAAGGGCTTGATCATCGGCAGCTGTGCCGTGCAAAAGTCCTCTACATACTTGACGTTGCCCTCTACGTAGCTGAGCATCTGCTGACGCCAGGGCTCGCCGTAGCGCAGCGCGGCCATCGTGGCGATGGGAGCGAAGAGCGTAGGCTCATCGAGCTCATTGGCCGTTAGCCAAGAGTAAAACTTGCTGCGTATCTCCTTGTTGGGTACAATGGCCCAGCTACTGACTACACCGGCCATATTGAAGGTTTTGCTTGGCGCGCCGAAGGTAATACTGCACTGTGCGGCGGCTTCTGATACCGAGCCAAAGGGGATATGGTGCAATCCCCAGAGCGCCATATCACAATGGATCTCGTCGGAGATGACGAGGAGGTGATGCTTCTGGCAGAAATCGGCCAGACGGGCCAGCGTGGCGCGGTCCCAGAGGATACCGGCGGGATTATGCGGATTGCTAAGGATAAGTACTTTGCAGCGGTCGTCACAGACTTGCTCCAGATTGTCAAAGTCCATAGCGTAGGTACCGTCGTCATGCCGAATGAGCGGGTTGAAGACCACTTCGCGTCGGTTGCCCAGAGGCGTCAGTCGGAAGGGGTGATATACGGGAGGCTGGATGATGACCTTATCGCCCTCCTGGGTAAAGACATTAATCACCATACCGATGCCCTTGACGATACCTGGTATGAAGGTGATCCACTCCTGCTCCACCTGCCAGCTGTGATGGGACTTTATCCAGGCGATGACCGTCGGCCAATAGTCCTCTGGAGTAAGTGTATAGCCCAATATCGGATGATCCAGACGGGCTCGTAGCGCGTCGAGGATAAAGTCCGGAGTGGCAAAGTCCATGTCTGCAACCCACATCGGGAGAAGGTCGGGACGGCCATACCGTTCCTTGAGTACATCGAGTGCCAGCGCATGGGTGCCGCGCCGGTCTATCACTTGGTCAAAATCGTACATAGTCTTTATGCTGCTATTGTTGGTTATTGCTCGGCCGCCTGTCGGAGGTCGTCATAGAGGTCGTCTACATCCTCGAGGCCCACCGAGAGACGTATGGTGCGGGAGTCTACGTCCATGGCCCGTTTCTCCTCATCAGAGAAGGCGCCAAAGATGGTACTTGCAGGGTGAATGATAAGCGAGCGGTTGTCAAAGAGATTGGTTGCCCGGCAGATGAGCCTTACATGGTCTATCAATCGGAAGCACGCCTCCTCATCCTTCATATCAAAGGTCAGCATAGCACCGGCCGTGGGGCCAAACTGGCTGACGGCCAATTGATGGTAAGGATTGTCCTCGAGGCCCACATAGTTGACATGCTTAATCTGCGGAATCTCCCTCAGACGATGTGCCAACTGGAGCGTCGACGATGCCTGGCGGGCGTAGCGACAGCCAAGCGTCTCGAGGCCCAATGTCTGCATGTAGGCGACCTGCGGCGTCATATAGGCGCCATAGTTGAAGACCATCTCACCCTTCATCCGCGGGCTGAAGCCGGGCGCCGTGCCATAGTCGATGACGAGGCCTCCCAGGCAGGTGGCGCCGCCCGAGACATACTTGGTACTCGAGACGACCTCGATGTCGACGCCCAGGGCCTTGGCGCTGAACTCCGTAAACGGGATGACCGTCGTGTCAGCAATGAGCGGGATATGATGACGATGGGCAATTGCCGCCAGCTCTCTCAGGTCTGCCACTTCGAGCTGCGGATTGGTCACGATCTCGAGGTAGATGCAGCAGGTCTCGGCATCGATGGCGGCCTCGACTTCCCCGGGGCAGGTGAGGTCACACAGCTTGTGTCCGACGCCAAATCTCGCCAGCGAACTGGTAATCAAGGAATATGAATTGCCAAAGAGGTGCCTTGAAGTCACAATGTTTTTTCCGGCGCCCGACACCGCAATGAGCGTATTGCTCACAGCCGCCATGCCCGAGTTGAGCGCCGACACTGCAGCCGCTCCCGTGATAGTCTGTACCGCCTCCTCCAGGTGGATGACAGTGGGATTTTCGACGCGCGAATAGTCGGGCGCATCGATACGGTTGCAGAAGGCATCGGCCATCTCCCTAGCCGTATCAAACTCGTAAGCCACGCTGTGGTATACCGGGTGGCTCAAGGCTCCATAAGGGTCCGGGCGGTGAAAAGGGATATGGACCGCTTGGGTAGATTTTTTCATTTCTGACTTTTATCGAATATCGTCGTGATGTACAGATCAAGCCTTCCCTTTGGGTAGAGGGAAGGGGGCGACGCCCTGCTGGGCAGGCGCATCGTGCAGGGCGATTTCGCCGAATGTAGACTCATACTTGCGTACATTGTCAGCCAGAGCCAGCATCAGGCGCTTGGCATGCTCGGGTGCCAGGATGATACGCGACTTCAACTGAGGCTTGGGCATGCCGGGGAGCATGCGGATGAAGTCTACGACAAAGTCGGCCGTAGAGTGAGAGACTACTGCCAAGTTGGAATATACTCCCTGCGCCACGTCGGCAGGAATATCTATCTGCATCTGCTGCGAGTTGTTTCCTTCGTCTGAATTCATAATCTTATTATAAGGTATTTATTGCGTTTTTGTCTCCGCACAATCTGTTGCAAAGATACGAAAATAAGGCTTGTCGGCGTATATTTTGGGATAAAAGGTCGGGCTTAATACTTTTTTCATTACTTTTGCCGATACGAACATACAATGCACCCGCACATGAAGCCCCTTATCCTCCTGTCCAATGACGACGGCGTCCGAGCCAAAGGACTCAACAGTCTGATTGAGATGCTCCGTCCTCTGGGTGATCTTTTCGTCATCGCTCCCGACCGGGGGCGCTCCGGCGCATCGTGCAGCATCACCACGCCTCTGCCCATCACCATCAAGCGTCTGCGCGGGGAGGAAGGCCTCACCGTCTACTCCTGCACCGGGACACCGGCCGACTGCGTCAAGCTCGCCCTTGACCAGCTCCTGATGCGTCAGCCCGACCTCGTAGTCGGCGGCATCAATCACGGCACCAATGCCTCCACCAATGCCCACTATTCCGGCACCGTGGGAGTGGCTACCGAGGGAGCCCTCCACGGACTGCCCGCCATCGCCTACTCGCTGCTCGACTACGATGAGGATGCCGACTTCTCCCCGCTCACGCCCTACGTGAGGCGGATTGCTGACTACGTGCTCCGTCAGGGCATGCCCTACGGCTCGATACTCAATGTCAACTTCCCCGTCGCTGAGCACTATGCGGGTATGAAGGTCTGCCGTATGGGCTATAGCCGATGGGAAAACGAATATACGCCCTGCGAGCGGCCGGAGGGCGGACGCTACTTCTGGCTGGGCGGCGAATTTGTCGACGATGAGCCCGACGAGACCGACACCGATGTCTGGGCACTCGACCGCGACTATGTCGCTATCACGCCCCTCAAGCTAGATAATACCGACTACCAGCTGCTGCACCAGATGGAGAACGAGCTGAGCGAGGACAGCCTGTCAGCCGATAAGGCCGGCGAGGAGCAACAGGAGCCATCATCTACTCTATAGCAGACCTGTCATGAGATACTTCCTGGTAGTTGGCGAATCCAGCGGCGATGTCCACGCCTCGCGTCTGATGCAGGAGTTGCGCAAGCGCGACCCCGAGGCTGAGTTTTGCTTCTTCGGCGGAGACCAGATGAGTATCGTGGGCGGCACACGCCTGCGCCACTATCGCAGCGTCGCTTACATGGGTTTCATCCCCGTGCTGCTGCATCTGCCAGCCATCCTACAGGCGATGAAGGTGTGCCGGCGCTTCGTACTGCGCTGGCGGCCCGATGTCACCATCCTGGTAGACTATCCGGGATTTAATCTCGGCATGGCCAAGTTTGTCCATCGCAACACTGACATCCCCGTCTACTACTACATCCTCCCCAAGGTATGGGCGTGGAAGGAAGGGCGCGTCCGCCAACTCCGCAAGTATGTCGACGAACGCTTCTCCATACTGCCCTTTGAGGTCCCGTTTTTTGAGAAGAAGCACCATTGTCCCATTCACTACGTGGGCAATCCGTCGGCCGACGAGATCTATGCCTTCACAGAGCAGCATCCGCGGGATTTCCAGGCCTTCTGTCAACGCCATAGCCTCAACGAGCAACCCGTCATCGCTCTCCTCCCCGGCAGTCGCCGACAGGAGATCAAGGACAACTTCCGCCGCATGGTGCTAGCGGCCAAGTCCTTTGCTGAACGGGGATACCAGATCATCGTCGCAGCCGCTCAGGATATCCCCGATGCGATCTACAGTCACTATCTCCAGGGAACCGGCGTAGACATGAGGACCGACTGGTTTCACCTGCTGAGAGACGCCACACTATCCATCCTCCAGCATGCGGAGGCCGCCCTCGTGACCTCCGGCACTGCGACGCTCGAAACTGCACTGCTCAAGGTACCTCAGGTCGTATGCTACTATGCACCGCTGGGCCACCTTGTCCGCGCAATCAAGCCCCACTTCCTCCACGTCAAGTACATCAGTCTCGTCAACCTCATCCTGGACCGCGAGCTCGTGCCCGAACTGATCGGCGACCAAGTCAATCCCCACCGTATGCAGGCCGAGCTAGAGCGCATGGTAGTGGGCGGCACGAGCCGCCAGACTGTGCTCGACGGCTACGACAGGATGATACAGCGTCTCGGAGCTCCGGGTGCCCCCCAGCGGGCAGCCTCCATCATGGTCGACCTGCTCAGAGAGCGCTCTACCCACAAGTATTAGTCCGCCTCTTCTCCCCTTTCCACACCCTCTCGCCGGCGTCTGCATACAGTCTGTCGCCCATGGAGCAGCGGCACAGTCCATCAACCTTTTTGCAGCATCCCATTTTCTCCATCTCATCGTCGTTTTTTCATATAATAAATTCGAGATACCGCCTCGAATAGGTGCCGATGTAGAGAGAAGAAGTCGCCTTGTAAGTGCGACAAGGTCGGATGTAGTTTAAACTAGGCCGGACTTTGTTTAAACTGGAAGGCGAGTTGTTATCGCCTGACAGCCAGCCAGTTACAAGAAAATCAAATTTTATTTATAATTCATTGGCTCTTAATAAGTTACAAAGGCATTTTCGGCCAAATGCGCCCTTTTACTCTTTTGAATGGAAGAGAGAAGGAGACGCGAAAGTTTTATTATAAAATTATTTTATCCCATCGGTCTTTGGACAAAGCAGGCAGCCCACATTGACAGGTCTATCTCTCGCGGCAAGCCCTCTGATGGAGAAGCGTCAGCTCGCCGCGTGATAACAATCCCGTCCGTCTCGCTCCGCTTGAGTGGCCGCCCCCAAGAGGTCTGTTTCGAACAAATGTCTGCCAGTCGGCCGCAGAAGCAGCGGGGGAACTGTTGGCTGACTTTGAGCAGACCATGAAGGAGATTTTTTGTTTCTCCCTAATTTCCCGCTAGCTACTCCTGGCTCACCCACAAGCTCAGCCGATGACGATATCGCCGGACGTGTCGGTCAAATACAGTAATCAAATATTGGTATTTTGCAGACTTAGAGGCTAGAGAGTGAGGATTTAATCGTAATTTTGCAGTCTAAAGTAAATAGGCCATCACTTATATGACACTCAGAGACCTAAACATAGGGCAAACGGCGCGCATACTGCGCGTAGGAGGTGAGGGGGCGCTCCGCCAACACATGCTCGACATGGGCGTCATCCCCGGCACGACACTCCGCGTCCAAAAATTTGCCCCAATGGGCGACCCCGTGCAGTTGCTGATCCACGGCTATGAGCTCACAATCAGGTTGTCCGATGCCCAAAATATCGACATCGAGCTCTGTGAGCCCGAACAGGAAGATTCTGACATCCTGCCGCAGATCAACGACGAGCATCCGGGACTGGGCGAAATGGGGCACTCCCACCGCCATGAGGATGAGCACCCGCTGCCCGACGACCAGAAGCTCACCTTTGCCCTCGTAGGTAATCAGAACTGCGGCAAGACGACCCTCTTCAACCAGCTGACAGGCATGAATCAGCATGTCGGCAACTTCCCAGGCGTGACCGTAGACACCAAGAGCGGTACCATCAAGGGCTATCCCAACACGGAGGTCACCGACCTCCCCGGCATCTACTCCCTGTCGCCCTATACCGATGAGGAGATCATCTCCCGCCAATTTATCCTCGGCACCAAACCCAACGGTATCATCAATATCGTCGACGCGACCAATATCGAGCGCAACCTCTATCTGACCATGCAGCTCATGGAGCTCAATGTGCCGATGGTCATCGCGCTCAATATGATGGACGAGGTGCACAACAATGGCGGCACCATCCGCATCAATCAGCTCGAGCAGGCTCTGGGCGCCCCTGTCATCCCCATATCGGCGATGAAGGACGAGGGCGTCGACGAACTCATCGAGCATGCCATCCACGTAGCCCACTATCAGGAACCGCCGATAAGGCAAGACTATTGCAGTCCTCAAGACCACAACGGCGCCGTACACCGCGCGCTCCACGCTACCATGCACCTCATCGAGGATCATGCAGAGCGTGCCGGCATTCCCCTGCGGTTTGCAGCCAGCAAGCTCATTGAGGGTGACCACCTGGTAGCCAAGCAGCTCCAACTGACCGCTCGCGAGCAGGAGATGGTCCAGCTTATCCTCAAGCAACTTGAGGAAGAGCGCGGGCTAGATCCAGCCGCAGCCATGGCAGATATGCGCTTCTCCTTCATCCACCGCATCTGCAAGGGAGCAGTCGTAAGGCCGCGCGAAAGCAAGGAGCACAGCCGCAGCCGACATATCGACAGTGTATTGACTGGGCGCTGGCTGGCCATTCCCACCTTCCTGGCTATCATGGCTCTCATCTTTTGGCTGACCTTTGACGTCATAGGCGGCAATCTGCAGATTCTGCTTCAGGACGCCATCGACCAGTTTACAGCCTTCACGGACCGTCTGCTCACCCAGTGGGAAATCACGCCCGTCGTCCACTCCCTGATCATCAACGGTGTATTCACCGGCGTGGGCACCGTGCTCAGCTTCATCCCTATCATCGTCACGCTCTTCTTCTTCCTCTCCCTGCTCGAAGACAGCGGATATATGGCGCGCATTGCCTTCGTCACGGACAAACTGCTCCGCAAGATCGGACTCTCCGGACGCAGCATCGTGCCCCTGCTTATCGGATTTGGGTGCAGCGTGCCCAGCGTCATGGCCAGCCGCACACTGCCCTCGGAACGTGACCGCAAGCTCACCATGATGCTGACGCCCTTCATGAGCTGCACGGCCAAGCTGCCTATCTATGCCTTCTTTACCGCAGCTTTCTTCCCCAAGCATGCGGCAGAAGTGATGACAGGACTCTACCTGCTCGGTGTACTCGTCGGCATCTGCGTCGCGCTGGTGCTCAACAAGACGGTATATCGCGGGCACCCCGTCCCCTTTGTAATGGAGCTGCCCAACTATCGCATCCCGGGCCTCAAGAGCGTGGGCCGGCTCATCTGGGACAAGACGCGCGACTTTCTGCAGCGCGCCTTCTCTATCATCTTCGTCGCTACGATTGTCATATGGTTTCTCCAGACCTTTGACTTCCGCTTGCAGATTGTCACAGACTCCCAGCAGAGCATCCTCGCCAGCCTGGCCAGTCTGATCACACCCCTCTTTACTCCGCTGGGATTTGGCGACTGGCGCATCGTGACCTCGCTCATCTCCGGCTTTATGGCCAAGGAGAGCGTCGTCGCCACGCTCACGGTACTCTTTGGCAGCAGCGCGGCGCTCCACAGCGTACTCACGCCGGCCACTGCCCTGTCATTGCTCGTCTTCTGTCTGCTCTACACACCCTGTGTCGCCACCATCGCCACTGTCAAGCGCGAGATGGGCGGCCGATATGCCCTGACGCTCGTTATCTGGCAGTGCATGGTCGCATGGGCTGTGGCCTGGCTCGTACACCTCATCGTCTGACCGCCTATGAATGCGCAAAGCCTCATCCTCCTGCTGATCATCCTCGTCGCAGCCGCAGCTGTACTCATACGCCGTCACCATCGCGCCAAGCGGCGCCAAGGGGGCTGCGCCAATTGTGACGCCGCAGGATGTATCTTCCGCCGAATGGACAATGATAAAAACAAATAAAGCCGTCCGGACAAGCCTACAGGCTCTACCGGCATATATATAAGAGATATGACAGCACTCAATCTAGACAACTTTTATAAAGCCCGCTACGTGCTCAACCAAGTCTTGCGCAAGACAGAACTGGTCCATACGCCCAAGATCAACGCCGAGAGCGACGTATACCTCAAGCCCGAATGTCTGCAAGAGACCGGTTCCTTCAAGATACGCGGCGCTTACTATATGATCTCCCAGCTGTCGGATGCTGAGAAGGAGAAAGGTGTCATCGCCTGCTCAGCCGGCAACCACGCCCAGGGAGTAGCGCTCGGCGCCACGGCATCAGGGATACACAGCCTCATCTGCTTGCCTGAAGGAGCCCCCATCTCCAAGGTAGAGGCAACTCGCCGGCTCGGCGCAGAGGTGTGTCTAGTACCCGGCGTCTACGATGATGCCTACGCCAAAGCCCTCCAACTCAAGGAAGAAAAAGGGTATACCTTTGTCCACCCCTTTAATGACCCCAACGTCATCGCAGGACAAGGCACCATAGGTCTCGAACTGCTCGACCAGCTACCCGAGGTAGAGGCCATCGTCGTGCCCGTGGGTGGAGGCGGTCTCATCAGCGGTATCGCATTTGCCGTCAAGAGCCTCAACCCCAAGGTCAAGGTCTACGGCGTACAGGCCGAAGGCGCCGCAAGCATGGTGGAGAGCCTCCGCCAGGGCAAGCAGGTCTGTCTCTCCTCCGTACTCACCATAGCCGACGGCATCGCCGTCAAGGAGCCGGGCGACCTGACCTATCAGATATGCCACGACTACGTAGACGAAGTGGTGACCGTCAGCGAAGATGAGATCTGCTCCGCTATCCTCAAGCTCATCGAGGAGGAGAAGATGGTGGCCGAGGGCGCAGGAGCTGCCAGCGTCGCCGCAGTCATGTACAACAAGGTGCCCGTCAAGGGCCTGAAGACAGTTTGTGTCGTCAGCGGCGGAAATATCGACGTCAATATCCTCAACAGAGTGATTAACCGCGGACTTACCAAGAACGGCCGCATGTGCACTATCGACCTTGAGCTGGAGGACAAGCCGGGCAATCTCGTCAAGGTTTGCTCCGTCATTGCCAAGCTCGGAGGCAATATCCTCGGCGTCTACCACGACCGCACCATCAACCGCGAGCATGTCAACGCCTGCATACTCCGTGTTACCTTGGAGACTAAAAATCAGCAGCACATCGACCAAATCAAGAACGAGCTTGCTGCCAACGGATTTCACCTCTCTGCATAACATTATCCCTAAACCATATTCCTATGAAAGCCATTCACACTAATCAGGCTCCCAAGGCTCTTGGGCCTTACAGCCAGGCCATCGAAGCCAACGGTATCGTCTTCGCTAGCGGGCAGGTGCCCATCGACCCGGCTACTGACGCCTTTGTCGCCGGCGGTATCGAGGAACAGACCCGTCAAGCCCTCACCAACGCGCAACACATCCTCCAGGAAGCTGGCACCGACCTCGCCCACGTCGTCAAGACGACCGTTTTTCTAAGTGACATGGGCAACTTTGCCGCCATGAACGGCGTCTACGCCCAGTTTTTTAAGGAGCCTTATCCGGCACGCAGCGCCGTAGCCGTCAAGGACCTGCCCAAGGGCGCGCTCGTAGAGGTAGAGTGCATCGCCGTCAAGTGATCGGTATGGACGACACGGCACTCACAGAGCTGATGAGCAGACACGATATCCGCCCCACCGCCAACCGCATCCTCATCCTCCGCATGCTGCAGAGAGAGAGTCGGCCTCTCTCTCTGGGCGAACTGGAAGACAGACTGCCACTTATCGACAAGAGCAATATATCCAGAGCTCTGACGACCTTTCGTTCCCGTCATCTCGTCCACGTTTTGGAGAGCGGAGATGAAGTGATGCGTTACGAGCTATGCCTGAGCCACAGCGAGGACGCAGACGACGACATGCATGTCCACTTCTACTGTGAGCAGTGCCACCGGACCTTTTGTCTAAGCGATTTGGCCATACCCACCGTAGAGATACCCGCCGGCTATCAGGCCCGCACAGCTACTTACCTGATCAAAGGGCTCTGCCCCGAGTGCCGTAAAAGCGCCCATTAGCCTCCCCCGCAGCACCTTCCACCCGAGCAACGCGCCTTCACCCTATCAGAAAGCCTTTTTACCTATTTAAAAAGGCGGCAAGAATGAGTACGGCTTGACCTGACCGACACCAAAACGGTCTGCTTCCGCATTTTGCAACCGAGTTGCAGAGGAACAAGTCTATCTTTGCAGCGTCAAACACAAGCTCCAATCCACTATGGAAGCACATCATCATCACCCTATCCATGTCCAGTCCGCCAAAATGGGAAAAATACTGGGCTGGTCGATACTGCTCAATCTCCTCTTCGTACTCGTAGAGGCCGGCGTCGGATTTAGCCAAGGATCACTCTCACTGCTGAGCGACGCTGGGCACAATCTGAGCGACGTCTTCAGTCTCATACTCGTCGCCGTCGGATTCAGACTGAGCAAGTTGCACGCTAATGCCCGCTTCACCTACGGCTATCGTAAGAGCACGATACTTATCTCTCTGCTCAATGCCATCATCCTGCTCCTGGCCGTGGGAGGCATCATCATCGAAGCCATCCACAAGTTCTCCCATCCTATGCCGGTCAACGGAGCGGCCGTGGGATGGACCGCGTTTGTGGGCATCATCGTCAACGGAGCGACTACGCTCCTGCTCATGCGGCGGCAAAAAGGAGATCTCAACGTCAGGGGCGCATTTCTTCACATGGCGGCCGACACACTCGTGAGCGTCGGCGTCGTCATCTCGGGTGTCATCATAGCCTGCACGGGAGTCTACGTGATAGACCCCTTCATCAGTCTGTGTATCGCCCTTATCATTCTCATCTCTACTTGGCGACTACTGTCCAGTTCCCTGCGGCTGTCACTCGACGGCACACCTGAGGGCATCAGCCTCAGCCAGGTAGACGAGGCCATCAGAGAAACGCCTCACGTGAAGAGCTTTCACCATGTACACGTCTGGGCCATGAGCACGACAAGCAACGCCCTGACCGCTCATATCGTCATCGACAGCCTCGACCATATGGAGGAGACTAAGCACGCTCTCAAACACAAGCTCGCAGAAATGGGCATCACTCACACCACCCTCGAGATGGAGACGACGGCCTGCCATTGCCAGGAGCACGACTGTGACTGTCAGGATCCGGATCGTGACTGTCAAGATCCAGACTGCCTCTGTCACCATAGCTGAAAGGCATGACGTCAGATCGCCCGCGGCCCCGTCTTACCCTCGTGGCGTCAGCGTGACATAACGGTGAGCTTCTATCGCCACCAACGCAAAGCGTTGCACACCCATGCTCGCTACTGGAGTGACGAAGTCAGAAAATGAGCTGGAGAAAAAAAAGAGTAAAAAATTTTGGATATCAAGTAAATCTGCCTATCTTTGCAGGTGTTAGATATGACTGAGGATTCCGGTGCCTTGCACTGGGATTCTTTTATTTTTACATTTCAAAAACGAAAATCAAACACACAAAGTCATGGCATATATGTCCCAAGAAGGCTACGACAAGATGGTAGCCCAACTACGTCACATGGAGTCTGTAGAACGCCCCGCGGCATCCGCAGCCATCGCTGAGGCACGCGATAAGGGTGACCTCTCGGAAAACAGCGAGTACGATGCAGCCAAAGAAGCTCAGGCGATGCTTGAAGATAAGATCAACAAACTTAAGCAGGCCTTGGCCAGTGCTAAAATCATCGACACCTCCAAGCTAGACAAAAATACGGTTCAGATACTCGCTACGGTCGAAATGCAAAATGTGGTCAACGGAGCCCATATGAAGTACACCATAGTCAGCGAGAGCGAGGCCAACCTCAAGGAAGGCAAGATCTCAAGCCGCACACCTATCGCCCAGGGCTTGCTCGGCAAGAAGCTGGGTGATGAGGTCACTATCAAGATACCTCGTGGCGAAATCAAACTCAAGATTGTCAATATCACTTACTAGAGATGGCTACACTTTTCTCCAAAATCATCAAGGGAAAGATACCCAGCTACAAGTGCGCCGAGGATGACAATTTCTACGCCTTCCTCGACATCAACCCCGTCCGTCCCGGACATACCCTTGTAGTTCCCAAGCAAGAAGTAGACTATATCTTTGACCTCTCCGATGAGATGTTGTCCAAGATGATTGTCTTTGCCAAGCGAGTGGCTATCGCACTCAAGCAAGCGCGTCCCTGCCGCAAGATAGGCGTCGCTGTCATCGGGCTCGAAGTCAACCACGCCCATATCCATCTTGTACCGATGAACGAGGAAGGCGACCTCAACTTCTCCAAGCCCAAGCTGACACTGCCAGCCGAGGAGATGCAGGCTATTGCCGACCAGGTATACGCTAACTACAAGGCTCTCTCTAAATAGTAGATGACACCTCCTGTCGGCACCCCCGGCATACGGCTGGCCCGTCCCGCAGATGCCCGACAGGTCGCCGCTGTCTACAGCTACTACGTGGCCACCTCCACGGCCTCATTTGACGCCGAGGCGCCGTCATCCGAGCACTTCTTACGGATGATGCCGCCCTTGGAGAGTATATACCCTTTTCTCATCTTCACACAAGGCGATGAGATACTCGGTTACGCCTATGCGCGTCCGATATCATCCAAGGCCGGATACTCTTGGAGCGTGGAGTCTACCATCTACCTCCGGGACGACGTACTGGGCCGCGGACTGGGAACACTCCTCTACCGCGCCCTTACGGAGACGCTCCGATATCAAGGATTTCTCAACTGCTACGCCTGTGTCACAGTGCCCAACGAGGCCAGCCACAAGCTACATACACACTTCGGATTCAAACGTGTAGGACTCTGGCCCCGTGCTGGCTACAAATTCGGACAGTGGTACGATGCCGAATGGCTCTGCCTCTCACTGGCCGCGCATATTGAAAAGCCAGCGCCAGTGACGCCCATCAGCCGAGTGCCCGAGCAGGAACTCCGCAATCTATACAACGATATATTAAGCTCATGGCAAAACGCATATTCAACCCGCTCGTCCTGCTGATTCTCCTGCTGGGACTGACCGCACAAGCCCGAAAGGCCAACGTGCGCCAACTCTTGCCCGCCAAGGGCAGCTACCGCAGCAACGTAGTCTACAAGCATACCCCCCAAGGCGCTCTCTGTCTCGACATCTACCATCCTGACACCACACAGACCGGGCAACATGTGCCGCTAGTCGTCTTTATCCATGGAGGAAGCTGGATGCACGGTAATAAGGGAGAGATACTTGAGCATTTCCAGTCGCAGATGCTCAAGTCTATGCTGGATGACGGCATCGCCGTAATCAGCATAAACTACAGACTTGCCAATGACTCTCTGACGGTAACCTATCCTGCACCGCTCAGCGACTGCAAAGATGCCGTCAGATGGGTACGCGCCAATGCCGAAAGTCTCCACATAGACCCAAGCCGCATCGGCGTAATGGGCACATCGGCGGGCGGACATCTCGCCATGCTCACTGCTTATGCGCCCGACAGCCTTGCACCTGAGAAATCCAACCTCAGCACACACTCTGCCGCCGTCAAGTGCTGCGTAGACATCTACGGGCCTACTCATCTCGGCAAGATGCTGCGTCCGACACTCACCCCGACCGCTGTAGCCCTCGCCTCGATTTTCATGGGCAAGCAGACGATCAAGATGAGACAGACCTTGCTCTGGTCATTCACCGGTGAGAGTTCCTCGCATCCGTGGAAACGACAGCGCAAATGCAGCATGTACTCGCCGCTGAGCTATGTATGCACTGCAGTGCCCACGCTTACCTTTCACGGCAACAAAGACCGTACCGTGCCCTTCAACCAATCCAAGATGCTCAAGCAGGCTATGGACAAGCAGGGCAAATATATGGAGCTCACAACCATAGACGGAGAGGACCACACCTTTCCCACTATCTCCGAAGCCCGCATCTCCGCCATGTGCGCCCAGCTTGTCACCTTTCTCAACCAATACCTTAAAGGCCAGTAGCCGTCTCCTGTTTTTCCTCTGGGGAAGACGCAACAGCAGAAGCGGGAGTGCTGCAAGCAGAAGCCCTTCTGCCAGTAGCGCTGTGCCTTGTCTACAGACAGCAACGCTCCCCATCCGTACCGGATGCGCAGGGTGTACAGTCCGCGACGGCGCCGCAAAAAAAGCATAACTTTTTCTTGGCCCCTACATCTGTTTTGCGTTATCTTTGCACAAGATACATCTTGCAAAACTATGAAAGCAATCCGTCTTCTCGCGGTAGTCTTCGCCCTAGCATTGCCTATGGCAGTCTCCGCACAAAGCGCCAGCACGCCCCATTACCAGTTTGGGTTTGTCAGCTACCAACGTATTCTCGAAGCCATGCCCGAGTATGGCCAGGCCAAGGCCGCCCTTCAGGACCTGCGCAAGAAATATGACGACGAGGCCAAATACAATGAAGACAAATTCAACAAGATGTACGCTGACTACCTGCAAGGCCAAAAGAAATTTCCTGAGCAAATCATGCTCAAGCGCCAAAAGGAGCTGCAGATCGCCATGGAGCAGGGCATCAGCTTCCGCCAGGACGCCGAGCGTCTGCTCAGCAATGCGGAGCGCGAGTTGCTCAAGCCTGTTCGTCACAAACTGGACAGCATTCTTTCCCGCATAGGCCGCGAAAACGGGCTTCTCTTTATCGGCAACACCGATGACAATAGTTTTCCCTTCGTTCACAGCCAAATAGGAAAAGACATTACCGAGATTGTCATCGCGCGTCTCAACGGAAAAATCATTCCTATCAATCGTTCTACCCCAGAGCAGGAGTCCTCTGCCGCCTCGCGTGAGGCCAGGCCGCAGGCCAGTGAGCCCGCCGTCTCAACACCGACTGCCAATGCCAAGCCCTGACACTGATATATCCCCTCTGCCCACCGGACCAGGCCCGATAGGCGTCTTTGACTCCGGGTATGGAGGCCTTACCGTCCTTAAGAGCCTCCGTCAGAAGCTGTCCTCTCTCGACTACCTTTACCTCGGTGACAATGCGCGCGCCCCTTACGGCACTCGCAGTTTCGAGATGGTCTATCAGTATACCCGGCAGGCCGTCGAGTATCTCTTTCGGCAAGGCTGTCAACTTGTCATTCTTGCCTGCAACACCGCTTCCGCCAAGGCCTTGCGCACTATCCAGCAACACGACTTGCCCACTTGGGACCCTCAGCGCCGCGTACTCGGAGTCATACGTCCCACAGCCGAGATCATAGGCGACCTCACCCACAGCCGCCACGTCGGTATACTTGCCACACCCGGCACTATTCTCTCCCATTCCTATGACCTGGAGATCAAGAAGCTTCATCCCGATATCCGGGTCACGGGCCTTGCCTGCCCTATGTGGGTGCCGCTGATTGAGAATTTTGAGCTCGACAATCCAGGAACAGATTATTTCGTAAAGAAATACATTGATCAAATCCTCGCCGCCGATTCTCGCATTGACACCCTCATACTCGGTTGTACCCACTATCCCATCCTGCTCGACCGTATCCGCCATTTCGTTCCTCAAGGTATCACCATCGTTCCGCAGGGGCGGTATGTCGCCGATAGTCTCGCCGACTATCTCCAGCGCCATCCCGATATGGCACAGCGCATCACACGGCAGGGGCAGTGCCGATACCTCACGACAGAAGATCCGTCCAAGTTTGCGCAAATGGGCCGCCTCTTCCTTCAAAGCGAGATCACAGCCCGTCACATCCAGTTCCAAGGAGAGTAAGAGTGTAACCCTCCGATCCCTCATGGTGTCAGCCCATCGAGGCGCCCGCCGCCTGTTCCGACGCTCAAGCTCAGCCAAAACATCATTCCCTTACGGATAAAACTTAACATTGTCGAATTTCCGATTCACAAGATTCTTTTCCTCTCTCCTCGGCTCCCTCTCCTAACAGCAGCATACGGCTTACACCACCTATCACACACCTCCCTGTCAGCAGCTTGCCGATGTGTGTTCCGCCAGACGTCGGCCCACATTCTGCCATAGCCGAGACAGTGCCGGTCCCATGTAAGCCCATCCGTTGCCCTTGTCTCATCGTGCATGTCCAGCCACGCTCCCGCTTGGGATTGGCAGTCGACTGGTATATATAAATATGGTGTACAACCTTGGCGAAGTGAGCAGAAAAACGTACTTTTGCAGACAGATTATAAATTGGGATAGATGGACAAAAGATTTAAGCGGACAATGGTCACCGCAGCCCTGCCTTACGCCAATGGCGGGGTGCATATCGGCCACCTGGCCGGCGTCTACGTACCGGCAGATATCTACGTGCGCTACCTGAGACTCAAGGGCGAGGAAGTACTCTTCGTCTGCGGTACCGATGAACACGGTGTGCCCGTCACAATGCGCGCTCGCAAAGAGGGATGTACGCCGCAGGAAATAGTAGACCGGTATTATAAACTGATCAAAAAGAGTTTTGAGGACTTCGGTATCTCCTTTGACGAGTTCGGACGCACGACCTCCGAGACACAGACCAAGATGGCCTCCCACTTCTTCAAGGAGATGTACGACAAGGGCGTCTTTGAGGAGATCGAGAGCGAACAGTATTACGACGAGGAGGCTCACACCTTCTTGGCCGACCGATATATCACCGGCGAATGCCCTCACTGCCACAATCTGGGCGCATACGGCGACCAGTGCGAGAAGTGCGGTTCGACCCTCTCGCCCGATGAGCTGATCAATCCCCACTCCACTGTGAGCGGCTCCACGCCTGTCAAGCGCAAAACCAAGCACTGGTACCTCCCGCTCGAGAAGTACCAGCAGTGGCTTGAGAAGTGGATCCTCCAGGATCACAAGGAGTGGCGTTCCAACGTCTACGGACAGTGCAAGAGTTGGCTCGACATGGGGCTGAAGCCCAGAGCCGTAAGCCGCGACCTCGACTGGGGTATACCCGTTCCCGTGAAGGGAGCAGAGGGCAAGGTGCTCTATGTATGGTTTGACGCCCCGATAGGATACATCAGCAATACCATCGATCATTGTCCCAGCGACTGGAAAAAATGGTGGAAAGATCCCGAGACACGTCTCATCCACTTCATCGGAAAAGACAATATCGTCTTCCACTGTATCGTCTTCCCCACAATGCTTAAGGCCATGGGCGACTACATACTGCCCGACAATGTACCGGCCAACGAGTTTCTCAATCTCGAAGACCGCAAAATCTCCACATCCCGCAACTGGGCTGTATGGCTCCACGAGTACAACGCCGACTTCCCCGGCAAGCAGGATGTACTCCGGTATGTACTGACGGCTAACGCACCGGAAACCAAAGACAACAACTTCACTTGGAAAGACTTCCAGGCACGCAACAACAACGAGCTCGTAGCTGTATATGGCAACTTCGTCAACCGCGCCCTCGTACTTACCCAGAAATATTATCAGGGCGTCGTGCCGCCACTGGGCAGTCTGACCCCGGCCGACGAGCAAACGATAAACGAATTCAGAGACGTCAAGAGCAGAGTAGAACATCTGCTGGATGGATTCCACTTCCGCGACGCACAAAAGGAGGCCATGGATCTGGCCCGCATCGGCAACAAGTATCTGGCCGAGCAAGAGCCGTGGAAGGTCATCAAGACCGACCCCGAGCGCGTCAAGACAGTCATGCACCTGTCCCTGCAGCTCGTAGCCAATCTGTGCATCGCCTTTGAGCCGTTCCTGCCCTTCAGCAGCAAGCGCCTGAGAGAGATGCTTCAGGTAGACAGCTTCGCCTGGGAAGACCTGGGCCGTACTGACCTGCTTCACGAAGGTCATCAGCTGGGCAAGCCCAGCCTGCTCTTTGAGAAGATTGACGACAGCGTAGTCGAGGCACAGATACAGAAGCTCAAGGATATGGAGAAGAGCAACGCTTCCCAGCAGCCCACCCAGCAGGAGCAGGAGTCTAAAAGCCAGGATGCCGCTCCCGTGAGCCCCATTCAGGATCCGTGTACAATAGACGACTTCCAGAAGCTCGACATCCGCGTCGCCACGGTCAAGGCCTGCGAGCGCGTGCCCAAGAGCAATAAGTTGCTCAAATTTACGCTCGACGACGGACTCGGAGAGCGCACCATCCTCAGTGGCATAGCCAAGCACTATCAGCCCGAAGCCCTTGTCGGCAAACAGGTATGCTTTATCGCCAACCTGCCTCCCCGCAAGATGGCAGGCATCGAGAGCCAAGGCATGATACTCAGCGCCATCGCGCCTGACGGCAGTCTCAGCGTGACCTCCGTAGAGCAGCCCGTCAAGCCCGGAAGCAAAGTAGAATAGCCTGGCAGCCTCACAGACAGAAAACAAGACAATCTAACACTCTACACACACATTGGAACAGAAACGTCAAAGCAAAATAGAGCGACTCCTCCAGAAGGAGCTCAGCCTCATGCTCGAGGCAGAGACACGCAAGACCCACGGCATCATGCTCAGCGTGAGTGAAGTAAGAGTTTCCTCCGACCTGAGCTACTGCACAGCCTATATCAGCGTTTTCCCGTCAGAGCGGGGGGATGAGATTATCGCCAACCTTAAGGCCAATGTCAAGTCCCTGCGTTACGACCTCGGGCAGCGTCTCCGCCATCAGTTGAGGATTATACCCGAGCTGCGCTTCTTCAAAGACGAGACGCTGGACTACATGGAGCATATCGACGAGCTGCTCAAGAAGTAGCCGCCAACGTCCACACTAAGCCTGACTCATGAACTTTCCTCTCTATGTTGCCCGCCGCTACCTCTTCAGCAAGAAGAGTCACCACGCCATCAATATCATCTCCCTAATTAGCGTGATAGGCGTAGCCTTGGCCTCGGCAGCGCTGGTCGTCGTCCTCTCTGTATTCAATGGCTTCCACGATCTGGTAGCTTCGCTCTTCACCGCATTTGATCCGCAGCTGGAAATCGTAGCCGCCCGAGGCAAGACCTTCTCTCTGGATGACAAGGCGCTGCAAGGCGTCAGCAAATTGTCTGAAGTAGCCGTGACCAGCGGATGTCTGGAAAATCGCGCATTAGCCCGCTACAACGGTCGTCAAACTATGGTCATGCTCAAAGGCGTCGACGACAATTACGGCCGCTGCACCGACATTGAGAGCATCCTCTACGGTACCAAGACATTTAAGCTTCATGCCGATGTCCTCAATTATGCCATACCGGGCATACGCCTCGCCATGCTGCTGGGCATGAGCACCGACTTTGATCTCCCACTCGAGATCTTCACGCCCCGCCCCGGCGAACGGGTTGACATGATCGATCCTACGACAAGCTTCAATCAGGGAGAACTCGAGTCAAGCGGCAATGTATTCAATGTCAGTCAGAAGGAATACGACCAGAACTACGTCCTCTGTCCGCTCAAGTTTGCTCAGGAGATGTTTGAAAAGCCCGGCGAGGTCTCCTCGATGGCTATCCGTCTGCGTCAAGGAGCTGACACACAGAGCGCCAAGCAGCATATACAGCAACAGGTAGGCCCGCACTATCGCGTACTCGACCGCTACGAACAGCAGGAAGACGTCTTCCGCATCATGAAAGTGGAGAAGTTGATGGCTTACCTCTTTCTGACCTTTATCCTCTTCATCGCTAGTTTCAACATCATTGCTTCGCTATCCATGCTCATCATTGATAAGCGGGACGACATCCAGACACTACGCGACCTCGGTGCCCAGGAGACTACGATACGCCGTATCTTCCTCACCGAGGGACGTCTCATCTCGCTAGCCGGTGCCGTCATCGGCATTCTCGTCGGCCTTCTGCTCTGCTGGATCCAGATGCAGTTCGGCCTCATCCGCCTGGGTGAGGAAGCAGGCACGTTTATCATCGACGCCTACCCCGTATCCGTCCATCCGGTAGACATCCTGGTCACACTGGTCACGGTTGTCGCCGTCAGCTTTGCCGCCTGCTGGTATCCCGTGCGCTACCTAAGCCGACGTCTCCTCAGGGAGCAGAAGCAATGATTCCACCTTATGCGATCACGCCCCTCATAAAAAACTATCAGACATGAACAAGACACCAAAAAGCAGTCGCAGCAAGCAAGCCCTTGCCGAGCGGATGCAACAAGTATTTGAAAGCGATCCTCAAAAGGCCTTTAGCCTCAGCGATCTCTCCAAGCTACTCAAACTCAAGACCCACCCTCTCAAGCTCCTTTGCACAGATATACTCGAGGACATGGCAGCCGACGACTATATCTCCGTGACTCGTGACAACAAGTACCGGCTCAATACGCGCAGCCAGGTCATGGAGGGCACCTTTGAGCGCCACCGCAACGGACGCAACGCCTTCCTCCCCGACGGAGAGGAGAAGTCTATCCTCGTCGTTGAGCGCAACAGCAAGCATGCCCTCGACGGCGACCGCGTCAAAGCCGTACTCCTCGCCCGCCGTCGCAACCACACCCGTGAGGCCGAAATCATCGAGATCTTAGAGCGCGCCGACAAGCAGTTTGTAGGCACCCTCAAGGTGCTCAAGGACTTTGCCTTCCTGCTCACCGCCGACCGCACGCTCGCAGCCGACATCTACATCCCTAAGCGGTCCCTTAAGGGGGCCAAAGACGGCGACAAAGCTGTCGTCAAGATCGTATCCTGGCCTGAGGACATGAAGAATCCCGAAGGCAAAGTCATCGATGTGCTTGGCCAGACAGGAGAAAACAATACCGAGATGCACGCCATCCTCGCCCAGTACGGACTCCCCTACACTTATCCCAAAGCTGTAGAGAAAGCCGCCGATGCCTTGCCTGAGGATATCTCGCCCGATGAGATTAAGAAGCGCGAAGACTTCCGCGCAGTCACGACCTTCACCATCGATCCCGCCGACGCCAAGGACTTTGACGACGCGCTCTCCATCCGTAAGCTCTCCAACGGCAACTGGGAAGTGGGCGTACATATCGCCGACGTGACCCACTACGTCAAGGAGGGCAGTATCATCGACAAGGAAGCCGTCAAGCGCAGTACCAGCGTCTACCTCGTCGACCGCACAGTGCCGATGCTGCCGGAGCGACTCTGCAACTATCTCTGCTCACTCCGCCCCGACGAGGACAAACTCACCTTTTCTGTCATCTTTGAGCTGGATGACAAGGCCAATATCAAGAAAGCTCATATCGCCCGCACGGCTATTCACTCCAACCGCCGGTTTACCTACGAGGAAGTACAGACCATATTGGAACAAAACGGCGAAGCGTCGGAAGCCGACCTCCACACCCCGGGCGAGCATCCCCGGCGCGTCCAGCCGGGTCCCGACGGCAAGCCCGTAGGCGAATATGCTACCGAGCTGATCACCCTCAACCGTCTCGCTAAGCTCTTGCGCTCACGACGCTTCTCCGGCGGCGCCATAGAGTTTGACCGCCCCGAGGTACGCTTTACCCTCGACGAAAAGGGCCATCCGACTGGTACATATATCAAAATCGCTAAGGACGCCAACAAGCTCGTCGAGGAGTACATGCTCCTGGCCAACAAATACGTAGCCGAGTCCATCGGTCTCGCCCCCAAGGGCCAGAAGAGCAAGCCCTTCGTCTACCGTATCCACGATACGCCCGACCCCGAAAAACTTGAGAAGCTCAGAGCCTTCGTCCTCAAGTTTGGCCA
Source organism: uncultured Prevotellaceae bacterium (assembly GCA_900316315.1). GTDB lineage: Bacteria > Bacteroidota > Bacteroidia > Bacteroidales > Bacteroidaceae > UBA6382. The sequence continues at coordinate 242,027 of ONCK01000005.1, forward strand.
CACGCTCCGTACCGACGGCAGCAAGGACGATATCAACAAGAGTCTCAACAAGCTCCTCACCGACGTACATGACAAACCGGAGCAAGATGTCGTCGAGGACGTGGCACTGCGCTCCATGCAAAAGGCACGGTACTCCACCCACAACATCGGGCACTACGGCTTGATGTTCCGATATTACACCCACTTCACCTCACCCATCCGCCGCTATCCCGATGATCTCGTCCACCGTCTCCTGGCCCGCTACGCCGATGGCGGACGCGCCGTCAATCAGCAGCGACTCGAGGACCTCTGCGAGCATTGCTCGGAGATGGAACAGATTGCTGCCCAGGCGGAGCGCGCAAGTATCAAGTACAAGCAAGTAGAGTACATGGCCGACCACTTGGGCGAGGACTTCAAGGGTAAGATCAGCGGCGTCAATGAGTTTGGTATCTACGTCGCCGTAGATGGAAGCATGTGCGAAGGCATGGTGCCCCTCCATACGTTATTGGACGACTACTACGAGTTTGACGAGCGCAACTACTGTCTGGTAGGTCGCCGCAATCATCGCCGATATACCATCGGTGACCGTGTCACCGTACGCGTAGCGCAAGCCAACTTGGAGCGCCGACAACTCGACTTTGAGCTTCTCGACGGGCCCAACGGCCCGCGTCCTGCCGCGTCAGACAAGCCGCAGCCTAAGGCTGAAGCTGGCTTTGGCAAACGCAGCAAGTCCAAAGGCCGCAAGGGACGGAGACGCTAGTCTCTCGCCTCCTGAGTCACCGGGCCCCGGCGCTATAGGCTCAGGAGCCTAAACCACGAGCTCGCAAGCTCCTCTGTAAGTAAACAGAGCACAATACTCTCTGTATTATATGCTTTGCGGCCTTCATAAGATCCGACGTTATCTTCATAAGGTCCAATGTCCTTTTAATAAAATCCGAGATCCCCTTCATAAGGCCCGATGCTGTCCATTCAGCATCGGGCCTTACTGTATTTAGGCTGCTCTCCTGCTCGCCTTGTCCCCGGCCAAGACACCATTAGCAAGCCACTCACCCCCCACTTATCGTGTGTCTCTACTGCAGAAGCTCATTGAAGAAATCCCTATGTAAGGAAGGACAACGCTCATATTCAGACTCAGTTCCCAAAGGTTACATCGAGCGTATGATTGCCCGCCATTCTTTAGACTGGCCAGCAGTTTTCATATAATAAATCCGAGATACTGCCTCATACAAGTGCAGATGTAGTGATGACAAATCGCCTTGTTCGCACAACAAGGTCGGATGTAGTTTAAACTAAGTCGGACTTAGTTTAAACTGGAAGGCGAGTTGTTATCGTCTGATAGCCAGTTAGTTGCGAGAAGACCAAATTTTATTTATAATTCATTGGATTTCAATGAGTTACGAGAGCGATTTTAGAAAGTTCCCATCTTTTTTTCTTCAGAGGCAAACGGGGACTCTCAATTCAATTTTTTATTATAAAAAAATAATGTCCCCTTAAGCCTCTGATGAAGCGGACGCCCACATTGATACGTCTGACTCTTGCGAAAGACCTTTGGTGACGCGTAAAAAAACTTCCGGTGAAAGCGAGAGCGATTGGAAAGAGTAATCGGACAGCGGGAGGAGTGATAGAGATTTTGACCGCTTCTCTCCCTCCAATTGACCATTCTGCGCGTATCCGATACAGACGTATACCTGACAGACCGACATTGAAAACAATGAAGGAGCCCCTGGCTGACTTTCGGCTGGCAGCGGAGCATGCCTTGTTCCCCGCCAATCTTCTGTTGGTCCCCATTTGCATCGCGCAGCCCGCACCCTCCGATTTCATAACAGTTATCCCGACTTTGACAACACGCACACTGCTTGTGCAGCCCGTCCTCCCGTCTGCTCCGCCAGGCTTTGGGAAAACATTTGGTCTGCTTGAGCAGATTCGTTGTCCACTTTTGACACATACATGAGCAATTCTCGTCAATAATAAGTCATATTTTACAAGATTAAAATAGCATATATTTCGCTATTTATGTCTAAAAGTTCATATATCACTCCATTTTAAACACATTTTTGGCTGCACTTTAAAGCCAAAAAGGGTACTTTAATTAATTTTGCAGTGAAAAAGAAGCAACCAGCCATGTCTCAGAAAATGCAGGATGATATCTACCGTCCCCAAATCGGTGATAAGTCAACCCCACGCCCCCAGCCCGACTACGAAGACGGCGATGTCTTTATATTCAACCAGTTTCGCGACATTTCCGCCAAAAAGACTATAGCACTTCCCCTCAATATCATCATCATCTGCACCCAAGGGCGTATGCAGTTGGACGTCAATGCGCGCACGCTGGTCGTAGAGTCGAGCAACATCCTCATTTGCCCTACCAACACCATCCTGAGCAATGAGCTCTTCAGCAGCGACTTTGAATGCAAGGTCATGGGCATCACCGACAGATTTTTGCAGGCTTTTCTCCACAGCAACATCAACATCTGGAACGAAACCCTCTATATCAACAAGGTCAATATCATTGAGGCCAAGATCTCAGACTCCATCTTCTACCAACATCTCTATGAGATGATACGTCTGCTCATTGACCACGAACAAGGCCCCTATCACAAGGAGATGATGCAGCTGCTCGTAGGCGAGACGCTGCTTGGTATCTGCTCCATCCTGAGCAAGAACAGCAACGACAGTCTCACCGTCGATTCTCCCCGCGCAGAAGTACTCTTTCACAAGTTTATCCATCTCGTGAGCAGCAATAAGATCAAGCGTCAGCCGGTAGAGTACTACGCCCGCAATTTGCGTATCACTCCCAAGTATCTCTCGCTCATCTGCAAGCGCATCAGCGGCAAGACAGCCCTTCACTGGATCGAGGACTATGTGATGGAGGATGTGCGGTATTACCTCCGCAACACAGATCTCTCCATCAAGGAGATTGCCCATACGCTTGGATTCCCCAATCTGAGCTTCTTCGGCAAATACATCAAGCGCCGCTATGGCGTGTCGCCCAAGGTCTACCGTAAACAGTTGAGAAGCTAGCCCTGCGCAGAGGCTGGGGAGATGAGGCGGAAGTCACCTCAGACAGCAGGCCTGCATACGCCAGCCTACTGAAACAGAATGATAAATGCGCAGCCGGCCAGCAATAGCGCCATGATCACGTTGACCCACTTCATCTTGTTGATAAAGAAGCGTCTCAGATAGCCCCCGACAAAGATCCAAGCCAGATTGGCGATAGGACCGGCCAGCAGAAGCAGGGCAGCCGTAAGGTAGTAGTCACCAAGTCGGTCAGAGTAAGGAATGACATAGATGCTGTAGACCGTCACTTCAAAGATGATCATCTTGACATTGGTCAACTGCATGATAAATCCGCTCCAAAAGTTGCATATCGTCCGGTCATCATCCCCTTCCAGCGGCGTATGGTAGATACGCCAGGCCAGCCAGAGAATATAGGCCGCGCCTATCACTCTGAGCCAAAGCACATAGGGCTTGATCGCCGTGTCAAGATGATAACTCAGTAGCGCTACCACGCTCACTACACACACGAAGCCGACCAGCAAGCCCCGCCACATTTTCAGCGCCTTGGGCCGCCCGTAGCGCAAGGAGCACGACAGGGCATACAGATTGGCAGGCCCGGGCGTGTAGCCCACGACCAAGATGTAGAGCAATAGGGTAGAGAGCAGTCGGAGCGGCATAAACAACAGTAGAGGCGAGTAAATATATATTAAAAATGAGGCGAAATGCTTCTATCTCACTGCAAAATTAATCAATATTCCCACCTGCCCAAGTTGCATGTCGGGATAAATTGAAGGCATCCCGTATTTTTTACTTTCGGAGGCAAAATATTAGGACTATTTGGGAGTGTATATCCGGAGGAAAGGTTATCTTAGCTGAGCAAAAAGAAGCTGTCTGCTATCTAGTCAGACCTACAATCTATCATACTTCAAATTATCCTCTACAATGAGCACAACCAACAATAATTACTGCGTCATACTCTGCGGCGGCATCGGCAGCCGTCTCTGGCCACTCAGCCGCAAGGATATGCCCAAGCAATTTTGCAACATCACAGGTATCGGCCAATCGGCCTTGCAAATCACCTACAAACGCTTCGCACGCTTCCTGCCCGAAGACCATATCTATCTCTCTACTTACAAGGAATACGTGCCCATCGTCAGTCGCCAGCTGCCTCAGGTCAACTCCGACCATATCCTCGCCGAACCCGTCCAACTCGGTACTGCTCCTGCCCTTGCCCTCGCCACTGTCCTCATCAATGCGGTCAATCCGAAAGCCAATATCATCTCCTCCCCATGTGACCAACTTATCGTTGGCGAAGACAAATTTAAGAAGCAAATACTTGACGGCCTGGACTTCGTCTCTAAGATATCAGCCTTTCTCGTGCTCGGTGTCAAGCCCGATCACCCCGACACCTCATACGGCTACATCCAGGCTGGAAGCGAGACGATAGGCTCCATGGCCAAGGTCAAGAGCTTCACCGAGAAGCCTGACTTGGACTTTGCCCGGCTGTTTATCGAGAGCGGCGAGTTTTATTGGAATACCAGTCTCTTCTTTTACAACGCAAGCACGATGATGGCCGCCCTGCGCGAGAGCTATCCCGCCATCATGCCCCTCGCCCAGCTCGCCGGCCAGAGAGTGCCGCGCGCAGAGCTCTATCAGCAAATCGCAGAGCAGTATCCGCGCAATCGCTATCAGGCCGTCGACATGTTTGTCCTCGAGCACCAGTCCAACGTATACGTCCAGCCCGTCACATTTGGCTGGGCTGACATCGGCACCTGGGAGACGCTCTACAACGCCCGGCAGAAGGACAACAGAGGCAACGTGGTGATGAATGGCCGGGCCGAGCTCTACGACAGCAGCAACAATATACTCTCTATGTCTAACGACAAAATCATATTTACCCAAGACCTTAACGGCTACTTGGTCGTAGAGAGTGGCAATATCCTCCTCATCGCACCCAAGGACAACCCCGACAAACTCCGGCGTATCATGACTGACGCCATCATGAAGTACGGTTCGGAGTAAACACACCCCGACTTGCATTACGGCATGTCTATTCTACAGTCCACGAGACACCCGTAAGCATATACAAGGTCTGGTCCGGAACATTCCGGAGCGGACCTTGCCGTATTTACCCGTCAGGGCTGCGCTATTTCATCCGCTCTTGCAGACGCGACGTCACTGCTCCACCATAGTCCAGACCGACTAGACCCGAGGCTTTTCTCCCTCTGCCTCAGCCTTCGTCTCGCTCTGTACACGCCAGAAGCCACAAAGGGTGTAGCCGACCCGTAAGTCAGCCACACCCTCCGTTTCATGTGAAAGCCGTCTCGCCTCTCCTTAGAAGCAGGATCGAGATTTCAGTCTCTATTAATTGCCAAGAGCCTTGTTGAGGCCATTGATGGCGTCGCTCTGAGCCTTATTGATAGCTTTGTTGGCTTTGGAAGCCTCCTTGTTAACGGCTTCAGTGGCCTTTTTGTTAGCTTTGTTGACTTTGTTGTCAACGGCTGCCTTAGCAGCGGCCTTGGCATTGTCTACTGAAGCCTTGGCTGCAGCCTTAGCATCGTCTACCGAGGCCTTGGCAGCAGCCTCAGCAACCTCAACAGTCTGGTTGGCACTGTTGACAGCTCCTGCGACGGCATCTGTAGCAGCATCGTTAGCTGCGTTTCCAACTGTAGCAGCGCTCTTTACAGCATGATTGACTACACTGTCAAGTACTGCAGCACCGCTATAGGTCTTACCCGTTGCATCAGAATACTTCTGCAAGGCAGCACCTATCTTCTGCTGAACATTCTCAAGCTTAGACTTGACGCCGTCCAGAGCTTCCTGAGCCGTCTTGACGGCCTCTTCCTTCGCCGCCTCAGACTCATAGGTCGCGCCGGTAATACTGTCATAATGGGCCTGGACACTATCAAGCTCATGCTGTACCTGGACCAGTTCGATACTGTCGTTCTGGATTTCCTCTACGGCCTTGGCCTCATCCGACTTGCTGCCGCACGATACGAGGCCCAATGCTACTGCCAAAGGCAAAGCTAACATCAAATGCTTCATCTCTTTTGATTTATAAGTTAATAAAATGCTTTTTGTCTGCGTTCTCTTCTACCCCTTGTAGACTCGGCAAAGGTAGTGATTTGGTCTGAAAATCGATAACTTCGGAACCATGATTTTTATGTCCCCATCGCTACTTACCTACCTTCCATCTCAGCCGGCTGTCTCCCTTACTCTGCCATTTCCTTCATGATTGGCCCGATGCATGCCAATCTCCTTACAGAAGCTAATTTTCGCACGCGCTCTCCAATATTGCCCGGGACTGTTTCTACTCCGGTCTGGCATAGCAGACTGACATGGCTGAAAAAAATAAGAGGAGTCGTCAGGCGGCTAATTGACGGAGTTGAACTATTTTTGTAAGGACAAACAAAGCAAAATCATGACCAATCCTATACTTTCCCGTCTCAAATGGCTGCGCGACGCCATGCGCCGCGCCGGCGTACAAGCCTATATCATCCCGTCTGCCGACCCACACGGCAGCGAGTACCCGCCTGCCTACTGGCAACAGCGACAGTGGATCAGCGGATTTGACGGCTCGGCCGGCACAGCAGTCGTCACGCTTGACCGCGCGGCCCTGTGGACCGACTCCCGCTACTTCATTGCCGCCGAAGCACAGCTCAGAGGCACATCTTATGAGCTCATGAAGGAGCGTGTAGAGGGCACGCCGACTATTGCGCAGTGGCTCTGCCGCCAATTGAAAAGCGGCGACAGCGTCGGCATAGACGAACGCGTCCTGACGACCTCCGAGGTCAATGCGCTGCGCCCCTGTCTGACCTCTGCCGGCATTGGTCTGAACGCTGTCGACCTCATATCGTCGATCTGGCAGGACCGGCCCACCTTACCCAAGGACCCTGTCCGCATCCAGCCCCTCAAGTATGCCGGCGTCAGCATGCGGGACAAGATAGCCAAGGTCAGACAGGCCATCCGACAGCAGGGAGCCGACTGTATGCTGGTCGGCGCACTCGATGAGATTGCATGGCTGCTCAATCTGAGAGGCACCGACGTGGCATGTAATCCGGTCTTTGTCTCTTTTTGCTTGGTCGGACCTCATACCATATTATATATCGACCGCGACAAGCTGACTCCAGAGGTCGCTGATTATCTCACCGGAGAGGGCGTATCGGTTAAGCCTTATGAAGCTGCATACGACGATATAAGCGCCCTGCAAGGCCAGCGTCTCCTGCTTCCCCGAGACATCAATGCTCATATTTCCTCACTTGTCCCCTCGCAAGAGGCTGTAGTGTATGCGGAGAGCCCAATCGCCCATCTCAAAGCCGTGAAGTGCGAGGCAGAGATTGCGGGATTTCATCAAGCGATGTTGCGGGACGGTGTTGCCATGGTCGAGTTTCTGAGCTGGCTACGGTCTGCTGTGGCTGCAGGAGGGCAGACAGAGATCAGCGTCTCCGACAAACTAGAGTCCCTACGCACCCGACAGCCCCTCTACCGCGGTCTAAGTTTTGCCACCATCGCAGGTTATCAGGCCCACGGAGCCATCGTACACTACGAGGCTACGCCACAGACCGATGCAGCCCTCAAGCCCGAAGGACTGCTCCTGCTTGACAGCGGCGCACAATACGACGACGGAACGACAGATATCACCCGTACCATAGCGCTGGGCCGGCCTACACCTCTCGAGAAGCAGGTCTACACGCTCGTGCTCAAAGGACATATCGCGCTCAGCCGATGCAAGTTTCCGCAAGGGGCGAGCGGCACCCAGTTGGACTTGGCCGCACGCTACGACATGTGGCAGGCCGGCTACAACTTCGGACACGGCACTGGCCACGGCGTAGGCAGTTGTCTCTGCGTACACGAGGGGCCACACCAGATCCGCATGAACTATATGCCGGCTCCCATTCAGGAAGGCATGACTGTGACCGACGAGCCCGGATTGTACCTTGAAGGACAATTTGGCGTCCGCATTGAGAACACCTTACTCTGTGTCCCTTACAAGGAGACGCCTTTTGGCAAGTTTGTAGGTTTCGAACCGCTTACGCTGTGCCCCATCGACACGCTGCCCATCAAGCGCTCCATGCTCACAGAGACTGAGACAGAGTGGCTCGACTCCTATCATGCCCACGTCAGAGCGCAATTGCTGCCGCTCATATCCGACCCTGATGTCCGCGAATGGCTCATGGCCGCCACACGCCCTCTCGCTCAAATTCCTGAAGCCTGATTCGCATGAACTACGTCGACGTCCTTTTGCCACTTCCTCTGGAAGGCACCTTCACCTACCGCGTGCCCGATCAGATGGACAGCCTCCTGCAAACAGGATGCCGCGTCATCGTACCCTTTGGCAGCAACAAATTGCTCACAGGTGTCGTCGTGCGACTGCACAGTCAGGCTCCCTCAGGCAATTATCAGGTCAAGGAGATTACAGAGTGCCTGGACAAGTCTCCCTCAGTGCTGCCTAGTCAGCTCAAACTCTGGAGCTGGATGAGTCAGTACTACCTCTGCACCGGCGGAGATGTAATGAAGGCGGCCCTGCCCTCTGGCATGAAGCTCGCCAGCGAGACACAGCTGGACGTTAATGAGGATTTTGACAACTGGGACCGCCTTACCAAGAAGGAGGTAGACATCTACGAGACACTGCTGCGAGAGAAGCAGCGCACCGTCGCCCAACTGCAGAAGTCTTACAACGGCCGTGACATCCTCTCCTCTCTGCGTCGCTTGATGGACAAGGGGGCACTCACCGTCAAGGAGCAACTGCGACAGCAGTACATGCCCAGGCGGGAGACGCATGTCAGACTCGCCAAGCCCTATCTCAACGAGCAGGCGCTCAATAATCTGTCGGAGTCCCTACAGAAAATGCCCAAGCGCTACAAGCTCCTAATGAAGTATCTCGAGCTCTCCGGCGTGCCGGCAAGCCTCACGCTCCACAATCCTCACCTCGTACAAGAAGTCAGCCGAGCCCGTCTCCTCGAGGAAGCAGGTATCTCGGCGGCAGTGCTCACCGGCATGAAGGCCAAAGGCTATCTGGAGACCTACGACTACGAAGTGGGACGCCTCAAACCAAGTGGCAGGACAGTGAGCGAACAACTGCCTTTGAGCCAAGCACAGCAAACGGCGTATGACCAAATTGAGGCTTCCTTTGCAAGCAAGCCCGTATGCCTGCTCCACGGCGTCACCTCGAGCGGCAAGACCGAGATTTACATCCGACTTATCCGCAAAATGATACAGTCAGGCAAGCAGGTGCTCTACCTACTCCCCGAGATTGCACTCACTACTCAGATTACTGAGCGTCTGCGGCGCGTTTTTGGCGACGCAATGGGCGTCTATCACTCCAAGTGTCCTGATGCTGAGCGCGTCGAGATTTGGCGCAAGCAACTCTCGAGCAAGCCTTTCCAACTCATTCTCGGCGTGAGGTCGTCCATCTTCCTGCCTTTCCAAAGTCTGGGTCTCATCATCGTCGATGAGGAACACGAGTCCTCATATAAACAGCAAGACCCTGCTCCGCGCTACAACGCCCGAGATGCGGCCATCATGCTGGCCACTTACTTCAATGCCCGAGTGCTACTCGGCACTGCCACGCCTAGTCTTGAGAGCTACCACAACGCGCAGGTCGGCAAATACGGCTATGCCCGCCTCGACAAGAGATACGGAGATATTCTCCTGCCCCAGATCGAAGTCATCGACGTCAAGGATCTCCTGCATCGCAAGATGATGAAGCTGCCCTTCAGCCCGCGGCTCGAGGAGGAGATTGGGCGGGCACTGGAAGCCGGCGAACAGGTGATACTCTTTCAAAATCGCAGAGGATATACGCCTGTCATCGAGTGCCACACTTGCGGCTGGGTGCCCACGTGCCAATACTGCGACGTCAGCCTCACGTATCACCGCAACATCAACCGTCTCGTGTGCCACTATTGCGGCACCTCGTATGACGTGCCCAAGAGTTGTCCCAACTGCGGCGGCACAGAACTGCGAACCATCGGGTTTGGCACGGAGAAGATAGAGGAAGAGGTTCGCCGTCACTTCCCCAAGGCACGCACATCCCGGCTCGACCTCGACTCAGCACGCACCCGCAACTCCTACGAGCGCATCCTCGATGACTTTTCAAAGCAGCGAACCGATATCCTCATCGGTACACAGATGGTCTCCAAGGGGCTTGACTTTGACAATGTCCGTGTCGTGGGCATACTCGATGCCGACACGATGCTCACCCGCCCCGATTTCCGAGCTTTTGAACACGCTTTCCAGATGATGTCGCAGGTGGCCGGGCGCGCCGGACGACGCAGCAAGCGTGGATATGTCATCCTGCAGACCCGACATCCAGACTATCCTGTAGTCGCCCAGGTCCAAGCCAATGACTACGAGGCCTTGTACCGACAGCAAATCGCCGAGCGCAAGGAGTTTGGCTATCCGCCCTTCTGCCGTCTCATCTACATATATATAAGGCACCGCGACGATCATATGGCTCAGGCTGTCGCCCAACAGGTTGCCTTGTTGCTCCGACAACATTTCGGAACTTATCTGCTGGGCCCTGACCGACCGGCTATAGCCCGTGTCCAGATGATGTATTACCGCAAGCTCATTCTCAAGGTTGCCCACTCCATGCAAGCAGCCGCCGTCAGGAGCGCACTCCGGAAGACTGTACAGACTGTCACATCAGACACGCGATACCACGGGGCCAGTATCTACTTCGACGTAGACCCTGTCTGACCTGCTTTGCTTCCGTGGGGCCGCCCTCCGATAGGCTTCGCACAAAACCATATCAAGCCCATCGAAAGACCTACCCGATGTCGGAAAGACAGGGAGACTTCCTGTCAAAACCAGGTCCGATATTATTTTTACACGGTCCAAAGTCCTGGTCGCCAGAGCTGAAATCTTTTTTTACTTGATCTGAAACCATAGCGGCCGTCTCCGTTCTCCCATATGTCAGCGTTGGTTTTTGCCCGTGTCCTACCTGGTCCGGATACGGCCAAGTACACTTTGGGTCATCTGGCCAGAGACTTGTCCTGTATCGAGAGAGTGGGGCCGATATGGATATCCGCTGTATCGCATGTACGAAGCATACAGGTATAAAAAGAAGGCCACTCCTTCAGACTTACGTCCGAGGGAGTGGCACCGTAATACCGGTACGCAGGCCCGAAGCCTACTGCCGGCGAGCTGGGATACTACTTCAAGAGAGTAGCAGAAGCCTTAAACTTGAGGACTTTCTTTGCAGGAATGACGATAGCCTTCTTGGTAGCAGGATTGATACCATTGCGCTTTGCACGCTTAGCCACTGCAAATGTACCAAAGCCAACGAGAGCGACCTTGTCACCTTTCTTAACTGCACCAGCAATGGCATCCAATGTTGCCTCAAGGGCTTTCTTTGCGCTAGCCTTGGAAAGGCCTGCCTGCTCGGCAATAGCGCCAACTAATTCGGTCTTGTTCATAACACAAAGTTGTTTTTGGAGTTAATAAACTTGTTTCGAGTTCGTGTAAATACTTGATTTCGCTGCAAATATACAGATTTGACTATTCGCTAACAAATTTTTTTTCGAAAAAATCGCCTTTTTTGTCATTTTTCCTACTTTTTCATTTTACCACCATCGGTTTTTGCCCTACACAAGGGAGCTTGGCAATGATCCGGACTGTACCTGACAAGGTCTTCATTTGCACAAATTATCAATAGCCGTAGACTGATTTCGTTCCCAATATACTACCTTTGCAGTCGCAATCAGACTTATATCCACTTATGTTACAGACTCCTCCTGCTACCAAGAACCTGATCATCATCAACATCATCATGTATCTTGCCATGATCGCGACTGAGCGTTGGGGCATCGACCTTAGCAATATGCTGGGTCTGCATTTCTTGTATGCATCCAACTTCCACGTCTATCAGCTGGTGACCTACATGTTCATGCATGCCAACCTGACCCATATCTTCTTCAATATGTTCACGCTCTGGATGTTTGGCCGCGTCGTAGAGTCGGCCCTCGGACAGCGCAGATTTGTCTGGCTCTATCTTATCTGCGGTCTGGGTGCCGGACTGTCCCAGGAGATGGCGCAGATGGCCTCCTACTATATCCAAGGGCTGGGCAACTACCAAGTGATAACCGACGGCGTGACGCGCATGTCTATGGACTCGTATCTCGATACTTGGACCACAGTCGGTGCATCAGGCGCCTGCTACGGCGTACTCATCGCCTACGGCATGCTCTTCCCCAATGAGCGCGTGCTACTGCTCATCCCGCCCATTCCAATGAAGGCCAAGTATATGGTCATCGCCTTCATCTGCATCGACTTGCTCTCCGCCTTTGGTGCTTCAGGAGATGGCGTAGCTCACTTCGCCCACCTTGGAGGAGCCTTGGTGGGATGGCTTGTGATGCTCTATTTGAGACGAAAGGACCAGGAACGCAACTCGGGATTTACCTCCTGGGAAGAGTACCGTCCACAGCGCGAGTCAATGTCGCAAAGGCTGAAGCGCCGTTGGGAAGACCGCAAGACCTCTGCCCATACTTGGACAGACCGTTCTCAACAGCCCACTGAGACGACACAAGAGGAAATCAATCATATTCTGGACAAGATAAAGCAATCCGGATATGACAGCCTGACAGAAGAGGAGAAGAACAAACTCTTCAACGCCCGTAAATAGGGCTTGCCATCCGTGTAGGCAAGCCACACAATATGAGAAACAATAAGTCGGAAAAACGATCACGCTGGAGACTCAGTCTCGACCTCATCCTACTGGGGCTCAATCTGCTCCTGCTCCTCGGCATGATTGTCTCCGGATATAGCCAGCTGATTGACCCCAACCGCCTTTCTTGGCTCGTCTCTGCCGGACTTACTTTTCCCATCTTCGCCATACTGTGTATATTCTTCAGCATCTGGTGGCTCCTGCACCGGCCCGACTACATACGATACTCCGTCATCACCCTTCTGCTGTGCGTATACCCGCTACGCACATACTTTCCTGTCAACATCAGCCGCGATGTGCCCAAGGGAGGCATCAAGGTCATGAGCTACAATGTCAAAGGATTCTGTGCCGGAGAGGCTGACAAAAATAGCAAGTGCCGAGATATCCTTGACTATATCGGGCATAGCCACGCCGACATTCTCTGCCTGCAAGAGTCTGGGTGTCCCCCGCAGCACAAGATGCGCCATGCCATCGACTCTACCCTCAGGAGGTGGGCCTACCGTGACTCCGTGCGCCTAAAAAACGGCAACGAAGTCACCATTTGTTCCAATTATCCCCTGCTCCGCAAGCAGATCATCCTCTCGCCATCGCCTTCCTACGCCTCAATCATCTATCTCGTCAAGATGGGCAAGGATACTGTAGCTGTAGTCAACAACCATTTTGTCTCCAATGCCATGCAGCAAACTGACAAGGAGAAGTTTAAGGATGTCATCATCGAGCCCGACAAAGACTCTACCAAGCAAAATATACACCATCTGGCCCGCAAGATAGACGAAGCTGGCAAGCAGCGCGCTATTCAAGCCGACCGCATATATGCGGCACTCAAGCGGCTGGGCGATAGACCCGTCATCTTCTGCGGAGACTTCAACGACTCGCCGCTGAGCTACGTCCACTTCCGTCTTACCCGCCTCCTCAACGACACGTATACCCGCAGCGGCAATGGCTGCGGCATCTCCTACCATGAGAGCGGCATGTACTTCCGCCTGGACAATATTCTCGCAAGCCGGCACTGGAACGCATACGGCGCACGCGTCGACAATACGATAAAAGCATCCGACCACTATCCCATCTACTGCTGGCTCAAGCTCAGACACGACTGAAACCGGCCGCCACGTCTCCCGTCCAACAGTTCCACTCCCTTGACTCAGTGCTCAAGTTCTTTACCCATTATTAATAATGTAACAATTTGACACAGACTATCAGACGTCTGGACACCGCCTAATTTGGCCTAAAACTAAAATAAAAGCAAGCAAACTCTCTAAATCGTTTGTAAAATTGTTATATTTGCATGCTAAATGCTGCATTCAAGCCGCAGTAAAGATACTCGAACAAAAAATAACAACATAAATAGAAATGCAAAACAAAGTTTTAGTAAAGGTATTTGCCGTCGCACTAGTCCTTGTCTGCATCTACTACCTAAGCTTTTCATTCGTCACCCGACACTATGAAAACAAGGCCGCAGCCATGGGTCCCGTAGCCGGGCAAAACTACCTCGACTCTCTCAAGAACGAGAAAGTATGGTTCGGCGCTTACACCCTCAAGCAGTGCCAGGAAATGCAAATCGGCCTTGGCCTCGACCTTAAGGGCGGTATGAACGTCGTCATGGAGGTTTCTGTACCCGACGTCATCAAGAACTTGGCCGACCATTCCACAGATGTCAACTTCAACAAGGCACTCGCTGAAGCCAATGCCGAGTCTCAGAAGAGCCAGGCCGATGTCATCACGCTCTTCGTCCAGAAGTTTCAGCAGCTGGCCGGCAAAGACAAGCTCAACACCATCTTCGCTACCCAGCAACTCAAGGGCAAAGTCAATACCCACAGTACTGACGCTCAGATAGAGAGCGCTCTGCGTACCGAGGTCAAGGCTGCCGTCGACAATTCCTACAATGTGCTCAGTTCACGTATCGACCGCTTCGGCGTAGCCCAGCCCAATATTCAGACACTCGAGGGCCAAATGGGCCGCATCATGATTGAACTGCCGGGCGTCAAGGAGCCTGACCGTATCCGCAAGCTACTACAGGGAAGTGCCAACCTCGAATTTTGGGAGACATATGATGCTTCTGTAGCAGTACCTTACCTTGCCTCACTGGATACCAAGCTCGCCACCATGGGGACAAGCGCAGACACGACCAAGGCCGACACAACCAAGGCCGCCAGCGCCTCCAAGCAACGCAACCTCGCAGCTGAAGAGAGCGCTCTCAAGTCCAAGCTCACCGGCAAGAAGGCTGTCGCACAAGCTGCCGACGCCCAGACCGCAGCCCTTAAGAAGCAGCATCCTCTGGCAAGCATCCTGCAGTTTGTACCTACCCAGAGCCGCGGTTGCATGGTGGGCTACGCTGCCGCACGCGATACCGCGGAGATCGACCGCCTGCTTCACTCCGACGTAGCCAAGAACTCACTGCCCGAAGACCTCGACCTCAAGTGGAGCGTAAAGCCTTCAGAGCTCTCCAAAAACCAGGAGATCTACGAGCTCTACGCTATCAAGAAGACCGGTACCAACGGCAAAGCTCCCCTGGGGGGAGATGTCATCACCTCAGCCTCAACCGAGTTTGACCAGTTCGGACGTCCGAGCGTAGCTATGGAGATGAATACCGACGGTGCGCGTACCTGGGCCGAATTGACCAAGAAAAATATCAACCACGCCATAGCCATCGTGCTTGATGGCGTAGTCTACAGCGCGCCCAATGTAGAGAATGAGATCAGCGGCGGACGCTCTACCATCACGGGTAACTTTACGACTGAGGACACCAAGGACTTGGCCAACACGCTCAACAGTGGTAAGATGCCGGCGCCTGCCCACATCGTACAGGAGGACATCGTAGGTCCTACGCTCGGTCAGCAGTCCATCAATCAGGGCATCGCGTCCTGCGTTATTGCCTTCATCCTCCTCATGATTTACATGTGCGCCATTTACGGCGTCATCCCGGGTATGGTAGCCAACACCGCATTGTCGCTCAACCTCTTCTTCACTATCGGCATTCTGACCTCCTTCCAGGCAGCCCTGACCATGTCGGGTATCGCCGGTATGGTGCTCACGCTGGGTATGGCCGTAGATGCCAACGTGCTCATCTACGAGCGCGCCAAGGAGGAGCTCCGCGGAGGCAAGCCGCTCTACACCTCTGTAAACCTCGGCTATCAGCATGCACTCTCCGCCATCATTGACTCCAACGCCACCTCCATCATCACAGGTATCATACTCTTCTACTTCGGTACAGGTCCTATCCGCGGATTTGCCACCACATTGATTATCGGTCTGCTTGCATCAGTATTTACTGCTGTCTGCGTCACACGACTCTTCTACGATCACTATCTGCGTGGCGAGAAGAAGTGGAAGCACGAGTTCTGGAAGAAAGCGTGGACCAATATCACGTTTACAACCAAGTGGTCCAAGAATATCATGGCCAACCCGCACTACCACTTCATGAGTGCGTACAAGATATCCTTCGCCATCTGGGCCGTAGCTCTAGCCATCAGTATCGGAAGTTTTGCTACGCGCGGACTGAGTACCGGTATCGACTTCACCGGAGGCCGCAACTACCAAGTACGTTTCGAGCAGCCTGTCGTACCTGAGCAAATCACCCAGTACATTCAGAAACAGATGCCCGACGCTACCGTCTCCGTTATCGCCATAGGCAACGACGGCAAGACCGTCCGCATCTCGACCAACTACCGTATCGACGACAACGATCCAGCCGTCGACGGCGAGATAGAGAAAGCCCTCTACACCGGTCTGAAACAAGCCAACCTGCTCTCCAGCAAGGTCACGCTCGAAGACTTCAAGAATACGGAGAAGCGTGACGGCGGTTCTATCATCTCCTCTCAGAAGGTAGGCCCCTCCATCGCCAAGGACGTTACCCACGGCGCCATCATCAGCGTGTTGCTGTCGCTTGTCGCCATCTTCATCTACATCCTGATCCGCTTCCGCAACGTAGCCTTCTCACTCGGCTCCACGATTGCGCTCGCCTGCGATGCCTTCTTGATCATCGGTGTTTACTCTCTGCTGTGGGGCATCCTACCCTTCTCGCTCGAGATCGACCAGACGTTTATCGGCGCCATACTTACCTGTATAGGTTACTCTATCAATGATAAGGTGGTCGTATTTGACCGCGTCAGAGAGTATCTCCATCTCTATCCCAAGAGAGATCGTCAGTTGCTCTTCAACCAGTCTCTTAACAGTACCCTAGCCCGTACCATCAACACCTCAACGACGACTTTGCTCGTTCTGCTCATCATCTTCTTCTTCGGCGGTGAGAGCATCCGCAGCTTTGCCTTCGCCATGATTCTCGGTGTCGTCTTCGGTACCCTCTCCTCCCTCTTCATTGCAGCGCCCATCGCTTACCTTACGATCAAGGGCCATCACAAGATCAGCAAGGATGAGGACAAGACCGTCCAGGAAGCCCAGGATGTCAAGGTAGTCAAAGCCTAACGGCACATCCCAACACCCATTTCTCCTGACGGCTTAGTCACCGCTAGAGCAATGAGGCCAACATAGTCAAATAGGACTCTGCGATTTGCAGAGTCCTATTTATTTTTAAATCATCTCGCAGCCGGAGTCCTTGCCACGTGACGACTGACGGTCCAATGCCGTCCCTGCGTTTACGAGAGCCATAGCAAAAAATATCCACGGGCCACAAAAGGGCTCTCTGCGGCGACTCACATCTCCTGTCAACCTCCTCATCTCATCTTTTTCGCCGTCTGTAGAGTCCGATGTCCAATTCGATAGTACCAACGCTGGACTTATTCCTCTAAAAAAAAATCTATGTCGCTTGGCCAATCCTTGGAAATTGTCTACCTTTGCCACCAACAGCTACAAATCGCCACCTCATAAAATTAATAACCAGCCAATAATTATCAAACTATGAAGCACATCCGAATCGAATCCCTCGTTATCTGCGCTGGCCTTGTCGTGCTCGGCATTTTCATCTACTTTGGTTTTGCGACTCTCGCGACCCGTGACCGCAGCGTCGAGGTGAGAGGCTTCAGCGAGCGTACGGTTAAGGCCAACAAGGTAGTATGGCCCATCCCCTTCAAAAATGCTGGCGGCGACCTCAATGATCTTTACGACCAATCCTCGCGCTCGATGACCCTCATCCGCAAATACCTGCGCCAGAACGGTGTCCCCGACTCCGAAATCACAGTCTCCAGCCCTCAGGTGAATGACAATTGGTCCGAAGGCTACGCCAATCACAATCAGGTATCCCACTATACGATCAAGCAGGTATGCACCGTGACCAGTTCCTCGGTAGACCGCATCAGAGGACTGATGGGGCACATGCAGGAACTGCTCAAGATGGGCGTACCCGTAAGCAGCGACTATAGCAATGCCGTCTCCTACGAATACACCCTGCTCGACTCTATCAAGCCTCAGATGATTGCCGAAGCCACCCACAGTGCACGCGCTGCCGCTGAGAAGTTTGCCCGCGACTCTGAGAGCCGCATTGGCAAGATCAGACACGCGACACAAGGGTACTTCTCCATCGAGGACCGCGATCAGTATACGCCCTATATCAAGCGCGTGCGCGTCGTGACGACAGTAGACTACTATCTCAAAAACTAAGGATTGTTCGCCGTCACTATCCCGTCCTACGGTTTGCCCGACAGACAGCAACGATGTAGCACGACATCCTCTTGTGCATAACTCCGTAGAAACATTGCCGTCTCCTTTGAGAAGCCCTAAAAGCAAATTCCCGAAGGAGACGGTTGTCTCAAAACAGGAAAATTGAAAGAGATTTAAGAAGCTGACGGGAGGAAGAAGCAACGACTAGTCTTTGCCCTCGTCTTGGTCTGCGCCCATGTCTTTTCCTTTGCCCTCGATCTTGTCCTTGACTTTGCCTTCTTCATCGTCTTCTGCATTGTCATCGTCTTCATTATCATCCTTTTGCCAATGCTTTTCCGTTTCGTAGTCTTTATCGCCCGGCTCATACTCTATAAGGGTATCGGGGCCACGCATACCGAAAAGACCGTATTTGGAATAGTTGGCATCAATGAGAATACTAAGAGCCTGAGAGCCTGAAAAGATGAAAGCCACAAGGCAGATGCAGAACGCCGCTGCCCATCCAAAATGAAAGGCGATTGGCAAGCCGATGAAAGAGGCAATGGCGGTCGCCTGATAGACAGCAAGTTTTTTGCCAAGTGGTTTTAACTTCATACGGATATGTATTTTATTTGTCGCAAATATACGAAAGATTTTTTGATATAAGTAAGTCATTGAGAAGAAATTACGGAGGAAAATATAAGGCCAGAATATGGCTGACAGGAGATGTTGTGGTCATGGGCTCCACAGATGTCAAGCGATTGACCGACAATTTGGGCTTGGCATTTGACGATGTAAACGCCTCCAGCAAGGCATTTATAACATGAGTGCAGGATGTCACAACCATTGGCTCGATTACCTATTTGCTAAAACGGACTTATGCCGACTGTATCGGACTTGGTCATAACCAGGTCCGATGCATTTTTTTTCAAACCCGAGAGCATCTAAACCGACCCCGCCCCGTTTTGACGAAGTAAGGTAGCGGGCACGGACGGCAACTTCTCTTACTCATATCGAGTACACTATTTGCTCCGCACCCATCAGATACGCTCTCGCCTTATTGGCCTAAGTTCTGCCGCGCGATCTCGAGCATTGCGGAGCCTCCTTGACAATATCCTTTGAGCATATCCTACGCGAGAAAGGCCCTCGCTCATGCACAGTCTTGCTACCGATATTGCGCAAGGCACGCGGCAGCCCGATGGCTCAGTCTTTGAGTCCGGTTATCAGCAGACGTGAAGAGGTGTTGAAGGAAACGCACAAGCAGTCTCTTATGCACGTCACAGTCGGAACAGCAGCGCAGCGCATCCATCTCCGATACGTCTTGAGTTCTCCATTCGTCGTTTTTTATATAATAAATTTGAAATACCGCTTTGTACAGGTGCCGATGTCTTGATGACAAGTCACCTTGTAAGCGCCACAAGGTCGGATGTAGTTTAAACTGGGTCGGACTTAGTTTAAACTGGAAGGCGAGTTGTTACCGTCTGATAGCCAGCTAGTTACGAGAGTGTCAAATATTATTTGTAATTTATTGTCCTTCAGTGAGTTACAAAGGCAATTTGAGGGGATTTTCATCTTTCCGCATTCAGAGATAATCTGGGGATTTCAATCCAATTTCTTATATAAAAAATTATCTCTCAGTGGAATTTTGATAAGAATTGGCATCTGTATCTGCAGCCCTGCTTCTTGGGAAAAGATTCCCAGTCATGTGCTGGAAAGCTTGCGCTGAAGGCAGAACGACTGGGGAGGATGATTGGGCAGCAAGAGGGAGACATCGAGCTAGCAAGAGAAAGCAATTGGGACAACAGGGTGAGATTCTTCGAGCAGCAGGCGATGGGAAACGGGCTGTAGGGGAAAATATCAGACAAGCGAGGGAGTCTTGATTGGGCCAAAGAGAGACTCAGTGGACTAACGTGGTACAGTGATTGGCTCCAATAGGGGGATTCTTCGAACAGCGAGCGAAGGGAATCGGTCACCAAAAGAAATATCGGACTAACAAGGGAGATTGATTGAATCAACGGGAGATTCATTGGACCGGCGAGGCAGAGTGATCAGTATATTGTCCGGTCCGTTTCGCTTCATAGGCCGTTCAGAGAGCATTTATCGTGGACACATGCTTACAGATCAGCCATGGGCGCTGACGGAAGGCAGTGGGCGGCCATGAAGCAGACGGAGGGGATGGCTTTATTTCCCCTGCTTTCTCGGCTGAGCCTTTAAGATTTTGTCCCGACAGAGGCTGATTGTCCTGCCCATAGGGACCAACAATGACAGTGTCCGAACCGGCTATCACCGGCCCGGACACTATAATGAACTAGAATCCTTTTACAACTTACGGCCTAAAATGTCCACTTGAGGGCAATAGTAGGTATGGCGTAGAAGGACTGATTGTGACCCGACTTATTGAATACAAAGTTGTTGCTCAGCTCGACCTCGGAACCGATACTCAGGTTGATGCCATCCCAGCCCTTGAGTTTGTTGAGGTTAACCCAGAACTGCGGCTCGCTGAGGAAGATCAGGTTGCCGTTTACATCGGGATCGTACCAGAGATCAGCAAATCCGCTTGTGGTCAGGAGGCCGCCGCAGAAGTTGATGCCCCATACGGTAGTAACTTGAAAACCATTGTATGCACCTGCTCCCATGCCGTCGAAGTAGTACTTCCACATCGCCTGCAGAGAGAAGTTCTTGTTGAAGTCAGCGCTCAGCCAGTTCCATGCGCCACCGACGAGGATAGCGTGGCGGAAACGGGATGCAATAGCCGTATGCTCGATGCTGGTGGCACCACCATTATACTCTACATGAGCAGCCCACTGCTTATTTTTGGTCAGATTGATTTCGCGTGAAAACTCCCAGTAAGCTCCGGCGCTACCATCGCTGAAGTAATCCATATCGTTGAAGAAGTAAGTACTTCCCCATTTGTCTGCCTTAAACATCTCAATGGTCGTGGTGGCATTGGGACGTGCCCTGAGATCACCATACAGAGAATGGCCGAGATCATAATGGAACTGCACATTCTGGGCTTTGATGCCGAAGGCTGTACAGAGCACAGCGGCAAAAAGGATTGCTTTTTTCATAAGTGTAAATGATTGATTGTTGGGTTAAATATAAACTTTTGAAGTCACATATTCAGACCTTACTGAAAGAGCGGGATGAGATACTTGAGCAGGAAGAAGCATGCCAGAATGTACATGGCTACAGAGACTTGCTTGCCGCGGCCCGTGAGCAACTTGATGAGTACATAAGAAAGCATACCCATGACAATACCCTCAGAGATGCTGTAAGCGAGGGGCATCATAATGATGGTGAGGAAGCAGGGAGCCGCCTCGGTAAAATCAGACATCTCAATATTGACGATTGCCTTGACCATCATCACGCCGACCAGTACCAGCGCACTCGTTGTGGCCGCAGCGGGGATAATCAGAAAGAGCGGGGAGAAGAAGAGCGCCAGCAAGAAGAGCATGGCTACCGTAAAGGAGGTAAGACCCGTGCGGCCGCCGGCAGCGATACCCGTAGTAGACTCTACATAAGTCGTCACGGTGGAAGTACCGCACATGGCACCGGCTACAGTACCTATAGCGTCGGCAAGGAGAGCCTTGTTGAGATTGTGGATGCGGCCGTTCTTTTCCACCATACCGGCACTTGTCGAAGCGCCGATCAGCGTCCCGAGCGTGTCAAAGAGATCCATGAATACGAGCACGAAGACTACAATCAAGTAGTTGATATCCAATGTAAGGAATTTGCTAAAGTCCATCTTGAAGGCCACGTCGCTGAAGCTCTGGGGCAGGCTGACAAGCGTGAAGCCCTCTCCCAGCTGGGTGACACCCAGAGGTATACCGATGATGGTAATGGCAATGATGGTGATAAATAGAGCTCCGCGTACGTTAAGGGCAAGCAGCGCAGTACCAATCAGCACTCCGGCGATAGCAAGTATGCTCGACGCATTCCAAGTACCGAGCTGGAGCAGTGTGGCATCGCTGTGGACGATGATACCGCCATTCTTAAGACCGATAAAAGCGATGAAGAGACCGATACCCACCGATATGGCGTATCGCAGATTGACTGGTATCGCATTGACTATGGCTTCTCGCACCTTAAAGACGGTCAACAGAACAAAGATGATACCCTCGATAAATACCGCAGCCAACGCTTGCTGCCACGTGAAACCCATACCGAGGACCAAGGTGTAGGCAAAAAAGGCGTTGATGCCCATACCCGATGCCAAGGCAAAGGGAAGTTTGGCGTAAAAGGCCATCACAAGCGTCGCGATGGCGGCAGCTACGATCGTAGCGGAGAATACGGCTCCCTTGTCCATATGCGCATCACCAAGAATAAGAGGATTGACTGCGAGTATGTAACTCATTGTCAAGAATGTCGTGACTCCGGCAAGCACTTCGGTCTTTACGGAGTTTTTGCTGGGATCAAAGCCCAGCAGAGAGAGAAAATTTGCCATTAACTTAAAGATTTAGAATGATTGACATCATAGCCGACCCGACCCAAGCCGCACGCTTGAACCGGTAGAGAAGATCTTAACTCCTGGAGTATCATACGCCCCATGTTTCATATACGTCACAAAAATAATTATAATCTCCCTATTTATATCCTATTTTTGAAAAAAAACTGTATCAAGACAGTAATTTTATTTACCATTTCTTATGCAGAATGATTTATCACGCTTCCAGCGAAAACGAGATGGCATCTTGTGCCGTCAAGATACTGCCGCAAAATGGGAAAGTCCGACGACATACCGACCGCCCCGCTTACAGGTCGGGCCAGTTCCATGTAGCCCAAAAATAGGCCGGACCTCATCTGAATGAGATCCGGCCCATGGCTGACAACACTTTCTTCGCTTGCGCCCAAATCCGACTTTGTCCCTGCAACATTTGCCGTAACCGCTATTATGCCTCAAGCTTACTGTACAGGGACAGTCTGTCTGCGACTAATCGTCGTATACGTGGTGATGATGATGGTGGTGATGATGATGGTGATGCTTGTAGCGATGCTCACTATCGAAGTCCTTGGGACGGTGTATGAACTTGGTATAATAGATCTTCCTGGAAATGCTGTAAATCGGGAAGGCGGTTACCCAACCTGCGATGACATCAATCACATAGTGCGCTCCGATATAGACGGTAGCAATGCAGAGCAAGACGTAGAAGGGTACCATCCAGCGGAAGAGCTTGTCGTGCATCTTGTAAGCGAGGACGAGCATGATGGTGGCCATACCTACATGAGAGCTGGGGAAGGCTGCAATGGGGCGCTCGCTGCCCTGCGCCCATCTGACGAGAGAGGTAAAGAGACCGCCGCCTTCTTGCTTGTCCAGCTCGCTATGGTAGCGGAACCAGTCGCCGACATTATCAAACTGGCCGCTCATGGCGTCTGCCATACCGATCTTGTGGAAGTAGAACTGCGGACCTGCCGACTCGATAAACAGAAATATCAAGTAGTAGAAGAGGAAGGAGCATAGCACAATCGTCGTTGTGCGGTCAAAGTGTCGGTAGTGGACAAATGTCGCCCACACCACAATAGCAATGATCATGAGGTAGTAGGAGAAGTACCCCATATTGAAGAGTTCTCTCCAGAAGAAGCCGGGCAGCCACTGGCTCAGCATAATGGAAGGCTGGCATCCAAACATCTGTTGGTCAAAGAGCGCGAAGATATGGTCCATATCCGGCATGACACGGGAGAAGTTGTAGATGTCCGGATACCAGTATGCGAGCAGTGCAATCTGAAAGACGACACGCAGCCAGTAGGTTGCATTGCACGGATACCATACATATAGTCTCCAGAGAGCGAGCGTGCCGACCACGATGAGCAAGCGTCCCACGTAGACGGACGTTGGGTCTTCCCATACGCCGATGTAGAAGAGCGAGAGGATTAGCGTAAATGCCAAGTAGATCATCGTAATTCTCTCCACGCCGATCAGTCCCGGCAGGGGGTACTGTCGTTTCAAAGCTTTCTTTATATCCATTGTGCTTGTTTGTACCAGTCAACTGTAGCCTTGACCCCGCGTTCCAGATCCCAGGCCGGCTGATAGCCAAGCTTGAGGAGGGGCGAGATGTCACAGCGCCAGTTACGTTGTTTCAGTATATTGTATTTATCACGATTGAGGGCGGTCATACGTCCCGTCACCTTAGCCATCAGGCCACCGACTGCGCAGACGATATACAGGAGCCAGAGCGGTGCCTTGACCGGGAGGACATGACGGATACCCATCTGCTCCTTAAGCAGACGGCTGAAGTCATCACTGTGGTAAGTATTGCCGTCACTGACCAGGTACCGGCTGCCATTGGTTCCGCGCTCGAGGGCGATAAAGCAGGCCTCGACAAGGTCCAGCACGTAGATGAAGGTGATTTCCTGAGGTTTATATCCTACAGAGAAGTCCAAGTGTTGCTTCAAGCTCTTGGCCATCAAGTAGTAGTCGCGCTCGCGCGGGCCGTAGACGCCGGTCGGACGCATGATGACGACATTGAGATCAGACTGCTGGAGGAGGTATTTCTCCGAGGCCAGCTTGCTACGTCCGTAGTCCGTATTGGGACGGGCCACGTCGCCGTCGGTCATCGGCGCGTACACATGTCCGTCGGCCGGATGGGCGGGATGCTCCTTGATAGCGCCGAGCACGCTGAGCGAGCTCATATAGAGCAGGCGCTTGGGCAACATCTCTTGCTGGCGGAGCGCCTCGACGAGGTGGCAGGTGCCTTCATAATTGGTCTCCATAAACTCCTGTTCATTGCGGCCCTTGGTGGCACCGGCAGCATGAATGATGTAGTCCCAACCACCTCCATTTTGCGACTTAAAGGCTGCGAGCTCCTCGCTAAGCGTAGCCACGCTGTCTAGATGAAGCGTGATAAAGTGAACACTTTGCGAGGGCAAATAGCGGTGCGAGCTGGTCGCGCGCATCCCCGCCCAGACCTCATAGCCTCTGCTAAGGGCTTGGCTGACAAGATGGCTGCCTATAAATCCGCTGGCTCCCGTAATGAGTATTCGCATTCCTTTTTAGTACAATAAGATTGGGTTACAAAAATACGAAGAAAAAAATCTTATACTCCCTTTTTCTCTCTTAAATCGTGCATTCTCCGACTGGTTTTCCTTGCCATCACCTTCTCTGGACCGCCGGCAGAATATTTTTTCCATCATCCATGGTCTGCAGACGACAGTCAGCGCTACGCTGACATCAGACCGGGCCGCTCTCAGTCGCATATGGGTCACGCCTCATCGGCCGCCTCAGTGAGGCTCGTGGGCATGTCTTTCTTGGGCGCCAAGCCTAGCTGCCTCATCGACTCCAACCGACCCACGAAATTTCCTTTACCCTCCAGCAGACGCTTGCGGGCTAATCCATAGCTCTTGTCCAAACTGTCAATGCTCTTGCCCAGCTGCTCAAACGACTCGGCGAAGAGTGCAAACTGGCTGTAGAGCTTGTTGGCCGCATCAATCACCTTCTCTACATTCTTGGTCTGACGGGCTGACTGCCAGACGTTGTTGATGATCTGCAGCGTCATAATCAAGATATTGGGGCAGGCGAGGATGACCTTGCGCTCCCATGCAAAGAGATTGAGCTTGTCGTCCGCTCCCACGGCGGCGAGATAAGAAGCCTCCGTGGGCATAAACATGATGACGTATTCGGGAGAGCCTTTGACGTCTTTGGGATAGTTTTTGTCAGAGAGCTCGACCACATGAGCTCGGACGCTCTCTAGATGGCGCTTGAGGGCTTCGGCACGCTCGGCATCGTCGGTAGCACGCGTGTAGTCGGCAAAAGCGGTAAGCGAGACCTTGCTGTCGATGATAATGCTGCGGCCTTCGGGGAAATAAACCACGACATCGGGTCTCACATTGCGTCCATCCTCCGTATGAAAGTTCTCCTGCACCTGATATTCCACGCCCTTGGTCAAGCCGGAGCGCTCTAGGAGCGTGTCAAGTACCATTTCGCCCCAGTCTCCTTGCAGCTTGGAGTCTGTCTTGAGGGCACGTGCGAGGTTGTCGGCCTCACGTCCGACGCTGGCCGTCTGTTCCTCGAGTCGCTTGATAGCTTCCAGGAAAGAGGTATGCTGAGCGACGCCCTTGAGCTTGGAGTCTTGCAGCTCCTGATGTAGATGTCGTAGATTGTCCTCCAAGGGCTTGAGCAGCAGGTTGAGATGCGTATTGGCGTCCTTCTCAAGCTTAAGTTTCTGATCGTCGAGTACTTGTCCCGCCAAGCCGCTGAAGCGCTGCTCCATCTGTCGAAGGCTCTCCTGCATGAAGGTCCGCATCTCAGAAATGCGGGCATCGGCCTGTTGACGGGCTTCCTCACGGGCTTTGTCGAGGTGGGACTGCGACAGTTTGCGCTCTTCCTCCAGCTGGGTCGCGAGACGGGACGACTCGGCCTGGGCTGCATGGGTCAAGGGCTCAAAGCGGCTCTTCCCTACCAGATATCCGATCCACAGGCCGGCCGCCAAGGCGACGAAGACAATAATCACTGTCTCAAACATCACACTATGATTTTACAGACTTTGTCTTACTATTTTCCCGATAGGATGCGCTCAGCCATAGCCCGGCCTAAGGCGCGTCCGCGGTCGCCGTCAGCAGCGGCAAATCCTTGCTTCATCTCGACCGGCTCACCGACCAGTGTATTGCCGTTCTGTGCGGCAAAGGCCTGGAGGTGCTTGACAGCCTGTCCAGCCCAACTGAAGGAGCCGAAGACACCAATGAGACGATTCTTGAGCACGCGGCCCTGCAGGTCGTCCACGATCTGCTGCATCAAGGGGAAGAGTCCGTTGTTGTAAGTCGGAGCGCCGAGTACCAGGCCCTTGTAGCGGAAGGCATCAGCAATGATATAGGAGGGGTCTGAGTGCCCAAGTTTGTGCATTGCAAAGCGCTTGAGACCGCCTTGGGCAAGTCCTTCGGCCACAGCCTCGGCCATGCGTCCCGTATGGCCATACATCGTACCGTATACCAGGCATACTCCCGGTTCGCCCTCGTAGAGACTGAGTCGGTTGTAGGTCTTTACGACTTCCTGCAACTGATCTGTCCATACCGGGCCATGGGTTGAGCAGATGCGCTCGAGATGTACGCCTGACAACTTGCGCAGCGCCATCTGCACCTGTGCGCCGTATTTGCCCACAATATTGGAGTAATACCTGACCATCTCCGGCCAATACTTGGCAGTATCAAGGTCGGTATCGACCACGGCGCCATCCAGCGTACCGAAACAGCCGAAAGCATCGCCCGAGAAGAGGGTATGACTCTCCGTCTCCAGGGTCATCATCGTCTCAGGCCAGTGAACCATTGGCGTAAGTGTGAACTGGAGTCGCGCGCCTTCCAGATCAAGCGTACTGCCCTGAGTAACCTCAAGCGTAGGTCCGCCCTGACCGTAGTAACCCTCGACCATGGAAAGCGTCTTGCGGTTGCCGACGATACATACATCGGGCATCCACTGCCGCAGAAGAGCTATGCTACCACTGTGGTCGGGCTCCATATGATTAATAATAAGATAGTCGATCTTGCGTTCGCCGATGGCATCCTTGACTTGCTCGACAAACTGAGAGAAGAAGCGGTTGTCGACGGTATCAATCAGCGCCACCTTGTCTCCAGCTACGATGTACGAATTGTAAGATACACCATAGGGCAATGGCCAAAGGCCTTCAAATCGCTCTTTGTCGCGGTCGTTGACGCCGACATACCATATATGGTCTGTTAGTTTCATGATAATGTGTATATAGTGCTCACCTTGAGCCTCTGACTTAACGTATTGATTAGTCTTCCCGCCGTCCTATCGGCGCTGATGGCCACTGCATCGCCTCCGCCCGCTCTATGCAAGCCGCCGTATCAGACGGTCAATGGTCGGGGCGTAGTGCCGATACTCCAACTCGTGTACCCGACAGGCCACATCCTCGGGCGTATCACCCGGCATCACGGGGCACCGCTCCTGGAGCACCATCTGTCCGCCGTCATAGTGCTGGTCGATCAGATGGATAGTGATGCCCGTCTCACGGTCTCCGTCACGCACCACCTCTTCATGCACCTTCATCCCATAGAGTCCCTTACCACTGTGACGGGGTATGAGCGAGGGATGTATATTAACGATGCGGCCAGGATAAGCCTCGAGCAAATAGGCCGGCACCAGGAGCAAGAAGCCATCAAGTACGATGAAGTCAATCTCATGATCCGACAGCGCCTGCATCAGCTCGATTCCTCGGGCAAACGCCTCACGGTTGATGTATATCGAGTCTATGCCGTGCCGCTCAGCACGCCGTGCGATGCCTGCAGCCTGCCTATTGTAGACAATCAGGCTGACGCTCACGTCGGAGCGTCCTTGGAAATACTCGATGATATGCTCGGCATTGGTCCCCTCACCTGAGCCAAAGATGGCGATATGCTTCATATAGGAGTTACTGGTAGTGCTTTATCGTCTGCAAATGTAGCAAAATTCTGCCACACTCACCTATATCTCACAGCCAAAGGTGACTCACGGCCCGCCAAACCTCGCCGTCAGTCTGCCCCATAGACTCCGACAAACGTAGGCATCCCCTGCAGCGAGCCCAAAGTCCAGCGTAGCGAGCTGGGAAGCGGGCAAAAGACAGGTCCAAAGCGCCACAGTAGTTGCCAAATTGTCTCCGACCTTTCCTTTGTACCTTGGGCAGTCCGCAGTATACGGGGGTGCACATCTTAAAAATTAACAAAAAAAATCTTACTTTGCACACAAATAGAGAGAATAGTAGTAATTTTGTAGTATCAAAGATGATGAAACATCACAAACAAATTTAACAGCAATACATTATGAAGTATCTTACAAATGACAAGCTAGTTATCGTCGGTGCAGGCGGTATGATTGGTTCCAACATGGCTCAGACCGTGCTCACCCTCGGTCTTACACCCAATGTATGCCTTTACGACATCTATGAGCCGGGAGTTCATGGTGTCTTTGACGAAATTCAGCAGTGCGCCTTCCCTGGTGCCAATGTCACCTACTACGCTCCTGCTGTCGAGGACATGGGTAATCCTGAGAAGGTTGCTGAGGCTGCCAAGAAGGCCTTTACCGGCGCCAAGTACATCATTTCCTCTGGTGGTGCACCCCGCAAGGCTGGCATGACACGTGAGGATCTGCTCAAAGGCAACTGCAAGATTGCAGCAGACTTTGGCGACAACATCAAGAAGTATTGCCCCGATGTAGAACACGTCGTCGTCATTTTCAACCCGGCCGACGTCACAGCGCTCACCACGCTGATCCACTCCGGTCTGAAGCCCAACCAGCTCACCTCTCTCGCCGCTTTGGACTCCACACGTCTGCAGCAAGCTCTCGCTCTGGAGTTTGGTGTACAGCAGGACAAGGTTACTGGCGCTCACACCTATGGCGGTCACGGAGAGCAGATGGCAGTCTTTGCTTCTCAGGTCAAGGTTGACGGCAAGCCCCTCGCAGAGATGGGCCTCAGCGCTGAGCGTTGGGAAGAGATTAAGCACATCACCGTTCAGGGAGGTTCCAATATCATCAAGCTGCGTGGCCGCAGCTCCTTCCAGAGTCCTGCCTACAACGCCGTAAAGATGATCGAGGCTGCTATGGGTGGCGAGAAGTTCACTCTGCCCGCCGGCTGCTACGCCAACATCCCCGAGCTCGGATTTAAGGATGTGATGATGGCTCTCCCCACTACCATCGACAAGACTGGCGTACACTACACAGTACCCACAGGTACCGCCGAGGAAATGGCTGACCTGCACAAGAGCTACGAGCATCTCTGCAACATGAGACAGGAAGTGATAGATCTCGGCATCATCCCGCCTATCGCTGAATGGAACAAGATGAATCCTAATCTCTAATCAGACCTGCTCACATCAAAATCTGACAATCGTCTGAACAACTTAAATAAAGGGTTTGCCTCAAAGGCAAGCCCTTTTTTGTATCTTTGCAGCCAGTAAAACCTATCGCGCATATACCATGAACAAAACGATAGTAGGATTTGGCGAGCTCCTATGGGATTGCCTGCCACAGGGCAAAGAGATTGGCGGAGCGCCGGGTAATTTTGTCTTTCATGCCGGCCAGTGCGGTCTGAACAGCGTACTCGTAAGCGCAGTCGGCACCGACACGTCCGGCACTGAGCTCCTGGCCGAGGCCAACGCACGCGGCCTCCAGCTGGCCGTCACACGCGTCAGCCACTCCACGGGCACCGCAC
Organism: uncultured Prevotellaceae bacterium; assembly: GCA_900316315.1. Lineage (GTDB taxonomy): Bacteria > Bacteroidota > Bacteroidia > Bacteroidales > Bacteroidaceae > UBA6382. Next base: position 272,330 of record ONCK01000005.1, read on the forward strand.
AGATAAGTCTCGACAGTAACGGAGTACCCCAATACGACATTTGCTCCGATGTGGCCTGGGACTACATCCCCTTCACCCCCGATCTGGCAGAGCTCGCCCGTAAGGCCGACGGCGTCTACTTCGGCAGTCTGTCCCAACGCTCGGAGACGACCAGAGCATCACTGCGCTTCTTTCTCTCCCTCATGAAACCCACGGCATTTCGCCTCTTTGACATCAATCTCAGGGCCCCGCACTACACGCCCCAGGTCATCATCGACTCCCTTCAGGTATGCAACTTCCTTAAGCTCAACGAAGAAGAGCTACATTACCTCTCGCAGCTCATTCCCCTCGATCCCGCACGCCCTGAAGCCGCCTGCCGCCAATTGATACGCACCTATGGGCTGTGCCTCGTCGTCCTGACTTGCGGCGCCTCCCGTAGCTATGCCATCACATCCGACAAAGTCTCTATCCTGCCTACTCCCCGCGTCGACGTAGCCGATACTGTAGGGGCCGGAGATGCTTTCTCAGCCGCTCTGTGTGCCGCCATGATCAAAGGCAAGCCTCTTGTCGAAGCACACAGACTCGCCGTCGATGTCTCGGCATACGTCTGTACGCATCACGGCGCCATGCATGCGCTGCCCCAAGCGCTTAGATCACAATTCTAGGCCGATCTGAGTCTTCATAGGCCCAGTGCCGCGAGGGCCTGAACACGATGTTTCTACCGCGTCTCCCGCCTGCCGTCTACAGACTCGGTCGCAATTGAGTTTAAGGCTATTGTAGTCAAAGCAACTCAACTTTCCCTCTCCAACAAACGGCAACTTACACTTTTTTACGTACCTTTGGGGGTGGATATATCAAAGCATCTATTCGTATGGCGGCACAAAAACGCAACGGGATTCTCCCCTTCATCATCCTGACCTTCATCTACTTTGTCGTAGGCTTCCTCACGACAGTCAACGAGCAGTGCGAGGCACCACTTAAGACCGCTTTTCTCTCCAACGTAGCGGGCCTTAAGAACACACTCATCACGCTTATCACCTTTTTCTTCTTTCTCGCTTACTTGCTGGTCAGTCCTCTGGGCGGCAAGTGGATAGAGCGTCACGGCTACAAGGCGACGCTTGTCAGATCACTCCTCGTCATGGTAAGCGGACTGCTGATGTGCTTTTTCTCCAGTGTGCTCGCCATCTATTGCGAAGGCGGCTGCGTCGATATCGCCGGCAACCTAATCCCATACGGCTACTTCGTTTTCCTGCTGGGGTCCTTCCTGCTCGGTGCATCCGCCGCCCTGCTCCAAGTAGTCATCAATCCTTATATTAATGTATACGAACTGCCGGGCACGACACCGCTTCAGCGCATGAATATCACGACAGGCATCAATTCTCTTGGCACCTTTATCGCTCCTATATTTGTTCCCGTCGTCATGTTTGGCGGCGTAGCGATGAGCGAAGTCAAGTCCAGTCAACTTCTCTTCCCCTTTCTGGCGCTCACCATCTGTATGCTGATCGTCACCATCGTGACCCAGCGCATCCACCTGCCTGATATTGCCGGCACCCACGCTGAGGTTGACGAGAAGCTGCCGCGCAGCATCTGGTCCTTCCGTCACTTGACGCTCGGCGTCATTGCCATCTTCTTCTACGTAGGCACTGAGGTCGGCGTAGGAACCAATGTGACGCTCCACGCCCACGAGATCATCGCAGAGGAAGGCAACCTCACCCTCTTCGGCCTCGAAAGACTGAGCATCTTCGGCGTACCTTTTGACACCTTCTTCATCCTCTCGTCACTCTACTGGGGCGGCATGATGGTAGGTCGGATTATCTTCAGCCGGTTCAACAAGGTGGAGCCGCGTCCCCTGCTCTCGTGGGTCACCATACTGGCCGCGTGCATCATCATACTGGCCATGATCGCCGACAATCTCTATGTGCTGATCTCCGTCGGCCTCTTCCACAGCGTCATGTGGAGCTGCATCTTCACGCTCGCCGTCAAGGGGCTCAAGAAGTACACCTCCAAGGCATCAAGTGTCTTTATGATGGGTGTATTTGGCGGGGCCGTATTCCCCTTGCTCCAAGCTTGGCTTGCCGATGCCTGCGGCTCTTGGCGCTGGACTTGGTTTATCATGGTCGCCTGTGAGCTCGTGATGTTCGCCTACGCCCGCTGGGGCAGCAAGATTGTCGACCCATACTGCTTGCAAGGCAGGGACAACCGGCAATAGTGCATATTCCTCTGATTACCAAGCAAAAATATCACACACATGTCTGTCATCACCAGTCCGGAAGCCTTGGAGAAGTGCGTGCTCGAAATGGGATTTCTCCCTTTCTTCTCCAACGAGATACCCGGTTTCTCCATCGAGGAACAGACGCCCGCCCAGTTCTGGTTTAACGGCGATATTGACGGTCCTTGGGAGTGGAAGGGTCCTGTCATCACAGGCGGTATGTGCGCCTATGGTAAATTCTTTCGCCGCAAGGCGGGATATGTGAGTCTTGAGTGGCTACCTGATTTCATCAATATGCGGCGGGAGCACTATCATCCCACACCCGCAGAGCAGCAAATCTATCATACACTCGTCGACAACGAATCCCTGCTCTCCAAGGAGCTCAAGCGGCTCTGCGGATACGTCGCCCCGCGTGCACCGCGCCGCACCCGGCTCGACAAGGCTGTGCAGGAGGCCGCGCACCACGACATCCGCAAGCCCAAAAGTCACCGGCAGACATTTGAGACCGCCATCACCAATCTGCAAATGGCCACCTACGTCGTCATCGCCGACTTTGAGTACCTGCAGGACCGCTTAGGCCGTCCCTACGGTTGGGGCGTGGCCCGATACTGTACCCCAGAGGCTTTCTATGAAACCGACTTCCACGCGGCCGTGCAGGGCCGCACACCGGAAGCCTCCGCCGCGCGCATCATCGGTCACCTCCACGAACTCTTTCCCCGTATACCCATGATTCAGCTCGCCCATTTCATCCAGTAAGGGGCGATTTGTATAGCAAGAGGTCCAGCCTGGCATCTGCCAAGTCGGACCTCTTGTAAAAATAATCGAGTACTTTTATGCCACGCAAAGCATTTTGTTTGCTGCGTAGGCAACGTCTTCCGTCGGAGACTGCTTCAGCCCTTCATATATCGGGCATCAACTCTCCGCAAAACGGCTTCTACTGCTTCTCACACCACTTGCGGGCGTTGACAAAGGCCTCCAGCCACGGCGTCACTTCGTCGGCGGAGCGCTTGTCATCGTACTTGGCGCACTGCCAGGGGAAGAAGGCGCGCTCCGGATGAGGCATCATCGCGAGATGACGGCCATCAGGACTGCAAAGGCCTGCTACGGCGTAGTCAGAACCGTTTGGATTGCCTGGATAGTCTGTGTAAGAGTACTTCAGGGCGACATTGTACTGATCCTCGCTCAGCGGCAGGGAGAATCGCCCCTCACCGTGGGCGACCCAGAGTCCGAGGCGGCTGCCAGAAAGACTCTTGAGCATCACGCTATTGGTGTCCTGCGCAACATCGACCGTGAGGAAACTGCTCTCAAACTTGTGGGAAGTATTGTGCAGGAGGCGGGCGCGCTTGGTATGCTCAGGATTAATCAGATTGAGCTCTATCATCAATTGGCACCCGTTGCAGACTCCGAGCGACAAGGTATCGGGGCGTGCGTAGAAGCGGTCGAGCGCAGCCTTGGCCTTGGGATTGTAGAGGAAGGCGCCGGCCCAGCCTTTAGCCGAGCCCAGCACATCGCTATTGGAGAAGCCACCGCAGAAGACGATCATCTGAATGTCGTCGAGCGTCTCGCGCCCTGAGATGAGGTCGGTCATCATCACATCCTTCACGTCGAAGCCTGCGAGATACAGGACGTAGGCCATTTCACGGTCGCCGTTGGTTCCTTTCTCGCGGATGATGGCTGCGCGCACGCCGCTGGGAGTACGGCGGTCGGGGCTGACACCGTATTGGCTCAGCTTGCCGCTGAATCCGGCCGGCATCTGCCAGGAGACGGGCTGATGCTTATAATTATGGTAGCGAGCCTCAGCTTGACCGTTGAAGCTCTGCTTCTTGTCCAGTTCAAAGGAGGTCTCATACCATACGTCACGCATCTCATCGATATCGAGGCTGATATCGTGGCCCTTGCCCGTGATAGTAAGCTGGCGGTCTGCCGAGGGCTTGCCGATGACGACGCTTCCTACGCCGGCCTTGTCCAGTATACGCTGCACAGCCTTGAAATCTGCGTCGGCTACCTGGAGTACTACACCAGGATTTTCGGCAAAGAGAATCTTCACAATGTCTTGCTCTGCGAACTTGCTGAGGTCTGCCTTAATGCCGCCTTGACGGTTGGCAAAGGTCATCTCAAGCAGCGTAACGATGAGACCGCCAGCGCTGATATCGTGGCCGGCCAGTACGAGGCCTTCGCCAATCAGTTGCTGCACGGCCTCAAAGGCGGAGCGGAAATAGTCTGCCTTTTTGACCGTAGGCACATCGCTGCCGACCTTGTCGAGACTCTGTGCAAAGGCGCTGCCGCCCAAACGAAGCGAGTCAAAGGAGAAGTCAATATGTATCAGGGTAGTGTCTTTGCGATGTGACATGACGGGACTTACAACCTTGCGCACGTCGCTCACTTCACCGGCTGCGCTCACGATGACAGTGCCCGGAGAGATGACCTTCTCGCCGTTGGGGTACTGCTGGCTCAGAGAGAGCGAGTCCTTACCCGTGGGCACATTGATCTCAAGTGCGCAGCAGAAGTCGCTCAGCGCCTTTACTGCGCTGTACAGTCGGGCATCCTCACCCTTCTGGGAGCGGCACGGCCACATCCAGTTGGCTGACAGGGAGACGCAGTCCAGTCCCTTGACCAGCGGGGCCCATACGAGATTGGTCAGTGCTTCGGCCACGGACAATACGCTGCCTGCCTCGGGAGAAGCAAGTCCTGCCTGAGGAGCATGACCCAGGGCCGTGGCAATACCCTTGCGACCTCTGTAGTCGAGGGCCACGACTCCGCAGTCGCTCAGGGGGAGCTGTATCTCGCCCTGTGTCTGCTGGCGGGCGACCTTGCCGGTCACGGAGCGGTCCACCTTGTTGGTCAGCCAGTCCTTGCAGGCGACGGCCTCCAGCTGGAGCACATCGCGCAGGTAGTCCACCACCTTGGCGGAATCATAGGTCACATCCTGGTAGGTGCGCTTCACTGTCTCATCGACCATGACGGTCTTGGGAGAATGACCGAACATCTGTGCGACATCGAGGTCGAAGGGCTTGCGGCCGTCACCCTGAACAAAACTGAAGTGAGCGTCGCCTGTCGTCTCTCCGACCACATACATCGGGGCGCGCTCGCGCTCTGCTATACGCTGTACGTGGTCGATATGCTGCTGGTCGATAAGGAGCCCCATGCGCTCCTGACTCTCGTTGGCGATAATCTCCTTGGCAGACAATGTCTTGTCACCTATCGGCAACTTGGTCATATCTATCTCGCCGCCGCAGTCCTCTACGAGCTCGGAGAAGCAGTTGACATGGCCTGCACTCCCATGGTCGTGGATGGAGATGACGGGGTTGACATTCTCCTCGCACAGGGCGCGCACGAGATTGTAAGCTCGTTTCTGCATCTCGGGATTGGCTCGCTGCACAGCGTTGAGTTCGATGCCGTTGCTGTATCTTCCTGTGTCGACGGAGGAGACTGAGCCGCCGCCGAGGCCGATGCGGTAGTTGTCACCGCCGACCAGCACGATCTTGTTGCCCTTGTGGGGCTTCTTCTTGAGACAGTCACGCTTGGTGCCGTAGCCTACGCCACCCGCGAGCATGATGACTTTGTCGTAGCCGTACTTCTCGCCGTTCTCCTGGTGCTCAAAGGTGAGTACGGAACCGGTGATGAGCGGCTGGCCAAACTTGTTACCAAAATCGCTCGCGCCATTGGAAGCCTTGATCAGGATCTGCTCGGGCGTCTGGTAGAGCCATTTTCTGACAGGTAGGATATCCTCCCACCTGCGTCCGCCCTTGAGACGCGGATAGCTGGTCATATAGACCGCCGTACCGGCTATGGGCCACGAGCCTACGCCGCCGCCCATACGGTCACGGATCTCGCCGCCGGTACCCGTGGCTGCTCCATTGAAGGGCTCCACTGTAGTGGGAAAATTGTGGGTCTCGGCCTTGAGCGAGATGACGCTCTCGATATCCTTGATGACGAAGTAGTCACTCGTGCTCTGATCCTCGGGAGCAAACTGCTCGATGACGGGACCTTGACCAAAGGCTACATTGTCCTTGTAGGCGCTGATGATATTGTGGGGGTGCTCGCGTGTCGTCTTCTTAATCATCTGGAAGAGGCTGCTCGGCATCTCTTTGCCGTCGATGACGAATGTGCCGCCGAAGATCTTATGCCGACAGTGCTCGGAGTTGATCTGGGCGAAGCCGAAGACCTCCGAGTCGGTCAACTTGCGGCCCAACTGGCGCTCTACGCCATGGAGATACTCAATCTCCTCGGGCGAGAGGGCGAGACCCTCCTTCTCGTTTTCCTCCTCGATATTCTCAACGATGCGGATAGGCTCCGGCTTGCGCGAGGTCGTAAATACCTGTTGGTCAAGGCCGTCGTACAAGCGCTGGAGCATAGGGTCATGGTCGGCGTCGGGACCTGATACAGGGAAGTACTCCTCGATACGCTCCACGCCATGGATATTCATATTCTGGGTGATTTCCACAGCATTGGTGCTCCAGGGCGTCACCATCTCCTTGCGGGGGCCTACATAGTAGCCCTCGAGGTGATCGGCTGACTCGAGCTTGGCGTCACCAAAGAGCCAACACAAGGCATTGCACTCTGCCTCGGAGAGCTCACTGGCTGTGCTGACAGCGATGATGCTACCCGATGCGGTATTGAAGAACTTGATCATGATAATAAGGGTATTTGCTTTTGTCTCTGCAAAATTACTGCTCTTTGCGCGGGTGACCAAGTCTGCAGGCTGATAAAATTGACTCCGTTGTCGGCAAATTTGCTTTGACCGCCAACGCCTCCCCGACTGGTCTCCCCGACCCTCTGGTCTAAGGCCCGCCACCCGCTCTTGACAGCGCCCGATGAGACCCATGTGGTACAGGGTGTGCTCATGGGCCATCCAGCTGGCTTGTCAGAGGCATGCAAATGGATGGGAAAAGCTTCTGCTGGCTACTGCAAACGAGAAAATTGGAGTAAAAAATTTATATAACTATTTTACTTCTCCTGTCTTCCGTCACCCGACAGTGACTTACCCTCTAAAAACGCCAAAATAGGGCTTATAACACCTTGATAGCCAATAAATTACAAGCAGAATCCAAGCTATTCGTAACTAGCTGGCTATCAGGCGTTAACAACTCGCCTTCCAGTTTGAACTACATCCGACCTTGTTTAAAATACATCCGACCTTGTTGCGCTTACAAGGCGACTTGTATCGCGTACATCCGACCCTGATGAGCCAAAATCTGACATTATATTTATATAAAAACTTAATTCTTCCTTTTTTCATCGTCCCCCTTCTCCCCACATTGCTGCTGACACGCGCAGGAGGCCGATGGCGAAGCATGAGATACCCTACAACAAGATTTAATGCAACCTTGTGAGACAAAAAATTGGCTTTTCTTTCAAAAAGTACTACCTTTGGACGGTTTTTGCAAAAATCTCAAACTATCATGAAGAAATCCTCCATATTCATCCTCCTGCTCGCGATGCTCCAACCCGCCTTCGCAGCAAGCAAGCAGGCAGCCGCCTCATCCAAGGACAAAGCCAAAAAGTGCATTGTCCTTGAGACTTCTGACCTGTACAATTATGATTGGGCCACTGCGGCTCCTAACATGGGTTTTAATACCATCTCAACGGGTACAGACGTGCTGCAGCCGACTATCTTCCTGAGAGAACGCGCAGGCAAGCTATTTCTCCGTGACTGCAAAGCCAGGGGCATCGAGGTAGAGCACCAGCTCCACGCCATAGACGACCTCCTGCCCCGTACGCTATTTACGCAAGACTCGACGATGTTTCGCATGGACAAGGACGGACGCCGCCGCGCTGACTACAATCTCTGCTACACCTCGCCCGCAGCCCAGGCCATCATCGCCAAGCGCGTAGTGAGGTACGCCAAGCAGACGCCTTCGACCGACCACCGCTACTACTTCTGGCTCGACGAGGGCGCCGACGGCTGCCACTGTCCCGAGTGCTCCAAGTACACCCGCAGCGAGCTCAACCTCATGATTACCAACGTTATCGCCAAGGCGCTGCGCGCCAAGTACGACCCCGAGGCTATGGTCGCCCACCTCGCTTACTACAATACCTACGAGGCTCCCCGTCAGGTCAAGCCCGCAGAGGGAGTCTTCCTCGAGTTCTCCTCCTACCTACGGTCTTGGGCCCAGCCGCTCAAGTGTGACACCGCTACGGCACGTTTCGGCTACACCAACGGTAAGATCCTACAGTATCTCAAGGACAATCTCGAGGTATTTCCCGCATCGACCGCCGAAGTGATAGAGTACTGGATTGACGCCGCTTACCAGAGCAACTACCGCTACCCATACCGCTCCATCATCTGGATGCCCAAGATCATCAAGCAAGATGTCAAGACCTACAACAAACTGGGTATCCACCGCTTCAACTGCTTCGCCGCGGGCATGGACTCTACTTACTTCCAGCAGCACCCAGTCGTCAAGGAGCAACTCAAGCAATTCGCTAAAATGCTTAAATAGACCAAATCATAATACGACAAACCATACTTATGAAGAAAAACATCTTAACTCTATCGATGCTGGCCTTGACACTGATTGCGCAGGCAGCATACGGATGGAAGCCTGTAGGCAACAACATCAAGACACAATGGGCCTCCAAGGTCAACCCCGCCGCCCCACTGCCCGAGTATCCGCGGCCGCAGATGGTCCGTCAGCAGTGGCAAAACCTCAACGGCCTCTGGCAGTACGCTATCACCGACAAGGACGCCAAGACCTTTAAGTCGCAAGGACAGATCCTCGTACCCTTCTGCGTAGAGAGCTCGCTGAGCGGAGTGGGCAAGTACGTCGGCAAGGAGAAGGCACTCTGGTATGAGCGTACCCTCACCGTGCCCCGTCAGTGGAAGGGACAGGACATTCTCCTCCACTTCGGCGCTGTAGACTGGCAAACAGAGCTCTGGGTCAATGGCCACTACGTCGGCAAGCATACCGGCGGATACACCCCCTTCTCCTACAATATCACTCCCTACATCAAGGGCAGCGGCAAGCAAACCCTGCGCGTGCGCGTATGGGACGCTAGCGACAACTCCTTCCAGCCTCGCGGCAAGCAGGTGACCAAGTCCTCCGGCATCTGGTACACTCCTGTGACCGGCATCTGGCAGACTGTATGGATGGAGCCCGTAGCCAAGAGCCACATTGAGAGCTACTATATCGTCTCCGACGTAGACAAGTCCAAGATGAATGTATCTGTCAAGCTCCAAGGCCAGCAGAGCGGCGACCAAGTCAAAGTCGAAATCCTCGACGGCGGTATCGGATACAATCCCGAGCACCCCAGCAGCAAGGTCATCGCCTCCGCTACGCTCAGCAGCAAGTCTGCTGATATCGACATCCCCGATGCCAAGCTCTGGAGCCCCGACAGCCCCTACCTCTACGGAGTCAAACTCACCCTGCTCAGAGGGAGCAAGACGATAGACCAAGTCTGCGGCTACACGCAGATGCGCAAGATCAGCAAGATGCGCGACAGCTCGCCCAACCGCTACAACCGCATGGCGCTGAACAATAAGATTATGTTCCAGTTCGGTCCTCTTGACCAGGGATGGTGGCCTGACGGTCTCTACACGGCACCCACCGACGCCGCCCTCAAGTATGACATTGAGCAGACCAAGGCTTGGGGATTCAATATGATACGCAAGCACATCAAGGTCGAGCCCGCACGCTGGTACTACTACGCTGACAAACTCGGTATCGTAGTCTGGCAGGACATGCCCTGTATCGCAGACCACGGCAAGAGTGTACTGGCTAACCGCGATCCCGAAATCGCCAAGATACAGCAAAACAAGTGGAGCTCAGACTCATTCCTCGGCGGTACAGACTGCCCTATCCCTCAGCAGTGGAAAGACAATTATTATAAAGAGTGGGGTGAGATCATAGACTGCCTCAAGGGCTTCCAGTGCATCGTCGTATGGGTACCCTTCAATGAGGCTTGGGGACAATTTGACACGCCTGAAGTCGTCAAGTTTACCCGTGAGCAGGACAATACGCGCCTGATCAACGAGTCCAGCGGCGGCAACTACCACCTCGTCGGCGACATCCTCGACGCCCACCATTACCCCTGCCCTGCCATGAATGTCTTTGAGGGCAAAATGATCAACGTCCTCGGCGAATATGGCGGCATCGGTTATCCCGTCAAGGGCCACCTCTGGCAGCAAGACGCCAACTGGGGCTACGGCAAAGTCAAGGAGAACGGACAGCAAGTGCTTGACCAGTACACAGAGTTCGCCGATATGCTCAAGACCTTCATCAAGACCGGATGCTCCGCCGCCGTCTACACCCAGACTACCGATGTAGAGATAGAGGTCAACGGCATCATGACTTACGACCGCGCCGTCACCAAGATGGACGCCGCCAAGCTTCGTCAAGTCAACGAGAGCGTCATTCAGTCTCTCAAGTAGCCTAGACATCATCCCTATAGCAAACGGGCAGCAGGTCTCCAGTGGTCTGCTGCCCGTTTTGTTGCTATGCCAGTTTAAGGTCCTCTGGCGACCAGCAGCCTTCACAGGGCCGGTGGACGAGGTCTCTCCTATCAAAAGCCTCAATGACGCAATCATTTTTTGCCCATTTGTTAATCGCAAGGCGGAATCTTTTTGCGTAAGTTTGCCCCCGGAAATCCTACAAAGAAACTATGATGAAACTGAACCGCATTCTCCCCCTTCTCGCCTTCATCCTCTCCGCTACCATCGCCGACGCCCAGGTCTACGCTCCAGTGCCCCCGCGTCGCGGGTCGTATTCCACACCCGACGGACGCCCCTATGGCGACACTTATCACCCATCTCATCTTCACAATGTCTACTATGGATTTCGCATAGGCCTCAGCGTGGCGTCTATTCATTCGGAGTCGTCGCTGTTGGACGGCAACAGCGCCAGGACGGGACTCAATGCAGGCTTCGCCATCGGCACACAACTCATACAGGGTACGCCCCTCTGCTTTGAGAGCGGCCTCTACTATACGGAAAAAGGCGGCAAAAGCAACGACGGAGACGGCAAGTTCACCTACAGTCTCAATTACCTCGAAGTACCTCTGCTCCTGCGCTACAAGGTGCGCTCCGGCGATATCGACATCGAGCCCTTCCTAGGCGGATATCTGGCCTGCGGAGTAGGCGGTAAGATCAAAAATTACAATGACCGCGAGGCTTTCAGCAGCTATGACGACGGCTACTTCCGGCGCTTCGACGGCGGTATCAAGGTAGGAGTGGGATTTAGTTTTCAGATGCTCTATCTTGGCGCAAGCTACGACATCGGCCTGGCCAATGTGGGACAAGACGACTTCGACAACACACATACAGGCGCCTTTGTCCTCAACTTTGGCGTCACCTTCTGACCCACAACGCCTCAGGTCTCACCCAGCAACTTCTACTGCTGACTCAGACTGTGGATGAGGGGAAGCAGATTGGAGGTAAAGAGACGTATCGACACCGCCAACAGAATAATGCCAAAAAATTTGCGGATGATATAAATCATATTGCCTGAGAAAGCGCGCTCGGCCCGTAGAGCGCACTTTAGCACGATATATGCCCACAACATATTGGCGGCCAGTGCTGCCACGATATTGATAGTGGCAAACTGGGAGCGGAAAGAAAGCAATGTGGTAAAGGCCGCGGCTCCGGCGAGCAAAGGAAAGACGAGCGGGATGAGCGTTGCGCTGTTGGAGGGGCAATTTTCGTTGTGGAAGATATCGATGTCCAGGATCATCTCCAGAGACAGGAGAAAGAGGATAATAGCTCCGCCGATGGCGAAGCTCTTGATATCGACGCTGAAGAGACGCAGGAGCCACTCGCCGGCAAATAGGAATGTCAGAAGCAGGGCAAAGGAGATCAAGACCGCCTTGCCTGCCTTGACCTCGCGTCCCTTGTGACGCAGGTCGATGATAATGGGCGACGCCCCCAAGGCATCAATGACGGCGAGCAGGGCAAAAAAGCATGTAAGGAAATCTTGTAAATTGAATTGTTCGAAGAAATTCATTTTTATCTCTACTTTATACATTTTACCTCTGACCTGTATTAGGGCAGGCCACACCTATACTATATCAGAATACAATCCGAAACGTTTCTCCTGAGATGGCATGCCCCTATCACTGGTCATGCGAGCCAAAAACGGCATCAAATATCTTGTCCACGGCACCCGCACCCTTCTGGATATAAGCTTGAGCGGCGGCGCCGGCTTCGCAGAGCAACTGGGGGTCATCGGCCAAACGCTTCATCAGGGTGGCATACTCATCGGCGCTCTTTATCTCAAACGTACCTCCCTCAGCAATCAGGTCTTGTACCTCACGGAAGTTCTTATTGTTGGGCCCGATGATTACAGGTATGCCATAGACGGCAGCCTCCGGCACATTGTGGATACCCACTCCGAATCCGCCGCCGACATAAGCGATCTGCCCATAGCGGTATATCGACGAGAGCAGACCATAGCAGTCTATGATCAGACAGTCCGCCTCCTTGGCCTTCTCTGCCGTGGCCTGAGTGAAGCGTAGTGACGGCCGCTGCAACTTATGTTCGATCTCAGCAAGATGGGCCTCGGACACCACGTGAGGAGCCAGGATGAGGCGCTCCTCGGGATGGGCGTTGAAGTAGCTGATCAGGATGTCCTCGTCAGGGGACCAGGTGCTACCGGCTACCAGTACGTGACCCTCGTTAGTCTGTGCCGAGGCAAAGGCTTCGGCAACGGGTACATCCTTGGCCTGGTGCCGTATCTCCAGCACGCGGTCGAAGCGCGTATCACCCACAACGCTCACCTGATGCCATCCGCCGGCTTCCAACAAATCCTTGGAGCGCTCGTTTTGTACAAAGAAGTGGGTAAAGCAGTCCAGCACCCGCGCATAGTGTTTGCCGTACCAGCGAAAAAATATCTGGCCCGGCCTAAAGATGCTGGCTACACTGTATGTAGGCACGCCCTGAAGGTGAAGCTGCGTGAGATAGTTCTGCCAAAATTCGTACTTGATGAAGAATGCCATGCACGGCCGTGCGAGCCGCATAAACTTGCGGGCATTGCGCAAGGTGTCAAAAGGGAGATAGCATACGATATCCGCGCCCTTGTAGTCCTTGCGTACCTCGTAGCCGGACGGCGAAAAGAAGGTGAGCAGTATGCCGCGGTCCGGATACTTGGCACGTACCCTCTCGATGAGCATGCGTCCCTGCTCAAACTCGCCAAGCGAGGCCGCGTGAAACCAGATATACTCCTTATCCTCCTTACGCTGGCTGCGCAAGATACGCCATGTGTTCCGGTGGCCGCTCATCAGGAGCTTGGCCTTACGGTTGAAGAGGGAGGCGATGTTGGCCCCCAGCATGAGGATATAGATAATCAGGCTGTACATGCTATCCCAGAGTCTTAATCGCGCGGTCGAGACGGCGCAGCGTCTCCTCTTTGCCTAGGAATGACGAGATATCAAACATATGGGGGCCGACGCCGGCTCCGACCAGTGCGAGGCGGAATGCGTTCATCACATCGCCCGTCTTGAGTCCGTTGTCCTCGATATGCTTCATCACAACGGCTTCCTGATGCTCCAAGCTGAAGTCATCGAGTCCTTCAAGTACCTTGTAGAGGTCTCTCATCTGGGATGCGGAATACTCCTTCCAGCGCTTCTTGACCGTCTTTTCGTCATACTCTGTCGGCGCAACGAAGAAGAATTTGCACAAAGGCCAAAGCTCACTGACGAAGTTGATACGGTTTTTCATCATACCGACAACCTGTGTCACGCGGTCGAGAGGCGCGTTAATGCCGTTGGCCTTGAGGATAGCGTCAAATTGAGGAGCTATCTCGCTATCCTCTTTGCGGAGGATGTACTCGTGATTAAACCATGCTGCCTTCTGGAAGTCGAACTTTGCGCCTGACTTGCTGCACCGCTCAAGGCTGAACTGGTCAATCAGTTCCGGCAGACTGAATATCTCCTGCTCCGTGCCGGGATTCCATCCGAGCAGGGCCAGGAAGTTGACTACGGCTTCGGGGAAGTAGCCCTTCTCACGGAAACCGTTGGAAATCTCGCCCGATTTGGGATCATGCCATTCCAGAGGGAATACGGGGAAGCCCAAGCGATCGCCATCGCGCTTACTGAGCTTACCCTTGCCGTCGGGCTTGAGCAGGAGGGGCAAGTGGGCAAACTGAGGCATGCTCTGCTCCCAGCCAAAAGCCTTGTAAAGCAATACATGAAGGGGAGCTGAACTGAGCCACTCCTCGCCTCGTATGACATGAGTCACTTCCATGAGATGGTCGTCGACGATGTTGGCCAAATGATAGGTGGGTAGTTGGTCGGCGCTCTTATATAGTACCTTGTCGTCGAGGATGGAAGAGTTGATGACGACGTCTCCGCGGATGAGATCGTGGACGCAGATGTCCTGGCCGGGCTCTACCTTGAAGCGGACGACATACTGCTGCCCTTGGGCTATGAGCTGATCGACCTCAGACTTGGGCATCGAGAGACTGTTGCGCATCTGGAGACGCGTGGTAGCATCGTATTGGAAATTTTTGACTTCCTCGCGCTTCTTGGCGAGCTCCTCGGGAGTATCAAAGGCGATATAAGCTTTATCAGCATCAAGGAGTCGCTTGACGTATTCCCGATAAATCTCGCGGCGTTCTGACTGGCGATAGGGACCGTGGGGGCCACCCACACCTACACCCTCGTCAAACTTGAGTCCAAGCCACTTAAAACTTTCGATAATATACTCCTCTGCTCCTTCCACGAAACGCGTGGAGTCGGTATCCTCAATGCGTAGGATGAAGTCGCCGCCGTGCTTGCGTGCGAAGAGGTAATTGTAGAGTGCAGTACGCACGCCGCCGATATGCAGGGGGCCTGTTGGGCTCGGCGCAAAGCGTACTCTTACTTTGGTGTCAGACATTGTATGTGAATTTGGATGCAAAAATACATCTTTTTACTGATATATTAGGCCTTTTTAGGCATTCAAGTGCAGGTAAAGCGTGTGGCGTAGTTTCCCTGCCACGCCTAAGTAATCGTGGGAACAAGGCTTACGGATAGCAAGGCGCGTATCGCCATCATCCCGTCGGATACCATCCGCTCAAGATCCGTTTCACCCGGAACTACCTCCTTTGTCTTCCTACGACGGCAACACCGAATGATGCAGCTTTCCGATGCGCATCTTCCACTTCGTCTACGACAGGTTTCGCAGCGTCATCTGCCAGTACCTACTTTTCAATCAGCCGGTCCACGGTCACGAACCGGTAGCCCTTGGCCTGGAGCCGCGAGATAATCTCGGGAAGACAGAGATACAATTTGTCCTTGCGGTCTGGATGAGTGCCCATGTGGATCATCAAAAGGAAGCCATTGAGCCCGTACTTGCCTTCGTAGTCCATGATATTGCGCACAAGGCATTCACTAGAAGCATAATTGGACATATCGGGCGTGGTGTAGTCGGCATTGGAACGCGTGCCCGGAGTATAGTTGATGATCTGCAGTCCTACCTCGCGCGCCCAAGCGGCTACAGTGGCATTGTAGTGCTCATAGGGAGGAATGAAGTAAGGACATTTGCGCCGTCTGACACCCAGTTTCCCGAGCGCTGTATAGCTGCGGTCAAGGTCCCTGATCATAGAGTCTCGGCTTACGAACGTAGAGTCGCGTCTGTCCCACGCCGCATACAGCAGATGTCCCCAGGAGTGGCTGCCTACGTAATGATGACCCTTGACCAGACGGCGCACGACGGAAGGATAACGGCTTACAAACTCCCCTGTCACAAAGAAGTTACCCTTGACCTTCGCCGCCTTGAGAGCCTGCATGACAGGCTCCGCTCCATCTGCCCACGCCGAGGCAGTAAAGACAAGCGCTATCTGCCGGCGGGTCGTATCTCCTCTGATGATGCCTCCGTCGCGTACGACAATGTGGTGACTGAGTCGCCGTGCTGTGGCCGTCAGAATGGGAGGCTGGATAAGCAGCAGCAAGGGCAGTATCAAGTAGTGTCTCATGTGGGTAGGATAGAAAAAGGGTCCGCATCGGTGCAGATGGCACAAATTTAGCGTTTTATTTCATCATCGTCCTCGCTGCCAGCCCCAAATTGTGACAACTCAGCATCTTACCGCCACCCACCGCCCGTGCATCAGTACTATAGCGCGATGTGTCAGTCTCCAGTCAGGGCAAGCGGTTCCGACAAGGCTCCTGGGTAGTTGCACCCGCTGGATAAATCGCCAAGATTCTCTTTGAGCCTCCGCAGCAAGCCGCCCCTGACACAAAGCCTATCGTCACAGCAGTAGGCAATCCGGCCGCATACCTATTATAAAAGCCCGGCTCAGCCAGTGTAACCAAGCCGGGCTTTCCTTATGCGTTGCGATTATTTGGATGTCAGCGTAAATGTCGTCGAGATCTTGCCTGCACTTTGGTTGTAGGCATCCAGAGCCTCCACAGTAGCTGTCAGCTGAGTGTTGGAAGGAAGGCCGGACACAGGTATCTCAAGTGTATCGGGCCGCTGCGGTCCAAATGTCAATAAAGAGAATTGATTGATCTGTGAGATGACTTTCGTACCGGCAGAATTGGTGACATTGATGAGATAGCGATAGACCTCCTCATCATCGGTAGCCTGTGGGAAACAGATAGTGCAGGCGGTATTTGTCTGATCCGTGATGGAGACAGCCGCACCTGCGGGCCACTTGGGAGCTGCTCCGCCTGTACGACCTTTGTACTCAAAGTTGGTACCGTCAAAGGGAGGACGCAGTATCCAGTCATTCTCATAGTTTACACCGCGGGCAGTATTCCATCGCTCGATGTAGAAGTTATCGTCCTTGTCGAAGTGACAGAAGAGACCCTCGGTCACAGCATTGTAATCCACTTCGTCGGCTGCGCCTTTCTGCTTGTACCCCGGGAAATGCGTAGGATTAGAGTCATTCTTATTGGAACCGTCATTGACCGCCGTATAGCTCGACTGGTAAATCTGATGCGGGTCAGTAACGCCCATATGCGTGTGGCCGGAGAAGTCAACCACCTGCGGGTACTTGCTGAAAAGCTCGTCAAGTCCATACGCATAGGCACTGTAGTCTGTCTCATAAGACCCTATGATGGTATACTTGGGCAATATGTGTTGGAAGACAAAGATAGGCTTGCCTGGGTACTTCTCGTTGGCATCGGCAAGCGATTCGCTGAGAAACTGCATCGTAGCTGCGTCGTAGCAGGGCGTCTCCGAGGAGTAGCCGTGGTAACGGTATTGCGATGAGGTGCATCCTATGGAGATGAAGGGGTAACCGTCGATTTCCTGGTACTGATTGTAGGGCTGTCCGATCTTACTGGTGAAGAGCGAGGCGCCGTCAGAGCGGATGTTGTCGTGGTTGCCGCGGATAAAGGTCACCTTGATGTCCTGCGGGATGAGGTTGGGGTCTTTAAAGATCTTGACAATCGTGTCATACTGCCAGGCTAGGCAGTTGTTGGCCAAGTCCCCGATGATGAAGAGATGGCGTATCTGCGGATCGTGGAGGCCCATGGTCTTGAGCCAGCGACGGTAGCGGGCACGGTAG